>NZ_SHNP01000001.1:0-1114554 GCF_026262685.1 Candidatus Seongchinamella marina
ACTGGATGATGCTTTAGTTGAGTCCACCGAGAACCTGCTGCTTAACTTGAGCAATGCGAGCAATGCCACGATCGCCGATCCGCAGGGCGTGGTGACAATTCAGGATAACGATAACCCTCCACCCGAGACACCGCCGATCGCCAATAATGATGAATTCACTACCGATGTGAACGAGTCTGTGTCTGGCACGGTCTTCCCCAATGACGTTCAAACGGATGGTGATGCCTTCACTGTTACGAGTAACACTGATCCTGCCAATGGATCAGTGACGGTTAACACTGACGGTACCTTTGAATACACACCTGATGAGAACTTCAGTGGTGTAGACACCTTTACCTATACAATCTCTGATGACGATGGCAGCGATACAGCGACTGTAACAATCACCATCAATGGCTCGGACTCTCCATTTACGGTTGCTGATGACGAGGATGCCTTTAGTGAGGCCCAGGTTGAGGGTGGTGCTGAAGTGGCGGGTAATATCAACGTACTGGATAACGATAGCGATGACCCAGATGTAAACGATAATCCGGTTGAGGTTGTTCCCGCTGCAGGCGTACCCGCATTATCGACGTTGGATAACGTACAATTGGGTACGATTGATTTTGCCGCTGATGGCACATACAAGTTGACGCTGAACGCAGAAGGCCAGTCGCGCGCGAACGCGTTGAACAATGACGAAACTTTGGCAGTTGCGGCGGATTACACCGCAACCAATGCGGACGATCCTGCACAAACTGAAGACGCGACACTGACGATTACGATTAACGGTGTGGATGATGCCTTTGTTGCCCGTGATGATGTCGATGCGTTCAGCGAGAGCGCGGTTGAAGCGGGCCAGACGGTTGATGGCAACATCAATGTGCTGACGACTGCACCGGGCGTTGATGGACCTGATCCTGATACGAACGACAATCCGATCACGGTTGTGGCTGCAACGGGTGTTGCTGCGCTGTCGACTGCTGACGATGTACAGCTGGGTACGATTGATTTTGCCGCAGATGGTACGTACAAACTGACTTTGAACGCGGAAGGCCAGGCGCGAGCGAATGCGCTCAATAATGGAGAGACCCTGGCTGTTGCGGCGGATTACACCGCAACCAATGCGGACGATCCTGCACAAACAGATGACGCGACACTGACGATTACGATTAACGGTGTGGATGATGCCTTTGTTGCCCGTGATGATGTCGATGCGTTCAGCGAGAGCGCGGTTGAAGCGGGCCGGCCTGTTTTTGGCAACATCAATGTGCTGACGACTGCACCGGGCGTTGATGGACCTGATCCTGATACGAACGACAATCCGATCACGGTTGTGGCTGCAACGGGTGTTGCTGCGCTGTCGACTGCTGACGATGTACAGCTGGGTACGATTGATTTTGCCGCAGATGGTACGTACAAACTGACTTTGAACGCGGAAGGCCAGGCGCGAGCGAATGCGCTCAATAATGGAGAGACCCTGGCTGTTGCGGCGGATTACACCGCAACCAATGCGGACGATCCTGCACAAACAGATGACGCGACACTGACGATTACGATCAATGGTGATAATGATCAGCCGACGATCGATATTGATATTGTCGAGAACGAAGTCTACGAGTCATATCTCCCGGGCGGTACAGATCTACCTGCCAGTATTGATACGCCTTTAACTGCTTCAGGCACGATCACGTTGTCTGATTCAGATGGACCTGAAGATATGGTCCAAATTCGCATTGGTGGAGCCTTAGCCAATGGTGGATCCTTAGGCAGTCAAGTGGTGACTCTGGCTGAGCTGCAGGGCCTAGAGGCTGGTTTGGTGTCTACCATTCCACTTTCTAATGCAGCGGGCGTTGAATATGGGGATCTCGTACTAAATAGTTACGACAGTAATACCGGAGTTATCGAGTGGACGTATACGCTTGATACGGTAGTCGATAACGATTTGCAGGCCGAGATAGATAACTTAGCTGAAGATACTCTGGATCGTACTTATATCACGGTAGAAATCTCTGATAACGGTGGTAGCACGTGGGTAGGCCCCGAGACTGGATCCATTATTGTTTTCGATGATGACCCAATGTTTATGGCAGATAGTGCAATTGTAGTAAGCGCTCCGGACAACAGTAACAATGACCCTGTAGATATTATTGACTGGACCGCTGGTGCCGACGGTTTTGCGAGCATTACCTCTAATTCAGGTGCAGCTGAAATAGAGTCCTCGTCTGCAGACACTGTGGTTATTAACCTCCTGGACGGAGGCGAGATAGTGGCTGTTCTGACGCTTAATGCTGATGGTACTGATTCGTTAGTCGTGGTCGATCGGCCGCCCGAGATAGTAGAGGTTGCGCTTTCTACAGCCTCTGTGGTGGCAGGCGGTCCAATTGTCGGCTATATCATCACTGACGAGATCTCTGGTTTGGAGACCCTTGTTACTGGTTCTGATGACGTGAACCCCAGCAACCAGGGTTGGGCTATTGATGATCAACAGGTCGATCCGGGTGAGGAGATTAGCTTTGCGTTTTCAAACGCAGAGGTTGAGAGTTTTCAATTTGACGTCGTGGGGTTCACTGGGGGTCAACAAGCTAATAACGTAGCAACTCTGGATATTCTGATTAGCTACAATGAAGGTGGCTCAACTCCGCTAAACGGTGTAAATGTGAACGAAGACGGCACATTTACGACCAATGACTATGCATTGGATGCCGGTAAGACTATTGCATCTGTGAGTGTAACGAGCGCCGAAGTCGATAAGGGTGACGGTTTCAGGCTTAACGATGTGCTGGCTTTTGCGATTTCTGAGAACGATCCTGATGATCTCGATTTTAACTTTACTTTGAATCTCGTAGATCAAGATGGTGACAACGCCAGCCAGGACTTTGAAATCACCTTGCGTGGATCTGAGGAGGGGGATATCTCGATCAGTCCTGTGGCGCCAATCACGATCGACCTCAACAACGATGGTGTGGACTATGTTTCTCGAGATGCGGGCGTGGTCTTCACCGATGAGGAATCTGGTGAATCGGTCAACACCGCCTGGGTCGGCCCGGACGACGGCCTTCTGGTGATCGATGCTGATCAGTCCGGCACTGTTAATGAAGCGAAAGAGTATGTCTTCACTGAGTGGAGTGATACCGCAGAGACTGATATGGAAGCAGTTGCTGAAGTATTTGATACGAATCAGGATGGAGTGCTCGACGCGAACGATGAGCGTTTTGATGAGTTCGCAGTGTGGCAGGACGCCGACTCTGACGGCGTTACTGACGAAGGTGAGTTAACTTCTCTGGTTGACCTGGGCGTGGATAGCATCGCTCTGGACTACTCAGCTGAGAGTACTTCAGGCACAGCAGCTGACGGGGATGTGGTTATTCACGGACAGTCTGCAGTAACCTGGAGCGATGGTAGCACTACGGTTGCAGAAGACACATCCTTTGCAACTGAGTCACTTGATTTGAGAGACCTTCTCTCTGACGAGGGCGCGAACGACGATCTGTCTGCCTACTTGAATGTTTCTTTTGATGGCAGCGACACCGTCATTGAAGTGAGCAACTCTGGTGGTTTCGCCGATGGCACCACTGATGGCGTGCAAATTGATCAAACCATTACCGTCGAGGGAGTTGATTTGGTGGGCAGCGATGATTTGGCCGCAGCCATCCAGAACATGTTGAATAGCGGGCAGTTAAGTACCGACTAGATTCTTAACAGAGTATGATCAATCCCTGCTGTCTCGCGATGGCGGGGATTTTTTTTGAAAAGAGTGAGATGGTGTTGCCGTCTAGGCACAAAGATTTATGAATGTGCCTGGTAAGATTACGGTCAATTCCCGCCATCGGGCTCGATTACACCTTGACTGCTGGCTTACTCAATGTGGGCTATTTCAGAAAGGACGCAGCTCGGGGAAGGAAAAAAGACGTGTATTTCATCGATAGTCTTTTTTGGTATAACACTTGGGCCACACACGGGGGCTTGCGTTGATCAAGTCTGTGCTTGTTAGAACCGCTTGGCCATTACAGACTCATCTTTTGAAGTCGTCATTCCTAAATGATGAAGTAGTTCACGCAACTCGAATTCTGCGAGATTGACGTTTTTATGGATAGCCGCAGCGCCTGATTCTTTAGCGTAATTTTGTGCCGTCTGAAGTAGTTTTATCGCCACAACTGTGCCTAGGCTCTTCGGATAGTGCAGGTCGGTAATAACGGCTAACGATTGCGCAAGAGTCAATGATGTAAGTGATTGCACGCGGACAAAACCTTGTACTTGGGTTGTATCGTCGACGTAGACAAAAAGCTCGCACTCGTCCTGGGTGACGGAATGTTCCACGAGCAATCGAGCTGTGTCTCGGTCTTGAGTGATAGTTGATGTTTTAATTAGGAGATCGGTAACTTTGTCTATGTCTTGCTTCGTCGCAATACGGCATATTGCAGCGGTATCGACTGCCGAGTCCTCATCTATGTGTTGCGGTAGGTCATACGCCCAGGGAAAAACGCTGCCGAGAAAAGACTGGTAAAGCACTCTGTGTGCATCAGGTCCAGACCAGCTTTTATGGTAGTAGGCCTCAGACCAGAATCCATCGATCATGGAGTAAAAGGCGGTGGCGATAGCTTCGTGATTCATACGCTTGCCAGCATCATCCATAGCCAATATACCTTTACAAAACTCTGCAATCATTGCGTAGTTTAGGTTTTCGGATCTATCGAGTAACAACTGGGTTTCCGGTGTGTTATTTTGATTCGTATAGTAACAACACAAGGTGCAAATCTTTTCTCTACTGTCGGCTGAGCCCGTGTCGAGAAGCACTTCAAATGCTGCGCTGAGCCCCGCCACGGGGTTGTTTGCATAGGTCTGGCTGGTTTGAAGAACCGTTTCTTCAAACTCTTTACTCAAATCAAAAATAACCTGATGAAGCAAATCTTGCTTGGTGTTGAAGTAAAAGTTGACTGCAGCTGCGCCCAGGCCGGCGCGCCCCGCAATCTTTTTTAAGGTGGCACCGTCAAGGCCGTTTTCGGCGATCACCGAATAGGCAGCAGACAGCAACTGCTGTCGCCTATCAGGACGACGGTTTAATGTATCTTTGGTTTCCATGGCAACGTTTTTAGCTTTGTTTTTCACACAGAGTAACAATTTTTCCCTCACCTGTCTCTGTACTCCCGCCGGTTGTGCCTACTTATCGAGCTAAGTTTCTGCGCTTTGCGTGCAAATTAGCTGGCACGGCGGCAATGTGTACTTATAATGTTTTGACGAACAGACAGTCTGTGCCGGTTGATTGGGCTGCTTTTGGTAGTTGTGCGCCTGGGAGATGGTTGATGCCGTATGTGATGCGAGATGAGAAAGGGGTTGTGGTTGCCGTTAGTGCCGTGCGCGCGGCCGGCTTTGAAGAGCGATTGGATTCAGGTTCACCCGAGCTGACGCAGTTTTTGAATGAGCAAGATGCGGCCAACTCATTGGACGCCACTGATAAAGACTTTGTTCGCGTACTTGAGGACGTGGTCGAACTACTGATTGCAAAAGGTGTCATTTTATTCACTGACCTTCCCGGGTCAGCGCAGGATAAGATCATGCGCAGGCAAAGATTGCGAAGTGAGCATGCAGGTAAGTTAGATTTGATTGGCGAAGATTAAGCAGTAAGTCACGGTCTTCTATAATTGCACGTAGCCGGATTGCCGTCTGTCTGGGAATGAGCAGGACGTCACTGCGAGTTCAAAAAAATCTCCTCAATGACGCCGAAGCCATTACTCTGTTAATGAAATCCCTGGCCCAGTCGCACCATCTGCACCAATCTCCAGCATGGTTTGCCACTCTTGCTCAGTGCGCACTCCTTCCGCGTAAACCTTCACGCCAATAGAGTGACCAACGGTGCACAGTGTTCTCAGTAGCGTCTGGTTGGCGGAGTTGTTTTCGATATCCCGCACGAAACTGGCGTCTATTTTCAGGTAATCCAGGCCCACATCACTCAGGTTGCCCAAGTCAGAAAGCTGATGCCCCACGTGCTCAATACCGATTTTGCAGCCACTGGCCTTGACCCTTTTGCACAATGATTTAAAGTTTTGAATGTGCCGGAAAGCCATAGCCTCAGGAATTTCAATCCATAGGTTTTTAGCGGCAGCGCTCTTGGCGGTGAATCGCTCACCTATCCAGCTGACGAAGCCTGGCTCTACTACCGCGGCCACTGACAGGTTAATAGCCGTTGGATAACCGGTGGTCTCTATAGAGCGCAGCGCCAGGTCAACCACGTGCTTGTCTAATTCTGAAGATATCTCCAGGCGATTAACCCACGGCAGGAATTGACCAGCAGACAGTTTTTCTCCTTGCCACTTGAGCCGCACCATTGCTTCGTAATGAATTAATTCGTTTTCCAGACCAACCAGGGGGAAGTAATCGAGGAGGAAGTTTTGATCACGGAATGATTGCTCCAAAATTTCACGCCATTCCTCCATCTGTTGACGCACAGGTTGCATCTGGATATCGCCTTCAAAAGCAACGCTGATACTGGACTCGCCCTCGCGCTCGTTGGCAAGAAGGGCGCCATCCAGCCGGGTCATTATTGAGCCGATTGTATCGCCGTGCGCGTAAATGGTCGTTGCCGCTGGAAGCAGTATGCCTTCATCCATGCTGCGTGCCTCTAGTACCTGGCGTATCCCGTCCTGCATTTGTTGGGCAGCTTCATTAGGGTCCATCGCACGTGGCGCTAAAATGGCAAAGTCTGAGCCATTAAGCCTGCACGCAGCCCAGCGGCTATGTGACATTACGATTCGATTGAGCTCATTGCCTACTTCACTGAGTACGCCGTCCATGGCCGCACGACCAAACAACTGGTTCATGCGCGCCAGGCCGGTGATGCGCAACAGGGTGAGGCTACCGGTGGCGTTGACGTCATCACTTTCGAGAGCGGCATCTACAGATTTCATAAATGGCTCACGGTTGTTCAATCCAGTGACCTTATCTACGTGTGCTTCTCGCTGCCACTTCTGCAAGCGCTTCGCCTCTTGCCCCAGAACGTGTTTGATGCGCGCCGACATCTCGTTCATAGCGCTGACGACCTGCTTAAATTCCAGTGTGCTGGGCTCGGGGATGGTAATGAAGCGGCGGTTACCAATAGCCTGGGCCTGTTCAACAACATCATCCAGCGGTTTAAGGATGCGTTTTAGCACTTGCCCGCCCAAGAAGCCTGAGATCAGCATTGCCACCAGAAAAATGAGAGCCAGCATCTGCGCGCTCTGCCACAAACGCTCATAGGCAAATTTAGAATGGCTGCGCAGAGTCAGCGTGCCCACTTGCTGCCAGCC
Source organism: Candidatus Seongchinamella marina (assembly GCF_026262685.1). Classification (NCBI taxonomy): domain Bacteria; kingdom Pseudomonadati; phylum Pseudomonadota; class Gammaproteobacteria; order Cellvibrionales; family Halieaceae; genus Seongchinamella; species Candidatus Seongchinamella marina. Next base: position 7,263 of record NZ_SHNP01000001.1, read on the forward strand.
GGACTGCACCGTCGCAATGCCAGCATCAACGTTGATCTCGAACGCGGTTACAAACCAGGAGGGTGCCTGGTCGATAGGTTGCTCATCCTGGCGCAGTATCTTCAACTTGCCTTCAGGGTCGCGCAGTTCTATCAACTCGTAGAAACCGGTATCAAACTGGGCAGAAAGGGTTAGCTCAAGCAAGATATCGTCTGCGCCCTGTTGGGTTAACGACAAAGCCAACGCTGCAGCGTTATCGGCGTTCTTCATTGAGATCTGCTGTTCCAGATAGGACTTGGCGGAAACAGTGGATACCAGAAAGCTGCCGCTGAATACCAGCAGTAGCAGCACAATGATCGCTATCCAGAGTTTTTTGTGTAATGACATGTCAGGCTCCGTTACTCATTCGGTTTATCCCAGTCCTTCAGCCGCTGCGCGCTGCAGCAGATCTCTCCAGCGAGAGAGCTTGGCGCCGGGGTTGGTGGTCGCTGGCGTTGCTGCGCCGCCCACCCAAAGGCCCCGGCTGTTAAAACCGTAAACTGGCGTCAAATCGGTACGCTTGGTGGCTAGGTAAATATCTGTGATCAGATTATCGAGAATTTGGGGTACAGCAGCAGGGGTAGGGTAGTAGGCCAGTACCATGTGAGCTGCGTGAATCTTGCTATTGGGGCCGCCCATTTGAGCCTTTACGTAGGTAATGCGGAGCTTGTCGATGTCTACACCCGCTAGCACCAACATTGAATATTTGGCGATGGCAAAGTCTTCACAGTCACCCCTGCCGTTGCCCATGGTTTCCAGCGGAGTGGCCCAGTAGTCTTTTTGACCCCAGGCTTCGGGGTCTTGTACCCAGCGAATTTTTCGGTTGAAGAACTTATTGGCGGCGTCGAGCTTTTGCGCCTCTGGCATGCTTTTCATTGCCTCGATCGTCTCGTTCCACTCATCGACTAAATTGACGGTATCTTGTCCGTAGCGCTGAGAGGCCAGCGACCGCATGCGATCCAGGTCCAGCTGTCCCCAGACCAGGGTAGTAAATACAATGCATACCAATAGAGCCAGGCAGGTGCGCTGGAAGGTATGGGTTGCCTGGGAAAATCCGTGTCCCAAAATCATTCTCATTTCAATTTTGTTGGTAAAACTACTCTCACCTTCAGTTACAGGTGGACGAAATGTAATATTAGACTACTTTTACACTAACGGCAGGCCGACTTATACCACTTGGGGCATATGGCCGTCTGAAAATGTGACTAGGATAAGAGTTTTTTGTAATCAGTGACCGATATTGCATAATTTCGTCTATACTGACAAGCTCGGAAAAGTAAACACATGGAAAGTGTGGGGCGCCGTGTATCTGCATCGGTGAATTCAGCCAGAAGCTATAGGGAGTTTGCACAATGGAAAGTAAAAATATAAAGCTGTCAGCATTGACGGCAGTAGTAGGGATGACAGCAACATTGGCTTTTGGCCAAACACAGGTCCCAGTGGGGCTAGATACAGTTACAGATTTTAGAACCGCGGTAACACAGGGCGTTTTGGTTAGCCCGAGAGTCAACGCTGACTGGTATAACTTCGAAGCGACGCGAGAGGCTGAGCGTGGTGCCAGAGGCGGTTACCTCCCTAGCGTGGATTTGTATTCCGAATGGGGCCGAGAAGAGCGAGAGACGCCACTGATCGACCTGGGAGATTACTCCCGCGATGCCACCCGCTTCAGCATCACCCAGATGCTGTTTGACGGGTTTGGCACCAGAGATCAGGTCGCTGCATTGGGTTTCGCCAAGTTGTCCCGTTATTACGACTTCAAACGCGCTTCGGAAGAAGTAGGCCTGGAGGCCGCTGGAGCGTATTTGGACACAGTTAAGTTTCAGAACCTGGTGAAATTCGCCGAAGACAATTACATCGTACACAAGAATGTGTACGAGAAGATTGAGGAGCGCACCGGTGGCGGTGTTAGCCAGGGCGTAGACCTTGAGCAGGCCTCTGCTCGTGTGTCCCTGGCGGAATCCAACCTGGTGACCGAACTCACTAATCTGCACGATGTGATGGCGCGCTTTCACCGTGTGGTCGGCAATTTGCCCGGCGACAATCTTGCGATGCCTTCGGTACCGGTCGGCCAGATCCCTGAGTTGCGGGAAACTGCGCTGGAGATGGCTTATCAGCGTAGCCCAGTTATAAACGCGGCCATTGAGAACCTGCGGTCTTCGCAAGAGTCATTGAATGCGACCAACGCGCCGATGATGCCTCGCCTGGATTTGCGTTATCGAAACGAGGTAGAGCATGACACTGATGGCCTTCAGGGGCGATTTGATGAGGAGGCAGTGGAAGTCGTGCTGTCGTACAACTTGTGGCGTGGTGGTTCGGACAGTGCGCGCAAGCGTGAGTACTACAACCTCTACAACGCAGCTATCGAAGAGCGTAAGCAAGCGTGTTTAAATGTTCGTCAGGAAGTCACTATTGCGTTCAATGATGTGGAAGCGCTAGAGCGCCAGGTCGAAGTGCTGCAACGTAACCTGATCTCCCAGGACAAAACTCGCAGGGCTTACCGAGACCAGTTTGATATCGGTCAACGCACCTTACTCGACCTGCTGGACTCCCAGAATGAGTACTTCGATACTCAGCGCGCTCATACCAGTGCAGTAACGGATTTGGGTGTGGCTCAGGCACGCACGCTAGCCAATATGGGCTTGCTGTTAGCAGCGCTTGAAATGGACGGTCTTAACGCAGACAAGATTGCTGAGCTAGATCTGGATTTTACCCGCGATGGTGACGATGAGAACGCCCAGGCGCTGTGTCCACAGGGCGCACCATTATCCGCTGCAGTTGACCGCGATGCTTTGTTTGCCCGTTTGAACGCCAGCGCTGACCCAGCTGTCGCTGCCGCTTCTGCGGCTGCACTTGCCGGGCTTGCTGCCGGCAGTGACCGCTATCGTGCGGTAGACGGTGATATGGTTTCTCTGGAAGTGGATGTTCAGTTCGATTTCAACTCTTCGGTCATTTCTTCTGCCTATGACAGTGAGATTGCCAGATTCGCCGGGGTTTTGCGCGAGAATTCTGGCGTGCGCACTACTGTAGAAGGACACACTGACTCCAGTGGCGAAAACAACTACAACCAGTGGTTGTCTGAACGTCGCGCGAATGCGGTACGCGACATGCTGATCAATGAACACGGTATTCCGGCAGAGCAGCTGGTGGCCATTGGCCGCGGTGAGGACTATCCGATTGCTGGTAACGATACTGCTGAGGATCGTGCCCGCAACCGCCGCGTTGAGCTGGTGATGGACACGATTGAGTAACGTCAGGAAAGGTTAATCAAGGGCGCCTCAGGGCGCCCTTTTTTTGTGCCTGCCGGTTAGCGACAGAACTCATCAATTGCGATGGCAAAATTCAGGCTCTGGCCTTCAGCGATCGTGAAGGTGGTAATGCCCACCAGGTAACCCGAACGATCAAATAAACCGCCCCCGGAAGAGCCGGAGGAAATTGCCGCGTCCGTCTGGATTAACCTGAGCCCACCGCGCGAGCGCTTCTGGCCGACGATACCCCTGGAGAGCGAGGTCTCCAGGCCTTTGGGGTTGCCTATAGCAGCCACATCTTCGCCAATTTTGACCGCAGTGTAACTGCGACCGCGGCGGACGTATGTGGGTAAGTTGTTGCCCACTTCTAATATGCAGCGATCGCCCTCGCGGTCGGAAGCTTTAAGTCGTGCGGGGAGACTCCACCCCATTCTCCGAATTGTGATTTGTTTGGGGTTTTCTATCAGATGGCAGTTTGTAATGAGCTCACTGGGTGATACTGCCACAGCGGAACCCCGGGATTTGCTGTTGCCGTTGCGGGAGTCCACGGTCCATATAGCCTGGACGTTGGCCTCGAATACCTCATTCCAGCCTAACTCCCTGCCTGAATACTTCAGGTTACTGCATAACTGTGCAGTGGTCGGGGACCAGGCGGGCCAACCCGGAAGATAGTTATTGACCTGCGTGCGTGATGCTTTATTGGCAACAGGCACACCGGACGGCCTCTGGAAGTTTAAAGCCGCTATAAAATCGTAACCCTTGTGAGAGTCCTGTCTGGCCTCATCAATCACCTGCCGCTGAGCTGAACTCATCAGCGCAATGCGTCGGTCTACAAATTTTTTTCGCCCGGTCTCTCGCGAATAGTGGGTACTGGTGAAGTTGTCCTCAGCGCAAGATCCCCATTTGGGGTTTTTAGCGAGCAACAAGCCTTCCTGCCAATAATAGTAACCAATGTTCCAGTTTTCGTGGGCGGGGCTGCCGCCGAAATACAGTTGACCTAGGTTGAGCGTGGCCTGGCAGCGTTCCTGCTGCTTGCGGCTATTACCGGCGATTGACTGAAGATAACGTAACGAATCGTTGTGCAGACCTCGATCACTCAATGACTCGGCGTAAGCAAGTTCAAGTGACTGGTTGCCATTGTTTACAGCAATACCGAGGTACTTGAATGCTTTGTCGACATCACGCACCACGCCTGAGGTGTCTCCAGCGTAAGCCCGATAAAGATATGTGCCTGCGTCCGCGAGCTTTTTGGGGTCTGTGCCTGAGTCGGTGTAGGTCTCAAGCAGTTCAACCAGATTGGACTTCTGGTTATTCGCGTCATAGTAGGACACCAGCGTTGCCAGTGCTTCGGTGTTTCCCGCTCGCACCAGTCGGGTGCAATTTGAAATTTCCCTGGCCTTGATGTCACTTAGCTGCTGGGAGTTGAGTGTTCTTTGGTAGCGAATGCGGCCGCTGCTGTCCTTACCCTGGTCGCTGACAATACTACTCGGGCATCTGCCGCGATCAAGATTACTGGCCGCGTTGGCACCGGTTGCGTCTTTTTTCCCAGAAGACGCACAAGCCTGAAGCACAATAAGTAATAACGTGGTAACTATAGGTGAATAATAATTCGGGGCCTTCAAATGGAGTACTTCCGAAATTCTATCATTGTCCTGGCGAGTCAACGGAGAGTGCGCAGATCCTGCTCATAGCCGCATAAGAGACACTCGACTCCAAGTGCCAATCATTAAATGCGCCTTGTATTAACCTCATTTCACGCTGACTGGTGGGATTTTCATTGATATCGATATTGGCCCGCCGCAAGCACCGCACCACATCCCCTGTCACCACAAATGTGTCCTTACCCATATTGCGCAGCACGCGCTGTCCGCTCATGCCACCCAGACGGCTACCGTGCTTTTTCATATGCTGGAACAGGCCGATGAGGTCATCTTCGGGCCAACGACTGACAAATTTGCCGAAGCTACCATGTTCTTGTTGTATGTCGACAATGTACTGGGCGTTGGCCTGAATACTTAATACTTTCTGTCTATTGCGAATGATGCGCGGGTTCTGGGCGAAACGATCAATTTGATCGGGGCTTAGCATCAATATTTTTTCAGGCGGAAAGCCGAAAAATACGTCTTCAAAATCGTCCCACTTGCGATCGACGACGCGCCAGACAAATCCCGCCTGGAAAATGCAGTGGGTCATTTCCGAGAGCCATCGATTGTTGTTGGTGGTGGCTAGCGCCCTGGCGCTGCGGGCCTTTGGCATCAGCCCCGCCACTGCTTTCGCGCCGCCATGGCGCTCGCAGGCACGTTCGTAAATCGAGGAGAATTTTTCCATGGCTCTAGTGTAGAGGATTGATTCAGTCCTCGCTATATTAAGGGCAGTACATGCCTTTCGATGCCATCAATAAGATTTATAACTGCAAGAGTAGACGCCATCCCCGAAGCAAATAGTGCTCCTAATAATACCGCCCCAGCTGACGTCGCCTTAGCACTTGCGGCGCCACAGAAAGTGGTGGCGCCAATCAGTGGTGCGGACGCGGCATCGCCGATGATGCAGTTGATCATTGGTGGGAGCATAATCGGTGGCGCATTGCTGATGTTTGCTATTACCGGTGTGTTCATGAGTTTCCATTGGACCCTGCGTCTGGCGGCCAAGATCATCGTCGCATTTGGTCATGCCGTTTCTTATGTGTGGCAGGGCTTTATTGGTTACCTGCCTAACCTGGAGACAATTATTTTTATTATTGTTGCCCGTTATGTCATTCGTCTTATCGGCCTTATTGTCGAGGACATAAGTAGTCGTCGAATCTATCTAAAGAATTTTTATCTCGAGTGCGCCGATACCCGTGGCAGGGTGGTGGAGCGATCTACTTTTGTGACACGTATTCAATCGTTGAAGAATGTCATTGTCTCTATTCCTAATTCCATGGTGCTAACCAATATCATCATCAATTACAGCAAAAACTCAGGGCAGAGTGGCTTGCCGGTTCACACCGGCGTGACCATTGGTTATGACGTGCCCTGACAGACTGTCAATAAACTGTTGATTGTCACTGCCCAAAGAACTGAACATATTGTTGAGAACCCAACCCCATTCGTACTGCAAACGTCGCTGGATGATAACTATGTCAGCTATGAAATTAACGGCTGAACTAAACATCCGGAAGAACTCCCGCGCATTTACTCCAATCTACACGCCAATATTCTGGATGAATTTCACGGCCAAAAGGTTGAGATTACTTCGCCCCAGTGCCGTTCGGTGCGCGATGGTGGCGATTCTACGATCCCCGAGGTGATTCTTCGAAAACCGCTAGAGAAAGAAACGTAAAAAAACTATGGCCTTTTTACTCGCACTTCCTGCGGATAAACCGGAGCAGTGAGTTCGTCTATTATTGTTGTGATAGCCATCAAGCTTCTATCCTGTGTTAATAGTTTTGCTATGCCGTACATCTGTATTTTCAGAAACTTCAGTTGCGGAGGCTCAGCGACTTTTAGGGAACATTTTTTTTGACCATAGGTACGAATCCAAACGTTGCAAAAATGTTCGCAGCTGTTGAACGAGGCATGATTCAGCTTGGAAAAACCTGCATTGGCTGCCAGGAGGGCATCTCTCACCCAAATGCCTAAGGGGTTATTCCTGTGGCAAACGATAGGCGAGTAAGACATTTCCCGGCAGCTGGCCGAACATGGAATAGCCCGACTGCAGGTACAGCCAGTCGCCAGCGATGACCTGTCCGCTGACATCCACGGCTCCACCATGGCCGGTAATTCCATTAGCGCTATCGAAAGCTTGTGCCGACTCCGTGCGCCACAGTATTTTTCCAGTATCAATATCGTAGGCCCTTAACACACCATTCAGTCCCGCGCTGAAGGCCAGGGTATCAGTAGTGATTGCGGCGGCTGACAGTCCGTAGAAAAAAGAACAGGAATATTGATCTTGTAAACTGATCTTGCGGGTAGAGCGAGTGTTCTCCAGGCCGCTAAGTAGTCTGTTTTCTGGCCTTATCTCGCAGTCGCGCATCACCGGTTGTTCCCAGATGACTGCGCCTGAGGCAAGGTCAAGGGCATACAGTCCAGGCCTTGGGGTGTAGTCTTGCCTGTCGCGTTCTGGGTCCGCCACAGGCACAACCAGAGTGTTGCCGCTCAGTGACATGCCCCAGTGAATGCCGCCGTTGGTCGTGCCATCACTGACACGCTGGTGCCACAGCAATTCGCCTTGTGCAGAGGATGGCTCAGGATTGAGTGCGTAAACTTCACCTGACTTCTGGCCGGCCAGCAACAGCTCTCTGCCGCCCGCATCCTCTGCGATGATGACTGAAGCGCCGAAGTCGAAATCTCCGCCCGGATTTTCAGGGCAATTGGGACCGTCGCCCCAACAGCCAGCATTCCAGACGTCACCTTCAGTGGCCTGAAACTTCCAAGCCAGTTGGCCGCTGGCCATGTCCAGGGCAATGATAGCGTCGGAAGTGTCGGTAGCGGGATGGGTCATGTTCTCGCCGGTGCCAAAATATAGGCGTCCGCGCTTTGAATCAATCGCTGGCGTTGTCCATACCGAGGCACCGGAGGGGCCGAAAATATCGATACCGGCGCGGGTCTGGCCGCGCAGGCTGGCGTCTTCTGTTGCATGCCATTCCCATAGGCGCTCGCCTGAATTTGCATCCAGCGCGATCAGGCCACCGTGCGAGTGGCAGCAGGCGTAATGAGGGCTGCCGGATACGGCCACTTCATAAGAAGAAACAGGCACGAATAAACGGTTATTGTGATAGCTGATCGACCCGGTAATGACGGAAGTGTCAAACAAACGGGCACTGTGTTGCCAGCGTACGTCCAGAGTGATCGGGTCAACAGCGAAAATAGAGGCCAGGGAATCTGCGAACACCAGCGACTCGACGCCTTCGTTCGAGGTGATCACCGTGATGGCAGAGCGGATGCCACTCAAGACTTCGGTGTGACGTAAGACGCAGCCGCGCTGACGGTCAATCGCATAAAGCTTGCCGGTCTTGTCGCCAAAATAGAGGGTATTGCCAATGATCGCGGGTTGCGAGCGCATGTCAGTGACCTTGGGGAAGGCGAGCGCCCAGGCGAGCTCTAACTGATCTACGTTGCTGCGTTTGATGCCAGTCAGCTCGGGGTTTAGGTAACGTCGGTTGTCATCGCCCAGGCCCCAATTGGTCACGAAGCGAGTAGTGCTGTCTTTGGGTGTGCCGTCGCAGCTGTGGTCCGCAATCCAGGCACCGTGATCACCGCCTGCGCCACTGAGATAGATTGCTATCAGGAACTGCTCGCGTTGGCTCAGATGAGCCGCCATGGGTTGCATCTTGCCAAACCCCATAGCAATTAGAATGCTTTCCCGAGAGAAGCCTGATAAGGCTTCTCTTGTCGGAGCATGAGCAGCGGAATTGTCATGGCAGCTAGCGCAGCTGTCGTCGAATAATTTTTCACCGAAGTAGGCCAGGGGTAGTTTATCGGCATGGCGAATGGCAAACGTCTCAAGGGCCTTGATTGGCGCGTCCAGAGTAGCCGTGTAAATGACGAGGCCCGCAACGACGGCAGTGATCACAAACAGAACTTTCTTCATCAGCGGGCTCAGTTCTCTGGCAAGGCGAATGCGAACAGGTAATCACTTTGCTCGCGGTTAAACATAAAGTGGCCACCAGCATTAATCACAAGGTACTGGCGACCGCGGTAAGTGTAGGTCATGGGCGTAGCAGTGGCATCCACGGGAAGCGTGTAACGCCACAAAGTCTCGCCACTACTGACGTCAAAAGCGCGCAGCTGCCTGTCCATAGTGGCACCAACAAAAAATAGGCCCCCCGCAGTAGCGATGCCGCCTCCCAAATTGGGAGTGCCCCATTCGATATGGAAAGGTAAGGGGAATGGGCCCATCTCATGGACCGAACCGAGCGCCGTCTCCCACAGGATCTTGCCTTTGACTAGATCGACCGCTATCAGCTTGCCCCAGGGCGGTGCGCTGCAGGGAATGCCCAGCGACGAGACCAGGGTACCGAGCTCTACGGTGTATGGCGTGCCCTTCATCGGTACCTGAAAGCGCTGCCCCGAGGTGGGGTGATCGCCGCCGGCCTCCGGCGGAGGTATGCTCGCCGTTGCAATCAGCTGGCCGGTGAACGGTGCTGTATTGATGTTGAGAATCAGGATGCCACTGTCTGCCAGCACCGCGCCACCGCCCCAGTTGGCGCCGCCCAGGCTGCCAGGCAACAGCAGGGTGAGTTTTTCACTCAGTGGCGTGAACAGCCCGAGACTATCCAGCTCCTTTAGCTTTTTAGCGCACTGACCCCTGTCCCACGGGGTTAAACCCCAGGCCTGGTCAGGCGTGAGAAAGGTGTCCAGCAAGGGGGGCGGTGCAATCGGCTTGGGTTGCGTCGTAGCTGCCATTTCGCCAGGTATTTGCGAGGGCGGAACCGGCTGCTCGGTAATCTCCCATAGCGATTCGCCCGTGCGCCGGTCCAGCACAAACACAAACCCCTGCTTGGTCGGTTGCGCGAGCGCGGGAATACTTGCGCCGTTCTTTTTCCAGTCAAACAGAATGGGCTGAGCCGGGCTATCGTAATCCCACAGGTCATGCCTGACGTGTTGAAAGTGCCAGCGCACTTCACCTGATTGTAAATCAAGCGCTACGACGCTATTGGCGTAGCCGTTATCTCCTGGTCTGTTGACTCCGTAGTAATCCGGTGAGGCCGCGCTGGTGGGTAAGTAGAGCAAGTTCAGGTTTTCATCTATGGACATGGGGGCCCACACATTGGCGCCGCCACTGTTCTTAAGGCCAGCTACCGGATCGAAGCTCCAGGTCAGTTTTCCGGTCAAGCTATCGAATGCCTGCACGGTGCCTCGTGGCGCTTTTGCATAGTGAAAGTCGATAACCGCAGATCCTGCGATGATCAGGCCAGCGGCCGCCACTGGTGGCGAAGAATTACTGATGTAGTCGGTCGACATGTCATTGCCGAACTGCCCGACTTCGCCTTTGTTGCCGAAATCTTTGCAGCGTTTACCGTCTAGCGCATCCAGTGCGATCAGGCGACGGTCATAGGTGATGGTAAAAATTCTGTGGCGACAGGGTTCACCAGGAGTTACTCGTGTTTCCTCGTAATAGGTTACACCCCTGCAGCGCAAAGGACGCTCGGTTTGTACATTGATTTTCGGGTCATATGCCCAGCGTTGTGCTCCGCTACCCGGGTCCAGCGCCATCACTTTGTTCAGGGCTGAGCAGTAAACCAGCGAAGCCCCCGCCGCAGGTGGCAATAGTATGGGTGTGGATTGGCCAGAGGTCTTTTGCAGGAGATGGTCGGGTAGTTTGCTGTCGCCGCTGCGATGAATCCACGCCACCTCCAACTGATCTACATTGTTACGATCAATTTGAGCGGCCGCGGAATAATGGGTACCGCCGCTATTGCCGCCGTAGAAAGGCCAGCCCTGCGCCCAACCTGTTAGGGAATAAAGCGCCAGTGCGGTTGCTGCTAATAAGCGCACGATGATCAGTCGACCAGGGGAGTGATACGCAACAAAGTGGGTGTTGCTCCCTCTGACTGCCAGGTGGGGAAGTGGGAGTTAGTGGTGTATACCGCGCCGTCTTGTTCCGAAATTTCAATGTCGCGGGTAAAGAATCGTTGGCGAGGCATGGGGAAGACCTTCCAGCCTTCGGTGGCAATATCGAAGCTCATAATGGTGTCGGATTGGTTGCCGTTGACCCAGACGGTACCTCGATCCCTGTCCACATTCAGTGCATAAGGCAGTTCGTTGATGACCGGTAATTCGTAATCCGTAAAGTCCTTGCTGATCGGGTCGTATTTCACCAGCAGGCTATTTTGGAACGCGACTATCCAGATATTGCCATTGGCATCGGCGCGCAAACGCCTGGGCCCGCTGTAGGGGAAATCGATCATGGTGATCTCACCGGTGTCAGGCTCAATGTGTGCCAGGTCGTTGGCGTAAAGTCGTGCAACCCAAATTCCGCCATCGGGCGCAACATCGATGCCGTAGGGCATGGGTAAGCCAGTGGAATCTCTATCGGCCGAGGGCAGGGGGCGATCTTCTGGGTCAAGAAGAAACAGTGCTGGCAGTGCCTTCAAGATCAGCCATTCCTGTATCCCGCGGGCGGGAAGATCATAGAGTGTGAACTCGGCGCTTTCTCGATCAAACATGGCGACTTGTGAGGAGAGGGCGAGAGTAAACCAGATCCGGTCTTGCTCGTCGGTGCGAATGGTGTGTGGATAAAGCCCTGCGGACATTTCGTGAGTAATGAATTTCTTTGTGGTTACGTCAAACTCCAGTAATGCTTGCTGCAGGGACGGGGTGATAAAGATATTGCCGTCTTTTTTTGAATAGGCAAAGGAATGGACGCCCATATAGTTCTGCATTTTAGGAAACAAGGTGAAGCGGTTACCCAGGATGCCACCCACTCGGGCGTCTCCCTCGTGAGGGACTTTGTAAACCGTATATTCCCCGGTCTTTGGATCAATTTCGTAGAGTCTGTCGAACAGGTTGTCGCCAACATAGACAAAACCATTGGGATGCAGCAGGAAGTCGTGCATTTGTGAAAAACCGTCACCGATAGGCCACTCGGTCATTTCGATAGCTGCCAGGTGAGTTTCCCAGCGGCGCGGCGCGGGGACTTGTTCGGGGTTTTCCCTAAGATCCCGGTACTCTTTCTGTAATAATGCTGCCACGGGTTGAATATCATCTCCCGGAAGGCGAGCGCCGTAGGTATTCATGCGCTCTATAACGCTGACCCATTGCTCCACGGTGCGCTCGTTGCGCATAAAGGGAGAAGCTTGCTGATGGCAGAAAGAGCAGTTGAGTTGGAACACTTCTTTAAGGGCGTGATCCCCACCAAATGCAAGTTGGGATAGCCAGACGTTGGATGGGTAGCTGGCAATCAACTCCTGAGAATTCATCGGGCTCAGTTTCAGGTTGCCCACTGCACTATTGGAATAATTGTCTTTGAAGCCCTGCGCTCGAACGCGGTAGCTGTACTTGCCCTCCCGGGCAATATCAACCTGCCCCTGGGCATTGGTGAAGCGAGTGACAGTGACCGCTGCAGTGTTGGTGATACCGTCTGGCGCATAGCCGTCGTCGCTGAGATCGGGAGTGGGTGTGTCTAGTGGAGTGCGCGTCACCATTGCCTGGGGGATCGGGTTGCCCTCAGGGTCGCTCACCTGAAGTTGCACCGCCTGGGCGGTCATAGCGAGTAAACAGAACAGGGGGGCGAGCTTGCGCATCATTATTACCTCCGACAGGGCGCTGGCAATTATCCCAGTTTTGTCGATGTAGGTCATGTGGTAGCTCAACCCGGCGCTAACCGGGTCAAGTGGCTAAGGTTCAGCCGCAGTGGGTGCGCAGCAGCAACCGCTTAAAGACGATCGCATTGTGATCGGTGGGATCGCGCTCAGGCTCTTCTGCAAGTTCAATATTGGGGAACCGGCGGTGCAATTCGGAAACGGTCAGGTATAGCTGGCGCTTGGCCAGTGCAGCACCGATACAGAAGCGGGGGCCGTAACCAAACATGACATCCGGGTTGAACTCACGCTCAACATCAAATATCTCGGGGTTATCATAGTACTTGAGGTTGTAGTCTTTCAGATGCGGCATCATCAGTACCATAACGCCTTTGCGCAGTTGCTGGCCCATGAACTGCATGTTATCTGGCGCATAGCGGGCAAAGCCCATCTTGGAGGCTACTCCCCAGCGGCTGATTTCCGAGAAGGCGTTGGAAAAAGTATCCGGGGTAGCCAGTGCCTTATCGATCTGGTCTTTGTGCTTGAGTAGCGAATATACCGTCCATTGCTGGGCGACCAGGGTGGTGTCTGCACCTGCGCCAATCAGTGCCAGAATCATGGTGATGATGTCACCTTCTTCAAAACCTTCGTTCTCTTCTTCGATACGCAGCAGCGTAGACAGGAAGTCATCTTGTACCGGAGCCTGGCGACGTTCGGTAATGACTTCCTTGATGATATCGATGGCCTTGTTGCTGTCCTGACGGGCGGCTTCGCGTTGCTCGTCGGAAATGGTCGGATTCCAGGTTTCGGTGAAGGTAACAATCACCTTCTTGATCTCGGGCCAGTATTTTTCCGGAATACCGACCATGCGGGTAATGGAAATGAAAGGAATATGATTGGCGATCGCTTCTATATAGTCGAAGCTCTCGGGTTCACCCAGTTCGTCGAACAACTTTTTGATTTCCGGTTCAATCTTGGCCTGGATGTTGTCTACTACATTGCGTGAAAATGCTGGAGCTGTCACACGACGCACCACCCGGTGGTGGCTCTGATCGGCCAGGAGGCTGTGGCCAATCATGGCTCGTTCAAAATTACTCCACTCGTCTTCCGGAGGGCGCTGGGGGGCAAACTCCCAGTCGTAGAAATCGGAGGACAGGGGCTCTGTCTTCCAGCACCCCATAATGTCTTCCATCTGGGTCATGATCCAGGCCTGCCAGGGTTCGTACCAAACCAGGGGGCCTCGCTCCGCCAATGCCAGGCATTGGGTGATCGGATCTGTCATGTACTCCGGTGAATTCGGGTTGTATATCTCTGCCACTGGGGGCAGTGATTCGGCGGCCTCGGCCATGGTGTTCTCCGACATGGATGATGAGTGGCAAAAGTATACATATGTGCACTTTTGCTGCAAGTGACAAATCGGCCATAAGCGAAGTGCCGTGGTAGCATGTCCCTAACTTGTTCAGGGATATTGACTGCAATCATGAGAGAAGGATCTTCGTGACCCGGGGTAAACGCACCCTTCTGCTGTTGGTTGCAGCCGCACTGCTGCCCTCCCTGGCCTGGGCTAGTGGTGCCAGCGAGGTATTCACCCGCACTTCCCTGGCCTTGATTCTGATGATTACCCTGGCGGATGCCTGTGGCTTTCTGTTTGAGCGCCTTGGTTTGCCGGAACTGGTGGGGGAAATTTCCGCCGGGATATTATTGGGCAATCTCGCTCTGCTGGGCATCGACTTTAACTTCACCGCGTTGTTGCGAGACAGCGAGTTCATGACTTACTCCTCCGAGTTGGCCCTGGTGCTACTACTGTTCCTGGTTGGCGTAGATTCAGATATGAAGGAGTTGCTTAAGGTGGGCCGTAACGCCGCCACAGTGGCCTTTGCTGGAGTTGCTTTGCCGGTATTGTTGGGTCTGGGGACAGCGACTGCACTGGGTATTAGCGGCGGGATACAGGGTTGGTTTGTTGGCGCCATGCTTGCTGCCACATCAGTGGGAATTACGGCAAAGCTGCTGGAGGCCCAGGGCAAACTCAAGTCGCCTTCGGGCGAGGTTATCCTGGGCGCCGCTGTGATCGACGATGTACTCGGTATTTTGTTGCTGGCTGTGCTCGCCAGCGTGGCTGCCAGTGGCGAATTTCAATGGTCTGCGCTGGTCATCATTGTGGCCAAGGCGCTGCTGTTCTTTGGTGGTGCCTTGTTTATTGGTCAGCGACTGATGCCGCAGATGGTGCACATGGTAGCGCTTACCAAGCATGCCAGTATCTGGACCGGGTTTGCGTTCTGCCTGGCGTTGGGTTTTGCCGAACTGGCCGCCCTTGCCGGGCTGGCTCCCCTGATTGGCGCATTTGTCGCGGGATTGCTGCTGGACGATGTCTATTTTCGGGTAGGCGCTACTTTGCAAAAGCATACTCTGGAAGAACTGATCCGCCCAATCAGCGATATTCTGATCAGTATCTTTTTTGTGGGTGTTGGTGCTCAGGTGCAATTGGAGGTTTTAGCCGACAGTGCAATTCTGCTCACGATTGTAGCGCTGACGCTGGTGGCAATCGGTTCAAAAACAATCGCGGGCTATATGGTGAAGGGGCGAGGGTTTGACCGGCTGGGTATCGGTTTCGGAATGGTACCCCGGGGGGAGGTCGGATTGGTGTTCGCAGCTTTTGCCTTTAGCCACGGGATCTTCATGCCCAAGACATATACTGCACTCATAATGGTGGTGTTACTGACCACGATCATTGGCCCGGCGTTGTTGAAGCCCAGGCTGTCCCGGTTTTAGCCGGCTTCCAGCATTGTTCTCAAATGCGCTTCCACACAGCGCGCGAGGGCGTCAAGGTCGTAGCCGCCTTCCAGTGAAGACACGATTCGTCCCTGGGCGCTGCGGTCTGCGATTTCGCAAAGGCGGCGGGTTATCCACGCAAAGTCATCTTCAACCAGATTGAAATCTGCCAATGGGTCAGCCTGATGTCCATCGAAACCTGCGGATATGAGAATCAACTGCGGCGCGAACTCGGCTAATCGCGGCAGCCAGTGTTCGCTAACAGCAGCCCGGTAGGCGTCGCCATCGCAACCAGCGGGCAGCGGCAGGTTGGAAATATTGGCCGCTTCAGTGTCGTGTCCGCTGTGCGGATAATGAGGGTGTTGGAAGCTCGAGCAGAACAGAATGCGTTCCTCACCCTTGACGATGTGCTCAGTGCCGTTGCCGTGGTGTACGTCAAAATCGACGATGGCCACTCGCTCAAGTCCGTATTGGTTTAATGCGTGAAATGCTGCCACCGTTATATTATTGAACAGACAAAACCCCATGGCCTTGTCATGTTCAGCATGATGACCCGGGGGGCGAACGCCACAGAATACGTGATTGATCGGTCCAGCCATGACCATGTCCACACCTTGCACTGCGGCGCCGGCGGCGAGCTGTGCCGCCCGCAGTGAAAAGGGATTCATGGCGGTATCACCATCGAGCGCGACTCTGCCGTGCTCAGGGGATTGACGAAAAATAGAGTCAAGGTAAGCGCCGTCATGGGCCGCTAATAACTGCGGCTTCTGCACCGGCGTGGCGCTGTGTTGCTGCAGAACTTTATCCAGACCGACAGCGCTTAAGTGGTCATTGATTGCCGACAACCGAGCCGGTTGTTCTGGATGACGAGAGCCCATTTCATGCAATAAACAATCAGGGTGGGTGATATAGCCGATTCTCATGGTTTAGCTCCACTTTTTGCTGATCATGCCTACTGCCGTCTGCTGGTGCAACTAACGTGAAGCAAATATGTCGACACGCTGCGTCGAACCCTTCCTTTGGGAATTGTGTCGTTTAAAACGACGTAGCTGCGCGACAAAGCTCTACTGTTGCGCGCCCTTTGGCTTGCTTATCAATGTGTTTACCAGGGGCCAAGCACTTACGGTCTGGCAATCGGTTATCACTTCCAGTAAAACAGGGGTATGACTAAACAACATCTCCCCGCCACTGATCGCACGGCCCTGGTTCTTACCGGTGGCGGTGCGCGCGCCGCCTACCAGGTCGGCGTTCTCAAAGCCGCTGCAGAAATACTGCCCAAGCGGGCACAAAATCCTTTTTCGATTATTACTGGTACCTCCGCGGGGGCGATCAATGCAGTGGCGCTGGGGGCATCGGCCAACAACTTTCGCCTGGCGGTCAAGAAAGTCGAGCATATCTGGACTAACCTGCGCGTTGAGCAGGTCTATCGGGCCGGTTATCTGGATCTCGCAGGCAGCGTACTGCGATTGATTGGCTCTTTATTTCACCGAGGCACCGGCTTGCATAAGCCATTGTCGCTGCTGGATACAGCGCCATTGGCAAAGCTGCTGGAGCAGGCAATCAATTTTGAAGATCTGGAACGGCGGCTAGAGGGCGGTCTGTTGGATGCTATCGGTGTTACCGCCTCAAGCTATGACAATGGCGAGTCGGTGACCTTTTACCAGAGCAACCTTGATGGCAGTGTTCTGCTGCCGTGGCGTCGGTCTCGGCGCCGAGGAGTGCCGACTCGTATCGCTGTGCAGCACTTGCTGGCATCTTCTGCTATCCCTGCCATACTGCCGGCAACTGCTATTGATGGGACTTATTTCGGCGATGGCGCATTGCGCCAGGTTTCTCCTATCAGTCCGGCCCTGCATTTAGGAGCCCAACGCGTCATGGTCGTTGGAGTCAGCGGTAACCCAACGCATCCGCCAGCAGATCATGTCAACGCGCGGTCCCCCTCATTGGCAAAAATGGTCGGGCATGTCTTCAATAGTGCTTTTATCGACGCCCTGGAAAATGACATGGAGCACCTGGAGCGGGTGAATGAGTTGGTGGGGGTGGTGAAAAATGAGAACCCCCATGCATCGACGGGTGATATGCGTTTGATCGACTTTCTCAGTATTAACCCCTCTATCGAGATTGATGAACTGGTCGCTGATCATATACACCGTTTACCCCGCGCTATGCGCACCGTGCTGAATATCACCGGCGCAACCCCCAAAGGTGGCGGCGCCAGCCTGGCCAGCTATTTATTGTTCGAGGGCAACTTTTGCCGTGACCTGATCGAGTGCGGGTATCGCGATGCCATGGAGCAGCGCGACATGCTTGAGAGTTTTTTCCATCCGCCCGGCACGATGAATTTATAGGCGTTCCCTGCTAATATGACGAGTCATTTTCTGTAAGGGTTTAACGTTTGAAACGCTTTGTTATCACTTTCGCTATTGTCCTGGTGGCGTTATTTTCGCTGGAAATGCTTAATCCTGTGCAGGAACATCTGGTGGTTCCTTTTACCACCATGCTCGCCAAAATCAGCGCTGCATTAATCTCGCCTTTTGACAACGGCGTCATTGCCTATGGCAAGGTGCTGCAATTCAAGGATACAGGGTTCGCAGTATCGATTGAGGCCGGTTGTAATGGTGTCGAAGCCACCATTGTGCTGATTGCAGCTGTAGTCGCTTACCCTGCAAGTTGGAAGGCGCGTATCAGTGCGATTGCGCTGGGCTTTCTTGCGATCCAGGTTCTTAATATTGCCCGCATTATTTCCCTGTTTTATCTGGGCGACTGGGATATCGATATTTTTTCCTGGGTGCACTTATACCTTTGGCCCTCCTTGATCATGCTGGATGTACTGGTGGTGTTTATTGTGTACCTGCGTTATTTATCGCGGAAGCCATCTGGAGGCGACAATGCCCTTGCCGCCGGATAACAATCTGCGGCAATTTCTATTGTTTGCCTTCGCGTTGATTATTCCTTTTTTCGCGCTGTGGACGGTGGCTATGGGATCTATCGCGATGCCTGCGGTAGGCCTGGCCGATATGATTCTCAAAGCCTGGTTTCCTGACGTTGTAGCTGGCCTCAATTTCCAGGGTGGGAAAGCTGTTTTGATGACGCAGTTTGGGGAACTCAATGGTGCACCGGTGCCCCCTGAGCAATCCGAGTACCAACTGGGGTTTCTCATAAACCCTGGCGTTTTGTCTTATTCGTTGCCTTTTTACGCAACTTTGCACTTTGCCACTGACAAGGACGAATATCTGGGTAGCTTTATTACTGGCATTTTCGTTTTGTATCCCCTGGCACTGCTGGGCTTGCTGAGTCTTTGTTTGAAAGATCTCATGGTCAATCTCGGATCGCTGTTTATGGAGCAGAGCGGCGTCCCCAATGGCACCTTTATTGCCTTGTTTTACCAGCTGAACGTATTAATTGTACCTACCGTGGCCCCCGCATTATTGTGGGCCTGGCAGAGCCGTGACACCGCATTGTTGCGCGGTATTCTCAATCTTCGGCCCGCCTCGCCAGAGGTCGAATCAGGATGAATAAATCGCTCAGCTATTTTAATTTGGCTGGGTCAATGCTAAATTCCTTGCCCTCCACTGAACACCGCAGAAAAAGGGGCAGAGACTCCTCAGCGCACATCACCTAACGAGGATCCCATATGTTGAAACCCACACTTCCACTGCAGGCGCTTGGCCTGGCGGTGACGGCCGCTATTTCTGTTTCAGTTGCTGCTCAGGATGCCAGACCGGTCTTCGAAGAGGTAATTGTTACCGCCGAGAAACGCACTGAAAGCCTGCAGGATTTGTCGCAGGCAGTAACCGCCCTGTCCGATGAAGATCTCGATAACCGACAAATCACTACCTTTGTCGACCTTAGCGCTATCGCTCCGGGGGTGAATATCGCCAAGAATGAGGGTTTCAAGACGGTCATCACGATTCGTGGTGTGGGTAACGAAGCCAATCAAAA
The DNA here is from genome assembly GCF_026262685.1 of Candidatus Seongchinamella marina. Taxonomy (NCBI): domain Bacteria; kingdom Pseudomonadati; phylum Pseudomonadota; class Gammaproteobacteria; order Cellvibrionales; family Halieaceae; genus Seongchinamella; species Candidatus Seongchinamella marina. Next base: position 26,460 of record NZ_SHNP01000001.1, read on the forward strand.
TGCCATTGCTAATCCGTCTGTGTCCTATCACCTGGATGGTATTTACGTCGCTTCTCCGTTTGCCTTGCAAACCGACTTTCTCGACCTGGAGCGCATAGAGGTCCTGCGTGGTCCGCAGGGCACGCTGTTCGGCCAGAACTCTACCGGTGGTGCGATTAACGTGATCACCAAGGCGCCTACCCTCGATGAGGTGTATGGCTCTGCTGACCTGACATTGGGTAATTACGACCTGGTGCGCGCTCGCGGCGCAATTAACGTGCCCATGGGTGACAGTGTGGCCATGCGCGCCAGCATCGCAACTAACCAGCACGATGGGTTCTCTGATAACGTGGTACTGGATCAGGAACTGGATGATGCAGATAGCATCTCCGGTCGCCTGCGTTTGCTGATAGAGCCTACGGATACGTTTCGTGCTCACCTTACCGCTCAGTACTTTGACGAAGACCGCAACGGAGCTGCCCAGAAAGGACTGCTGGATACCACCCGTGACCCCCGCAAGCTGCGCCAGGATTCGGCAGCTGAGTATCAACTGACGTCAGAACTTTACAGCGCGGTGCTGGAATGGGACCTGGAGCCTTTTACCGTCAAGTCGCTGACCAGCTACCAGCATGATGATGTGTTGATTCGCCGCGATAATGACCGCAACGATCTGGCGAGTTTGCCGCCTTTCGCCCTGCTGCCTAGTTTCTACGATGCCGAAACCAGCGACCTAAAGACATTTACCCAGGAGTTCAACCTTATTTCCGGAGACCCTATGTTCGGCAAGCTGGACTGGGTTGCGGGTGTGTTCTATTTGGACACCGAAATAAAGGGCACTATTCTGGAACGTCTGGACTTCGGCTTTGACGGCGAATTTGACCCCTTTACTGTAGAAGATGTTTACAGTTTTTCAGGTGATTTCGGTTTCATTTCCGATGCTGAGCCTACTCGTGAATCAATGTCAGTGTATGGCCAGGGAACCTGGAACTTTAATGACGAGTGGCGCACCGTGTTTGGTTTGCGTTACACCGACGATGAAGTGACTTCCGAGGTCACCAACTTTTATGGGCGCGGCGGCACTCAATCATTGAAAGTACAAAGCGACAAGGTTACCGGTCGGCTGGTGTTGGAACATGATTTTAATGATTACACCATGGCTTATGTTTCGTTCACCCGCGGCTTCAAGCCCGGTGGTTCTAATTTGACCTTTGGTCTAGAGGATGAGATCGCGCCTATCGTAGTACTTCCTACTTACGAGGAAGAAGTGGTTGATGCCTATGAAGTAGGCCTCAAAACCGACCTGGCCGATGGCCGAGTGAGAATCAATACCGCAGCGTTCTACTACGATTACGAGGGCCTGCAATACCAGGCAACGGATCCGGAGGTGTTTCAGGGCGGCGTAGGTAACATTCCTGAGTCAGAAATATATGGCGCTGAGCTCGAGTTTGCAGCGTTCCTGACTGACAACCTGGTGCTGGATGCGCGCATGGCCTGGCTGGAAACTGAAATCACCGCAGATCATCTGGCGCTGGATAACGTTCAGTCTGATGCTGCCACCAATGCATTGATTGGCCAGGGTTTTGATCTATTCAGCCCGGAAATTCAAATAGCCCGCGCCGCCCAGGTACAGAACGTAAAAGGCAATGAGCTGGCTAAAACGCCTGGCTTTACCGCCAATCTGGCGCTGAACTGGGACACTGAGCTGGGTTCCTGGGGTGAAATGCGTAGCACTTTCCAATACACCTATCGCGGTGATTTCAAGCATCGAATCTTCAACAACGACAAGACGGATGTGGTTGATAGCTACGATGTCATAGATTTGGTCGTTGGCTTCTATCCGGGCTCTGCAGATTGGCGCGTAGAGCTGATTGGCAAAAATCTGACTGATGAAGACGGAATCAATGCCCGCTTCACCGACGTATTTGGTGTCGGCGCTACCGGCGATGAGCTAATCGCTCCCCGTCAGTACATGGTAAGGGTGGGCCTGGACTTCTGATGACAGCTCTTTGTTGAATTGATAAAAAATCCCCGCTGAAGCGGGGATTTTTTTGCCTGCCATTGAGGCTTAGAAAAAGGCGAACTTGGCGAGGAAAATGACGGCCAGGAACCAGGCGCCAAAACTTACCTCGCTAAAACGCCCGGCAATCACTTTGATAGCCACGTAGCTGATAAAACCCACCGCAATGCCATTGGCAATAGAAAACGTCAGTGGAATCATAATGATGGTCAGTAGTGAGGGGATGAGTTCGGTGGCGTCTTCATAGTCCAGCCCCTGCATGCCCGACATCATTAGCAGGGCCACGTAAATTAGTGCACCTGCGGTAGCGTAGGCCGGCACCATGCCTGCCAGCGGGGAAAAGAACATCGCCAGCAAAAATAGAATACCCACGGTAACGGCAGTCAGGCCGGTGCGGCCTCCCGCAGCTACACCGGCTGCGCTTTCAACGTAACTGGTGACGGGTGCACAACCGAACAATGCGCCCACCACGCTGGAAGAACTGTCTGCCTGCAGCGCTTTATCCATATTCTGAATCTCACCCTGTTTAGTGACCAGGTTTGCTCGAGTTGCAACGCCTAACAGGGTGCCCGCGGTGTCGAACAGGTTCACAAATAAAATGGCGATAATTACGCTCACCATTCCCACCTCGAAAGCGCCGACAATATCCAGTTGCATCAGCGTTGGTGCGATGCTGGGCGGCGCCGCAACCAGTCCCTGGTATTCGACCATACCGGTCAGCACGCCCAGCACGGTAATCGCTAATACGCCCAACATGATTGCGCCGGGAACCTGGCGGACGGAGAGTCCGGCGATCAGAATAAAGCCCAGTGCGGCCATTAAAGGTTCAGGCTGGGTCAGGTCGCCCAGTGAGAGCAGGGTAGCCGGGTTTTCGGTAATCAAACCGCCGCTTTTCAGGCCAATGAAGCCCACAAATAAGCCCACACCCGCTCCCATTGCCACGCGCAGGTCTTTGGGGATGCTGTTGAGCATCCAGGCGCGCAGCCGGGTGACGCTCATAATGACGAACAGGATTCCAGCAATGAACACAGCGCCGAGGGCCACTTGCCAGCTATAACCCATTTCTCCTACCACTGTGTAGGTGAAAAATGCATTCAGACCCATGCCCGGGGCCAGTCCCACCGGCCAATTGGCGTAGAGCCCCATGAATACGCAGGCCAGGGCCGCGGCAAGGCAGGTAGCTGCAAAACTGGCACCCAGGTCCATGCCGGCAGACGCCATCATCTGGGGGTTCACGAAGATGATGTAGGCCATGGTGATAAAGGTGGTGAGGCCGGCTAAAACCTCGGTAGAGACGCGGGTCTCGTGTTCTTCCAGTTTGAACAGGCGTTCCAACAGTGCTTGCATGATCTAATTGCGCCTTCGCAGAATGAGCCGCTTATGGTCGCACAGACTATTGGGCTGCGGAAGCGGGACGCAGGTATTCGAAACGGGGAATAGCGATACCGTCCCGGTCTACCGACTCCTGCCACATAGCCAGCGGCCGGACCCAGAGGGCTTGATCCCCGTAAAGCGGCCGATAAACTGCCATGGCTTCTTCTGTTTCAGAATGAGTGGCAATATCAATTAATTGGTACTCATTTCCCTTATAGTGCTGGTAGATTCCGGGTTGGGGCTGGGCCATTAAATTGTTCCTGCTGATTTGGGGTGAGGGCACTTAACATATGTTAATGCCAGTTCCGGGTTTATTGACTATTCTTACGCTTGAGTCTGGAGAGCGACACCGGATCAATACCCAGGTAAGACGCGATCTGAAACTGGGCCACCCGCTGCGGCAGGTCCGCCTCGTTATCGAGCAGCCACTGGTAACGTTGTTCAGCATTGCAGGTTAGCAGCATGGCTTCACGCTGTTCATTGCGGATAAAGGCTTCTGCCAACATTTGTTGGGCGGCGCGGGCGATAGGCAGCTTATTTTGAGCCTCCAAGGCCATCGCTTCGTAGGGGAAGCTCAGGGCCTTCACTGGCTCAAGGGCCTGTATTGAGAATGGGGCTGCAGAGCCTGTCATGGCGGCGCTGACCGGGCCAGTAAGTTGGCCGGGTCGAAAGAACGCCTTGTTGCGCTCGCGCCCATCGGACGTGGTGTAAAACAGGCGTACCAGGCCAGTTTGCAGTAAATACAAGGTGTCGTCGACGTCACCTGCATGTACCAGATAATCGTCGACCGCGAACGTTGTCGGGGAAATCGCCTGCAGCCATGTACTATTGCTGTTCAGGTCAGGTATTCCCCAACGCTCCAGCCAGGGGGCGAAGAGTGCCATGTTGTCGAGTTGATCCATGGCAAGATTATAAACCGAGAAGCACAGTAAAAAGGTGATAGTGATGAATGAAGCAACCAACAACATTGTGATGAACATAGACTCATTCGATGATGTCCAGTTGACACCCGAGGGTACTGAGGAAATCCGTAAAGACCGCAAAATTAAACTGGCCGCAGCTCTACGCCTGTTCGGTAAGCTCGGTTTTGACGAGGGCGTGGCGGGTCATATCACTGTGCGAGATCCGGAGCTCACCGATCATTTTTGGGTGAATCCGATGGGACGCTCCTTCAAGCAGATGAGAGTGTCCGACCTGCTGCTGGTGAGCCACACTGGTGAAGTGGTAGAAGGCGATGGTCTGCTCAATGGCGCAGCTTTCACTATTCATTCCCGGATTCATATGAGTAATCCTGCGATCACTGCTGCTGCCCATTCCCACTCAGTTTACGGCAAGGCTTTTTCTTCTCTGGGCAAAAAACTGGCTCCCCTCACTCAGGACTCCTGTGCATTCTATGATGACCATGTGCTGTTTGATGATTTTTCCGGCGTGGTTCTGGATAACACAGAGGGTGAGCGTATTGCCGCCGCGATGGACGATAGCAAAGGCGCCATCCTGCAGAATCACGGGTTGCTGACAGTGGGCGAAACCATCGATGCCGCTGCCTGGTGGTACATCACTATGGAGCGCACCTGTCAGGCGCAGCTAATGGCCGAAGCTGCCGGCACACCAAAGCCAATCGACCACGACGTTGCATTGCAAACCCGCGAAACGGTCGGGTCTCCCCTGGCTGGCTGGTTCAGCTTCCAGCCGCTGTTCGACGTGATTGTTGCCGAGCAGCCTGAGTTGCTCGATTAAGCGCAGCGCTACTAGCGCAAACAGCCCCGGTGACGCAACCGGGGTGGCTTAACAGCTCGGATATTTATTAAATTTCAGGCTGGATGGGTTGCCAGATTCAACGCAGCCAACTACATTGAAAACACATCAAATTCAAAGGAATTCAACAACATGAACCGGCACTTGCAGATACTTCCTCTGGCTGTTTCCCTGGCCATAGGTACTTTGTCCGTGAATGCGGCGACCGACGGTGACACCATTCGCATGTTGGAGCAGCAGCTTGAACAGCAGCGGATTATGCTGGAGCAGCAACAGCAGGTACTAGAAACGATGCAGCAAGAACTGCAACAGCTTAAGACGGTTCAGACCGAACAAGTGGTGAAAGCCCAGCACCATGCGCAGCCCAGGGAGTTGGAGTCTTCAGCCGAGATAGCGAGTAATACCTCAGGTGGCGGCTTCGGCTTCGATGTTTATGGTTTCGTGATGGCCGATGCCGTTTATGACTTCAAACGCGTTGACCCGGACTGGAACGATACCTTGCGGGTGTCGACTATCCCTACTCAGGACGGGCAGTATGGTCAGGACGGCGAGTTCGTTTTCAGCGTGCGTCAATCGCGCCTGGGTATCAAGGCAGACTACGACACTCCGGTGGGTAAGGTAACTGCATTACTGGAAGGCGAACTGTTTGGAGTGGGTGGCGATGCCGGTCAGACCACACCGCGCCTGCGGCACGCCTGGGCGACGCTGAATAATTTCGGTATGGGGCAAACCTGGTCTAACTTTATGGATGCGGATGTGTTCCCCAATACCATTGATTACTGGGGACCCACTGGGATGGTGTTTTATCGTAATCAGCAGATTCGCTATACGTTCCCGATGGACAGCAGTGAATTCTCCATCGCCCTGGAAAACCCTGATACGGCATTAACGGTGGGTAAGTTCAGGGATGCATGTACCAGTGCGGTGTTAGACGAAAGCTGTGATTCTGCTCTGGAGGACGTTATCCGCAAGCATAATGATATTCCGGACTTGACCCTGCGGTATCGCAGCGACAACGACTGGGGTCATTGGCAGTTGGCGGGTATTGCTCGCGAGCTGGGTTATGAGCGATTGGACACTGGCAGAAAAGACTCCGAGTTTGGCTGGGGAGTCAATGCCAGTACGGTGATCAACACTTTTGGCCAAGACAAACTCAAGCTGCAACTGGTCTACGGTGAAGGCATCGGTAACTACATGAACGATGGTGGGGTAGACCTTGCACCCGCCAAAAACCAGTTAGTCGGTAACTCTGCCGAAGCGGTGCCGATACTGGGTGTCGTCGCCTACTATGACCATTACTGGAACGATCAATGGTCGTCTTCGGTTGGCTGGAGCAGTATTAATCTGGATACAACTAAAGGCCAGGCTGGAGGCGAATTTGAAGAAGGTCAGATCGCACAGATCAATTTGCTGCACTACCCAACAGAAGGCGTCATGATCGGCGGCGAGCTGTTATGGGGTGAGCGTGTGGACGTTAGTGGTGACGATGGCTACGATGTGCGCGCCCAGCTTTCACTGAAAGTCAATTTCCCCCGAAACTAGTTCTTCCTTATTTCCATGCGGCCCTCCGGAGTGATTGAATTCGTCACTTCGGAGGATCGCATTGGACACTGTTCCCTTTCCTTCATTGTGGGACTATAACGGCTCACTTTGTTTTAGGAGTAACGACATGCAGGATTTTTCCAATAAAGTAGCGGTGGTCACTGGCGGTGCCGGCGGCATTGGCAAGGCACTGGTCAAGTCATTGCTGGATGAAGGTGCCAAGGTGGTGATTGCCGATGTGGAAGACGGTGCACTGCAGGCAGCGGTCGAGGAGTGCAGTGGCGAAGGACGTCACGTTAGTGCCTTCAAGGTTGATGTGCGCAAGCCAGAGTCCCTGGACGCCCTGGCGGACTATGTTTACGACCAGCACGGCGCCTGCCATCTGTTGTTCAATAATGCCGGTGTAGCGGCGCCTTCTTCCAATATCTGGGAAACCACGCCTAATGACTGGGCCTGGATTTATAGTGTTAACGTGATGGGTATTGCTCATGGTATTCAGTCCTTCGTACCGAGAATGATTGCCGGTGGTGAGGAGGGTTATGTGATTAACACCACCTCTGGCGACGGCGGTATTTCCAGTCTTCCCTATCAATCAGTGTATGCCTCCAGTAAAGCCGCCGTTTGCGCCATGACCGAATGCCTGGCCTCACAGCTGGAAAGTGAAGGCACAAAATTGAAAGCGTCGCTGTTTTACCCTTCAGGCGGCATGCTGGTCACCGGACTTTGGAATCCAGAGCGTAACCGTCCGGACGAGCTCAAGCGTGAGAAGCCTGGAGCACCACCACCGGATATCGAAGCGTTCAAGGACGCTATGAAAGCCGCTGGCGTCGAGATGCAATTTCAGGATCTTGATGAGCTGGCACGCTTCACCCTGGACGGGGTGCGTGAAGAGCGTTTCGTGATCATGATGAACCTGGATGATGCGGCGGACACCCTGCAGGCGCGATCTGAGCGCTATCGGCGGGCTGAGCTGCCTATTGTTTTCGAAGAAATTCCGCAGATGTAAGGCCCTCGGGCGGTGGCATCCGCTGCCGCCCTTCAATAGAATGGGCGAACCAATTCAACAAGGTTTGCTCATGATCTCTGAACAAATGCAGAAAGCGCTGTATAAGCAGCTTAATGATGAATTCTACTCTGCCTATCTCTACCTCGCGATGTCTGCTTACTGCGCACATATTGATTTTAATGGCGCGGCCAACTGGCTCAAGCAGCAGTATGAAGAAGAGCAAATGCATGCCACTAAAATTTATAACTACCTGATAGAGCAGGGTGCACACGTGGTGCTTAAGGAGATCCCCCAGCCACCCAGCGAGTTCGGCAAGATTCTCGATGTTTTTAAAGCATCATTAGCTCATGAGCAGGCCATGACCGCCAAGCTCAATAACCTCAGCGATCAGGCGCTGAAAGAAAAAGATCATGCCACTTATAATTTATTGCAGTGGTTTGTGAATGAGCAGGTGGAGGAGGAATCTACCGTAGGAGAGATCATTTCCAAGCTGAAGCTGGTGAAGGAAGATGGCTACGGATTGCTGATGATCGACAACGAACTGGGCTCACGAGCTGCGCCCAAGGCTGTCGTCTAAGAAAACTTCTTTGCGGATCTAGTGCTGATTTTTCTCGCACTATCACGGTTCCTCGTTCCTCACCCATCGCCAGTGATATTTATGGGCAGGTTGCGCATCAGGGAGCGCAGGGAGCGCAGCGAAAGTCTCTCGATCACACAATTACTGACCTGCGATCTGCAGTTTTGCCGGCGATAATAGATCAACAGGGCCTGAAAAAGCGGTGGCCGTGGTGGAGAAGGCTAGTTTCTTAATAATCAGCCTTTCAAGGATTATTGAACCCTGCATTCCCTCTTAACTTGTAAACAGTCCAGCATGCCGCATTACCCTTTCTATCACTGCCTAGCGGTGAGATTCTAAGGTTGTTGGGCATGCGGTCCCGACGTTTTTGTTTTGTGTGTCCCTGGCGGGACTTTGACGGGCGGGTTGGTTTTTACCATCCCGCCTTTTTTTTGCCCAAGATTAAGGGTTCAGTATCTCATTCAATCTGCTCAGGCCCAGGGCGGCCGACGCCAGTGCCGCCTCCGGTTCGTCGCGTTCTACAAACAGGTATTGAACAGCGTCCAGAGGCAGATGTCCCAGCAATTTGGCAAAGTCGATTTGTCCATTGCCTATATCGGTTTCGCCACCACTTGAGTCCATATCCTTGGCATGAAGTAGTGCAAAACGACCGGGATGCTCGACAAACAAGTCCATTGGATTCCTGCCCGCATGAACCGCCCAGTAAAGGTCCAGTTCGTAACACACGTAATCCGGGTTAGTCTGCGCAAGCAGGAAATCGTAGGGAGTAAAATTTGAGAGAGCTGAAAACTCGAAATCATGGTTGTGGTATGCGAGCTTGAGGCCTCGGGTCTGGGCTAACTGTCCGACATCATTGAGAAGGTCGGCCAGTTGGTAGTACCCATTTTCGGTGCGAAGGGTTTCTTCCCACCATGCCAGAACAAGGTATTTATGACCCGCCTCAGCTGCTTCGTCAAGCGCCAGTTCCGGGCGATGTAACAAGCGATGTGGCGCCACATGCGCCGACGGTGCGCTTAATCCCTGTTGATCCAAAAGCTTCGATATGTGCGCAGGCGGGTGCTTAAAGTAGCCCGCAAACTCAACGTTTTTGTAGCCCATTGCCGCGACAGCTGCCAGGGTTCCCGGCAGGTCCTGTTGCATCAGTTCCCTTAGCGTATAAAGTTGCAGACCTATCGCTGGTGATAATTGCGAGAGAGTCATTTACTGCTCAGGAAACCGTACCACGCCTTCGTTCAAGTTCATCGCGAACGTTGGCTGCTACTTTTTCAGTGATGGGATAGGAGGCAATCAACCAGATGGCCACTGCAGAAGAAACCACTGGAACAAGAACGTCAAACAAACGCATGTAGATTAAAGTCTGGCTGGACTGCTCACCACCGAGAGCAACGTCAAAGCCGGTGGCGTTGAGCAATACACCGCCAATAGCCAACGCGGCGGCCATGCCAAGTTTAACTACCCACCAGTAAATAGAGCCAAACATGCCTTCTCTTCTCTCGTGGCTTTGCAGCTCGTCCATGTCGCAGACGTCAGCGATCATTGAACCCATCAAGGTAAATAATCCCCCGAGGCCGAAGGCGATAAAAGGCGCTGGAAGTAGCAGCAGCAATGGATAGCGCGGATCGTAGCAGATCCATTTCAGCGCATAACCAAACATTGAAACGCCTACTGCCACAAAAAATGCGCGGCGTTTGCCTATCAGCGTTGAAAGCCAGCTGATGAAAAATATGACAAAGAAAGTCCCAAATGCAGAGACGGTACCAGACCAACCCGCATATTCCGCGCCCAGTTCCTGATCTCCACCAAAGATGTAATAAATGATGATGTAAGACTGAAACGACGCCACCATCATGAAGCCATTAAATACCAGGAACGTGGCGGCGCACAGTTTGAGAAAGGGCGAAAATTTCAGGGTCATTGCAAATCCCTGTAAAAAAGCGCCGGTTCTTTGTTTAATCTGGCTGGCCATTGAGGACAAGCCTGTCGCCACATCATTGAGTTCCTCGCCAGCGAGGTCCTGATATCGCTCGCGTAAGAAAATGGCCGGCAACACCCCGAGAATCATGACGGCGATTGCGACTGCAACGGCAAGCCCGGCGGCGCCGCTGGCAAGATCGTCAAACATACCCTCATGCTGCATGATCCAGAGGAACCAGGGCGATACCAGGTACGCCAGCTGGCCCATGAAGTTTTGCACTGCCATGACCCGGGTTCGCTCGTGGTAGTCGGGGGTGAGTTCGTAACCCAGTGCCACCCAAGGGGTAGCGAACATGGTGTAAAAGAGATAGAAAATTAGCGAGCCGATGAGGAAGAACCAGAAATAGTAGTCCTCCGATTTTCCCTCGGGTAGCTGCCACAAGAGCGCGAACGAGATGCTTGCTAATATCGCGCCCACAAAAATATAAGGTCTGCGCCTACCCCAGCGAGATCGGGTCTGGTCGGAAATGTAGCCCATCAGAGGATCAGTGAAGGCGTCGATCAATCGGGGCAAAGCACCCAGTAATCCCACCAGCGCCGGGTTCATGCCCAGCCCAAGGTTGAGGACGATGCTCATGCCGCCAATGGCCGCCGCCAGAAGATTGTTGACGAATGCACCAATGCCGTAAATGATCTTTTCGGTCAGGGGCACCCTGTCTTGTTCAGGTGTCTGGTAGTGCAGATCCGTGGCCATATCGGTCCTTGGGAAGATGCTCAGTCCGGGACAGGTTTAGGTGAACCGGCGGGCAACCATTATTATAGGACCGGGTAGTGTGTGCAGCACAGAGCTGTTCTGCAAGTCGAAGTCGTTCAGTGGGACTATTGCTGCGATCAGTAGGGTCGGCAAAAAGTCGCTCAGGAGCCCGGAGCGCACACCTCGAGTGTTAGCGCTCTTGCGCAACCCTGCAGACCCGGTTGCTCAGCCAGCACGATTGCCAGCGGTATGGAGGCATTGAAATCGTGGAAGCGACCCTTCGCCCGAAAGTGCTCCAGAAAACAATCTTCATCGAGAAATTCCAGCATTCTGGGCACGATACCGCCCGATATATAAACTCCCCGGCTAGCACCGGTCATTAGGGCGACGTCACCAGCAAACGCTGCGAGAATCGCCAGGAAGTCATCGATGGTCTTGCGGCAGATTGGGTCATTAGCCTGTGCCCCAGCGGTGACTTCAGCGGCCGGTAACTCCCGGCACTGCCCTTGTAAATGGCAGTTAGCCCAATATAGGTTAGCAAGACCCGGTCCAGACAGGATGCGCTCGGCAGATATTCTACGGTAGCGCTTGCGCAATACTTCCAGCAGATCAGACTGGTGTGAATCGGCGGGGGCGAATCCGACATGACCCGCCTCCGAGGGCAAAATATCTCCCGAGGGCATTAACGCCGATACGCCCAGTCCGGTGCCGGGGCCGATAACCGCCGTCACTCCCTGACCTTTTGGGCGTGCCGATCCCAGGCGACGTAACTCAGTACTCTCCAGGTTGGCAATGCTCAGGACCTGGGCGCTGAAATCGTTGATGACTTTAACCGGAATACCCAGCGACCTTTCAAGCTCTTCCCGCCGGAAGGTCCAATGATTGTTGGGGAGGTCGATGGGGTCCGTATCCACAGGGCCAGCCACGGCCAGGCAAACTGCCTCGAGCACGCTAGTGTCCTGGCTATCGATGTATGCCTCAATTGCCTGCAGTAAAAATGGAAACTCTGCACAAGGGAAAACCTGCACGTTAGCCAAATGGCAGGTAGCAGAATTTACCGAGGCAAAGCGGGCGTTGGTACCGCCGATATCCGCAACAATATATTTTGAAGACTGCATGTAAGTCGGTTCTGCTTAGTTGACCTGGTTACCGCTAAGGCCGTAGCCATAGGCGAATAACGGACGATAATCATCGTCGCCAATATTCGATGTCCTGTTGTCGCTGCGCGGCCAGGAAAACGATAGCTTACCGGAGAAGTCATGGTCGCCAAACAACACATCTGCGACGCCTTGACCTTCCGAGCCTGGCAGCCAGGCAGCAACGAATGCAGTGGATGCTGACAGCTCCTGGTTGGTCACCAGCGGTCGTCCAGAAAGCATGACAGTAACTACCGGAACGCCCCGCGAGGTAATGTTGGTGATAGTCTGCAGGTCTTCAGGATGTAAGTCGGCAAGAACGAGCGTGTCGCCATAGGGCTCAAGGACTTTCAGCAGACCCTTGATCTGTGAGCCCGCCTGGACAATCACATCATCGCCGGTCCGTATGTCGCCCATGCCTTCGGCGTAAGGCTTTTCGCCAATAACGACTACGGCAACATCGTGAAGCGCAGGATCTGCGTCTTCGCCAGTGCCATTTGTACTCAGAACAGACCCGGCGGCAACATCACGAATGCCTTGCCAGATAGAGGTGCCGCCAACGACGAACTCGTTCCCAGAGGTACCTTGCCAGGCTATGGTGAATCCGCCGCATTGATGACCGATGTTGTCAGCGTTTTTGCCAGCCACCAGAATGCGCTGATTCTTCGCCAGAGGCAGTAGCTGTTGCTCATTTTTTAACAATACGAGAGATTTGCGCACGGCTTCGCGGGCGATTTGTCGATGAGCTTCACTGCCGAAACTCTGGTCGTTAGACCAGGGACGAGCTTTGGGCCTTGGTTTCTCGAACAGGCCAAAGGCAAATTTCACCCGCAAAATACGTCGCACAGCATCATCTATCCGTGACATGGGCACGGTGCCTTGTACTACGTGATGGGTGAGGTGATCAATAAAGTGATGCCAGTGCTCCGAGACCATGAACATATCAATGCCCGCGTTGGTGCCTGCGGCCACGGCTTCAAAATAGTTTTCTGACAGGTAGTCGATGCCATCCCAATCGGAGATAACGAACCCGTTGAAGCTCATTCGCTCCTTGAGTACGTAACTCAGCAGGTATTTATGACCATGGCATTTGTCGCCGTTCCAGCTGTTAAACGAAGCCATCACGGTGAGTACGCCGTTGTCGATCGCTGGGTAGTAAGGCTTGATATGCACACTTTCCAATTCAGACTCGCTGATTCGGGTGTCACCCTGGTCGATGCCCTCGGTGGTGCCGCCATCGCCCACCCAGTGCTTTACGCAGGCGACAACAGCGTCATCTCCCAGATCGCCCTGCAAGCCATCGACAAACGCACCCGAGTAAGCGCCCACAATGTCAGGGTCCTCTGAATAGCTCTCATAGGTCCGACCCCACAGGTTGTTGCGAGCCACAGCCAGGGTAGGAGCAAATGTCCAATCGACGCCTGTAGCGAGAATTTCTTTCGCTGTCACCTGCGCGATACGGTTTAATAAATCTTCGTCTCTGGCTGCGCCCAGGCCGATATTGTGGGGAAAAATTGTAGCTCCACTGACATTGTTGTGGCCGTGAACGGCATCTACGCCATAAAGCACAGGAATGGCGAGGTGTTCATCATCTTCCTCCATGGAAGCCATCCAGTAGGCGTCGTTCATATCAACCCAGTCGTTGACCTGGTTGTCGCCGGGGCAAGATCCGCCGCCACTAAGCACGGAGCCGATATGAAAAGCCTTCACTTGTTCTGGCTCTATCGCCATACGCTCAGTCTGCACCATTTGGCCGATTTTTTGAGCCAGTGTCATTCTGCCCAGTAAGGCCTCGACTTTTTGTTCCAGTTCAGTATTCATAGGGAGCCGCATCTGAGCGATGTTGATTGATTGATTCATGTTTCAAGTGCCATTAACTAAAGGTATAAACGATGGAGTGCGAGAGGTATTTGTAATACGGACTTGTTCATCTTCACTGGCCTACCAGACTGGTTTCCAGGTCTTCGAGCGTCTTTCCGCGAGTTTCAGGCAATAGCCATAACACCAGTCCGAGTCCCAGCAGGGCAAAAATCCCGTACATCAGAAACGTCGAGGCGTTACCCAGATTAGCCAGCTGCCATGGAAATAATAATTGCACCAGGAAACTGACCGCAGAATTTACCAGTCCCACGATAGAAATGGCGACACCTCGAACTCGATTGGGGAAAAGCTCAGAAAAAAGCACCCACATGACGGGGCCGATCGATATTGCAAAGCAGGCAACAAATCCCAGAATGCCGGCGAGTATTACCCCCGGTTGGATGTTGATCGCATTGCTCAACAGTTCGGATTCAATTTTTAAAAAGCCATCTTCGCCAAGCTGCTGAATGAGCGCCGCGCGAAAAGCCAGATCAGTGTCGTAGGTCACTCCCGTCAGTGGCTTCAGTGCAGGTAGGTCCGCGGTAGCTGGTAGGGCCGCAAGTAAACTTGAATCTATGGAATAACTCGCCTGGCTAAAACCCCAGCTCAGCACAAGCATGCTGACTGCCATGCCTGCCACACCGAACACCAGCAGTGGCTTGCGGCCCAGTTTGTCGATCAGCGTCATAGCTACAATAGTGAAGACCAGGTTGGTCAGGCCGACCAGAACGGCCTGCATAAAGGATGCATCGGTGCCAATACCTGACTGTTCAAAGATCATCGGTGCGTAGAAAAATACCGCGTTTATCCCCGTGATCTGCTGCAGTATCGCGACGACCAGGCCTATCATCATCACCTTGCGCAATGACGGCTCAAGCAAGCTGCGGAAGCCGCCAACAGCTGCCTCTGCGCCCGCGGTGAGGCTGCGGGTAATTAGCTTCAACTCGGTTTTTGCTTGCTCGGCGCCATTAAATAAGCGCAGCACCTTCATGGCTTCGTTGCTGTTGCCCTGCATGGCTAGCCAGCGAGGGCTTTCGGGAACAAACCTGAGGCTGAAAAAGTACAATACGGCTGGAATCAGCTCGATGCCCAGCATCCAACGCCAGGTTTGGCTCTCCAGCATTGCGCTCTCAGTCCACGCTGCGCCTGACTGGCTTAGATTTAGAATCACGTAGTTGCTGAAAAATGCCACCGAAATGCCAATGACAATATTTAACTGATTAATCGAGACCATGCGTCCGCGAGTAGCAGCGGGTGCAATTTCAGCGATATACATGGGGGCAATAATCAGCGCTGCACCCACGCCCAGTCCGCCAATGATTCGAGCAATGACCAGGGCCGAAAAGCTTGGGGCGAATGCCGACGCTAACGCGGAAATGGCAAACAAGACTGCCGCCGCACGCAGTATGGGCTTGCGTCCATAGCGGTCGCTCATGGGACCGGCAACCAACATGGCGATAGTAGCCGCCAATGCTAATGAAGCGACTGACCAACCCAGTTCGATTTTGTTGAGAGAAAATTCCAGCTCAATGAAGCCGACGACACCGGCTATTACCGATGCATCGAAACCCATGAGAAAGCCCCCTAATGCGGCGATCAAAGCGGTACGAATGGTGATTTTTTTATCGGCTATAGTCATTCTCGGATCTGGAACTCAGTCCACAAATGTGCGTTGGAATCCCCGCCGATCCAGGCGTGAAAGCCACCGGGCTCGGTGACCAGTTCCATCTTACGGTTGTGAAAGGCAAGCTCGTCGGTATGGATTTCAAAGCTGACGCGCTTGCTTTCGCCGGGCGCGAGCGGCACGCGGCGAAACCCCTTTAGCTCTCTTACCGGTCGGGTGACGTTGCCAGCCAGGTCGCGAATGTACAACTGGACGACTTCTTCAGCTTCACGGCTACCGCAATTTTGTACAGTTGCCGACAGTGTAATTGTCTCGCCCATAGCAATCGATTCAGCCGATCGTTCAAATTCGCGATAGTCAAAATGCGTATAAGACAGCCCGAACCCAAAAGGAAACTGGGGGGTGAAACCAGCGTCCAGATGGAAGGCTGACATGCCCAGCGAGGTCTGTGCAGCCCGTCCATCAATCTCATCTATGTGAGTGATATTTTCATGACTGGGCGGCCTGCCGGTATTTTTGCGGGCGTAATAAATAGGTACCTGGCCGACCAAGCGTGGAAAGGACACAGGCAGCTTACCCGACGGCATAGCTACGCCAAAAAGTAAGTCGATAATCGCCGGTCCACCCATGGTTCCCGGATGCCAGGCATAGAGTATGGCTGAAACTTTATCCAGAACTGAGCCTAGGGTGAGAGGGCGCCCCGCCATCACTACCAGCACGATTGAAGTGCCGGTTGCAGCGACCTCATTAATCAAGGCCTCCTGGCTGCCCGGTAAGTCGATTTCTGCTCGGCAGTGCGCTTCACCGGATAAAATGGACTCTTCACCCATGAACATGATCGCCACATCTGACTCTGCAGCGATCTTGACCGCTTCATGATGGCCGTCATGGTCGCGGCTACGCGATGACGACATGCCGCTCGCCCAGCGCACCTCAAATGCATCACCAGCCAGGTCGTGGACTGCCTGCAGGCAGGTGTGACTATGATGCGCCTCACCATCGAATACCCAGGTGCCAAGTTGTTCGTAACCGTCGTCGGCTAATGGGCCGATGACTGCGACAGAGCCCAAAGCATCTCGTGACAATGGGAGCATTTGGTGATCGTTTTTCAGCAGGACACAGCTGCGTTCGGCGGCGTCTCTGGCTGCCTGCAGGTGATCCGGGTTAACCGGTTGGGGGAATTGTCCCGGGTCGGTATATGGATTGTCAAAAAGACCCAACTCAAATTTTAGTTTGAGAATGCCGAAAACCAATGAATCCAGTTCCGCTTCCTCGATTTTGCCTTCCGCTATCAGCGATGGGATATGGTCTTTATAGAGAGAACTGGCCATTTCCATGTTAATGCCGGCATTGGTTGCTTCGAGCACAGCGTCCCGGTCATTGGCAGTAAAGCCATGCACAGTCAGTTCGCGAATAGCGTCCCAGTCACTGACGACAAAACCATTAAAGCACCATTCTTCGCGCAGTATCTGGCGCATTAAAAACTCGTTGCCGGCGGCGGGTACGCCGTTCAGGTCGCTAAACGAGGCCATAAAGGTAGCGACACCGGCATTCAGCGCCTGCTTGAACGGGGGCAGGTAGACGTTACGTAATTCATTTTCAGGGATATTGGCGGTGTTGTAGTCAAGTCCGCCTTCCACCGCACCATAACCGACAAAGTGCTTGGCGCAGGCGGCGATTGAGTTTGAGTCGGAGAGCTGGTTGCCCTGAAATCCTCTCACCATTGCCGCTCCGAGCACGCCGCACAGGTATGGGTCTTCACCCAAACTCTCGGCGATTCTGCCCCAGCGTGGATCGCGCGTGATATCGATCATCGGGGCAAAAGTCCAGTTAACTCCGGTGGAAGCTGCCTCGGTTGCGGCAATGGCAGCGCCTTGCTCAAGGACTTTCGGATCCCAGCTGGCGGCCTGGCCCAGGGGAATCGGAAATATAGTTTTGAAACCATGGATAACATCGCGACCTATCAATAGCGGTATGCCCAACCGGCTCTCTTGCATGGCAATTCGCTGTAGCTCATTAACCTTCTCAACATCGACTTCATTGAGCACAGAACCAATGTGGCCATTGCGAATGGCATCATGGAGATTCCAGCCACCGCCATTGACCTGGCTCATTTGGCCGATCTTTTCTTCGAGGGTCATTTGCTCTAGCAGTGAGCAGGCTTTGGCTTCGCTGCTGCTTAGCGGATATGAGCGTTTTGCCGTGATGGAACTCTGCGGCATAAAGAGGTGTCTCCAATGACTTGTCTGGGACTGAGCTTGGCGAATATTATTGTAGCCAGCTCATGCTGGATAGAGTTCACTTGCCCGAATACCCTATGGTCCGCCAATGGCATTGCCGGAACCATTAAAAAACGCCCAAGTGGACTGGCATTAAGATGAAATGGTCCGGCAACGATATGGATAGTGCACCCTCTTTTGATAATTTGAATCAATTTCTCTTGTCCCAGGCACTGCGTAAAGCTCATGGTGACAGGGTTAGGGCACGTTTAGCGCGCAAATGTTGTAGGGAAATAAAAAAAGGGCGCCTATGGCGCCCTTTGTTCAAACACTTGGTCGGCTATTTACTTACGCTTGCGTCCCGCAGCACGAGCACCAAAGAGCCCCATAATGCCAGTCAATAAAACCATCCCCCAAATTGGAAGAACAGGTACTGCTGTAGGATCAGACGCACCTGAACCACCGCCCCCAGAGGGGCAAGTCGCTCCAACCGAGACTGACGCAGCGCCAGCGTCGCCCGCGGTTGCTGGATTGGCGTTTGGACCCTCAAAAGTAAAGCCTTTTTGAACAATCACATTGATATCGCCAAGCACCTCGATGCTCAGGTCGGTGGACCCTGAACCCGCTCCATAAACTTCGCCTATTACGTTGTATATATTGTCGCCGTTAGCGGCTCCGTCTGTCAGTACTTTGATAAACGATTCTGTCACAACGTAGGGTGCGCTCAAACCAGAAGTGTCTGAGCATGCAGTGAAGGTGTAGGTGCCGCCGGGGCCGATGGGCACTGCTTCGTCGCTAGTCATGATTGCTTGTATCCACTTGTTGCCGCTACCAGTATCGCCGCTACCCTGACACCAGAACGCAAGTCCATCTGGATCAGCCCCAAAGCAAACATCCTCGTAGTAACCTGTGTTCGGGCTGAGAGTCCAGGACCCAGCGGATCCCGAGAAACCACCACGACCCAGGTCAGTATAGACCTCAGAGTAGACATAGTTGCCTGCGCCGTCGCCTGCAGCATTAAGGTTGGAAACGTTATTGAAGATGCTTGTTGGGACCTGTGCGGTTGCTGGCACCGCTGCGAGGGTTAGTGTTGACACGGCAACAGCGCCTATGACGGCCCTTGTCAGTGCATTGCGAGAGAATCTTTCCATTATTATGAGCTCCAAAAAGAGGAAGTAGACAGATGAATCAAAATTAATAACTCGCGGCAGCACTACAATCCCTGCCGAAACTACCTTGGCTTAAACATACATGATCGACATCGATAGGCTGTTGTTTTTCGATAGGGCGGACTATTGATGCGTTCAACAGGAATTAAGCAGGGTGTAATAGGCCTTGCGTAAGGAACAGCAGGGTTCGATTCGTCAAGATCACCGCTTCAATAATGGTATTTCTGCGCCTGGTTGCATGGTTTGATGTAGTGCCCGTTTTGGTGCCGCACCTGCCCACACAGTCACCAGCGCCGTCTGGTCGTAGTGGCGAACCGGCTTATCGCACATTCATTGTTCACCAGAGCAACTGCTGTACTCTATACCGTCGCTGAATACGGGTAAAAGTGGTGGCCTTTCAGGCCCGCGCAGACCAAGAGAATAAAAATATGACACCAGGTCAACATAACGATAACGCTGTCCCTAATGGCGAATTTACCACTCTCGATGGAGAACGTTATTACGCGATCTATGACGTAGACCATATGGCTCCGTTTCTGATCAGCCTTGCCTCTGATAGCGATCACTGGATGTTTGTCGCCTCAAATGGAGGTTTGACAGCGGGCCGTATCTCGCCAGAAACAGCGTTATTTCCATATATCACGGTTGATAATATCTACGACAGCACTGCAAAAACCGGCTGTAAAACGCTGTTGAGAGTGGTTAATGAAGGGACGACACAGCTTTGGGAACCATTCAACACAGAAAAAGGCTCGGATTACGCAATTCGTCGTAATCTGTATCGAAACCAACTCGGCAATAAACTGGTGTTTGAGGAGATCAACAACGACCTTTCGCTATGTTTTCGCTATACCTGGGCTACCAGCGAGCGCTTTGGCTTTGTGCGTAGCTGTACCCTGCATAATACGGGGGCAACATCCACCGATGTTGAGGTGCTCGATGGCATACAGAACATTCTGCCAGCGGGCACGCCTCGTCATACACAGACTGATTCCAGCTATCTTGTAGATGCCTACAAGCTCAGCCAGCTCGATGCCGCCACCGGCCTGGCCTTTTATACGCTTTTTTCCGGTATCAGCGACCGCGCTGAGCCCAAGGAGTCACTGCGGGCCAATACGGTATTTTTCCTCGGCAGCGAACAGCCTCGTATTTTACTTTGCGCAACGCAAGTTCAGCAGTTTAAGCGAGGTCAGCCGATTAGCACGGAGCCGGCCATCCGCGGTATCCGCGGCGCTTACCTGGCACACTTCAAACTTGATCTTCTTAGCGACGGTGCGAGCCACTGGCAGTTTGTGATCGGCTCAGAGTCTAGCCAGGCAGAGTGCTCCCAGCTGCGTAATGAGTTAGTTGACCCGGATTCACTTGCAAATTTAGTGGCGCGGGACGTAGCCACAGGCTCTGATAGCCTGGCAAAAATTATGGCATCGGCTGATGCCTACCAGTGCACCTCTGAAGAAATAGTGACCACACACCATTACGCTAACGTTCTCTACAATGTCTTCCGGGGAGGCATACCCGACGAGCAGTACCAGGTGTCTGCCAAGCACCTGCAAGGGCACGTACGGCACTTTAATGCCCAGGTTTACCAGCAAAACCGGTCCTTTCTTGAGCGGCTCCCACAAAACATCGACGTTGGTGAGCTGTTGGAGTGCGTGAGCGCCCTGAACCAACCGCAATTGATGCGTCTGACGATGGAGTACCTGCCTATTACCTTTGGCAGGCGACACGGCGACCCCAGCCGGCCCTGGAACCTGTTTGAGATCCGCTTGCGCGATGAGCAGGGCGAACGGTTGCTTACTTATCAGGGCAATTGGCGAGACATTTTCCAGAATTGGGAAGCGCTGTTGTTCAGTTATCCTGCATTCACAGAAAATGTTATCGCCAAGTTTGTTAACGCCTCCACGGTGGATGGGTTCAATCCCTATCGGATGACCAGCGCGGGCATAGATTGGGAAGTAGAGGACCCGGAGGATCCCTGGAGCTACATTGGCTACTGGGGCGACCACCAGATTATTTACCTGCTGAAACTGCTGGAATTGTCGCGCAACTTTCATCCCGATCGTCTCAATGAGCTGCTCAACAAGCCCTTGTTCAGCTATGCCAATGTGCCTTACCGCATCAAGCCCTATGCGGATTTGCTGGCCGACCCCAAAAGTACTGTAGTTTTTGATGCCGATCTGGCGCGCACAATCGAGTCCCGAGTAGAAACGATGGGCGCAGACGGTAAGTTGGTGTTGGATGCATCCGGGCAGGTGTACCAGGTCACGCTGCTCGAAAAGCTATTGGTTACGCTGCTCACAAAAGTTAGCAACCTGGTGATTGACGGTGGCATATGGCTGAACACGCAGAGGCCAGAATGGAATGACGCCAACAACGCACTGGTGGGTAATGGGCTCTCCATGGTCACCCTGTATTATCTCCGTCGCTACCTGCTGTTCATGCAAGACATCACTGCGCAACAATCGTCCGATGTCACGGTGTCGAACGAGGTGGCAGACTGGTTGCAGGGCGCTGTTGCTGTGCTGCAGGACACCGCTGAATCGGCGTTTTCGTCCGCGGATCGGCAGCAGATGCTGACTCGCATGGGCGAGGCCTATGGCGACTATCGCTTGAAGGTCTACGAGCAGGAGGGCTTTTCTGGTGCGCGCGGGGTTTCTCCGCACACCATGGACGAGTTGCTGCAGCGGTCACTTCAGGTCGTAGACCGCAGTATCAGGAACAACTTGCGCGAAGATGGCCTTTATCATGCCTACAACCTACTAGACCAGCGCCAGGGCGATATTCAGTTCGAGCATCTCTACCCCATGTTGGAAGGGCAGGTGGCCGTTCTGAGTTCTGGTGCCCTGGATCCCGTCGAGGTGATTGACGTCCTGAACCGGCTTTACGACAGCGCCATGTATACCGCCCGGGAAGACTCGTTTCTCCTCTACCCCGACAGGGAAGTAGACGGTTTTCTGGACAAGAATTTGTTTCCTAGAGAAGACGCGCAGGCTGCTGCCCTGTTGGAAACGATGCTCACGAGCGGCGACTATCGTATTGCAGAACCGGATGGTGAAGCGTCACTGCGTTTCAGTCCAAGGCTGGTCAACATCAACGCGCTTGATGAGTTGCTGGATGACCTGGAGGCCGACTACCCACAACAAGTGCCAGCAAGTCGTGAGAGCATCAGGGAGCTTTACGAGAGGGTGTTCCACCATCGGGCGTTTACCGGTCGTTCGGGGGGTATGTTCGCCTTTGAGGGCTTGGGCAGCATTTACTGGCATATGATTTCCAAGCTGATGCTGGCTATTCAGGAAAATTTCTTCAGCGCCTATGACCAACAGTCAGATCCTGCGGCGGTAAAGGCGTTGGGGGATTTGTATTATCGGGTGCGTAAGGGGATAGGTTTTAACAAGGCGCCCGCTGATTATGGTGCCTTCCCGGCGGATCCCTACTCACACACACCAGCGCACCTTGGCGCTCAGCAGCCTGGCATGACAGGGCAGGTGAAGGAAGAGATTCTGACTCGCTTTGGAGAATTGGGGGTGCGCATCTCCGAGGGGAGGGTGCAGTTTGATGTGGCCTTGCTGCGCGAGGTCGAGTTTATTGCACAAGATACCACCTTCCGCTATCTCGATACTGAGGGCGCTTGGCAGGAAATAGCGGTGCCTGCAAGAGGGCTCGCATTTACGTGCTGGCAGGTGCCCGTTGTCTATCGGTTAGTTGATTCAGCAGTATCGTTGACTCTGATCGATGCTGATGACGAGGCGCTGCATTTACAGGAGCTTGAAATTCCCAAGCAGATCGCGAGTGATTTGTTTGCGAGGAATGGGCGCGTAAAACGCATTGAATTGGAGCTCTTACCGAGCATGCTGCTGGCTGCAAGGGATTGATGTAAAGCTGTATCTTTAGTGACGGGATAGCACAGCGTTGCGCTAGCAGTCGGATGCAAAGGCGGGTGATTGGCAGAGAATAAAGCGTTGAGCGCGCCGCGCTAATGTGAACGCCCCTAGTGTTATCAACAGTAGGGGCGTTTCGATCCTGCCTATTTAGCCTTCCGAAACAATCTTGAAGCTAACATTGTCGTAAATTATCCCGGTGGGATCATAGTTTGTAGCCGTATTGGCGAATCCAAACTGCAATAACATGCCCGCCATTTCACTGGTCAATGTAATCTCAATGCTGCGAGTTTCCCACGTGGTGCCCAGCGTGCCGGTGTCTGTAGTGACAGGAGGTTCTGTTGGTTGATAGCTGTTCTCCGGGTCCAATACCTTGGCAAAAGCAATAGCCTGAGAAGCGGCGGTCAGGGCGCCCTCGCCAGGTAGCTTTGCATCAAAGGTGAAGACATAAGTGCCAGCGGCCTCAGCGCCTAAGCGGTACTCCTGATAGACGTTTACCTCTACAAATTGACCTCTTTCGTGCTGTAACTGGCCGTTGTACTCGCTGTCATAATTGCTAAAAACGTTGAGTTGTCGCAAGAACTGATCAGTACCGCCTTCGTTCAGCGTCAATGCACTGATATTTCCGCTGTTGGGAGCTCCCCCCTCGACCGCATAGCCCCCTACATAGGTGGAGCCGTCGGCTTCAAATATATTAACGTACGACACCCAGTTGTCCCCGAGGGCCTCGCTGGTGATGTCATTGCATTCGAAACCAGAGCTGTAGTCCACGTCAGGTCCTGTGGAACGGAATACCGGGGTCAAGAAGGTTACATCTTCTCTTTCCAAAAAAACCGCGAGAGTGCTGTCTTCGAGTGGGGCAGTGTAGAGCCGAGCCGCCGGGTTGGTAGAGCATCCGTAGAAATGGAGTGAAGCCTGTTTCCAGCGCACAAAGTCGTAGCCCTCGTCCGCGACAGCAACAAAGGTTTCGTCAAAAAGAAAATCGACCACGGGAATGTCTTCGCATTCAGTATCGCTTTGACAGGTCGGGAAGTTGCCGGACTGAATTTCAACGACGCCGCCTGGGGCAGTATTGACTCGTATGAAGCAGCCAGAAAGAAGCGAAACAGCAGTGGCAACCGCCAGAAGACGAAATAGAAGTGTGTTCATAGGAGTGATCCTCGAGTGCAATGGCGCGGATGATAACAAAATGAAACGGTTTTGCTTTAAGTTTTACGACGAGATTCCGCACAAAACGCTGAAAGGGACTTGGGGTGCGGTAAGTCGGCTTCTTTTTTAGTACGTTACCTTGTATGGAGCTTCGGCTACAGCTGTGTTCATTTTTTGCCGAGGGCAATTACGCTTTGATTTAAGGGGAAGGAGTCAGTGCTGCGCGTCTATGAGGCGCGCTAAGTTTGTCTCTCCCGGCTGTGGCGAGGGATAATCCATCTTATCCCATCTATAGCCCTTTATGTCGCTTTTAACTTACAACGATGAGGGTTTTATAGGATAAGTTATCGTGAGAATAGTCAACAGTTCGACAGCGGAGATAATAAATGTACAAACTGTTCAAGAGATTGCAGCACGGGCTTGTGCTGCCGGCACTCACGGCCTTGATCGTCGGCTGTGGCGGCGGTGGGGGAGGCGCGGAGTCGCCAAAGAGCCCTCCGTTTTATCCCGAACCGGAAGACGAATGGACCATGGTCTGGAGTGACGAGTTCGATGGCAGCAGCCTGGATTTGTCTAACTGGGACATCCAGAAAGGTGACGGTTCAGATTACGGCATTCCCGGTTGGGGCAACAACGAGCTCCAGTGGTATCAGGCAGAGAATATTTCCGTTGTCGATGGCCTGATGACAATCTCGGCTCGTACCGAAAACGTCGGCGGGTATCCATACACGTCCGCTCGGATTCGCACGTTTGAAAAGTTTGATTTTACCTACGGACGCATCGAAGCCCGTATCCAGGCCGCCCCCGGGCAAGGCCTATGGTCAGCGTTCTGGATGCTGCCCACGAACTCTCCCTACACCACTTGGGCCGCTCAGGGAGAAGTGGACATCATGGAAGTGGTCAACCCTGCGACTGAAAATGAGAGGACCTTTGCCACTGTCCATTACGGTTTCCCCTGGCCGCTCAATCAAGCGGCAGGTGGCGCCCCAATTCCCGCAGACGACCCATCGGGTGAATTTAACGAATACGCAGTCGAGTGGTCTAACAACGAGCTGCGTTGGTATGTAAACGGTGAGCACTATCAAACCGTTACCAAGGACACCTGGTACAGCTATTACTATGCCGACCAGCAAACGGGTTATGTGAACGGTGCTGGCGCTGCGCCCTTTGATGTCGATTTCCATATTTTGTTGAACCTCGCCGTGGGAGGCAACTTGCCCGGGGCACCGGATGCAGGATCGATTCCCTCAGACATGGTGATTGATTATGTGCGTGTCTTCAGCTGCAGCTACGATCAGGACGATGGAGTTGGCTGTAACTCAAACGCGGATCGCACTCTGCCGACCCCTGACGCTCAAGAGCCCTTCGAGGACAGTTTCGATCTGTATACGGATGCCGCTGGAACTATTCCGGGCAGGGATGGCAGCGAACGTGAGCTGGCCGTTAATTCTTTCTGGAATAATGAAGGCTCTCTGGTATTTTCCGAGGTGAGCTCCGGTGATGCCGATCGCGGTACTGTGATCGATGTTCAAACCAGCAATTCCGGCAACATCTCTATCAATCCGGTCGATGAAGATGCGGTCGAGCTATACGGCATGGGCAACAATCCCAATTTTTGGGAACTGCATGCCGCTGAGCTGAAGTTTGATATTTATGTAGACAGTGCGAGCACTGATTCCGCCAGCTCTCTGCTGATCAAGATGGATAGTGGTTACCCCGCTGTGGGCTTCGTCGACCTGAAGGTCGCAGATCTTCCCAGTGATCAGTGGACCACTATCAGCGTAAAGCTGAATGACATCATCGCCAGCCGCGCTGAAGGTCTCAACCCGATTAATACCAAGAAAATTGTTAGCCTGTTCGTATTCGAGCCGACCAGCTCAGCCCATGTCCAGCTGGACAATATTGAGCTGGCATGTGGTCACCCCACCGGCTGTGGCATCCGTGCGCCGGGCGATGATGGTGGCTTGCCACCCGATGGTGGCCCGCCCAAGTGGGAAGGCACCTGGAGAATCCGTGCTGAAGCCGGCTCCCTGAGAGTTGGACCGGAGCCAGGTGATGGTTCCTGGTGGGCAATTGATGATGCAGGTGTTGTCGATCGCGCTTGTTACTACAACGATGACTACATTTTTGGTACCGATGGATCTTTCCAGAACGTACTTGGTGAAGATACGTGGTTGGAACCCTGGCAGGGCGTTGACGCCGAACAGTGTGGTGCACCGGTATTCCCGCACGATGGTTTGACTGACGACGCTACCTGGTCTTACGACGAGGGCGCAGGCACCCTTACAATTGATGGCTACGGAGCTTACGCAGGTCTGCCCAAGGCCGTGAATGGCGGCGAACTGCCAGCAGTGGCGATTCCCACCTCGGTGACCTATAACGCCGTATTCGGCGACAGCGTGAGCGCTACGCTCTCGATTGAGTCGGGTGATGGCGTCTGGTGGACCTTCGAGCTGATCAAAACCGAGAATGTAGAACCGCCCGAGGGAGATCCTGAACTTGCGGGCACTTGGCGCGTGGCCCTGGAAGAGGGCGCGCTGGGAGTAGGTCCTGAGCCGGGCGATGGCTCCTGGTGGGCAATTGATGAAGCCGGTCTGGTCGCCAGGGAGTGTTACTTCGATGACGACTATGTCTTCGGCACTGACGGTACGTTCCAGAACGTGCTCGGTGACGACACCTGGTTGGAGCCCTGGCAGGGCGTTGACGCTGAACAGTGTGGGACACCGGAGTTCCCCCACGACGGTATGAACGACGCCACCTGGTCCTATGATGAGGGTGACGGTACGCTCACGCTCGACGGGTTCGGTGCCTACCTGGGTCTGCCCAAGGCAGTGAATGATGGCGAACTGCCCGCGGTGCCCGTCCCGACCTCGGTCACGTATACCGTCACCTTTGAAGACAACAATACACTGTTGGTCAATATAGAAGCTGGTGATGGCGTCTGGTGGAGCTACAAGTTAGTGAAGGTCGGTGATGCACCAGAGCCGCCGCCGATACAGGGTACCTGGGCAGTCGCCTCTGAGGCGGGTTCACTGGCAGTCGGTCCCGAGCCCGGAGATGGTTCCTGGTGGGCTATCGATGACGCCGGCCTCACTGCCCGCGCGTGCTACTTTGATGATGCTTATGCCTTCAACGGCGATGGAACGTTTAACAACATTCTGGGAGATGACACCTGGTTGGAGCCATGGCAAGGCGTTGATGCCGAGCAATGTGGCGAGCCTGTATTCCCCCATGATGGTGTGACGGATACCACCTGGTCCTATGATGAAGGCGCCGGCACCCTGACCCTGGATGGGTTTGGGTCTTACCTCGGACTGCCCAAGGCAGTGAACGATGGTGAGTTGCCTGCGGTGTCTGTGCCCACATCAATCACTTACAACATCGTATTCGAAGATAACAATCGAACTATGATCGTGAGTATTGAAGCGGGAGACGGAGTCTTCTGGACCTACAAACTGGTGAAAAACTAGGTGCTGACTAAACAGTTTGCGACGGGCTTATAGCCGGTCGCACACTGCGGCATAATGAGCGCTTTTTTGCACCACGCAGGAAAGCGCTTTTTTTTGCCTGTCTAATGGGTGACGAGAACGACTGTGTTTAAAACAGGGTATAAATAAACGGCGCAATGGCTGAGCCCTGGGTTAGTACGATCAGCATTCCAAGAACTAACAGGATCAGTATGATCGGCGCTAACCACAACTTCTTACGCTGCTTCAGAAAGGCCCATAAGTCTTTGATAAGTTCGAGTATCAAACTACTTGCTCCGAGTATTGCTAAACCGCGGTTCAGTATTCCATTGCGCCTCGATGAGTTGCTATTCAAGGTCGGGATCGGAGTATGATACCTGCTTTGGGCAGACTATACTTCTGCGAAGCACTGCGTCACCTGCAAGCCTTTCAGGAAACTCTTGCATAACATGAATATCCTCGCTATTTCCGCCTACTATCACGATAGTGCCGCTGTGCTATTGTGTGATGGAGAAATTATTGCGGCGGCGCAGGAAGAGCGGTTTAGCCGCAAGAAGCACGACGCTCAATTTCCAGCCCTGGCATTGCAGTATTGCCTGGAGGAGGGCAATGTAAGTTTCGACGCAATCGATTACGTCGCGTTTTATGATAAACCACTGCTTAAGTTCGAAAGGTTGTTGGAAACATACCTGGCTTATGCTCCTGTTGGTTTTCGATCATTCCTGACCGCCATGCCAGTTTGGTTGAAAGAAAAACTTTTCCTCAAAGACCTGTTGCGCCGAGAGCTGGCCCAGATTGCCGGCTGCAAGAAAACAGAAGTCCCCCAGCTGTTGTTCGGCGAACATCACGAGTCCCACGCAGCCTCTGCCTTCTATCCATCGCCCTATGACAAGGCCGCGGTGCTATGCATGGATGGTGTTGGCGAATGGGCTACAACTTCGGTGTGGCTCGGAGAAGGCAGCTCGTTGACACCAGTATGGCAAATTGACTTTCCGCACTCACTTGGCCTGCTTTACTCCGCGTTTACTTACTACACTGGCTTCAAAGTAAATTCGGGAGAGTACAAACTCATGGGTCTCGCGCCCTACGGGGTTCCAGAATATGCTGATCTGATTCTTGAGAAGCTGCTGCACTTGAAAGACGACGGCACGTTTCGCATGGACATGCAGTATTTTGATTATGCGAATGGCCTGACCATGACTAATAGGCGTTTTGATACGCTTTTTGGTGGCCCGCCCAGACAACCGGAGGCACCGCTAACGCAGCGCGAAATGAATATGGCCGCCTCAATTCAGGCAGTGACCGAGGCAGTCGTGCTGAAACTGGCAAGTACGGTGCATCGTGAGATGGATGTCGATTATCTTTGCCTGGCTGGAGGTGTAGCCCTCAATAGTGTGGCCAACGGGCGCTTGCTGCGGGAGGGGCCGTTTAAAGATATATGGGTGCAGCCGGCCTCTGGCGATGCGGGGGGTGCGCTGGGGGTGGCTTATTCTGCATGGCACAACTATCTGAAAAACCCCAGAACGTCCCAGTCTGGCGACAGCATGCGTGGCGGCTACCTGGGCCCGGCGTTTTCTGACACCGATATTCGGTCCTATCTGGATTCTGTGGGCGCGCAATACAGGCAGCTCAGTGATGAAGGGTTGTATAGCCAGGTCGCGCAGATGCTCACCCAGGATAAAGTAGTGGGTTGGTTTCAGGGGCGAATGGAGTTCGGGCCCCGTGCCCTTGGAGGTCGCTCAATTCTTGGTGACCCCCGCAGTAAGACCATGCAGTCTGTTATGAATCAGAAAATAAAGTACAGGGAGTCTTTCAGGCCCTTTGCGCCATCCGTAATGGCAGAAAAAGCGTCGGACTACTTTGAATTGGATCGCCCCAGTCCCTATATGTTGCTGGTTGCAGGGCTGCAAAAAAATAAACGTATTGCAATTTCAGGAGATCAGGAGCAAATGTTTGGCATTGAAAAGTTGCATGTCGCGAGGTCTGAAATACCTGCGGTCACTCATGTCGATTACTCTGCTCGGGTACAAACGGTGCATCAGGAAACCAATCCTGGTTATTGGGCATTACTGCATGAATTTGAAAAAATCACGAATTGTCCAGTGTTGGTTAATACGTCTTTTAACGTCCGCGGTGAACCCATCGTGTGCACACCCGAGGATGCCTATCGATGCTTTATGCGCACAGAAATGGATTATCTGGCGTTAGGAAACTTTGTCCTCGCGAAGGGAGATCAACCTGATTGGGCTAATGATGACGACTGGCAAAATCAGTTTGAGTTGGACTAGTGCTTATGAATAACTCACCGATTGAAGAGCTGGACCGCAGAGGCTATCGGAATTTCGCGCTGACCTTCGGAACCATTTTGGTCATCCTGTTTGGATTGTTTTTTCCATGGCTTCTGGCGCTACGTTTTCCAGTCTGGCCCTGGCTGTTTTTGCTCGGCCTGGGACTTTGGGGTGCGTTGGTGCCAATGACGCTGCGGCCTTTTTATCGCATCTGGATGAAATTTGGTCTGCTGTTGAGTAAGGTCACAACGCCTTTGATCCTGGGGGTTGTTTACTACGGAGTGATTACTCCGACAGGGCTGATTGCACGTCTGTTTCGCAGTGACCCATTAAACCGAAATTGTGAACAAGAATGCAGCAGCTACCGAGTTGAGTCGCAGCCAAAGCCAAACGATCACATGGAGAATCCGTTTTAGTGCAGTGGAATTACTATCCGTTTGCAGGCGGCTGTTTGCGAGCCCTTCTGGGTTGCATATCTTTCCAGGTTTTTGCCTGTGACTGATCGCCTGCCAGTCGCATAATCTGCGACATTTTGGCATAAAGCGTCGGATACTCCTGCACTCGACCTGACCCTACTACCCCTTTGCCATACCGCTGGGCCTGGGCCGCGTAACGCTTAACATCGCTGGCGCTGCCGGATTGATCCGAGTACCGAATTAGGGTGGCATAGGCCTGCAGCACGTAGTGAATTTGTTCCTGATAGTCCTCGGTAACACCTTCGAGGTAATTCGTAGCGCTCTCGGCGTCGCCCAGTTTGAAGTAGACCAGACCCAACCACCCTCTGAGTTGCGCTATAAGCGCATCATCACCGCGCGCATTGCCCAGCGCGGCTTCGAGGTAGGTCAACTCCTCTTGATATTGTCCGTCCTTATGCAGCATTTTCGCCAGCATAATCTGGCTGTCGCGGTGGTGGGGGTATTCGATATACAGTAACTTCAGCTGTTCTGATGCGCCCTGTTGGTCACCCACATGTTCGAGCAGGTGCGCCAGTTCGTAGCGAAGGCGCCAGTCGCCCTTGCCGCTGCGAAGTACTGCTTGCCTGCGTTCAATTTGATCTGCAATCGACCCCAACTGTGCCTCTGACTGCCGTTTTCTATCGTCAATAAACTGCATCAAAGCGGCCTGGTTGCTTTGGCCTGTAAAGGGCGGCGCCTTCACCATGTTAACCACACGGTCCATGACTTTGAGCGTCATATTGCTGGGATAGCCAATCCTGCTGGCGACCACTGCTTGTCCGGGGAGACGATAACCGTTTACGCCCATATCTTTGAGAATGGCGCGAGAAAATTCGCGGGCTAGCACGTAGTCGCCGCTAAAGTCGTAGTGCACGTGTTCAAGAAACAGGTTCCATCCTGGTTGTCCCGGACGGCTCTGTGTCGCGAAAGCTGCGTCGTTGTCGACCAAGGTGAGCGGGCTTTGGTCAAACTCCGACGCGACATCTCGAACAATTGAGTTAATGCGAGAGTCAGCCCTGAATCTCAAGCTATCAAGATCCCGGGCTTTCTGCAGATGTATGGCACTTTGCCCATAATCTTCCATGGCCTCATAGGCAATCGCCAACTGAAATTGTGTTTCAGCGTAGTTAGGGTCGATGGACGCTGCCGTGTTTAGGCGCGATATTGCCGCTGGCCAGTTCCGCTCAAGCATACTGTCGTTGGCCAGGCTCAGTGCTGATTCCCATTGGGTGATTTTTTCAGCTGGCAGATCAGTTTTCTGTGCGGATAAAAATGGCGCAGAGTGGCGCAGGTTGACAGGAACAGTCGAAACAATGACGTGGGCCCCCTTGTCCTGAAGAGTTGCAACAATGTCGATAAGATTACGTCGGTAGTGGCTGTAAACGGTTTCCAGGCGAGGGTCGTTCAACGCGACACTTTCACTAGTAAACATCTGCATGCCTTTCCACTTCAGTTCCTGCTTGTGATCGCGTTCGCCAGTGCCCGCAGCAAGGTCGGTCATGGCCTGACCGATACTGGATCTTTTGATCGCTTGCAGCGACCGTATCATTTTCAGACTCGACAGAAAGTTCTGGTTAAAGGTGCCGGGACCGTAGGGGCCAATAACCTCATTGTTTCCCATAAGCACGATAGCGAAATCCGCAGAGCCCTTTGGAATTGACCGCGCGGTTTCGTACACCACGTGCGAATTGATAGCCGTCATGGCTGTGTTGATGACCTCAATTGGACGGGATGGAAGCGCCTGCTTCAGCATAGCTTCCAGATGTCTGCTAAACCCGTGGGCAGGATTGGGAAATCCCCTGGCGGCGGATCCGCCCAGAACAAAGACGCGAACCGTACCGTCGTCGGGCTGGACACTAAATGTATTCTCCAGCGGAGTAATGTTCAGAGAAGCGGGGTAAAACTGCTCTATAAAAACCGGGTTGTCCTGATAATAGGATTGGCCGTTGACTTGTATTTCGGCAAAGTAATCAAAGTTTTTGTCATACCCAAAGAGCTTTAACCCCTGCTCCAGTGCAAGGAAAAAAAGCGCGGGTATCACCAGGACAGCAATTAGCCCGAAAAAGAACGTTTTTACCCGCGACATCAGCGATGTTGTCTCAGGCCTGGGGCTGCGCTTATTCACATTAGCTAGCCGACGGCCTTGCAATAGTGGGCCACGAAATCTGCGTGTGAGGGCAGCTGGGAAACCAGGCTCTTCGCGTTGTTCTCGATGGTCTGCAGGAAAGATTTGAGCTCAACGTCGCTCATCATATCCACGATAGGATGATATTGCTCAGGTGTTATTCCCTGCCCCATCATTACTTGTACCCATGAGTTCTCTGCAAACACATCATCCTGCGGTTTAAACACTCTGCCGGTTTCCCTGAACAGATCGATTCGATGCTGCAAGCTGTCTGGAATTGACATCTCCCGGCAATAGTTCCAAAAATCCGTGTCGTCGCGCTCCGTCACATGATAGTGCAAAATTATAAAATCGCGGATGCAATCAGCTTCCCGCCGCAATTTTTCGTTGTATTCGTTCACTACCGACTTAGTGATTCCCTGAAACGGAAACATCAATAGCAGCCACATTATTCCATTCTGAATGAGATGAATGCTGGTCGATTCAAGTGGCTCAATGAATCCACTGGAAAGACCCAGAGCGATGCAGTTCTTGTTCCAGTATTGCTTTCGTTGGCCAGTGCGAAATTTAATGGGGCGCGGTTTGGTAATAGGTGCACCCTCAACATTGTCTAACAATATTTGTTCTGCTTTATCGTCCGACAGGTATTTCGAGCTATATACAAATCCGTTGCCCACTCGATGCTGGAGCGGTATGCGCCATTGCCAGCCTGAGCAGCGGGCAATAGACCGCGTATACGGAACTGCCTCGCCGACGGATTCTGTTTGCACTGCCAGTGCGCTGTCACAGGGTAGCCAGTGAGACCAGTCATCGAATCCACTCTCCAAGGCCTGCTCTATAAGCAATGCTCTGAATCCCGTGCAGTCAATGAAGAGGTCACCCTCAACAACTTGACCCGATTCCAGTCTCAAACTCTGGATATAACCGTCATCGGTATTGCATTGCACATCGCTGATCTTGCCTTCTATTCTTCGCACACCATGTTGTTCAGCAATTTTGCGAAGAAAGCGACCATAAAGCCCAGCGTCGAGATGATAGGCATAATTCAGTTTTTTCTGTGACTGGATAGCGAACTTGGACTGTTCTGCGGCTTTAAGCTCGGGACAATATTCACCGTAATCGCTGCTAATGCCCCGTTCCATGCCTTTGAGCCAAAAGTGATGAAAGCCTGCTGCCCAGCAGCCCTGTCCGGTGTCACCGAAAGAGTGAATGTAACGATGACCTTGCTTTCGCCAGTTTTCAAACTCTATCCCAAGCTTGAAAGTGCCTTGTGTGGCCTGTAAAAATTCGGGCTCGGGAATTTGTAGCAGCCGGTTTATGGTTAAAATGGTGGGTATGGTGGCTTCGCCCACACCGACGGTTGGAATGTCATCTGACTCAACCAGGGCGATGTCCAGTTGTTTACCGATCAGCTTGGAGAGGGCAGCAGCGGCCATCCAGCCTGCAGTTCCACCTCCGGCTATCACTACGCGTTTAATACTCTTGTTTTGCAATTGCAGCGACCTCTACCTTATTGAGTCATTTACTGTTTTAAGTGATTGAGCAGCTCTGCTCGTAATCTGCGCGCCATAACTTCATCAATGTTTCCCAGCCTTCCCTTTGCATGCTCAGCGATGTGGTCTGTCCCACCTTCAGGTGGCTCGAACACATGCTGGTTGAACATTGATTGCCAGGCTTGTCGTTGGGCTAGAGGAAGTTCCTTAATTGCCAACATGGCGTGGTTAAGGGCGTCCGCCGGGGAACCGAGATATGCGGGTTCTCTACTCCACCAGTAATTAACCAGAACGTTGATGGCATCAAGGGCCTCCACGTGATGCCACCACATGCTGGGCAGGAAGATAGCGTCACCCGGCTCGAGCTCGGCGACCTGTGATGCAGCCAGCGCCTCACTGAATTTTGGATACTTTTGCAAATCAGGTGCTGAAAAATCGACCATGCTGATCTGCTGGCCTGCCGGTGTCAGATCATGCGGCCCGGTATAAAGATTGGCTACTTGTTCAGGTGGAAATACAGTGAAGCGTCTTCTTCCCAGAACACAGCAAGCAATATTATTGGGCGAATCGAAATGCGCTGCCACCCGGCTTTTATTGCCTATCCAAATACTGGTGAGGGGTTTGTGGGTGTCAAGATTCAGGTCGTTGTCTTGCCTGAAACCGCTGAGCCAGGTATCTATCGCAGTAGAGCCAACATAGAATGCCGGCGATTTTTCCTGATGTTCAAATTCGATTAGCTTGTTAAAGACATCGCCCAGACTCGCTTCCATCTGCACGAAATTAAAGCCGGTCATGTCGTCATTGTAAAAAAATCGGCCTTCAATTTCTGCGGTGCCCAGAAACAGTGAGACGGGCTTGCCCCGATAGTATTCTCGCAGGCGGTCCAGCACTGCACCGGGCCCTTGTGCTGCTGTTCGCACGATAGGCCAATCAGATACAAGTCCGCGCAAGATTAGCGGCTTTGCAGCGGTCAGCACTTCCTCGGGCAGATCCGTTGGATTGCAGCCGTAGATTTCTTCGATAGCGTTGATTGTTTCTGGCACCATGATTTCTTCAGTTTGATGTAGGCGTGTACTACACGCTGGCCTTATCGTTACGCAGTCTTATAAGCTTACCCAACTGTGATTGCGACGCCGCCATCATGAAGGCGGGCAGCAGGAAGCCGCTGTTTTTTAGCTCCTCCAGGGCGTCACTACTGAGCGTTTGGAGCTTTTCATCATCCAGGGTATAGAATCCTTGCAGCTGGTTTTTAGATTGATCATTTAACGTGATGTCCAAGGTAATTGACTCCACCAGGTCCAGCTTCACTAACAGAGCCATAAAGGCTTTATTATCTTCATTCCCCGAGTGAATGGCCTCAAGCATGTCAGCCATGGTTTCAAGGAAAGGGCTTTTGCCGCCCTGTGGCAGAAATAAAGCCTCTCCCTCTGACTCGCTGACCCGCGGATGATTCATGTCAATGGTCAACACTCGCTGAGCTTCGGTGGCAGGATTTGGCTTTTGGAAGCCAATGAGAAACGGCGGGCGCCTGATCATAATTGGAATGTAGGAGTTATTCCAGCAGTCGCCTTCCAGGAACAGGTTTTCCCCTTGTGCAAAACCAAAAACGGCGACGGGGTAGAACTCACCATTATCAGGATCTTTGTAGATCAGTATGGGGTAGCAGGCCTGAACGCTTCTCATCTCTGAGGGGAATGTCATCGTAAACATCACGTCATCCCCATATTGGGCGCCGCGGGCAGTAATGACCCGGGTTGCCTGATGATCGATATTATTAACGAGTTGGTAGTTGGGCATACGGAGTTCCGATTGAGAGGGTGGCGTCAGATATGGCCAAATCCCTGGTGTTTAACTTGGTCTGTCAAGTCGCGGTTGGTGGGCAGGTTAGTCAGTAACTTCCCGGCCATACTGTCATTGGATGCGAATATTTGCCTGGCGCGCTGTTGATCCGACTCGTCGCTACGCTTGCGCGCGGTCATTGGCTGGCTTGGGTACTCCATACCGTAGAGCACGTATTGATAGCTTGCCGATGGGAACATTTGATCGACATGCGTTTCATCACAATACCATGGGCTGCGGGTGCGCCACAGCTTAAGTTGCGCGGCCAGATCGCTTGGAATTGACTCATCAGACCGGTTGTCCAGCCAATATTGCGAGTCGTTGCGACGGGAAAGCACATAGTGCAATTTCAAAAATCCAATGATCTGTTGCCACCGGGTGGCGAACTTGTCATTAAATTTTTCTGCAACGATATCCATGACCTGCCGATCTGCGGGCATCTGCTCAGCAATCATTCGGGCGCTCAATTCTATCAGCACCAATGCGGACGCCTCTAAAGGTTCTACAAAGCCGGCAGACAAGCCTATCGCCACGCAGTTCTTATGCCAGAATTTTTGGCGATATCCTGGGTTGATGTCAATAGTTCTGGGGGCGAGCTCTTCGAATGGAACCCCAGCGCTATTACCCACATAGGCTTTAAGCTCATCCATGGCTTGCTGTTCGTCGATGTATTTGCTGGAGAAAACGTAGCCTGTCCCTCTTCTGGAGGGCAGTCCTATATCCCAGATCCAGCCTGCGCTGCGCGCGGTGGACAGTGTAGCTGACGCAATAGGGGCGCTTTCATCAGCGTAGGGCACCTGAACGGCGATAGCGCGGTCATTGAACAGAACATCTTTTTTACCGATCAGTGGTATAGAGTAGTGTCGGCCTATTAACAGTGAAGCAAACCCGGTGCAATCTATAAACAGGTCGCCATTAATCTGCCCATGGGCTTTGCCCTGCAAAGACGCAATATCTCCATTGGGCGCGCTATGGATCTTTTCAACGTGGTCAATGACATGAGTAACCCCTAGTTTTTCTACCGCGTGTTTGCGGAGCAAGCGCGCAAACTTTATAGCGTCTAGATGATAGCCATAATTGAGGGAACCGGCGTAATCGGGAGCGCTGATCTGCTTGGGGGCTTTGTAACTTTCACACACGCGTAACTGGGGGCAAACAGCATTGGCAAAGCTCACCTTATCCCGATGTGGGGCCCAGAAATCGGCGAGATTGATTTCCTGGTAACCCTCAGGGAGGGAAAAGGGGTGATAGTAGCTCTCATTCCCACCTTCCAGCCAGCTGGTAAATTTTGAACCCTGCTTGAAAGACGCATCACATTCGCGGAAAAATTCCGTCTCTGAGATACCTATTTTTTGGAGTGTGGTGCGCATGGAAGGCCAGGTGCCTTCGCCAACTCCGATGGACTTTGTTTCTGCAGACTCGATCAGGGTGACTGATATACCACCGGGCCCAGATTTGAACTCTGCCGCGAGAGTGGCGGCAGTTAACCACCCAGCCGAGCCGCCACCGACCACGACGACCTTCTCAATACGATTTACCATGGGGATAAAGATTTCACTCCAAAGCGCAGGGCCGACAAGACTCTTGGAGTTGACGCGGCCCTGCCGAGCAGTTTAACCAATCTCCCTAAGTATATGAAGCCGCTATATAGCGGCTTCATAGGGTCATCTTATCAGTGCGCTATTTTACACCATCAAGCTAGTAGGTGTATCTGAAGCCCACCGTATATCGCGGGCCAGACTGGGTTGCTGAGTTAAGCTGGCGCTCGCTTCTTGCGTAGGCACGGGTGGTTTCATCAGTGATATTGATGCCTTCGACAAAAACAGTAAA
Source organism: Candidatus Seongchinamella marina (assembly GCF_026262685.1). Lineage (NCBI taxonomy): Bacteria > Pseudomonadati > Pseudomonadota > Gammaproteobacteria > Cellvibrionales > Halieaceae > Seongchinamella > Candidatus Seongchinamella marina. The sequence goes on from NZ_SHNP01000001.1 coordinate 63,910, forward strand.
TGCATCGGTCACTGCGTAGCTCGCGTTGGCATCCCACTGCTCATATTCTGCAGTATAGCTGGGCTGGCTTACACCTCCGGTGAAGAAGTCGTCGCGCCAGTTGTAGGCCACTCGCACTTGGATGCCGTACTTGTCGTAATAGCCGATAAAGTTTCGAGTATCACTCAAGCCTGGCAGGGCAAACTGAGGATCGTTTGATGAATTATCAAAAGTCGCATTACCATCAACGAAGGTTGCGTTGGCGATGAAGCCAAACCCTGTCTCTGCAAAGTCCTGCTGCCAGGCTATTTCCCAACCATCGATATCCGCTTCTCTCTCGGAGTTAATCTTGGTGTCTACATCAAAATAGGCAGGATCATCGCGGCCAGGCACGCCACTAATCGTTTGGGTTGCCACGTTAACGCCGTCGGCACCGGAGTTATTGGTGAAAATATAATCTCGGATGTCCGCGTTGGAAGCTGTGAGCCCCAGCGCTGCAGTCGCCTGATCGTATAAAGGTCCCAGGGCGGGGTGCGCCAGTTCCGGGAACAGCACAACATCGAACTGCTCAGCATCGGTGACGAAGTTCTTAACCGATTTTTCAAAGTAACCGATCGAAACATAGCTCAAGTCGCCGTAATACCATTCTGCAGAAAAGTCCCAGTTCTCGCTTTCATGAGGCTGCAGTCCGGGGTTGCCCACGGTACCGTCTGCCGTGTGTTCGCCGCCAACGACCCGCAGCACTTCGCCAATCGACAAGTTGCCTTTCAAGTCGCCAAAACCCGCTCTGGCGATGGTTTCACTGTAAGAGGCTCGAACTTTGATGTTATCTGTCAACTCGATGTCGAAATCGAGACTTGGCAACGTCACATCATAGGAGTCTTCCAGGGATGACGGGATTAGCGTGGTGGAAGGTATCGCTGAAAACTCATTGGTAGATGCCCAATCGATCCTCGTATAGTTGGTGGACTCTGCGCTGGCGGTGACATCGGTCTCCTCATAGCGCAGGCCAAATCGAACGTTAAAAGCCCGATCAAATACGTTGCCCATATGATTCACTTGAACGAACGCTGACATGGTCTCCTCGTTCAGGCGATTACCAAAGCCAGCGTCGCTATCGGCACAGAACCCGGTGCCACAGTCGCCGCCCGCGAGAGCGGTTGCCAGGTGCCATGAATCATTTTCGGGAAGATTCTGCAGAAGCTCGGCTCGCTGCGCGACAGCTTTCATATCAAATAGGAAAAAATTGTTGTCAATACTGCTGCCGCCACCCAGTTCGTCAAAAACACCTTTGAGCGAGGCCGGTACGACCAAATCAGCGACAGTACCGTAAGCTGACGCCTGATTTTGCCCCCAGCTATTGCGCTGTACGTTGCTGCCTGCCTCAAAGTTGTCCAGGTCTGTCAGAGAAACTCCAAAGTCGATATTGGTTCGCTCTGTGAATTCGAAATTACCGCCAAACTGAGTCTGTTCAATGTCCATTTCAGCCCAGCTGTTGCCGAAGACACTACCGGTTATCTGCATGTCATCGGGGCTTAGAGGGTCGTTTACATCAATGGTGGTCACAGGAATTTCGGTGCTGTAATCGGTGGACGCGCCCCGGCGCTCGTAGCTGGCGATAGTGATCACCGCGTTGCTGCCGAAACGGCTATTGGGCGATCTCTCTGCCGTGGAGTCGTGATAATCCAGCGCCAGAGTCAAACGATCGGTAACATCCCAAACCAGGTTAAAACCAAGCGATTCGCGCTCATTCTTTGACGCGTCGACGCCACCACCCATAGGCAGGTCAACCTGATCGTCAAATTCGGTGTAAACCAGCGGGGATACTATCGGTCCGTCACTCCAGGTGCCTGATTGGCCAGTAGGGCTGAACCAAATCGACATATCGTTGAAACGGTGGTCAAGTTCCAGTTCGGCGTAGTTGTAGTCCAGCGTCGCTGTAACCGCCTCGACGGGGCTCCACTGGAGGGTTATTTGACCGTTGATACGCTCTCGTTCCCATTCTTCTACCCGGTAAATCATTTGCTGGGGCAGTGCCACAAGGTCGGTGTCATTAGGGCGGTTTGTCTGCAGTCCATTGTCGGGTATTGCCGAGCCGTCCTTCTCAAACCATGCGGTATTAGATCCGCCCGCCTGCCCGGAATGACGCTCTTGGTAGCTGCCGGAGATAGAGACACCGACAGTGTCGTCCAGGAACGTCTGGCTCCATATGCCGGAAACTTCGGGAGTATAGTCGTCGCCTTCAACGGTCGAAGTGTCGTGAACTGCTTTTACCCCAAGGCTTGCGACTAACCCGGGTCTTTCCAGCGGGCGAGGGGTTTTGATGTTGATGGTTGCGCCAATGCCACCAGTAGCAATGCTGGCCCGGCTTGTTTTGTATACTTCAACCGAGGATACGCTCTCTGAGGCAATGTCAGCGAAGTCAAAGCCGCGGCCCGTGCCGCCGTGGGTGGGCATTTGGCGTCCGTTGAGTGTTATGAGGTTAAAATCCGAACCAAAGCCCCGTACTGTGACCTTTGAGCCCTCGCCACGCTGGCGATCAATAGAAACACCGGTTATGCGCTGTAGCGACTCGGCCAGGTTGGTGTCAGGGAATTTACCGATGTCTTCTGCGGTAATAGCATCAACCACACCAAAAGAGTCTCGCTTGGTGTCTACCGCTGCTGCCAGGCTCTGCCTGATGCCGGTGACAATAACTTCTTCCATTACCGGCTGTGGCTCACTCGGAGCCTGTGCCTGTGCTTGTTCCGGTTCCTGTGCGTACAGTGGTAACGATGCCGCTGTACCCAGAGCCAGAGATACCGCGCAGGCCATCCGTTGCTTGACGAAACTATTTGCTCGCATGAAAGGTGCTTCCTCGTGATCGAATTTTATTAGGCTACTTTGAGCAGAGCATCGCATACCGGGCAATCGAACAAAACTTGATTGCGGTAAGGCGGATTTGACCTGCGGCGAAGTGGATGTAAAAGGCAAATACTCGTGGTCCGTGAGCAAATCTTGCAGTCGTTGCTAGTTGTGTAAGTCCTTATTGGCTTTAATCAGTCAATTCCAGGGTTCCGAATAGGCCAGCATCAATCCATCCGCGGTCCTTGTGGTCGCCGGCAGCGTGCTCTGAGCCAATAAAGTGTTCCCTTAGTTCACTGCGGTCGTTGTCACAATAGGCAAGCATAAAACCCATGACTTTGCCCACTTTCAGTTCGACCGGCTGGTTGTCGTCAGCGTTATCACGATATTTGTCGTTGTAGATATCGACGGCGATCTCCCAAACAACCTTGTCTCCTTGCTGGCGCCACTGGCTGCGAGTGTGATGAGTGTACTCTTGTGCCATCTTGTTGGATCCAATATCGATGGCCCGGTTGTCCAGTGACATGTGGTAAGCGAAGGCATTGTGATTGTACTGGTGGTCACCACCTGAGTGATCTTCATCAATAAAGATCTCCAGACAGTCGTCATCCCAGTACTGAGTCAGAGGGTCGCGGTGAAAGTCGACCAGTACATCGTCGGTGAACTCGACAAGCACATAAAGTTTCTGCTCGGTCCAGGTGACTTTATAGCGCCCGTTGAAGTCTGTTGGCTCTAACGGTCCCCCCAGCCAGATGTTGTTGAGAGGGCGCCATTGGGCGCTCTCCCATGCGACATCATTACTGCTTCCATCGATGGACGGAGCGACGTTCGCAAAACGTGCGAGGTAGTGGCTGCGATCCGCGTCATGACTGGCTGCTAGCGGTTGCTCCTGAGCTGTAGCAAAGCTCACAGTTGTCATTAGCAATAACTGAAGGGCGCGAATCATAGGCAAGTATTTCTTCATTGTTATGGTATTGGCGCTGCAGACGCCGGAAAGTAAAAAGTATGTTCCTGACCGATAACAGAGGCAAGCTATTGCGCCCAGCGGGACTTTCAGTGCGATAAAACGGATGCTATTACTAACATCGAGGCGCAAAGGCTGTAAAATATTGGGTTCGAATGAAAAGTATCTGACGGAGCCTTTGATGGCCACTGTTATGTTAGACGCATTGCACCTAATGACGGGGTATTTCTGTTGTGATTAGGCCGCTGGTAGCAGCCCTGCATGCAGATCGCGAAGCACGTTTCTGGTTCTGCCAGTTGATTGGCTGGCTAGGCTGGTCAGTCGGTACGTTTCTTACCATTACCCTTGTCGATGGCAATGTTGATTGGATTAATGTCGGCCATATCGCAATGTCGGCCGTGCTGGGCGTATTGGCTACTTCGCCGTTGCGACCTATCTATCAATTCACCTTTGAATCAGGTCTGGGTACACGGTTATCGGTAGCAGCGATATCGGTCATAATTTTTAGTGGCCTCTGGACGGTTTTGCGTATACAGGTATTTGCCTGGTTTATGGGTGAGCCGCCACTCTGGAAAGAAGCTAACTATTGGTATTTTGGATCGCTGTTTGTTTTCCTCAGTTGGACTGTTCTCTATTACGGCATCAAGTACTACGACATGCTGACAACCGAGCACCAGAAATTAGTGGAAGAGGTGGCGGATAAACGGGCTGAGCAAATGCTTCGTTTTCGTGCCGAGGCAGACGCTCATGAAGCCCAGATGCGCATGCTCCATTACCAGCTGGCGCCACATTTTTTGTTCAACACACTCAATGCCATAAACGCACTGGTCAGATTAGGTGAGGTTGCCCGTGCTCAGGAAATGATTCAGTTACTGGGAGACTTTCTCAGGCACGCCCTGAAGCAGGACGCGGTAGAGAGCGTGACTCTGGATTATGAAATGGAATCATTGATGCTCTACCTGAACATAGAAAAGGCCAGATTTGAGGACAGGCTATCTCTGCGGTTAGATATTGATCCGGCGTCGTTGAACGCCAGGGTGCCAGCGCTGCTGCTACAGCCAATTATTGAAAATGCTATGAAGTATGCAGTTTCCGAGTGCGAAGATGGTGGTGAACTGTCCATAGTGTCTCGGGTACAGGAAGAGCAGTTGTATCTCGAGGTTACCGATACCGGACCCGGTATGGAGATGGATTCAGCAGAGGACAGCAGAGGCATTGGTTTGCGCAATGTCAAAGAACGACTGGAGGCGCTGTATGGAGAAAACCAAAAATTTAAGCTTGGTGCTAACGACCCCACCGGCTTAACCGTCAGTATTTTGATTCCCCTCATCTTTGCTGACGACGGGCTGGCTGGCGCGCAAGCTGAGGAGGCTGTCTTTGCGCAAGCTTAGAACCGTTGTGGTTGACGATGAGCCATTAGCGAGGCGCTTGATGCGCTCTATGTTGAGCGAGCTTGATAACGTTGAACTGGTGGCGGAATGTCGCAACGGAAGAGAGGCGATTGCCGCCGTTCAGGGTCTGGCGCCGGATCTGCTCTTGCTTGATATAAAAATGCCCGGAATGACGGGTTTCGATGTGGTCAGGGAATTGCAGGCAGACATTATGCCAATGGTGATCTTCTGTACAGCCTACCAGCGCTATGCCCTGGATGCCTTCGACCTGCACGCGGTGGATTATCTGCTCAAGCCGGTTGATGAAGTTCGCTTAGAGCGAGCGGTGGCTCGTGCCTGGCAGCGAGCAGAGCCGGACGAAGAGACTCAGAATAAGTCACCGCTGATAGGGGCCATTGACGAGATAGCGCATAAAGTCGCCAGCCGTGGTGCAAGCCATCGTGTTCCCCAGGTGCCCCACGAAAGCATTAATGATGGCGGTAAATTGGCGATCAAGGATCACGACGGCACCATCCTGGTGGGTATTGATGATATTGAATGGATCGATGCTGCCGGTGACTACATGTGCATTCATGTTGGTAGTGAAACTCATATCATGCGCAGTACCCTTAAAAGCCTGATGTCGCGATTTGACCCGGAGAAGTTCAAGCGTATTCATCGTTCCACTATTGTGAATCTGGACCGGATCGTCAAAGCAACGCCGTTACAAAAGGGCGAGTACATGCTTGATCTGGACTGTGGTGAGAAGCTTAAAGTCAGTCGCAATTACCGCCAGGAAGTTAAACTTTTTTTGGATGCTAATTGATTAGATGTTTCAGCGTAATGCGACTTTTTTAATTTCCGAGTGCTGGTTCGTCCTATTTGTACTGGTGGGGTTTGGTATGGGTTACTATCCACAGGCTGGGCAGGCTATGAATTTACACGATGCCAGTGCGGTGGTTTGGGCCGTCAATTTGGGCGGCGCGACGCATCAGTCTGCGGATGGCGTTGCTTTTCAGGCCGACGACCATGCCAGCGCAACAGGTTCTCAGCTGTCTGAGGTCCTGGGTGCGCAGGACAGCACAATCTATCAGACCTACCGAGCCGGCGAGATCTCAATGTCCAGGTCGCTGCCAAACGGCACCTATGACCTCACTCTCTATTTCGCTGAACCTCACGGGGCCGAGCCGAGTGAGCGTGTATTTGATGTACTGGCGCAGGGTCGAACTGTGATAAACCAGCTGGACGTGAGTCAGTCGCGTTCGAGCTCTGCGCCTTCCGCCTTAAAGCGAGTGGTAACCGGCGTGGTGGTAGATGACGGCAAGCTGCGCGTGCAACTTCGCGCGATACGATCAGAACCTTTTCTCAGCGCATTTTCTGTGCGCGCGCGCAAGCCCGACGGTAGAAGCTGGCGCGTGGTCTGGTCTGATGAATTCGATTATGAGGGCCAACCTGATGCCCGCAAATGGGGTGTGGATCAGTGGCCAGCGCGTAAGGTGAACGACGAGGATCAGGCCTACACGGACAGGTCAAAAAATATCCGCGTTGCAGACGGTAAGTTGGTGCTCGAGGCACATCGGGAGGATTACCAGGGCGCGGCTTATACCTCCGGTCGATTGCATAGCATGGGGCGAGGTGACTTTCTGTATGGCCGTATTGACGTCAACGCCAAGTTACCTGCCGGACAGGGGCTCTGGTCGGCGCTTTGGATGTTACCCAGCGACCCCTACCGTTATGCTACTACTTGCGATAACGGCGCTGAATGGCAGGGCAATCCCGATTGTGATGCCTGGCCTAATTCCGGTGAGATCGACATCATGGAGCATGTGGGCTACGACATGAAGCGAGTGCACAGCACCGTGCATAACAGGCGTTTTTTCAGCAGTGGTCCTGAACTGCGCAATGCCAGTATTGAAGTTGACGATGTTGCCGGTCGTTTTCATCTTTATTCACTGGAATGGGCACCGAACCATATTCGGGTGTTTGTTGACGGTGTAGAGTTCTATCGCTATTCCAGACAAGGAGATGACTGGCGAGACTGGCCGTTTGACCAGCCCTTCCATCTGATTATGAACCTGGCGGTGGGCGGCCATTGGGGTCGAGCAGGCGGAGAGATCGATGAGACGGTCTTCCCTGCAACCATGGAAATTGACTACGTTAGGGTATTTGAGCCGGTCTCGAGCAATTAATTGAACGTCAGGTTGTAAGCGTGCGATGGAGATAATCCAGGGTCAATCAAGAGACTCATGCCTGACCCAATCGACCTCCATGGTCCAGCTTTCGCGCATTGGAGAGTTGTTGATTTTGGCGAAATTGAGAACAGCGAACATGGGCTCGGCGATTTTATCCCCCCACTCAAGCAGTCGATAAACCTCGGTGCCATCGAGGCGAAATACAATATCTTGGCCTACCCATTCCACGGAATATTCGTGAAACTCTGCCAACGTGGCCTGCTGAACCAGCATATGCCCTTGCCAGTCACCGCCTCCGCAGTGGCCAAGGCTCTTGATTACTCTCGCGGCATAGTGGTCGGGTCCGCCATCGCTGTGGTGCTCAAAAATATCAATCTCGCCAGAACCGGCCATGGGCCAGCAGACATTTTCGTCTTGCTCCTGCACCGGGGGTTCGTTATTTCGAGCACCTAGTAACCACCAGGCGGGGAACATGCCAGGCTGGCCACTGTTTTCCACCTTGAGCCTTGCTGTCCATTTGCCTTTGCTGAATTCCTGGCGATTTTTGGAGGTAATGCGCCCGGCAACGTACCGAGTGTCGGGGTGTTGCTCCCCCGTTTTGGACAAGTTGTCGCAGGCTTGTAGTGAGCCAAGGTCAACAACGCGCAACTTCAAACTGCCGTCGCTGACCTCACGGGTATTGTGCAAGCCCTCAGGCAGGTAGCACTGGTCTTCTCCATTTACCCATAGAAGCTGGTCCTGCCAGTGCTGCGGATTGAAGTCATCGAAGTCATCGAAAAAGTCGACTTTCCACTGCGGTGCTACCGAGGTGCTTGCGACAAGGTCAGGGTTGGAATCGGCCTGTGCTGGGCAATAGAGCAGTGCTGCCGCGAGAAGTATGTAAGCTTTTGCGATCATTCAGCCACCATCGGTGTTTCTGCAAGCTTAGCCTTTGCCGACTTAAAGACAAGATGCAATCGATAAACCGGACTGGTTTGAAGTCAGTGTGGATTTGGAATCGCAGGCTTCTCACTCAACAGGCATAGAATCTGTCAATTGCCCATACCCGCGAAGGAGGCCGTGGAGTAAGATAAAGATAATAAAAAAGATTGGAATGATTCCTCCATGAAAAAGATGTTGCTAGGCGTTTTTCTTACTTTCGCCTGTATTGCTACCAACGCTGTGCAGGCAAATACTCCTCAACTGGAGGTTCCCCCGGTATTACTCACTGACCTCGCAGTGCCGATCACCATCAGCGAGCCTGGCTCACAGCAGCTGAGTCTGTTTATTGATGGAGAGCTGGTGTTTGAAGGTTTTCCCAATGACGGGCAGACATTGGTTGAGATAGAGCAACAAAAATACGGTAGTTCGACCATTGAACTGCGCGATAGCACAGCCGTGCTGCAACAGGTTGAAGTTCCCGTGATACCCGCCTGGGCTTCCCTGTTGCCGCCTGTCATTGCCATTACGCTCGCTTTTTTGCTGCGTGCGGTTATTCCGGCATTGTTTGCAGGCATTATCGCCGGTGCCTGGGCGGTAAACGGCTTGACCCTGCAAGGGGGAGTCAAAGCACTGTTCGACTCCATGGCGGTATACATGCTGGATGCGCTGTCAGATCCGGGTCATGCGGCCATTATTATTTTCACCATGACGATTGGCGGTATGGTGGGGGTGGTGTCGCGCAATGGCGGCATGCTGGGTATTGTTAACCGTGCACTGACCATCGCCAAGACGCCGCGTAAAGGTCAGGCAGTCATCGCTTTTCTCGGACTGACTATATTCTTTGACGACTATTCCAACACCCTCATTGTTGGTAATGCCACTCGCCCCATGAGTGATCATCTGAAAATATCTCGTGAAAAACTCGCCTATCTGGTGGACTCCACCGCAGCGCCGGTGGCGTCTATTGCCATCATCACTACCTGGGTAGGCTTTCAGGTAGGTCTAATTAACGAATCCATCGCTGGTATTGAGGGCATTACCCAGCCGGCTTACACCTTATTTCTGCATTCTATTCCCTACAGCTTCTATCCGTTCCTCGCCTTGCTGCTGGTGTTCACTGTGGTAGCGAGTAAGCGTGACTTTGGGGCCATGCTCAAAGCTGAGCGCCGTGCTCGCGAAACAGGCCAGGTATCTCGTCCCCACGGTAAAAGTACAGCCAGTCGCGAAATTGATGAGATGAGCGAGAAGGAAGGCGTTACCTGCCGAGCAATCAATGGTGTTGTGCCCATTGTCACCCTGGTTGTTACGGTGATTGTCGGTCTTTACATTGATGGCGAAGGCGACTCCTTGCAGGACATTGTCGGTAGCGCCGATTCCTATCGGGTGTTGATCTGGGCTTCATTCCTATCGTCGCTGGTGGCTGTGATTCTTACCTTATCTCAGGGTTTACTCAGTCTGGAGGAAACCGTCGACGCGTGGGTGGTGGGAGCCAAGTTTATGATCACCGGCCTCATCGTTTTGTTAATGGCCTGGGCGATTGCCGATGTGAGCAATAACCTGCAAACCGCGAATTTCTTGATCTCCATACTGGGTGATGGTCTGTCGCCATACTTCCTGCCCACAGCCGTATTTTTGCTCGCCGCGGTCACTGGCTTTGCCACTGGCTCCAGCTGGGCCGTCATGGGAATTCTGATGCCTTTGGTTATCCCTCTGTGCTGGGCCGTGATGCAGGCCAATGGGATTGCCGATGCAGATCACATGCACATTCTCTATTCCTGCCTGGCTTGCGTGCTTACCGGTGCGGTTTGGTCTGACCATTGCTCACCCATTTCCGACACCACCGTCTTGTCGTCATTGGCAACCGGTTGCAACCATATGGATCACGTTACCACCCAGCTTCCTTATGCTTCACTGTCTGGTGTCATCGCGCTGGTAGTGTGCACTCTTCCGGTGGGCTACGGTATGCCCTGGTGGCTGATGCTGGGAGCAGGGGGTGCATTACTGGGCGTGACCTATTGGTTTGTGAGTAAGCCTGTAGAGGTGGTGTGAACGACGCGGCACGTGTCCAAGGTTGCGGCGGCCTATGTTGTGGCTGGCTGTTACCAAAATGCTGCGGGAGCTTTGCGCGAGAGTGTTTCGGCGCCTCGATGGATGATCCGGATTTAAACAATATACTTTAAAAAAGGGGTTGGAGGGCCGCAGATCACTCAGCTTCTGGCTGCTAATGCCTTCTTTGGATCGTGAAATGGAATGGCAACGACGGTGCAATTACGCCGATCTCCGTGAATATCAATCTGAAGACCGGTGCCTTCGCTTGAAACATCAGTTGCCACCATAGCCAGGGCGATGTTTTTCTTCAGGCGTGGTGAATAAATTGAAGAGTTTAGCTGCCCGACTTTTGCGCCAGCGCTGAAAATAGGGTGGTGTGCGTCGTTTGATCCAATCAACGGTGCACCTTCAATTTCCAGTCCTATAAAGTACTGATCGACACCCCGCTCGTGGATGCTGGTCAGCGCCGCTTTGCTCACAAAATCTGCGTCCATCTCAAGGTCGACCAGGCGGTCCATACCCATTTCGTAGGGGTTGTTCGCGAGTGTCATGTCCGCATGGTAGGACAGCATACCCGCTTCGATGCGGCGAATGCTTGAGGTGTGCCCCGGCTTCAAACCCAGGGGGGTGCCTACAGCCATCAAGTGTTCCCACAATTTGTCGCCTGCAGATCCGTCCCGCAAAAATATTTCATAGCCAAGTTCACTAGACCATCCAGTTCGAGAAATGATCAGAGGCACGCCTTCCCAGTCATATTCCATGAACCAGTAGTACTTGAGGTCTGTTGGCGCGTCACCGAAAGCGGCGCGCAGCACGTCGCGGGATTTCGGTCCCTGCAATTGCAGAGGAGAGACATCGGGCTCAGTGATTCGTATATCCATGCCGGAACTGACTGCAACACCTTTTGCCCACAGCAGAACATCACTGTCAGCGATAGACAGCCAAAAGTGGTTTTCGCCGAGTTTGAGCATAATAGGATCGTTAATAATTCCGCCGTCCTGATCGGTGATCAGCACGTACTTACACTGCCCTACCTGCATTTTCGAAAGGTCGCGGCAACTCAGGAACTGGGTAAACTTAGCGGCATCGGGGCCGGTGATTTCAACCTGCCGTTCAACGGAGACATCACACAGTATTGCTTCGTTAACCAGATTCCAGAAGTTTTGCACCGGGTCGCCAAAATCGCGAGGAATGTACATGTGGTTGTAGACCGAAAATCCTTGAGCGCCCCAGCGTAAAGCCGCATCAGAATATGGGGACTTGCGCACCTGGGTGCCAAAGCTGAACTGGGTAAAATTGGTTTGGTTCTTCATTCTTTCTACTCTCGTTGTCGGCTAAACATCGATCGTATTAAGACCTATCTCTAACCCGATCCCGCAATTCGTTCTTGCGTATTTTGCCAGTGGTTGTTTTTGGCAACTCACCGAAGATCACCTTTTTGGGGCGCTGGAAGCTCGCCAACTTCGACTTTGCATGATCCAGCAGTGCTTGCTCTGTGACCTCGGTGCCCTCAGCCAACTCAACAAAGGCGCAGGGAACTTCGCCCCATTTTTCGTTCGGCATAGCAACGACAGCAGCAAGGCTCACTGCCGAGTGCGAGTAAAGCGCCTTCTCTACTTCGATGGACGAAATGTTCTCGCCGCCGGAAATGATAATATCCTTGCTTCTATCACGGATTTCAATATAGCCGTCGCTGTGATGTACGGCGATGTCGCCTGACCAGAACCAACCGTCTTTGAATGCCTTGGCAGTCTCTTCCGGTTCTTTGAGATAACCCTTCATCACGATGTTGCCACGAAATACGATCTCTCCCAGTGTCTGCCCATCCCAGGGCACCGGTTGGCCTGTCTCAGGATCCAATACCCGTACGTCTTCTTCCAGTTCATAGGCCACGCCTTGCCGGGCCTTCAGGTTTGCTCGATCATCAACTGAGAGCTCACGCCAGCTCGGTTTTTCTGCGCAGACCACAGCGGGGCCATAAACTTCTGTTAGTCCGTAAACGTGAGTGATGGAAATTCCCATCGCCTCTATACTGGCGATGACGGAAGCAGGCGGCGGGGCAGCAGCGGTCATCATTTTGACGTGCTGGGTAAACTCGCGTTGGTCCTGCGGAGCTGCCCCGGAAATCATCGACATGATAATAGGAGCACCACAGAGATGGGTGACGCCCTCTTCTGCAAACGCATTGTATATAGCATCTGCCTTGGGTGATCGGAGAAACACGTGAGTGCCGGCCAATAGTGTGATCGTCCAGGGAAAGCACCAGCCGTTGCAATGGAACAGTGGCAAGGTCCACAGGTAAACCGGGTGATGCGGCATCTCCCAGGTGATGACGTTGTTGACCGTATTAGTCCATGCACCGCGATGGGAATATACCACGCCTTTGGGTCGCCCGGTCGTGCCAGACGTGTAGTTGAGCGCCAGAGCATCCCACTCATCGTTTGGCAGGGTATAGGCAAATTCAGGATCTCCCTGAGCCAGCAGTTCATCGTAAGTCAGTGCGCCAATTCGTTCACCACCCGGGCCTTGGGTGTCTTGTATATCGATCACCAGGATGTCCCGGCCAGATTGTTTTAAGGCCTCTTTCGCCATACCCGAAAACTCGGTGTCTACCAACAGCGCCTTCGCTTCTCCGTGTTCCAGAATGTAGGCAATAGTGGCGGCATCCAGGCGCACATTGTTTGCGTTGAGTACGGCGCCCAGCATAGGAATCGCCAGAGCGCATTCCAGTGCCTCGGGGATGTTGGGCGCGATCAGTGCGACAGTGTCACCGCTGCTCACGCCGTGGCTGGCAAGGGCTGACGCCAGGCGTTTGCATCGTTGGGCGACTTCTCCCCAGTTGCGCCTTATTGAGCCATGCACCTGGGCGGGCAATTCCGGGTGTACCCGCTCTACTCGCTTGAGAATTGAAACCGGGGACAATGCGGTGTGATTGGCCGCGCATTTCTCCAACTCTGTGCCTGCGTAAATCATTCTCCCGTCCACTCCGGCATCGATTCCTTGCGGGTAAATGCACCAATGCCAGCTGCTGCATCTCGCGCCATCATGTTCTGTGCCATGACCCGACCGGCAAAGGTGTAGGCATCTTCTAGGGGCATTTGAAGCTGTTCATAGAAAGCACGCTTGCCCACCTTGATGGCCGCAGAGGACTTGTCGGCGATAATACGCGCCATTTCCATGGAAGCATCTTCCAGGCCCTCTTGTGCTACGGTGCGATTGATTAGCCCCATTTCAGCCACTCGCGCAGCGGGCAGAAACTCACCCAGTAACAACATCTCCATCGCGAGCTTTCGGCTGATGTTGCGGCTGAGTGCGACCATCGGGGTAGAGCAAAACAACCCTATATTGACGCCGGAGGTGGCAAACTTTGCCTCGTTGGATGCTATCGCCAGATCACAAGAGGCGACCAGTTGGCACCCGGCAGCGGTGGCAATGCCCTTAACCTCTGCAATCACCGGTTGGGGCAAGCGCACTACCCGCAACATCATGGCCGAGCAGGTCGCAAACAGGTCCTGGAAGTACTGGAAACCGCCATCGGCATCCTGGCGTCGCTCGGTCATTTCTTTCAGGTTATGGCCGGCGCAAAAGTGATTGCCCGCGCTGCGAAGAATGACCGCCTTGACCGAACGGTCTACAGCGATGTCATCAAGCACTTTTGATAGCGTCGTTAGCATACCTTCAGATAGCGCGTTGATCGTGCCAGGTGAATTCAACGTTAAGATGCAAACGCCGTTATCGTCCGAGCGTAAAATTAATTTATCCATTAAATGTTTCCTGTAGCACTTGTCTTATTATTTGCAGATTATGGCAAACTTTCTAGTTTGGCCGCGACAGCTCGATCTTTGGACATCTGTCCATTACTACCTTTAACCCGGCCTTCTCGGCAAGGGCAGCGGCGCTATCATCATAAATATCGAGTTGGCCCCAAAGTACTTTCGCACCGATGGCAATGGCCTTTTCTGCGAAACTGTAAAATTCTTCCTTGGGGCGAAATACTTCTACCATATCAACAGGGCGGTCGATCGCTTCCAATGAATGATAGACCTTGAGGCCGCGTATTTCAGTCAGGCTCGGATTTGGATTAACCGGGATGATGTCGTAGCCTGCTTCCTGCAAAACTCGCATAACATCATTGCTAAACTTGGTTTCGTCCGCACTGGCCCCGACCAGGGCAATCGTGTTCACTGATTTGAGGATGTTGACCGGATACGCTGGGTCATAATCATAGCGTTGATCAGCGTCGGCTTTAGGCATTGAAAACTCCTTCGGTGCAGCGATGTCTTTCTGCAAATCACGACGTTCCTGTGGCGCACCTCAAGGCAGGCGGCAAGGCTTTTGTCGCACCTCCGAGCAGTGTAGCGCGCTAATCGCAGGTTGGGTAATCAGTGGCCCATGGGTTCAAAGGCGAAAACTAGGGCAATACTAGTGCTCTTCTTCGGCATGTAACACCGTACCCACCGGGTTGGTAGTCACCTGAATGGACGACAGGGTTTTGTATTCTTCCGGCAAGGCGGGAATCGTTAACACACGCCAGATGCTGATGACCGCCATGAGAAACAGTGCAACCGCCAGAACAAGAAAAAAGCTGTCCAGGCCAAACACATCCATCCAGAAGGCTACCGTGATGGGGCCCGTGATCGAGGTAAGCCCGGCTAGCAGTACCATGGTGCCACTGGCGGGGACAATTTCGCTGGGCCGGAGGTGATCGTTGGTGAGCGCCGCCACGATTGAATACAGGGACAGGCAAAAACCACCAAAGACAAAAGCCAGTATATACAGCTTATCTGAAGCTACTGTCTCTCCGCTTGCCGCCAGCGCGGCGATCAAGGCCACAATGCTGGCCCCGCCTAGCACCCAACGGCGATCCATATGGTCAGACAACTTCCCCAGCGGCCACTGTAGAATCATGCCGCCTGCCATCATCGACCCCATGAAGAAAGCGACCTCAGACACACTCATGCCCATTTTCGTGGCATAAACGGCGCCCATGCCAAAGACCACACTGGCCATCCACTGTGACAGGATAATGCCGATGACACCCATGGGTGCTCGCCGCCATAAATGAGCAATGCTGACCCGCTCGGTTTCTTCAATGTGAGGCGTGGCTATCACCGTCAATAAAATCGGCACTGCGGCAACGCTAACCATCACCGAGATCAGGATAAACAGAGTGAAATCCTGAGGGTCCGCCACGTTCAGCAAAAATTGCCCGGCACAGACTCCCGCGAGCAATATTGTCATATAAATTGCCAGAATCTGGCCTCGGGTTTCATTACTGGACGCCTGGTTCAGCCAGCTTTCCGAGGCGACGTAAATACAGGAAAAGGCGAAACCGGTTAGCAGGCGCATGGCCGCCCAGGCCCAGGGGTCCACATAGAGTGCGTGAACCAGAATGGTCACGGACGCGACCGCCGAGACCGCCGCAAAGATCCGGATATGTCCTACTCGCTCTATAATTCTGGGTGCCAGCATGGACCCACCCAGGAAACCGGCGAAGTAGCAGGACATTAGGAGGCCGATCAGAGAGTCTTCAAAGCCCTCTAACTCAGCTCTCACACCCAGCAGGCTGCCTTGCACACCCACGGCGAGGCCAATGAGCGATAACCCCAGAAAAAGGGGCCAAACGGATAAAGCTGTTCTTACAGGCATGATGGGTTACCCGCGAGAGAAAAGGCGCGCTACTTTACACCTGAGAAAAAGAAAAAAAAAGACTCCTAAAAAAGGTATTACTGCACATCTGGGCTCCCTGCTGCCCCCTTGATACGGGTCCATCTGCGAAAGAAAAAGTAGCCTTTAGTGTCTCGCCAATAGCTTCTAAACAAAGCGATTAAATCGTAGACTTCAAAGGTACGGGTATTTTGAGGCTCCGGCTATGTTCACTGTTAACTCCATCTATTTGAAATCCGTGGTAGTCAGCGTAGCGCTGTTGCTGTGCGCCTGCCAGGCTGAGCCGTTGTTCAACTCGCAAGCAGTCGAGGCTGTGGATCGCCCAGCGGCCGAGAATCTGGCTTCTCATGTTTTTGTTGGTGCAGAAATATTTACCTCCAGCGAAAAAACACCGCTCGCCTCTGTAATGGCCATTAGTGACGATCGCATCGTCTATATTGGCGACCCCGAAGGTCTGGAACCGTTTGTTTCAGATTCAACAATAACGGTGGATCTGCAAGGAAAGTTGATTCTGCCAGGATTGATCGATGCTCACACCCACCCGGGCTATCTCGCTGTATACGACCGGATGATAGACCTGCCAGAGGCCAAAAATCGGGAGGATCAGATTGAGGACATAAAAATCTTGTTAGCTGAGAATGCTGATGCGGAAGTCATTTATGCCATTGGCTGGGATAATCGATTTTTTGGAACCGAGGGTCCAAGCGCAGCTGAGCTGGATGAGTTGGAGTCAGAGCGCCCAGTGCTTATTTTTGATATCACCATGCATAGCCTGTGGGTCAATTCCAGGGCGCTGGAGGTTTCTGGATTGGGCGATGATCCGGTCGACCCACTGCCCGGTGTGGCTTACTACAAGCGTGATGAAAACGGCGAGCTTACCGGCTACATTACGGAAATGGCAGCCACCTTATTCGCCAGCCTCTTTTTCGAAATGGGGGAGTCAGAGGAAGCTACCTTACTCGGTTACATTAATTACCTGAGTAGTCGGGGCGTTACCAGTTTGTTGGACGCGGGCAATTTCGGGTTCGACGAAGAAGTTTATAGCTCCGTAAAAAAATTGGATGAGAGGGGCGCTCTGCCCATGCGCTATCACGGTGCCTATACCTTGTTTTTGCCGAATCAGGCCGAGACAGCGCTGGACGAGCTGCAACGATTGGCCGCTGCCTATAATTCAGAGAATCTAAAAATAGATACATTGAAGGTCTTTTTTGATGGTGTAGTAGAAACGCGGACAGCGCATATGTTGCAGAACTATGACGACACACCGGGCAACAGGGGGGGCAGCCTGTTCGGCGTGGGCACTCTGACAAAGCTTGTGGTGGATTTGGATCAAGCCGGGTTTAACCTGCACGTACACGCTCTCGGTGATCAATCGTCCAGAACCGTGCTGGATGCGGTCGAAGCCGCTCGTCAACAACTGGGAAGACCCCTGGGTATCAGGGTTGCCATCACTCACTTACAGGTTATCGATCCCGCGGATTTTTCCCGCTACGCCGAGCTGGATGTCATTGGCCAGTTTACCCCCGCATGGCATTACTATGATCAATCGTTCTATGCAGAGGCACTCGGGGAGCGAGCCAAACATCCTTACCCGGTTGCTGAGCTGATGAAGGAGGGTGCTACCGTCAACTTCTCCAGCGATGTGTATTTTCCCAGCGAGTGGGCCGACGACTCGGCCAGTCCATTTACTGGCATTCAGGTCGGACACACCAGACGGGGCAGGGAGTCAGGGCCTGACGATCCGGCAAGCGGCCCCAAGTCCGAGCAATTGAGCCGTGAGGCTATGGTCACGGGTTATACGATGGGTGGTGCGATCCAGCTTGGCACTGAAGGCGCGTTGGGCTCGCTCGAAGCGGGAAAAAAAGCAGATTTCATTGTTTTAGGCGACGACCTGTTTGCTATGGATCCTGCGGGCATCAGCGAAATCATACCTGAAGTCGTCGTCCTCAATGGCAAGCGAGTGCAGGGCCAATGGTGATAGTGGGTCCGTATTAACCTGATATCGCAATGCACTTGATTTCAATTTTCAGTGATGGGTCGACAAGCCCTGTTACTTGAACCAGCGTCTGACAGACTTCGGGTTTCTTACCGTAGAACCCTTCGCGGGCGCTAAACAATGCGGACACTTGTGCCATGCAGTCATTAATGTCGGTGACGAACCATGTCTCGTCAACAATGTTATCCAGTGAAGCACCGTATTCCATCAGTATTGTTTCGATGTTTTTATAGGCAAGGCTCATTTGTGACAGTAAGTCAGACGGAACAATGCCGGCATCATCGATCCCAACCTGACCCGATAAAAAGATGGAGTCACCCACCTGCACTGCTTGGCTATAAAAGTCTGCATAAGGTCCGGTGCGAAGAAGCTTTTTAGAAATAGTCATATAGAGCCTTGGTTGCTGTAATCTTCGAGTACGGTATTGAGCTTACCCACGAATTATTTGCATGTTTCTTTGGAAATACCAACAAAATCTGCAATATTTAAAGATGACGTTAGACACTTTTACTCGAGTCTGCACTCGGTTACACGAGGCAGCGAGTTCAGGGTCACGAAAACTAAGCACGCGCTTTCATCAACCAGCCATTTGGAAAAAGGTAAACGGCCCGACATTTAATGGTATTCCCAGATGAGAGGTGGCAATGGCTCGTCTGGCGTCTTGGTGAAAATTATTCTATAGTCGAAGCTTGGCGTAGGTGTAGGGTACTGACTTCGGTCTGTATTCTGAGCGGCAAAACTTGGCCACTATAATGAAAAATAATTCTAAGAGCCTGCAAGCATTAGTCGATAAACTGCAGAACGAACTGGCTGTAGCTCATGCTCGCATTCGTGCACTTGAGGGGCCCTCAACACCTCCAAAGCAAGTTGGCGCTTCCGCGTCTGCATCAAACCAAACCGATAAGAGCGCCAGGGCACGAGAAGTGGCCCTTCATCAAACAGAAGAAATCGCTAAATTGGGGCATGAAATTTGGGACCATGTTCAAGAAAAAACCCTGTTTGTTTCAGAGGAGTTAGCGAGAATTTATGGCCTTAGCGTTGATGAATACATGCTAGCGGTGCAGAAGATGGAGGACTATTTCAAATTTGTTGTCCCTGAGGATCGCGAGGCCTATAAAGAGTTCGAAAATCGATTCCAAAAAGAGGAAAGCTTCAATCCCTTGTCGATTGAATACCGCATAACACGAACCGACGGAAAAATTCGACACCTTCGTCAAAGCAGTAAACTCATCCCAGCTGAAGTTGGTCCACCTACCCAATCTCTCAACGTGATTCAAGACATCACCAGATTTAAGCAAGTAGAAGCGGAGTTGCAGCGAAGCCGAGGTGCCCTTGAGGAATCGACGGAGATACTCGCTTTGAGTGCAAGTATCGCAAATCTCGGGCATGCGGTCTGGGACTACGACGACGACAAGTTCTTGTTGGTGTCTGACGGTTGGGCCTCTTGCTTTGGTCTTACACAAGACGATTTTTTGGAAATTGCCCCTGATCTTGATCACTATCTTCTGCTAGTTCATCCCGGTGATCGTGAGCGCTATAAGGCTTACTATTACGACGAAAGCGATTTCCCCCAAATTGATTACAGAATCATTGATAGCAATGGCGAAACCCGTCATGTAGAGCAGCACTACATGTTGCGTGAACAGTCGGGACTCGATACAGCGGTTGTTACAATTCAGGATATTACTGAGAACAAGAAGACAGAAGCCCAGCTTATTCAGTCCTCCAAACTCATCACCCTTGGTGAAATGTCGGCTGCTATGGCGCATGAACTGAATCAACCTCTCAACGTCATTGTACTAGCAGCTGAAAATGCCGCTCGCAAAATTTCACAGGGCACGGCAGAGCAGTCATACCTTATAGAGAGGCTTGAGCGGATTGTGGCGCAGGCTAAACGGGCCTCGACTATTATCAATCACCTTCGCACCTTTGGTAGGGAAGCCAAAGAAGAGTTTTATGAGGTTGATTTACGAAAGGCTGCAGTTGGCGCACTAGAACTCATGGGTGAGCAACTCAGGCTGGCGCAGGTTGAGGTTGAAACAAATTTTGATGACGATTTTCCACTGGTGATGGGACATCAAATTCAGCTTGAGCAAATGTTTATTAATCTGTACTCCAACGCATTTCATGCGATTAAAAAAAATGACCCCGAAGAAAGGACTATTCTCATAGAGGCATTCAAGTCTAGAGGGGGTGAAGCAACGATCAGGGTTTCGGACACCGGCGGCGGTATTCCCGACTCGGTGCTTCCTAATATTTTCGATCCGTTTTATACAACGAAGAGTATCGAAGAAGGCACAGGCCTTGGCTTGTCAGTCAGCTATGGCTTTGTTCTTGCCATGGGTGGAACGATTGCGGCCTCCAATACGGAATTGGGGGTTTGCTTCGAGATCAAGATACCATCCGCTATTGAAGATGGAACCAGTAACTAAGGCAAATACCCTGAGAAATTGGGCTTCTTACACTGTGGTGGCACAAGGCGCTTCTATCAGCGTTCCAGCAGGCTCGTTGTTAAGGCGTTTTTTTATTGCGGCGGGAGCGGACTGAGTTGAACCATGCCTGAAGTTCATGGTCAACAACATCTATTATCGCAACAGTATTTGCCGCTTACGGCTGGAAACCTTATGAAATCTTTACCACTTTCCCTGATCTTGTCAGGCCTTTTGTTGGCTGGAGTTGGCTGTCAGGTAAAAAATGATCCTACGCCTATCGGCGGCCAGCCTGCGCTGCCCGATGGCATTACATTAGTTGAGTCGGTGGAGCGAGAAACAGCCGACCAACTCATTATTCCCTACAAAAAATACAGCCTGGATAACGGCCTCACCGTCATTCTTCACGAGGATAATTCTGATCCGCTGGTGCATGTTGACGTAACCTATCACGTTGGTTCCGGCCGGGAAGAGGTTGGTAAATCAGGCTTTGCCCATTTTTTTGAACATATGATGTTTCAGGGGACTGAGAATGTCGCGGATGAAGGTCATTTCAAAATTGTGGCTGAGTCTGGTGGGACGTTAAATGGCACAACCAGTGCCGATCGGACCAATTACTATCAAACCGTACCCTCTAACCAGTTGGAAAAGATGCTGTGGCTGGAAGCAGATCGGATGGGGTTCTTGCTGGACGCAGTTACGCAGGAAAAATTCGAGATTCAGCGTGAAACGGTTAAGAATGAGCGCGGTCAGAATTACGATAATCGACCTTATGGACTGGTGAGAGAGCGCGTCGGCGAAGCCCTGCACCCGGAAGGTCATCCTTACTCGTGGTCGACTATCGGTTACCTGGAAGACCTCGATCGGGTTGATGTTAATGACCTGAAGAAATTCTTTCTACGCTGGTATGGGCCCAATAATGCCACCCTGACGATTGGGGGCGACTTTGACGAAGCACAGACATTGCAATGGCTAGCTAAATACTACCGCCCCATCCCTCGTGGCCCTCAGGTCGACGAGCCTGAAAAGCCCACTGTTGAACTGGACAGTGATCGCTATATCTCCATGGAAGATCGGGTGTCGTTGCCGATGTTGTACATGTCATTTCCCACGGTGAGCCTGCATCACCCAGACGAGGCACCATTGGACGTGCTGATGTTCATTTTGGGCCAGGGCGAAACCTCGCTGCTTTATAAAAACATGGTCAAAAATGGCGTTGCGGTGCAAGCGAGCTCAAACCACGGTTGTCAGGAGTTGCTTTGTACCTTCACCATCGTTGCGCTGCCAAATCCGGCCAATGGCAAAACATTGGCTGACCTGGAAAAAATCATTCGCGAGTCCCTGGCTGAGTTCGAGGGGCGCGGGGTTAATGAAGACGACTTGACTCGCGTTAAAATGAGCATTGTGTCCAGCATGATTTACAGCCTGGAGAGTGTTGCCGGCAAAGTGACGCAGTTGGCTTCTTATGAAATCTTCGAGGGCAATCCCAACTATATTGCGCAAAATATCGCGCGCTATGAAAGTGTGACCGAAGCAGATGTCATGCGAGTGTACAGAAAATACATCGTTGGCAAGCCCGCCGTCGTTATGAGCACGGTGCCTAATGGTCAGCTGGATCAGATTGCAGGGCCAGATAACTGGGAGCGTTACCAGCGGGCTTTGCCTGATTATATGGCGACCAGTGATGCCGATCTTGCTTACCGTCGCGCGAAAGATAATTTCGATCGCAGCATACAGCCTCCGGCTGGAGATAACCCTCGTATTAGCTTGCCGTTCATCTGGCGATCCGAACTGGGCAATGGTGTGAGCGTGCTGGGCGCAGTCAATGATGAAACGCCGACCACAACTATTCGTCTTAGCATGACAGCGGGCCAGCGCGACGAGCCGCTGGAAAAACTCGGCCTTGCGGCAATCACAGCATCAATGATGAACGAAGCAACTCTGAAATCGACTAACGAAGAGCTCAGTAATCGCCTGCAAAAGCTGGGTTCGACTATTACTTTCAGTGCTGATAACAACAGAACAACCGTCGCCATTCGCAGCTTAAGCGAGAATGTTGATGCCACGCTTGCCGTTGCTGCCGAAAAGTTACTGCAGCCAAAATTCGACTCTGATGATTTCAAACGTGTAAAGGCGCAAACCCTGCAAGCGATCCAGAGCAGTAAAACCAATGCTGCGGACACCGTGGCCAGCGTTTATCAGGAGTTGCTCTTCGGTAGGGACAATCCATTCGCATATCTCGATATTGGTACCGTTGATACTGTGAGCGAAATCACGCTGGATGACGTTAAAGCGTTTCACGCGGCTTACTACTCTTCAAAAATTGCCTCCATCGTTGCCGTCAGCAACTTTGACCGCGATGAATTAGTGAAAAAATTGCTTGTTTTTGAGCCCTGGGGTGGCGAAAAAGTCACCCGTGTTGCGTTACAGCCATTCCCGAAGATTGAGGGAACCAAGCTGTACCTGGTTGATAAGCCGGGGGCAGCACAGTCGGAAATACGCATTGCCAAGCGTTCACTGAGTTATGACGCAACTGGCGAGTTTTACCGTGCAAATCTGATGAACTTCGTTTTAGGCGGTAACTTTAACAGTCGCATTAACTTGAACTTGCGCGAGGACAAAGGCTATTCCTATGGTGCCCGGTCGGGGTTCAGTGGGGAACAGGATTATGGTACTTACGTTGCGAGCGCGGCAGTGCGCACCGATGCAACCCAGGACTCTATCGTTCAAATCGAAAAAGAAGTTCGTCACTACGCAGAAAGCGGTATTACAAAACCGGAGCTGAGCTTTACCAAAAATGCAATTGGCCAGCGAGATGCAAGACGATACGAAACACCAACTCAAAAGCTGGCATTCCTTTCGCAGATCGTTCAGTACAAGCTCGATGATGACTTTGTGACGAGACGCAATGAAATTCTTGCAGACATTGGCCAGGAAGAAATCAATAACTTGGCGAGGGAGCATCTTGATGTGGCTGACATGATTATCGTAGTAGTTGGAGATAAACAGACTATTTTCCCCGGACTAAAGGAACTCGGCTACGATATTGTTGAGCTTGATGCTGACGGTAATTTGGTAGAGTAACTTGCTTATAGCGGTGAGCATATTTTAATGGGCGTTTTTGGTCAGTTGGGCAAGCTAGCCCTCGGCAATAGTTAAAACGGCCAACAGCATCTGCGTCTTATGTCGCTAATCAGCCCGGTTCAATGAAGGAGTTCTTATGTCAAATATTCCGCAGGCGCTGAGCGAGGTGAGTATAGAGTGGTTGAGCCGCGTTCTGAATACCCCAGTTGCCGCCTTTAGGGTGACTGATGCCAATGACGGGACAACAGGCAGAGGTGTGCTGGAATTGCAATATGAGCACCAATCCGATCTGCCTGCACGGCTCTTTGTAAAGCTGCCCCCCTCTGACGAGGCACAGCGCGCCTTCGTTATTTCCAGTGGCATGGGTAAGCGAGAGGCCATGTTCTATCAACAGCTTGGTTCAAAGGTGCCAGTGCGAGTCCCATATTGCTATTACGCTGGTAGCTGCGATTCGGGCGCGCGCTACATCATGTTGCTAGAGCATCTGGAAGACAGCAACTGTAGCTTCCAAAATGCGAGAGACCACTATTCCTCGCACTACCTTCGTTCAGTACTGGACAGGTTTGCCCGCCTTCATAGTGCCTATTGGGAATCACCGGATTTCGTTGCCGAGCTGGACTGGCTTCAGCCTCCGTTACAGCACGAAATCGGTGCGCAACTGGTCGCACTGGCGCTAGAACAGCATGTTTCAGCCATGCCGCCTGTCTTTGCGGCTATGTGTGAGTTATACATAGCCGAAACTGACGCAATACACCGGCTGTGGAATAGGGGGCCTGATACCTTGATTCATGGCGATGTGCACGATGGCAATATGTTCCTGGATAGCAGTGTGCCGGGCTTTCTGGACTGGGCATTGACGGCCCGCGGGCCGGGCATGCGTGATGTGGGCTATTTTCTTGCAGGCACCCTGACAGAGAACGATCAGCAATCGTTAGCACAGGATCTAGTGTCTTATTATCGAGAGCAGTTGTTACGTTATGGCGTTTTCGCGCCTCCGCTGGAAGAGTTGCTTCAGCAATACCGTTGGCACGCTGCCTACGTCTGGGTTGGCGCGGTCACAACTCTGGCCATGGGTGATGCCTGGCAGCCCATGAATTACACACTTTCATCTCTGCAACGCATACATTGCGCTTTAGAGAGCCTTGACACGGTGAACGCTATTAGCGCCGCGGTTCGATCCTGAGACAGGTGTGCTTATAGCGGCAAGCAATTTAAAAGCCAAGCTTGTGTCTGGTAAATGTTGCAATGACACCTCACTGTTTGCCTGCTTATTTATATAAGAACTTGACCAAATAGCAGCTGCGTCTAATATAAATCCGTAGCTATTAGTTGTGCGTAAATTTTAGAACACAAAGCGGTTTGGAGAAGAAAGTGAAAGCAAAAGGGAATTGGCGTTCGGGGTATGTGTCTTGTGTTGTGATGCTACTCGCTCTTGGGAATCCTGCGAGTGCACAAGAGGTGGCGGATACGATTTACACCGGCGGTACCATTATTACCGTTGACGATGCGGCGCCACGGGCTGAATCGGTGGCCGTAAAACAGGGTCGTATTATCGCGGTAGGCGCCGAAGCGGATGTGGCTCAGCATCAAGGCCAGGACACAAAGATGCACGACCTGAAAGGGCAAGCGTTGCTCCCTGGATTCGTCGACAGCCATGGTCATGTGATTATGGGAGGCTTGCAGGCATTGTCTGCAAATTTACTGGCTCCGCCTGATGGTAATGTGGTCGACTTGGCCAGCCTGCAAAAGACGCTGCGCGACTGGGTTGGCGCAAATAGCGCCGCGGTCAAACAGGCTGGATTGATTATCGGCTTTGGCTACGACGAGTCTCAGTTGAAGGAAAGACGTCCGCCAACGCGGGACGATCTCGACAGTGTGTCGAGTGATGTTCCTATTTATGTGGTGCATCAGTCAGGTCATTTCGGCGTTGCAAACTCTGCTGCCTTGGCGTTGTCGGGAATCACCGCCACGAGCAAATCTCCCCCGGGCGGAAAGATCCGCCGGGAGGAGGGGAGCCAGCGCCCTAATGGAGTGCTTGAGGAGAATGCCCATTTTTTAGTGCTGGGTAAGCTGATGTCAAAGGTCGATCAAGAGGGTTTTAAAGCTTTTGCCCGAGCCGGCAGTAAACTCTGGGCAAAGTATGGCTACACCACTGCGCAGGAGGGTCGGGCCGCTCCCGAACTGCTATCGATCGCAAAAGCTGTGGCTGCCGAGGGCGGACTGTTGAATGATGTGGTTATTTACCCCGACATACTTATCGACAGAGATTTTATCGCCTCGAATGTCTCTGCCACCTATCAAAACGGACTTCGAGTTGGTGGCGCCAAGCTGACCATCGACGGGTCTCCGCAGGGCTTCACTGCGCTCCGTGATCGACCTTATTACGCCCCGGTCGGGGTTTACCCGCCTGGCTATAAAGGCTATGCCGCAGCCGAGATGGATAAAGTGGTTGATGCGGTCGATTGGGCTTATGAAAAAAATATTCAGTTGTTGACCCACTCCAACGGAGAGGGCGCCTCCGATATGCTGCTCGCGGCCATTGCCAATGCCGCTAATCGCTTTGGAGAGGGTGATCGGCGAACCGTGCTGATACACGGTCAATTCTTGCGTGAAGATCAGGTCGACACAATGCATGAACTTGGTGTGTTTCCCTCTCTGTTTCCCATGCATACTTTTTATTGGGGCGATTGGCATCGCGAGCACACCGTAGGCCCTTCAAACGCAGATAATATTTCTCCTACTGGCTGGGTTCGCGAGCGGGGCATGATGTTCGGTTCACATCACGATGCTCCGGTCGCGTTACCCGATTCAATGCGCGTGTTAGACGCTACCGTTACCCGGAGAACGCGCTCGGGAGACATTCTGGGGCCGGCGCAACGTGTGGATGTCATGACCGGCATAAAAGCCATGACTATCTGGCCTGCGTGGCAGCATTTTGAGGAGAAAGACAAAGGGTCCATAGAGGTCGGAAAGCTCGCTGACTTTGTCATCTTGTCCGACGACCCAACCAAAATCGATCCCGAGGTCATCGATACTCTGAAAGTAATGATAACGATAAAAGAAGACAAGGTTATCTATAGCCAATCACCTTAGGTTTTAAAACGCCTGAGGTAAAACTCTGGTCAAAGAAAGTGAGTGGGAAGCAGCGTCGGTATGTTAACTGACTAAAGCGGTTTCGTTGCCTGACCTGCTGATGGTGTAGCCATGGCTGGAAAATTATTTCCAGCCATGGACCCAGGTGCTCTCATCTTTCAGGTCGTGCCAATCTATCGCAACAGAGCGTTTCGACATCACCGCCTCGATGAAACAGGAAATAACATTACCTTCTTCATCAAATTCAACTTCAGAGACCACGAAGTGTTTTTCCTTTCTTTGCGGATTTACTGCGGTCCACTTACTATTGAGTAGTTTCTTGGGGTTTATTTTATTCATTGGCACTCGATAAGCACCTAAGGCTTGTCGCAGTGCCGAACTTCCGATTTTCCTTATGTGTCATTGTCGGTCTCCTGTTGGTCCGGTGATCGTCGTTCGAACGCTGCGACAACCACGTAAGCAATACGGGTGAAAAAATTCCGAAATCAGTCCGGCGATAGGCTGTAAAATTTAAGGTCACCCTTTAGGACAGTGGCGATTATTCGTTATCGAGGTTTGCCAAAGCGAGTTTAGCAGGCCGATGATACCTAATGGTCCAGCGTAGAAATTTTTAGAGGCACCAGGAACAGTGCGCCAAATACCAGCACCCCGGAAAATGCCAGAAGGCATAACTGGTAACTACCTGTAGCATCGTAAAGCCGCCCGGTAACGGTGAACCCTGGCATCACCAGCAACGAAATTAGCGGCCCCATTAGCCCCATTGCGCGACCATAGCTAACCAGGCCAAACACACTGGCCATTAGTAAACCCCACACCGGGATCATACCTCCTGATGCCAGGCCCAGAAGGCCAACGGCTAACAGCATTAACGGATAGCCAGGCTCTGTGGCCATGAGCAGCAGGGCCATTACCAGCAGCGCCATGGCGGCCCAAAGGCCTATTTTTAAATTAACCTTGTCAGCAGCCACGCCAAATGCCAGTTTCCCCAACAAGCCCATAATAGCGACCACCATTATCAGGGTAGAAGCCCGGGTCGCGCTGACTCCCAAGCCTGCCGCATAGGGCGCCATATTGGCGAGAATGGAAATATACACACTGAGCATCAGGCCTACTGATATGCCAATTTGCCAGTAGCCGGGATGGCGAATGATATCTTTAAGCGTAAGTTCAGGGACATCTGTTGAGGCACTTGCACCGGGCTTGCCTTTCTCGGGTAATAAGCCCACATCTGCTGGTTTGCCTCGAATTGTTAGCACCACGAAGGGGAGGACAATCAGAACAGTGCACAGGGCAAGGTTTTCCAGTGCCCCACGCCAGCCTGAGGTTTGCAACCACCATGCGACCAGGCCCGGGACGACAATGCCACCGACAGACGTGCCGACAGCCGAAATTCCCAATGCCTTGCCACGGCTGGATGTGAACCAACGCGATATGCTGACCTGGCTTGGAGGAATGCCCGCGAAGGCATTGGCCGCAGCCATGGTCAAACCAAAAATGACGATGTATTGCGCTATGGAGCTGGAATTGGCCAAGGCCCAAAGGCCTGCCGCAAACATTAGTGTGCCCGCCGCTATGATCCAGCGGACCGGATAACGATCCAGCATCACGCCAGCTAAGGGTTGCAAAATCATGCCGGTAAATATGCCGGCCGTTAGGCTGTACATGACTTGTTCGAGGCTAACACCGAATTCTTCTCGAATCAGCGGGGTGAGCAGGCTGATCGAATAGGAGAAAAATCCGACGACTGCCAGCTGCGAGACAAAAGTCCCAGCAACCACATACCAGCCGTAAAACATAAAATGCTCCTTTATTATTTTAGGGGCATTGCCCGAAAATTCAGGTCAGTTCTTTTTCAGCAAGCGCTTTGGTGGCCTGATAGTCGGCCTTGCCATTGGCCCCGCGAAACACCTTATCTACGTACAGCACATGCTTAGGCACTTTATAACCGGCTACGAATCTGCGCACATAATCCCTCAATATTTCAGCCTCCACTTGCGCATCAGCGGCTAACTGCACCACGGCTGTCACTGCCTGCCCCCATTTCTCGTCGGGAGTACCTACCACCAGGCAATCGTCTACCAGGTCATGAGACTTCAATGTTGCCTCGATCTCGTCAGGATAAATTTTCTCACCGCCACTGTTAATACAAACATTGCCGCGGCCTAAAAATGTCAGGCTGCGATCTGCATGCAACTGCACCCAGTCGCCGGGGATGGAGTAACGCAGGCCATCAACAGTGATAAATGTTTCTGCGGTTTTCTTTTCGTCCTTGTAGTAGCCCAATGGCAACGTACCTGAGATAGCCAGAAATCCGGGCTCACCGCTACCGGGCTGCACTTCTTGTAAATCCTTGGTGAATACCTTGGCATTGGGCGTCAGCTGCATTTTTACTGCGCCATCTTCAAGCGTGGAATCTTTGTTAGATCGGGCCTGGGCAGAGGTGGATGATTCGGACGAGGCCATATTGTCGACAATCATTATTTCAGGACAATGCTTGAGCAGCGCCTTCTTATTGTGAGGGCTGAAAATCATCGCACTGGAAATCACAAACCTCAGGCTCGCGAGGCTGGAGCTTCCCTTGGCGGCGTCTATGGCTGTGATAATCGGCTGGGCGAACGCGTCACCGGCAATCGTTATAGCCGCTATTTTATGCTTATCAACACACTGTAAGGCGACGTCGGCATCAAAACCGTGGGTGCGCAGTAAAACGCAGGTATTCCCGTAGCCCAAGGCGTTAATTACCGTGTACAAGCCGGCTCCGTGCATAAGAGGAAGTATCACCAGCGCGTTGGCGCCTCCACCCTTTGGCCTCAGTGCCAACTCTTCCGGAAATTGTGGTGATGCCAGTTCGGGGTTTTTTTGATTTACCCCAATCATATTCCACAAGCTGTACTGCTCCCACATCGCCGCTTTGGGCATGCCGGTGGTGCCACCGGTATACAGAAATATCTGATCTTCAGGTGATCGCTCTATCGCCAGTTTTTCGCCGTTGCCTGTGTTGCTAAGTTCACTCAGTGCAACCGCCCAATCAACGGCAGGCTTGGCGTCATCACAAATTTCTATGAAATTCTTCACCAGCGGGAGTTGCTCCCGAATGGCATCCAGGTGGTCGGCGTAGTCGGATTCAAAAATTACAAACCGGGCGTCGCTGTTATCTAACAGGTACTCTAACTCCTGTGGGCCGTAGCGAAAGTTGACATTTACATGCACTAGCCGCGCTTTAAAAATTGCGATCAGCGCTTGCACGTACTCAGCGCGATTTTTTGAATAAATCGCGACTTTGTCTCCCGGACTACCGCCCATAGCAATGAGCTGGCTGGCGAGATTGTTGGTGCTTTCGCGCATCTCCTTCGCGGTAAAGACGCGGCCGGTACCCGACTCGTCCTCTTCAATCAGGACTACGGTTTCAGGACTCAGTTGCTCATCAACGTAATCGTAAAGATCGCCAAAATTCATCGCCACGGTCATTTTTCTCCTTTAGATTATTAGCTTGGGTATGTCGGTTAGTCGGGTGCTCATACCGCGAAAACGCTGTAGCCGAAGGCCGAGACTATGCAACGACGCCGTCTGATCGCAACTCACTGATGCTGGCGTCGTTATGACCGATTTCTTTAAGGATCTCGTCGGTATGCTGACCGAGTGTCGCGGCGGGTCGCAGAGGCGGTGAGGGAGTGCCGAGAAAGCTGGCCGGGTTATTGGGCTCCAGCATTTGTCCCGCATTGGGATTGTCTATTGTGGCGAAAGTATCACATGCCAATATTTGCGGATGTACTGGCAAATCTGCAAGAGACTGGGCCATGGCGCAGGGTACGCCCTCTGCTTCCATGGCGGCAATCGCCTCAGCGGCTGGCGTACGACTGGCGGTCGCATTAATGCGGCGGACCAGTGCCATTAGTTCTTCGGGGTGTGTATTGCGACCCGCAAGCGTTGCTAATTTTGAATCTTTTTCGTCGAAGCCGAAGGCGCGACAATAGCCGGCAAATTGTGCGTCGGTGACGGGCGATGCAATACCATAGCCATCCTCAAATTTTGTCAAGCGCGCTCCCTTGGAAACCGAGAGCCCTTCCTTAACTTCTTCGCCTTGCTTTCCCTTGCCCAGAAAGGCTGCGGTACCTGCGACGTCTGCCCACAGAAATCCGATGACGGCATCTACCATTGATAACTTAATGTGCTGCCCGCCGGCACCTCTTTCCCGTGCAAATAAGGCAGCAGATATGGCCTGGCTCGCGGTCAGTGCCGTGAGCTTGTCGGCGAAAAGCTGGTAGTACTGAACCGGCTCTCCGGTGTGTGGATCTTCTTGGCTTCGGGAAACGCCCGCGAACGCTTGAATAACGGCATCGTAGGCCGGTTTGTCTTTATAGGGGCCCTGATCGCCGAAACCACTGGCCGACAGGTATATAAGGTTTGGGTTGTATTCACGCAGGGATTCATAATCGACGCCGAGGCGCTTGGCAACACCGGGACGAAAATTTTGCAGGACCACATCAACTTGCTCGGCGAGCTTACATATAATCTCTACGCCGTGTTCGCTTTTCAGATTCAGCGCCAGCGATCGCTTACCACGATTCACATTGTGATAAAGCCCACTCACACCGCCACGGTTAGTGCTCAGGTGGCGCATTAAATCGCCAAGCCCCGGTGGCTCCACCTTAACCACATCGGCACCCTGATCACTTAATACCGTAGCAGCACCGGGTCCTGCAACCATAGATCCAAGGTCTAGTACCTTAATTCCAGAAAATGGTCCTGACACAAACTTCTCCTTTCCGCCGTGGGCGTCGTCGAGCAAGCTATGATGCTACTTATTGACGGCGCCGGCTAATACCCTCTCTCCCGGGTATTCACTCGTTTAGTGATCACCCTCCTTAGCAAGGCAATCAGCTGCAAAGGTAGTAATCTTTGAATAGTCAATCTTGCCATTGGCAAATCTTTGCATTGAGGAGATCGCATAGATCTTTCTCGGTACTTTATAGTCGGCCAGTTGTTCCTTCAGGTAGGTCTGCAAGGCCTGCACATCCAGACTGTCTTTATTTAGGTCTGGCCCTTCGACAATAGCCGTCACCACCTTACCAAAACGTGGATGCGGCAACCCCACCAATACTGCATCTTCAATAGCCTCATGCCGAAGCAATAACTGTTCGACCTCAACGGTATAGACTTTTTCGCCTCCGGTGTTGATGACATTGCTATCCCTGCCCAGTAGTTCCAACATACCGTCTTCCCTCACCGTACAGCGATCACCGGTTCTAACATAGCGCTGACCATTTATAGTGACAAAGGTTTCTGCGGTCTTCTCCGGCTCGTTGTAGTATCCGATGGGTGAGAATCCACCTGCGTAGGCAATACCAATCACGTCGCTGCCCGGCCGCACTTCGTTCATATCGTCATCAAACACCTTGGTGGTTGGCATAGGTAGAAATATGCCTGCCTGACCTGAGGTTAAAGCATAACCTGATGCTTCGGTCGAACCTAATGTATCCATCAAAACCATATCGCTGCGTAATGCCAAAAAGCGTGACCTGCTCGCATCACTGAGAATGGCACCGGATGAAACCAGCGCATTTATTGAACTGAAACAGTCATCTTGTCGTTGCTCGACGGCATCCAGGAGCGGCAGGGCAAATGCATCGCCAACGATAACCAGTGCACCCACTTTATGGGCAACAATTAAATCAAGACACTTGTCGGCATCAAAGCGCAGATTGTCGGTGGTTACTACGGGTGATGCCTGGGCCAAGGCCGACAACGCCATCATCAAACCCGTGCCATGCATTAGCGGGCACAGAGGAAACAAGGGCGCAGAAGGGGGCTGTTCCTGCAATATCTCAATATACTGGTCGATAGATTCGGGAGGCTTTTCCAGTGCAGCCGGCGCCATGGCGCCAAAGCTCCAAACACTCATTTTGTGCCAGAGGTCGGTGTGCAGCCACTGGGTGCCCTTTGGCAGGCCCGTGGTGCCTCCCGTGGCGATCAGGATCTGATTGTCACTGGCAGTATTCTTCTGGAAGGTATCTGCCGAGTGGAGATACAAGTCGTTTAGGGAAACGGCAAAACCATTGACCGGTGCCGACTCGGTCACCTCAACAAAAGCAATGGTTTTAGTGAGTTGAGGTTTGATTTGGGCCACTCGCTCGGCAAACTCGACACCGTATACCAGCACCTTGATGTCCAACCCATTGCACAAGTCTTCCAGCTCTTTATTCTGGTAACGATAATTGATATTAACGTGGGCGTATCCCGCCATACTGCTGCCGATGAAGGTCTCCATGTAGGCGTTGGAGTTACGCATATAGTGACCAATATGACTATGCCGTTCCAGCTGCAGAGCTTGCATCCAGGCACCGATTCCACGCGCTCGCTTGCGCAACTGGGCAAAGCTAATGGTTGTATTCTCGTGAATAAGGGCAGGGCGGTCAGCCATTGCACCCTGTCCAATGCGATCAACGGCCTCACTGTAGTTCCAATTCATTAATAGCTCTCCATACTAAAATTCAGCCGTCCGTGCATGGCTGGTGATTACCACTCGGCCTGCGAGCAAAATCTCTGCTCACAAAATTAGCTCAGCCATGTCTCTAAGTTGTTGCTTGTCTGTGGTCGCGACCAACAGCGTGGTTACTTTGGAATCATTCCAGGCCTGCAGGCGATCCCTGATTCTGTCTTTGGGTCCTATCAGTGCCATGGCATCGGCCAACTCGTCGGGGATTACCCGGGCTGCTTCATCGCGTTTGCCTTCGAAGAACAGATTTTGAATTTGCTCGGCCTCGTCGGCATACCCCATCCGTTCGAAGAGATTTTTGTGGAAATTAGTGCCTTTTGCGCCCATGCCACCAACGTAAAGGCTGAGAAAATGTTTCACGCCCAGCAAGCCAGCGTCGATGTCATCGGTGATATTGACAGTGACCATCTGCGCTATCTGGAAGTCTGGCTTGGTATTAGTGAGCGAGCTTGCGTAAACACTTTCATCATAGGGGTTATAAAACAGGGGGAGCCAGCCATCTGCAATTTCAGTACTTAAAGCGATATTCTTTGGCCCCTCCGCTCCCAGGTAGATTGGGATTTTATTGCGCAGCGGATGGACCATCGGCTTGAGGGGTTTCCCCAGACCCATACCGTCTTCCCCGCCGTAGGGCATCGGGTAGTGCGGACCGGGGTTGGTGACCCGCTCCTCGCGAGCGAATACCTGGCGAATGATATCGATGTACTCACGTGTGCGTGCCAACGGTTTGGGAAAGGGTTGCCCATACCAGCCCTCGACTACTTGCGGACCTGATACGCCCAGTCCGAGTATCAGGCGTCCATTGGACAGCATATCCAGCGTTAATGCGTGCATGGCACAAGAAGTGGGGGTTCTGCCAGATAGCTGAACGACGGCTGTGCCCAACTTGATTGTTTCAGTATTTGCGCCGATCCAGGCCAGGGGCGTGAATGCATCATTGCCCCAGGTTTCTGCTGACCAAACTGAGTCGTAGCCCAGTTTCTCTGCCTCTTGCGCCATTTCCACGAAATTTGGCTGAGGTGCCGCACCCCAGTAGCCTTGTGCAAGACCTAACTTCAAAGCAGCCATAGTAGGTTTCCTTTGTGATACGCTATTTTGCCGTTCTATAGACGATTGCAGCCGAGCTGAATCCAAAACCAAGCAATTACGAAAATAATCAGTGTCTTTTTTATTTGTAAGTGACTCGATGTAATATTACATCAAACTGTAATTTTCAATTCAAATATTACATATAAGTGTAAATTTAGGCAAGCCCCCAGACTACCATTACCACCTTGAATGCTGGTCCAGGCAGAATGCGTCTAAAGCTGTCAAAAAAAGACGCGTGGAAACTTGTTGGGGTGTGCTGTGTTATAGGCGCGTGAAACGGGGCATCACGCTGATGCTGACGTCAATATTATGCAAGCTCCAATGAGCCGCCGGTGCCGCGACGATCGCCAGACCGACGATCATCAAGCGCGCGTCTGTCCTCGCTGTTCATCTCGCTACTTTTGCTATCGGCCTCTTCAACCTGCTGGATGAAGCGCTTGGACAACATCACCATTTTATATTTATTGTTGTCACCGAGCGCATGTAGAGGAAGAAACGCGCGCTTGTCGTTCATTACATCTTGCAGGCGTTCATTAGGCTCCAGGTAAAACAGTCCCAGCAGTCTCTGACCGTCTGACATTTTGACGTAAATCTTCAGAGCGGCTTTATCAATGTTCGAGGGTGTAGTCACGCAATGCTATCCTCTTTTTTAATGACGCTAGCACGTCAGCGATAATAAGTATAAATGCAGTATTAGGGCAAAAGCTCGTAGGTCTAAATGCTAGATTAAGGTGGATCAAGGCTAGATGAAACCTTCAGCCAATTGCTTGACCGCATAGTCACAAGCTCTTGCGGTAAAAGCCATATATGTCAGCGAGGGATTAACGCAAGAGGCCGATGTCATGAACGAACCGTCTGTCACAAACAAATTAGGCACATCATGGGCCTGATTATAGTTATTGAGTACAGATTCTCTGGGGTCGTCGCCCATGCGAGCGGTGCCCATCTCGTGAATACCCTCTCCGGGCATCGACATTTCGTCGCCGGCGGGCAATGAGTAAACCGCACCTGCAGCTTTTAACAAACGCTCAGCGTGCACAGACGCATCTTTGCGCAATTTGTATTCGTTGTCGCTCCATCTAAATTCAAATGCCACCTGCGGCATTCCAAAGCTGTCTTTTTTGTTTGGGTCGAGATACATCCGGTTACTTTTCTGTGGCAGGCACTCAGTAAAACCGGCAAGTACGAATATCCAGGGGCCGGGTTTGCGCATTGAGTCCTTGTAGTCTGCACCAAACCCTTTTGAGTTGAAGTTCATTTGCCAATCTGTTCGCAGCAGCGCGGTTTGGTAACCATAACCACGGACAAAATCAGCATCTTCGTCCTGACCATCAAGGTTACGGAAGCGCGGGATGTATAGCCCTGTCGGCCGGTTGCCATGGTAATAGCTGTCCATGTTGTCTAAAAACAGTCCCATGCCACTCATGCCCAAAGT
The DNA here is from genome assembly GCF_026262685.1 of Candidatus Seongchinamella marina. NCBI lineage: Bacteria > Pseudomonadati > Pseudomonadota > Gammaproteobacteria > Cellvibrionales > Halieaceae > Seongchinamella > Candidatus Seongchinamella marina. The sequence continues at coordinate 99,518 of NZ_SHNP01000001.1, forward strand.
GTGGTCCATTAAGTAGTGTCCAAGTGTGCCACTGCTGTTGGCCAGGCCGTTGGGAAAGAATTCGCTTTTGGAATTCATTAATATTTGCGTGCTACCAATGGTGGACGCGCACAAAAAGAACACGCGTGCAGAAAACGATGAACGCTCCCGGGTTTTAGTGTCGATCACATGCACGCGAGATATTTTTCCGCTCTCGTTATCGTACTCCAGGCGATCGACTAACATATTGGACTTTAACGTGAGATTGCCGGTGGCTCTGGCTGCTGGCAGAGTTGAACTTTGTGAGCTGAAATAGCTGCCCGTTGAGCAACCACGTGCACAGGGTCCGCAATAGTGACACGCGCTGCGACCCGGGAGGTCTTCTGTGAGGATGGCGGTACGAGCACTGGTGAGCGTTACGTCTGGCGCTTTTTTCTTTAAGCGCTGGCCTATGGTTTCTTCCAGTGCAAACCAGGGCATCGGTGGCTGATACTCGCCATCGGGAAACTGGGGTAGGCCCTCTTTCTTGCCATTTATGCCAGCGAATTTTTCAACGTAGCTATACCAAGGGGCGATTTCGTCGTATGTCACTGGCCATGGAATACCATGCCCATCAGTAGCATTCGCTTTGAAATCCATGTCGCTAAGGCGATACGTTTGGCGCCCCCAGAGTACGGACCTGCCCCCCACGATGTTTGAACGAATCCACATGAAAGGATTCTCTTTGTCGACGACGTAAGGGTTTTCCTTCTCGTTCATCCAAAATTCGCGATTGTATTCTCCAAAGGAATGAAACACCTTTGCCGCCATTGGATATTCTTCGTCATACAGCTCCCTCGGTTTTTTGCCTTGATAAGGCAATTTCCAGTTGGGTGCGTGCTCGCCGTAGTAGCCGGAGCCATGTTCGAGGTCCTCACCGCGTTCGAGCACGAGCACCTTAAGTCCTTTTTCAGTGAGCTCTTTTGCTGCCCAGCCACCGGAAATTCCCGATCCGACTACAATTGCATCAAAATCGTAATGCTTACTTTCAATCATGATAATTCCAGTCGCAATTAAATTGTCGAGCCAGCCCAGGTGCTGTCGTCAGGTGACAGCGGTATATCTCCGTCAAAGGTCATCGGCATTGCCTCATACCTTAATACCTGGGTAGAACCTTTCTCGGAGGTAAAGAAACCCCAGGCAACAAGCTCTTTAATCTGGCAGATGAAGGGTGCATCGCTAATGAAAGCTCGCCGCACGTTACCGAATGCATACCAATCGGAGTCGGACGCAGCATCTTCCAGCGCTTCCATAATTTCCAATTGCTGCTCCGTCGTTAAATCGGGAAAAGCTTTGCCGTATTCTTCTGGAATGCGCGACGCCATATACTGAAGACCATCCTGAAGAATCGCTCTCTCCTGATCGTTCATCCAGTCGGCAGCCATTAACTCGATAAAGCGAGGGACGCCGGCATCGATTGCTCCCGGCGTATCGGTGCGTGGAATAACAATCTCTGACATCGCCGCTACAATGCGGCGCTGTTCTGTAGAGAAATAATCTACTGCCCCAAGATTGTAATTGGGTGCGCTTGCCATATAGGCACGTTGCTCGTCACTCAGGGTAAAGCCAAGCTGGCTAGCCGTAGCCCCCGTCAGCAGTATAGCGGCACACTGTAAAAACTCTCTTCGTTCCATTTGACTTGTATTCCTCTACGTTTGCGTCTGACGTTTGGCAAAATAAGTACCGAGCCCGCGAACGCCATACAGGCAATTAACTGATGTACCCAGGAGCCAAAGTAACACTCTACAGCGTTAAAGCGACTGTACAGCCAATACACTGCCGCAGCCTGACTTTTTAGCAGTTGGAAATCGTAGTCTCAGTCGCCCGTTCCTCAGAGTATAAGGCATTTCAAAGCCCATTTGAGGGCGCTTGTGGCAATAAGCTTGTCAATACTCGTTCTTAAGTGCACTGTAACCCGGCTGGTCCAGGAATAATTGACACGCTACGGTTTGCCGCAAATGTTCCGCCAGTCCCTGTGTGTTCAGCGGGAGTGAGTCTCTCAGTTGATGCACCAATTCCCAGCGCAGGGTATCCAGGTCATCATTGGCAGTAAGCAGTTCCCCCAATCTGGCTGTTTCCTCTTGCGCTATTTTTGCGCCGTGGCGAAACTCGCGCTGGGCGATACTCAATGAGTTGGCTGCCACGCGAGCTAGAAATTGGCTGTGTCCATCGAGTTGTTTCGCAACGGTTTCCCTGAGGAACGCTTCAACCCCTGCAAGTAGTTCGCCGGGCATCGGTAACTGCGTACCGGTGACGGTCGAGTCATCGCTTGCGGGCAGGCGATAGTCACCCGGTATGAGCAGGCTGACGCAGTCCATTTGTGCTTCCGAGGAACGTCGTCCTATCACCGGACGCTCCAGGCTGGGTGTCTCTCCTGTGCGCCAGGCTTGTGCCATTTGCAAGGTGACCATGGCCCACCAAAAGGAACCAAATACCTGCCAGAATCGCAGCGTTTGCCGATCAACATTTAAGCCTGATGTGCTTTCGTAGCCGGCAAGTAAGTCGTCGAGATGGCCAAAACCACCCACCGGCAGTTCACTGTTGCCAAAGCGCCAGGAGTTAACACACAACCAGCCAAGGTCGCGCATTGGGTCGCCTATATGCGCCAGTTCCCAGTCGAGTACCGCGTTAATGCCTGCGCCAGCGGTTACCATCAGGTTGCCATTTCGGAAGTCGCCATGCACTAGCGTATGGCGCGAGTCGACTGGCAAATTATCCTTTAGCCATCGCCACGTGTAATCAATCATGGGCACCGGTACATTGATGTCGCAATAATACTCCCAGGTTTGGTCGACCAGGTCAGCGGGCGTTATTGAGGGAAGTTGGTCTGCCAATGCGGTGTTTTGCCACGGCAGCCTGTGAATTCTGCCGAGAAGTTCACCGCATTGACGTGCCAGTTGCGGTCGAATATCGGCAAGCTCAGGTGCTCGGTTGATGCGTTGCCCCAGCGTTTCGCCATCCAGCCACTGCATGATAAACCCGGAACCTAATTGGTCGTCAGGCTGCAGCACGTAAAACACCTCTGGCCCGGGAATTCCCGATTGAACGGCCAGCCGCAATAATGCTGCTTCGATTTCCAGTGTTATAGCCCCTGCGCCAGATTGTGACACCGCGTTGGGTTGACGCCTGCGCAGGGCCAGCCTGGATTCTCCGCTGCGACTACGAAAGGTGATGCGCCAGGTTTCCTGGCTGGCACCGGCGCTGAGTTGTTGACAGGACTCCAGTTCATAGAATTCGTCGAACTCTCTGCGCAAAACGATTTCAATCCGCTCGCTGAGTGCGTCTTCCATTGAATTTATTCCACGCCTTTGGGCTTCTGCTGCGCCATGAAGCCAAACATATAGCCCGCGACGCGACGCATCTGGATTTCATCGGCGCCCTCGGTGATCCGATAACGACGATGATGGCGATAAATGTGTTCAAACGGTTTGTAACGGGAGTAACCCATGCCGCCGTGCACTTGCATTGCAGTATCCGCGGCTTCACAGCACAGTCGGTTCGCCTGGTAGTTACAGATAGACACCTTGTCAGAGACCGAGAAGGGGCCATCCTTGTCCATCAGCCAGGCGGTTTTGTGAATCAGCGCCTGCAACATTTCGGCGCGGGCGTGCAAGTCCACAAGGGGAAACTGTATCCCCTGGTTTAACGACAGTTTTTTACCAAAAGGTTTGCGCTCATTGGCATAGCTCACTGCTTCTGCAATGCAGTATCGCGCTGCCCCCAAACTGGAGGCGGCCTGGCGAATACGGTTCTCATTAAAAAAGTGCTGGACTACGGCCAGGCCATATCCCTCTTTACCAAAAATGGCGCTGTGAGGCACACGGACCTCAGTAAATGAAACGCGCGCGTGATCTGAGGGCATGTTGAAAGTCCACAGATATTCTTCGACGTTTACGCCGGGCGTAGTCATGGGAACCAGAAAGGCGGTTATTCCCAGCCCGTCGCCTGGTTTTCCTGATGTCCGTGCCATTACCAGGTCGGCATCGGCGATATGTACACCGGTATTCCAGGTCTTCTCTCCATTGATTATCCAACTGTCGCCATCGCGTCGACCAACGGTTTCCATATGCGTAGCATCGGAGCCGTGCTCCGGTTCAGTAATGCCGAAGGCAAAGCCTTTGTCGGCATTTTTGATGCCATCGAGCCACTCTGCTTTCTGTTCTTCGCTGCCATATTCCAACAGCAATAACAGACCGATATTATTGCCTACGATTGAATGTTCGTTTTGCAGATCGTTATGCAACCCCAGGCCCTTTGCCGCCAGATGCTCGCGGATGATGGCCATCCCCAGGTTGCTACCATTTCGGCCGCCATAAGCAGACGGGAACGGATAGCTATAAATACCCGCCTCTATGGCGAGTTTTTTTGCAGATTGCAATAACGCTTCCCAGTCATGGTTAGGCAGGCCGTCTCTGTCCCAGTCAGTGCGGGCATTTTCACGGCGATGATCGAAAAAGCGCTGGTTATCGTCTTTTGCTTCCAGTGGCTTTATCTTGGACTCTATGAATCGGTCAACCTCTGTCAAAAAATAGGCAATATCGTGGGGGATGTCGAAATCCATTAAGGGTTCTCCTGCCTGACTTTCGCTTCTTTAGCGATCAATGTAATCACTAACAATGGGTTTATGCGCCCCAAGGCCAGTGCCACAGTTTGCTCAAGGCGTTTCACCGGATTAGGGTGAGCCGCAAGTAAAATTCGATAAGAAGTATGGAATAGGACTGATTCGGCGCCAACAGCAAAAAGTGTGTTTTAGAAAGCGGCTCGCAGGTTGCCATATCCTTCGACCACTGTCAGCGTATAATCCTTACCGTCATATAAGCGATTAACGCATGAATTACTATACACCCAAAGTAGCAACTGCGCTTGTAGTGGCCAATATGATTGGCACTGGCGTCTTCACCTCGTTGGGTTTTCAGCTGCTGTCGCTGTCGTCGCCCATTGCAATATTGATACTCTGGGCGATAGGTGGTGTTTGTGCCCTTTGCGGTGCGCTGTGTTACGCCGAGCTAGGTTCGAGGCATCCTGCCTCAGGCGGTGAATATCACTTTCTGACTGAGCTGATTCATCCCTATGCCGGGTTTGTGTCCGGTGCTGTTTCAGCCACGGTGGGTTTCGCTGCACCGGTTGCGTTGGCTGCGCTGACATTTGGCAGTTACCTGGAGGTCGCGCTATTACCCATAGATGCCAAGGTGTCTGCTAGCGTTTTAATTATTGCTGTTGTTGTGGTTCATTCGCGAACACATCACGAAAGCTCGGCCGGGCAATACTATCTCACTGCCTTGAAACTTATGTTAATCCTGTTGTTTATCGGTTACGCGCTTATTCAGCGCCCAGAATATAGCGATCAGCTAGCCCTTAACGACGCTGATTTATTCCGTGATATTTTCAGTAGCGATGCAGCGATTGCGCTAATTTATGTGACTTACGCTTTTTCCGGTTGGAACGCAGCCACCTATATCCTGGGTGAAATAGAGAATCCTGCGCGGTATCTACCCCGAATTTTAATGATTGGCTGTGGCTTGGTTGCTGTTGTCTATGTTGCTTTGAATACCGTGTTTTTGTCGTCAGCTCCCATCGAAGCATTGCGCGGAGAGCTTGAAATTGCTTATGTCGTGGCTCATTACATGATTGGTCCTGAGGCGGGATTTTTTGTGTCCTTGGTGCTAGCCGGTATTTTAACTTCCACTGTTAGTGCAATGATTCTGGCCGGACCACGCGCACTGCAGCGCTTAGGCGAAGATTATCCCAGACTCTCAATGCTTGGCCGTACCAATGAAGATGGCATACCGGTAACGGCAATTATTTTTATGGCAGGAATATCTTTTGTTTTTCTGTGGACGTCGACCTTTGAGCAAATCCTGCTGTTCGCCGGTCTTTTGATGGCCTTCAACACGTTTGTCACGGTAATTGCATTGTTTGTTAGTCGTAACCGACACCCCGACAAAGTGAGCGACCTGGATTATCGAATGCCTCTGTATCCGCTACCTGCTCTTCTGTTCCTGGCCATAACGGGTTGGACACTGGTTTATTCGGCGAGTCAATTTCCGTTGCAGGTTCTGGTTGTGCTACTCGCCTTGGTGTTTGGTTTGGGTCTGTTCAAGTGGGCGCAAGGGCGCTGATGGAGATTAACGTCAGGGGAGACAGTAATAGTGGCTTCATTTAAGTAAGCACACTTTATCGCTCCAGATCGGCTTGTTTTACCACCTCGGTTTGCGGCGTCTCTACTTCACCCTCCGCCAGGAAGAAGCGCCAGAACACCAGTCCAAAGGCATTGCCCTCTGTATCCAGCCAGTTCGATACGCCGGGGTCAGTGTGAGCCAGCACCATACGGAAGCTACCATCTTCGTTCAACTCGGTCTGAGCTCGGTTCAGCGCCACGCTGCGACTGCGATAGTCGAAGGTCTGCTGGAAGCGATTCCATAGACAGACATTGGCGAAGCGGCAATCTGGCCACCGCCCGGTTATGACCAATGCCTCATCTGGCCCTAATAGGAAAGGTGCCATTGAGTAGTGCGCATCCGCTGCAGCCAGACCGTGCTCTCCAGGCAGCTGTGGTTGGGGGAAACAGTTAGGGGTAATGGACATAAAGTTCGGCATCTCACCGCTGGACAGCAATGGCATGTTCAGAGTGCGACTGCGCACCACGTTACATACACGACGAATGCCATCGGCAATGCTGACATCGTCCGCCGGTGGAAGCGATGCCGCCGCACTGGTGCAACTGATGGCCATGCGCGGCTCCAACTCAGGGTCAGTTGCCGCAGGCGCCGCCTGCTCGAAGTAATGCCGGGTGGTAATCCGTGAAGCGCCCTCCGGTAAAGCCAACCAGTTGCGCGACTGGGTCTCGCCGCCCAGGAAGATGCTGAAGCGGCCGTCTGCGTCGATATCGATCTGCGTATCGTTGATCGCACCGCAGGTTTCGGCAATGCGATCGCCATCGGCGTTTTTCTCGATGGTCATGGAAAAATAAATAGCGCCGTTCATCTGTCCGTCGACGCGGTAGCTATAATCCGGTGCAACAGGGGCATCAAAGTAGATGGCGTCCGGATTGTCACCGGTCAGCTTGCGGCTAGGGGTCACGATACGTCGGAAGTCCGGCATTTGCGCATCTTTGTCAAAATAACCGACCAGCGCTGCTTCTAATATGTGCATCAGGGCCCGATGAGATCCCGCCACATCTTGCACCGAAGCCAGATTGCGCTCCTCAGTGCACCAGTGTTCATCGACTTCCTGCAACAGGGCGATCAACTCGCGAAGTGCCACTCTGCTCTGGGTTTCAATTGTCATTTGCCAGTACCTCACTGGGTATTTGATAGGAAGATTGGTAGGCAGCAAAGCGCTCACGCTCAGCGCTTAGGTCGAGCCCGGATTCAGCCAGGCTGTAAGTGTGCTTGCCGTGACGCTCACTCTCCCTGCCGTTATCTAAAAAGCCCTGCATCATCGCAGCCTTGTCATGACTGAGCTCTAGGCCGAAGTATTCGTAAATGCGCCGCACGGCGGCCACTTCCCCTTTGCGGAACTCGGCGAATTGCACGTCGATAACACGATCGCTAGCCAATAGCCCTCGCTGGCGAGCAGACATGGTGCGCTCTGTGCCGAAGTGCAGCAGATCCGCATAGGCACGGGTGGTTCTCACCAGGTCGCGATCATTCGAACCCAAACCACGCAGGGTGGATACCAGGCTGCCGATAGACATGGCCACCTTCAACGGATCGCGATGGGTCTGCACAACCCTGGCATCAGGGTATTCGCGCAGCATGTCGTCGATATTCCACAGGTACTGCGGAGACTTGAGCACCCAGGTATCTCCCGGACACTTCCATTGCAGCAATTGAAGCCAGCGACGGTGATTCTTGAAGACCTCAGTCATGTCTTCGGCTACCAGCCATTGCTGATATCGATCCACCCTAAACTGCACATCGAAAATCATCGAGACAAAATCGTAGGCAAAGAGGGCCACACACTCCTGTGGCAGCTCTGCACCCATGGGGTGCATGTTGCGAAAGTCTGGCAACAACTGGTCTACCCGGGCCAGTTCCTCCTCGCATTGGCGAATACGTGGATCGCTGCGATAGCTTGCTGTCTCCGGTGGAGGGAATGGGTAGGCTACCTCCCAACTCAGGGGTGCACGGAATTGCGGGTCCAGTGCCATTAGCTCATGCAGGCTGGTAGTACCTGTTCGGGGCATGCCCAGGATGAAAATCGGCGCTTTGATTTCCTGCTCTGCAATTTCCGGGTGGCGCTTGAATATATCGATAAATTGCAGCCGGTTGACCAGCAATCGCAAGATGTCCTGGCGGGCCATTAGTCGGCCCAGAGCGGTCAGTTGCGCATCTTCTTCCAGGGACCGGCACAGCCGCGCCAGAGGTCCGCGAAAGTAGTCTGAACCGAAGTCGTTGAGCCCGGCCTGTTTTGCTGCATGGGCTATCAGGGCTTCGGGTTGCAGCGACAGCAGGCGCGCACCTAGTGGGCCAGTGATCGAGAATCCGGCGTTCATCAGTCGCACGGGCAGGGGTAGTGGGGCGTTAGCGATACTCATGCTCCTAATATTGCCCTTCAGTCGATTGGCATACAAGGCCAGAGCAGTCGTTTGATGCGCAAGGTTCTGGTCACTGCAAACCCGAGGTGTTGATTTGTCGAAACCCAATAGGGCAATCAACAATCTACTCGCGAATCGCACACCCTATAATACAGCCCTGAGTTCAGGTACCGGTCCCTGAAACGAATCCTCGTTATCGGAGCGAATCACAAGATTTCCTTCAAATAGCTCGATAACCAGTTTTTCCGGTGTCGTGTATTCCACCAGCTTCCACAGGTCGGGAATCGTGGGCTGGTCGCTGACCCGGTTCGCGTTGCGGCCGATACGAAAGTACACATCACCCGACGGAGCCACCAGCAACACCAGGATGCTCCCGGCGTTATAGGTAATCTCGTGATATTTGCGCACGCTGGTCACCATCAATAACCCGTCCTCGTCCAGGGGAGCTGACTGCTCCACAACGGTAGCCACATGCAACCAGGGAAAGCCGAAAAGTTGTTCTACGAGGAAGTCACCCTCTTTCAATCCATCGGGTGAGCGCAGGAAGCGATTGGAATCTGGACCATCAACTCCCGCCTCGCGCGGTGTATTCTTTATCCAGCCATCAGGTAGCTCAAGTGCAGCGAATTCCTCTCCGGTGATTGCTGGACTAACCCAGGCACGGAAAGTCCCATCCGGTTGCGGCTCCAGAATCTCGAACCCCCTGGGTCCCTCTTCTTCGGGTTCTGGCTCAGGCTCGCTCAGATTAAGTGGGTTATCTTGCATAAACAGCACCACATACGCCGCCATTTCTTCACCCACTTCTTCCTGAATAAAATGGCCCGCTTCATAGCGCGTATGGGGTTGCCCCTGGGCACCGGGCACATGGGCAATCCACTTATTCTGGTTTGCGACCGAGCCTAGATAGCGATCGTTGTCTCCGCCTATGAAAAGGAAAGGCCGCTCAAAAAGTCCCAGCGCCTCATAGGCGGGAAAGTTCGCCTGTCCGAACCCTGCGACCATGGAGGGGAATGCGCGTATGCCACCCCAATAGATTCGTGCCGGGAACGGGGCGTTATAGGAGTCGTACTCTGCCTGCGTTAAATTGTTGCCGATCGAGAGGTCGACCATATCCGCGGCAAACAGATGCGGAGCTGTAGCGGCGAAATCTACCCAATACTGGAAACCCGTTACCCGGTCGGTGGGGCGCAAGGACAAATGTTCGGCGGTGCCTTCAATCGTTTCGTCAAACTCGAATACAGGTACCGTGAAGGGATTGAACCCATCGGGGATTAGCGCCAAATCACCGTTGGCGACCACGATACGAGCGAACTTATCAGGGTCGTCGCCCGCCATGCGCAGGCCAATCAAGCTACCCCAGTCTTGTACGAAGAGCGTAATATCGGTGAGATCCAACTCGCTGACGAAAGACTTCATCCACGCTACATGCTGCTCATACTGGTGCACACGAGGGTCCACCGGCTTGTCGGATCGCCCCATGCCAATATGGTCCGGGGCGACAACCCGATAACCGGCCTCCACCAGCACCGGAATCATCTTACGGTAGAGGTAGGACCAAGTGGGCTGGCCGTGCAGCAGCAGTATCACCTCACCGTCACGAGGCCCCTCGTCCACGAAGTGGTAACGCAGGCCGTCCACCTCCACATAGTTAGGGCTGAAGGGATAATCGTCTAAATAGTCGAAACATGCATCCGGCGTGCGCACGAATTCGATATTACCTGCGGTGGTATTCACCGCGATATCTTCTTCGGGAAGCTTACATAAATCCTGCGCCTGCACCGCCTCCTCAACACTAACGCGCTGATTGTCTGAGCCGTCACTACAGCCCGCCAGCATCACAAGGAGTAGAAAGCCAGATAAGGCCAATATTTTTTTTGATTGAAAAATATCTACTCTCCAGTATCTGTGACTCGGGTCGCATCCAGGCACGCCTGTCCAGCAGACACTGCCAAAGTTGCGAGATAATTTTCCTTTTCGTTATTGCCCGACTATAATTCTGGGGTGTGTGATAACCGAAAAGGACCCTAATACAGCATAATCCCAAGGTGGATGTTGGGGAAGAGTCAAATGTATAGAGACATTACTCGGCGTGGCTTACTACGCAACGCATTGATCGCTACTAGTGGGTTCGCGTTGGGAGGAGTCGCCGGTAGCCACGTTTACGCAGCGCCAACGAGCTATAAAGGCAAGTTACTTGTTACCTTGCAATTAAATGGTGGGGCAGACGTTACCTGCTTTTGCGACCCCAAGGAAAATACCCCCGGCGAGCCTGACATCAATCATTGGGCGGATACAGCAGGGACAATGACAAAGGGCAAGATTTCTTACGCACCGTTTGCCCAAAACCAGAAGTTTTTCAATAAGTACTACAAGCAGATGATGGTCGTTAATGGAGTGGATGCCCAGACCAACTCCCATTCTACGGGCATCTTATACAACTGGAGCGGTCGCAACGCGGTGGGTGCTCCTTCCATTACAGCGCTACACGCGGCCAAACGCTCCCCTCAGCACGCCATGGGTTACACCACCTTTGGTGGTTACAGCCAGACCGGCAACCTGCTTCGTTTCACTCGGGTCAACGATCTCAACGGAATTCGCTCGCTGCTCAACCCAACAGTGAATCCATGGGATGGGGGAAATGCTCGTCCGACAAATGAAACCAGGCTGGTGGAAAGTTACGTTGACGACAGCCTAAAGCAGCTTAAGTCGTCTGGTTTATCACCACGCCAAATGGCCACTGTTGAGGCTTATACCCAGGCGCGAAATTCTCGTCAGGGTCTGGCGAACCTGTTTGATATCATGCCTAGCGCCGACGATATGGTGCCAGACGATTATGTGGCAACACCCATGGGATGGAGTTCCGATCTCAAACGTCGCATGCAGGGCGCCCTGCTGATTTTTAAAGCAGGCCTGGGTTCCGCCGCAGATCTGGAACTCGGGGGCTTTGACTCCCACGATGCAAACGACAGCTGGCAGGACCCACTGCTTAGCCATACGACCGAGGCCATCGACTTTTTCTGGTCCTATGCCCAAGAGCTGGGCCTCGCAAATCGCATTACCCTGCTCATCGGCTCTGATTTTGGTCGCACCAATTTTTATAACGATGCTGACGGTAAGGACCACTGGCCGATTGGCTCATATATCGTGATGGAGAAAAACCCGGTCTGGGGAAACCGGGTCGTGGGCCATACCGATGAACTACACAACGCCCTTAAAGTAAATCCCAAGACCTTGAGGCCTGATCAATTCAAGGGTGTCAACATCCTGCCTTCCCATGTGCATTTGGCCCTGCGCCAATATCTCGGGCTCGAAGGCTTTGCTAATGAAGCCGGGTTCCGGCTGGACGTGGAATCATTGCCCCTGTTTGACCGCAGCAGGAGCACAATATGAAAACTATGGTCGAGCGAGTTCTAAAGTCGAGTCACCTGCCTGGTTTGGCAAGAACAAGACAGGTGCCGATAATGGCGCTATGCGCTTTGCTATGGACTATGACCGTCAGTGCCCAGGATGGCGAGGCATTTTTTGCCAGTGATGTTTCCCCGCATGTGGAACCCTGCTTCGCTTGCCACCTGAATGGTGGAGTTGCAGACAACAGTGGGGCGCGGCTGGTTTTCCGGGACGGCGCCGACAGCTTCAATTACAACGCAATGGCTGACTTTTATGCCCATTCGGATGTGGATCAGGGGCTGATACTTGCCAAGATTTCTGGAGGCGCTGGCCACGGTGGTGCCCAGATCCATGCAAGCGGCTCAAGCGGTTACAAGGCCATCGAGAAGCTGCTGGATATTATCAGTGGGAACAACAACTCGGGGGGCGATTCTGTTGATCAGGATTTCTGGCGGGGGCTTGTATTAGAGTCCAGGGAGCGCACTTTGCGCCGAGCGGCCATCATGTTGGCGGGGAAGCTGCCTACAGCAGGCCAACTAAAAAATGTGGCCAAGAGTGAAGTAAACCTGCGTGCCGCTTTATTACGGTTCATGAAGGGAGCTCAGTTTCACGATTTTCTGATCACGGGCGCCAATGACCGGATTCATACAGATGGGTTTAATAATGGGATGAACTTTGAATTCGGCTTTGAAGGCGTCTATCAAGAAGCAAACCTGGCGCGGAATCTGGAGCGCTGTGAATGGGGGCCCGACGTTTCTCGACAGCAGCAGATACAACAGGCCCGCAGTCTTAGCGAGTGTAACTATCGGGAGGCGGTTTACGATTACGGTGTCATTCGCGAACCCCTGGAGTTAATTGCTCACGTGGTCGAGCGAAACCTGCCTTACAAGCAGATCTTGACCGGTAATTACACGATGGCCAATCGTTACACCGCAAATATATATGGGGCTAAAAAACTGTTTTCACCGGTAAACCCTGAGGAAGAATACGACCCTTCCGCAGCTGTAAAGTATAAAAAAGTGAGAGATAAAGGGCAGGCTGATTTTTCGGGTGACTTTGAGAGTCAGTGCGACGAATCAGGCTGTTGGGTGAAAAAAGTTGACGGTACTATCAGTCGGCCGCATGCAGGGGTATTAACGACACATGCATGGTTGGCTCGCTACCCAACGACAGATACCAATCGCAATCGGGCACGGGCACGTTGGACGCTCTATCACTTTCTGGGGATCGATATCGAGAGGTCGGCCCCCCGGACCCAGGACCCAGATGCGTTGACCGATACCAACAACCCCACTATGAATAATGCGGCCTGTACTGTGTGCCATGAGCGGATGGACCCAGTCGCTGGCGCCTACCAGAACTTCAGTGAGTTCGGTAAGTATCGGGATAGCGGCAGCGACTCACTGGCCGATGCTTATAAGTTTCCGGAGTGGTTCGGCGGCGACCCTGATGATACGCCCTATCAGCAGGGCGATGTCTGGTACCGCGATATGCGTCAGCCAGGAATAAATGGTAAGACCACTGACAAGAAACACGGCAGTGCGGCGTGGTTGGGACAACAGATAGTCAATGACCCCCGTTTCGCTAAAGCGACAGTCGCATTCTGGTGGCCAGCCATTATGGGCGCTAACCCTTTGATAGCACCGGGATCCACAACCGATGTTGACTATCAGCAACAGCTTAATGCTTACAATGCCCAGCAGGAGCTGATGGATGAACTGGCGCAAAAGTTTCGTTCAAATAATTTTAAAGCGAAGCAACTTTTTGCCGATATGATCATGTCACCCTGGTTCAGAGCAGAAGGCTTTGACAGTGAAGATCTCAATGAGCGCATGGTTGAACTGGCTAGTGTCGGTAGCGGCCGCCTGCTATCTCCTGAAGAATTAGATCGCAAGGCGTTTGCTATTTTTGGCACACGCTGGAACGAACGTAGTTCTCAGATGGTTAGCGGTTCTATATCGGGAGATTGGACTCAACTTCGATATGGAGACGAACGAATCGCCTACGGCGGCATTGATTCGTTCGGTGTCACTGAGCGCGCTCGCGAATTGACTGCGTTAATGTCGAATGTTGCCGATCGCCAGGCGGTTGAGTTTGCCTGTCGGGTGGCCGTCTGGGATTTCAACCGAAATGTGCTCAAGGCCATCCGCAATGACTGCAGCACAGACGACTGGTGGGAGTTCGATTGGAATCGCAAAGTCTGTCAACTACAACCGCCAGAGCCTCGTCCTGCGCTGTTTAACAGGGTCTCTAAAACGACAACGCCGAGTGAGGCAAACCGTGCAAAGATCGAGACCCAGATCGTGCTGCTTTACGACAAGATGCTGGGCCGGGAGATTTCCCGCAATGCTCTCGAGGTCAAGCAGCTTTATGATCTACTGGAATCTCGGTATCAAGAAAGCAAGGATCAGGGTTGGGTGGACAACCCTTGTTGGCTGGGTAGTGAAAAATACGATTCCCTGAGCTGGGAGCAGAGAAATGACCCGCAGGGCATGGTGGCAGCATGGTCCGGCGTCGTGCGGGCGCTAATGAATCACTATTGGTATCTCCATGACTAGTTCAACGATGCCCCCAGGCTAACTACTTGGCGGGATGCAGCTGAGCGTGCTTCATCATTAGATATGCGCTTCAATTCCTTTGCCGCCTTTGACTTAAGTTAACAGCCCACCCGCTCAGATGACTACCTGGACTGTGCTTTTACCCGGCCAATTTTGCCCGAACAGCTATTTCACAAGCCGCCCGTCTCGCTTATCATAGGTCGCCTTGGGAGGGGTATTTAAGTCCCCTCGGCAGGCTCTGTAACACAATCAGAGCCGTTGCCCTTATCGTTCTCTTGGAAGAAAAGTAGATGCCCAACCGTTTTCTAATGCCTGTCATGCTGTCAGTCGCAGCAGTCGTCACGCCAGGTTCGATACAACTGGCCTCCGCTGAGGAGGCCGCGTGCGCATCACCGGCGGTGCCTATTGAAGCTGAAGAATATACACCACTGACATCGGACAATTACGCGAGGACGGAGACCCAGCAGATTTTTGCGGGAGCGTATATCCAGAAGATTGCGCAGGCGACCGGCTATAGCGGTATGGAGGTGCTGATGCCCGAACGGGTTCCCTCTGACCCCAATCACAAAGCCTTCGCTCGGGCAAACTTCGGATTCTTTTGCGATGGTTGATAATTGTCAGACCGTATTACTGAACGAGGGGCTTCCCGTCGCCTCGATCTCGGAGCAGCAGCGCCTGGTGTTTCCTACCGCGGAGGACCTCGATCGCGCGTGGGCTCTCGGTGTCTTTTACCTGGAGATTCCCGACGCTCTGCACCTCGACGGCGCCCGTCAATTCGGGCGCGAACTGCTCGACGAGGATAGTGCTTATCGCAGGATTCCTAAGTATGGCGAACTGGAGGGCTTCATCGCTCTTGATAATAACCAACAAACCAAGTTGGCCCTATGCCGCCATCATTGGGATCAACACTATCCCGCAGAGGTTGCCCAGTTTGGCCGCCAACTCGATGACATTGGCGTCGCCATTATTCGTGAGGTGTTTCACCAGTCGGGCATTCCCGAGCCCTTCTGGAGTCGCGCTTCAGGGGGCTACGCCTCGGGTGCGGGCACTGCGTTTCTGAACTTCGTCCACTACGACACCCGCCATACCGATCTGGGACTGCGCCCCCATACAGACTACGGTTTCGTCACGATCCTTGATGCCACCGCTCCGGGCTTGCAGATTGAAGTGGCCGGCACGTTTGAGGATGTGCCGGTACTACCCGGCCACTTAGTCATCAACTTTGGTGAAGCGCTGCATTTCATCACGGCACACTCTGAGCGCAGTGTGGGTGCCGCAGTGCATCGGGTACTGAGCCAGCAAGCGAACCATCCTATTCGCCACGGTATTGTTTATTTCGCCAATCCGGACCTCGATGGCATGTTGTGGCAGTTCGATGCTGGGGGTGCGGTCAAGGGGAGCTCCTCGGTGCAAGACCTGTTCGCACGCCTGGAAAAAAACCTCACCGAGTAACCTCAGTCTTCATGAAGTTTTCTTGTTGCGCGCTACCACCATGCGTGCAGCTCAATTTTTGACTGTCACCAACGCCGGGCTGTTGATCGATGCCGGCCATCATTTTCGCCCAAGCCTTGTCAGCAATATCCTCGAACGCCCCGGAAAACAGATCCTCTCGACTCGGAAAGCAGCACTGCAGCGTGGCCATTCGAATGCCAGCGGCCTCGGAAGTGTTACCCATGTGTCAGGGCTTAACGCCAGTACCCAGCGATAGGTAAAAAGGGTGTAGACTGCACCTTCATTTTTATAACAGAGTAGAAAGTGGACAATAACGTGAAAATTTCTACGCCTTCGAGTGTCTCAGACATACTGCTGAAGGATGAACAAGAAGTTATCGAGCGCATTTTTAATCATATTGATAATGGCACCACGGATCTCGGTGATACTGTCTGGCAGGAGCCAGTGGAGCACTATCGTTCCCAACAGAGATTTGCTGACGAAATCGCTTTACTGCGGCGCCTCCCAGTGCCTTTCTGTCCGTCTGCCGCCTTGCCGAAGAGCGGCAGTTACTTGGCAAGAAAAGCGGCTGGCACACCGCTGTTGATCGTCAGGGACGCAGCGGGTGTGGTGCATGCTTTCATCAACGCCTGTCGGCACCGCGGCATGCAGGTTGCTAATGGCAGTGGCTGTGAGAGTGCTTTCAGTTGCCCTTATCATGGATGGACCTATAACCTTGATGGCAAGATTAAAGGAATTCCGGGGAGGGCGGGCTTTCCTGATTTGGATCCCGAAGAACATGGCCTGGTCGAGGTGAGTGCTTTTGAGAAAGGAGGCATTGTTTATGTGGCACAGGTAGGGTCCATAAGCCCAGAGTTCAAGAACAGCTGTCTTGACTACTTTGCGCCAGAACAGGAGATGTTTGAAGAAGACGGTTTTATTGATCAAGCAAATTGGAAGTTACTCAATGAAACGGCCCAAGAGGGCTATCACATCAAGTCTCTGCACCGGAACTCGTTTTATCCTTACGGCTTAGACAATACTAATCTGGTCGACACGTACGGGGCAAACTCGCGCATTATTTTTCCCTTCCGGCGCATCGAAAAGCTCAGAGATATTGCGCCGCATGAGCGCCGTATTGATGGTGCTGTGACTACCGTCTACCACCTGTTCCCTAATGTCAGCGTGTCTGTGCTGTCCAAACATACAAACCTGGTTATTCTTGAACCACTCGCCCCGGGGCTTACGCAATGGGTGATCTACCGCATGATTAATCGACAAACTGATGAGCATCCGATTACATTGGAAGAAGCTGTGCGGGACGCCCGATTTGTGAATGACTCAGGGCAAGACGAGGATCGGGAAGCGGCGTGTGCGATACAGGAGACAGTGACTACCAGCGCCAATACGCATTTGACCTTTGGGCACTATGAAAAGGCGATCGTCAATTTTCATCAGCACCTGGCGAAAAATCTGGACAAATAGGCACCTGCCGCGGGTAACTCACTACCGGCTAGTCTAAAACTGCCAGTGCAGGCTTCTCCGGCTAAAAACCCAGCAACCGTGCATAGCGGTCGCGGTGGTAGGACCGGTTACCGTAACTGGCTTCCAGCGCACGGGCGCGCTTCAGGTAGAGGCCCGCGTCAAACTCATCGGTCATACCAATGCCGCCGTGCATCTGAATCAGTTCATTAGTCATATCGTAAAGAAACTGTCCTGCCCTGCACTTTGCCAGCGATGCAAGTTCAGCGCTGTTGTCTGCGTCGGTATCAATCGCCTGCAGAGCTGCCTCTACACACGAGCGTGTCTGCTCCATGGCGGAGAACAGTCCGGCCGCGCGGTGACCCAGTCCCTGGAATGAACCAATAACCGAGCCAAACTGCTCTCGTGTTTTCAGATAATCCAGCGTCATATCAAAAGCCTGTGAGGCTGTACCCAGCATCTCGGCCGCAATACCAGCCCGGGCTCTATCGAGAACCTGCTGCAACAAGGGCAAACCCCCACCCAGGCGCCCCAGTAACGTATCGGCGTCGACATGGACGTCGTCAAGCTGAATGTTGGCGTAATCGCGACTGTCCAATACGTTGAGCGGCGTGCGCGATACACCGACGCTGTCAGCGGGCAGGAGGAACAAGCTAATCCCATCGTTTTCACCGGGAGTGCCCGCTGTGCGCGCCGCAACGACAAAGTGCGTGGCTGCGCTTCCCTCCGCGACACTGGCCTTGGAGCCCGCCAGAGTAAAGCCTCCTTTACTCGCGCGCGCTTCAAGTGCGGTGTTTTCTGGTCGGTGATGCGTGCCCTCGTCAACCGCCAAAGTCAGGATAGCGGTCCCATCGATAATCTTTGGCAACATTGCGCCTTGCTGCTCAGCGCTGCCGCCCAATAGCATTGCGCTGGCGCCGGCCAGTGCAGAGGGCAGCAATGGTGAGGCCGTCAGTTGGCGACCCAACTGCTCCAGCACCAGGCCAAAGGTAAGCATACCGAGATCTGAGCCTCCATATTCTTCCGGCACCAGGATCCCCGTCCAGCCCATCTCGATCATTGCGCCCCAGGTCGCCTGCTCAAAGCCGGCGTTACCACCGGCATCACGCAATGCACGGAATTGACTTACTGGAGATTCTTTCAGCGCCCAGGCACTAGCCTGTTCGCGAATGAGCGCTTGTTCTTCTGTGAATGCAGCCATGATTAACCCTTTTGTGTAGTTTCCGGCAGGCCGAGAATATTCTTGGCGATGATGTTTTTCTGCACTTCATAGGAGCCACCGTAAATCGACATGGCCTTGGTACCCAGCCACTCCCTCACGGAGTGCAACTCCCCGCCGGAGAATTCGGCGCCCTCCCAGCCCAGCCCCTGGTTACCCATAATCTCCAGCAGTAGCTCGGAGCGATCCTGGGCAACGTCGGTGGCTGAATTCTTCAGAATGGACGCAGTCGCTGACACCTCGACGTTTCCGCCCTTGGCTTCGGCCATAATACGGCCGATAGTTAACGTATGAGCCGCCGCATCCATCAGGTGATCGGCCAATCGAGAGCGTAAGTCACTGTCGGCCAGGGTACCGTCAGGCCCCAATCCAATATAGTTGCGCGCCAGATCCTGCAGCGGCTCGACCTTATTGCTGGTGGGCGGTGCGGACGTCTGGCTAGCGCGCTCATGCTGCAAGAGGCGCTTGATCACGCTCCAGCCATCGTTGAGCTCACCTAACATGTCGTCAGCACCGGCTTGCGCGCTGTTGAAAAAGGTTTCGCAAAATGGTGACTCACCCGCGATCAAACGGATGGGCCGGGTCTCAATCGACGTCTGATCCATCGGTAACATCAGGAAGCTAATACCGTTCCGCTTGGCCGCGTCGGGGTCGGTCCGCACCAGGGCGCCGCACCACTGGCTTTTGTCGGCTCCTGATGTCCAGGTTTTCTGACCATTGAGAATCCAATGATCGCCCTCCTGCACGGCGCGGGTCGCCAGCGAGGCGAGATCGGACCCCGCGTTCGGCTCGGAAAGCCCGAGGCACCAGCGCACTGCCCCGCTGGCCATGCCGGGGAGATGGCGCGTTTTTTGTTCCTCCGTTCCATATTCCATAAGCGTGGGGCCAACCATTGTTACCCCCATTCCAGCGAGAAAAGGTATAGGGTTCATACTGCCTGCGGCATGAATTTCCCTAGCTATAATTTTCGCCTCAGCGCCAGCAAGACCGGCGCCACCGTACTCTTCAGGCCAGGTCGGAGCGCCCCAACCTTGTTCCGCCAGCCGCCGGCGCCAGAGCTCAAACGCCTCCAGAATTTCCGGTTCTAGTGAGCTGGGACCATACATACCAATGTCTACGCCCTTTAAAGCCTCTGGCAGGTTATCTGCCACCCAAGCCTTCACGCTTGTCGCGAAACCATCACTCATTCGCTTTCTCCTAATAATCTGAGGTCAGTCTTTTCAATCATTCTATACGAGGTGTCCCATGTGTCCCGATAAGTGTATACGCGCCGCGTGCCACCTCCGTTCAGTCGTTTCGACGATATTCATAACGTTTGAACAGCGGGCGGTCATCCGCCACGCCGTCTTTGCGTGCAGGAAGCGAATCAACAACCCCAATACAGTGAACAAACTTGGTGGATTAACAAGCGCGAACTTGTCCAGATCAGCAGCTAGTCGACAAAAACTGCGAGAGTGCCTCCCCTCAACAGGGCTTTTATGGTGGTTATACTTTAAATGATGAGTACTTGTTGTAGATCATCAATTGTCGCTCCAGTTCTGGTGCGCGCTGGGTATCTTTATCATATGGCCTCAATGTGAGGCAAAATGAGAGATTGGTCACAGAACAATGCCGTTTTCACTCCCACAGATCAGAGAATTACGATAAAATTTCAAGCAATAAAAATATTGTCAGAGAAGGCGTAGTAGTGATCAGAGCCAGAATAGCAGTACTTTGTGCAGTGTCAGTGGCGTTCCTACTGGTTTCTTTATCGGCGCTCGGCAAAGGGCAGTTGACCCGAGTCGGAGAAATAAACGTTACTTATAACCCGACCAGCCCCCCGGCGGAGCTGAGCTCGTTTCAGGTCCTCGCTACTTTCAAGGGAAGCGGACACGGGCAACCTTGCACGATACGAAATCTCACAGCTAGCATAGGAGGAAATACGCGCTCGGCGTCGCCGACGAGCGCTACTGTACACGTACCGGATTCAACCCCCAGGTTTCGCTTTGATTTTCCCGGATTTCCTGCTGGGACCGATGTCACCCCGACATTCTCGTATACAGCTACAAGCAGGAATGGTAGCGATTGCTCGTGCGTAGAAAGAAATAGTTGTATCGTACTTCCGGGGGGGCCACCGATAATACCTGACACGGCTAAACCTAACCTCACGATCACGAAAGAAGTAGTAAGCCCATTGGCAGGAGAGGTTGTACCGGGCCAGACTGTGCAATATCGGTTGCAGATCGAAAATATTGGTAATGCTACCGCCTCTAACGTTACGGTGAGCGATAATCTTGACTCGCGGTTGCTGTTTGAGGGGTCCGATAAACAAACATCAACTGCCCCCGCGGTGGGAAGCTCGGGCGCTGTTGAATGGTCGATCAACTCCCTGGCGGCAAATGCCGACTACTCAATTACGGTGACCGTTTCGGTTGACACCGGCGCCGTTGCCGGACAGGTTGATAACATCGCGACTACTTCCGTTAGCATTGGAGGCTCCAATGTCGTCACACAGAGCAATGTGGTGTCCGTCAACGTTAATCGAGAGCCAAAGGTTGTTCTAGGAAAAACGATTAACGATAAGGTTAGCACGCGGAAAACTGTACTCACCGGAAGCGCCGTTACTTACAATATAAGATACGACAATGTTGGATTTGCCAGCGCTGGCAGCGTTGTTATTACCGATCGATTACCCGATGAACTCATTGGGACTCCTTCTTTTAGCCCCGCTGCGTCCTGGGACCCCTTGCAAAGGCTGGTCACGTGGACACTGGTTGATGTTGCTCCGGACGATCCGCCGGGGTACGTGGCTGTGTCCGCGCAAATTGATCCTGGTACCACATCGCCGGGTTTTGGGAATACGGCCAACACATCGTGGTCTTCAGCGTCAGGTAGTGGTTCGAGTTCGAGTAACGATACTTACGTAGACCTGCAAAAAGAGCCATTCTTTAAGCTTTCAAAACGTATTCTGGGGCAAACGACGGTGGCGCCGGGTGACGTGGTTCAATATCAGATAGACTTTGAAAATATCGGTGCGACAACTGCTGCCCAGACAACGATCGTTGATTCAGTGCCAACTGGTTTGACGCCGGTGCCTAATAGTTTTACTGGTAGCTTTGATGCATCAAAGATGACGATAACCTGGACGCTGGGCGATGTGGACCCTGGTCAGCCAGGTTCATTCACCTACAACGTCACCGTCGATACAGGAACGCTGCCCGGCGATCTGGCGAATATCGCAGTTATAGATGCAGACAACCTGCCCGCACCCTTTGTGGCTTCTGCACAAGCCAAGATCAACGTGCTCGGGCTTGTTGACTTGGAAATAAGCAAAACACTCGACAAGAGCAGTCAGAATTATGTCGTCGATGGCGATCGAGTGACTTATCGAATTCAGGTTAGAAACCGCGGTAATGTTACTGCTACAAAAGTCGAAGTGCTAGACGATCTACCACCGGGCCTTTTATATGAAAGCTCGTCTCCGAAAGGTGCCGGGGCCGGCAGTAGCTGGGCTGTTGATCTACCAGACATTGATGCCGGAGGCAGTTCAGCTATTGTGTCCGTGACAGCTCGTGTCGATGGGTCACAGCTCCAAGATGGAGAGATTGTTGCCAACGTAGCTCGCACGCAGGCAACCGACCAGCAAAATAATAATTACAGTGCTACCAGCCCGACTGTCAGGGTCACTTATAATGCGCCGCCTACGATTTCGATAGAAAAATCTGCATTGCCTCCTCAGTCTGTGCCGGTTTTTCAGAATGATGTTATTGACTATACGATAACGGCCACGCTGGAAACGATTGTTGGAGTCAGCGACTTACAAGTCATTGATTTTCTACCCCCAGAACTCGAGTTTGTCAGTAGCTCGATACAACCCGAATCGGTGAATGCTGCACCAAATGGCGGCACACTGATTGTTTGGCCAAAAGAAGCGCTTCTTGTGGGTCAGGCGCAATACAGTTTTCAGGCAAAAGTAAAAGCGACAACACCACCCGGCACATCGGTATTTAATATTGGCGGTGCTTTGTACGATGTTGACAGATTGGATCTCGATTTTACCAACCACTATACGTCGGATGCCGCGGTCGCATTGACGAAGTCACTCCGACCCGACCAGCAACAGATCGTTCCCGGAGAAACACTTGTTTACAATATTGTAATAGAGAACACGGGAAAGATTGACCTCACAGATCTGCGGCTTATAGATACACTGCCCGAAGATACCACTTACAACACGGCATCCAAGCCGAATGCTGCGTCGATAAACGGCAAAGTTCTGGAATGGAATTTTCCAGTTTTAAACCCTGGAAAGTCGATAAATGTGCAGCTACTGGTTGACACGAGCTCGGTACTTGTCGGCACAACTTTGTTAAACACTGTGCAAATCTTAACAAATGAAGGGCAACCGAGAACAGCCTCAGCAAGCACTGTGGTGAGAGCTGCACCGGCATTGCGGGTTACGAAGACGGTAGACAACGCCGTGGCGCACCCCGGGGAAGAAGTAAACTATACGATTGAGTACTCGAATATCGGCGATGGCAACGCACTCGATGTCGAACTGAGGGACAACTTCCCCAGCGAGCTTGAATTCGTCAGTGCTAGCGGTGGCGCTATCGGGCCAGATGCCAAAGGGAATATTGTCTGGAAACTCGGAAATCTGAATGCCAAAACAGGGCCCTTTGTTCAGGTCGTTAAGGCACGGGTTCGTCCCGGCAGTTATTTGCCGGCGGTCAAAGTTCCGAACCTAGTCAGCCTTGAGTCTCAAAAGGACTCCACCACGGATTCGGCACAAGTGACGATTGTCGATCTTCCCGATTTTTCGATCAGTAAACAGGTAGCGGGAGGAACGACGAGCGTTTTTGGACATGCGGCACCCGGAGATGTGCTCCACTACACTCTGGATTTGACAAAAACGGGCTCGGCAGCAACAGACGTTTTGGTTGCAGATCTCTTACCCAATCAAGTCACATATGTCGACGGCAGTAGCACACCACCCATCGATACAACGCTTAGCGATATTTCTGCAGGATTGCTTGTCTGGGATGTTGGATCATTGTCTGAGGGAAACAAGCAGGGTGTCTTTACTTTTAATGCGAAGTTAGACGCCGTCATCGATAACGGGACGAAACTTTACAATCGCGCGGGCATGCAGTCTGCTGAGCGGGGCGCAATCTACTCAGCCCCTGTGCTGACGATTATTGATAGTGCACCTGTGCTTGATGTGAGAAAGACAGCGAGCACAGCAACGCTATACTCGCCAGCCCCCGGACAGGGTGAGAACGCCGGTAACATTACCTATACTATAGAAATCGAAAACCTCGGTGATTCAGTCGCCTCGAATGTTGTCATAACAGATACGCTTCCGGACGAGCTGGTTATTGATGCTGGCAGCACTTCGGGTTCGGTGACAGGGTCCGGGCAGACGGTAGAGTGGTCAGTGGGCAATCTTGATCCTAAAGTTCCGGTTACAGTCATAGTCAGTGCCAAGGTCAAAGAGGGATTGCCCGGTAACACTGTGCTGCGGAACGTGGCACAGGCAACTACGGATACGCCAGGTGTCGGTAATGCCGTTTCAAATGAGGTCGTGGTAACCGTCAGTGGTGAGGCGATATTTGAGCTCAAGAAGACGGCCTCCGACGATATTGTGCTACCCAATCAGCAATTCGTTTATACACTTAGCTACACCAATGTGGGTACGGACAGTAGCGGCCCCATTACTATCGAAGACTCGCTCCCGGGCGGCGTGATATTTGTTGACGCTTCTGATGGAGGCGCTAGTCAGGCTCCAGCGGCACCATTGTTGAAGCCCGGTCTTCTCCAGTGGGTCAATTTGCCGTCGTTGGCTCAAGGCGCGACCAACACGCTTCAGGTTACTGTGCGTGTTAACGATGTTATCCCAGACGGCACCAAGCTACCGAACACAGCGGTACTGTACGAAACATTGACGCCGTCTAAGTCGGTACAATCACAGTTTGTTGGGGCGGTGCCAATAGTTTCCAGCGCGCCATTTCTTACAATCAATAAAACGAGTGATACAGGCGCTTATGTAGCGGCGGGCGGCAAGGTATCATTTGACATAGCGTATGAAAATTCCGGCGGTGATAGTGCGAACAACCCCGTCATTGTGGATGTACTGCCGCCCGGGCTTTCACTGGTAAGCGCCAGCGGCAATCCTAAAATATCTGGCGATGGCAGCATTATCACCTGGAGTGCAAGCTCCCTAGCCGCTAAAGATTCTGGCAACCTGAAGGTTGTTGCACGTGCTGATGTGTCCCTGCAGAACGGAAAGGATCTTACCAACAGTGCAAGCATCAGTTCGACAGAAACTCCGCGACCCGTCATTGATTCCGAAACAGTCAGCATACAGAACGCTGTGTTATCTATTAATAAAACTGTGAATAGCAAAACTGTAAATTCAGGCAATTCTGGTTCTGGGCAGCCCGGTGACCTGTTGGTTTATAGTATTGACTACGAAAATACGGGTGCAATAACTGCCAGTGACGTAGTTGTGGAAGATATCTTGCCGGGGGATGTCATTTTCGAATTTGCCACACCACAGCCTGATAGCGTTAAAGACCAGACGTTGAGTTGGAACATCGGTTCTCTGAAGAGCTCCGAATCGGGGTCTATCTTAATTCAGGCACGCGTCGGGAATGATTTGAGAGATGGAACAGAGCTCGTTAATTACGCCTCTGTCGATAGCAACAATACCGGGAAGATATTTGCCCAGCCTGCTAAAACCATGGTCGTAAGTTCGGCGCTGCTCACGATTGATAAGACAAGCGCAGTGAATCAGGTTTTACCAGGGCAAACGTTTTCCTACGAAATCACAGTGAAAAATGCCGGATCAGATGTCGCCGAAAATGTCGTCATTACTGACGTGCTTCCGCCTGACGTCGTATTCGTGGATGCGAGTGCCAACGGCCAACTGGTCGGCGATGCCGTGATCTGGGATATCGAGAAAGATTTCGGTCCGATGGGGCCAGATACGGACCTGTCTTTGCAGGTGAAAGTGCGTGCAAATGACGTGATCGCCGATGGCACCCCATTGTTGAACAGATCAGTGGTCTCAGGAAAGAAGCCCGATGGTACGATACTGCCAGAGGCAACGGCTACTTTGTTGGTACCGGTGATTAGCAACCCTGACTTGTTACTGATTTACAGCGTTGACAAACAGCTGGCGCAACCGGGCGACGCTCTGCTTTACACGCTGCAGGTCCGAAATGCTGGCAACGATATCGCCCTCAACCCAGCGGTATACGCAACCTTGCCGCCCAACTCGAGCCCTCAAACTATTAGCAACAACGGTAGGTTTGAGCAAGGCCAGGCAGTCTGGACTGCATCGGCATTGCCTCCGACAGGGTTTATTAACCTGCAGTTCAGCGTGTCGGTTGATGCAACGGTGGCTGACGGGGCGATAGAACCTTCACTTGCGGTGTTTACCGCCGATAATGCAGCTGCTCAAACGGATCAGGTCGAAACGATAATTACTGCTCAGCCTGCCTTGTTGGTGAGCAAGGTCGGGCCAAACAGCGTTGCTGTACCTAATGCGATAACCTACCAAATCGATTACTCAAATCTTGGTAATGGCGTGGCAGTTAATGGTGTGCTGGAGGATTTGATTCCTGTGGGAACTGCATTTGCAGGCGCCTCAGACGGCGGTACCGAGACGTTCGATGGGTCAGGGGTGGTGCGATGGGATCTCGGTGATGTGGCGGCCGGCTCCGGGGGTAGGGTCAGCGTGAGCATCGACACGCCGACGTCTGCGCTGGACGGTACCAAGCTGACTAATTTAGTGTCGTTTGATAGCGCAAATGGGTCCCGTGTCACAGACACCGCTGTCACGTACGAGCGGAGTCACACCGAACTGGAAGTCACCATAACAGCGAACTTTGATCCGGTGGCTCCCGGGGATAAACAGGTCTTCACCGTAACTTGGGCAAATACGGGAAATCAGAATACAACCGGTGCGCAGGTGACTGCCACAGTGCCTGCCGACACGCTGTTCGACTCTGCAACCGGGAGCTCCACGGCGCAAAACAACACGGTGGTGTGGGCTGTTGGAAGTTTGCCTGCCGGCGCCGCTGGCCAGGAGCAGTTCACGGTCGATGTTAGCGCATCCGGTTCGGGTGTTGCTCGTTCTGGAACACTGTTGAAAAGCGTCGCAGATATCACTGCTGATGAGGGTCTGCCCGACTCCGATGAGGCGCTGTTTGCAGTGACAGGTGATGATAATTGGCCCAATCCTTCGATCCCTGAGAGCATACCAACCTCTCACAGTAAGCTCTGGTTAATAATCCTAAGCTTGCTCATAATCCAACTCGCCTGGTTCCAATGGAGATTCAGGCGACCCTGCTGAGGGCCGATGGCGATACGATAGGTCACAGAACTGCCCAAGATCTGGGGCATGGCATCGGCATCTTCTGCAGGGTCGAGATTCAGCCTGCCTGTTGCACAGGATGTCGATCTGCAAATGCCGCTGTTATGGGCACTAAGAGAAAACCTCTTGCTGAGCGGCACAAAATTTAGCTCATCCGCCACGCCGTCTCTTTGCGCAGGAAGCGAATCAACAACCCTAATACAGTGAACGAACTTGGTGGATTAACAAGCGCTAACTTCTCCAGATACGCAAGTCCAGTTGTAAAAAATAGCGTGAGTGCCTGCCCCCATCAGGGGTTTTATGTTTTCTATACTGGAATTAATGACTAGCGATTATTGGTGGGTATCACGCCGCTGAAAAGTAGGCTTAGGCCTGCAATAACGTTAACTATACGCGCAACATTATTTCGCTGGTGCCGAGGTAGCAGACGTTTCCATGGCTACTGTCACTGCCTCTTTAGCCATCGCTATAAATGAATCTAAGGAACCAGAGTTGGTTCTGAATGATTCACCCTGAACCATCACCAGCCCCTCTCCAAGCAACTGATTGGTTTGACTATCGACAATCTTACTTTCCACCAGGAGTGTCGGTGTTTTTTGGGTTACACCACCAACATAAGCCGCTCCATTTATAGCCAGACCAATTGGAGTAAAGCTCCATGGTTTCAGGTTATCGGGTGAACTTTCCGCGCCAGTAATGCCCACAGAAAACCTTGCTACGCCACGCCCTGGCTCAGTCACAATTTTCACGTTA
Organism: Candidatus Seongchinamella marina; assembly: GCF_026262685.1. Classification (NCBI taxonomy): domain Bacteria; kingdom Pseudomonadati; phylum Pseudomonadota; class Gammaproteobacteria; order Cellvibrionales; family Halieaceae; genus Seongchinamella; species Candidatus Seongchinamella marina. The sequence continues at coordinate 127,264 of NZ_SHNP01000001.1, forward strand.
CCTTTGCTAAGCACGGCTTTCTCCATCGAAGCTTGTAAAGCTTCTTTGGTTTGCTGAATTGTTTCTTGACTTACTGCCTTGGTGACGTATTGATTTAAATAAATAGGATCCAGAATGACGCCGGTATAGACCGCGGGATCAACGCTTGATTTTCGATACCGGTAAATGCGTACGTCGGGCACCGTCGTTGATACTGGGACAAGGATCGAATAGTTCGACAAAAAGCCAGATTCCGGAATCGCCTCACTCGCTAATTTAGAAGTGGTATTGCACGCCGTGAGCAGTGTTGTAAGACAGACTGCTGTTACGAATGCGGCTTTGGTTTTCATTAGCTTGCCCTCTGGGTGGAATAAGTTAAAGCAAGTAGGTTAAGGGTCTATAAGCTACACTAAAATAAAATTTCAGGGTACCGACAAGTTAAGTCGCCGGTATTACTAGCGCGCGTCAATGAATACTTATAAATGATATAGATTTTCTCCCGACATTATTTTCAGTAAAGCTGCGATATTCTTTGCAGATAACGCTGCTGATGGTCATTTTGCCCGCAGCCGAGAACAGAATAGGACTCATAATTCATGGGCGATTTTTACGTAGAGTACGAGTACTGGGTTGCCGTTTTTCAGCTGATGATGGCGATGTTCGGTATGGGTGCAACATTGACTGCTGGTGATTTTGGCGACGTTATACGTGAGCCAAAACCGGTGACCCTGGGTCTTCTGGTTCAGCTGCTGGCGGTGCCTACGGCAGCGTTTCTTTGTTTGCAGGGTCTTGGGCTTGAGGGCGGCATTGCTATTGGTATTGCGTTGATCGCGGCTATTCCCGGGGGTACTACTTCCAATATATTTACATTTTTTGCGCGAGGTAATAGTGCACTTTCGATTGCTATTACCGCCTTAACCACACTGGCCTGCCTGGTGACCACACCGGCGATTCTCTCCCTCCTTATCAGTGATAGTCTGCCCGCCGGTTTTAGTATGCCTGTTGCCCAGATTGTGACGGAAATCGGCCTGATACTGCTGTTACCTCTGGGTCTCGGCATGCTGTGCCTGCATTTGTATCCCGCACCCGCTGCTGTGTTCTCTAAATGGTGTATTCGTGCATCGTTATTTGGAATTCTTTTGATCGTAGTGGGTTCCCTCAGTGCCGGGCGGCTGGACTTAACTGCATTCGGCATCGAGAACGTGTTGCGAGTGATCGTTTTCACGTTAGTGCTGTTTGTTACCGGTTGGTTAACGCCGCGCTTGTTTCGATTGTCCAGAAAAGATGCGGTGGCGATAGAGTTTGAGGTGGTTGTACGCAATACCAACCTGGCTGTAATGCTCAAGGCTTCGATGTTTCCTGCTGCGGCAGGAGCAACGGCTCAGTTGGGGGATACGATTTTGTTTACCGTGCTCCTGTATGGCGGCTTGCAATTACTCATCGCGCCGATACTCATTAGAATTTATAGTCAGGCAGCAATCGCCGCTCAAGAGCGGGACGAGAGCTGATGCGATCGTATCGGCGACTGTTACTTTTTAGGATGCAGTATGACGGGCAGGGAGGAGTAGCCTTTCACAAATGAAGAGGGAACGCGCTCAACATCACCAACCACTTCTACGCGGTCGAAGCGCTGAAGAATTTCCTCCCAGAGAACACGCAGTTGCATTTCGCCGACAGCATTGCCCATGCAGCGGTGAATTCCAAATCCAAAGGAGAGATGACTGCGCACGTTGGGCCTGTCAATAATGTAGTCATCGGGATTCTCGAAGTGCGATTCGTCGCGGTTGCCAGACACGTACCACATGAGAACCTTGTCACCTTTCTTGATCTGCTTATCGCCAAGAGTAGTGTCTTGGTTGGCTGTGCGACGCATGTAGGCCAGTGGTGTCTGCCAACGGATGGTTTCAGAGACCATGCTGGGAATTAACTCAGGCTGTGCTTTGAGTTTGTCGAACTGTCCGGGATACAGGTTCTGGCACAACACGCTGCCACTCATAGAATTACGCGTCGTGTCGTTGCCGCCAATGATGAGCAGCAATATATTGCCCAGGTACTCAAAGGGATCCATTTCCTGCGTTGCAGAACCGTGGGCTAACAACGAGATAAAATCACCCCTGGGCTCCTCGTTTACGCGCTGATTCCATAACTCGGTGAACGCAGCCAGACACTCCAGTAATTCCTCGCGTCGCTGCTCTTCGCTATCCACGACACCCAACCCCGGAATGGCGAATGTCACATCTGACCAGCGAGTTAACTTTGCGCGATCTTCAAAAGGGAAATCAAACAAAGTTGCGAGCATGCAGGTTGTTAGTTCAATTGATACCCTTTCAACCCAGTTGAACTCTTCACCGACTGGCAGTGAGTCCAGCACTCGCTGTGTACGTTCTCTAATGAGAGGTTCAAAATCACGCAACTGCTTACCACGTACTGCAGGGTTGACTACCGCCCGCTGCTCGTCGTGCTTGGGGCGATCCATTGCGATAAAGGTCGCCAAAGGAAAGTCTTCTTGCAGGTCACCCACAGTAATATTGGGCTCGGAAGAAAAAATGTCATGTGAGGTATCGACTTTCATGATGTCGTCGTAACTGGTGACTGACCAATAAGGCCCGAATACGCTATCACGGCAGTAATGCACAGGTTCCTCTTCGCGCAGGCGTTTAAACCATGGCCACAGCGTGTTGCTCGAAAACAGGTGCGGATTGATCATGTTGAAGTCCGCGATATCGACATCATAAGGATCTTTATCAACGACGGTCGCGTCGTAATTTTCAATCCGGTCTTGCTGAAGTTTGTCTTGGCTATGGTCTAGTGCGACTTCGGGCATGGTTCTCTGCTTTGCTTACTTTTAAGTATACCTAGTCTAGGAGATCGCTTGCGAAGCCCCAAGGGTTAAATGTGGCCAAGAATGGGCCCGACATGCCATCGAGCGCCGCGAGTTCAATAGGGTCAAAGCTCCGATTTGAGATATTTAAGTCGTTGATTGCATCAGACGATTAAATACTCCGAAATCGGATCCAGCACCGGCTCTGGGGCGTAGTGTTTATTAACAGGCATCATGCACAACCAGGAAAAGTATTTTTTCGCCGCTTTAAGAAAGGGACCGATTGATGATAGAGGTATGGCAACGAGAGCACATCGCGCTTCTGCAAAAAACGCGCATTCTGGATCTCTGCGAGGCAACCGATGTATCCCCTTACACGGGCAAAGCGCACCACTTTATTTCCATAGACTGCGCGGCGTGGGTCAATATGGTACCTATCACTGAAGAGAATGAAGTCGTCATGATCCGTCAGTACCGTCATGGCAGCCAGGATGTCACGCTGGAGATACCCGGGGGCATGGTGGATGCTGGCGAGGAACCTGCACAGGCAGCAATGCGTGAATGCAAGGAAGAGACCGGTTATGTGGCGAACGCGGTGAACTGCCTGGGTGTACTCAACCCTAATCCGGCCCTGTTCAATAACAGTTTGCACACGTTTATTGGTCGGGTGGCCGAGGGCCCGCGGATCGACCATGCCAGTGAAACTGAAAAGACCGAGGTAGAGCTTATACCGATGGAGCGTCTGAGGCCGCTGTTACTGGACGGCACTATCGATCACGCACTGGTGTGTGCAACCCTTTGGCGGTTTCTCGACGGATGGCGGCAGGGCGATTCGTGGTGGGAAGAAAGAGCGTGACGTGTAAACCAGGGCCGGATAGGCAGTGCACAACGAAGCTTAACCCCGCGCTAGGGTTGTCGTACTCGATGCCGGTTCAGGTACACCAAAGCGACCAGCGCCAACAGTGAGAAAGCGGGCAATACCAGCGGGAACGCGAACTGGTCGGCGAGCATTCCCAACGACATAGCGCCTACGGCAGGCGCCCCCATTGCCAGCATGGTCCACAGGCTGAGCACACGACCACGATACTCGTCATCTACCTGCAGTTGTGCGAGCGCCTGGCTACTGGTGCCGACAATGGTGGTTGCCGTACTCAGCAGGCCAATGAGGCAGGCGAAGCTGATAAGCTGGCTTGTCCATCCCAAAGCCGTCACTAGAAGAGCGCCTGCTGCTAGACAGGCAAGCATTAATGACACAAGCCGCGATTCTTCACTTCCCTGGCGGCTAACCACCGCGCCCCCGAGTATGGAACCCGCCCCGGCGGCAGCGGTGAGCGTTGCCAACGTGGAGGAATCGCCTCGCAATAGCACGCCCGAGAGCGCTGGCAGTAGCTCCATGACCGTTCTGCCCAGTAGAGCGTTAATCAGGGTGAAGCCGAATATCAGACGAATGCTGAGGTGCGTGCGCGTATAGCGAAACCCGTCGCGAAGCTGTTCAAAAAAGCCAGACTTCGAGGCCGACACAGCGTCTGGTTGACGCCCTGAGACGCCTAGCAGAAACGGTAGACCGCAGGCCATGAGCCCTGTTGCGCAGAAGTAGGCCGCTGCGGGAGAACTCCATTGAATCAGCGAAGCACCTAGTGCCGGCCCAAGGATTCGCGACGTGTTAAAAGTAATCGCGGAATAACCGATGGCGCTGGGCAGCGATATGCGGGGTACCAGCGATGGAATCAGGGCCAGCCGCACGGGAGTTTGGGCCGAACTGGCTATTCCAAGGGCGACGGATAGTGCGAGTAGCACAGGGAGAGCAAACAATCCGCTCACTACTGCCAGCCCCGCTATGCCTGCCAGTGCGGCGTGCAGGCCCAGGGTAATCAGCAGGCCATTGCGAGGGTTTATACGGTCGGAGACAATGCCAAAAAGCGGCGACAGTACCAGTGCAGGTGCGAGCAAGAGCCCGGCCACAATTCCCACCCAAGTGGCTGATTGGGTTAGGTCCCAGGCGCTCCATCCTAATAAGAAGCGTAGAATCCAGCTGCCCAGAGTGGAAAATATGGCGGCGGGAAAGTAGCGACGAAATTCGGTTGAAGCAAACGCTGAACGGTGTGATCCTGACGCGCCCTTGTCCTCGGAGGATGTAAGCATGTGGCCACCGTATAGAGCTTCTGGTAAAGGTCAAGATGTAAATCCAGGCTGAACAGTTGTGGCGACTGGTAGCTACGGCGTGCTCACTGCTGCAAACAGCAAATCTTGCGAGAAATACGGGCGCAGATAGACTATAGTTTGAGGCAGGTTTCAGGCCTAGTGAAGCGGCGCATACCGACGTAATAAATCCAGATAGGTGGAAATAATGTTCACAAAAATGCAAGAAGGCACTGCTGAAGACTGGTCAGTGATTGGCGCTGCCCACATGGAGCATTTTGGCAAGACTCCAGATACGCTCATGGGCATGCTGCGTAGTCTTGAAGACATCACACTAGGCTTTGCTTGCAACCAACTGCAGCACAGTTTAATGACAGGCACCCTGGCACGCCGCTCTGGCGCGAGCGACGAAGAAGTGGCTATTGCCTTACTCCACGATGTTGGCAAGGCGATTAATGTGCCGAATCACGGCCCCATTGCAGCCGAGCTGATGCGCCCCTATATTAGCGACGACGCTTATCACGCTATTTATAATCACCAGGCGTTCCAGGGTAAGTTTTACTTTGAGTATTTAGGGGCTGACCCTAATGGCCGTGATAGTTTTACCGATGAAAGCTGGTACGACCTTGCCGTAAAGTTGGTTGATACCTGGGACGCGCCAGCATTCGATCCCGACTTTGAAGTAGACAGCCTGGAGTCGTTTGAACCGCTACTAAAGCAATTGTTTACCTCGCCTATCAAGATGCTTTAAATAGGCCACAGTAGGCGCGGCTCATTCGTTAGTCGCGCTCTTTATGTGTCAGGGACGACAGATGAAAACCAGTCAGGACCACCCACTAGAAATTGATGCCGTATCTGTGCCGGACGGCGCCGGCAGGATTGGGATGACGTTTTGCCAGTGTCTGTTTACCATGCCGAGCAGGCCAGCGGGTTGCCTGCCCACCACCGCGACCCCTTCGATCGCATGCTGGTTGCACAGGCACAGATGGAGGGGCTTTTGCTGTTCTCGCAGGACCAGCGGATAAGCGCCTATGGGATAAGCACGGCTAACCCCTTGGTTTGACGATCGGCAGGCTGCAGCGCCCGGCCAATCTTGTTCCCACTAGGGGGTATGTCGCCATTCCCCTGTGAGCGCCTACACTGATCCCATGAATAACAATAAGCAGGATTCCAGGCCCGTTATCGTCTCGGTGGCCGCCCTGGGCACCGCCGCCATTTTGCTGTTTGCGATAATGCCCTTGGTCGTTGGGGGCATGGCCAGCCGGTTTGCGCTGTCCGACACCCAGAGTGGGTTGGTCGCCACCGCCTATTTCGTGATCTACGCGCTGTTGGCGCTTACCTCGCCCACCTGGGTTCGCCGCCTGAATTGGCGTCACGCCGCCTTTGGTGCCTATGCGGTGCTGCTGGTGGGCATAGCCCTGGCGGTGTTATCTGCCTCCTACGAGCAGGCAATCGTGGGTATGGCGGTGGCGGGCATAGGCGCCGGCATTTTATTCCCCATCAGCCTCACGCTGGCTTCAGATACACAGAATACGGACAGAACCTACGCCCTCAAGCTTACCGCCGAGCAGCTTGTGCCAGCTTCCCTGCTGTTGCTGATCCCCTTGCTGGGTTTGGGCGCTGGCCTTTCTTCCATACTGTTATTAGCCGCCGCCACGGTGGTTGTGTGTTTTCTTGCTAGCCTTGCCATGCCGGCCTCCAGCTCACGTGCCGACAATGCCATAGCCGCAGCTTCAGGCCATGCTGTTTGGGGATACCTGGGCTTGCTTGCCCTTGCCATTAATTTTGCCGGATTTGGTGGCTTGTGGGTTTTCTTTGAGCGCATCGCGGTAGAACAGGGCTTCGCTCCCGATTTCACCAATCTGTGGTTGGCAGTCGGTTTGATCACCTCGGGTCTTGGGCCTCTGGCTGCCGCTGTATTGGCCGACCGCCTCGGCCGGGTGCTGCCCATTGTGTTTGGCACGCTGCTGGCCTTGGTAGCTGTTGGTGTATTGGCCAGCGGCGTCGATCAGTTCCGCTATGCGCTGGTGCTGTTTACCCTGCCGCTGGCCTATTACTTTGCCGTGTCCTATGTAATGGCAGTGATCGCGGCTGCCGATACCAGCGGAAAAATAGCTGGTTTGATGGCTTTTTCATTGGCGGTAGGTGCCGCCACCGGCCCGGCGCTGTTTGGCATGATCAAAGACGCCGGTGGCCCGGTGCTTATGGTGATGGGCGCCTGCATCTTGCTGGGTGGGATATTGATTGTTGTGGTCGCTGAGGCGGCCACTGAACCAGAAAATCAGGAGTAGGCATGGCAGAGCAGGTACGCACCGAAAACCCCGAGTTTTTGCATTTCAGTTTATCGCAGGTGGCGCAGGGCGCCGGCATGAGCGAGGAGCACGCGGGCTATATTGCCGATGCTATTGTCTTCGCTCACCGTCAGGGCAAACTTAATCAGGGGCTGGGTGTGTATGAGGCAATAGATCTGGTGCTTGAAATTGGTGTGTTGGACCCTTTTGCAGTGCCAGAGCTGGTAGACGAGGGTCCGGCCTTTGCTGTCTTCGATGGCAAAGGCTCCAGCGGCTACTACACGCTTACGCTCATGGCTAAAGCGGCCATCGAGAAAGCGCGGGAATATGGCATTGCTATTGCGTTTGGCGGCAACCATAACGACGGCGGCAGTTTCGCTAGTTACGTTCACATGGCCTACGAGCAGGGCATGGTCGGTATCGCATCCAACAACACCGTGCCATTGGCGGCACCCTTTGGCGCCATGGAGAACATGCTGTCGTGCCCACCCTTCGACGCAATCATTCCCAGCGGCAAAGAGCCGCCTATTTGGGCCAGCCTTAAGTTTGCCGAGTGGTACGACGCCGATATTTCAGAAGCGGTGCTGCAAGATAAGCCTATGAAGGGCAAGTGGTTGATAGACCCGGAGTCTGGTGAACTTACCGATAACGCCAAACCCTACGCCAAGCCCATCCCCGGCTACGGGCGAGTGTGGGACGCCACCTGCGCCGGGCAGATCGAAACACCGCGCACCTATGCACTGAACCTGTGGAACGAGGGCATGTGTTCCATCATCAACCCTCTGGGTAAACCCAGCACCGAGTTGCCCACTATCGAGGACTTCGCCGCCGGTAATGCGGCGCCCAGTGTCGGTGGCAGTTACTTTATGTGCATAGACCCATCACGTTTTGGCCCGTTAGCGGCAGTGCAGGAACGATCCGACAAATTCATTAACAAGGTGCGCAACGCCAAACCGCGGCCCGGGCATCGCGTGCGTATTCCCGGTGAATCCGGTTATCGCTCACTCACGCAGAATGAACCCACCGTAGAGGTACTGGAAAATCACTGGGCACCATTCTTCGACAACATCGCCGTCAAATATGGCCTCACCGAAAGTGGGCTGCGCGAGGCGTTCAAGAATGAGCAGTAATCCTTCTTCCGCTGAGGTGTTCGACATCAGCGCGTTTACCAGCGCCACCCTGCGCATGGATGCTCGTATTACTTATGAGGGCAAAAGCGCCGACGAAGTGTTCGACATTATGGGCGACCCCGAGCGCATCATCGATTGGTACCTGCTGGCCAAGCAGGTAAAGATGCACCCGCAAGTAGAGAGTGAAGAGCAGAGCTTCAATGTGGAGTTCACGTTTTTTGGCGATGTGTTCGAAGAGATCCTGCACTGGGATCCACCGCATCGCTATGTTTATCTGGCCAAGGGCGATGACTTTCCCATCAAGGATTACGTGGCCTGCATTGAGGTAACGGAAGAGGGCGCCGGTACCGGCACCATGAGTTGGAAAATCTACAGCGACGTGATTGAAGGCGAACATTTCCAGCGCATCTTACCGGTGATGCTGCCCGCGATTAACGAGGCCAGCATGAACAAACTGTGCGAGTTGATTGGCGGTACCTCTTGCACCGTTGATAGCTATTTTTAGGGAGCAGCCCATGTTTTTTGACTTAAGCGGTAAGCGCGCCTTCATCACCGGTGGTGCCAGTGGCATTGGTCTGGCCGTGGCGCGGCGCTTTGCCGAGGCGGGTGCCCGCGTGGTCATCGCCGATATGCAAGATGGGCAAGCTGTGGCAACAGAGCTGGGCGGTACCTTTGTGCACCTGGATGTGAGCGACAGCGCAGCGGTGCTATCAGCCCTTGCGCAGAACTGTGAGCAGGAAGGCAAGCTCGATATTCTCATTAACAACGCCGGTATCAACGGTGCCGACGGTGTCACCATAGAAGACAGCGACGAGGCGCTCACGCGCAAGTTGTTGGAGATTAATACACTGGGTGTTTATCACGGCCTTAAGCATGGGCCAGCACACATCCGCGACGGCGGCGCTATTATCAATACCGCGTCGCTTGGCGCCACGCTGATGTTCCCCGGGTCCGGCCCTTACTCCGCCACCAAGGCCGCGGTGATCAACCTCACCCAAATGTCAGCGCTTGAGCTGGCCCCCCGCAAGATTCGGGTGAATGCTGTTGCGCCCTCGTTTATTCGCACGCCGCTGGCGCAAGACGATATCGAACTGTTTGAAAAGATGAGTTACAACGCCACTGCGGCGCAGCGTATTGCCGAGCCGGAAGAAGTTGCGGCGGTGTTTCATTTTCTGGCCTCAGACGATGCCAGTTACATGAATGGGCAAGTGATCAATGTCGACGGCGGAATGTCGCTGGGTTTCACCAATGTGCAATTGGATATGATCAGCCAGGAGCTCACCAGCGGTGGCTAAGTCCAGTGGGTTGCACCGCAGCTTTGCTGTTCGCTTCTAACATCCGCTAGTAAACACAGCAGTTCAAAGAACAGGGCAGCGGCGAGATGGCCGCTCTTGCCGTCGCTGTCGCGGTTGGGGTTCATTTCCACCATATCCGCACCGATAATGTTCAGCCCGCGCGCGCCCAGAATGATGTCGCGCACCTGTCTGGGGTTTAGCCCAAAAGGTTCTGGGCCGGTGGTACCCATCATGTAGTTGCTGTCCAGCCCGTCCACGTCCAGCGAGAAATAGGTTTTGTCTTTGCCTACAACCTCGCGGGCCTTGTCGATCACGTAGGCGGTGCCTTTTTCAAACACTTCATCGGCGGTGATCACCGTCATGCCGCTGTCGTGAGAGAACTCCCACAGAAAATTGGAGCGGCCGCGTATACCAATTTGCACGGTGCGCTCCGGGTCGATGAAGCCATTGAGCACGGCCTGGCGGAAGATGGAGCCGTCGTTCACCACGTCACCACCCCAACTGGCCATGGTGTCGCAGTGGGCGTCGATGTGTATCACCCCAAAGCTGTCGTCGTGCGCCTCGCTCAAGCCTTTCAGGCAGCCAAAGGTGGTGGTGTGTTCGCCACCGCAGTTGAGGGTGGCGCAGCCGGCCTGGCCCAGTGCCGCGAACACCTGGTAGATGTCATTCAGCCGTGTTTGTAAATCGGTTGCGGACCATTCCACGTCGCCAAAATCAATTACGCTGCACTGCTCGAAGGGAATCTGCCCTGTGCTGTCATTGATGGGGCCGTAGTTGCGGCTCCATTCGCGCACGGCTTGCGGTCCATGCCGTGTCCCAGCCAAGCCGATGGCGCCTAAATCCAGTGGGCTGCCAACCATGGCAATGTCCACGCCTTCGCCGGATCGTCGGTGCGGCGCCTGGAAAAAACCGGGGTGTTGCAGGAACCCGGTGGTGTCCAGGTTGTAACCCTGTTCGGCGGCGCGCTCAAAAAACACGGTCACCCCTGGCTCGGCAAAATCGAATGCGGGTCGGTCCATTGCCCGATACTTTGCCAGTTGTTGTTCGGTGAGCTTGGCCATCTGCTGAATCCTCTTTACAGTCCTGGCGCCATGCCGCCGGCAACGGGCAGCGTTGTGCCGGTGACGTATCCCGACAGCTCGCTGGCGAAATACACCGCCGCCTTGCCAACTTCCTCTGGCTGCGCAGAACGGCCCAAGGGGATTTGGCTTTCTTCCAGCGACTGCGCTTCTGCCATGTTAATACCCTCGGCTTTTGCGATCAGCGCCATGGTCTGTTCATGCATTTGGGTAATTACTGAACCCGGGCAAAGCGCATTCACGCGAATGTTATCCGGCGCATACTGCAGTGCCAGTTGTTTGGTCAGGCCTACGGCGGCAAATTTACTGGCGGTGTAACAGGCCGGAATTGCGGGTAGTGCACCGGTGCCTGCCAGTGAGGCCACGTTGATGATGCTGCCACCGCGGGCTTGCATGTGCGGAATGACGGCCTCGCACACGTTCACCATGCCGCGCAGGTTCACTGCCAGGCTCACATCCCAATCGGTGTCGGTAAGCTCCAGAAAGTCTGCCGAGCCAAGGCCAACGCCGGCATTGTTGACCACAATGTCCAGCTGCCCGTGGCGTGAAATCATGGTTTCCACCATGGCTTTTACCATGGTCTTGTCGGTCACGTCGCAGGCTAGGCCGTCAATATCCGACAAGCCCTCGGCGCCTAGCAAGTCGCAGCCAATCACGGTCGCACCTTCGGCGATCAAGGCATTGAGAATCGCCCGGCCAATGCCGCGGGGGTGTCCGGCGCCGGTAACAAGTGCGACTTTATCTTGCAGCAAATTAGCCACCAGCTTGTTTCTCCATAATCTCAACCGCACTTAGCAGCCACTTGGGTGCATCTTCTTCCGCACCAACGCCGCCATAGCTGAGCAGGCCTTCCTCTTTCAGTTCGCCACTGCGTATGCGCTGGCATACATCGTCCAGGTCATCAACAAAACGTTGCAGGTCTACTGCTTCCATCACATCTATGGTCAGGTGAATCGCTGGCGGATTATTAACACCCAACAAACGCCAGCCTTTTGCCTCCATGCCACCCACTACCAATTGGATATTAAAGCCGTCGGAGGCAATCATCATCAGCGGCCCGTGGGTAGGCCAGGTGCGCAGGCCTTCGATGCGTTCGCAGGCGGCGCTGATTGTACTTTTTACATGCAGCAGGTTGCGGGCATTTTCCAGATAGCCGTCTCTGCCCCAATGATGCATCAGGGCCCATATCCCGGCGACGGGGCCCATGGGCCTGCTGCCGATAAAGCTTTGTGACAGGTACAGCCCACACGCCCACTCGGTAATTGGCATGTAGTGATAGCTCTGCTCTTCCTGGGAACGCCACAGCACCGTCGAGCAGGGCTTGGGAGCATAGCCGTACTTGTGAAGGTCAGCTGACATAGACCTTACGCCTGGCACCGACAGGTCATAGGGTGGAATGTCTTCACCAAGTTCGCGCATGAAAGGCAAAATGTAGGCGCCAACACAGGCATCCACGTGCAGCCACAGATTTTTGGCAATCGCCAGTTCACCCATCTCGGTGATGGGGTCTACATGGCCGTAAGGCCAGTTAGGAGCCGAGGCCACTATGCCGATAGTGTTGGGGCCGATTGTTGCCGCCAAAGCCTCGATGTCGGCTGTCAGGTCAGGTTTTTGATCGATGGTAACGACCTTAAGGTCCAGGTATCGAGCGGTTTTGTGAACCGTTGAGTGGGTGGAGTAGGGCGCCACAATTTCGGGCTCGGTGATCTCGGGTCTGTGCTTTCTAGCCCATGCTCGCATAGCATGCAGGCCGCAAAAATTACTTTCCGTGCCGCCAGAGGTGAAGTTGGCGCGCCCTTGCTCACCACCCCCGGCCAGATCGATACAGATATCGAGTACGTCATTCTCCATCTGTGCCGCGGCAGGTTCCTGAAACGTAAACAGGCCATTCCAGCCCAGGAACTCCATGAATGATTCGTACACCAGTTTGCCCATCTCGTCACGACCCTGAAAGGCGGTGCTGCTGAGTTTGCCGCGTTCACTGGGTGTCATGGCGGCACGCAACTCGCGTACCTTGGCAAGTACGGTGTCGCTGCTTTGGCCGCTGTCGGGCAGTGTGTGAAAATCGCTCACGGATCGCTCCCTCGCTGGTTGTTGGGGAATAGAATCATTTATCCCATGATGCAATATAGCCTATTGTCGCTGCAGATTGACGGCCATCACCCCGAGTGGGTACAGTAACTCTACACCTAAGCGAGGTATTCCCGTTGTCTCAGGCGGAACTTGCCAGTGCCCATTGGCAGGGCTTGCTGGCAAACATCATTAACAGTCTTGCCCAAGAGGAGTTTTATCAAAACTTCTCTCGCGGGTGTGAATATCTCAGCGGTTATGACAGCGTCTTGATCGTGTGGTTTAGCAGCGAACATCGCCCCGTTCATCTCTATGACGACGTGCCAGAGGAATTTGCCAAACAGACGATGCCGCCCTGGTTTGAGGGCGCCTACTTGCTGGATCCCTTTTACCAGCTGTTTGTCGATAATGCCCCCGACGGTGTCTATCCATTGGTCGATGTGGCTCCCGATTTCTTTTTTGAAACCGAATATGCTCATAACTTTTATTCCAACACGGGGCTTAAGGACGAGTGTGCACTGTTAGTAAACCTGGATAAGGATCACGCAATTCTGGTGTCGTTGGGGCGTCGCGATGAAGGAACGGTGTCGGCTGCCAATATCGATACGTTAAAGCTTACCCTCCCTGTATTGGCAACGTTGTGCCGAAAACAGCAGTCGGCAGGCGAAGGCGAAATTACTTTCTCAGCCCCCCTGGATAAAGCCTTTCGGAACTTTGGTCGCGATCACTTGAGCAAGCGCGAGTGCGAAGTGATTCAGCTGATATTAAAGGGTCACTCCAATAAAGGAATTGCGCAGTTGTTGGATATCAGTGTAGACACCGTAAAGGTGTTCAATAAGCGATTTCACACCAAGCTAAATATTTCGTCACAGGCTGAATTGTTCTCACTGTTTCTTGAGGCAATTTCCCTGGTGCCTTTCGATGCCGATATCGATCCATTAACGCATTACTTCGAAATTACCCAGCGGCCTTAAGTCTTTCTTGCGGCCCGTTTGCCGCCGACGTAAGCGAGGCCGGCGAAGAGAGCGGCAGCGCTCATGGCGGCAGCCGTGGCGATGATCACGGGTTGGGCAGTATTTTCAGTGAACAGAAAGCCGGCGATAGCTGGCCCGATCATCGCGCCCAATCCTACTGCAGGTACACTGAGTACAGTGTAGCGTCCGTCGTGGTCGAGTTCCGCAACCTCAGCCACAATGAGCGGTAGGCCGGCACCAAAACCAATCGAAAATAAGCAGCAGCCCGCTGCAAACAGCGTAAAGTCTCCCGGTATATTCAGGATCACCAGCGACGCAAAGATAGAGCCCACCGAGAAAATGAAGGGGTAAAAGTTGCCGAACAAGCGCCCGATAGCCGCCACTGCCAGTGAGCCGGACGCTGCAAATATTAGGGTCAATGCCAACAGCGTACCGATGGCCTCGGCGTCAAAGCCATAGGCATTGCCAAGCCGTTCCATAAAGGCCCACACCGCCGAGGTGCCAGTGAAGAAGGCCAGGGTTGCCAGCAAGGCAAACCAGATAGCACTGTTGGCACCATCGCTGGTAATGCCGGCCACCGGGTCGGCGGAAGGTTGTGTGACCGTGCGGCCTGAGCGAGGCAGGATTAACAACACAGGGCTCAGCGCAGCCAGGGTGATCAGGATCCCCCAGATCATTCCATCAAAGCCGTATTGCGCCACCAGCGTACCGGGCAAAATCACCAGTAATACCGCGCCCAGCCCGGCCTCAGCGGCAATTTTCAGGCCGTACCAGCGCGCGGGGTTATCGGTGTCGCTGATGATTGTTGTGCCAATGCCATATACCACGGCAAAGGCACCGCCAGCCAACGTGGTCAAACCCAGTAGCAAGGCATAACTGTCTGTCAGGGTGCTGGCGTAAAGGCAGGCGCCCCCCAAGGGCAGTGCCAGGAAGGTGATCAGTCGCCAGCTTAAGGCACGAATCCAGTAAAATGCCGACAGGGTGACCAGGTTATAGCCGACAAAAAACGCGGTGCTGATCAACCCCAGCTGGCTGTTAGACAACGCCTTGCTGTCTTGCGCAGTGCCAAGGTAAAGCGGCAGCACATTGTAAAAAATTGCCCCCAGTGCCGAAATTATAATGGCCGCAACAATCGCGTTGCGGGTGGTGGCTGGTTCGGTGTGCTGCGCTTCGCTCATTGTAGTTTTTATCTCCAGCCGTGAAGGCGTAGTGTGCCACAAATAAAAAAGCCGCCATCCACAGGACGGCGGTTTTGTGTGTCAGCAGCGCGCCTAGAACGAGTAGTTCAGGGTGACCCCATAGGTGCGCGGATTGCCTTGCAGGGCAACAACCTGGCCAATGATATCCGACGCAAAACGCTCCTGTTCGTATTCCTCATCGGTAATGTTGCGGCCCCACACCGCCACTTCCCAGTTGCCGTCGGTGCTCAGCAGCGACCCCCGTAGATTGAGTACACCGTAAGAGTCTGTCACCAGCCAGGGGTTGTTGGAGGATTCACGGTAGGCCTCATCGGAGTATTTGCCGTCAGCCTGCAACGCCATGGCGAGGGTGTCGCCCAGAGGTAGCTCGTAGCGCAGCGTGTAGGTGAACTGCATCTCGGGTGAGTTGGGCAGTTCGTTGCCGTCAAAACCGGGAACCCTGCTGCTCACCTCGGTGTCCAGATAGCTGGCGCCTAGGCGAATATCCAGACCATCCGTTGGTGATGCTAGCAACTCGATCTCGGCCCCGTAGATGTCGGCCTCTTCGAGGTTGGTCAGACGGAAGCCGATAGCCGAGGGTACAAAGGTCTGGATGTCTTCATACTCGTAGAAGAAAACCGCCGCGTTCAGCTGCACGCGTCCGTCGGCGTGGGTAGACTTTGAGCCAAGCTCATACGCCGTGACTTCTTCTGAGTCGAAAGGCAGCAGTTCGAAGTTGTCGAAGGTAAAGTCACCAAAGAAACCGCCAGATTTGAAGCCGGTGGTAACAGAACCATAAGTCAGCCAGTCGTCAGTTGGCCTGAACTCCAATGCCACGCGGTAGGAGACGTTATCGTCCGCAATGCTGTCGTCGGTGAAGGTGAAAGGAATGGTAATGCCATTCGGCAGCCCCAGTTCCTCGCCAACAAAGCCGTCAAAGGCGGCAGAGTCGGCGATAGTGCCGTCTGTACCACCTACAAAGTCGGTCTCTTCATCCGAGTAGCGAATGCCGGTGGTCAACATCCAGCGGTCACCCAGGTCCCAGTCGACGCTGGCGAACAGTGCGTAGGCATCGGTTTCCTGATCGTTATTCCAGAACACTGGATTGACGCCAGCCAGTAGGCCGAGGATATCCGCTGAGTTGGCCACGTTGTCAGACTCAAAGGTGTCGTTCCAGTACAGGCCGCCTACCATCCAGCGAATGTCTTCACCGCCAGCCAGGCGCAATTCCTGCGAGAACTGCTCCATCTCTTCTTCATGCAGTACCGCGAAGGCTTCCAGCGGGGATGACCAGATGTTCTCACCAAAGTCCCTGTCCTGCTGCACCCAACCGGTGATCGAGGTGAGTGACATGCCGCCAAAGTCGTAACCGACTTTCAGATTCAGTGAGCTTACGTCAGATTCGATACGCATCTCATCCACGCGTGAGTTCTGGAAGACATGGGTGAACGGGTCGCCATCACGGTCGGACACATCCAGGCCAAGTGTGTTGACGCAATTTGCGAAGTTGCCCTGGCAGGGTGTCACGAACACTTCGTCTGGGGAGTTCCAATAACCGCCCAGCGAGGTGAATGGGCTGTTGACCACGTCCTGGTCGAGGTAGCTGGCCGACAGGTTCCAGGTCAGCTGGTCGTGATCACCCGCCAACTGCGCGCGGATGGCGCTGGTGTCAGAGTCGCCAAAGTCGTCCTTGCCGCCGCTGTCTTTGAAGTACTCGTGGTAGCTCTCGCCCTGCGAGTCCCACAAAATACTGACCCGGCCAGACAGGCTGTCGGTCAGGCCGCCACTAACGGCACCTTCAAACTTGGCCGTGTCGTAGTCGCCCAATGTCAGCGAGGCGAAGCCTTCAAGGTCTTGTGTGGGCTTGGCGCTGATAATGTTCAGTGCGCCGCCGGTGGCATTCCGGCCGTAGAGTGTGCCCTGAGGTCCCTTCAGCACCTCAATGCGGCCCACGTCCAGCATAGACAGGTTGATCATGGCGGGGGAGGCCAGAAAAACCTCATCGAGATAGACACCGACAGACGGGTTGTTATTGGCGTTAAAGTTGTTCATGCCGATACCGCGCACGGTGATCGCCGGGTTGGCGTCGGCCAGGCCGGCACCTTTGATGTCCACGTTGGTGGCCAGCATGGCCACGTCGCGGGTGTCTTCAATGCCCATAGTGCGAGCGACTTCTCCGCTGACGGCAGTGACAGACAATGCCACGTCAGTGATGGCCTGTTCACGCTTCTGCGCGGTAACGATTACCTCTTCGATAATCGAGTCGGCATATGAGCTGCTGGCTGCGGTTGTTACGGCGAGACTAATAGCGGCGGCGAGTGAGGTTTTACGCATGATTTTCCCCTGATAGCTTTATGGCTTTATTAGTGGGTGATGAAAACACACATGTGGTTGGTTCGGCTTTACCCACATTTAGTGACGTAGTGTAGGGCCAACGTCAGTAATGGATAATGATATTTCTGACCCTGTAAGTTACATTTGTGAGACATTGGCTTGCATCTGCGTCCGAAAATGGTCCGGCGCATTGCCGCAATGCAGCTTGAAAGCCCGGCTGAAGGGGGCGGGGGTGGCGTAATCCAGCAAATAGGCAATTTCCTGCACCGACAGCGTGGTATCGCGCAGGTAACGCTGGGCCAACTCCATGCGAATTTCCAGCACCAGCTTTTTATAAGTGGTGCCGGCGCGGTACAGGCGCTTGCGCAATTGCCCAGGTGACATCCGCAACTGCACCGCGGCTTCTTCCAGCCTGGGCATGTGCCGGCCAGAGCGAGTGAGCAACAGTCGCCGCACAATCTGCGCCGTGTCAGAGTTACCATCGCCTGGCCCCAGTACACGCTCGCACATGCCGGCATACACCTGCGACAGTGCGCCACTGCCGTGATAGACCGGGTGCTTCAACCAGGCGCTGGGGAAGGTGAACTCGGAGATGGGACGGTCGAAGTGGCAGTTGGGCCCGAAGAGCTGATAGTAGGTGTCGGCGTAATCCGGTTGAGCGTGGGCAAGGCTCAGGGTAATGCTGCCTGTGTCAGCATCGGGGCCCAGCAACAATTGTAGGGCGCGCCAGTTGCCGCTGAAGCTGTCCTCAATAATATTCTGCAGGTCATCGGCGTAGCCGGGTAAGGGTACCGGGATGATGCGCGCGATATCGCCCTCGACTTCTAGCGTATCCTGGTAACGGTCAGAAGTCAGGCTGTGATACTGGAACATCACGTTTAAAGCACTGCCCACCGAGCCACTGTTAATGGCCGCATAGCCCACCAGCCCGAGGTCGGTAATCTCGGCTCGCGAAAACAAGTGCAGGGTGATGTCTGGTACGTTCTGGCGAATTTTAAGCAGGGTGGCGTCCAGGTGTGTCTGGCTTAGTATCTGCGGACTATCCAGAGCGTTGGCGGGTAAACCGGCGTAACGTAGGCCCGCGGCGTAATGCTGTTGCAGTTCGCCAGGTAGGCATTCCTGCAATCGGTGTAGCCAGTTCGCCACAATGGCGCTCTTTTCTGCCTCGCGGCCAAAATCTGAGTTCAGGGCATTATTCATGCGTAGTTGGCCGCCTTAGCTTGGACTGTGTGCCGCACCGGTAACCATTTCCAGTAAGTTGGTGGTAGGGCCACAGACCCAACCGCCATCCACTTTAAGCGCCTGTCCGGTCATGTAGCGGCTGGCGTCAGAGGCTAGAAACAGGAATACGCCGCTGATGTCATCCACGTTGGCAACCCGGCCCAGCGCGGTAAACGCCTCGCAGATCTTGCGGCCTTCGTCGCCACTGCCCATCGCGGTATCGGTGTAGCCCGGGCACACACAGTTGACGCGAATATTGCGGTGGCCCAGTTCCAGAGCCGCCATTTCAGCGAGACTGATAATGGCGCGCTTGCTTGCAGAATAGGCCGCACCGCCGGGCAAGTTGATAAATGCCGCCATCGACGAGGTGCAGATGATCGAGCCGCCATCGGCCATTACCGTCGGCGCATGCTTCATCCCGTACAGCACGCCCCAGTAGTTGATGCGGGTCACGCGCTCCAGCAGTGACTGGTCCAGTTCGCCAATCTCTGGCCCCACGTCACCGATGCCGGCGTTGAGTACCACGATATCCAGCTTGCCCAGCGCCTTTTCGGCGTCAGCCAGCGATCGCTGCACGTTGCTCTCGTCAGCCACATCGCATTGCAGGGGTATGGCGCCGATTTCTGCCGCCACAGTGGAGGGGTCGTTGATGTCGGCGATGGCAACCTGTGCGCCATTGGCGATCATCAACTCAGCGACGGCGCGGCCTATGCCACCCGAGCCGCCGGTGATGTAGGCTTTTTTGTTCTTGAGGTTGAACATGTCAGTCTCCGGTATTCAGTGCCGAGATGCCGGGCAGTCTGGTGGGGTTTTCTTCCGGCGTGGGTATTTCGCACAACTCGATAATGTTGCCGCAGGGGTCGCGCAGGTACACCGCATTTAGCCCGGTCTCGCGCGCTGGTGGTGTGCCCAGTTCTGTAGCACCTAATCCCAGGCAGCGTTCAAATTCGGCGCGACAGTCGTCAACGTAAAAGGCGAGATGGCGGATGCCGGTGTCATGCGGGCCAAGAGCGGTGGGCTCTGGGGCGTTTGAGTCGGGCGCGGTATATTCAAACAACTCCAGGTAACAGTTGTGCCCGGCCATCATGTAGGTTTTGGCAGCGGAGTTGGAAGACCCAATGGCCTGGTCGACCACCGGGTTATCCTGCCATTGCTCTTCGCTTAATACCGAGAAGCCAAAGGCCTCTTCGTAAAACACTCTCGCCCGTTCGATATCACGAACCACCAGACCAGCATGGGCGAAGGCAAGAATCATTTGGCGCTCACGCGGCCTCTGCCTGAGTCACCGCCGGCGCATAGTGTTCGGTGAGCATGATGCCATTGCCGCCACAGGGTTCGCGCAAATGCGCGGTGAGCAGGCTAGTGAGCGGATCAATCGCGGGCTCCTGCAGTGCTTCCATGCCGGCCCACAGTGCATCTTCCCAGGCCCGCATAACGTCTTTGGCCTGGTAGATAATCGATGAAATATACGGCCCGTGCTTGGCCATATGTTCTTTCTCAAAGTCATGGCGGGCACTTTGCAGGATGAACAGGCTGCGGCGCTCCACCGGGTCGTAGTCTTTGTCGACCATCACCACCATGCCCTGGTCGCCATCGCGAAATTCTTCCAGTACCCGCATGTCCATGATCTGCTGATACCACCGTACCATGGCATCCAGGTCTTGGCACACCTCTGCATTACCGACAACTTCCAGGCCGCACTCGCCGGAGGGCGCATGGGTGAACTCCTGTACACGAAAGGTTTCGTCGGTGTATTCCATGATCTCTATCCAGCGCCCCTCTGGGTCGTGCACCACGAAGCCGTCGTAGGTGGGGAATTCTTCGAAGGGCATCACCTCGGTGGCGCCGTTGGCCAGCAGTTGGTCCATGGAGGCCCGGGCGTCGCTGGTGAGCCAGCAGATGTGGTTGTAGCCATGGCCGTGGTCACGCCACCAGTTGCGCTCGTACTCGAACTGGAAGGGTGGGGCTTCAATCTGGATCTGGTAAGCACGACCGCCGCAGCCCAGGAAGGTGTAGTCGGAATGCCCCTCGCCGGTAACGTGGAAAACCGCCCCGGAAAAGTAATTGGTGATGCCGTGATGCCAGCGCAGATAGGGGAACATATTGTCCCGTGGTTTATCGTCGTAAATGCACAGGTGATGCAGGGTGTAATCGAGTTCCACAGCTGTTTTCATCATTAGAGCCTTTGTTCTTGCGGATGTCCCCTAATAATAGGAGCATGGAAGAGACCCGCAATGGCCTTATCGGACAGCGGTAAGGCTTTTCCGGCCCCTCACAGAGGGCGGCATTAAATATCATGCCTTAGGTCAGATATATCATTCGTATACCTTGGTTGTCTACCTACAATGAAATCAAAATCAGCACACAATAAACAGCAAGCCGTTCGACCAGCCCCCTGATTTGTAAGAGAACAACGAAGGGGATTAACAGATGCGCTGGTTGCGACAAAGTCGGTTGAGGAACCCTGCATGCACTCTCTTGACGGAAAATCTGCACTTATAATTGGCGCTACGTCGGGCATAGGCCTGGCGGTCGCGATTAATTTCGTGAATAACGGTGCCAGTGCGATGATCACTGGTCGGAGAGAATCCGGTGAAAAGATCGCTGAGGAAATCGGGGCTAGTTTTATGGCCTGCGATGCGTCGGTGGAAGCGGATATTGTGGCATGTCTCGCGCAGGCCGAGGCCTCGCTTGGTAAGTTGAATATCCTGATCATTAATGCCGGTTGCGCATTCGATGAGGGCAGTATCGAAGACCTGTCCTCCAGCGAAATGGACCAGACCATCGATCTGAATCTCAAAGGTGCCTTCTATGTGCTCAAGCATGCACCCGCGCATCTGAGCGACGGGGCATCGGTGATCTATACGGGGTCTGTTGCGGGCTCGGGGCTGACGCACGCAGGAACCGGCGCCTACGCCGCCAGCAAAGCAGGGGGCGCATACCTTGCCCGCACGAGTGCTATCGAAAATGCGCCCCGCAATATTCGAGTTAACACCGTGTGCCCCGCCCTGATTGCGGACACGGGGATGATGGTGGCCGATGACGGTGGAGATGAGGCTCGCTTTCTGGGGACATTGACAGCTTTCGGCCGCATGGGCCGACAGGATGAGGTCACGGGGATTTACAATTTCCTGGCTAGCGATGCATCGACATTTATCACCGGGCAGGAGATTTGTGTTGACGGCGGAATGAGTGCCGGATTCGGGCTGCCATTGTTTGCCGCCTTAGCAGGTGAGTAAGAGGGGTAAAAATGATGCAAGAAAAGCAAAATATAGTTCTGACCATACCTGAGCCTAAAAAGGTAGCCCTGCAAAGCTTGCCGTATCCACGCATTAAGCCGGGATACTCGCTGATCAAGGTGGAGATTGCGCCGGTTTGTATCGAGCACCAGGTCTATAACGATCACACGATGGAATGGCATTCAGATGAAGGGCATCAGGGGCACGAGGGTGTTGGGACTATTTGTGAGGTAGCAGCGGGCTCCAGGTTTCGCGAGGGAGACCGGGTTATTATTTACCAGGGCAATCCCTGCCAGGAATGCTTTGTCTGCAAACGGGGCCTTAGCCCAACGCATTGTATGGCAATACCCTATGAGTTATTCGCCAATGCAGGCACGCAGGCTCCCGGGTCCGAACTCGAAGCGCTAGAGAGTATTGGGGTAAGTAACCCCATCGATGTGCCTGGTGGTCTCAAGAGTATTGAGAATGATTGTGGCAGTGAATCAGGAGGGTTCGGGTTCGTCCAGTACCGCATTGCCCCTGACTACATGATCCAGAAAATACCCGAAGAGCTACCTTTTCGTTACGCCGCGCTGGCGAATTGCTCGCTCGGCTGCACGTATACCGGCATTGAAGAGATGAATGTGCGCAAAGACGATTGGGTCGTAGTGGCCGGTGTTGGGTTTATCGGTTTTGGCTCTATCATCAACGCAAAGTACCGTGGAGCCAGGGTTATCGTTCTTGGTCGTAACCCGTTCAGGATGGAGCAGGCGAAGAATATGGGAGCGGACTACATCGTCAATCCCGATGACCCGCAATGGTTGACACAGATTCACGAGATAACTGGCGACCTGAAAGGGGCTGACCATGTCATCGAGGCTTCTGGCTATCCCTATTACCAGCACAAGGCGCTGCAGGCCGTCCGCCGATTTGGCAATGTCTGGCTATATGGTTTTCTGGTCGAGAACAACGATCCCTTACCGATACATCTTCTCAACGAAATTCATAATCGTGGCGTTCACCTGTCTGGCAATCATGACGTCCACGTTAAACATCGCGAGGGACTATTAAAAATGCTGCTCAATCGTGAGGTACAGGCCATGGCCGACCACCTGATTACACACGAATATAATATGTCTGACGGGGCAACGGCATTTGAAGCCGCGCTTTCAAAGCAGGCGGGAAAGATATTTCTGTATCCACAGGAAAACTGTCCGCACTCGGGTATGTCTCGGCAACTCCAGGCACTGGTGTCATCTGTAGATTAGAACTCATGGTTCGGGGGGAGAAGATATGAGCGAAGATGCGGGCATGAGTGCCCTCATGACCAAGTACCTTGCCCAGGCACGGCGCAGTAAGCGCGAAGATAGAATGATCTTTAATCACATATGTATTCGCGTCGAGGATATGGATGTTACGGAAAAGCTGTTGAGTGATTCCTTTGGTTTGGAAGGTTTCCTGCGACCAGGTGGAGAGACCTTCAGCGAGGAAAAGGAGTTTCGTGTCCTGTGGCTGGACGAACATAATATGTATCTAGAGTTGTCGCAATTCGAGAAAGACCAAGCCATAGGCTACGATACCGGCGTCGGCCAACCCATTGGCCATTTGAGCGAAATAGGTTTCTTTGTACCTGATATGGACAAGGCTCTGGCGCATTTGAAACCTCTGGGCTGGCAAGTTACATCGACGATAGACACAGAAGATGCACGTATGTACAAAATCGATACTGCAAACCCGTCTGGGATACCTGTCGAATTGATAGACATTCAGCTAGATGACTAATTTCGGTGGGCGCTATGAGTCCTGATTCCGCGTGCGGCGTGGTGCAGATAGGCCTGGTGGTTGCCGATGTAGAGGCCACCGTCGCCCATTATCGGCGTCTCCTGGCGGTCACGGAATGGTTTGTGAACAAGGTGGATTCCGGTAACGGAAAGGGGGAGCACTTTCATAATCGGGGTAGGCCGATCAAGGCGCGCGCGCTCATCGCCTGGACACGTTTAGGCAACGTCGAGCTCGAGTTGATCCAACCGTTGGATTCAGACAGCGTGTACGCGGAGTTTTTACGTGACCATGGTCCCGGTGTTCATCACGTAATGTTTGAAGGTAAGGACCTGGACGCGACAGCGGCAGACTTCCTGTCCGCCGGTATTCCCGAACTCGCCGGGGGCGACCTACAGAACACTCGTTTCAAAATGTTTGATTCACAGGAGCAGCTTGGCTTGATTTGCGAATTCGCAGAAGGCGGCGAACTGGTGCCTGACGGCAAAATCTGAACCCCCGGCTAGGCTCGGTCCTGCATTGCCGCGCGATATCGCCGGTACGGTTGCTTCTCCCTACCGCTGTTGCAGTTGTAACTCACGGTAGGCCTTAGGGGTCATCTGGTGATAACGGCTGAACGTTCGATGGAAATTTGACGGATCTGCGTAGCCGGTAACATACGCAATCTCCTGTATCGACATTTCGTTCCCAAGTAGATAACCGGCTGCAAGCTCCATACGAAAGTCCAGTACGACCTGCTTGTAGCTTGTACCCTCTTTGGCGAGCCTTCGTCTCAGAGTACGCTCTCCCATCGCAAGAAGTTTTGCGACTTCTTCGATGGCGGGGTATCGACCTGAGGCATTGGCAAGAATGCGTCGAATTTCGCCCGTGGTCCCGTCCGATTGCTTGAGGTCATCGAGCAGGGCCGCACACTGTCTCTCACACAGTTGCGCGGCATCTTCATTGGCAAAATTCAGGCTCGTCTTCAGTAATTCTGCGCTGAAATTGAGTTGGCTGTGTTCGCGGTCAAACAGGACTTTCTCTCCCAGAAAGTTGCGATACATTCGCTGGTGACTGGGTGCGGGGTAGCTGAATTCAACACTCTCAAACCAATGCTTACCCTTGCCAATTGCAGGCCCAAGCTCTGCCCACTGGGTGAACAGCTTCTCTAATTCGTATTGCATCTTGTAGGGGGTGTCGACCATATCGGGGCGCGAAGTACTAATTACCCTGAGGCTGGCGGCGGAGCCCTCCACAAATAGTGCGGTGTGCAGCACAGCGCCGATAACATCCTGGTATTTACTGTGCCTTTCTATAGCTTTCCCAAGATTGGCACTGGCAAACATTGCGTAGCCGAGCAGACCGTGGTCGAGCAGTTCAACGCCACTTCCATCGAGCAAACCCAAGCCCGGTACGTCGTAGTGCCGGGTGATCTCGTCAACCAGCGTGCTGTAATCGTCGCGGCTAAGCAGATCCTCGTCGGCTTGCAGACTTGCCTCATCGATCCCCAGGCGGGCCAATAGGGGGCAAGGATCTACACCCTGGTTTCGCAAAACTTCGAGTGTATGCCTGACGTACACGTTGTATTCGCGCTGAGGCCGGGGCATGACGATATCCTGCTGTCCGGAAATGACAGAAGGTAGGCCTCCGTCCCCATTGTTGTCAACTGCTGGTGGAGGGACGATGTACGAAAGTGTACGCACGGGAGTTTAGCTCGATGGCGCTGACCAACGAACAAATCATCGCTCTGTATCGCAATCTGGTGCGGGCTGATGAATTTAACAAAATGATGTATCGGCGGATGATGCAGGGTAAGTTGATCGGTTTTTACCATCCCGCCGAGGGTGCAATTGCCCCGGGCGTGGGCGCCAGCACCTTCCTCAAAAAAGACGATAACCTCTCTCCGCATCACCGCGGGCACGGCATCACCCATATGCTGTGCAAGGGTATTGATATCAAATACTACCTTGCCGAGCACACCGGCAAAGAGACCGGCTGCTGTAAGGGGCGTTCAGCTTTTCACTTCAGCTTCCCTGAGCACAAGGTGTACATGATGTCGGGCTTCATCGGCTACAACTTTGCGCCGGTAGTGGGTTGGGGTTTTGCCGCCAAGCGTCGCGCGCAGGGGCAGGTGGTCATGAACTGTTCCGGTGACGGCTCTTACGGTCAGGGTCGCGCTCACGAAGCCATGTTGATGTCACAGAACTGGCAGCTGCCGGTTATTTTCTTCTGTGAGAATAACGGCATGAGTATTTTTTCCACCGCGCAGGAAATGCATCCGCAGGAAAACATTGCCTCGCTCGCCGATGGTTTTGGTATGCCGTCCCTCATTGTTGATGGCCAGGATGTCTTTGCCGTGGCCGAGGCAAGCCTGCAGGCGATAGAGCGGGCTCGCAACGGTGGTGGTCCCACCTTTATCGAAGCCAAGACATTGCGCTTCAACGAGCACGATATTGGCACACCGGATTTGTCGGGTTGGGAAGAACGCAGCGAAGAAGAGCACCATGCGATGCGTGAACGCGAGCCTATCCGAATTGCTACCGAGCGTGTATTGGGCGATAGCCTGCTCACCCAGAACGAGATCGACCAGATTGTGCAGGAAGCGCTGGCAGAGATTGAGGCCGTTGAGCAGTTTGCCGACGAGAGCCCGATCGCACGGCCGCCCGTAGAAGAGTTAATGGCCGGCGTGTTCGCGGACTAAAGGAGACGATGCCATGAGAGAAATTACCCTTATTGACGCCATCCGCGAAGCCTACGAGGAAGAAATGCGCCGTGATGATTCGGTGTTTGTCGTTGGGCAGGATGTGCGCGGGGCGATATTCCCCCACACCAAAGGTCTGGTGGAAGAGTTTGGGCCGGAGCGTATCGTCGATACACCGATTGCAGAGTCGGGCATGTATGGGGTGGCGTTTGGCGCCGCCCAGGAAGGCATGCGACCGGTGTGTGATTTTATGTTTGGCGGCTTTTCTTACGTCACGTTTTCCGAGTGTTCGGTAACAACCGGCCAGTACCATTTTTTGCACGGCAGCCAGCATCCGCTGCCGTTGGTGATCACTGCCGGGGTAGGCACCGGACAACGGTTGGCCAATGATCACGCGATGAGTATTCATGGCACGTTTGCCCATCACCCTGGGATTAAGGTGGCGATGCCATCCACACCCTATGACGCCAAGGGCATGTTCAAGGCGGCCATACGTGATAATAACCCGGTCGTGATTCCCTGGCATATGGGCATCATGATGCTCAAGGGCGAAGTCCCTGAGCCTGGCGATGACTATGTGGTGCCCCTGGGCGTTGCAGACGTGAAGCGCGAGGGTAGCGATGTCACCGTGCTGGCCAATTCCCTGCAGCTGCAACACGCACTTACCGTTGCTGAAAAACTGGAAGGTGAATTATCGGTGGAAGTGATCGACCCGCGCAGCTTTGTGCCTTTTGATATGGACACGCTTCTCACCTCATTGGGAAAAACCAATCGGCTGGTGGTTGTGGACGAAGACTGGGAGTCAGGTGGCTTTGCCGCTACCGTCTCGGCGCGAGTCATGGAGCAGGGTTTTGATTTACTCGACGCCCCTGTCACGCGCGTCACGCTGCCAAACATGCCAGTGCCCGGCGGTTACATGGAAGAATATGTAGCGCCCAACCCGGAGCGAATTGAGGCCGCAGTTCGTGCGGTTTGCGCCTAGGAGGTAACAGATGGCTATCGACTACACTATGCCAAAACTTGCCATGGCGATGAATGAGGGCGTTATCAACCAGTGGTTAGTGGAAGAGGGTGCCTACGTTGAGAAAGGTCAGGACTTGGCAACGGTAGAAACCGAAAAAGTCGCTTACGATGTGGAGTCTCCGGAGGCGGGTTACTTTCATATTCTGGTGGCCGAGGGTGAGGCAGTGCCCTGTGACACTTTGATCGCACAGTTTGCAGAAACCGAAGAGGAACTGGCTACGTTGCAGTCCTCGGTAAATACTCCCGCTGCTGTCAGTGCTGAACAGGCAGCGCCGGTGGCGGCGAGCTCAACGCCACAGCTTTCCAATAGCCCAGCCAGAGTCATTGCGTCGCCACTTGCCCGACGGTTAGCGCGTGATGCCAACCTGGATCTGCATACGGTTATCGGTTCCGGACCGGGTGGGCGCATCGTCAAGCGCGACGTATTGCCCTTGATCGCGGCGCTGCAAATTGGCGATGCGGTGATTGCGCGAATGCCCTTCACCGGCATGCGTAAAACCATTGCCGATCGAATGACTGCCAGCCTGCAGTCAACGGCGCAACTGAGCGGCAATTGGGAATCAGATATTACTGCCATGATGGCCTTCCGGCAGGAATACGTGCGACGAGAAGCCGAGTTGGGCACACGTATATCGGTGAATGCTTTGATTGCCAGGGCGATGGCTTATGCCATCAAACAGGTGCCTGTAGCCAATAGCTGCCTTGAGAATGATGAAATTGTGATCTATCGCTCTATCAATTTGGGCATCGCTGTCTCGGTGCCTGGCGCTAGCGAGTACGACAGTGGCCTGATGGTGGGCGTGGTGCACGGTATAGAAAATATGGGCCTGGCAGAACTCGACTTGTCCATGAAAGCCATGGTGGAACGACTGCGCAGTGGCCAGGCCACCGCCGAAGATACCGGCGGTGCAACCATCACCCTGTCCAGTACTGCGGGTGTAGGTCCGCCCGGGCTAACATCAACGCCGGTATTGAATTCGCCGAATACGGCGCTGGTGGGTCCGTCTACGCCGATCGAGCGCCCCGTCGTTGTCGACGGCGAAATGTGTGTGCGTACCCTGATGCCAGTGTCGTTCACTTTTGACCACAGGGTCATGGATGGCGAGCCAGCGGCACGCTTTATGCGCGCACTGCACGATTGTCTTGAGCATCCCGAGTTAATGATGGCATGAGCATCCAAGCGGAGTATTGCAGGTGAGTGGGCGCGACCTTCTTATCATAGGTGCTGGCCCGGGCGGCTATGTTGCTGCAGTGCGGGCGGCGCAGTTGGGACTGTCTGTTACCGTGGTCGAAAAAGCTGCCCCGGGCGGCGTTTGCCTTAACTGGGGCTGCATACCCTCTAAGAACCTTATTCACCAAGCCGATGCATTCAATAGTCTTGAGCACATGGCAGAGGTGGGGGTGTCGATTGATCGCGAAACACTCAACTATGCACTGGTGCAACAACGTTCGCGCAAGGTAGTGAAAACCCTTACCAACGGTGTTGCGGGTTTGCTCAAGCGCAACAAGGTTGAGTGCCTCATCGGTGAAGCCAAACTGGTGTCGGCAACTGAAGTATTGGTAGACGAACAACAAAGCCTGCAGGCCAAAAAAATTATTGTTGCTACCGGTTCGCGACCAATGCATGTCCCCGGTTTTGAGTTTGACGAGGATCGGGTGCTCTCTTCCACCGGCATTCTGGCGCTGGAGACGCTGCCCGAGAGCCTGGTCATACTGGGCGCCGGTGCAATCGGTTGCGAGTTTGCCTATGTGATGAATAGTTTCGGGGTGAAGGTGTTCCTCGTGGAGGCTCTGGATCACTTACTACCAACAGAGGATGTCGACGTTTGTGCGGTGCTGGAAAAGTCATTTAGTAAATCTGGCATTGCTGTGCACACGTCCACACGCGCTTCTGCTTTGTCGCGCTGCAGTGACCATGTGACCGTGTCGCTAACATCTGCGGATGGGCAAAGCACAGAGGTGTCGGCGGAACGTGCGTTAGTCGTATTCGGTCGCAGCCCCAACACGCAGTCCCTTGGGCTTGAATCCGTCGGCGTTGCTTTGGATAAGCGCGGCTTCATTCCAGTGGGAGACTATGGTCAAACCAGCACTCCGGGTATTTATGCGATAGGCGATGTAACAACCACCCCGGCACTGGCCCACGTGGCTTCAGCCGAGGGTGAGCTGGTGGTAGAACATATCGCAGGTATAAAAACTGGCCGTAAGGCGATTGATCCGGCGCTGGTTCCCTCCGCCATTTATTGTGAGCCACAGGTCGCCGGGTTTGGCTTGCGCGAACAGTCGGCAGAGCGTGCAGGGGATGCCTTTAAAACGTTTAGCTTCCCCTACTACGGTGCCGGCAAGTCGATTGCTATTGAAAAACCAGAGGGCCTTGTAAAAGTTATCTGTGATGCAAAGACAGACGAGATTATTGGCGCGCATGTTGTCGGCCATAATGCGACCGAGTTAATCCATGAGATCCTGCTGGCCAAGTCGGCGGAACTTTTGCCCGAGGATATTGCAACCATGGTGCACGCACATCCGACTCTGTCGGAGGCGACAATGGAAGCGATGCGCGGCATTTACAGCCAACCGATTCATGGTTAGGCAGAGGATCAGTTAATGGAAGAAGCCCTGAATATTGCTGTTATACCCGGTGACGGTATCGGTAATGAAGTAATGCCCGAGGGCATTCGCGTGCTCGAGGCAGCCGGCGTCCTCTCCGATATCAGTTTTAACTGGACTCACTTTGACTGGTCCTGCGAGTACTTCGCCAAGCATGGCAGCATGATGCCCGAGGACGGCATCGATATTTTGCGTGAGTTTGATGCCGTTTATCTTGGGGCGGTTGGCTTTCCCGGCGTACCCGACCATGTATCGCTGTGGGGTTTGTTAATTCCGATTCGCCGCGAATTTAACCAGTACATTAATCTGCGCCCGGTACGATTGTTTGACGGTGTCCCCTGTCCGTTGGCGGGCAAGAAGCCCGGTGACATCGATTTTATGGTGGTCAGGGAAAACGTGGAGGGTGAGTACTCGGCGATCGGTGGCATTCAGTACGAAGGCACCGAGGACGAGGTGGTTATTCAGCAGAGTGTCTTTACCCGCAAGGGTGTTGATAGGGTGCTGCGCTATGCTTTTGAACTGGCCAAAAGCCAGGGGCGCACACGGGTGAGTTCGGCGACCAAGTCGAACGGTATCATCCACAGCATGCCCTATTGGGACAAGCGTTTTGCGCTGATGGCCGAGCAGTATCCCGGCATCAAAACGGACCAGTACCATATCGATATCCTGACCGCGAATTTCGTTCGTATGCCCGAACATTATGATGTGGTTGTGGGCAGTAATCTATTTGGCGACATTCTCTCAGATCTCGGTCCGGCCTGCACGGGCACCATCGCCATTGCGCCGTCCGCGAACATCAATCCTGAGGGTTTTTTTCCGTCCATGTTTGAGCCAGTCCATGGCTCTGCCCCGGACATAGCCGGACAGGGTATTGCCAATCCTGTAGGTATGATCTGGTCGGGTGCCATGATGTTGCAGCATCTTGGCCATGAGGATTGTCACGATCGGATCATGACGGCTATTGAAACGGTGCTGCGCGAGAACAAGTACCTGACCCGTGATATGGGTGGCTCAGCTACCACACAAGAATTGGGCGCTGCGATTGCCTCAACGTTGAATGAATAATGTGCTCTGATGTTTAAAAGCAACGCCGGGAATGGGCAGGTCATAGGCTGCGCGATATAGGCTCAGGCAATGCTGTTACTCGGCATCGGCATCGGCACCGAGCGCGGTTTTTCCGATGGGTCCATACAGCTTGGGGCGCCGATCTCTGAAGAGACCCCAGCTTCGACGATAGTTGGCACATTCATCGAGGTCGATGGACGCCACCAGGATTGTCTCTTCGTCACGTCCAGCTTCGGCGATTTTTTCTCCAGTATGATCAGTGATAAACGAGGAGCCATAAAAAGTGGTGCTAATGCCGTCGTCCTCTTCCACGCCGACGCGGTTGGACGCAATGACCGGCAGCAAGTTGGCGGCCGAATGTCCCTGCATGACCCGTTGCCAATGACCGCTGGAGTCGAGGCTGGCATCTTGCGGTTCTGAACCGATAGCGGTGGGATAGAACATGGCCTCGGCACCCAGCAGCGCGCAGCAGCGGGCTGTTTCCGGAAACCACTGGTCCCAGCAGATGCCTGCGCCGAAAGTTCCGTAGCGGGTTTGCCAGACCTTGAAGCCAGTGTCCCCCGGAGTGAAGTAGAACTTCTCGCAGTACCCCGGACCATCAGGAATATGGGACTTGCGGTAATTACCCAGAACAACGCCATCAGCGTCTATCATAACCAGTGAGTTGAAGAAGGTATTAGTGTCTCGTTCGAAGTAACTGATGGGCAGCACCACCTCAAGCTCGGCCGCTACTTTGGCGAAACGTTGAATTAATGGATTACTCAAGAGGGGTTTAGCCAGGTCTAGGTACTTGTATTGCTGGGTTTTGCAAAAGTAGGGGACTTCGAAAAATTCCTGCAGCAGGATTACCTGGGCGCCGGCGGCATGAGCGTCGCGCACGGCCTTTTCGGCCTTTAGCATGTTGGCTTCAATATCCCAACTCATAGCTAATTGCGTAGCGGCGAAGGTGACGATACGGCTCATGTCAGTGTCCTGTCAGGTTTGTTTAGTGGGTCGCTATCAGGATAGATCAAGCGCTCTGGATGTGTTGTACCTACATGGGGTTAGGGTGTTACGGCTTTTGCCCGGGGTGATTCAAATGGGGTTGGAGCCTCCAGCATTGGGGGTGCCCTATGCATTCTTATTCTGTTCATTGGAGGCAAGCGCTCACCCATCACATAATCGTGTCACACAAAACTTTGGATAATTTCCGAGTTGAAAGCTGATCCTATAGTGATCCCCAGGCTTCAATGGCGCCATTTCAGTGCAGCGCAGCGGCAGGGTTATTTCCGATTCGTAATCCAGTAACTGATGCTGCTCAAACGCCTGAACGCGGGTAAACAGCAGCGCATCGAAATTGTTCAGATGGGCTACTGATGGGATAGTGACATTCACCGGGTTCAGCTCAATCATGCCAGTGCTGCTGCTTTGGCATGCGCGCTGTTCAAGTGCTGCGGCCTGATCTGGTATCAGGCTGAAAACAGTAGCGATCGGATAGCGCCCGCCAGCCTCTTCCAACGCGACAAGGTCTGGCGCATCACCGCGTTTAAACGCAGCTGTCTCAGCGTCCAGATGGGCAAGGCACAACTCAACTTCGATTTTCTGGGGAATGAATATTCCTTCGCCGTGTAACTGGGGTGCGAGGTTAGCGGTGACCGCGAATTGAGGTTCTTGCTCAAGAGACTTCTGCATCGTCTCAGTGATAATGATATGGGGGCTGCCGGGATGTTGATAACGGCAGGCATCGTCCTGCACAAAGTGAATGTAGTGTGACTGCAAACCAAAATGCTCGACGAGCTGGCCTACGCTGTCTAGCGAGCGCTGATGGATGTCCAGCAGGTGTACCTGTAGCTCACCGGCGTGGAACCTTCCTAGTAGCGGTAATAGCAGTGTGGCGAAGGGGCCGCAGCCGGCGTACAGGATTTCAATCGGTTGGTTTGCAAAGCGATCGCTGGCGGTGTTGATGGCCGTATGGACAGCGCGAATAAAGACTACGCTGCGCTGATAGTCCTTTACGCAGTGAGCGGCAGCTTCCGGGTTAATGGCTACGCCATCCTTGAGCAGGGAATCGTCGGCCCAAGCGTCAAAGCTGCGGTCCGGTACTACACCGGTGACGTTACTACAAAGCCGGGCGAAGGCATCCAGGGCTTCACGCAGGTGCGTGGGGGAGCTGGCCTCATCAAGGAGGGTGTCGCTGATGTCGTCGAGGGTCATAGTGGCATGATTATTAGGGAAATTGCTGATACAAAAAAGCCCTCCAGAACGATAACAGTTTACGTCGTGCCTCAGAGTGCGCAGATTAGCGGCGTGACACGGGGTACATCACGCTTACCGGATCGGGCAGGGTAGTAGGCTGCTGTGTACAGCTTATGACAGGTTTGCGAGCAGCGCTTGATGATCTGGCGGTAGCCCATATGAGTAAACCAGTATGAGGGGATAAAATGCGAACTTTACTCATAGACGGCGCGGCCCAGCGCACAGAACAAACGGATGTCACCGGGCCTTCAATGGCGGCGTCTATGGCGGCGTATATAGCGTCCCCTGGGGCGTTACCTACTGCCGTGCAAAGAGACCTGCGCTCAGATCATGCGGGTGAGACCGGGGCGGTGTTCATCTACTGGGGTATCCTGAGCTGTACACGTGACAGCGCCTTAAGGGAGTTTGCGACTGAGCATCTGGCTACCGAGCAGCGTCATCTTGCTTTTTTCGAGCAGTGGTTACCAGCGTCGCTAAAAAGTCGTCTGATACCACTATGGAAGTTGGCCGGTTGGCTGCTAGGAGCGCTGTCCCTGCTTGGCGGCAGGCGCGGTGTTTTCC
Source organism: Candidatus Seongchinamella marina (assembly GCF_026262685.1). Taxonomy (NCBI): domain Bacteria; kingdom Pseudomonadati; phylum Pseudomonadota; class Gammaproteobacteria; order Cellvibrionales; family Halieaceae; genus Seongchinamella; species Candidatus Seongchinamella marina. Next base: position 160,940 of record NZ_SHNP01000001.1, read on the forward strand.
TTACCATCGAAGCCGTTGAAACCTTTGTCGTCGCCCATTATCGCGAGCAACTGCCTCAATTGCGGGAAGTCGGGCAAGAGGGACTGGAGCTCAAGTTACGTAGTTTTATGGACGACGAGGCAGCACATCGCGACGATGCTGCCAGCCGCAGCGTTGCTGGCCCTGCAGGTCCGTTGGGGCGGGTCTGGTGTGCGCTTGTGGGGTTCGGCTCAGCAGCGGGTGTTGCTGCCGCCAGAAGGTTATGAGATGTCCCGCACAAAATCGCCGGTTCGGCATTTTTTGTGCGCGGGTGAAAGTTTTACTCAAATATCTCACACCAGCGGACGTTGAGTTGGGGGAGGCGGCCTCAACTGACGATCATAGTTAATCCATTGATAGACATGAAATAAGTAATTATAAGTGTAGCGATATACCTCTGTTTATACACCCGGATTTTATTAACGCAAAAGTAACGGTAGGCGGTAGCAGGATTGCCCTTTGCGTGGCTTACCAATTGCTCTGACATTCAGTATCTAGCTGTTTACCTAATGTCCGCTTTCACCTCAAAGCGGACCCATTCACTATCTCTGACCCAGTAGTGAACTGTGCTGATTCTGGCAAGTGCGACTACCTAACCTAGTAATGCCCAGTCACGGAAATTTCGGATCTATCAAAGGTGTAGTCATCATCACACTATTTTGCAATAGACCCGCGCCTTTATTGGGGTGTGCCGCCTGCCATCGTGGATCGGTAGACATGGCGACCAGGTCCTGCACGCTGGGGTAATACACCAGATTATATATCTCCCATCCATCCTCAGTACCTAGCACCAGGTGTTCCACAGAGCCTTGAAAGACTGGATAGGCACCACTCTCCGCAAATATTTCACCCACTACGTCGTTATACAGTTGTTGGGCTTCGGCACCGGACAAACCGTGACTTGTGCCATCGGGGTAGAGGGCCATTTCTCGCCTTGTAAGGAGATTCGAATTGTAGATTTCTTGCCGCTCGGGAAAGGGGTCAATCGTGGGGTTAGCGAAGATCGCTTTAACCCAGAGGCTCTGCACCGCTAGCGTGGCCTGATGTTTTAATTGAACGGCCTGTTGGTAGGAGGGAGCTTGAATGACAGCGAGAAAAGCCTGAGGGCTTGGGTAAGCAATCACCCGTACCCGGCTCCATTCACGCCCTTCATGCATATTGGGTTGCTTAAACACGGCGTTTTCAACGGCTATACGTGCGCCAACCAACACCAGCTGACCTGCCAGGACGTCGTCATATTGAGCAAGCATTATATCTGTCTGCGGATTGTCCTGATCGATATGCCAGTATTCCACCAGGTAGAACGGCTCACTGCCGAGTTCATTCTCAATTAACGAGTGCAGCAAGGTTTGGTTTGCGGGCGTGTGATCGCTCGACAGGGACTGGGCCAGAGTACATGGCTCACCGCATACGTTAAATACAGGCGCCAGATAAAAGACCTCATCGGAAAGCAGAAAGTCCATGAGTGCGTCGTTGCCCTCGAAGCCTGATGTAATAATCGGGCAGGAGCTGGTCAGGTTGCCACACAGATAACCAGTTTCCGGGCGCCAGCCCTTGAATTGAAATCCTTCTGCTGGCTCAGCGATGAATGTCTCATTGAACAGCAAGTCGGCAACGTCAATTTCACAGGTCTGTAATGCCTCACACGCATAGTTTCCCGATATTGTGGTAACCCGGCCGTTGTCGGGAACTTGAATTTGAATCTTGCAGCCCGACAGCAGTGCTATGAGCATAATACCTGAAGCAGTGAGCTTGAGCCGAGCTAGTAACATGATTGGTTCCAACCTTTGTTGTTCGTTAAGGAAAGTAGCCGTGCGGTGCACCCTTGAATGCCCATCCTAGCCGAACATCGATGCAACGATGCAACGATTCCCATTATAGGGGTCGGGAGCGGAGGTTCAAATCAATATAACGCAAGGCCCGCTATTAGGCGAAAGCGGACATTGGAGGACCTGAGTCGGCCCTGGGGCGCGTAATGTCCGCTATCACCTCATAGCGGTCGTAAATGCTCGCAGTTACGCCTGGTCTGTAGCGTAGTGGAAAACACCAGTTGTAACTGCGCATATTATACGCGGACACGATTTTATCGCGATTACTTTCACTACAATTACATGGGTGGAGCCGGGTTTTTTTCTATGAAGTCAACGACCTGGGCCGTCAGTTCCGTACCCACATCCTCCTGGATAAAGTGTCCGGCAGTCGGGTAGCGTCGATGATCCTGACCGGCAGCACCAGGCACATGCGCAATCCATTTATCCTGGTTCCCCACTCGCCCCAGGTGCCGGTCCCGCTCGCCAGCCAGAAAAAGGAAAGGCCGATCGTAGCGACCCAACTCTTCCCAGGCTGGTACGTTCTGCTGCCCTATACCTGCTAGCATAGAGGGGAAAGCGCGAATACCTGCCCAGTAGATGCGCGACGGGTAGGGGGCGTTGTAAGAGGCATACTCCTGCACTGTCAGTCCATCTACGCTCGCAAGATCTAGCAGCCCGTCCGCAAATAAATCGGGGGCAGTCGCTGCGAATTCTATCCACTGTTGAAACCCTTCTTCAAAGCTACTGGCCCCTCGGCGACTGATCAGATGAGCGATAAGGCCGGGGTCGGACTCATCGAATTCAAACACCGGAGCGGAATACGGATTCGAGCCGGGCTCAAATATCCGCAAGTCTCCATTAGCCACCACGATTCGAGCGAAGAGCTCCGGCATATCGCCTGCGATACGCAACCCTATCAGGCTACCCCAGTCTTGAGCAAAGAGTGTGATATCTGCAATGCCCAGCTTTGCGATCAGCACTTTCATCCAAGCCACATGTTGTTCAAATTGGTGCACGCCAGGGTCCACAGGTTTGTCTGACCGACCCATACCTATATGGTCAACTGCAATGACCCTGTAACCGGCCTGCACCAGCACGGGAATCATCTTGCGGTAAAGATACGACCACGTGGGCTGTCCATGCAGCATGAACACGATCTCTCCATCGCGGGGCCCCTCATCAATATAATGATAACGCAACCCAGACACGTTGACGTAGTTGGGCTCGAAGTTATAGTCATGAAGAGAGTCAAAGCAGGCACTTGGTGTACGTACGAATTTGATTCCAGCGGCGGCCGTCTGCACCACGATCTCGCCATCAGGAAGCTTGCAAACGGTAAATACAGGCTCAAGAAAAACGGTCACATCAGAGGCCAGGACTTCCATGCACGCCTCGCAACCCTCAAAGAGGGACGTAGCTACTGGGCAGGTGTTGGTCTGGCCGCCGCAGAGGTAGCCGAGCTCCTGGCGCCAACCATCGAATTGGTACCCCCTTGCCGGTTCGGCAATGAATGTCTCGTTGAACAACAGATCAATTACTTCAATTTCACATGTTTGGGAAACTTCACACAGGTAGTTGCCCGAGACGCTGGTAACCCGGCCGTTGTCGGGGACCTGCACCTGAACTTTACACGCCGAGACGGAAGCCAAAAATAGAACAGCCAGTATAAGTCTGCAAATCACGACGATCCCCTATGGTATATGCGGGCAAGCTACAGCTTAGACTATAAAAAAATCTACCAAATGCAGCTTAGTATTTTCAAATAATGAACGCAAACTGAAACGTACAGCGCCATTTGGGTCGGGGGCGGGTGCTCAAATCAGTGTAAGAAAAATGTCCGTTCCTAGGCGAAAGCGGACATTAGAGGACTTGAGTAGGCCCTGGGCGGCTAATGTCCGCTTTCACCTCACAAGAGTCATTTTTGTGTATGCCCCAGTGCTTGCGTCTGAACCACACACCGAATGTGGATGGTGAATTTACCAATCTGGGGGTTGCTGTAATGACGTTGCAACACCATAGCAACTCAGGGTAGTCATTCATCCTTAACCTACTGCCAGTTTTTTAGTTATCCATCGAGCAATTATCCCGTGTCGGTTATCAGTAGGGTGCAGCCCATCAATAGTATCGGCGGTCAGGTACGGAGCAGACAATACAGTCACATTGTCGTATTCCTTTGCGACGGCTTTTGACCACTGTCGTGCATCTTTTGTGCGCTGCTCAAGCTCTGGTGACAGCGTTACTAGCACAGGCAATACCAACCAGACGTCACAGTCGCGGCCGCTAAGAAACTGCATGTGATCGCGTAGCGCCAGCTTGTATAGTCCCTCGCTAACACCATCGCCAGCCTCGTTAGTCCCCAGCCAATAAATGACTTCGCGTTTAGCGCACGATACCTGTCTGGGTATATCAGACTGGGTAATCATGCTGCCGGCCTGAGCCACGTTGTTGATGTGGAAACCCACTTTGCTAGACCATGCACCTGCATCAGATGATAGTGAGTCGCCAAACAACCAGTAACTGGCCGAGTGCGCAGGCGCTGATAACAGCAGCATCAAAATAAATAGTCGAAACATCCTACCGTGTCCTGTTTAGTGCGCACTATTGTGCTGACGGATACAGATTAGGAGGTTGTTGTTCTATTTATAATCGCTCAAGCCGCCAACGTCATGACTGTGCGCGCCAATGTCCGCTATTAGGCGAAAGTGGACCTTTGAGACACTGAATCGGCCACTACCTAAATTCTGCTATTGCAAGCCTCCGGGCGAGGTCAGTAACCGGGCTGTCACCAAGTCAAAGCACCACAGGGCCTGTCAAAATGTTTGCCCTAGCTAGAGAGCCGTCTCATTCGGTGTCAACTGTCTGAACCAACCAAGAGCTAATCTATTTATTAATCGTCATCCTTGCCTAGCCTCTCGCCTTGTTTGCCTCTGACACCATCCCGAACTTCTTCCTGCTTGCAATCACGTTTATCCTTGCCAACCCTACCTTCCTCCTGGCGACAATCTCTTTTGTCCTGGCGCTCATCCGATCTACCACGCTCTTCTCGGCGGTCTTGGCGGTCATCAGGGTCGGCGTAACTCAATATCGGGGTCGCTATGAGTAATGCGCTCGTGATCATTGCGAATATTCTCTTCATTTTGGGTTCTCCTTAAAGCAGTTTTTGCTATCGACGGTAAGATCTTGATCACATTAAACCATGAAACTGAAAGTACGCGGAAGCTTCCGATTGAGGTCCCAAAACCGATATCAAGAAAGGAGGAATGTCCGCTTTCACCTCAGAGCGGATGTCTTTATTACAGTCAGAAACAGCCCGCTACAGGCCAGAAGTAGAAATTCTCTGGACATAGCCCGGTACTCGTCTAAAATCCTCGAGCTACAAATATAAGCAAAGCGAGCTGCACATGTCACTGATTAGCAAATATACCCGAATTATCGCCATCTTCTTTTCATCGATTACCTTGCATGCGCAAGCGGAGCAGGTAACGAATATCCATGAGTTCTTTTCGCCAGATGGGCGAGTGGTAACTGAAGCCAGCTATCCAACTGACGAAACATCGCGGCAGATGCTTCAGGCGCAAACCGTTGTGGGTATCAACCGCTTTCTGCACAAGCGAAAACTGACACCAACCGAAGATCAGCCTGTCGTGCGTATGAACCGAGATACGTACTACTCAATGATAGTAGTTGATGTGTCAAAAGGAGCGAAGATAACCCTTCCAGATATTCCAGAAGGTAAATACATGTCGCTCCAACCGGTGACCGAAGATCACCGCATACAGCCAATGTCGTATGGGCCTGGAACTTTTGAATTGGCCACGCATACTGGCACGCATATCTACGTGATTGTTCGACTGGATGCCACCTTCTCTGAGGAGGAGGCGGCTCGATATCAAGATCAGATGTCGATTAGTGCTGCCAGTGACATGATGCTCAGCACCGAACCGGTCGAGTTGGAGTCGTTTGAGCGTGTCGAAAATGCACTCAAGGCTAAGACACCCATGCTTGCGAAACGTGACGGGATTCTGGCGTTACGCGGAGGTTTCACTGCGCCAACCGACGAGTCGCGTGGGCTGCACGAATTAGACAAGTACCAGATAATGGCGGCAGCCGGTTGGGGCGGCGCTCAATGGAAGGACAACATTTACGAGGTGTCCGGCAGTTATCCTAGCGACGCTTGTCACCAGGCGACCTTTGACGACCCCAAGAACGAGGCTTTTTGGTCCTTCACGGTTTACGACAAGGCCGGTTTTATGTTCGACGACGTGGCAAACGTGAGCTCGGATACCGCCACGCCGAACGGTGACGGCACGTACACCGTAAGCTTCGGCTGCGGTCAGGGGGCTTCTAACAATCTACCGACGGAAAACGAATCGGGTGAATTCACATTGGCTATTCGCCACTACCAACCAGGCGAACTGGTGCGGGACGAAGGTTATCGCCTACTACCGTTCGTTAAGCGAAGGTGAATATTAGGTCGGGAGGAATTCGCCTAATCAGTAAAAAACTCTGAGTGACCTCGTGTTACCTTGAATTGGTGGAGGCGGCCGGAATTGTGTCTACTCCGCCCCTGCGGGCCGTCTTCGACAGACCTCGCTATGCCTGGCCACCGGCGCTCTTTGAGCTGCCGGTCCTATGCCGGCCGATTACATATAAAAAAAGGCCATCGAATTGATGACCTTTTTTTAATATGTGGTGGAGGCGGCCGGAATTGAACCGGCGTCCGCCAGACCTCTGCCTTCGGCTCTACATGCTTAGATTCCGTTAATTAATTTAGCTGCACACAGCCCAACGGGCAGGACGTGATTAGCGAGTTCTGTAAAAGTTTAGCAGCGCCGCCCAGAACATACATTGCTGCGAGCCAGTTCTGTATGACAGTCAATAATGCGGGGCTGGCACCTTGTCATTGACCGCTAGAGCCGAAGCTACTAGATGGTGTCTAGTGACTGCTTACGCAGCCAGTTGAGCACCGTAGTTGTCGTCATTGGCAACTAATAGTTTGCAGCTTTGGATTTACGTGATTGGCTACCATCACGGCATGCACCTAAGGGTTTGTATCCGTCGTCGAATCCAAATCGCCCCCAGTGAACTTTCATTGTACCTCATAACATGGCGTTGAGTTTGGCAATTTTCAAGGCCGTGGTGGTATTGGGCCTAATGACGCCGCTGGCTCCAAGGGGGCGCCACGGTGTATTCTGCGGCTATCTTTTAGTGGGAGTCTGATGATGGAAGGGATGATACCCCTGGTACTAACCATGCTAGCCACCGGCGTTGCTGGGGGCTTGATCGCGGGCTTGCTGGGTGTGGGTGGCGGCATTGTTATTGTGCCTGTGCTGGATACGGCCCTGGCCATTCGCGGGGTTGACCCTGCCATTCGCATGCATGTGGCGGTAGGAACCTCTTTGGCGACCATCATTTTTACCTCCATGTCCTCGGCCCGAGCGCATCATGCCCAGGGCGCGGTCGATATGGATTTAGTAAAACTGTGGGGCCCCTTCATATTCGTGGGCTCCTTAATGGGCTCGGTGGCAGCTGCCCAGGTTCAGAGCGCGGTGCTGGCGGGTATTTTCGGTGTGGTCGCCTTGCTGATTGCGATTCAAATGCTGCTCCCGCTGGATAATTATCGGCCCTGGAAGCAGGTGCCTAAGGGGGCGGGCAGTATTATTGCTCCCACCTTTATCGGCGGCCTTTCGGCGATGATGGGTATTGGCGGCGGTACCTTCAGCGTCGCAACGCTCACCATGATGAGCCAGCCTATTCACCGGGCGGTCGGTACGGCGTCTCTTTTCGGTCTGCTGATTGCCGTTCCGGGTACCATCGGTTTCATCATTAACGGCCTGGGCGACCCTCGGTTACCGGCCGCTAACTTTGGCTATGTGAATTGGATTGGTGTGGCCCTGATCGCACCTATGACTATGTTGATGGCGCCCATAGGCGCGCGTGCTGCCCACAAGCTGTCCAAGCGCGCCCTGAGTCTGGCCTTTGGTGTTTTCCTGCTAGTGGTGGCTGTGCGGATGTTGGCGCGGGTGATTGGTTTTGAGGTTTAGCAGTGTGAATCATTCCCTGGCTTTCACTGCTAGCCAGAGTTGGTGCGCGCAAGGCGGGCCCTAAACGGAGTTTGATTCAATCGTCAGGGGCCAATAACGCTAGGTCTATTGCTTGACGTTGTCCCGCACAATCCGCTGTTTCTGGCGGTTCCAATCTTTGTCTTTCTGGCTGTCGCGCTTGTCGTGTGCCTTCTTGCCTTCAGCCAGGGCAATACGTGCTTTTACCAGGTGACCTTTCCAGTACAATTGGGTGCAAACGCAGGTCTGCCCCTTCTGGGTGACGGCCACTTGCAGCTTGGCGAGCTCTTTCTTGTTGAGCAGCAATTTACGGGTGCGAGAGGGGTCGGTGACATAATGAGTAGACACGGTATCTAGCGGCACGATGTGCGAACCCAGTAAAAAAGCTTCGCCATCCTTCATCAGCACGTAGGAGTCAGCCAGATCTGCCTTGCCCATACGCAGGCTTTTCACTTCCCAGCCAGACAGGGCAACACCTGCTTCAAAGTTTTCCAGAAGATGGTAATCGAAGCTTGCCCGTCTGTTCTGGGCAATAACGTTGCTGGGTTTGTGTGATTTCTTTTTGGCCATGGCGCGCATTATACGTAGGTGGCCCGGCACTTAAACGGTAATCTTTCCCTTTTATGCAGGGTGGGGCTGGTGCAATCTAAGCCTATGATAATTTTCGGGATTTAGTGGTGAATTCCAGACAGCAGCGCGAGCTGAAGCAGTGGCGTAGCCGCACCACCTTTGTCTTGGCGCTGTCCTCGGCAGCGGTGGGCCTGGGCAGTCTTTGGCGTTTTTCCTGGATGATGGGGCAATACGGAGGAGGGGCATTTATGCTCACTTACGTGGCCTGTTTGTTTCTATTAGCCGTGCCCATTATGTGCGCCGAAGTGGTGCTGGGCGCTTATGGTCGTGGTAACCCCATGGCCGCTATTCGCCACGTCTGTGACCGCTCTTTGCTCTATCGCTACTGGCAATGGTTGGGTTTGCTGGCCTGTGTCACCGGGCTTTTGATCCTGGGTTACCAGTCAGTGGTGGCTGGCTGGAGCCTCTACTACCTCGAAGTGATGCGCGGCGATGAATTGTCTGCGGCCAGCCCCCCGATTGTGGCCGCTCACTTCCAGAATTTGCTAGAGAGCCCTGTGCTCCAGCTGAAATGGCAGAGTATTTTTTTGGCTGTATTGGTCGCCGTGCTGGCCTTTGGCGTGCGCCGCGGTTTGGGTGCACTGGTTTGGCTGGTGGTGCCGGTGATGATCACCTTGCTGGGTTTACTAGTGAAATACGCACTGGACAATGGCGACCTCGCGGCGGCGCGGGAGTTTCTCTTTAATGTGCAGATGGTCGATTTCACTCGCGAGTCGGTTTTGGCTGCAATGGGTCATGCCTTGTTTACTTTGGGAGTGGGAGTAGGTGCCGGTATTGTCTATGGTGCCTATGCGCCCAGCCGCATTCCCATCGGCCGATCGGTCATGGCGGTGGCGGTATTTGATACGATTATCGCGGTGCTCGCCGGAATAGCTATTTTTCCGGTTATTTTCGTTAACAACCTGGCACCGTCTTCCGGTCCGGGTTTACTTTTTATCACTGTCCCCTATGCATTTGGCAATGCGCCCCAGGGTGAACTGTTTGGTAGCCTCTTCTTTGCCATGACGGTGGTGGCCGCCCTGGGCTTTTCGGCCGCGTTGATGGAGCCCGCAGTAAGTATGCTGCAACAGCAGCTGCGCTTGCGCAGGGTGACTGCTGTGTTAATAGCGGGCGCAATTGCCTGGCTGCTGGCCTGGGCTGTTTCAGCGTCACTGGGCCCCAGGGGCTGGTTTGGTATGCAACACCTTATGCATAAGCTGGATTTTCTCACCGCCAATATTTTGTTGCCTTTGGTATGCCTGCTCACCGCTGTTTTAGTGGGATGGCGGCTGAACAAGGCGGTGTTGCGTCCAAAATTGGCGCGCGAATCGAACCTGTCTTTCTCGCTTTGGCATGCCCTGCTGCGCTATATTGCGCCCGTCGCCATCGCGCTGATCGTGTTGGCGGGCCTGAATGGGTAAGCAAGTGGCTCCATGACAACGATTAACCGAAGTGTACTGCTACCTTTTCGAGCGCAGCAGCTGTTTGACCTGGTCAACGATATCGAGGCCTATCCCCGCTTTATGGATGGCTGTGTGGGCGCGCAAGTTTTGCGTCAGGAAGAAGGTCTGGTAGAGGCCCGGCTGGATTTGTCCAAGGGTGGGGTTTCTCACAGCTTTTCAACACGCAATCGGATGGTAGATGCCGAACACATTTCACTGGAGCTGGTGGAAGGGCCATTCGATCAGTTTGGAGGGCGCTGGGAATTTACGCCACTGGGCGACTCGGCCTGTAAGGTTAGCCTGAGTCTGCATTTCAGTACCAACAATGCTCTGCTGGGAGCGGCGGCAGCCAGACTGTTCGATTCAGCGACCAATAATCTGGTGTCCGCGGTGGAAAAGCGCGCCAAAGAACTTTACGGTTAACTCAATGACTGAGCAAACGATGATCAACGTAGAAGTGGCCTACGCGCTGGATAACAAGCAGGCGCTGCTAGAGTTGCAGGTGGTTGAAGGAACGACTGCCCTGCAGGCAGCGCAGCAATCGGGTATTACCGGTAAGTTTGAGGGTATAGACCTGGAAAATTCCAAGCTGGGTATTTTTTCGAAAGTCGTCGCGCCATCGCAGGTGTTAAGAGACGGAGACAGGGTGGAAATTTATCGCCCGCTGATTGCCGACCCCAAAGAAGTTCGCAAGGCACGGGCCGCAAGGGCCAAGGAGCGCCGTTCTAAAGAAGGCTAGCCGCCCTCGGCAGTCTCTTCTTCTTCGCCGGTCTCTTCCTCGGTAGTATCTTCTTCGGCAGTCTCTTCCTCGGTAGTATCTTCTTCGGCAGTCTCTTCCTCGATGGTCTCTTCGAGGGGTTCAGTGCCTGATTCAGCCGGGGATGGGCCGGCAAAGGCCTCAGGTATGTAATCGCCAATTACCGATGTGAGTGAGTCGGCCTCAAAAAATACAGTTAATCGATCTTCCGCCAAGACCTCTAGTCCGTTACGCCGGGTGTATATGTAATCCCAACGGTCTCGGTTGAAACTGTCCTCTACCATCGGTGTGCCCAGAATAAAGCGGACCTGGCGCCGACTCATGCCAGGCTGCAACTGGTCTGCCAACTCCTGGGTAACAATGTTGCCTTGTTCGACGTCAATGCGGTAGACGCCGGGAAAGCCGACGGCGGTGCAGGCGCTGATACAGGTAATCGCGAAGGCGATCAGGAGGATACGCATGGGGTAGAACTTCCACTTAGGTTGTAGGGGTGGCATCATACCGCTACTGAAACCCACAGAGAAGCCCTCGCTCATGGCAGAAGAAAATCAGGAGTTACGTCGCGCCGGTCTGAAGGTGACCTTGCCGCGGGTAAAAATCCTGCAAATATTAGAGTCTGCAGCCCAGAGCCAGCGTCACCTGAGTGCCGAGGAGGTCTATGACTTACTTCGGGACACCGGTGAAAAAGCGGGTCTGGCGACGGTTTATCGGGTGTTGACCCAGTTTGATGCCGCCGGCCTGGTGACCCGTCACAACTTCGAGGCGGGTCGCGATGGTTCCAGTGCCTCCCACTCGGTGTTCGAACTGGCTCGCGGCGAGCACCACGATCATATGGTGTGTATGGAGTCTGGCGAGGTCATTGAGTTTCACGACGAGTTAATCGAGCAGCGCCAGCGCGAAATCGCCCGCGAACACGGCTTTGAGTTAGAAGATCACTCCCTGGTGCTCTACGTCCGCAAGAAACCTTAACTTTCCAGCATTTCCCTGGCATGGGCCAGGGTTTGCTTGGTGATTTTCACTCCACCGAGCATCCGGGCAATTTCATCTACCCTGCTACTGTCATCCAGCGATTTAAGGTCAGTTTGCACTGATTTTTTGTCCGCTGTCTTGCTGACCTGCAGGTGCTGATGCCCCTGCGCTGCCACCTGGGCAAGGTGAGTAACACACAACACCTGTGCCTGGCCCGCCAGATCACGAAGTAGTTTGCCGACAACTTCGGCCACCGCGCCGCCAATTCCCACATCGACTTCGTCAAAGACCATGCTGGGCACTGTACCTTCGCTGGCAGTGACTACCTGTATCGCCAGGCTAATGCGCGAGAGTTCGCCCCCGGAGGCAATTTTCCCTAAGGGCTGAGGCGCCGCTCCGGGGTTGGTACTGATCAGGAATTCTATGTCTTCGCTGCCATGGGGGTGGGGCGAGCTGTCTTCGCGCGGCGTGAGCGAAACTTCCAGCGTGCACTGGGCCATGGCCAGGGTGCCGAGAATTTCCTGCGCCGCTGTTACCAGTTGTTTACCTGCTTTCTCACGCTGTTTGCCCAGCTTCTTTGCCGCCTTGTGATAGTGTGCGGCCAAGTCACCCATTTCTGTGCGCAGCTCTTCTACGCGCTCGCTGCTGCCTTCTAATCCCGTTAGCTCTTCCTGCAGGCGCCGGTGGGTCGCAATGACTTGCTCGGGCATCACCCGATGCTTTCTTGCTACGTCATAAAAGGCCTCCAGGCGGCGTTGTACCTCACTCAGACGCTCCGGATTAACCTCCACTGAGTCAATATGGCGCTGTATTTCACTGTGGGCCTCGTTCAGCTGAATGGCCGCACTGTCTAATAGTTCGCGGGCACCCTCAATCGCGGGGCCGCTGTGGGTGTCCTCATCCAGGAAGTTAAGTGCCTGACGGGTTCCAATCTCTTGCTGCTCGCACAGCTCCAGTGCCGAGTGGGCAGAGCTCAAAATTTCCTCAGCATTGGCCAGCAGCTTTTGTTCCTGCTCCATGGCGACCAGCTCACCTTCCTGCAGTGCAAGCTCGTTCAGCTCTTCTACCTGGTAGGCCAACAGCTGCGCGCGGGCAGTGTGTTCATCCTGGCTACCGGTGAGTAATTCCAGCTCGCGCTGGGCACGCAGCCAGTCTGAGGCGAGTTGTTCCACCGATGAGGCCAGTTTTTGCTGTCCGGCGTACACATCCAGCATTTCTCGCTGCACTGCTTTGCGCAGCAGCGATTGATGCGCATGCTGGCTGTGAATATCGATCAGTATGGAGCCCAGTTCGGCGCAATCCTGCAGGGTAGAGGTACTGCCGTTGATATAGGCGCGACTGCGGCCCTCGGTAGTCACCACCCGCCGCAATATGCACTCGTCGCCGCCGCTGAGGTCGCGGCCTTGCAGCCAGGCGCCGGCTGCCGGTATGTCGGAGATATCAAAAGTTGCTGTGATATCAGCGCGATCGCAGCCATGACGCACGGTTTTGGGGTCTGCGCGGTCGCCCAGGCAAAGGCCAAGGGCGTCGAGCATAATTGACTTGCCTGCACCGGTTTCGCCGGTGATCACGGTCATGCCGCGGGCAAACTCCATTTCCAGTGAGGAAACGATAGTGTAATTGGTGATGCTGATGTGGCTAAGCATGTGCGTACCCGATGGTTTTGTCAGTTATACCCTAGATGAAAGGCGGCATAAACATCTGCTGTGTTCAGTCGCAGGTTTTGTGTTTGCCGGGCACTGTGATACAACCGTGTTTATCAAGGGGCGCAGGTATTCATGACAAGCGATGTAATTTCTGAACGGGCCAGTGTTTTACTCAAAACATTGGTAGAAAGCCATATTCGGGATGGTCAGCCGGTGGGCTCCCGTACACTGGTGGAGCAGGCGGGTTTACCGGTGAGTGCAGCCACTATCCGCAATGTCATGTCGGACCTCGAAGATCGCGGTTACCTCATTTCTCCCCATACTTCCGCCGGCCGCATTCCTACCGCGATGGGTTATCGCCTGTTTGTCGACACTCTGCTGCAGGTGCAACCGCTGGAACAGCAGGCGGTGACAGCGCTGCGCAGCGAATTGAACCCCGATAAGTCAGCCACCGAGTTGGTGCAGAGCGCCTCGTCCCTGCTCTCCAGTATTACCGCCCAGGCGGGTTTGGTGACGGTTCCTCGTCAGGAGGCGGGTCAGTTGCGCCAGGTGGAGTTTTTGCCGCTTTCCGGTGATCGGGTGCTGGTGATTCTGGTGATCAATGAGCGAGAAGTGCAAAACCGCATCATTCACACCCAACGTGCCTTTACTGAGGAGCAATTGCGCGAGGCAGCCAATATGGTCAACCAGCGCTTTGCTGGCCGCCCTTTGCAGCAGGTACAGGAAGAAATTGTGCATGAGATGCAGCAGGCACGCAGCCAAATCGATGGCTACATGCAGGCTGCCCTGGACCTGGCGAGTCAGGCGTTGGACCAGGAAACCTCCGCAGATGAATGCCTGGTGGCTGGTGAATCCCGTCTGCTTGGCAATGCCACTGCAGATGAAATGTTCAAGTTGCGAGAGCTGTTTGATGCTTTCGAGCAGAAAAAAGACCTGTTGCACTTGCTGGAGCGCTGTTCCCAGGCGGATGGCATACAGGTGTTTATAGGTGAGGAGGCCGGATATGACGTATTTGGCGACTACTCGGTGATCACCGCTCCCTACAGCGATGGCGCCCAAACGCTGGGCGTTCTGGGGGTGATAGGGCCCACCCGCATGGCCTATGAAAGAGTGATCCCCATCGTGGACCTTACCGCTCGCATGCTGAGTTCTGCGCTGGGCAAATAGCGTCTGCGGCGTCTGCCGCAGATTGGGGCGTAATTTACCCCCAAAAACCCACAAATATCCCTTGAATCGCCCCGATTTGGCCCCATATCGCCACTGTAACCCCCTAGATTAGCCATACGGAGTGCAAGCGTGGCCGAGCAAGACCCAAAACAGCCAGAAAACGAGGTTCAGGACGAGCAGACAGCGAACCCTGAAGCTCAATTGGAAACCGCTGAGGAAGTTGCTGCAGCAGAAGCCGCTGACGCAGGTGCTGAAGGCGATACCGAAGTCTCATTGGATGACGAGCTGAGTCAGCTGCAGGAAGACCTGCTGGCCGCCAGGGATGCCGCGCTGCGCGCCCAGGCCGACGCCCAGAATGTTAAGCGTCGCGCTGAACAGGACGTTGAGAAAGCCCGCAAGTTTGCTCTTGAGCGCTTTGCCAGCGACTTACTGCCGGTTGTCGATAACCTGGAGCGTGCCCTTGAGGCGGCCTCCGGTGACGACGAGGCAATTAAGCCGATTGCCGAGGGCGTAGAGCTGACACTCAAAAGTTTCATCGACGTGCTGGGCAAAAACAAGGTTGATGTGGTGGATCCCCAGGGCGAGCCCTTTGACCCCAATTTGCATCAGGCCATCACCATGATTGAGAACAAAGAGGTTGAGCCCAATACCGTGACAGCTGTCATGCAGAAGGGTTATTCGCTCAATGGCCGGTTGATAAGACCCGCCATGGTAATGGTCAGTAAAGGCGGTTGAAGTAAAAAGGGGGTTGAATCAGGCCAAATTGACCCCAAATAAAGAACAACGCAATTGATACCGGCGCACAGCGCCAAGTAAGACTGGAGACATACAATGGGCAAGATAATCGGAATTGACCTGGGTACCACAAATTCATGTGTATCCGTGCTGGATGGCGATGGACCTCGCGTGATTGAAAACGCTGAGGGCGATCGCACGACACCTTCTATTGTCGGTTACACCGATGAAGGTGAGATCCTTGTTGGGCAGGCGGCGAAGCGCCAGTCTGTCACTAACCCTACTAACACACTGTACGCAGTGAAGCGCCTGATCGGCCGCAAGTTCAAGGACGATGTTGTCCAGAAAGACATTAGCATGGTTCCTTATACAATTCTTGCTGCTGATAACGGCGACGCATGGGTACAGGCCCGCGACGAAAAAATGGCACCGCCTCAGGTGTCTGCTGAAGTTCTGCGCAAGATGAAGAAAACCGCCGAGGAATTCCTGGGCGAGCCAGTGACTGAGGCGGTAATCACCGTTCCTGCTTACTTCAACGACTCCCAGCGTCAGGCGACAAAAGACGCCGGCAAGATTGCTGGCCTGGACGTGAAACGTATTATCAACGAGCCAACGGCTGCTGCGCTGGCCTACGGCATGGACAAGGCGAAGGGCGATCACACTGTAGCGGTTTATGACCTGGGTGGCGGTACTTTCGATATCTCTATCATCGAGATTGCTGAAGTTGATGGCGAGCACCAGTTTGAAGTGCTGTCGACTAACGGTGACACGTTCCTCGGTGGTGAAGACTTTGACATGCGCTTGATCGAGTATTTGTCACAAGAATTCAAGAAAGAGTCTGGCATTGATCTGCACAACGATCCGCTGGCTCTGCAGCGGCTGAAAGAAGCTGCCGAAAAAGCCAAGATTGAACTGTCTAGCTCACAGCAAACTGAGGTGAATCTGCCTTACATTACCGCTGATGCGAGCGGCCCGAAACACCTGGTGGTGAAACTGAGCCGCGCCAAGCTGGAATCCCTGGTCGAAGACCTGGTGACTCGCTCTATGGACCCTGTTAAGACCGCACTTAAAGATGCTGGTCTGTCTCCCTCCGAGATTGATGACGTAATTCTGGTGGGCGGTCAAACCCGCATGCCGATGGTGCAGAAGCAGGTTGCTGACTACTTTGGCAAAGAGCCTCGCAAGGACGTTAACCCCGATGAAGCGGTTGCCATGGGCGCCTCTATCCAGGGTGCGGTACTGTCTGGCGATGTGAAAGATGTGCTCCTGCTGGACGTGACTCCCCTGACGCTGGGTATTGAGACTATGGGCGGCGTAGCAACGCCGCTGATCGAGAAGAACACTACGATTCCTACCAAGAAGTCGCAGATTTTCTCAACTGCTGACGATAACCAGACTGCCGTTACCATTCACGTAGTGCAGGGTGAGCGCAAGCAAGCCACTGGTAACAAGTCGCTGGGCCGTTTTGATCTGGCAGACATTCCACCAGCGCAGCGTGGTATGCCCCAGATTGAAGTTACCTTCGACCTGGATGCCAACGGTATCCTGCATGTGTCTGCCCAGGACAAGGCAACCGGCAAAGAACAGTCCATTCGCATCACTGCCTCTGGCGGTCTGTCGGATGACGATATCGAGCAAATGGTTGCAGACGCCGAAGCTAACGCTGAAGCAGATGCCAAGTTCGAGGAGCTGATCACCGCGCGTAATACTTGCGATGGCCTGATCCACGCTGCCAGGAAGACTGTTGAGGAAGCTGGCGAGCACGCAACTGACGAAGAGAAAGCGGCCATTGAAGCGGCGGTTTCTGAAGCTGAGGAAGCGGTAAAGAGCGACGATAAGGAAGCCATTGACGCAGCTGCTACCAAGCTGACTGAAGCGACAGGCCCTGTAGCGCAGAAGATGTATGCGGCGCAGGCCGAGCAAGCTCAGGCGGCCGGTGCTGGCGCTGAGGCCGGTGCACAAGGCGAGCCTGCTGAAGATGTGATGGACGCAGAGTTCGAAGAAGTGAAGGAAGACGATAAGAAGTAACGCCTTAGGCGTCATCCCCACTCAGGTGGGGATCCAGAGGCTCTGGACCCCGGATGCACATGGGTGACAGAGCCAGGGTTACGCGGGACGCATGTGCCCGCGTAGTCATTTATGAAAATACCGTAAATACACTGAAGATTTATGTCAAAACGCGACTATTACGAAGTGCTCGGTGTCGGCAAAAGTGCTGACAGCAAAGAGGTTAAAAAGGCCTATCGCCGGGTAGCCATGAAGTATCATCCGGATCGCAATCCGGATGATCCCGATGCTGATGAGAAGTTCAAGGAAGCCACTGAGGCCTACGACGTTCTCATGGATAGCGAGAAGCGCGCGGCCTACGACCAATATGGTCACGCCGGGGTTGACCCCAACATGGGTGGCGGTGGTTTTGGCGGTGGCGGCAATTTCAGCGATATCTTTGGCGATGTGTTCGGTGATATTTTTGGTGGCGGCGGCGGTGGCCGCGGCGGTCGCGCTGGACCACAGCGTGGCTCTGATTTGCGTTACACGCTGGATATCTCTTTGGAAGATGCAGTGAAAGGCACAACGGTTGAAATCCGCGTGCCTAGCTTATCCGGCTGTGAAACCTGTGACGGCTCCGGTGCCAAGAAAGGCTCCAGCCCTGTGACTTGCGGCACTTGCGGTGGCGCTGGCCAGGTGCGAATGCAGCAAGGCCTGTTCCAGGTTCAGCAAACATGTCCTGCCTGTCGTGGACAGGGTCAGACCATATCCGATCCCTGTGGTACCTGTCATGGTCAGGGTCGGGTGGAGAAAACGCGTACACTGTCGGTGAAAGTACCGCCAGGTGTCGATACGGGCGATCGCATTCGTCTTTCTGGCGAAGGCGAAGCAGGACCGCAGGGTGGTCCTTCCGGCGATCTGTTTGTACAAATGTCGGTCAAGCAACACAACATTTTTGAGCGAGACGGTAAAAACCTGTACTGCGAGGTTCCGATTACTTTTGTCGACGCAGCACTGGGTGGTGAGCTCGAAGTACCAACGCTGGACGGCAGGGTTAACCTGAAAATTCCAGCAGAAACGCAAACCGGCAAGTTGTTTCGCTTGCGCGGTAAGGGTGTGAAGCCGGTACGTGGTGGCAGCGTGGGTGACCTGCTGTGCCGCGCTGTGTTAGAAACGCCAGTCAACCTGAACAAGCGGCAGAAGGAGCTGTTGGAAGAGCTGCAGCAAACTCTGGGTGAAGATGGCAAGCGCCAGTCGCCGCGTCAGCACAGTTGGTTTGAAGGCGTGAAAAGCTTTTTTGACGATATGACATCATGACAACAAAAATAGGCATTACCGGCGCCGCCGGCCGTATGGGCCGAACGCTGATCGAGGCTATTGCAGCATCCAGCGATGACCTGCAACTGGCAGCCGCTATCGAGCACCCTGAAAGCAGTTTGCTCGGTGCTGATGCCGGCGAGCTGGCCGGGCTGGGTAAAAACGGTGTTGTAGTCGTTGCGTCACTCGATGCGGTGATTAGCAACATCGATGTGCTGATTGATTTCACTGTGCCTGCGGCGACCATTGCCAATGTGCAGGCCTGCGCCGAGCAGGGGATCGGTATTGTTATCGGTACCACCGGGTTTACTGCAGAACAGCAAGCCATCATTGACACTGCTGCGATGAAAACAGCGATTTGCAAGGCCTCTAATTTTAGCACCGGCGTGAATGTCTGTTTCAAGCTTTTGGATATGGCTGCTCGAGTGCTGGGCGACGATGTTGATATTGAAGTGTATGAAGCCCATCACCGACATAAAGTCGATGCCCCGTCTGGCACTGCTTTGAGCATGGGCCAGGTGGTAGCGGACGCGCTGGATCGAGACCTGGATAAGGTCGCTGTGTATGGTCGAGAAGGACAAACCGGTGCGCGTGAGCGCGAGACCATCGGCTTCGCGACTGTGCGCGCAGGAGACATTGTCGGTGATCACACTGTTACGTTTGCCGCCGAGGGCGAGCGGGTCGAAATCACGCACAAAGCATCCAGCCGCATGTCGTTTGGACGTGGAGCTGTTCGGGCGGCCGGTTGGCTGAAGGCCCAAAATGCCGGACTTTACGACATGCAGGATGTGCTGGGCTTAAAATAAGTTAAGAACCGTTAATCCCCGTGAGACGGGGGAAACGATGCAATCAGGAGACAGAGTCTTGAGCGATTTTATCGTCAACATCGATGAAACCAATGCAGCTGCACTGCTGATTGAGGAGTCCCACAACCGTCCGGTCGTGGTGGACTTCTGGGCTGACTGGTGCGAGCCCTGCAAGGTGTTGATGCCTTTGCTGGAAAAAATAGCCACCGATTACAACGGCGCTTTCTTGCTGGCCAAAGTAAACGCAGATGAGCAGGGCATGATTGCCCAGCAGTTTGGCGTGCGTTCCCTGCCCACCGTCATGGTGATACAAAACGGACAACCGGTCGATGGTTTTGCCGGCGCGCAGTCTGAGCAGGAGATTATGTCGATGCTGGGCAAGTATTTGCCCAAGCCCTGGGATGGCTTGCTGCAATTGGCAGAAGAGGCGATTGCCGAGGGCGACTTTCCCAAAGCACTGACTCCGTTGCGCCAGGCCTGGGATGAATCAGGCAGACTTTACGAAATCACGGTGCCTTATGTGCACGCCCTGATCGAATGCTTGCGCCTGGATGAGGCCGAGGCCTTGCTGGATGAGGTCAGAATGGCCGATCAGGATGCAGCCTATGAACAACTGCGTGCGCAGCTCGAAATCAAACGCGAGGCTGCCAAGTCCCCAGAAATAGAAGCGCTGGAAAAGCAGTTGGCGCAGGACCCTGAGAACCTGGACCTGATGCACCAGTTAGCGGTTCAGTTTACCAACGCCGGTCAGTTCAAGGACGCGATGGAGTACCTGATTACTGTCTTGCAGCGAGATAGAGAACACGGCGACGGGGCGACCAAAAAAACCTTGCTGGACACCATAGCTTCGCTGGGCAAGGGCGACCCGTTGGCAGCAGAGTACCAGCGCAAACTCTATAGCCTGCTTTACTGATGGAATTGACCCGGATTTAGTTCGATGGCTGATTTACGTCTCTCGTTGTGCATGATCGTAAAGAACGAGTCCTACTTCCTGCCAAAATGCTTGGAGCAATCGGCCGAGTATGTCGATGAAATCATTATTGTGGACACAGGTTCCAATGATGACACCAAGTCGATTGCCGCTTTATACACTGACAAAATATATGATTTTGAATGGCAAGATGACTTTTCTGCTGCACGCAATTTGTCGATTGATAAAGCCACAGGTGACTGGATTATTGTTCTTGATGCCGACGAAGTTATCGAGCCGCGGCATTGGGCAGAGATACGAACGTTAATTCAGAGTACCGATCAAGAGGCGTTCTTTCTAACGGAGCGTAATTATAGCTTTGAATCTTTTGGGAGTGGTTGGCAACCAATTCAAGAAAAAAGCGCCTACACTCGAAATTTTTCAGGCTACAAAGTCCATAATATAGCCCGTCTGTTTTGCAATGTTCCCGGTATTCGCTACGCAGGGCATGTGCATGAAATAGTGGACAGGTCCCTGACAGCGGGCCGTTCTCAGGTTGTTGATATACTCATCCATCACCACGGAGACGAAAGTCCCAATAACCCAAAGAAAAAGCGTCAACTAAACTACCTGCGTTTGATGGAGTTGGACCTGGATAGCGACTCGTCAGGGCGTCTGTATGGAACTGCGGCCTCAATACGAATGCATTATCTCAAAGACTTTGATAGAGCGATTGCATACTACGATCGTGCCATCGAACTCGGGTGGGAGGTTGAGGAAAGCCAAGAAGCGCAGGCATCAGCGCGCTATTTGGCAGGTGATTTTGATGGCGCGTATTCAGGCTTCGAGCAACTTTATAAAGCGGGCTATCGGCGGGCAAATCTTTGCATAAATTTTGCCAATCTGGCTGTCAAGCGCGGCAACCCCGGCTTTGCGGCTGACCTGCTTGAAGAAGCGATTCAGCTGGGTATTCCTGATCCGAAAGTACGGATAAGCCTGGAACACAACATCCGTTACCTCCGAGAACAAACGGGATGATTATTTATAGCGACCTCTGGGGTCAATTTTTGTGAGACCTGTCAACATTGTGCACATCAGAGTCGCGATATACGGTAGCGATCGGCCTAAATACATGGCTATTTTTGACATTTAATCACTCAGTAAAGGAGGAAAAGCAGTGGATACCGCTTTCGCCCCGGAAGACATCGCTTTTCGCGATGAAGTAGCAGCGTTCTTTGATTCAGCTTTTGACAAAGATATCGAATCTCGTCTGTCTGACTCAGACCCCGCTGTGTTTCAGCCCGCCATCATTGAATGGCAAAAAAGATTGTTTGAGCGTGGCTGGATAGCACCCGGTTGGCCGGTAGAACACGGTGGTACAGGGTGGGACGCATCCAAAGCCTTCATTTTCGAAACAGAACGAGCCAGTCGTGGCATAGGCGATGTGAGCCCCTTTGGCCTGAAGATGGTTGGCCCGGTACTCTACGAATTCGGCACCGATGAGCAGAAGGAACGCTTCCTGCCCAAAATTCTCGCAAGCGACGAGTGGTGGTGCCAGGGCTACTCAGAGCCAGGCTCGGGTTCTGACCTCGCTTCGCTGAAAACCCGCGCGGTGCGCGATGGTGACGACTACGTTATTAACGGCGCCAAGATCTGGACTACTTATGCGCAGTTTGCTGACTGGATATTCTGTCTGGTGCGCACCAGTACCGAGGGCAAGAAGCAGGAAGGCATCAGCTTTTTGTTAATCGACATGCACTCGCCTGGCATCAAGGTGAATCCAATTGTTTCCATAGACGGTCACCACAGTCTCAACGAAGTGGAGTTCAAAGACGTGCGGGTGCCGGTTGCGAATCGTATTGGTGATGAAAACAAAGGCTGGACCTACGCCAAGGCGCTGCTGGCACACGAGCGCACGGCGATTGCCGGTGTCGCAGACTCCAAACGCGGAGTAGACCTGATCAAGAAGTTTGCCAGCGCGGAAGTAAACGGCGGAACACGGTTGATTGACGAGCCCCTGTTCCAGAAGCGTTTGTCCGATCTTGAACTGGACTTGATGGCGCTGGAGTTCACTGAATTACGAGTGCTGGCCTCGTTGGCGTCTGGCGGCGCTCCCGGCGCGGAGTCATCAATGCTGAAAATCACCGGCACCGAAATCCAGCAAGCGGTTCAGGAACTGACCATGGACGTGGCGGCCTACTTCCAGGGCGTGCTACCCAAGGGCGCTCCAGATTCAGAGGTGTTGGGGCATGAGTTTGGTCCGGGAGCCTTCACCAGCTTCATGTATGGGCGCGCGGCGACCATTTACGGCGGATCCAATGAGGTCCAAAAAAACATCATCGCCAAGGCCGTTCTCGGTCTCTAACGCGCAGGGAGTAATGACAGATGAATTTTGAATTCTCAGAAGAACAGGTCATGTTGCGCGACAGCGTCGCGCGCTACGTGCAGGATGATTACGATTGGGAAACGCGGGTCGCCATTGCTGGCTCCGAGACGGGTATTGACCGGGCCAAATGGCAAACCTTTGCTGAACTGGGCTGGCTTTCTATTCCGTTTGCCGAAGAGCACGGTGGGTTCGGCGGTGGTCCCCTCGATGTTATGGTGGTGATGGAAGAGCTGGGCAAGGGCCTGGTGCTGGAACCCTATTTGGCAACCGTGCTTCTCTACGGAGGCCTGTTGCAAAAGGGTGGCAGTGCACGGCAACAGGAAGCTCGCATCCCCTCTATTATCGACGGCAGTAGTTTAGGTGCCTTTGCTTATCTCGAGCGCCAAAGTCGTTTCGAGACTAGCGACGTGCTGACGACTGCTACAGCCAACGACGGTGGCTACGCACTGAACGGTGAAAAGGTTGTTGTTTTTAATGGTATGAACGCAGATCAACTGATCGTGTCGGCTCGCACCAGCGGCGAGCAGAGCGATGAACAGGGCATTAGTCTGTTTTTGGTTGCTGCAGATGCCGAGGGCATTGAAAGTGTCAGCTATCGAATGATGGACGGACAACGCGTCTCCAATATCGTGTTTAAGGATGTGCAGGTTGCTGCAGACGACCTTGTTGGCGAGCTCGACGGCGGTCATGCGCTGATTAATGCCGTTGCTCGTGATGCTAACCTCGCGCTTTCTGCTGAGGCGCTGGGAATCATGGCTCAGCTAAATGCCAAAACCGCGGAGTATGCCCGAACTCGAGAGCAGTTTGGCGTGGCCATTGGCAAGTTCCAGGCGTTGCAGCATCGTATGGTTGATACCTTCATCAGCTATGAGCAAACTAAATCAATGCTGTATCGAGCGGTTTGTGCGCTTACCGATGACCAGGAAGACGAAGATCAGGCGATTCATGCGTTAAGGATGATGGTGGACAAAGCCGGCAAACACATCTTTGGCGAAGCTATTCAGCTTCACGGGGGCATGGGTATTACCGACGAACTGGATATTGGTCACTATGCCAAGCGATTGATGATGATTAACACCACTTTTGGTAATGGCGATTATCATCAGGCAAAGTTCAACGCACTACGCTATAACTAACCAAGCACAATTACGCTCCCCGGCCAGCAACGGGTGGGGGAGCTCCCTTTAGGAGAGATACAATGAAACTGGGCTTTCTGCTGGGCTACTCCGGCAAAAAAATTAACATTCCAATGGATCTGATCAAGCATGCAGAATCTTTGGGCTTTGATTCGGTCTGGACCGCAGAGGCCTATGGCAATGACGCGATTACCGCGGCTAGCTGGGTATTGGCGCAAACAGAGAAGATTCGGGTCGGTACCGCCATCATGCAAATGCCCGCGCGAACACCGGCTATGGCCGCAATGACAACCATGTCCCTGGATCAGCTATCCGGCGGTCGGTTTATTGCAGGTTTGGGCGCCTCTGGCCCCCAGGTTGTTGAAGGCTGGCATGGGGTGCCCTACGGCAAACCAGTGACACGTACCCGCGAGTACATCAAAATCATGCGTGCGATTATGGCGCGTGAAGGTCCCGTGGAGTTCGACGGCAACATGTACCAGATGCCCAATAAGAGTGAAGGCACGACTGGGCTTGGCAAGCCGCTGAAATCGATCTTGGAAGGCAATTCTGATATTCCTATTTACACCGCGTCTATCACTCCAGCCGGATTGCGCTGTGCCGGTGAAGTGGCTGATGGTGTATTCCCAGTGTGGATGGATCCGAACAAGTACGACATCATAGGCGATCATCTGGAAACCGGCTTTGCCAAAGCGGGCAATGGCAAGGGTCTTGATAACTTTGACATTGCGCCTTTCGTATCGGTAGCGATGAATGATGATCTTGATGCGGCATTTGATTCCCTGCGTCCCTGGCTGGCGCTCTACATTGGTGGAATGGGCGCTAAAGGTAAAAACTTCTATCACGATTACACCACACGTTTAGGTTACGGCGAGGCAGCGGATAAGATTCAGGACCTGTATCTGTCTGGCAAGCAAGCTGAAGCCTGCGCTGAGGTGCCCCGAGAGCTGCTGGATGAGGTCGCGCTGGTTGGTCCTAAAGACCGCATTCGGGAACGCCTTGGAGCCTGGAAAGAGGCGGGTAAGAAAGGACAGGTCGGCACGATGCTACTGGGCGTGCACGATCCCGCGGTACTTGAGTTGTTCGCCGAGGAAATGCTCTGATGGATGTCGCCGGTAAGGTTATTGTAGTCACCGGCGGCGCTAATGGTATTGGACGTGCGCTTTGCGAGCGCTTTCACGCTGGAGGCGCTCGCAAGGTTGTTGTTGCCGACCTCGAAGAAAGTAACGCCCAAAGTGTTGCCCTGACTCTGGGAGGGGACGCATTTGGTGTTGATGTACGCGATGAAAGTGCGCTTGCAGCGATGGTTGCCAAGGTTGAGGCCGACCATGGTGGCATCGATTTGTTTTGCAGTAATGCCGGCATCATCGCTTTGGACGGTGAACCCTGGTGGGCTACCTCAGCTGCCAACGAAACCTGGCAAGCCATGTGGGACATTCATGTGATGTCACATGTCTTTGCCGCGCGAGCATGTCTTCCCGGTATGCTGGCGCGTGGCAAAGGGTATTTCCTCAATACCGTTTCAGCTGCCGGTCTTCTCAATCAAATCGGCGATGCGGCTTACTCAACGACCAAACACGCTGCAATCGGCTTTGCTGAATCGCTGGCAATCACCCACGCTGACGATGGTATTGGCGTATCTGCGTTATGCCCACAGGCAGTAGCCACTCGTATGATTGGCGACAACGGCGATGGTGGCACTGCAGGCGTAGACGGAGTGTTAACACCCGAAGCCGTTGCCGATGAAGTTATTAAAGGTTTGGCCGAAGAACGATTTTTGATTTTGCCGCATGAAGAAGTTGAAGCGTATCGCCAGAACAAAGCCCGGGACTACGATCGGTGGTTGGGCGGCATGCGTAAACTGCGTCGCAACATGGGCGTGCCCACTGTTTGATTTAAACGAGGTTCTCAAAGTTGGAACGCAAGGATCGGTTCGCCAGAACAATTCTTAACGGCTTTGAGGCCTTCTTCGCTGAATTCCAGAATATTACCCTGGCGGCAAAAACCCGCTTTGAAAATTCCGACTGGCACGGTTTACAGGAATCGTCACGCCGTCGTATTGACCTGCGTAAGGAAAAAACCTCCGAGATTATTCAGTACGTGGAGTTGATTGCAGGTGAGTACCTGAAGGACTTTGAGTTCTGGAGAGAAGTTCGGGAAATTTATGCGGGGATGATAGCAGGGCACAATAACTTTGAAATCGCCGAAACGTTTTTCAACTCAGTGTTTTGCGCGGTTTTCAAGCACCGAAAAATTCGTAATGACTACGCCTTTGTTTTTTCGTCGCACGGCGATATTCCCCCTGCAGACGTGAGCAAGGTTTATCGAACCTACCCACTCGGCAAGTCGATAGATGCTGCGATCACTCAAATGCTTGGGGATTACGCGTTTGACATTCCTTACGAAAATTTAGAGCGTGATGTTGCCAGTATTAGGATTGTGGCCGACACCTACCTGCGCCCACGGTTCGACCTCGACGGTGAAAATATGCGTCTTGAGGTACTGGAGCATCATTTTTTTCGTAACAAGGGCGCCTACATTGTAGGCCGTATCGTCAGTGGCGAGCAGTCTATGCCCTTTGTTCTGCCTGTACTTCATAATGAGCAGGATGCGGTTTACGTGGACACCGTGCTCTTTGGGGCTGACAAGGTCAGCGTGGTGTTCAGTTTTACGCGTTCTTATTTTTTGGTAGACGCGAGCATTCCATCGGCTTATGTGTTGTTTTTGCAGCAGTTGATGCCAGCCAAGCCTATATCTGAAATTTACAGTGCCATGGGTTATAACAAGCACGGTAAAACTTACTATCACCGCTGTGCCTATCGGCATATGACGAGCACCAGTGATCAGTTTATTATTGCCCCGGGCATTAAAGGCATGGTGATGAGCGTATTTACGATGCCGTCATATGACTTTGTGTTCAAGATTATTAAAGATCGGTTTACCCCACCCAAAGATATGACGCGAGAACAGGTCAAGGCCAAGTATGCCCTGGTGAAACGCTGGGATCGCGCCGGGCGTATGGCCGATACTCAGGAATTCACTAATCTCGCTTTTGCCAGGGAACGTTTTTCCGACGAGTTGATAGACGAGTTGTACAAAGTCGCACCTTCGTTGATCGATGAACATGGCAAGGCCTTGATCATCAAACATGTTTATGTCGAGCGAAGGATGATTCCGCTTAACTTGTATTTACAGAATGCCACTGATGAGCAGGTGTTGGATGTAATAGACGAGTACGGCAATGCCATCAAACAATTGGCTGCAGCGAATATTTTTCCCGGTGACATGCTGTTAAAAAACTTCGGTGTTACGCGTCATGGACGAGTGGTGTTTTATGACTATGACGAAATTCAACCTTTGACAGAGTGTAATTTTCGCATCATCCCCGAGCCACGCACCGAAGCCGAAGAAATGGCCAGTCAGCCATGGTATATGGTTGGCCCTAACGATATTTTCCCGGAAGAGTTTCGTTTGTTTTTTTCCGGCAACCAGCGTGCACGAGAGGCGTTCGACGCAATTCACAGTGATTTGTACGAGGCCTCATTCTGGCAGGGGTTGCAGGAACAGGTTCGCAGCGGCTACGTGGAAAGTTTCTTTCCCTACCGCCGAAAAATTAGATTTGAAAGGGGAGAGGCTGCCTGATGGCGACAATTTATCTTATACGACACGGACAAGCGTCGTTTGGTTCGGCGAACTACGATCAGTTATCTGAACTTGGGCAGCTGCAGGCAACGCGGACCGGGCAGTACCTGGCTAGGGCCGGTGTCAGCTTGGACGCAGCCTACAGCGGAGACCTTTGGCGTCAAAGAGAAACCTGCGAGAGAGCCTGTAAGGAACTTGACGGCGACATTGCGCATCATGTTGATCCCCGCTTTAACGAAATTCGCAACGATGAGCAGGTAGAGCATCTAACGCCCATTGTGGCCGAGCAGAATCCAGCCCTCAAGCAACTGTTGAAAACGGGTCTTTCCAACAGTAAGCATTACCAGAAACTGATCGAGGCAGTGTTCAACTACTGGGTGAGTAATGACTGCAGCGCCTATGGAATACAGTCATGGGATGAGTACTCAGGCATGGCACAGGCTGCGCTGGCTGAGGTCATGAGCCGAGAAGGTAGTGGGAAAACGATTGGTATTTTTACGTCAGGCGGCACCATAGCGACGCTTGTAGCCCATGTGCTCGGTTTAGGTGGTACTCAAACCTATCAGTTTTATGAGCCTGTATTTAATTGCTCGGTCACCCAGCTTTTTTACTCTGGCGAGAACGTTTCTCTTTCTTACTTTAACGACCGGTCGTTCCTGCAGCTCTTGGGTAAGGAGCGCGGTGAAGAGCTGGTGAGCTATCGCTAGGGTGGAGCGCCTGAGAATTTGAGATTCAGCCACTTTCCCGATTTATAGCGGCGCAGAAGCATGCTGGATTTAATGATGTAGTCCAATAGCATGACAGCGAAAATCCAGTGGACAGACAATCCCAGCTTGAAGAAAGCCAATGCTGGTAGCAGGCGGCCAAAAATGATGCCGCATACGGTTGCTAACAAAGGAAAGCGAGTGTCGCCAGCTCCACGAAGGGCGCCCGACAGAGTAATATCTACCGCCATGATTGGCTGCGCGATGGCAATGATGTAGATGAACAGAACCGTTAGCTGCACGGTTTCTTCATCATCGATCATAAAGCTCGCAAGTTCTTTGGCATAAATTGCCATTAGTACTGAGAAGATAGACATGGCCACTATAGCCATGCGCAGTCCTCTCCATCCTGCTTTCATGGCTAATTCGGGGTTGCCTGCACCTAACTGCTGTCCTACTAGCGTAGCGGCTGCGATGCCAAAGCCAAACCCAATGACAATTGAAAACGACACAATACTGATGCCAATGCCATAAGCGGCGTAGGGGGACGTACCGTACTGGCCAACGATAGCGAAAAAAGCCAGAAATGCCACCTGAACGAAACCCTGCTCTAAAACAGAGGGAGCACCGATGCTGACTAATTGACGGGCAGTTGGCAGGTCTATGCGCCACTGCTTCAAGGCTTTTATCGTAAACTTGCCGCGCCACCATACCGCCGCGAATACGCAGGTGACCATTGCGCTAGCGAAACTACCTCCAAGGGCGACCCCTGACACACCCATGGCGGGTAATCCGGCGACACCATGGGCCAGTAGGTAGCCAAACAGAATATTAAACATGGAGCTGAACAATAAAAACCAGAGGGGGGTGATGACATCACCGGTTGCGCGCAATGATGTGGCCAAAAGCATGTTCAGCGCCGAGAACAAGTTGAAAACACCGAGCCAAAAAATGAAGCTGGCTGTTTTGCGGGTGGTTTCTTCGTCAAGTCCGAACATACTGGCGACAGCCTCTGGCATCAGAAGCGCAGGAAGCGAAAGCACCAGGCCAAGCAACAATCCAAGGGCAATTGAGGTCCAGGTGACTATTTCAGCTTCGGCGATGCGCTTGGCCCCCCAGCTACGGGCAACCATAGCTGTGGTCGCTATTGAAAGCCCCATCAGTACCGCTTGAATCAGGAAAAAAATTCGATGCCCGCTGGTAACCGCCGCCACCGCGCTGTTTCCCAGCCCGGAGACGATCTTGATATGGGCAAAGCCCACTGTGGTGAACAGCAGGTTAGAGATAATCGTGGGCCACGCAAGCTGCCATACCCTGCGGCTGGTGGAAGAGATTTGTCCGGTTTGATCGTTCATGTGAGGGCTAGTGCTTAGTGGACAGGGATTTGCATTCCCTATGACGGAAGCAGTCGCCTGTATGGTCGTTTACCATACCTGTGGCCTGCATGTGGGCGTACATGATGGTAGAGCCGACAAAGGTAAATCCTCGCTTCTTCATGTCTTTGCTTAACGCGTCAGAAATATCGGTGGTCGCCGGTACCTGAGACATGGACTTCCACTGGTTCTGCATAGGTGTGCCGTCAACAAAGTCCCAGATATAGCTAGCAAAGCTGCCTTTCTCGGCCTGTACTTCCAAAAACGCGATGGCGTTCTTACGTGCGCCAAACACTTTTAGTCGATTGCGGATTATAGCGGGGTTCAGCAAGAGCTTTTCCAGCTTGTTGTCGGTATAGCGCGCCACTTTATTGGCGTTGAAGTGATCGAACAGCTTGCGATAGGCCTCGCGCTTCTTCAGTACTGTAATCCAGGAAAGGCCGGCTTGAGCGCCTTCCAGAATCAGAAATTCGAATAAGGTTTGGTCATCCCATACCGGCACTCCCCACTCTTCATCGTGATATTGCATATAAAGCGGGTCGGTGCCACACCATGTGCAACGGGTCTTGGCCATGAGGCACTCCTTGTCTCGGAAGAGCGAGTATGGGGTCGAGCTTGTTCATTGTCTAGCCACGTGGTTGAACTGGAAGCGGGGGTTCGCTTGTGCCAGACTCAATGAATCAATTGAACTAGGACCAGTTATGACCGATACAGTTTTGTATGAACAAACCGGACACATAGGTCGCCTGACATTAAATAACCCTGCTCGTCACAACTCGCTAGGGCAGGGTGAGCTAGAGGCAATACAGGACTATTTGAGCGCCGTAGAGATGAGTAGTGAAGTTCGTGTTCTGATAGTGACCGGCGCCGGGGAAAAAACCTTTTGCGCGGGTGCATCGCTTGCCGAACTCGGTGCTGGAAAAATTAGCGGTGACTGCTTTCAGGCCACCACTGATCAATTAGCGGCATTATCGGTACCAACAATCGCATCACTCAATGGCAATGTATTTGGCGGCGGCGTTGAGTTGGCACTGAGCTGTGATTTTCGGGTTGGGATTGAAGGCAGTCGTATGCGGGTTCCAGCTGCCGCTATCGGCCTGTGCTATCCCATTAGCGGGATCAACCGCTTTGTCGAACGCCTGGGTGTAAACCTTGCAAAGCGCATATTAGTGGCATCAGAGGAGTTTAGCGCCGACGCTATGCTGGAGATTGGCTTTCTCGACCACCTGGTGCTGCCGGCCCAAAGGGGGCAGATGACGGATAAACTGGCGCAGCATATCGCGGGCCTCGCACCACTGGCGGTTAAGTCAATGAAGCAAATTTTGCAGCAAGCGGCTGCTGGAGGCATCGATATGGATGAGGCGCGGGAGCTATCCGATAGGTGTTCGAGTTCAGAGGATTTGCAGGAAGGGTTTGCTGCGCAACGGGAAAAGCGTCAACCGCGCTTCCAGGGGGCGTAGTACACTTATTTTGGTGCCAGCGGCCCATGACAGCGAAGCTCACGGTCTATAGCCATCCAGGGCAGGCCCAGGTTTTCCAGCCAGTTAATCGCAGCCTTCTCAGTCTTGAGTCTGGCTACACTGGACGCGCCACAGGCTTCCAGGCAGCTGTCTGCAACAACACTGACACTGAGCATGCCGGGAATAGGGTAGCCGTCGATCGGGCTAAGACCCCGGCCGAAGTTTTCATCGTTAAATCGTGTTCGGCGTTCAAAATCTCCCCGCATCGCAAAGCCTTTTCCGTTGAGCTTGATCCGATTAATGGCGGTGCGATTTCCAAACGGATGACGCAGTCCGAGTAACCAGTTGGCACCGTCAAACTGTTTGCCGATTGTGACGGCGTCCTGAGCCATCTCAATCATGGCGTTCTCTATTCCTTCCTTGATCAATTTTCGGCGTACCGAATCTATCGCATATGGACGAATGCAGCTGTTCAA
Source organism: Candidatus Seongchinamella marina (assembly GCF_026262685.1). Taxonomy (NCBI): domain Bacteria; kingdom Pseudomonadati; phylum Pseudomonadota; class Gammaproteobacteria; order Cellvibrionales; family Halieaceae; genus Seongchinamella; species Candidatus Seongchinamella marina. The sequence goes on from NZ_SHNP01000001.1 coordinate 192,355, forward strand.
ATCCAGCAGCATGCCTTTCTGGGGAAGCAGAGCGCCCTGATGAGTCAGCTCCAACTGGGACCAACCCACCAGGTGAAGCATGGCTTTAACCTGAGAATCGGTCGCCTTCAGCCGGCCATCGTCGTCGTAGCAATTGAGTAGCAAGCGAGTGGTTGGATCGAATATGTGGCTGCTTTCTTCCCAGAGCGCGGTAACAAAATCGAAAAGGCTAAGCGCTTCTGGGTCGAGCGCCGTGTAGCAACCGGTTCCTGCAGACTGATTAATTTTACTGATCAGGCTATCTGCGTTGAAAGCACTAAATTTGTGTTCGAGGCGGGAAAGCTCAGCTGTGGCAATACTTACCAGCGCATCAGCCTCACCGGGAAGAGTATCGATAGTTAACTGACAGGAGCTACCAAAGCAGTGAATACGTTTCCTGTGCATCATGATGTGGCCGACTACTCCCGGGTGACGGTCGAGTTTGTGTTAAGTGACGCCTATATTATTGGGAGAGTCGGTATATGGCAACGCTACTAAGCCAATCTGCGTCACGAATCTGATTGGAAACTTATGGCATTGGTAAAGAAACATGAAACTGAGAACCATCATTTTGGCTGACGGTCACTGCACCGCCCATAGAATCTGCGAGTGACCGTACAATTTGGAGCCCCGCCTTGTTCTGAGATCGTTCAGACTGTGTTGCAGACAGTCCAACGCCATCATCGGATACGGATAAAAGTAAGATACGTTGATCATGCATTGAGCGATCAACTTTAGCGTCTATTTCGATAAATTGAGCCGCTCGATCGTCAGTAAACGCGTGTAATAGTGAATTCTCAAGTAGCTCATACAGTATGACAGCAGCGGGGGAGGCAATTGTTGCCGGGAGAAGCTCCGAGGTAGTCAGATTAATGGTAGTGATTTTCGCTGGATCAACGGGGGTGAGGTCAAGCAGGTAGTTTGTCAGGCTATCGACATAAGTGTGAACGTCTGCCATTAACAAACCGCCTTGAAAGTAAAAGCACTTCTCCAGCAGCTCCATTGCCTTCAATTGCCCGAGTACCTTCGGCCGGCTTTCGCCGGCGACTTCTGCAGGACCGAGATATTTTCCGACTAAATCCAGAGTTGCAACATTGTGCTGGTGAACAGCGCGAACGAGATTGTCCTGCAGCTCGTGACTTTCTTGTAAATCGTCACGTGCCCGATCTGCAGCATCCAGCATTTCACCCGCATTTTTGATAGCTTCTTCCTTTAACAGATGCTCGCGATAAATACGCATGGCACCCCAGATAGCAATTAATAAGATAGCGCTGTAAAGACAATATGCCCACCACGTCAACCACCAGGGCGGGAGCACCTGTATTCTCAGGGAAACACCATCATCGCTCCAAATGCCTGCAGAGTTTGCGCCTCTCGCGCGAAACACATAGTCACCAGGCCGAAGATTGGCATAGGTAATTTTATTATTAGTGCCATCATCAACCCAGCCCGAATCGAGGCCTTCCAAAATATGGGTGTAGCGGTTTTGGTCTGGGTTGGCGAAATCTAGCAGTCCAAGCGTAATAACTATACTTCGGCTCTGGTCTCTCAGGTGGATTTCAGATCGATTTTGAATATTAGTGTAGAGGGCAACTTCACCGTTAACGATCTCTATTAGAGGTATTGTGAGCTGTGGTTGTGTTGGGTTTATTGAGACATTTTCCGGATGAAATATGTTGTATCCATTCGGCCCGCCGAAAAAAATTCTTCCGTCCGCTGTTCTAAGATACGCTCCAAAACTAAAGTCGTTTCCTTGGAGTCCGTCTGTCTCTCCATATTTAGAAATTAGGATGCCCGTTTCTGATAGATGAACAATTCCAATGCTTGTCGACAACCAAAGATTTGAATTTTCATCTGACAAAATCCCATAGATGGAACTTGCAGCAAGCAAAGACTCTGAACTAAAAGGTTCTGCTATAAATGATAGTTCGCTTGATTCTTTTTTATGAAGTTCAAATACCCCATGATCTTTGGTGCCTAGTAGAATTCTTTGTGTATTGTCTGCGTTGATCGTTAGCAAAAAAATCTCGTTAAAACCCTCCGGATAGGAAATTTCTGTTTCTAGGAATTTATCCGATTCGCGCTCATACAGAAAAATAGATTTTTCCGTTAGCAGATAAAAGTCTCCTGTAGGAGAAAGGCATAATGCAATTACGGAACGATCCTCTAGCCCCGGGTACCTGAAAACTTTTTTGTCAGACACCCGCACAATCCCATGATCATAAGTAGCAATCCAAATATCTTCTTCATCAATCTGAAGAATCTTAGTAACTGAAACATCTGAGAGTTCTTCGTAGGGAAACGGCTGTGTCTCTCCACTATGTGGATCGACTATGGCTATCCCATTTTTCCAAAATCCAATCCAAATATGGTCACTCGTTGCTTCAATTGACGTTGCCCTTTCATCAGGAAGGTATGTTTCTGAGTTACTTTCGAGCTTTATGTGTTTCTCAGTCTTAGTATCGTACCTAAATACACCATCGAATGTGCCGACCCAAATGGCTCCGCTGGGACCTTCTTCAATGGCCATAACGTCGTTGTATACATTACTATTTCTCGAGGTCATCAGCTCAAAAAATGTCGGTTTTGCTTGGTCTAGCCCGCTGTATGTCCCGATCATAAGCCTGGTGTCAATTTTGTGAAGCGTGGTGACATGATTGCTGGCAATCTCTGAATTTTCTCGGCCGTAGTGCGCAGTAATCTCTAACAAATTATTTGCCGTATATAGGCCGTGATCGCTAGCAATCCAAAACTGGCCGCGGTATTCGACAGCATCAGTTACTGTAACCTTCCTGTTCGCGTCGACAGTGCCTTGGCTGATAACAACCCAATTTTTAGGATCGATTGTTAGTAGCTCTCCTCGCTCTGTTCCAATAATTGCAGTCTGATCGTTGATGCTTTTTAACAAAGATATATTGTGGGCTCTAAGATCAATAGGAATGCGTTTGCTGGTTTTAAGGGAGATGTTAGCGAGATACAGCTGACCAGCGGAATAAACAATGATCGAACCGTTTGGTAAAGCCAGTGAAAGAGTATTCGATTTTGTGATTGGTATTTCTGAAAACACTGTCGTGAGATCTTGCACATCGCTCAAAGTGCCGTTGGCGATCAATGTTTTGGATGAGGAGTGAAGTATAAAGTTGCCATATACGTCTCTGGTAATGCCGGTCAGATAATCGACGCTCGTTAATTGGCTGTGGTCTGCACTTTGGAAACCTCCAAGATGGTCGTTCCACGCTACGAGGCCTCCGCCATATGTAGCTACTACCAGATTTCCCCTTGAATCCTCAGAAATTCCTCGTATATCAGACGCCGGTAATCTGAATTTAGCCCTCCTTGAAGCGGAATATGTATGAACACTTGCGCCGTCGAGGTGGTACAGCCCTGTTTGGGTGCCTATCCAAAGGTGCTCAGACTCATCAGTAAACATGGCGGTGATTGTTTTCCCATGAATCATTGACGATAGAGGCGATGAGTGAAGCTGAGTTTTAACTTCAGCCAAAGAACTGTGAGAGCCTGCTGTGAATAAGAAAAACAGAAGTATGAGGGCTTGGCGCGGAATCGCCGAGAACTTCACTTTTTTGGTCGAGTAGGTCCAGTAATATGGACGCTATTATAATGCGGTGTAACAGTCATCAAATTTAGTGGACTTGATGTCATTCGAAGTGATTTAGAAGTTTAGGCGTATTCGACATCAAGAATGCCTGATTTTTTTATTTCCATGATAAATTCCTCTTTTGCCTTTACCAGATCTGGCACTAGCTCGCTTGCAGTTGGCCGGTCTCCTCCTCTATCGGCGTCCTCGATGGCCGCAGCTATTGATTTTACTCTCTCTGCCCCAATGTTGGCGCTCATTGATTTGATTGCATGTGCGGTCTTATAGGCGTCGTTGGCTTCAATGTCAGCTACTTCTAGCGCCAGCTGAGAAAGCTTTGGTTCAATTTGCTGGATATAACCATCGAAAATGCGAGGCAGCAACGAGTTGCCGGTTTGTTGTTCCACTTCCCTGATATTGCGAATAGCAGAATCATTAATAACTTCAGTGTTAAATGCTTGAGTGTCCTCAGGTAGCGAAGGCAACGTTAACGTGGGCTGCAGAAGGTCGACTATTTCTCTGCTCTTTTTTGAACCGTGCTTCGCTAAAATTACTTGTAAGTCAGTAACGGTGAAAGGCTTTGTTACGTACTCATTCATTCCGACGCTCGTACAGCGATGTTCATCTTCCTTTGTTATTCCAGCTGTTAGTGCAATGATCGGTACTTCCGGTAGCGAGTTATCGCGTTCATACTCTCGAATTAGCAGGCATGATTCGAATCCATCCATGACCGGCATCTGACAGTCCATAAATACAATATCAAAGCTTTCATTTTTAAAAGTTTCGAAAGCTTCTTGGCCATCAGAAGCAATGACTACTCGACATCCGATAAGATTGAGCATTTCTTTGGCGATTTGCTGATTTACTTCAACATCCTCAGCCACCAATGCCTTAATTGTTGGAGCGTTATTCACGCTTTTAAGTGAAACATTGTCGCTTCTCTGGTTATTTGCACTTTCAAACTTAGGAAGTTGCTCTAGTAATGCTGAATTTGTCAGAGGTGCAGATACTTCGACCCAGTCGCGGATAAGAGGAATAGCTTTTGTTCTGTTAAGCGGCACAATTACGATTCCCGCGGTGTCTAAAAGGGCTTGAGTCGTTACGGATTCAGAAATTTTTTCTAAATCTTCCAGGCAGCAGATGTTTACATTTACTCTGGTCGCAAGTTCAACGAACTCAAGGGCTGTCTCTGCTACATGATGTTCCACATTCAAAGAAGAAAGATGCGAGGTGATCATTTTTTCCTGGTTTTTGTTAGTTGAAAAAACCGAGGCTTGGAAGTTTTTTGACGTGAAAGTATCAATTCGGTTTTTTGACGCTTTGAGTGGCATTGTGATTTCTATAGAGCTACCTTGCTTTGGCTCAGATTTGACTGTGATGGCGCCATCCATCATATCCATAAATTTTCTTGATATGGACAAGCCAAGCCCTGTACCGCCATATTGCCTTGTTGTACTCGCATCAGCCTGTGTAAAGGCGTCAAAAACCTTATCTTGCGTTTCCATATCCATCCCTATTCCAGTGTCGGTAACAGACACATGGACGTCGAATGAATCTATTTCGTTTAAATCTTTAGTCACTGTCGTTTCAACTATCACATGGCCATTATGAGTGAATTTAATGGCGTTGCTAACTAGGTTCATTAGGACTTGACGAATTTTGGTTGGATCTCCTGTGAGCTCAGTTTTTAGTTCAGAATCACAGATGTTTATAAGAGCTAACCCTTTTCGATCTGCCGGTTCACTCTGCAAATAGCAGATGTCATCAATTAAGTCATTTAGACTGAAATCAATATTTTCGAGTTCAACTTTGGCGGCCTCAATTTTTGAAAAATCTAGAATTTCATTAATTAAGCTAAGCAGTGAAACCCCGCTGTTATGTGCTGCCTCCGCGAAACGTCGCTGCTCTTCGCCCAAGCTCGTATGAAGTAATAGTTCGGTCATGCCTATCATTCCATGCATGGGAGTTCTTATTTCATGGCTCATTGTCGCTAGAAAATCTGATTTGGCTTGATTTGCTTTTTCGGCTGACCTTCTTGCATCTTCCAGGTCTACGGTTCTCTCCTCTACTTTTTGTTCTAGGTCTCGTTGTCGTTGAAGAGAAAGCTCAGCTTGTTTTTTTTGCCTGCGAAAAATTATCAGAACAAAGACTATGCCAAGTATTATGTATGCTGCATAGGCATATGGACTTAACCAAGGCGGAGGCGCGACGGAAATTGGAAGCGAAAGAGCGTTCCAGTTCCAGGTCCCGTCTGGGGAGGCGGCAGCCAATCTCAACGTATATTTTCCAGGAGGTAAAGTAGTAAACGAGACCACTCTCGCATCAGGAGAAATGGTCCATCCTGGGTTAACCCCTTCCAACATGTATGCATAATTAACGGACTCTGGGTCTGAGTAGTCGGCTGCATAAGCCTCAATAGATAACATTCGGTCTTTGTGGCTGAGATTTAGCTGATCTAATTGATGGTATGGGACATCAAAAGTCCTTTCTTCATTCATGACTTTGATAGAAAGAATGCTCACAGAGGGTGGAACACTCTTCTTTGTAGCTGCTTCAGGATCGATTACATTGAACCCTCGACTTCCTCCGAAGTAAATTGACCCTGACTTAGATTTGAAAGAAGCCCCCATGTTGAATTCACTTCCTTGCAGTCCGTCTCTGGCTCCGTAATTGGTAACGTTGTTGTCAGAAATTTGTATTTTTGAAACGCCGCTATTGTGCGAAACCCAGATGTCACCTTGTTTGTCTGACTGGATGCCATAGATGTTGGAACTGGGCAGGTCAAGTTCGGTCGAGCTGCGAGTGATATCAGCTGATAGTTCCGAACGGCTTTCGATGTCCCAGCTGGTGAGGCCTTCGCCCGCGCTTCCCATCCACAGAGTTCCGTCATCGGCCTCAAGAAATGCCCAGATTATAGAGTTTAGAAATGCATACGACGCATCATCTGTTTTTGGTTGATCAAATGTCCGATCTTCCTGATTGAAGCGAGAGAGACCTGCCTCTGTGCCGATCCAAATATATCCGAGTGAATCTTGGTATAACGCGATAACATTATTGCTTCTCAAGCTAGATGGATTTTCAGGGTCGTGTTTTAAATTGTCGAATGAAGAACTAGCTTCATTAAAAATACTTAATCCGCCGCCGTATGTGCCAATTAGAACTTCACCAGAATTAGTTTTGAGAAATGTAGTGATGCCATTCGCTCCTACGGAGCTTGGGTCAAGAGGGTTATGTTTAAATTTCTCTATCTTGTTTGTACCAAGATGCAGTCTGTTTACGCCGCCGTCATATGTTCCAATCCAGAGCGTTTCCCCGTCGCTCAGCAGGCTCATTACGATAGAGTTCGATAGCCCTGGGCTTGTGAATTGATTTATCCATTCGAACTTTTCTTTGTTAGGCCTGAGTCGATTCAGCCCCTCATCTGTACCAACCCAAATGCTTCCGTCAGAAGTTTCAGTAAACGTGTTAACAGAGTTGCTGGATAATCCCCCGATTGCTTCGTCAAACTTTGAAAACTGCCCGGGTGTCCCGCTAGCGAGCCCATATAAAGTTCCAACCCAGTATTGCCCCTCGCGGGATTGAAAAACACTGAAAATAAGATCTTCTGGTAGGCCTGAGTTTTCGCTAGTGTACCTAATGAAAGTCCCAGCGGTTCGGTTGAACAGATTGAGGCCTTTATGTGTACCTACCCAAATGTTGCTCTCGAAGTCTTCATATATGTAGTCTATTTGGCTTGATGATATAGAAGAGTTATTTGAATCCGAGTGTTCGTATCTAAAAATAACGTTATTTTCAACGTCATACTGAAAAAGCCCGCTTGACGTGGCTATCCAAATTTCCATGCCAGACGCCAAAATTGATTTTACGTCTTCAAACGAATTGCCCAGATTGACTAGATCAATTCTAGCCCGCTCATGCGACATAGAAGCCTGATCAATTTTGACGATAGCTCCCTCAGTTGTGGCACCCCATAGTTGGCCATCTTCGGTTTCTGTAAATGCGATTATTGTTCCAAGTGCAGCTTCGTCTGGCCCTCTTGCCACGTAGTGGGTAAAGGAGCCGTTCTGTGAGTTAAACACACTATATGCGTTTGAATAGCCAAGCCAGATACGGCCATCCTCGGCGATGTGCATTGCCGAAATGTCGTTTGAGAGAGGTGTGTTTCTGTCATTCGGGTTGAAAAATATTGATGTGAAGCTGTTGTTTCTATAGTCATACTTATTAATGCCCCCTCCTGTGGTTGATATCCATATCGTTCCGTCGTCATCTTCGATGATATTTGATGCTAGGTTGCTGCTGATAGAGTTATCGTCACTGCTAGAGTACCTATAGTTCTCGACATGAACGCCGGTATATTTGTTGACGCCTTCTTGAGTGACGAACCAAAGAGCACCCTGAGAATCTTGAAAAGTCTGCCGAACACTTTGTTGTGTTAGCTTTTCAGATACAGGTGAAAGAGTGAAACTGACGTCTATGCGTCCCCCCGTCTCTGCAATCGAAGAAGGGGGCAAAGCTAGCATTAACGCCGAAACGAGTGTGTAAATGTATTTCATGGCCACCGAACCATAGTCATCTCGGTTTACCGAGATTGTAGTTGGTTAGGTTAGCCGATACCAGAAGTGATAATGAAGCTGAAATTGTAAAAGTTGTAAATAAAAGGGGCGTTAGACGATTTGCTAGCCGAAACTATAAATCGTGTAACGCCTTCTCCAAATGGAGTTAGAACCGTTTTAGCGAAGGCCCCACCTGTATGCGGCCTGGTCAGCGTCGGAACGAAGGCCCCATCGGTATGCTGACTGTTCAGCAAAGGAACGCAGGCCCCATCGGTACGCGGACTGGTCAGCGAAAGAGCGGAGGCCCCATCGGTACGCTGACTGGTCGGCGAAAGAACGCAGGCCCCATCGGTACGCTGACTGGTCGGCGAAAGAACGCAGGCCCCATCGGTATGCTGACTGGTCGGCGAAAGAACGCAGGCCCCATCGGTACGCTGACTGGTCGGCGAAAGAACGCAGGCCCCATCGGTATGCAGACTGGTCAGCGAAAGAACGCAGGCCCCATCGGTATGCTGACTGTTCAGCGAAGGACCGAAGGCCCCACCGGTAAGCAGACTGCTCAGAAAAGCTCATGCTGCCCCACTGATAGTCACTGCTGCCGGCGTATGTCTGTGCTTTGGTTTCAGCCGTAGTGGCAGTGTTGCCCCACTTGTAGCCGCTGCGAGCGGGTGTGTTTTTGGCCCACTGAGCATTAGATTTGGTTGGCTCGACGTTCTTACCCCACTTATAGCCCGCACTTCCGCTGCGGGTGTAGACCTTGGAGTCGGCAATAGAGTGGCTTACGCGATGAACCAGGTTGTGGGTCTCGGTTGCTCCGTTCTGGTCAGCTTCGGCCAGTGACAGTGAGGGTGTGAGCAGCGCTATCGCAATGCTGGTTAAACCCGCTGATTTGATCGCTTTGTAAGTATTCATGTCATCATTCCTAGTTCTAGTCTTTTGTTAGCGCCTGAATGTGATGCTTTTAGTGCTCTGGTTACTCTCCGTGAGACGCAATTCACATTAGCTTTTCCCTACGCTTGAACACGTTATACGACCTGTAATCGGGCTGTTGAACCCGTACGCGTGACCATTTTGGGGTAATTGAGTTAAAAATTACGCAGTAGGATATTGGTAGAATCCACCTAAAGGCTTTCTATCTATATGAAAAATATAGAAAAATCTAGAAAATCCGTTGAGCGCGGCGTGTTTGACCCATAAAGGTCAAGAAGACTAAAGAGGGCGTTTTCTGCTGCCTTGGGTAGTGCGGCTACTGAGCCCGATTTGAAAGGCTTTCAATTTTTTGTTTTTCGAGTTCGTACATCTGGTCCCAGGCAAAGGGGTGGTTCAGTGGCGGTTTGTGGTTGAGATCCAGGCGTTCCACATGATTTTTTACGCCCCAGACTCGCATGTCGCTAAGCCCTTTGGCCGGTGCAATGTTCGACAATATGCCATCCAGGCCAGGCAGGCTGATCTCTCCGCTTTCATTCATGACCGCAGGACCTTCAAAGTGCTCTTGCATTGCCATATCGCGCATCAGGTCGAGATCTGCATTGCCACAGCCGGTATCACCCAGAGTGATGGCCCTGGTGATACTTACGTAACCATTGCCCTGCTGGAATGGGCTGTAAGCGAGCAGACCGTCGAGGTTTATGGCAGGCTCAGCAGTACTGGTTAGTTTGCATTTCACATCGTCGGGTGTGAGTTCAGGTTCCAGCTGAAGTAGTAGGGCTACCAACCCAGAGACCAGGGCCGCAGCTTGTGAAGTGCCGGTCATTACCAGTTCACCTCCCTGTAGCTGGTATTCAGGATGTTCCTTCAGGAGCCCCGAACCAGGCCGGGTGATGCCAGTAATATGTCCGCCGGGTGCGACGATGTCAGGTTTGATGTGTCCTTCTGGAGTGGGGCCTCGCGATGAGAAGTCAGGTACGTAGTCGTCTTTGCGAGTCTCCAGAGTCCACGAGTCCGTTACTGCACCTACGGTAATAATGTAGGGGAGGTTTCCGGGCGAGCCCACGGTCATTGCTTTTGGCCCATCATTTCCGGCGGCCGCCACTACGGTAATACCCTCAGCCCAGGCTCGCATTATGGCCTGGTTGATGGGGTCCAGGTAATAGGGCCAGCGAGGCCTGGCAGAAAAAGACAAATTAAGCACCCGAATGCCATATTTGTCTTTGTTATCGACCGCCCACTGCACGCCGCGAACGATATCAAGCAGGCCGCCCTGGCCGGCCTCATTAAAAGCTTTAATGGCCACCAGGTTTACATCGGGAGCAATGCCCTTGAATCCACCCGAAGGCTTACCGTTCAACCGCGTTTCTCCGCTGTGTGCCAGAACGCTGGTCAGGTGGGTGCCGTGCCCGCTCTCGTCAAATACGTTGTCGCTGCTATTATTAATAGCGTCATAGCGGGCAACTACTCGATCTTTACCTGTGGTGCTGAGGGTGAGGGCAGGGTGGTCCCAGAGTCCGGAATCCAAGACTGCAACCGTCACTCCTGCGCCGCGAACCCCATGGCGATGAAGGTCCTCTGCGCCCGAAACTGCGCTGTAATAAAAATTATCTGCGTTGTCAGGATATCCCGGGATCAGCTTAACCTCACAATCATGACCAAAACTGGCGGTGACTGCATAGTCGCTTTGCTCCGGCGCACTATTGGCTGTCGATGTGAATATTAGCGCCAGTTCTTCGCGGCCAGCGAGGAAGGGGACAGAAGTATCCTCTAGTGATAAATGAGCCTCACCTATGGACGAGCTTGTAATGCTGCTTACAGGTAGCTTGTGTTCGCCCAGTTGGATGAGTTTGATCGCCCCAAGCGCCGCCGGCCAGCTGAGCTCTAAGGCGGTTAGCTTTTGCGCTTTGTCTGTTTTGTTGAACAGCGGCCAGACGAAACCGTTTTGTCTGCGGCTAATTTCGACTGCGCCGGAGATACGGCAATCTGACGGTTGTGTTTGAGGTTCTTGCGGTTGGTCGTTCAGGGCGAGGTCGTCAATGTGGCGAATGACACGTCCTGTGTTTAATACGGCGGCCATTTGCTGGCTCGATAGAGTTGCGCCGATCGCGTTTATAATTGGCAGCTGGTGAGTGACGGTACCGCCTTCGTGGATGACCAATGACGCCATTTCTTCAGCGGAAGCACCTTGCAACATGACATCCAGGGAGTCGGGCTGTTGTGCTTTCGCCGTGAAACTGATCGCCACAAGAGCGGTGAGCAGCGGCAACTGTTTGATCAGTTTCATACAGTAGTGGCAGGTGTTGCGGTTGTAATCAAGACTGCTGCAGCGCTTCACTAAAGTTTTGGCGCAGCATATCGGGCACGTCTTCCGGGTAGATTGGCCGAGCAAAGAAGTAACCTTGCAGCAAGTCAGCACCGCGTGCGACCAAATAGTCCAGCTGCTCCTTTTCTTCAATGCCCTCTGCAATGACTCTCAGGTTCAGGGTTTTGGACAGAGCGATAATGGCGTCCACGATCGCTGCTCCGTCAGAGGTGCCAAGATCGGCGACAAAGCTTTGGTCAATTTTGAGTGTGTCTATGGGAAAGCGCTTGAGGTAGCTGAGCGAAGAGTACCCTGTACCGAAGTCGTCAACTGCCAGCTCAAGGCCCAGGGCCTTTAGTTGTTGCAGTTTTTCAATATTCGTTTGCGCGTCAGTCATGATGGCGCTTTCCGTTAGCTCAAGTTCCAAACGGCTGGCCTGCATGCCTGACTCGCGCAAAAACTCTCCAATCGAACGCGGCAGGTCGCTTTGGTTAAATTGTAATGGCGAAATATTGACGCACACCCTGAATGGGGGAAGGCCCATTGAGTCCCAGTAATTGCAGTGGCGGGCTACCTCTTTCATCACCCACTCACCAAGCTCGATGATTTGCCCGGTTCGCTCCGCCACAGGTATGAAGTCCAGTGGTGAGACCATTCCGCGAGTAGAGTGCTCCCATCGCACCAGGGCTTCCATGCTAACGACATCACCAGTGGCAGTGTCCACTTGTGGCTGATAGCGAAGTTCCAGCTCATTATTCTGCATGGCATCACGCAGCTCTTCTTCCATCTTTAGCTGTTCGACGGCCTTGGCGTTCATCTCTTCGTCATAAAAGCGGAAGCAGGCACGCCCCTGGGCCTTCGCGGCGTACATGGCAGTATCCGCGTTACGCACCAGAGTGTCGGGATCTTCACCGTCCTGAGGGAACAGCGCAATACCCACACTGGGGGTCACAACCGGATTGTGTGATTGCAGGGCGATAGGTTCCGAGAGTGCTGCGAGAATACGTTGCGCCACTCGTTCAACCTGCCCGGCATTGGGGATGTCCGACAATACTACCGTGAATTCGTCACCGCCAAGTCGCGCAATTTCGGTATTGGAAGTATGAGAGTCATCTTCTGCGCTGTTGTCCGAGTAATAGTTGATGGCGTCGTCTTCACGTAGCTCAACGGTAAGCCGCTTGGCTATCTCTACCAGCAGACGGTCTCCGCGACCGTGGCCAATAGAATCGTTTATGCGTTTGAAATTATCCAGGTCGATGAACAATAAAGCGGCATTGGTTTTGTGGCGGCGACAGCGCTTCAAAATGCGATTTAGTTGCTCGTTGAAACTTCGCCGGTTTGGCAGGCTGGTAAGTGGATCATAGTAGGCCAGATAGCGCAGTCGGTCCTCTTGGCGTTTAAGCGAGTTGAACGCATTACTGGCACGCAGCATGTACTGCACGTCTCTGCTCAGCAAAGACCAGTTCACGGGTTTTGTTTTGTATTGTGTGGCGCCTGCCTCAAACCCCTGATCGATCGACTGGCGGTCATCGGAGCCGGTAACGATCATGATAGGGATGGATTCGCCCTGGGGCATTTTGCGCAGTCTTTTACACACTTCCAGGCCAGTCATGCCCGGCATTTCAACGTCTAGGAACACCAGGTCGGGCCGCTCCCGCATAAATACATCAATGGCCTCTGGGCCATCCGCTGCCTCCACGACCACCATGTTTTCCGCTTCCAAACATTGCCGCGTTAACAGCCGAACATTGAAGTCGTCATCGCAAACTAGGATCTTTGCTTTGTGGTGTGAGCGTTCTTCATTGGGCATGTGTATGGGAGATAATGTGGTTATAAGAGGCGTAGGCTATCATCACTCGAACTCATCTCCTAGCCCGAAGCATAGAAAGGGCAAAACAAGTCATAGAGGCGCGAAAAAACCGATTATATGGGGCGACAGAGAGCGTATTGCGTTTGCATTGTGCTGCCCGGCGCCACCAGCTTTAAATCCAATCAGGTGTGGGTTACGGTGAGCGCAGGCGTTGTTGCAAGGGATGCAAGCTTTCTCGATGCAGAGTCGGTTCTGCAAGCGGCTGAGAGTAGACCTTACATCGCAGGGAAAAGCGGCCGTAACCGAGTGGCTTTTTCGGCGAACCGCTCAGGAAAACAGCGGTTCGCGGCGCTGGAGCTGCAGTTGCTTTGCGAAGCGAGGTAGCTGCTGTAAAGGGATCGCTGGGCTATAGTAGAAGCCCTGTACCTGCTGGCACTTATGTTCGCGCAAATACTCTACTTGTTCATGGGTTTCTGCGCCTTCGGCCACTACCATCATGCCCAGGCGCCGCGCCATTTCAATGATCATGGCGCACACTGCTTCCTGGTGCGGGTTGTGAGGCAGGTCGCGCACAAAGCAGGCGTCTATTTTTAACGCTGAGATGGGTAGCTCTGTCAGATGTGACAGCTGTGAAAATCCGGTACCAAAGTCGTCCAGCGAGAAGGAAATACCCAGCAGGCGCAGTTGATCCATGCGACCTTTCACTGCTTCAGGGCTTTTCAGTATAGTGGTCTCGGTGAGCTCGAACTCGAGTCTTGAGGCGTCGGTGCCACTGCGCTTGATGATGTCTTTGACGATGTCTACAAATCGATCGTCCTGAAACTGGCTAAAGGAGATGTTCACCGCCACATCCACATCGCGGATACCTTGCTCTTCTACCCAGACTTGCGCGGCGCAGGCGTGTTGAATCACCTGGTAGCCAATCGTTCGCAGCAGCCCCATGTCTTCGCAGGCGACAATGAACTCGCTTGGGCAGAGCAGGCCTCGCTCCGGGTGGTTCCAGCGTAATAGGGCTTCCAGCCCTACCAACTTGCCGGTTGTCAGGTCTATGCGGGGCTGATAGTGAAGCTCAAACTGATTTTGTCGCACAGCGGTTCGCAATTCAGCCGCCAGCGAATTGCTGCCGCCCTGATCGAAAGTGAGTTGCTCGCTGTAGCGAATGTACTTGCTGCCTTCTACGCTTTTAGCCTGCTGCATGGCAGAGCGGGCGAAATCAACCAGCTCAGAAAACTGCTTGCCGTCATCCGGGTAGATTGCCGCACCAATGCTGGCATCGATCGACACCTGCTGTTCGCTGAGAATCATTGGAGCAGTAATCGACTTGATCATTTTTTCGGCGATCAACTCAACGTCTCTGGAATTGCTGACATCCTCCAATACGATGGCAAACTCGTCACCGCCAAGGCGGGCGATGCTGTCTGTGCTGCGCATTTTGTTAATGAGGCGGCGTGAGATCGTCTTGATCAGCAGGTCACCGTCGGTTTCGCCATAGTGATCATTGATATTAGCGAACTGGTCCATGTTGATGTAAAGCAGCGCAGTGTTGAAGTCGTAACGTTCGCTGCGCTCCATGGCCCGCTCCATATGGGCGCGAAAACCGGCTCGATTGAGCGCGCCGGTCAGCGAGTCGCGGTTAGACAATTGCTGGATAGTGTCTCTGGCTTGCTTTAGCTGAATTGAATAATCAAGAACCCTGTGAACCAGCGCGTCCTGTAATTGGCCGCGCACCAGGTAATCCTGGGCACCTAGCTCGCGCAGTTGTGAGGCTAGTTGATCGTTCTCTTCGTCTAGCAGGAGAATGAGCGGCACCGTCGCCTGGTTTTTCTGGGCCAGGCGCAGCAGGTACTCGGTTTCCGGACCATAGGTCATGATGACAGCGTCGATCATGGGATCGAGCAGAGCTTCAATGGGGCGTTGCATAGATTCAGAGGAGGCGAGATTGAACCGGGCTGGTAAGGCGCGCCCGAGACAGGCAGACAGAATTGTATGATCTGCGTTGTTCTCGGAAATAATTAATACCGTGTGTTGGTCCACTCTTCGTCCCTGGTTTCTCGCCCGTCTGCATCTTGAGCAGTCATCGTTGCACTCCCTTTTAGAATGCTCTAACGATCACTGCTTATTCGTTATATAACATGAAGTTATACGGAATAATTCAGAGGAATTCTACTGATACTTTATTAAAAAGTACCAACTGTGGGGGCTGAGCGCTCGCGTTAGCAATAACTGGCCTTGGTCGCCATTGGTACTGGCAGTGGGTGTATTATTCTGGCATCTGAATCCTGTTGGAATAAAACCATGAGTGAAGATGTATTGTTCGAGGTGCAGGAGGGCGTTGCCCTGATCACTTTGAATCGCCCTGAAGCCCACAATACACTGTCGGCCGGTATTATTGAGGGGCTGGGAGCAGCCTATCAGCACTGCGACGCCGACGACTCGGTTCGCGCAGTGGTAATTACCGGCGCCGGCAGGAGCTTTTGCGCCGGTGCCGATATGAGCGGTGGTGGGGAGACTTTCGATGGTGGCGCCGTTGCGCAGGAAATCAGCTCCTGCCCTTTAGCCATGCAGGCATTTGAAGTGCGTAAACCGGTGATTGCGGCCTGTAACGGCCACGCGGTGGGCGCCGGGCTGGGAATGGCCATGCAGACAGACATCCGCGTCTTGGCCGACGAGGGTAAATACGGCTTCTTGCAGTCTCGCCGCGGTGTCGTGACCGACTTCGCCATGGAGTACTTGCTGCCCAGATTAGTAGGCATGGAACGAGCGCTGGAACTCCTGATGAGAGGCCAGCGGCTCAACGGCAGTGAGGCCGTAACCTGGGGTCTCGCCGGAAGAAGTGTGCCTGCGGAAGCAGTATTGGAAACAGCGTTGGATATCGCGCGGGATATGGCGGTGAACGCAGCCCCGCTGGCCATGGCAATGCACAAGCGTTTGGTTTGGCAGGGGATGGATATGAGTTATGCCGAGTTAGCCCGCAAGGAGACCAGGGGGCTTAACTACAGTATGACCAAGCCCGATGCCGTCGAAGGCGGCATGGCCTATTTTGAGCGGCGCGCGCCTGAATGGAGTGGCTGTCTCAGCGAAGACTGGCCCGAATGGATGAACGATTAAAGTGGCGGCTTTCAGTCCGGCAACTCGCAGCTGAATACCGGAATATTACGGTCAGTTCGAGCCTGGTACTCATCAAAATCCGGGTAAACTGCCAGCAGGGTAGGCCATAGCGCGGCTTTTTCTTCATCACTCACCTGCCGCGCCCGATAGGTCTTGTCCTGCCCATCGGCCATTATTTGAATGTCAGGATAGGCTTTGATGTTGTAGTACCACACGGGGTTTTTGGGCATACCTCCGCTTGATGCCACCAGCAACTTGCTGTCTCCGTGAGGAATGTGAATCAGAGGTAGGCGCCTTGTTTTGCCGCTTTTAGCGCCGGTCATGGTGACCATGCAAACGGGGCCGCCAAGAAAGGTATTCATTAGTCGCCCCTTGCTCAGGCGAAATACGCCGGCCTGAAAACGACTGGTCCAACGTATGATCAGCTTAATTGCAGGCAGCTGATTTTCTTTATATTGCATGATGTCTTCGCGGTTGGTTTTGACGTAATCGTACTTCACCATTTTAAATGTCCTTTGAGCGCGGGTAATAGAGGTTAATCTACAATTACCATGCTGCCAAACTATGCTAGACTCTTCCATCCGTTTTGCCTCTCCCTGTAAGCCCATGAGCATCGCCTCCGACAAACTGGAAACCATTCGCCAGCAGGTGCAGTACCATCTGGACCATGCCGAGCAACATCGCCTTAGCCCCGAGCAAGAGCTAGCGCTGAAAGAGCGCATTGCGGCTCGACTGGTGGCGGAAGACGCCGTGCTTGTCGCCCATTACTACACCTCACCGGCGGTCCAGGCCCTTGCGGAAGAGACCGGGGGCTGTGTTTCTGATTCTCTTGAAATGGCCCGTTTTGGCCGCGACCACTCCGCCAAGACCCTGGTAGTCGCGGGGGTGAAGTTTATGGGCGAGACAGCGAAAATTCTGACGCCGGGTAAGCGTGTGTTAATGCCCACGCTTGAAGCGACCTGTTCATTGGACCTGGGCTGCCCTATCGATGAGTTTTCGGCGTTTTGCGACCAGCACCCTGATCGCAAGGTCGTGGTTTACGCGAATACTTCCGCAGCAGTGAAGGCTCGCGCTGATTGGGTGGTTACTTCTGGCATTGCCCTTGATGTCGCCGAGCATTTGGCAGATCAAGGCGAGAAAATTATCTGGGCGCCCGATCAGCACCTTGGAGATTATGTGCGCCGCGAAACCGGGGCAGACATATTGATGTGGGATGGCGCCTGTATCGTTCACGAAGAATTCAAAGCCCGCGGGATCGCTGATCTCAAAGCAGTGTATCCGGATGCGGCTGTGCTGGTGCACCCGGAATCGCCCGCATCTGTGCGGGAACTGGCCGATAGAGTGGGGTCTACCACCCAGATTATTCGCGCAGCCAGTGAAATGGACAACAAACGCTTTATTGTCGCTACCGACCAGGGCATTTTCTACAAACTGCAGCAGGAAGCACCGGACAAGGAATTCATTATTGCCCCAACTGCCGGCGACGGTGCCACTTGTCGAAGCTGTGCCAATTGCCCGTGGATGGCGATGAACGAACTGGAGTTATTGGCTCAGGTGTTCGATATCGGCGACAACGAGGTCTTGGTAGATAAGACTTTGGGCGAGCAGGCGATGGTGCCTTTGAAGCGTATGCTCGATTTCGCTGCCGAACTACAACTGACGGTCAAAGGCAACGCCTGAGTTGCCGTTACAAGCGTTCCATTTGCTGTCGCATTTCTGCAACATCCTTTAGCCGCTGATTGATTTTGGCGCTGGTCAGGTAGTCGTTCTTTACCAACTTTAAGGCATAGCTCAACTGTTTTTCTGCCTGATCCAGAATCCCGTTGAGGATGAAATATTCCGCGCGCGATTGGTGCAGACCGATAATGTTGCCTGATAAGCCCTGTACTTCCGCCAGCAGGTACCAGAGCCCCGGATCAGTGGGGCGTCTTTTCCCCTGGGCGACCAGAACTTCCTCGGCGATGTGCGGTTCCTGGTTTTTCATCAGGGCGTTGGCATAGGTCATGGTCAGAGGATGATTACCCGGGGACAGGTTTAATTGCCGTAACAGTTTGTCCACTGCTTTTTCAGGTTGGGCGCGAAGCATGTCAATTTCCGCATCGGCAATCAGGTATTCCAGCCGGTCCGGGTCGCCAGACCAGATACTGTCCAACTCCAGTGCAGCTTCGTCAGCCCTGCCAGCATTAGTCAGGGCGATCACCAGGCCATAGCGCGCTGCCTCGATCGAGCGGGGATTGCCATCCAGTTCTCCTCTAAAACGCTGCACGGCTTCTTCTGGTGTATTGGCCAGTTGGTTCACGACTCGTGCGCGCATTAACTGGTATTCAAGTTTTGCCGGACGGATGCTCTTGGGGTATTGGCGCGCCCGGTTGCGAGTATCGGCGATACGGTTTTCAGATAAAGGGTGAGTCCGCATAAACTCAGGAATGCGATCGCCGCCTGTATAGCGCGATGCTTGCAGCATGCGCTCGAACATTGCGGGGGCGGCGTGCGGGTCCATGCCCGCATCTACCAGGGTTTGCATGCCAACCCGGTCTGCCTCTTGTTCATTGCTGCGGCTGTAGCGTAGCGCGGAGTCCTGGGCGAGCGCCTGAGAAGCGCTGATGGCCGCCATCCCCGCATCGCCACCGGCCGTTGCCATGATTACCAGTCCCGCCAGCATGGCGGCCAGGTTGATTGGGGCCTGTTTTTTTCGGAATTCAACGCCGCGGGAGAAGTGCCTTTGGCTCAGGTGAGCGATTTCGTGGGCAAGCACGGTGGCTAGCTCATCTTCTGTCTGGGCATAAAGCAGTAGGCCATTATGAACGCCGATTACGCCCCCGGGAACAGCAAACGCGTTGATAGAGGCATTGTTGACCACGACCAGTTCTACCCTGCGGTCTTCGAGTTTGCTATGGGTGACCAGCTCATAAATCAGGTTTTCAAGGTATTCGAACAGTAGGGGATCATTTTCTGTGGGGGCCTGACTGCGGAAAATACGCAACCAGGTTTGCCCCAGCTGGTGCTCAAACTCCTTGGAGAACAAACTGGTGCTGGACTCTCCCAGGTTGGGGAGTTTCAACTCTTCTGTCTGTGCGCTGACCGGCGCAGCAATGAAATAGCAAAGCATCAGCGGCAGGACATAGCGCCAGCAATGCGCTGCTTTACTCAATCGGGATAACACGTTTCTGGTCACTTCAGTTCGCAGCAAAATGGCAGTCTATTGTACTGTATGCGAAGGCAAGGATGAAAAGATCTGCCCGCCAAGGGTCAGAGTGGGAAAGCTCGGGAAAGTTCATTCCCTGAGGGGGAATGCGTATACTGGGTCTCTAGGAAGTTTTATGAGAGCAAAAGATGAGTGACCTTTCTGTCATCGAGGTGGACGCCCGCGGCCTGGACTGTCCCATGCCGCTACTAAAAGCCAAGCGGGCCCTCAATGCAATAAAGAGCGGCGAGCAGTTGCGTATTCTGGCTACCGATCGTGGCTCACAGCGCGATTTCCAGGTATTCGCCAAGCAGTCAGGCCATCTCCTTTTGGCCTCCGAGGTAGACGGCGACGTCTACCGTTATTTGTTGCAAAAGCGTTAGCGCACAGGAGATCGAGGGCATGCTCGATATTTTTAAGAAGTGGTCCCGGACTTATTTGTTCGAGGAAGAGTCGGTGCTGCTGCTGGTTTTACTGGCGATTTCCGTTGCCCTTCTGGTGACTATTGGCGACATTCTCGCGCCGCTATTGGCGTCGATTGTGCTGGCCTATCTCATGCAGGGCTTCTCCTCGCAGCTACAGAGCCATGGAGCGCCGCCCTGGTTGGGGCTGGCGCTGTCATACGGTGTATTCATAGGTGCCTTTTTTGGTTTTACCCTGGGTCTTCTGCCCCTGGTTTGGCGGCAGTTGATGGCGTTGGCCAGTGAGCTGCCTCGCTATCTGGATCAAGGACGTCAGCTACTGAGCGTGCTGCCGGAACGATACCCGGAGATTTTCACGGCAGAGCAAATTAACGAGTTGGTGGGCATGGCCCAGTTAGAAGCCGCAAATATGGGGCAGATGTTAGTGACACGTTCACTGGCTTCACTGCCCGGCTTATTTACTGTCATGGTCTACATGATTTTAATCCCTATGCTGGTGTTCTTCTTCCTTCGCGATCGCGAAAAAATCCTCGATTGGCTGGCGAAATTTTTACCTGAAAAACGGCCTTTATTGCGCCGGATTTGGGGGGAGATGAATCAGCAATTTGCGAATTATGCTCGCGGTAAAGTGCTGGAAATTATTGTGGTGGGTAGCGTCAGCTATGCTGCATTTGCCTGGATGGGGTTGAACTACGCTGCGTTGCTGGGCTTGCTGGTGGGCTTATCAGTGATCATCCCCTATATAGGGGCCGCGCTGGTCACCTTGCCAGTGATTTTCGTCGGCTTTTTCCAATGGGGCTTCAACACTGAATTTTATACTTTGTTTGCTGTCTATGTTGTTATCCAGGGTCTGGATGGAAACGTGTTGGTCCCATTGCTGTTTTCGGAGGCGGTCAATTTACACCCGGTGGCGATTATTCTCGCCATCCTCTTTTTTGGCGGTATTTGGGGGCTGTGGGGTGTGTTTTTCGCGATACCCCTGGCGACCTTGATCAAAGCCATTATTAATTCCTGGCCTACCCGAGATGCGATATCCGCAAACTCTCCGGAACCAACCATATCTATGGAGTAATTGATGTTCGCTAATTTAACACGACGGAAGTTACAGCTTCTGTCAGGCCCCCTTTTACTTGCTGTACTGTCTGCGTGCGCCCACTTTCCCGATGCTGGCTTGGCGCCCGTGCAGAGCCCTAATGACGAGCGAGAGTATCGCCTGCTGACGCTGGAAAATCAGATGCAGGTTTTGTTGATCTCGGATCCGGATACCCTAAAAGCGGCTGCTTCGCTTGACGTTAACGTGGGCAGTGGCGATAACCCCGAAGGTCGCGGTGGTCTCGCTCACTTTCTGGAGCACATGCTGTTTCTCGGCACTGATAAATATCCCGATGCCGCGGAGTATGCGGAATTTGTGACCGAGCATGGCGGTAACCGCAATGCCTACACCAGCTTTGAACACACCAATTACTTTTTTGACATTAACGCTACCTATCTTCCGGAGGCACTGGATCGTTTTGCGCAGTTCTTTATAGCGCCACGGTTTGATGCCCAGTATGTAGACAGGGAAAAGAATGCGGTAGAGGCTGAGTATCAGATGGGCCTGAAAAGCGATGGGCGTCGAGCCCTGGATGTGTTGCAGGAAGTCATGAATCCGGAGCATCCGTTCAGTCAGTTTTTAGTGGGTAGCCTCGAGAGTCTGGCCGATCGCCCAGGGTCTGCCATTCGAGATGAGCTATTGAGTTTTTATGACAAGTATTACTCAGCCAATATGATGCGTCTGGTGGTGCTGGGGTCCGAGTCACTGGATGAGTTGGAAGATTTGGTGCAACCCCTGTTTTCTCCCGTGCCTAACAAGTCCTTCCAGCATGCTCCAAATGCAGCGCCCATGTTTGCTGATGGCGTTTTGCCAATGGAGGTGGAGGTAAAGCCGCAGGCCACCCTGCGTCAGCTGAAGGTGTCCTTCCCGATCGCCGATTATCGGTCGGAGTACAAGGCCAAGCCGCTCTCTTATCTGGGTAATCTTGTGGGGCATGAGGGAGAGGGAAGTTTGTTGTCGCAACTAAAAGCTGAGGGTCTGGCCGAGGGTCTTGGCGCGGGGCTTGGTTTGGCCTGGCGCGGTGGAGCCTTGTTCAGCATCAGCGTCTCTCTTACTGAAGAGGGGGTTGTCAATCAGCAGCGCGTGCTGCAGCTTTTATTTTCCTACCTCGAAATGCTCAGAGAGCAAGGTCCCAAGGAATGGCTTTACGATGAACAGGCTCAGCTTGCGCAGCTGGCTTTTCGATTTCAGGAGAAGGGCAGCCCCATGGGGTATGTGAGTGCTATCTCGGGAGGTATGCATACCTACGATCCGATTGACGTATTGCAGGGCGGTTACCTGATGAGTGATTACCAGGCGCCGATGTTAGAGGAGCTGTTAGGAAACATGGTTCCGGTCAATGCACTGGTAGAACTCCAGGATGCTTCGGCGCGGACCGATCTTGAGTCTGTACATTATGGCGTGCCCTATTCGGTGCGTCAGCCCAGTGCCCAGCAGCTGGCCGCTTGGCAATCCGGTAGCGTCACCGACGCTTTTCACTTGCCCACCCCGAACCAGTTTATTGCTGAAGACGTCTCCCTGGTCAACATCGAAAAGGACAACCCGTCGTCGCCAGTTCTGGTGTTGGATGAAGAGCGCAAGCAAATTTGGTATGCCCAGGATGAGCAATTTCGTTTACCTCGCGGTGCCACCTATATCAATTTCCGCTCGCCGCTGGTTGGGCAATCAGCGCAGCAGAATGCGAGTGCGGTGCTTTACACCGCTCTGCTGAAAGACCAGGTGAATGAATACACCTATCCTGCATTGCTGGCAGGGCTTAACTTCAGCTTATATAAGCATGCGCAAGGTATTAGCCTGCGTATCAGCGGGTACAACGACAAACAGGCGGTGCTTTTGCAAGAATTGCTGCAAGTAATGGCCAGCCCAAACTTTGACTCCCAGCGCTTTGATAACATTCGCAAGGACATGATTCGCGCACTGGAAAATTCTGTGGCCAAGCGTCCTAGCAGTCAGGTGCTCGATGATTTGCGTGAATCTTTGCTCTACGGGGAGTGGGGCGAAGAGCCTGTGATCGCAGCGCTGCGAGGCATGCAGGTAGAAGACCTCAATGCCTACGTCGTTAATTTCTGGGGCAGCGCCAATGCCGAGGCAATGATCTATGGCAATTATTCGCCCGACTCTGTTCAGGCGCTGGCCCGCAAACTTGATTTAGTTTTGCCGGACGGTGTTGCTCCCGATTTACAACCCTTGAAAGTGCTAAAGATCGCTGAGGGAGAGTCATTGCTTTATCCCGTCCAGGTTGAACATGACGATGCGGTCCTTGCCTGGTATCTGCAGGGAGCGGGCAATTCCTGGAAAGACCGCGCTGCCACCGCGCTTACTGTGCAAATCATGAAGTCGGGCTTTTTCCAGCAGCTTAGAACCGAACAGCAGTTGGGCTACATCGTGAGCACATTTGCCTGGCCGCAGCTTGATGTTCCGGGTCTGGTGATGCTGATTCAGTCACCGGCTGCTGATGCCGCAGCTCTCTCAGACGCCATGAACGCTTTTCTTGGCGATGTGCCATTGGCAGTTGATGAGGAGCAATTCCAGCGTCATCGGGATGCCTTAATAAACGAAGTTTTGCGGCCTCATAAAAACCTCTGGGAGCAGGCGGAGTTTTACTGGCAGTCAATTGCTAAAAAACAGTATGAGTTTAATGGCCGTCAGACCATGGCCAATGCTATTAAGTCGCTCAACAGGGAACAATGGCAGGCTTATTTTGAAGAAGTCTTCCTGAATCAACAGCGTTCTCTGCAGGTCGCTGCTCCTGGCGCACGTGGCCAGTTTCCGCGAGGGGCAGGGCGGAGCGTTGAGTCCGCCGTTCAGCTGAAGTCAGGCCATGCAGTGTACGATATCGAATAAAAAATGTAATAAAATTACATAAAATAAATAGGAAGTACTGCAAATAGCTGTTTTTTATCACTTTTTAGCGTTCTTATTTGGAACCCAGGTTTCAATGTTGCTCTCTATACTGTAGTATTATTACATTGCAGTAGCCTGGGGAGAGTTCCTGTGGGCCGTTCTGGCAATCGACTATACTTCCAAGGCCCATAGAAGATTACAAGTTCTATTAAAGAACCATCATGTGCCTGCAGAGCAAAAGAAACCTAGAGGTGAGCATGGCTGAAGATAAGGACCCTATTGAAACTCGAGAATGGCTGGACTCTCTCGATGAGGTAGTGAGAAACAGTGGTGCCGAGCGGGCGGGCTTCTTGATGCGCGAGTTGGGTCGCTACGCAATGGAGAGCCATGTCCGCCTGCCGTCTTCTGTTGTAACTCCCTTTGTGAATACCATTCCTCCGGTTGAAGAGAAAAGCATGCCGGGAGACCTGTTCATGGAGCGTCGAATTCGCTCACTCGTTCGCTGGAACGCGCTCGCAATGGTGATGCGGGCCAATGACAATGACGAAGGGCTGGGCGGCCATATCTCGAGTTTTTCTTCCAGTGCCACGCTGTACGATATTGGCTTTAACTACTTCTTCCGCGGTACCGAGGGTGGTCACCCGGGTGACCTGGTGTTTTATCAGGGGCACTCGGCGCCAGGTATGTACGCTCGTTCTTATTTAGAAGGGAGGCTCAGTGAAGAAAAGCTGGATTCGTTTCGACGCGAGGTTGACGGCAACGGCTTGTCATCTTACCCCCATCCCTGGCTGATGCCGGACTACTGGCAGTTTCCTACTGTTTCTATGGGGCTGGGCCCCATTCAGGCTATTTACCAGGCCCACGTCATGAAGTATCAGCAAAGCCGCGGTTTGCTTGATCACGGAGATCGCAAGGTCTGGTGCTTCATGGGCGACGGTGAGTGTGATGAGCCTGAGTCGTTGGGTGCCATTGCACTGGCGGGCAGAGAAAAAATGGGCAACCTGAATTTTGTCATCAACTGTAATTTGCAGCGCCTGGATGGCCCGGTTCGAGGGAATGGCAAGATCATTCAGGAACTGGAGGGTGTGTTCCGCGGTGCTGGCTGGAACGTCATCAAGGTAATTTGGGGGAGGAAGTGGGACCCACTGTTACAGAAAGACAAGACTGGCTTGCTGCGCCAGCGCATGGACGAAGTGTGTGACGGTGAGTTACAGAACTACAAATACAACGGCGGCGCCTACACCCGCGAGCATTTTTTCGGCAAGTATCCCGAACTGCTGGAGCTGGTCAAGGACTTGTCTGACGAAGACATCATGTACCTTAATCGAGGCGGGCACGACCCCTACAAAGTTTATGCCGCCTATGCTGAAGCGGTAGCCGAGACGCAGCGCCCGACCGTTATTCTTGCGATGACGGTGAAGGGTTATGGCATGGGAGAAGCAGGCGAGGCCAATAACGAGACCCATTCGCTGAAAAAACTGGATATGGATAGTCTTAAGGCGTTCCGCGATCGTTTCGGTATTCCTATCAATGACGAAGAACTGGCTGATGTGCCTTATTATCGCCCCGATGCGGATAGTCCCGAGATGCGCTACATGCGCCAGCGTCGGGAAGAGCTGGGTGGATCAATTCCGGCGCGTCGTAATGAGATGGAATTGCTGAAAGCACCGCCGCTGGCAGGCTTTAGCAAACAGCTCGAAAGTAGCGGTAAGCGAAAGATTTCTACCACTATGGCCTTTGTCCGACTGCTCTCCAGTTTGGTCAAGGACAAGTCTGTTGGTGAGAGAGTAGTGCCTATTGTGCCGGATGAGGCGCGCACTTTTGGAATGGAGGGAATGTTTCGTCAATTGGGCATCTACTCCTCTGTGGGCCAGCGTTACACCCCACATGACTCCGACCAGATCATGTTTTACAAAGAAGACAAACAAGGACAAATACTCGAAGAGGGCATTAACGAGGCTGGCGCGTTTTCTGCCTGGTTGGCAGCGGCCACGTCTTACAGCACCAGTGGCTACTCCATGGTGCCATTTTACATTTACTACTCTATGTTCGGTTTCCAGCGCATCGGCGATCTGGCCTGGGCTGCTGGCGACTGCCAGGCTAGAGGCTTTTTGATTGGTGCTACAGCCGGTCGCACCACCTTGAATGGCGAGGGACTGCAGCACCAGGATGGGCACAGCCACCTGCAAGCCAGCACCATTCCTAACTGTGTTAGTTATGATCCGGCTTATGCCTATGAGTTGACAGTGATTATTCAGGACGGCCTGCATCGCATGTATGAGCTTGGCGAGAACAAGTTCTATTACATCACCACGATGAACGAGAACTATGTGCAACCTGCAATGCCAGAGGGTGCCGAAGAAGGCATTATTCAGGGTATGTATCATTTGCGTGCGAGCGAGGGGACGAGCAAGCAAAGGGTCCAGCTAATGGGGGCGGGCACCATTTTGCGCGAAGTCGAGGCCGCTGCCGAGATACTGGAAGCGAACTATGGTATCGACGCAGACGTGTGGAGTCTCACGTCAGTGAATGAGCTGCAGCGCGAAGGCAAGGCGGCGCTGCGTTGGAATCTGCTCCATCCTGAAGATGAACCGAAGGTGCCTTACGTGACTCAGCAGCTGCAAACGCAATCGGGTCCCTTTATTGCTGCCACAGACTACATGAAATCCTATACCGACCAGATTCGTGAGTTTGTGCCCGGGCATTTCACAGTGCTGGGAACGGATGGCTTTGGTCGTTCAGATACCCGAGGCAAGTTGCGAAATTTCTTTGAAGTGAGCCGCGAATTTGTCGTCTTGTCGGCGCTCAAAGCGCTGGCTGACCTGGGGCAAATTGAGCCCGCTGTTGTGGCAGCTGCGATGAAGGACTTGGGCATTTCCCCGGATAAAGTTGATCCGCTGACCGTTTGAGCAAGGAATCTATTGTGACTAAACAACAAGTGACAGTCCCTGATATCGGCGGTGCCGAGGGCGCAGAAGTGATTGAATTGCTGGTCGCGGTGGGCGATGAGATCAGCGTAGATCAGGGTTTGATCGTATTGGAGTCTGACAAGGCCTCGATGGAGATTCCGTCGACTGTCGCCGGGGTGTTGGTCGAACTGCTGGTGACTGAGGGCCAGGAATTGGCTGAGGGTGCGCCCCTGGCAGTGATCGAAGTGGCCGGCGAGACTGCGGCTGTGCCGGAGCCGCAAGCGGTTGACAGTGAAACTCTGGCAGAAGTCATCACAGAATCAGCGCCCGCTGAATCGGCTCCGTCGGTTGCCGCCAAAGCAGCAGACGCTGTCTCCAGTCGCGTTCCCGTACCAGATATCGGTACAGACGAGGCAGTCGAGGTGATTGAGCTAAGCGTTAAGGTGGGCGATACGGTCGCAGAGGGCGATTCCCTGGTTGTGCTGGAATCCGATAAAGCGTCGATGGAAGTGCCCGCACCTTTCGGCGGTGAGATTACCGAGATACAGGTGAGCGAAGGCGATAGCGTCAAGCAGGGAGATGCTTTGCTATTGATGAAGACTTCGGCCGCACCTCAACAGGACCCTGTAGTAGCAGAGCCGCCCAAGCCTGCTGAAGCTGCTCCTGCAATAGCGCCAGCTCCAAAACCACAAGTGGTGGCACCTCTTGAAGCAGACGCAGTGGAGTCTTCTGGTGGCATCTATGCTGGCCCAGCAGTGCGTAAACTCGCGCGCGAGTTTGGCGTGACGCTTGCTGAGGTCAGTGGCTCTGGCCCCCGTGGCCGCTTGCTCAAGGAGGATTTACAGAAGTACGTGCAGGATCGTTTAAACAAGCCAGCCACTGCAACTGCAGGTGGCGCTGGCTTGCCGCTCGTTCCGGAAATGGATTTCAGCAAGTTTGGTGAAGTGGATATCACCCAGCGCAGCAAGCTGGATAAACTCACCGCTTCGAACATGCAGCGCAGCTGGCTCAATGTTCCGCATGTGACCCAGAACGACTCGGCAGATATCACTGAATTGGAAGCTTTCCGCGCGAGTTTGAAAGTCGAGGCAGAGCGCCGCAGCGTGAAATTGACGCCAATGCCCTTCCTGATAAAGGCGTTGGCGGTGGCGTTGCGAGACCATCCCAAATTCTGCAGTTCGCTGGCAGACGGCGGCGATGCTCTGGTGTACAAAAAGTATATCCATATTGGTATGGCGGTAGACACCCCGGCAGGCCTGATGGTGCCGGTGATTCGCGACGCGGACAAAAAGAGCGTTTGGGATCTTGCCGAAGAGATACTCGAACTTGCCGGCAAAGCCAAGGAGCGCAAGCTCAGTCCTGCACAGATGCAGGGAGGGTGTTTTACGATTTCCAGCCTTGGCAATATTGGCGGTACAGGATTCACTCCTATCGTTAATACACCCGAGGTTGGTATTTTGGGTGTTTCCAGAGCAGACATTCAACCCGTGTGGGATGGCCAGGACTTTGCGCCAAGAAAAATGTTGCCGCTGTCCTTGTCTTACGATCACCGAGTAATCAACGGCGGAGACGCGGGTCGCTTCCTGACTCAATTGGTGGCTTTGTTATCGGATATTCGCCATTTAATCATGTAGTGCCTCACCAATTTGGTGCCTTTGGCATGGAATCTGCTAAGTTCCACAGCAGACAAAACTGATTATTGGATGATCAATGGCGGAGCCCTTGCCTGACTGGCAAAAATCCTTTCTTGCGCGCAACCGACTACCCGACGACTACCTGAGTCATG
This sequence comes from Candidatus Seongchinamella marina, assembly GCF_026262685.1. Lineage (NCBI taxonomy): Bacteria > Pseudomonadati > Pseudomonadota > Gammaproteobacteria > Cellvibrionales > Halieaceae > Seongchinamella > Candidatus Seongchinamella marina. Next base: position 220,909 of record NZ_SHNP01000001.1, read on the forward strand.
CACTGAAGTGGTTCGGTCCTCTGGCCACGGCGCTTGTTGAGCACCAAAATAGTGCGGCGCGGACTTTGCTGGTAGCGATGAACGGCAGCCAGGGGTCGGGAAAGTCCACTTTGTGTGATTATCTCTGCTCGCTGTTGCAGGCAGATTATGGGCTTGCCTCTGCTTCCCTTTCCCTTGACGACTTCTATCTGACTGCGCGGGAGCGTCGGCAGATTGCGCTGGATATTCATCCTCTGCTTGCAACCCGGGGAGCGCCGGGTACTCACGATATGGGCCTGTTATCTGCAACTCTGGATGCCCTGCTTGGTGGCAAGCCAGCGTCGATTCCCCGTTTTGATAAATCTATTGATGACAGAGTGCCGGGCTCAAAGTGGGAACAGGTCACCTCGCCTGTTCAGGTCGTTTTTCTTGAGGGCTGGTGTATGGGCGCAATGGCGCAGCCCGTCGATGAACTGGCTGAGCCAGTCAACGCTCTGGAGGTCCGCGAAGACAGCGATGGGCGTTGGCGTAATTATGTCAATAATTCGCTGGCCGAGCATTTTTCCCAGCTTTATCGACGAGTTGATCGCTGGGTCATGTTGCAGGCACCTTCATTTGAATGCGTTTATCAATGGCGTCTGGAACAGGAGCAAAAGCTTGCCCTGACTCGCTCTGGTAATGCGATCATGAGTGCCGCTGAAATTGCTCATTTTATCCAGTTCTACCAGCGCCTGACCGAGCATTGTCTGGCCCGTTTGCCTGCCCGGGTCGATCATCTTTATCGACTGGACAAGCAGCGTCGCATCCAAAGTTACACCTCTGCGGCTGAAGCAAATGTATGAGTCACAATAAGCCGAGGATCGTTTTTACTGATCTCGATGGCAGTCTGCTCGACCATCACGATTACAGTTTCAACGAGGCGAAGCCGGTGCTGGACGATCTCTGTCAACAAGATATACCCGTGATACCGACCAGCAGTAAGACCCGCTCTGAAATTGAAGCTCTGCGGCAACAGCTGGAGAGTCAGGATCCCTTCATTGTAGAAAATGGCGCTGCGGTTTTTATTCCTGAAAATTACTTTGCATCTGCGCCGGTCGGTACGGTGTGCCGCGAGGGCTATTGGATCAAGGAGTTCTCCAGTCTTCGCGGGCACTGGTTGACTCTGTTGGCCGCGTTGGAGAGCCGCTTTGGGGGAGAGTTCGATTCTTTCTATCGTCTGGGGCCAGAAGTAATAGCAAGCATGACGGGGTTGTCTCTTACTGCGGCCAAGCGTGCCAATGAACGCGACTACAGTGAGCCTGTGCAATGGCTGGGTTCAGACCCTCGCAAAGCAGAGTTTATTTCGGCCCTGCGCGCACAAGGCGCAAACCCTCTGCAAGGGGGGCGCTTTCTTACCGTGGCAGGTGATTGCGACAAAGCGCGAGCGCTGATCTGGTTGCGCACGGTCTATGAACAGGCACTGGGTACAGTGCAGGACATTGCTATCGGTGACAGTGGTAACGATGTTGCGATGTTGGAAACATCCCGTTGCGCCCTGGTCATCAAGTCGCCAGTTCATGATTTTCCCCGGCTGGAACGACAAGCGAATGTTAGTTACAGCACCGGGTTTGGCCCAGCGGGCTGGGCAGAGGGTGTGCAGCAGTGGCTAGAGTCCACTAGCGCCGCCAAACCATTGAATTGAAGGAATCCTGAGATGGGCGATTTTTATCAGAATGGAATAATTACCACCTTGCACAATCTTTCCAACAGACCCCTGGCGGAAATGGAAGCTGAGCTTGAGCAGTTCTCTCGGGAGCGACCCATGGGATTGATTCTGCCTTCACTGTATTCCGAGCTGGAGGGCGATGCACTGCCTGCGATCCTTGAGGAATTAAGGCACGCCGGTTACCTCTCTGAAATTGTGATTGGATTGGACAGGGCAGATGAGCCGCAGTATAGGAAGGCGCTCAGGTTTTTTGGCCGTTTACCCCAGCGTCATCGCGTACTCTGGAACGAGGGACCGCGCTTGCAGGCCCTAGACAAGAAGCTGCAGGACATGGACCTGGCACCCAAAGAGCTCGGTAAAGGGCGGAATGTCTGGTACTGCATGGGCTACACTCTGGCCTCTAACCACACTGAATCGGTAGCGCTTCACGATTGCGACATTGTTACTTACGAAAGATCCCTGTTGGCGCGTCTCATTTACCCGGTGGCGCACCCGCGGTTCAACTACGAATTTTGCAAAGGTTATTACGCGCGAGTGGCGGATGGAAAAATCAACGGCAGGGTAAGCCGCCTGCTCGTTACGCCCCTGCTGCGAGCCCTGAAGAAGAATCTTGGTGAAATGGAGTACCTTGAGTACATGGACAGTTTTCGGTATCCGTTGGCTGGCGAGTTTTCTTTTAGGCGCGATGTGCTCAATGATATTCGCATACCCAGTGACTGGGGCCTGGAAATAGGCGTACTGTCAGAGATGTACCGCAACTACGCCAACAACAGGCTTTGTCAGGCGGATATCGCTGATGTTTACGATCACAAACACCAGGATCTGTCTGCTGAAAATGACGCGGGCGGCTTATCAAAAATGTCCATTGATATCTCCAAGGCGCTATTTCGTAAGCTGGCAACTCGCGGTGTAACTTTCAACACCGAGAGCTTCCGTTCCCTGAAAGCCACCTACTACCGAATTGCGCTGGACTTTGTTGAGACCTATCACAACGATGCGGTGATGAACGGGCTTTCATTGGACATACACAACGAAGAAAAAGCAGTTGAGCTTTTTGCCGAAAATATCATGAAGGCGGGCGAGGCTTTTCTTGACCGGCCAATGGAGCGGCCGTTTATTCCCAGCTGGAGTAGGGTAATCAGCGCCATGCCTGATGTCCTTGATCAATTGCGCGATGCAGTGGAAGCTGATCACGAAGAATTCGGCACGGCAGGATAGGAATCATGCAGGCCCCCACTAGCGCTGACAGACAGCTGCTGGATAAGCTTCGACATCATGTGGAAGCTATTTATCATGATACGGCGATAGAGCTTGAAACCTGTGAACTGGCAGTGCAGTTGCAGCGGCTGATGCGGTTGGAAAACACTGCGGCTGAACCTCAGCAGCATGTGAATCACTGGAGTCAGCGAGACGCCATTGTCATGACCTATGGCGACACCCTGCTGCGTGAGGGTGAAGCACCGCTAGTGACGCTTAAAAAATTCTTCGACGACTACGCCGACGAGGTAGTCACCGGCGTTCATATTTTGCCTTTCTACCCATGGAGCTCGGACGACGGCTTTTCAGTTCTCGATTACTCCAGTGTTAACGAATCTCTGGGCGATTGGGAGAATATAGCGGCCATCGCGGAAGACTATCGATTAATGGCGGATCTGGTGATCAACCATTGTTCCGGGCGCAGCTTATGGTTCGAGAATTTCTTGCGTGGCCGGTCGCCCGGCAAAGACTATTTTTTCACGGCGTCGCCAGACGACGATTTGAGTGCAGTGGTAAGGCCGCGGACATCTGATCTGTTGCGAAAAGTAGAAACTTTCGAGGGAGCAAAATACGTTTGGTGTACATTCAGTCACGATCAGGTTGACCTGGACTTTCGCAATCCGGAGGTATTGAAGCAGTTCGTTTCTATCATTCGTCATTACCTGGATAACGGTGTTCGTATCTTTCGCCTCGACGCGGTGGCTTTTCTATGGAAAGTGCCCGGCACCAGCAGTCTCAATCTGGAGGAAACTCACGAGTTGGTGCGGTTGCTGCGTACCTTGATTGAATATGCAGTCCCAGATGCACTGTTGATTACAGAGACGAATATTCCCAATCGACAAAACCTGTCTTACTTTGGCAACGCCAATGAGGCGCACTGCGTTTATAACTTTTCCCTGCCTCCGCTGTTGGTCAACGCGCTGGTCACCGGCGATTGCAGTCATCTAAAAATGTGGATGATGAGTATGCCGCCTGCCCAGAATGGCACGGCCTATTTCAATTTTATCGCGTCTCATGACGGTATCGGTCTGCGGCCGGCAGAGGGTTTGCTCTCCGATGGCGAATTGGAGGCCCTAGTGGAAACTATGCGGAACTTCGGTGGCCACGTTTCCTATCGGGCTCTGGAAGATGGCCAAAATAAGCCCTACGAGATTAATATTTCTTTGTTTGATGCACTGCAGGGAACGACTTCAGGGGCTGATGGCTGGGGGCAGGAGCGCTTCGTCTGTGCTCATGCCATTATGCTGGGCCTGGAGGGTATACCGGGAATTTACATTCACAGCCTGTTGGGTACCCGTAATGACTACGACCGAGTTGAGAACAGTGGTCATTATCGAGCTATTAATCGTCATCAATGGGACTATGATCAATTGGTTGCTGAGCTGGATAGTCAGGGTTCTGCGCATGGCAAAGTGTTTACTCGAATCAAGGATTTGCTGCAAATTCGCCAGCGACAGGCGGCATTTCACCCTAATGCGACTCAATTTACCCTGCACCTGGGCGACGCCATTTTCGGGTTTTGGCGCCAGAGTTTTGACCGCCGGCAGAGCGTGTTCGTGATCAGCAACGTCAGTGACCGGGTCCTGCCGCTGATGTTGTCGGATATCAATCTCATTGGTACTGACGACTGGGCCGACCTCATCAGTGGTACGCAGTTTCACAGTCGTGAACAGGTGATCGATATTCAGCCCTACCAGACGCTTTGGATTACCAACGCAGCAGGCAACGAGGGGGTTTGAGGCATCTCCTCTGCTGCCGGTCTGTGCTAGACTGCTCCCGCGTTTACGTCGGTGAACGCGTTTATTGATGAAGCCAGGAATTGTCGGTCCATGATTATCAAGCCTCGCGTACGCGGTTTTCTTTGTGTCACTACTCATCCTGTGGGTTGTGAAGCCAATGTTAAAAGACAGATCGATTATGTGAAATCCAACGGTGCCATTGAGAACGGCCCGAAGCGGGTGCTGGTGATTGGTTCATCCACTGGCTACGGCCTGGCATCACGGATTACTTCGGCTTTTGGTGCCGGCGCCTCTACCCTGGGGATATTTTTTGAGAAGGAAGGTACTGAGAAAAAACCCGGCACAGCCGGTTGGTACAACTCCGCTGCCTTTCATAAGTTTGCAGACGCCGATGGGATCTACGCCAAGAGCATTAACGGTGATGCGTTCTCCAACGAGATCAAACAAAAAACCATCGACACCATCAAAGCTGACCTGGGTCAGGTGGATCTTGTCGTCTACAGCCTTGCATCGCCGCGCAGGCAGCACCCCCAGACGGGCGAGGTGTTCAATTCGACACTCAAGCCCATTGGCGGTGACACCGTGCAAAAGGGCGTCAATACCGATAAAGAAGAGGTACAGGATTTTCATCTGGAGCAGGCTACGCAGGAAGAAATCGACAATACCGTGGCAGTCATGGGCGGCGAAGACTGGCAAATGTGGATAGAAGCTCTTGATGACGCAGGTGTACTTGCCGATGGCGCCAGGACCACAGCCTATACCTATATTGGCGAGAAACTGACCTGGGATATTTACTGGCACGGCACTATTGGCGCGGCCAAGCAAGACCTCGACAAGCGAGTTATTGATCTTCGTGAGCGCTTGGCAAGCAAAGGCGGCGATGCCCGGGTTTCGGTGCTCAAGGCAGTAGTCACTCAGGCTAGCGCAGCCATACCGGCGATGCCTATTTATCTGGCACTGTTATTTAAGGTGATGAAGGCGCGGGGTATTCACGAGGGTTGTATTGAGCAGGTTGACGGTTTGTTTCGCGATTCTCTATTCAGTGATCAGCCATACCTCGATGAAGATGGCCGACTAAGGGCTGATGGGAAAGAACTTGATCCCGAAATACAGGCTGCTGTGGCCGCTCTGTGGCAGGACATTAATACTGACACGCTGCGCGAGCTCTCCGATTTTGCAGGCTACAAGCAGGAGTTCCTGCAGCTGTTCGGCTTTGAGATTGAGGGCGTCGATTATGGGGCCGATGTGGATACCGTCGCGCCCATTGAGAACATGGTCTAACAAGTGTTAGATCACGGAATCGCCTTTCGTCTCAATTCCCGAGTCCGAAGAATTGTTGCGCCCAATCCGGGGGTGATGACGGGCGCTGGCACCAATACTTATTTGCTGGGCGATGAGCAAGTGGCGGTGTTGGACCCGGGTCCTGCCATTCCAGAACATATCGAAGCGATTCTCGAAGCCGGCGACGGTCGGATTAAATGGATAGTATGTACTCACACACATCCGGATCATTCGCCCGCCTGGAAAGCGATTCACGAGGCCACCGGCGCTGAGGTTCTGGGAGCCTTGCCCGCGGATGATATGTTCCAGGACGATACCTTCAAACCAACCCATGAATTGGTTCATGATGAGGCGCTATGCACAGACGAATTCACTTTGAGGGCGGTGCATACCCCGGGGCATGTGAGTAATCATTTTTGCTTCTTGCTGGAGGAAGAGCACATGCTTTTCGCCGGCGATCATATTATGAACGGTTCCACGGTGGTGATTGTTCCCCCCAGTGGCGATATGAAAGCGTATATCGAATCCCTGCAACTGCTGTTGCGCTATGACCTGCACCTGATCGCTCCCGGGCATGGCGAGGTCATGGAAGACTCAAAGGCGATTGTTGAATGGCTGGTGAATCATCGGCTCAAGCGCGAGGCCAAGGTGATTAAAGGGCTACAACAGACGGGGAGAACTGATCTCGATCATTTGGTAAAAGTGGTTTACGACGATGTATCCGAAGACTTGCATACAATGGCCAAGCTCTCCATGAGCGCCCATTTGATCAAGCTCCACCGGGAAAATCGTGCGTTGCAGCATGAGGAGGATGCAACCTGGGAGCTGATTGAAATTTAGCCATTCCTGTTGCGTATAAGCATCCTCTTTCTTAGATTAAATTACACTATTCGTAAAATATTAAACCAATAATTACGAATATCGCTTGTTTGCCGACCAGAGACTCCCTAGTATAGGTGCCCCTGACTCTCTGGCTCAACCTATTAATGGCAGCAGCTACCTACCAGGCACGAACTCTCCCCCAGCTGGTCGCCCAGTCGGCGCAGGCCTATGGTGACCGAGTGGCGATTACCGATGGCGATGTTCAGCTCACCTATCAGCAACTAGATGCAGCCCGGCGCCAGGCTGCCCGTGCTTTTATGGCGGCTGGTCTTGCGCAGGGCGAACGCATTGCTATTTGGGCGCCCAATATCTACCAGTGGATTATCGCGGCTATAGGCGCGCAGAGTGTGGGTGTTGTACTGGTGCCGCTTAACACCCGGATGAAGGGAGCAGAGGCAGGCTACATTTTGCGCGCGAGTCAGTCGCGGCTGCTATTTACCGTGGCAGATTTCCTCGGGGTGAACTACCCGGCGCTACTCGCGTCAGAGGAGCTTCCCGAACTGCGTAATACGATCCTTTTGGAGGGCCAGGCCGATGGAATGCAATCCTGGGCTGACTTTATCACTGCGGGCGAGGTGGTTGCAGACGCCGAGGTTACAGAGCGCTCCGATGCGCTGACGCCGGACGATACGCTCGATATTCTGTTTACATCCGGTACCACCGGAAACCCCAAGGGTGTAGTGACTTGTCATGGTCAAAATATCCGCACCTTCGAGAACTGGAGTGCGACTGTCGGTCTGTGCAAGGACGACAATTATCTGGTCATTAACCCTTTCTTTCACTCGTTCGGCTACAAGGCCGGTTGGCTGGCCTGTATTATCCGCGGCGCTCATATTTTGCCAGTGAAAAGCTTCGATCTTGATGCGGTAATGAGTCAAATCCAGAGCGACCGGGTGTCTATGATTCCCGGCCCGCCAACCATTTATCAGTCGTTGTTGGCTCACCCCAACCGCAGTGATTACGACCTGTCCAGTTTGCGCCTGGCGGTGACGGGTGCGGCACCCGTGCCAGTGGCTCTGGTTGAACAGATGAGAAAAGAACTGGGCTTTGAAGTAGTGGTTACAGCCTATGGCCTTACCGAGTCCTGCGGTGTGGTGTCGATTTGCCGCGCGGACGATAGTGCACAACGAATTTCTCATACCTCCGGCCGCGCAATGGAAGGGGTGGAAATGAAGTTGGTTGATAACCAAGGTCAGGAAGTCCCCGAGGGTAATGAGGGTGAGATCTGGTTCCGGGGCTTTAATGTGATGCAGGGTTACCTGGATGATCCGGAACAGACAGCGCTCGCCATTACTCCGGACGGGTGGCTGAAAACGGGCGATGTGGGGGTGATGGACGCCGACGGCTACGTGCGGATCACTGATCGCATCAAGGATATGTTTATTGTGGGTGGCTTCAACACCTATCCGGCAGAAATCGAGAATATTTTGTGTAGCATGCCAGGAATCGCGCGAGCTGCCGTTATTGGCGTGCCCGATGCGCGCATGGGTGAAGTGGCGCACGCCTATATTGTTCCCGCAGCAGACGAAGCTATCGACGAGGCTGCGGTTATTGCCTGGGCTAAAGACAATATGGCCAACTATAAAGTGCCACGCACGGTCAGTTTTATAGCAGAGCTGCCGATGAATGCTGGCGGTAAAGTGTTGAAAAATGAATTGCGCGAGCTGGCCGCGAAGGTGCAGGAAGCTTGAATAACATCGCGGCAACAGAAGGTCCGGGCCAGATTGAACTGGACGAAACAGACCAGGGAATTATCGATCTATTGCGTGACGATGGACGCATGGCTTATCGGGCAATTGCGCGTGAGCTGGGAATCACCGAAGCCACTGTGCGTGCGAGGGTAAGGCGTCTTGAAGATTCTGACACCATGCGCGTTGTGGCTGTCACCGATATAGAAGCAGCGGGCTTTGGCATGTTGCTAGCCATAGGTGTGCAGGTCGAAAACCGTGACCCCGAGGCAGTAGCCAGAGACCTGGCCGCTATTGCTGAAGTTTTTTCTGTCAATGTGGTGGTCGGTACTCACGACATAGAGATTTTAGTCGTGGCCCCCGATTCAGCGGGTCTCAACGACTTGTTAAGTGAGACCCTGGGTAGGGTGCCCGGCGTTCGACGATTGACGCCAGCATTGGCTGTGGATGTGCTGAAAAATCAACCCGATTGGGTGCCTTTCCATGGGGCGTGAGCTGGATAAGCTGGACCGCGAGATCGTGGAGAAACTCTCTCCCGATGCCCGCGTCAGTAATCGGCAAATAGCCGACGAGCTAGGTGTGACTGAAGGTACCGTTCGGGCCCGCGTCAAGCGCATGGAAGAGCAAAAGCAGATACGGATCACCGCGGTCACCAATATCGATCGCTTTCGGGACGCCGCGTTGGCGTACATCTGGGTTGAAGTAGAGCGCAGTGACCAGACCAGGGCAATCGCAGAGGCTCTGGCGGAAGTTCCCGAGTTGGGCTTTGTCGGCGTCATGCTGGGCAGGTCAGACATCCTCGCGATTACTATGGTGAAAAACACTGAGCACCTCGCGCGTTTTGTCCACAGCAATATCAGCACCATCCCGGGCGTGCGACGTACCGAGAGTAGCCTGGGTGTAAATTTTTTAAAGCACGACTACCGCATGGCGCGGATAGTCGGTTGAATAAGTTTGTTGAAAAAGGGAAGACAGATGAATAAGCAAATGACGGCCCAGGAAATGGTTGCCGAGCTATCCGATGGCATGACCATTGGTATTGGAGGCTGGGGACCCCGGCGCAAGCCTATGGCGTTGATCCGGGAGATATTGCGTTCAGACCTCAAGAATCTCACCGTCGTCTCTTACGGTGGTGCCGATGTTGGCATGCTGTGCGCAGCAGGAAAAGTGAAGAAGGTTGTTTTCGCTTTTGTGTCCCTGGACTTTATTCCTCTTGAACCATACTTCCGCCAGGCCCGTCAGTCAGGTGCTATTGAGGTGATGGAAATCGATGAGGGCATGATGCTGTTGGGCTTACGTGCCGCGGCATGGGGCCTGCCCTTTATGCCAACTGAAGTGGGACTGGGCACTGATATCGTGAGCAAAAATCCGGGCATTAAGGTCATCGACAGTCCTTACGACGAAAAAGAGTGGGTGGCTATGCCCGCGCTTAAACTGGATGCCTCTTTGATCCACGCCGACCGGGCAGACACTCGCGGCGTTTGCCAGATCGCGGGTCCCGACCACTACATGGACGACTGGTTCGCCCGAGCGGCAGACAAAACTTATGTGTCGTGCGATGAGCTGGTGGACACAGCATTTTTCCATGATCCGGTGCAAGCCCGCATGGTGCACTGGGAGCGTTCCCAGACCACAGGCGTTGTTCCTGTTGCCGGCGGTGCTCATCCCACATCTTGCTCACCGATGTACGGCTTCGATGTGCCCCACTTCAAGGCTTACACCGCTTCAGCCAAAGATGAAGCAGGTTTTAAGGGATACCTGGATAAGCACCTGGGAGCGAGCGAAGAGGAATACCAGCAGAGCGTGGGCGGCCTCGATGCCATCCGTGCAATTGAGTTACCCACCTACTAACTGGCGCAGGAGAGAAACAATGACAGCAGCAACTGATTATACCCTCGCCGAACTTTGCATCGTGGCAGCGAGCAAGGCATTTGAGTCTGATGGCGAAGTACTGGCCACGGGTATTGGGGTGATTCCCCGTCTGGCGGCAAGTCTGACCATGAAAACAACCAATCCCGATTTGATGATGACCGACTCGGAAGCATGGTTGTTAAGTGAGCCTAATCCGCTGGGCAAGCGTGCAGATGATTTTGTTCCCGCGGCAGAAACCTGGATGGGTTTTTCGCGCATCTTCGATAACGTTTGGAGCGGTCGCCGACACGCGATGTTGGGTCCCACCCAGATCGACAAATTCGGGCAGACCAATACCTCAGCGCTGGGCGGTACTTATGATGCGCCTAAGGTAATGATGTTGGGCGCGCGAGGTTTTCCGGGTAACTCGATCTCTCACCCCAACAGCTTTTTTGTGCCCAGTCACAATACGCGGGTATTCATGGACGGGGAGTGCGACTTTGTTTCCTCGGTCGGCTACAACCCGGCGCGTTTACCCAAGGGTCATAGCCTGGATGATATTGATATCCGTTTGGTGGTGACCGACCTTTGCGTTATGGATTTTGGTGGCCCGGATCACCAGGTTCGCCTGGTGTCCCTGCACCCCGGAGTGACTGCAGAGCAAGTGCAGGACAACACCGGTTACCCGGTTGTAATACCTGAGGAGGTTGCGGTTACCGCTGCACCTACCCAGGAGCAGTTGGATATTATTGCTGCGATGGACCCGCACAACCAGCGGGCCTATCAGATCAAAGACAATCCCCCCGGGGACAGGTCCTGAGTCGAGGTTTGAACCATGCTTGAAACACGTCTGACAGAACTATTGGGATGCAAGTACCCCATTGTGCAAACTGCAATGGGATGGGTTGCAGAACCCCGGTTAGTGGCCGGTAGCTGCAATGCGGGAGGCTTTGGCTTTCTCGCTGGCGCAACGATTCCTCCCGAGGAAATGGAGCGCGATATTCTGCGAGTGAAAGAGCTGACAGACAAACCCTTTGGCGTGAACTTTCACATGTACCAGCCCAATGCGGCCGACATCGTGGACATGGTCATTCGTCATGGCGTTAGAGCCGTCAGTTACTCCCGCTCACCTGGCCCTGAGTTCATTAAAAAGTTGAAGGATGCGGGCGTCATCTGTATGCCTACCGTGGGTCTTCCCAAGCACGCGATCAAAGCCGTTGAGTTGGGCGCGGATGCAGTCACTGTGCAAGGCGGAGAAGGCGGTGGACACACCGGCTCAGTACCCACAACGTTGCTTATTCCGCAGGTGATTGATGCTGTGGGTCAGCAAGTGCCCGTGGTGGCTGCCGGAGGCTTTAAAGATGGCCGTGGTCTGACGGCTGCGCTGGCCTGGGGTGCAGATGGTATCGCCATGGGGACTCGCTTTTTGATGACAGAGGAGAGCCCGGTCCCAAGAGAGACTCTACAACGCTATATCGACTGTAAAAATCCCGGAACGATTATCGTGTCCAAGGCCATGGACGGGCTGCCCCAGCGGATGATCATGAACGAGTTGCTGACTGAGCTGGAGAAAGCCAGCACCCTGCGCAAACTGATCATAGCCATGCGTAATGGGCTTGCGTTTCGCCAACACACCGGCGCGACGTTTTTCTCTTTATTGAAGTCGGCCATTGCCATGGGCAAGGACGACGATATGACTGCCGCGCAGGCCATTATGTCAGCCAACGCCCCGATGATTATTCAAAAAGCGATGGTAGATGGGCAGCCATCCCAGGGTGTGCTTCCCTCAGGACAGGTAGCAGGTGTTATCGACGAACTGATGACCTGTGAAGCGCTAATTACATCGATTGTGGCAGAGGCGGAACAAAGTCTCTCCCGACTGGCGCAGCGCGCCATCTGAATTTTTAACAGGAGCTGAAAAATGTCTACTCCCTTTACGACTAACATTAGCGACGGCATTGCAGAAATGATTCTCGATCATCCGCCGGTAAACGCTTTTGACAGTGCTGGCTGGTTTGCCATTGCCGACGAGATTGATGCGCTTGGCGTTAATGACGATGTCAGGGTGATAGTCATTGCGGCTGCAGGCAAGGGTTTTTGTGCCGGTGTTGATATCAAGGAACTTGCCGCCGACAGCAGCAAAATCGTCGACGTAAACAAGGGTAATTATGAGACATTTCGGGCAATCCATCGCAATCCTAAACCGGTGATCGTTGCCCTGCATAGCTTTGTGCTCGGCGGTGGTATTGGCATGGCGGGAGCGGCAGATATTATTCTTTGCTCGGATTGTGCGCGTTTTGGTGTGCCGGAAATTGATCGTGGAGCGATGGGTGGCGGTGCTCACCTGCAGCGAATGTTCCCGGTGCAGAAAGTGCGATACATGTACTTCACCGGTGAATTCATTGACGCCCAGGAGGCTTATCGCCTTGGGGCGGTAGAGCGCGTTGTCCCACTCGAACAATTGTTGCCAACGGCCCGCGAGATTGCCGGGAAAATTGCTGAAAAATCGCCGGCGATGGTCAAGCTTGCCAAGGAAGCACTCACTGGCATTGAAGACGGCAACCTCGAAGACAAGTATCGCTGGGAGCAGGGTTTTACCCTGGAGGCTTACACAATGGGTGACTCTCAGGAATCGCGAGATGCGTTCGTGCAAAAGCGCGACGCAGAGTTTTAAGGTTTAAGAGAAAGTACGGCTATGGATTTAAGTTATACAGACGAACAACAAGCGTTTCGCGAGGAAGTACGCAGCTGGCTAGAGGCTAACGCCCCTGCCCAGGCGCTGCAGTCCTTCGATACCGAGTTGGGCTTTGAGCAACACCGGGAATGGGAAGCAACCTTGAACAAAGGTCGTTGGGGCATGGTGACCTGGCCAGAGGCATTGGGTGGACGAGGCTGTGACCTTATCGAATGGCTGATTTTTGAAGAAGAGTACTACAAAGCAGGTGCGCCGCTACGAGTTAATCAGAACGGCATTTTCCTGCTCGGGCCCACGTTGATGGAGTATGGCACCGAGGAACAGAAAGCGCGCATTCTGCCAAAAATGGCGAATGGCGAAGAGGTCTGGGCACAGGGTTGGTCTGAACCCAACGCGGGCTCCGACATGGCTGCAATCCGCTCCACGGCAAAGCTTGAGGGCGACAAGTACATTATTAACGGCCAAAAGACCTGGTCTACCCGGGCCGTATGGGCTGACTGGTGTTTCGGCATGTTTCGTACCGACCCGGATTCAGAACGACACCGTGGCTTAACCTTCATTCTCGTGCCCCTGGACTCGCCGGGTATTACCGTGCGGCCGATACCACAGTTGGACGGGTTGCCCGGGTTTGCAGAAATCTTTTTCGATAACGTAGAAGTGTCTGTCGACAACCGCTTGGGTGATGAAGGCGCAGGCTGGAGCGTAGCCATGGCGACCGCAGGCTTTGAGCGCGGGCTAATGCTGCGTTCTCCAGCCCGGTTCCAGGAAACCGCGCGACGGTTGGTAGAACTTTATAAGGAAAATCGAGAATCAGCAGAAACAGATCCCGCGGTAAAAGAGGCGGTGATGCGCGCTTATATGGATGCTGAGAGTTATTGTCTCACCACCTATCAAACGGCGTGTCGCCTCAATAAAGGCGGGAAAATTGGCGCTGAATCCTCCACCAACAAAATTTTTTGGTCTGAACTAGACCAGAATATGCACGCGACTGCCATGAGTATTCTCGGTGCGCGCGCTGAACTGCTACCGCATGCACCAAACGCGAAAGGGGTAGGTAATTGGCTGGACGGCTGGTTGTTCTCCCAGTCCGGACCCATCTATGCAGGGACCAACGAGGTCCAGCGCAATATTATCGCTGAAAGAATGCTGGGCATGCCGAGGAAATAAATCATGGACTTTACCTTTACTGAAGATCAGTTGTTATTTCAGGATTCGGTGCGCGATTTCCTGGTAAATGAGATTACCCCTGAGCGTATCAGGGCCAGTTGGGAATCCGAAAGCGGACGCGATTCTGCACTTTGGTCTCAATTGGCTGAGCTTGGGCTAACTGGTATGACTGTGCCAGAAGCCTACGGCGGCCTGGGCATGAGCGCGTTGGATTTTGTATTGCTGGCTCAGGAGTGTGGCTATGTGGCCCTGCCGGAGCCTTTGGTAAACAGCGCTCTGGTTGCTGTGCCTTTGTTGGTTGATATAGGCGGTGAGTTGGCGGATCAATGGTTGCCGAAAGTCGCCACGGGCGAAGCCAAAGTGGTGGTTGGACTGGAGCAGAATTTGCTGGTTGAAGACGCACATGTCGCTGACCTGTTGCTCCTGCAACAGGGTGACTCGCTGGTGGCGGCAACCGCTGACGCGGTCAGCTTGATTCATAACGAATCTGTAGATCCTTCGCGCAAGCTGTTTGCAGTTTCGGTTGCTGGAGGAGCGGCTGTTGTTGCCAATGGCGACCAGGCACAGTCCCTGATTCAAAGTTCATTGGACAGAGGCGCACTTGGCGCGGCGGCACAAGCGCTAGGGCTGGCCCAACGCATGATCGATCTCTCTGTGCAGTACACCAGCGATCGTAAACAGTTTGGCCAGGCGATCGGTGCTTTTCAGGCGGTTAAGCATCACATGGCTAATGTGGCCGTGTGTCTGGAGTATGCAAAAGCGCCTGTCCACCGCGCCGCTTATTCAATCGCTTGCAAAGAATCTGTCGCCTCCCATGCGGTGTCACAGGCAAAACTCAATGCCTGTGAGGCAGCTAACCTGGCAGCGAAAAACTGCATTCAGGTGCACGGCGCCATGGGATACACCTGGGAAGTCGATTTGCATATATACATGAAGAAAGCCTGGGCCATGGCCAATAGCTGGGGCGACGCCGGTTTCCACAAGACACGTGTGGCAAACCACATTTTTACTGACGGCGCGGCACTAGGTGCCGGCGCTACCTTTGCCTGAAGAGAGGAATAGAACAATGGCAGATGCCTATATAGTAGATGCAGTACGCTCCCCCACTGGTCGTCGTAAAGGCGGCTTGGCCCACATGCACGGCGCCGACCTGGGCGCTCATGTGTTGAGAGCCTTGGTTGATCGTAATGGCATTCCCGAGAATGACTATGAGGATGTTATGTTTGGCTGCCTGGACGCTATTGGTCCCCTGGCTGGTGACATAGCAAGAACCTGTTGGTTGGCGGCGGGACTATCGGATGAAGTGCCTGGGGTTACTATTGATCGGCAATGTGGCTCGTCCCAGCAGGCGGTGCATTTTGCAGCACAGGCAGTCATGGCTGGCGTTAACGACGTAGTCATTGCGGGTGGGGTGCAAACCATGACCCAGATTCCGATCTCTTCCGCCATGACCGCCGCCCAGCCCATGGGTTTTAGTGACCCCTTCAGTGGATCACCTGGTTGGGTCGCACGTTACGGCGATACTCCGCCAACACAATTTCGTTCAGCGCAGATGATCGCCGACAAATGGAACTTCAGTCGCGAAGAACTTGAGGTTTACTCTCTCGAGTCTCATGCACGCGCTCTTAAGGCGATTGAAGAGGGGCGCTTAGACCGAGAAATCGTCCCGCTCGAAGGCGTAGAGATGGACGAGACTCCGCGCCATTCAACGCTGGAAAAAATGGCAGAACTGGATTTTCTGTTCGGCTGCGACAAAGTTACCGCCGGCGTATCCAGCCAAACCTGTGACGGTTCCTCCGCCATGCTGATTGTGTCCGAGGATGCGCTTAAGCGCTATAACTTGACACCGCGCGCCCGTATTGCCCACATGAGCGTGCGAGCTGCCGACCCTATCTGGATGTTGACCGCGCCAATTCCCGCTACCGAATATGCATTAAAGAAGTCCGGTATGAGCCTGGCAGATATCGACCTGGTCGAAATAAATGAAGCCTTTGCCTCCGTGCCCATGGCGTGGCTGAAGGAAACCGGCTACGACCACGCCAAGACCAACGTTAATGGCGGTGCAATTTCCCTGGGTCACCCACTGGGTGCCACCGGCACCAAATTAATGACCACCCTGCTGCATGAGTTGGAGCGCAGTGGCGGCAGGTACGGTCTGCAGACGATGTGCGAAGGCGGCGGTCAGGCCAACGTAACCATTATCGAACGGCTGTAAATCAGTTGGATAGACGATACAGCTGGTGGTAGGTAGGAGGTGATGGGCGGACCGTCTGCAGCATGAATGCTGCAGCCGAGCCTACAGGGAAGTGTTTACGGCGTGTCCGGTAATCACTTCCTGCCTTCCGCAGGCGAGCAAACAAGAACACAGATAGGACTTAGAAAATGGCAGGAATTCTTGAAGGAAGGGTAGCGATTGTCACCGGCGCCGGTGGCGGCCTGGGAGCAGCTCACGCGCGAGTGTTTGCCGCTGAGGGCTGTGCCGTCATTGTTAATGATATCAACACCGATGCCGCACAGGCTGTGGTTGACGAAATCACCGCAGCCGGCGGAAAAGCAGAAGTCAACAGCTCCGACATCACCCACTACGACGATAGCCTCAATGCTGTAAAGCAGGCCATTGCCAGCTTTGGTGATCTGCATATTGTGCTCAACAATGCCGGTGTTAACCGCGATCGCATGTTTGCTTCCATGACGGAAGCCGAGTGGGACACCATCATGTCAGTGCACCTGAAAGGTCACTTTTGTATCAGCTCTCATGCGGTGCATTACTGGCGCGGTCAGTCCAAAGAAGGCAAGCCCGTTGACGGACGTATTATTAATACGACTTCAGGCGCAGGCTTGCAGGGGTCTATCGGCCAGTCCAACTATGCTGCTGCCAAGGCCGGCATTGCGGCACTGACGTTGAATCAGGCCGCTGAGCTAGGTCGTTATGGTATTACCGCTAACGCCGTTGCTCCCTCCGCAAGAACGGGCATGACCAGCGCCGTACCGGAGATGGCAGAACGCATGAAAAAGCCTGAAGACGGCAGCTTCGACCATTTTGCTCCAGAGAACGTATCGAATCTGCTGGCCTGGCTAGGCAGTGCCGAAGCGGCTGACGTCAGCGGTCGGGTATTTGAAGCAGAAGGTGGGCGTATTTGCCTTTGTGATGGCTGGCGTACTACCGAAGGTGTTGATCGCGGTGCACAGTGGGCGCCCGCTGAAATTGGCACAGCGATGAAAGAATTGCTGGAACAAGAGGTACCCGCGCAGAAAGTCTGGGGTAGCTGAGCTCAAGAGGTCACTATGGAATTTGCGTTTACAGAAGAGCAGGAAATGATCCGCGACACGGCGGCGGCATTTTTAGCGGAAGTCTCAGACAGCGAAGCGATACGTCAAGTGATGGCCACACAACAGGGCTATGACCCGGCGCTGTGGCAGCGTATTTGCGGGGAAATGTACTGGCAGGCGATTCATATCCCTGAAGCCTATGGCGGTATGGGTCTTGGCTACGTGGAAGTAGTGGCCATGATGGAGCAAATGGGAAAACATTTGCTGTGTTCACCTTTTTTTTCAACGGTCTGCCTGGCCAGTAACGCGCTGCTTGTGGCGGGTACTGAGGAGCAGAAGTCACTGTGGCTGGGCAAGCTTTGTGAGAGCGCATTGACGGCAACTGTTGCTTTTAATGGCGGCAGCAGTAGTTGGAACGCTGACGCTATTACCGCAACCTGGAAAAGAAGCGGTGATGATTTTGTGCTCAATGGTAACTACCGTTACGTGGTTGATGGGCATACCTCTGAGCTATTGATCGTTGCTGCCCGTGAGCAAGGCAGCACTGCTGAGGATGGCATTAGCTTGTTTCTTTTGCCCGCTGCAACGGCGGGAGTGACCAGCGAGTGGCTGCCCACGATGGATCAGGCCCGCAAGCAGGCCAGTGTCGATTTGAGCTCTGTCACTGTCGGCGCTGAAGCACTCATGGGCGAGGCCGGTCGGGGTTGGAGTCAACTGGCGAAAGTATTGGATCTGGCTGCGATTGCACTTGCTGCAGAGCAAGTGGGTGGCTGTCAGCAGTTGCTGGATATGACTGTTGAATATACCTCGGAGCGGGTGCAGTTTAATCGCACCATCGCCAGCTTCCAGGCGGTTAAACACAAGGCGGCTGACATGATGTTGCAAACAGAGGTCGCCCGCTCGGGCATTTACTATGCCGCCTGTGTAGCGCAGGAAGCGCTCTTCGGGGGCGAGTTGGCCGTCGAGCTGCCGGAAGCAGCGAGTATTGCAAAATCGTATTGTTCCGACGCTTACTTCGCGATTGCCGGCGACAGCATGCAGCTGTTTGGCGGCGTGGGTTTTACCTGGGAATACGATGTGCACCTCTACTTTAAAAGAGCGAAATCGTCTGAGCAGATGCTGGGCGGCGGCTCGGTGCATCGCGAGCGCATTGCCGTGGCCTTGTTGGATGAGGGAGTCGTTTCATGAAGTTGAGTTTCAGTGCACAAGACGAGCAGTTTCGCACCGAAGTAGCTGGCTGGCTAAATGCCAACCTCACGGGTGAATTTGAAAAGCTCAAGTTTCGCGGCGGTCCCGGCGATGAGCATATGTACCCCGAAGAGCGAAAAGCCTGGGAAAAAAAGCTGGCTGAGGGAGGCTGGACTTGCGTTGGTTGGCCCGCGGAGCACGGTGGCAGGGCTTGTTCGATTGAGCAACAGGTTATCTTCTTCGAAGAATATGCCAGGGCCGGTGCGCCCGGACGCGTGGGGCATATTGGTGAGGGCCTCACTGGTCCGACACTTATCGCATTTGGATCAGAGGCGCAAAAAGAGAAGTATCTTCCGGGCATTGTGTCGGGCGAGGAGCTCTGGTGCCAGGGGTATTCTGAACCTGGAGCGGGATCAGATTTGGCGAATGTGAAAACGAAGGCGCGTTTCGATGAAGATCGCGGGCAGTGGATTCTTAATGGCCAAAAAGTATGGACGTCCCTGGCGCATGAGGCAGACTACTGTTTTGTGATTGCCCGCACCGACCCCGACTCTGTGGCGCACAAAGGCCTGGGTTTTTTCTTGATCAAAATGGATCAGCCCGGTGTTGAAATTCGGCCTATCGAGCAAATCACCGGCACGTCTGAATTTAATGAAGTTTTCTTCGACGAGGCCGAGTGTGATGCGCAGGACATTGTTGGCGCCCCCGGTGATGGTTGGAAGGTTGCGATGGGGTTGTTGGGTTTTGAGCGTGGCGTATCCACTCTAGGTCAGCAAATGCAATTTCAGAATGAATTAGATGAAGTCGTCGCGCTGGCAAAAACAAACGGGGCTGCGCGCGACCCCATCATTCGCCAGCGCATCGCAAGAGCGCATGCGGAGCTCAAAATTATGCGGTACAACTCTATGCGCATGCTATCGGGCCAGAGTGGTAGCGATGGTTCATTGCAAAAGGAAGCGCTGATCTACAAATTGTTTTGGGCAACCTGGCATCGCGGGCTGGGCGAGCTGGCGATGGATGTGATGGGCCCAGAGTGTGAAATACTCGACGACGGCCCCTACGAACTTAATCGCTTGCAGTCCATGTATCTGTTTGTGCGCTCGGACACTATTTACGGCGGTACTAATCAAATCCAACGCAACATTATCGCCGAGCGTGGCCTGGGAATGCCTAAGGAACCACGAGTGACGGCGAAATAGAGGTTATCCATGAATTTAAAAGCACCTGAATATGTGCAAGGTCACGGTCTGATCAAGGGTAAATCCGTATTGATTACTGCGGCCGCTGGCGCGGGGATCGGTTTCTCGGCAGCGACAAGGGCGGCGGAAGAAGGCGCCAGGGCAATTGTACTGAGTGACATCCATGTGGGTCGCCTGGAAGCAGCGGTTGCAAAGCTGCGAGAGGAGACCGGGCTGCAGCAAGTCTACGCAAAGGTGGGTAACGTTGCTGTTGAAGAGGACGTGCAAGCCCTGGTGGATTTCGCTGAGACGGAAACAGATGGGGTAGATATCCTGATCAATAATGCGGGTCTTGGAACGTCCAAACTGCTGATTGAAATGGAAGATGACGAATGGAATCGGGTTATAGATGTCACCCTCAATGGCACGATGCGCATGACCCGATACATGATGAAGATTATGAAGGCTAGAGGGCAGGGCGGCGTTATTGTTAATAACGCTTCGGTGCTTGGCTGGCGGGCACAACAAGAGCAGGCGCATTATGCAGCGGCAAAGGCCGGCGTGATGGCGCTGACGCGCTGCGCTGCGCTGGAAGCGGCAGAGTTTAACGTGCGTATTAATGCAGTGTCGCCATCTATCGTGCTGCACCCCATGTTGCGCAAATCTGCGTCAGAAGAATTGCTGGCTGAACTGGAGTCGAAGGAGGCCTATGGTCGTGCCGCTGAAGCCTGGGAAGTTGCTAACGTAATGATGTTCCTCGCTTCGGACTACTCAAGCTACATGACCGGAGAAATTGTCTCCTGTTCCAGTCAACGTTCCTGAAAAAAGACACAAGTTATCGGAGATAAACCATGAGAGAAGCTGTCATCGTATCCACCGCCAGAACCGGTCTTGCCAAATCATTTCGCGGTGGTTTCAATAACACTGAGGCGCCGGCTATGGGTGGCCACGTGGTCCGCGCGGCCGTCGAGCGCGCAGGAATAGACCCTGCACAAGTGAACGACTGTATTTTTGGTGCAGCGGCCCAGCAGGGCACCCAGGGTTATAATATTGGGCGCCTTAGTGGGATTGCAGGCGGACTGCCGGATTCGGTTGCCGGGATGGCCATTGAGCGCCAGTGCTCATCGGGACTGATGTCAATCGCGACTGCTGCCAAAAGCATTATCTGCAACGAATACGACATTGCTGTAGCGGGCGGGGTGGAGTCTATTTCGCTGGTGCAGACCAAACACAAAAACGCTTATCGCAGCGTCTCCGAAACTGTCACTGCTATCGACCCCACGGCTTATATGCCCATGCTGGAAACGGCCGAGGTGGTGTCTGACCGCTATGGCATCAGCCGTGAAGCGCAAGATAGCTATTCTCTCCAAAGCCAGCAGCGCACCGCTGCGGCCCAAGAGGCGGGTTTGTTTGATGATGAAATCGTGCCAATGAACGCGACCAAGGCCGTTTTTAACCGTGAGACCAAGGAAACAAGCTATGAAGATGTTGTTGTCGACAGGGACGATTGCAATCGCCCCTCGACCACCATCGAGAGCCTGGCAGGCCTGGACCCGGTGTTCAAGGACGGTCAGTGGGTTAAGGAAGGGCGCTTCATCACCGCAGGCAATTCATCACAATTATCAGATGGTGCTTCGGCTTGCGTGGTGATGGACTCTAAGATGGCCGAGCAGCAAGGGCTTTCACCCATAGGCATTTATCGTGGTTTGGCCGTTGCTGGCTGTCATTCAGATGAGATGGGTATTGGTCCGGTGTTCGCGGTGCCCCAATTGCTCAAGCGCCATGGGTTGGCGATAGGTGATATTGATCTTTGGGAACTGAACGAAGCCTTTGCCTGTCAGGTGATCCATTGTCGTGGCGAATTGGGTATCGATAACGACAAGCTCAATGTTAACGGCGGTTCTATTTCTATCGGCCACCCCTTTGGTATGAGCGGGGCTCGCATGGTTGGCCATGCATTGCTGGAGGGCAAGCGCCGGGGTGCCAAGCGGGTGGTTGTTACCATGTGCATAGGTGGCGGTATGGGCGCAGCGGGGCTTTTTGAGGTCGCCTGATTTTTTTCTGCGGAGTCACTCAGGCTCCGCAACTTTCCCCCCCTTTTTCTGTCGAACCCTGTGCTACAATGGCGCCGTTACGGCGTATGTCATTGAAACGCGGTTGAATTTTTGTGTAAATGCTCGGGTGGGCGATGAAAAAAATCGGCGAACTGCTGGTAGAACAGGGTAAGGTTTCTGAGCGAGACGTTGAACGCACCTTGTTGGCGCAGGGTGAGATGGGTGAGATGTTCGGTCAGGTGCTGATCAAGCTAGGTCTGGTGTCAGAACTGGATTTCGCCCAGGTGTTGAGCCAGCAATTAGACATTCCTCTTTACGCGGCATCTGACTATCCCGAAGAGGCAATCAAGCTGGATGGCGTTGCTGAAGACTTCCTTTTTTCTAATGCGGTGGTGCCCGTAAGTCAGTCAGAGGGCACGGTGAAGTTTGCCGCCGCCACGCCGCAGGACCCGTTCCTCAGCAAAGCATTGACCATGGCCCTGGAAAAACCAGTGGACATCGTGCTGGGTCTGGAAACCGATATCAATCGAGCTTTCCAGCTCTATTTGCAGGTGGATGAAGACGGCGACGAGGACGGTATCAATGACCAGTTTGCCGGCCAGAGCGACGACGAGTTTATTGAGCACCTGAAAGACCTGGCCAGCGAGGCACCGGTCATTCGCCTGGTGAACCAGATCATCCATCGCGCCGTTGATTTGCAGGCCTCTGATATCCATATTGAGCCGTTTGAGGACGGCCTGCAGTTGCGCTATCGCGTCGATGGCGTGTTACAAGAGCATGCTGATGCACCTGCGGCCAACCTCACCGCTGCGATCGCGTCTCGTATTAAACTGCTGTCACACATGAACATTGCCGAGCAAAGACTGCCCCAGGATGGTCGCATCATGACCCGTGTCAAAGGGCATGAACTGGACCTGCGGGTTTCGACGATACCCACGGTGCATGGCGAGAGTATCGTGATGCGTGTGCTGGACCGGGAAAGTATCCAGCTGAGCCTTCCTGATATGGGGTTCAGCGCCGATACCCTGGAGCGGTACCAGGAACTACTCGCCAAGCCCCACGGCGTGCTGCTGGTGACTGGCCCCACTGGTTCAGGTAAGACCACTACGCTTTATGCCTCACTGGCCTCGCTGGATTCCGAATCTCTCAAAATCATTACTGTGGAAGATCCGGTGGAATACCAACTGGAGGGCGTCAACCAAATTCAGGTGCAGGCGCAGATTGAACTGACCTTCGCCCGATCTCTGCGCTCTATTCTTCGCCAGGACCCCGACATCATTATGATTGGTGAGATGCGTGACACCGAAACAGCCCAGATCGGCGTTCAGTCAGCGTTAACAGGTCACCTCGTGCTGTCTACTTTGCACACGAATACTGCCGCGGGCGCTATTACTCGGCTAGAAGATATGGGTGTAGAGCGCTACTTGATTACATCCTCGGTAAACGGGGTGCTGGCCCAGCGACTGGTGCGAACCTTGTGTAAGCACTGTAAAGAAAAGGTTGAGCTGTCGCCGGAAGCGATATCCCGGTCGGGCATTGAACCGTTCCTGGCGTCAGGCCAACGTGAGGTCTATCAGGCCGTAGGTTGCTCCGAGTGCATGGAAACAGGCTACAGCGGTCGTACATCGATACATGAGCTGTTCCCGCTGGACGATGAGATGCACCGGGTGATTATGAACGGCGCTGACGCTACCGTGTTGCATGCGGCGGCGCGAAGACAGGGCATGATAACACTCTACGAAGATGGCCTGCGCAAAGTGGCCGCGGGCCGCACGTCTATGGAAGAACTGTTGCGTGTGACCCAGGACCAGAGCGAAACAGAGACACTGGTTGATGCACCTGTTGTTGAAATTTCCCTGGAAGAGGTGTCCGCCTAAGACATGGCATCCTTTACCTACAAGGCAGTGGGCCGGGACGGTAAAACTCGGCAGGGTGTGGTTGAGGCCAGTGGCCAGGAGTTGGCGTCACGCCAGTTGCGCGCACAGGGTCTAACGCTGCTGAAATTGGAAGCAGGCAATAGCCTTGATGACCCTGAAAAGATTCTCGGGAAACCGCCTAGCCGCCAGGAAGTGTTATCCATGACTTCTGAGTTGGCCGTGCTGCTGCGAGCCGGGCTGCCACTGGATCGCGCACTGAAAGTGTTAATTGATATGGCTGTGCAGCCGCAGATGCAGTTTTTGCTCAATGACCTCCTCAAGGCAGTGAAGGGCGGCAAGGCCTTATCGATTGCAATGCAATCTCATGAAAAAATCTTCGGCTCGTTTTATATCAGCATGGTGCGCTCAGGTGAGGCCAGCGGTCTGCTGTCCGAGGTATTGGATCGTCTCGTTGAGTATCTGGAAAATGCCAAAGCCAATCGGGATAGTGTGGTCTCGGCGTTGATTTATCCGGCGATCCTGCTGGTGGTGGCCGTCTTGTCGATCGTGTTGATGCTGGGCTTTGTCGTACCTCAGTTTGAGAGTTTGTTTGAAGATATGGGTGAAGCCCTGCCGCTGTTGACCCAAATGGTTTTGAGCGGTGCTGATTTCATCAAGTCCTGGGGCTGGCTGTTACTGATTGCGATTATTGGGGGCGGAATAGTTTTTCGTAACTGGTCGTCAACCGACCAGGGAAGAGCCGCGTTGGATAGCCGTATGCTTGGGTTGCCTCTGGCTGGCGGTATTGTGTTTGAGTTTGAAGTATCAAAATTTGCCAGAACGACGGGAACTCTATTGGGTAATGGAGTGTCTCTGTTAAAAGCCATTTCTATTGCTATCGATACCGTGGACAACCGTGTGATACGCGACGCGCTGCAAGTATTGCCTCCTGCGGTGAAGGGTGGTCAGCGGATGTCCATCGCTTTGGAAGAAAGCAAAATGTTTACGCCCATGGTTATTCAGATGATCAGGGTCGGCGAAGAGTCCGGTAGTTTGGACAAGATGCTGCTGGAGCTGGCAAAAGTGTTCGATGACCATGTGCAGTCCGGCGTAAAGCGTGGGCTGGCATTGTTGGAACCGATATTGATCCTCACCATGGGGTTTATTATTGCGGTGATTATTATCGCGATTTTGATGGGTATTTTGTCAGTCAATAATCTGGCGGTATAAGGCACGGCAAAAAGCCGGCGCTTGTTTTTGCACAAGCGGAAGCCAGCAAAGAACAGAAATTAAAGTTTATGGGCATAAAGACGCTGCCCCATTGAGGACCTACGAATGAGAAAAGTGACCAACCAGTACCGCCTATCCCGCAAGCAAAGCGGCTTCACCCTGATGGAATTGCTGGTAGTGCTCGCTATTCTCGGCTTGCTGATGAGCCTTGTCGGTCCGCAGGTCCTTAACCAGTTGGGAGGTGCCAAG
Organism: Candidatus Seongchinamella marina; assembly: GCF_026262685.1. Classification (NCBI taxonomy): domain Bacteria; kingdom Pseudomonadati; phylum Pseudomonadota; class Gammaproteobacteria; order Cellvibrionales; family Halieaceae; genus Seongchinamella; species Candidatus Seongchinamella marina. The sequence continues at coordinate 246,178 of NZ_SHNP01000001.1, forward strand.
ACCAAAACTGCAGGCATTCAGATTAAAGATCTGGAGCAAGCGCTGGAAATGTATAAATTGGACGTAGGGCGTTTCCCGTCTACCTCTGAAGGCTTGTCCTCTTTAACGCGTAAACCCGGTAGTGCGACAGGCTGGAATGGTCCTTATCTCAAGGCCGATGTCCCCCTGGACCCCTGGAATCGCGAATACCACTACAAGTATCCCGGCGAAAATGCTGAGGTGGATATTTATACCTATGGCGCTAACGGCTCTCCCGGTGGTGAAAAGGAAGACACCGATGTGGGTAACTGGAAGTAGGCTGAAATTGCGCCTGATTTTTTCAGGGTTTCGCTGAGTTGGCGATGACTGCCTGCGCGCAACAGCCAATACGCCGTCCGCAACCAGGCTTTACGATGGTTGAGTTACTGGTCGCTATTGCCATTGTCGGCCTGTTAATGGCCGTCACCGTTCCTGGTTCCATGCGGTTTTATCAATCGATACAGTACCGCCAGGCAGTGAGAGATGTGCTCACCACTCTTGGGCAGGCAAGACACCAGGCCATGGATAAAGGACAAGCGCAGAATGTAGGCTTTGATGCTGAACGAGGACAAATCCAGTTTTACGACGACGTGGTGCAACTGCCAAAAGGCTTTGAAATGACGGTCACCACTGCCAGTGAAGTCAACCAGCAAAACCTGGGCGTCATTCGATTTTACCCCGAAGGGGGTTCTACGGGCGGAGATATTGATGTCACATCGCCCCGCGGCAGGGGTGTCCGAATCTCTGTGGATTGGCTGATGGGATCGGTGAGCCAGGAAGCCTATGACGTCAACTAGGCAACAGCGCGGCTTTTCACTGCTGGAAATGATGGTAGCGATCTCTATTTTGGCGCTGGCCTTGGGTTCGTTGTATCAAGCCGCTAGTGGCGCTACTCGCAACGTGCGTACTTCTGAACGTTATGCGTATGGCGTGGAGTTGGCTCGCTCTTTACTGGCAGAAAATGGCGTGGTGCCGGAAAACGGCACACAGCAAGCGGGTGAGACACCCGGGGGCTATGATTGGCGCGTTCAAACCCAGTCGATCGACTTGGCACGGTCTGGCATGGGAAACACCAGGCTTTATGCCATTGAGGTCGGGGTCGCCTGGTTTGATGGTCGTAAGCGCCGCGAAATTGTACTCAACTCGGTGGTGCCAGGTTATGGCCGTGAATCGAGATAGCGCATCGCGGGGCTTTACCCTGATCGAAGTCGTGGTCTCACTGGCAATTTTGTCTTTGGTGTTGCTTGGAACTGTAACTGGCCTGCGAACGCTCGGTAATACCCAGGTCTCACTTGAGCGGGTGACGCAGCGAGCGGATGAGGTTCGCACTGTCAGCGCCTTTCTTCGCGATCTGATGGAGTCTGCTGTCGTTGGCAGCGGTTCGGGTGGCCTGACATTAGGAGGCGGTAGCTCTGCTGCGTCTTATTTTCGCTCCGGCAAAGGGTTCCTTGAATGGAAAACTAACCTCTTGTTCGGGGAATCCTATGGAGGAACTTATGTGGTGCGAATTGGTGCAGAGGGCGATCAACTTGTACTGAGATGGTTAGAGCCGGACGCCACCTCACCCAACGAAAATAAGTGGAGGGACGCACCTTCCAGAACACTGGTTGATCATTTGGAGGAGTTTTCCGCCTTTATGCGACCCGAGTATCACAAAGACTGGGTTAACAATTGGGAGGATACTTCCATTGCTCCTGCGCTGGTGCGGTTGCAGATCAAGGCATCTGGTCGCTACTGGCCGGACTTGATAATGCAGGTGCAAAAATGATCAGGCAGCAGAGAGGTGTCGCCCTGGCACTGGTCATTTGGTTTGTGGCAGGGATGTCATTGCTCGTTGCGGGCATTGTTGCCAGCGCGCAGGTGGATACCAAAGTTACCCAAATACACTTGGCCAAGGCTAAGGCTGTTGCTGCAGGAGACGGCGCCATTCAACTGGCCATGATTCAGCGAAGGTCTGGGTATGCATCTGCGGGCCAGGGGCCTCAGGTCTCGGAGACGATTCATCAGCTTGGCGAGGTTGAGGTTGTGGTTAGGCTCTATCCAGCCTCTGGCTTTATCGACGTTAGTAGCGCTCCCAAAGAGGTGCTTACCGTGCTGTTTAGCGTGGCGGGTGGTTTGGACCCTGGCGAAGCTCAATACGTGGCAGAGAATGTGGTAAAGTGGCGTTCTGGAAAAGGGCAAACCAACAGAAAGCGCAGGCGAACAGGGTCGGAGAATAAATTTCACTCTCTCGAGGATATGTTGCGCGTGGAAGGGGTTTCTCGCTCATTGCTAGACGGCATTAGGGACTATGCAAAAGCGGGTAGTTGGGCAAGCTCATCTACCGATTGGGGTGCATCTCCGGCGGCGATGATGTCCGTGTTGAAATCTCTGGACCCGGCAAAAGCGGAGCAAGCAGGTAAGCGCAGAGCTGCCAGCGCGAGAGGCGATAGGGGCGGCAGGTCTGAACAAGGTGGCGAGAACAGTGGCGTCTTTCGGGCGGATGCATATGTGCAATACGGTGGACGCACCTGGCTGCGTCGGCGTTGGTTGAGCGCGAAACGTGGGCAATACGGTCTGCCATGGCGCGCTGTTCGCACGGAAGCGCCCAGGGTCGTGCAGGGGTAAATAAGAATGAGAGCGGGAAATGTTTGAATCCAGCCAAAACTGGGAACTGTTTGGCTATGACATGCGCCAATTGGGCAGGCACTTTATGGCTGCCTGGCGGGAGCTTCTTTGGGCTTATGACTCGCCCGTGCGCACGCATCTGGATGAACCAGTAAGCTTGCGTTCACCTGCTGCTGAAACAGTCTATCAGGCGGGTCTGCCCTCTGGGTTATCAGAGGCGAGATGCAGCGCGATTCTGCTCAATGACGATCTGGCATTGTCCCGCAATCTGCGACTGCCTCTGGCCGTTGAGGCCGAGCTTGATGCGGTACTCGCTTTAGAAGTCAATGCCAATAGTCCATTCTCGTCGGAAGATACGGGGGCGGGCTGGGTGCTAACCAGTCGTGACGAAAATCATATTTATCTGACGCTGGTTATAGTTTCGCTCAGCGCGTCTATGACCTACATATCCCAGCAGTATGGCGGTCACGATGCTAATGCCCAGGAAGTCTGGGTCGATGTCGCCGGGCAAATGGCAGTTATTAATGGCTTTGGCGAAAGCCAGCGCGAACAGCTTTATCGGCGTCGCTTGCTTAAGGTGGGCGTGATGGTGGGCGCCGCTGGCTTAATACTGCTGTTGACGGCCGGCGTGGCAGCAGGCTTGAAAAAGCTGGAGTATGATCGCCTGGAAAGCGTCTCTGCAGAAACTCAGCGAGAGGCTGCGGATGCAACCCAGATGCGTTCTGCTGTGAGCGCTGCCAATGAAACTATTGCAGCTGTTAACCAAATTACCGCTAGCTATCCCAGCGCACATTTTCATCTTGGCAGGCTGACTGAACTATTGGGCGATGATGCCTTTGTCGAGCGTTTAGCGATCAATGGCCTTGAAATTGATGTGCGAGGAAGAGCGGTCGATGCTTCAGCTATTATGGAGCTGCTAACCGAGCAAGCAGATTATCGTGAAGTGACTGCGGCGAGCCCAATCCGAAAGATCCCCGGTACAGGAGTGGAGCAATTTCACCTTAAAGTGCGGGTAAGGGGAGGTGAGTCTTGATCGCCTGGATAAAAACTCACCAGCGCAGCGCGTTGATTTGCGCCCTGACCCTGCTGTTGCCTCTGCTGATGTACTTGAACTTGCTGTTTGGTGCCTATGGTTTGAGGGCAGAGTATGCGCGTGATATGGAGCGTCTGCCTCAACGAATAGCGCGCTTACAGGGTTTGCAAGAGGTGGAGGGTCAGTTGCGAGATTCTTCCGGTGTTGTCCAGCAAACCACCGCTAGATTAGCGTACCCTTCCACTGCTGAAAGAGCGTCGATTGCTGCATCCATGCAGTCAGACGTTCGTCAATTGATGGCCGATGCAGGTCTCACGGTCAGCAATAGCCAGGTTCTGCCAGTGCGAGAAGAGGAAAGTTTTGATTATATTGGGGTGAAATTGACCGTTGCTGGTGACATAGATGCACTGGACCGAACCCTGGCAGAGATGGCAGATTTTACCCCATTGATTATTGTGGAAGGGCTGGATGTCTGGCCCACGCGTCAGCGCAGCACGCGCGGCGCATCGGCTAAAGTTGAGAAACAAGAGGCGACTGTATCCATCCGTTTGCTTTCGCTGAGGTCGCTGAGATGATTTTTTTTGCTCGCTATCAGGGGTTGTCAGACCCTCTCAGGACTGAGCGCAGAGTGGAGTTGATTGTGCTGATATTTTTGGTGCTTCTCTTGCTGCAATTCGGGTGGGGAAGTTATCGGGCGCTGTTTCCCCCAATACCTGATCCAGTCAGGCCTATGCGTGACTCATTGCAGGTGGCTAATGTTCAGGGGCTTTCTGTGGTGAGCCCAGAGCAGCGTGCACAGATTAGGCAGCGTCCATTGTTTTGGGCAAGCAGGGCGCCAGTGGTTTTGGAGCCGGTTAAACCTGAGCCTGAACCCAAAAAGGCGAACACAGCCAAGCCGGGTAAGATTGAAAACGTAAAGTTGGCTGGCGTTTTTGGTGGAGGTGATACAGGAGGAGTTATCGTCATCTCCAAAGGTAAAAAACGCAGGCTGGCGGTTGGAGAGGAGTTGGATGGTTGGAAGTTACAGTCGGTGGAGGCATTTTCAGCCAACTTTGGCAGTGGCGATCAGCAAGCAACTCTGGCGCTCAGTATCGTCGAGATTTCGCAAGCGCAAGCCTCGGAAGGGCAGGTGCAGCCCGATGGCCAGGCGTTGGATAGCGGGAAAAGCCCGGGTGCGAAAAGCAAGTCCAATCGCAAGTCCAAAAAGAAAACTGAAGTATCCGGCCGCTTGCGACTCGGTGGCGGCAACGTTGACGGCAGATGACTGGATTGATAATAGAATGACTAACAGGCCAAATGGAATGAATATTTTGCGAACTATGGCGACGGTCTCGGCAGTTTTCTTGCTGGTCAGTTGCACCACGCCAGTTGGAAAAGACCCAACTGCGGGAGTTGATTCGGTCGAATCCGCGGCCGAACAGGCCTCGCTATCAACCAGTGCAACAGATCTGGCCGTCAGCAAGAAAGAAGAAGGCTCCAGGGAAGCTGTTCTTTATCAGGGTACCGACAGGCATGTGAACATGCCCAAAAAGCGAGAACCCGTTCGCTTCCTCGGAGACGATGTTAGTCTGAATTTTGAACAGGCGCCGCTGAGCGAGGTGACCCATGCCATCATGGGGGATATTCTGGAGCTGGACTATGTGGTCGATCATCCTATCCAGGGGCAGGTCACTTTGCGTACCAGGACCCCTATACCCAGAGATCAGCTGCTTGGCGTGCTGGAATCGCTGTTAAAAGCGAATAACACGATCATGATTCGCGGTAGCGATGGCCGATATTTGGTCACTGGGTCCGCCCGTGGGACCAAGTTGTCTCCCAGTGTGTCTAACCCGCGCGATAATATTGCAGGCTACTCGACTGTCATCGTGCCGTTGCAGTTCATCAGTGCCAAAAATATGGCAGAAATTCTCAAGCCTGTCGCAGACGAGTCAGCGTTTGTGCGTATTGATAGTAGCCGTAACTTGCTGGTGTTAGCCGGGACTCGCACTCAGTTAGATGGCTGGCTGGACATGGTATCGACCTTTGATGTCGATCAGCTTAAAGGTATGTCGGTCGGCTTGTTCCCGCTAGAGAACAGTGAGGTTGCTGAGGTAGTAGATGCCCTGGATGCCATCATGGGCACAACCCAGGACGGGAGCAGTATGAAGGATATGATTCGGGTTGTGCCTGTCGAGCGGCTCAACAGTATCCTCATAGTGACGCCCCGGGCACATTACCTGGGCACCGTAGAGAAGTGGATAGAGCGGCTGGATGAGGCCCATTATTCTGCGCTGGATCGCCGACTGTATGTTTACCCGGTGCAAAATACCACGGCCAGTCGTTTATCAGACCTGATCAACAGCATTTATTCGGGTGGGCAGTCCAGTGGCAGGTCACAATCGCGTGGAGGTTATAGGGACTCTTCGGGTGTTGCTCCGGGTTTATCGCCGGAGACGCTTGGATCAAGCAGGGGCATGGGTTCTTCTAATCGCATGGGGTCAGGCCGGTCTTCGGGCAATACCGGCAGTTCAGTTGCTAATGTGAATATGGAGGGTGTCACGGGCAGTGGCGATGAGACTGCCGAGGTGCGAGTAGTCGCCGACGACGAAAATAATTCTTTGATGATTTATGCCACTTCTATGCAATACAAGGTGATCAAAACAGCCCTTGAACAGTTGGATGTAGTGGCAACCCAGGTGATTATTGAGGCAAGCATTATCGAGGTCAGCCTGACAGATGAACTCCGCTACGGTCTTGAGTGGACGTTCAGCAATAGCTTGGGTGCGGATTACGATGGCAGCGGCTTTCTTTCTAGTATCGCTGGCGCAGAGTCACCAGCGTCTATCGTGCCTGGCTTTTCCTACACAGTGACCAATTCCATTGGTAATGTCAGCGCCGTGCTGAATGCGCTAGCAGAGGAAAGCCTGCTCAATATTATCTCTACGCCATCGGTGATGGTGTTAGACAATCACTATGCCTATATTCACGTTGGGCAGCAGGTGCCGATTATTGACTCCCAGACCGGTTCGCTTGCCAACGACACCGACCGAGTAACCCAGTCCATCACCTATCGGGATACGGGGGTGAAGTTGGACGTAAAGCCCTCGGTCAATGCAGGGGGGCTGATCACCATGGACGTGGCCCAGTCGGTTACTGACGTCGGCGAGATTGATGCCGCTACAGGGCAGCGGGCATTCCTGGAGCGCAATATAGAAAGCCGGGTGGCGGTGCGTTCTAACGAGTCAGTGGTCCTGGGGGGGTTGATTCGTGAGAATGCCGGAACTGCGTCTCAGGGTGTGCCCTGGCTGCACAGTGTGCCAATCGTAGGTTCGCTGTTTGGGACTGATTCAGCGAGAAGTAACCGCACAGAGCTCTTGGTGATTATCACGCCACGGGCATTGTACAACGAGGATGAACTTCGCAGCGTGAGTGAGGAGATGCGGTCGAAAATTCGCAATCTGGAGCTGATCGACGAAAATGGCTTCTAGTTCGACGTTGATCAACGGGGATTGGTATTTTTCACACACGGGCCGTCGCGACCGTGCACAGCCCAATAAATGAGCTCTAGGGACAAATGGGTCACTTGCGGCTCGCTGTTGCTGGTCCGTTTCTTGAAGGATGCAGGTGCTGGCTATTTGTATCGACGAGGCCTTGGGAGCTAGAGCATTGCTATTGCATATCTTTTTACCCTTTGCTGTCGTATAATCGCGCCCGATTTCGTTAAATGGTTAACAAAAACAGTATGTTACGTGTAATTTTATTGATGGTTATTGCGCTGCTCTGCGCTTGTGTGGACAAGACCGAAAATTCACAAGCGCTAACCCCAGAGCAGATGAAAGCGCTTGAAATTCGTGTTGAAGAGCGCTGGCATGCGCGTATTGCCCATGACTGGGGAGCGGCCTGGGAATATAGCTCACCCGCTTATCGAGAAGTTTTCCCTAAGCACCTGTATGTCAAAAAGTTTTCGTATACAGCGAACTGGGAGTTGACAGGGGTTGAGGTAACTAATTACTATCCGTCTGCAGCTGTAGCGAGTGTGGTGGTTCGGGTCATGTCCAAGCCGACCAAACAAACTTCTGCGGTAGCGAAAGAGTTAGGCGCTATGCCACGCGAACTTCAAGAGCAGTGGATTCTGGTCGGCGGGGAGTGGTGGTTTGGTGACAACTTTTAGCTGTTTTGTGAGTTGACAGCTGGCTGCGGCTAGCAATAATAGCGCTAGCAATCTTTGAAACATTGGATTGAAACAAGACTAAAATTAGGAGTCTCCTATCATGAAAACAAACTTTAAGCCTCTTGGCTTGGTCGCAGCGGTTGCAGCTGCATCTGCTGGCTACGCGGGAGTTGTTAACGCAACTGCCTCAGTTGCAGCCGAAACAGAACTCGGTGACCTGGCAATTGTTCCTTACTACACAGTGCTGGATGGTTACTCCACCGGCGTTAACATCATCAACTCGTCGGATCGTACCCAGGTACTTAAGTTCCGCTTCCGTCGCGCTGTTGATTCAATGGACGCGTTGGACTTTAACGTAGTGCTGTCTCCCAGAGATATGTACACAGGATTTATCGGCAAGGGTGCAGGCGACAAGATCTTCTGGACCTCTAACGATAATAGCTGTGTTGCACCCAGCTATGGCAACCTGACAGCAGCGGACAATCAGTTCGAATTGCCCCCGCTCTACTCAATAGGCGCGGAAACGGGTTACATCGAAATTATTAGCATGGGTACACCATTAACTGAGACTGCGCCTATTGCTGTTTCAGCAAAGCACGACGCTGAAGGCGTTCCTGCTGATTGTGGCCTGGTTCGAGATAACTTCTTTGCTAATGGCGATCAAGCTTCAACCACAAAGGGTGTGATTAACTCTGCAAAGACACATCAAGGCAGTCCGGCTGTAGTTTCTGAGTACGAAGCGGCACCAGACTCACTCAAGGTGTCCTACTTCATCAAGTCCGATGAAACCGGCGTTGAATTCGGCGATAATGCAGTACACATCGCTGGGTTCCTCGATACTCCTGCAATGACAAACCAGCAGACGGGTCTCTTCTCCGCAGATTTGCAGGGTTTTGACTATCCTGACCTGAACGGTGGTTCGCCTCTGGATGTTCTGCTTCTGGGCGTTGATTCTCGAGGAAAATATAACGACCTTCGATCAATTCTTGCAGCTTCTAACCTGATCAACGATTGGTCCAACAACAGCGTTGAAGCACTTGGCGCGACGGTTGATACCGACTGGGTTGTGACTTTCCCAGGTCAGTATGTGATGTTGGATTTGGCCACATACCTCTTGGGTGGCGGCATAGCCGGAACCAGCGATGTTTGTGTGCGTGATGGCGACGGGGATGTTGAAGATGGTACGGTCGATTGTGACTACCGTGATATTCCTGTGACTGCAACGTTCAACGTGTATGATCGTGAAGAACAGGGCATCATAATCGAAGAGGGCGAGCTGGTAGTGTCTCCTTCACCACCCGTTACAGTTCCTCCAGAAGCTTTGAAGGACGAAGTTAACGTGATTCAGTGGGGCGATGCGCCAGTACTGAACGCGCCTACTTCTGTATCTGTTTCGACACCTGAAGGCGCTAAGTTCGGTTGGGCTTCTTTGAGCACTGTATCGTCCGACAACCTGGCATTGTGTGACCTCGTTTGGGACTTCACAGATATAGACCCAGAAACGGGAGCTCCAGCTGGTAATTATGAGTGTTCCATTGAAGCTACCGGTTCTGTACCAGTAGTTGGCTTTGCCGCATGGCAGCGTGCCTTTGCAGCAAATCCCGGCTCGAACTATGGTCGTATCGTAGATCACAGCCGTACGCAGGCTTCAGCTTCTATGTAAGCTGAGAGTCTTGAAACTAAAGCCGACACCCTAGGGTGTCGGCTTTTTTATACCTGTAACAATTTCACATGGCGATTTAACGACGATGAAAATTATGTATAAAGTTTTTGCAATGATGACGCTTCAGTTTGCGCTGGTGACTGTTGTTTTTGCCCAAAAAGCTATTATCGAGGACGAAACCGTAACTATCAGCGATTCGGAATTCGAGTATTTGGTGAGTCGCTGGACCAGGCAGATGCGCGATGCTGCCCTTGCCGATGAGGGTGACCGGCTTGAACTTATCAATCTGTCCCTGGCAAACAAGAAAGTAGCACGAATGGCGAACCAAGTTGCGCTTGAAAATCCGGCCGCGAGGTGGCAGTACCAGCTAGGCCTTGAGGCTTATCAGCGCGATTTTGTGTTTCGACAGTATCGTGAATCGCTACAAACACCAGACTTCTCCGATCTGGCACAAGAGCGATATAAGCTGAAGTATGAAAAAATAGCCGCGATACCAGAAAAACGCGTCTCATCACACATTCTATTCGCGGTAAAGCTTGGATCATCCGAGAATCGCGAGGAAATTACACCTAAAGCTCAAGGTGTACTGGATCAACTTCGAGCAGGCGCAGATTTTTCAAAAATGGTGGCAGAGTACTCCGATGAACCGGGTGCGGTCGAAAAAGACGGTAAATTTGATAAGTGGGTAGCCTATGGCGAGCTCGGTGTATCGCCTCGATACACTAACGGGTTATTTTCCATCGCCAGTGTTGGCGAATACTCGGACTTAGTGTTGACCCAGTTTGGTATCCATATTATTAGACTAGACGGTATCCAAGAGAAGTCATACAAACCCTACGAAGAAGTAAAAGCGGACATCATTAAAGAGCTTGAAGCCGAGTATATAAGCCTTTCTATGAAGGAGTATGTTGGTGGCTTCAATATCACAGAAAATGCAGTGATTGATGAAGAAGCGATTGAGATGATTCTCGCGCCCTACGCCAGCGAGTAGTGATTTGCGACTGCCCAGAGGTAGCGGTACTCCTTTGTACTTTTAACGGGGGCCGCTATTTAACACAGCAGATACGCTCAATCTCAGAACAAACTCATCCAGCAATCAGTCTTTATATTTCTGATGATGGTTCACAGGATGATACTTGCGATATCGCCCGAAAAGTCGCCTCAGCTAATCTACAGCTTGCTGTCGACCTGCGCACAGGGCCCGGCCGCGGGGCGACGAGCAATTTTTTGTCGCTAATTTGTGATTCAGCTATCAATGCGGATTATTTCGCTTATGCCGATCAGGATGATGTCTGGGATTCAGACAAGCTAAGCCGAGCGATTGCGAAACTGGCTGAATGTGATGCTCGACTCCCCGCGCTATATTGTGCGCGAACCCGCTCCGTTACCGAGCACGGCTTGGTAGTGGGGGTTTCTCCCAGTTTTCTTAAGTTGCCTTCGTTCGCAAATGCGCTTGTCCAGAATATTGGCGGCGGCAACACCATGGTGATGAACCGAGTGGCAAGAAACTTGTTGCGCAGCGCGGGTATGGTTGAAGTGGTCAGCCACGACTGGTGGACTTATCTGTTGATTAGCGGGGCTGGTGGCCGAGTTGAGTTTGATCAGAACCCCTGCGTTGATTATCGTCAGCACCCGGATAACCAAATTGGGGACAATCAGGGTGCGTTGCGCCGTTTAGTCAGATACTGGGGAGCACTCAGTGGTAGGAATCAGCGCTGGAATCAGCGCAATATTGCTGCCCTATCGCAGAACCTGGATCTACTCACCCCTGAGAGCCGTTTCACTCTCGAAACTTTCAGTGCTACCAGGTCAGGCGGATTGGTTGAGCGAATAAAAGGTGCAAGGAAGGCGGGCCTTTATGCGCAGACTTTCATTGGCAACTTGGGCCTGTTGGTGGCTATTTTATTAAAGAAAATCTAGGCGAGTTGCGTATAATGCTGCCAGCGCTTGCAAGAGCGCCACTGACTTGTTTCGTTCCGGACATTTATGGCACATTCCAGGAAATTGATCGTTGTTCTCGGTGCCCACCGATCGGGCACGTCCTTGTGCGCTGCCGCGGTAGAGAGCCTGGGAGCTGATGCCTGTCTTGGTAAACATTACGCCAACGAAGAGAACCAGAAGGGTTTTTTTGAACATCCCGAGATAGTCGATTTTAACAACCGCTTACTCGAGTTTTTGGGCGGCAGTTGGGATAACCCGCTGTTTGATGGCGCTGCTCATCTTGCAGGCCGAGATCTAAACCAATGGGAAAACGACGCTGCAGCGCTCATTACTGTACTGTATGGCGCTGCGCCCGTTGCGGTGCTTAAAGATCCGCGAATGTGTCAGCTGCTCCCTTTTTGGGTCGAGGTGTTTAGCGGCGCTGGCTATGCCAGCGATAATGTATACTATATCCACACGCTGCGTGATGTAGCGGAAGTCTCTCTTTCTCAGAAAAGCAGGGCTCAAGCCAACCCGGACTTCTATGAAATAGGGCGAAGTCTGGACGAAGCCGCCGCGCTCTGGCTGTCGCTTTCAGCCCAGGCCGTTTCTGCCGGCCGTGATCTCAATGTTATTTATCTCTCCTACGCCACATTGATTGAAGAGCCCGCTAGTGTTCTGAAAAGAATGACTGCCTTCTTGCATTTGTCTCCAGATCCAGAGGTGGTGGCGCAGTTTTGTCAGCAGTTTGTGGATAGAAGCTTGCATCGCAGTAAGGCGGATGCCGATGTTACTGCAGAGCTGAAGAATAACTTCTCCCAGGTTTTTGAGTTCGAGGCAAAGCTACAGCTTTTCCTTGATCCGGCAAGTGATAACTCCAAGATAACCGACGCCTGCGAAGCTATATACCAACGACCTGACACACAAGTTCGGCTCAGGGAAATTTTAATACCCACACTTTCGCGGCTTAGCAGTAGCATCAGAGCCGATCGTCTTGCACTGACGCTGAGTCAAGAAGTGACTGAAGACTTGCGCAATCAAGTTGAAGAAGTCGCAGATAATCTGCGATGTCAGGCAGAAGAATTCGCCGAAAATATTGATGGCATGACTCGCGAGCACGAGGAAGTCGTGTCACCTCTTCGCCAAGAGGTGGTTCACTTGCAGGAGGGCAATGCCGCGTTACAAGATCAGTTGGGCGGGCAACGCCAAGAGGTTGCGCGTGTCTCCGCAGTCGCTGCATCCCTGGGAGAACAGAAAAGCGAACTGGAATCCCTTAATTATGCGCTGACCAGTGAGCGGGACACACTGGCAGTAGAGCGAAGTGACCTTGAGGCGCAGCGTGACGACTATATAGAACAAGTCCAGCAGATGGAGAACTCGACTTCCTGGCGGATCACCAGGCCAGTTCGTAGTTTGAGCCTTCGTATTCAGCGCTTTCGCGACTCGCTGGCCAGTAACTGGGTGCAGTTTAGGTTAAAGGCGATACTGGTATACCACCGCATGAGCCTGCGTCATCCTGCGGTTGCCTGGACGATTAGACGACTGGTTCGCCCTTTTTTCCGTTTTGCCAACCGGTTATTCTCGGTCGGCCCCAGAGACATGCACCAGTCCGTCAGCTCGGATATTCTGCAGCCCATGCGTTACCAGCAGCAGGAGGAAAGTGAGAACTTTGCTCCACTGGTCAGTGTGATCGTGCCGAACTATAACCACGCGGCCTACCTTGAGTTGCGACTGGAGTCGATCTTTTCACAAACCTACCAGAATTTTGAAGTCATTCTGCTGGACGACGCGTCTACCGATGAGAGTGCAAAAGTATTGCGCAGCTTCCATCAACGATACCCGGGAAAAGCAACCCTGGTTATCAATGAGGAAAATTCCGGCGGTGTATTTCACCAGTGGGAGCGAGGCCTGAATCTCGCCAAGGGCGACATTGTCTGGATTGCAGAGAGTGATGATTGGTGCACCGAAAACTTCCTTGAAGTGCTGGTTCCCTATTTCGAGAACGAGGCCATTATGCTGGCCTATGCTCGCACGGTGTTCATGGATGGCGAGGGTGAGCAGCAGATCTGGTCCATTAATGAATACCTTAATGATATCGACCCTCAGCGTTGGAATCACCCTATCCTGGAAACCGGTCCGGCGATCGTTCGCGAGGCGTTTGCGGTCAAAAATATTGTTCCCAATGTGAGTTCTGCGCTGTTCAGAACACCTCGCCAATTGGAGATTCTGAACGACCCCGAGTGGCGGGAAATGAAAACCTGCGGTGACTGGTTGCTGTATTTGCATTTACTGCGCGGAGGTATGCTGGCCTATTCACCTGTGGCCTGTAACTATTATCGAATACATGGGCAAAACACTTCGGTGGAATCCTATTCACAGGACAAGTTCTATCGGGAGCATGAGCTAGTTGCTCGCACCGTGCAGCAATTTTACGATGTCCCGGATCAGGTCTTTGAGACCTTGCGAGACAATCTGGAAATTCATTGGCGAGAGACACGCGGTGAGTATTCCGATGAGGCGTTAGACGCCTGTTTTAGTCTGCAACGAATACGTGCCCTGAAAACTACCAGGGCACCCAATCTGCTCATGGCGTCCTACGCCTTTTGTTCAGGTGGGGGTGAAACATTTCCGGTCAGTCTTGCCAACATCATGAAACGGCATGGCTATAACGTGACTTATCTCGATTGTGCGCGGGAGCCGCGGCTGGATGGCGTGCGAGACAGGCTGCGCAGGGATATTCCCATTGTGTCTGACTTTGCTCAGTTGGAGCGTATTATCGGCGATTTTGATGTGCAAGTGATTCATTCCCATCACGCCTGGATGGATAGCACCATACTCGATATTTTGCCCGAGGACATGCCTTGTAAAACGGTGGTCACGCTTCACGGGATGTACGAAACCATCAATGAATATGAATTGAAGCCGATACTCCCTCGACTGGTGAAGCGCAGCGCAAAACTCATCTACGTTGCCGAGAAAAATCTGGATGCCATTCGAGATCACGGCTTGCTGGAGTACGCGCGGGTAGAGAGAATTGACAACGCATTGGAGCAAGAGGCGTTTGAGCCGATTTCAAGAGCAAGTCTGGGAATAGCTGACGACGCTTTTGTGTTTACGCTGGTCAGCCGGGCCATGGAAGAAAAGGGTTGGCGTGAAGCGATTGAGGCGGTCACTCGTGCAAGAGAGGTATCTGCAAGCAATATTCACTTGCTACTGGTAGGCGATGGCCCGGAGTATGATCGTATGGCGTGCCTCGACGGCGATCTTGCGGACTTCGTTCACCTTGAGGGCTATCAGCGAAATGTGCGCGGTTATTTTGCGGTCGCTGATATGGGTTTTCTTCCTTCCAAGTTTCGGGGTGAGAGTTTTCCGCTGGTTATCATAGAATGTCTCCAGAGTGGTATTCCGCTGCTGGCCAGTGACCTTGGGGAGATATCACGGATGCTGGAAGGCCCCAAGGGTATGGCCGGAGCAGTGCTGTCACTGGATGGTGATAATATTGATATAGCCGCTCTGCGGGATAAAATCGTGAGTATTGTGACCGATGAAAGAGTCCGCCAAGCAATGTACGATGCCGTGCCGGAAGCAGCAGCCAAGTTTGATCCGGCTATCCTGGCTGATAAACATGATATTGTTTACCGTGCTGCACTTGAGGTAGTCGCTTAATACAGTCACCCGGCTGTCAGGACATAGAAAACTGATGAAGAAGAAATTATATCTGCATATCGGTATGGGAAAGACCGGTACAACTGCATTGCAGAACTTCTTCTGGGAAAACCGGAAGGCGCTGGCGAAACGCGATGTCTGCTATCCCAAGCGCGGAACGATGGCCAATGCTCACCACCTTTTGTCTCCACACATTCCGCGATTCCTGGAAAATGAATGGAATTTCCAGGCGGTCGACGAGTGGGCACCGGAGCTCGCGAAGAGCGCCCAAAACCGGGTGCTTTTATCTTCAGAATTAATGGCCTGGGCCGAAGAATCAAAGGCCCGAAAGTTCTGCGCACAAGTATCAGCCTGGTTCGATGTCTATGTGGTGATATACCTGCGGCGCCAGGACGATATCATTATGGCCAGCTATAACCAGCAAATAAAAGCGGGGCCGCAAAAGCGGCGCGTCGACCTGATATACAGGAAGCAGGTGGAACGCTTCGATTACCCAAAAATCCTGGCCCCCTGGGCTGATTCGCTGGAGCCGGGTAAGGTAATAGTCCGCCCCTACGAAAAGCAGCAATTTCATGGGGGAGACATTCGCCACGACTTCCTCAGGCATGCGTTTCAAATTGATGTCGACGACAGTTTTGCAATTAGCAATAAGGATTCAAATCCTCGCCTGCCACTGAATGTTTCAGAATATAAGCGGATGGTAAATTGCCTGGTTGAAGATGGACGCATGAACGATCATTTCAATCAGCTACTTATGGAATTTGCAGCGGAGCAAGACGCATCATCTACCCGTGAGTTGTCCACCCAGTCGGTGCTGTCACCAGAACAGCGTACGGAAATTATTGAACTATGTAGGCAAGACAATGCTTTTGTCGCTAATCATTATCTGGAGCGCCAAAATGGCTGTTTGTTCAAGGATGCGGAGCCTTCTCTAGACGATTCCTGGGACGGCATTGACCTCTCCAGTGAAGATGCGTCACACATTACCGACTTTCTCAAAGGCCGGGAGCCTCGCCTGATGCGACATCTTGCGCAACAGATTGAGAGTTTCAAAGATGCCCTGGCTTACCAAAAACGACACTCTGCGAGATTCTTGTCCCGCAGTGTATTGGGTGAAACCGCGGCATCGCCTGTTTACCGAGTTGCCAAGGAAGACTCCAGTCCATTGGTTATCGGCGGGGTTGGTGGAAGCGGAACTCGCCTGGTTGTTAATTTGCTCAGCAAGATGGGCGTGGTAATGGGTGGCGAGCTGAACGAGTCTCTCGATAACCTGTGGTTTAGCCTGCTTTTTGTACGCAGATCAATCTTACTACAGTCTGATAGCGAGCAGGATAAATTATCCTGGCTGTTTGCCAATGCCATGCGCCATGGCGTGGAGGTAACATCCGAGCTCACCGACCTGCTGGGTCAGGCGCTGGCCTGCGACAGGAGCCCGGTGATACCAGAGGAGCAACTTCTTCAGGCGAGAGAGTCGCTGCTA
Organism: Candidatus Seongchinamella marina; assembly: GCF_026262685.1. NCBI lineage: Bacteria > Pseudomonadati > Pseudomonadota > Gammaproteobacteria > Cellvibrionales > Halieaceae > Seongchinamella > Candidatus Seongchinamella marina. The sequence continues at coordinate 262,715 of NZ_SHNP01000001.1, forward strand.
TCTGCGCCACCCCGCGACCGCAGGGATCAGCACTGGGGCTGGAAAGAACCAAACTCACATATTTTATTGCCGATGCTGGATCGCTGTTTTCCGGAAATGAAGTTTGTTTTTGTGATGCGTAACGGCCTGGATATGGCGTTTAGCGACAATCGCAACCAGCTTGAGCACTTTTGGGGTGATCTAATGCTGGAGGGGGACAACAGTCCCACGCCCCAGAACTTGCTGCGATATTGGATTGCTGCTCACAAACGAATGCAAGGTTTTCGGCAAAGGATGGGACACAGGCTGCATTTCTTGAGCTTCGATCGACTATGTCTTGACCCAGAGGGGGAACTGGAAGCCCTGCGCGAATTTGCAGGCATTCAGATCAGTAAAAAAGATATGGCGCTGCTCGCGGATAGCGTTTCACCGCCGAAAACTATGGGGCGTTTTCGAGAGCATGACCTCTCTGTGTTTGATCCAGCGGATATCGATTTTGTGAAAATGCTTGGGTTCGACGTCACTTGATTGCTCTTTATTGGAACGCCTGGATAGCGCTCATTGGTTAATGAGCCCACAAGCTGGCGCGATTCGGTGCTCAACCGGCGCATGCTTATCTGTGTATTCACCGGATTTGCCTCCGGGATGCCACTTTATGTGCTGTTTCAGTTGGTGCCTGCCTGGCTTCGTGAGGGAGGAGTGTCGCTTGCGGAGATAGGCTTGTTTGCCCTGGTCGGAATCCCCTATACCTGGAAGTTTGTCTGGGCACCTTTGATGGACCGTTGGGTACCGCCGTTCCTGGGCCGAAGGCGCGGCTGGATGATAATGTTTCAGTTAGCGTTACTGCTGAGCATCGGCGTATTGGGGGCTTACCAGCCCGAAAAAGACATTGCAGTGATAGCCTGGATAGCTTTTGCAGTGGCTTTTTTTAGTGCCAGTCAAGACGTGGCACTCGATGCCTACCGGAGAGAGATCTTGCCGGATAAAGAGTTGGGTCTGGGCAACTCTATACACGTGCAGGCCTATCGAATTTCTAGCCTGGTGCCCGGTTCTCTCTCGCTAATACTGGCCGATAGTCTTCCCTGGAGTAGCGTGTTTTGGATTACCGCAGGATTCATGGCAATTGGTGTGGCGATGAGCCTCGTGGTGGCGGAACCTGAGTCTGAATACCCGACGGCAGTTGGTCTTCGAGAGGCCGTTGTTGCGCCGTTTCGCGAATACCTAACGCGGCGTGGGTGGCAGGGTGTCTTGTTGGTTCTTGGTTTTATGTTTCTCTACAAGATCGGCGATAATATGGCCACAGCCCTGGCTACGCCCTTTTATCTTGATCTGGGCTTCTCCAAGACAGAGATTGGACTGGTCGCAAAGCACGCCGCTTTGTGGCCGGCGATTGTGGGCGGTCTTTTGGGGGGCGGGTTAATGATTCGTCTAGGCATCAATCGCTCCCTTTGGTTGTTCGGAGTCGTGCAAGTGTTAAGTATCCTGGGGTTTGCTGTTTTGGCGACAGTCGGCCATTCATTGAGCCTACTTGCGGCGGTAATTAGTTTTGAGTACCTGGGTGTGGGCATGGGTACTGCCGCTTTTACAGCATTTATTGCCAGAGAGACCAGCAAGGTATATGCGGCAACCCAATTTGCTCTGTTTACGGCCCTCGCTGCTCTTCCCCGCACGTTTGCAAACGCGAGTACAGGTATCATCGTCGAGCAAGTGGGTTGGATGCAGTTTTTTCTGATCTGCGCGCTGGTGGCCTTGCCTGGAATGGCATTATTGGCCTGGGTTGCGCCCTGGCGTGTGACTGGCAGAATTGATGAATCATGATGTCGACTCGCCACGGACCCTGATTATGCATGGAGGCATGCATAAAACCGGGACTAGTGCTATTCAAAAATTCTTGCACGAAGAGCTTGATCATCCCAAGTTCGAATACTTCACTGTTGGTAAAGCTAACTCATCGCTCATTGTGTTGGAGTGTTTTCATCGGCGCTTGGCGCAATTACCCCACTACCCTGATGAGAAGTTTACGAATAATGACCTTGTGCGCCGGGGTGAGAATGCCAGAAAGCGATTTATAAGGCGTATGCGGAAGACAACGAAAGAAAATGTTGTTCTATCGGCAGAATCCTTCACTTTGTTGGATCGGGATGAGTGCGCTGACTTCTTTGATGTGGTAAGCGAGAGCTTCTCTACAGTAAAATTAGTGCTATATGTGCGACCTGTGAGGGAGCGCATCGAGAGCGCGTTTCAACAAAAGCTAAAACGCCGGCTTGTCGCGCTAGATCGCCGAATTAAGCCGAACTTTAAGCAACGCATCTCAGATTATGACCAAATTTTTGGTCGAGAAAACGTCACTGTGCGATGTTTTGACCCCGGTGCTTTCACCGGCGGTAATGTTGTTAACGATTTTCTTGAAACCCTTGGTTTGCCAATTCACACGAAGAATGAATCTCGTGCCAATGTGGGTTTATCGTTACCAGCGGTCCAATTGCTTTATGTGTACCGGCAACGGTTTAATGTTGCGATCCCTGAAGATACGAACTTGATTCAAAGATTGGAAACATTGGAAGGTGACAGCTTTCGCATGCACCAAGACTTACTGGACCGTATTCTTATGGATAGAATAGAGCGGTTTAGCCGCATTAGAACATGGCTTGAAAAGCTAGGCACATGGGTCGGCATTGATTTTCGTTTGAAGCATGGGCCTTTACATCGACTCTTTTTGCGCAGTAATGACGACTATCGCTGGCTGGAAAAACGGACAGGTATTTCTGTCGTTTCTCATGGCAGGGATGAATCGTCTGGCGTGAACACGGAAGAGGATCTCGTTTCTATCCCTGACGACAGCTTAAATTGGTTGCAGCAGCAAGCAGAAATCGATTTCCAGTTCGTGCCGCAAAAGAGACCCGACTCAACTGTCATTGCTGAGAACCTGAGAAAATTGGCACTCTCACTTTAAAGTAATCCATAATGTGTCGGTGCACAAGAAAAAGCCGACGAGAAAATTTAGCGTGGAGGAGATTTTTTGAAAAAGCTTGTCTTGCATATCGGCATGGCAAAAACGGGAACCAGTTCTATTCAGGAAACGCTGGGGTTGGACTCTGTACAGTTGGCAGAGCAGGGCGTTTACTATCCTCCCTGGAAGCCTTATAACCATTCTTTTATGTTTACAGCTCTGTTTCTGCGCGACCCTCAAAAAAGCTTTTATTACAGGCAGCTATCGCCGATATCAGATGAGTCCTGGGCGCAAGAGGTTACACGCTTGAAGGCGCTGTGGCATGATTTTTTTGAATCGTTCACGCAGGGCACTTGCATCGTATCTGCTGAAAATCTGGGCCGTTTATCTGCTGATGAAATATCTTCTCTCAAGGACTTTGTGGCCCCTTGGTTTGACGAACTTATAGTAGTAGCTTACGTGAGAGACCCGTTACAAGCTCTGAGAAGCAAATGGGAGCAAGACGTAAAGGAATTACGCGAGCCTTTAACGGGCCAGGAGTTACTTACTAAAACCAAGCATCAAATGAACTATCGCTTTTTTGAGCGCTGGATAGAAGCCTTTGGCCGAGACAACTTCAGGCTCAGGCGATTCGAGCCTAGTCGGTTTGTGGGCGGAAATTTGCTCACAGACTTCCTTCATACGGCCTCAATCACTCTTCAGAATGATCTCGTCATTTCTGAACGGGAGAGTAATCAATCTCTGGGTGAAGAAGGCACAGCATTGCTTCTCGCAATGAACGCTCGTTATCCATGGTATTCGGATGCCGGATACAATCAGGACCGTGGCATGGTCCGAAGGCAGCATTTATTTTACAAGGCGATGCGTGAATCCGGTGCGGGGCCTTTGCGTGTTAATGTTCTCTTTGATGAAGTTGAAGCACAGAATTTCAATTTAAAGATTGATTACCTTAATTCGCTGCTTCCAACGAGGGACCGTTTCGATGAAGTTGCAGCAAGTACTGAATTGACAAAGCTGCCAGACTCCTCATCTATCCCTGCCGAGTACGTGGTCGAGTTGGTCAACGGATTGAGTCATCTGGTCGATGATATGGCTGACAGAACTGATCATTTGCAGAATATGAAGGCAAAGCTCCCGGAGAATTGAAAAAGCGGGATTTGCGGAGGTTCGCGCAGTTACTGAAAAGCTCGGTAGCGTTTAATTTCCAGCGTACCATTGGTTTTGAATCGCACCCCTTCTGCTTCTAGTCGCTCTTGTTGGGTATACTTCGAAGCTGAACCTCTGGGAAAGGAAATTCGCCCCTGGGCATTGATGATCCTGTGCCACGGGATAGTCGTTTCCTTGGGTAGGCGCTTCAAGGCTAGGCCCACTCGCCGCGCGGCACCTGGCATGCCGGCTTGTTGCGCGATATCGCCATAGGTAGCGACCCTTCCTTCTGGAATAAGCGCGACCACTTGCCAGATACGATGATCAATGTCGGGTTCGTTTTGCACTGCTATAAAAGTGAGGTATAGGTAACCAATGTTTTATAAATATAGATTGCCCCATCCTGACGCGAGGCACTTACTTTGGGTAATGCTTCTGGGAATGGCACTGGCCTCCTCGGCAACCGCGGACCGTCTGCATTTCGCTGACGGAGAGTCTATCACCGGTACATTCGCGGGGATAGCGGACGGCCACGTGCAATGGACCTCTGTCATTCTGGGTGATCTCTCGATAGGCCAAAACCACGTTGAGTATATCGAAAGTGGTTCCCACTTTGATCTGCAGACGACGGGATCTGAGTTGAGCAATTGTTGGATGTTCATTCAGCAAACCAAGCAGCATCTTCACTGCGATCAGGGCGTGCAGCGACTGGGCGATTGGACCCTGGTTGTCGCAGCGGGAGAGACCATCACACAGCCTCAACCTTTATTACAGCAAAAGGGCGGGTTGATCCTGGCTCTGGAAGATTCGGCGGGTAATTCGGAGATCACCAGGTACGATATCAACGCCAGAACTGAGCTTCGCTATCTCGAGTCGCGGCATACCATTGCCCTGCGTTACCAGGACGAGAGTTCTAATGGAGACAAAACCAGAGAGTCATGGTTAGGTAGTTATCAATACGACCAGTTCTTCACTGATCAGTGGTTTGCCACCGGCAATGCGTTTTATGAAGAAGATAAATTACGGGAGTTGGACCAGCGAGCTTCTGTCGGTTTGGGAATGGGCTACCAGTTTTTAGAAACTCCTTATTTTGATCTTTTAGGCAAAGGCACACTCAACTACGTCGACGAACGGTTCACAACGGGTGTTACCCGCGATCGCCCGGCTTTTCTATGGAATCTTGATTTCGCCTGGCGAGTCAATGATCAGGGCGTGGAGGTTTTTCATCGTCATGCGGCACTGCAGTCGTTTGAAAAGCAGAGCGATTACGAGGTGAACACCACGACAGGCCTGAAATATCCAATCAATGGTGCTTTTAGTTCTATTTTCCAGTTGGAATATAACTACGACAATCTGCCAGCAGAGGAGTCTATTGATAAGGTAGATCGTAAGTGGTCAGTGGGTGTTAACTATGACTGGTAGCCTTCGCGGCTTGTTTTCCCGCTGATCACCCCCATACTTGCCACTTACGGAGAGCAATTATGCGATTCTTTTTCATGCTCCTGCCCTGGCTGGAGTTATTTACCCTGATTCAACTGGGCATAGAGACCAGTGCCCTCACGGCCATTTTTTACGTTCTTGCCACCCTGACACTGGGAGTGTTGGTGCTGCGCCGGCAGGGAATGCAAATGATTGGGCGCTTACAGGGCGTGCAGCAGGGCAAAGTACTCGGGTCTGAGTTGCTGGTGGACGATATGGCCATGGGGCTTGCGGGAGTGTTGTTGATGTTTCCTGGAATGATCTCCGACTTTGCCGCAGTGGTGGTGATCATAGGTCCGCTGAGAAGGCGCCTGGCAAAAGCACTGGGCGGCCAACAGCCCCAACCCTATGCTCCAAAGCGAGATTTTGAGAGCGACGTCACTATCGAGGGGCAGTTTACGCGTATTGACGAGGAGGATTCGAAGTAAGTTGTTGATTAATATATATTTATTTTCTTAAAGCAGCGAGTCGATTAATTTTCATTCCCCCTTGACTCGGTCAAAACCCTGACTAGAATTAGCACTCTCATAAAAAGAGTGCTAATTCGCCCTTGAAAAGGGTTTTTAGCGCCCCCATTGAGCTTTCAACCCTTCGGGGTCTCTCATAACACTGTAATTAGGAGAAAGAGACACATGAGCATTCGTCCGCTGTACGACCGCGTGGTCGTTCGTCGCAACGCAGAGGAAGAAACCACCGCAGGAGGTATTTTGCTGCCTGGTTCCGCCAAAGAAAAACCCAACCAAGGTGAAATCATCGCCGTAGGTGAAGGCAAGGTTCTGGACAGTGGCGACATTCGCCCGCTGGCCGTGAAAGTCGGTGATACCGTGGTTTTTGGCCAGTACGCTGGCAGCAACACCATCGAAATCGACGGTGAAGAACTGATCATTATGGGTGAGAGCGAAATTTTCGCGGTTGTCGACTAAGACACCCCTCCCCATTTTTCGAGAAACAGATTGAGTATTTTAAGGATCTAAGACATGGCAGCTAAAGACGTAATATTTGGCGACGACGCTCGCGCTCGTATGCTGAAAGGCGTGAATGTTCTCGCCGATGCAGTAAAGGCAACTCTGGGGCCCAAGGGCCGTAACGTAATTCTGGATAAGTCCTTCGGTGCACCCACTGTGACCAAGGATGGCGTATCCGTAGCAAAAGAAATCGAACTGAAAGACAAGTTTGAAAACATGGGCGCACAAATGGTTAAGGAAGTGGCTTCACAAGCTTCTGACGCGGCCGGCGACGGCACCACCACAGCCACCGTACTGGCTCAATCCATTGTCAATGAAGGCCTAAAGTCCGTTGCCGCTGGCATGAACCCCATGGACCTCAAGCGCGGTATCGACAAAGCCGTTGCAGCTGCTGTGGAGAAGGTACAGGAAGCGTCTATCCCCTGTGCAGACACCAAGGCAATTGCCCAGGTGGGTACTATCTCCGCAAACTCTGACGCTCAGGTGGGTGACATTATCGCTGAAGCGATGGAGAAAGTAGGCAAGGAAGGCGTTATCACCGTTGAAGAGGGTTCTGGCTTAGAAAACGAGCTGGACGTGGTCGAAGGAATGCAGTTCGACCGCGGCTACCTGTCTCCTTACTTCATCAATAACCAGGACAGCATGAGCGTTGAATCCGAAGCGCCATTCATCCTGCTGGTTGACAAGAAAATCTCTAACATCCGCGAGCTTCTGCCCCTTTTGGAGCAGGTTGCCAAGGCGTCCAAGCCACTGATCATCATCGCTGAAGATGTTGAAGGTGAAGCGCTGGCCACCCTGGTAGTGAATAACATGCGCGGTATCGTAAAAGTTGCTGCCTGTAAGGCCCCTGGCTTCGGTGATCGCCGCAAGGCTATGTTGCAAGACATCGCTATCCTCACTGGCGGTACTGTCATTTCTGAAGAAGTTGGCATGGACCTCGAGTCGGCTACCCTGGAGCACTTGGGCAGCGCCAAGCGTATGACCATGGACAAGGACAACAGCACTATTATTGACGGTGCAGGCGACGCAGCTGCTATTCATGCGCGTGTTGGCGAGATTCGCACCCAGATTGAAAATACCTCCTCCGACTACGATCGCGAGAAGCTGCAAGAGCGCGTAGCCAAATTGGCGGGCGGTGTTGCAGTTATCAAGGTTGGCGCTGCCACCGAGATCGAAATGAAAGAGAAGAAAGCGCGCGTTGAAGATGCGTTGCACGCCACTCGCGCCGCGGTTGAAGAAGGTGTGGTAGCTGGCGGTGGTGTTGCACTGGTACGCGCTATTGCCGATATTGCAGATCTCAAAGGCGACAACGAAGACCAAAACCACGGCATCGCGGCAGCACTGCGTGCAATGGAAGGTCCTCTGCGTCAAATCGTTGGCAACGCAGGCGACGAAGCTTCGGTTGTCCTGGATAAAATCCGTCAAGGTGAAGGTAACTACGGCTACAACGCGGCTACCGGTGAGTACGGAGACATGATCGAAATGGGTATCCTCGATCCAGCTAAGGTCACTCGCACCGCGCTGCAGGCCGCAGGTTCAGTCGCAGCACTGATGATCACCACTGAGGTGATGGTTGCTGACTCTCCGGATGATGGCGCTGGCGGTGCACCTGCCATGCCCGATATGGGCGGCATGGGCGGCATGGGCGGCATGATGTAAACCCCGCTTCTGCAAGCACCTCGAAAGCCCGGCATCCGCCGGGCTTTTTTATTCCCAAGGTGCGTCTCTAGAGGCAGGAAGCCGGCAGGGGGCGTGGCTGGGAATGTTGACTGTACTCGTCTCGAAGCAAGCTCCCAAAAACCAAACTAGCCAATTCCGCCAACTTCAATTAACGTACCCACCTCAAATTTCAGCACGTTCATCAGGAGTGCCACGTGAGCCAAATCGTACAATTTGCCGAAGAAGAAAAGTATTCCCTGATTACCCTGGATGATGGCAAGGCCAATGCAGTGTCATTCGTCATGCTGGACCAGCTTAATTCAGCGCTTGATCAGGCTGAGGAGGCTGGCAAGGTGGTTGTCATCACGGGTCGGCCTAGTAAGTTCTCTGCCGGCTTTGATCTCTCGGTGATGAGCCAGGGCGGGGAGCAGGTAATGAAGTTGGTTAGTGGCGGTGCCGATTTCGCCAAGAGAATATTGCAGTTTCCTACTCCCGTGGTCATAGCTGTGACCGGACATGCCCTGGCGATGGGCGGCATAATGCTGATGACCGCCGATTATCGTATTGGCATTGCCGGAGACTATAAGCTGGGGCTCAACGAAGTTGCCATTGGAATGAGTATGCCGCGCTTTGGTGTGGAAATCGCCCGGTCCAGGCTGGCCCCGGCTCACTTTGAACTCTCGGTCAATTGCGCGTATTTGTATGACGCGGAAGGGGCTGTGGAGGCGGGTTACCTGGATGAAGCGGTAGAATCAGGCCAGCTGATGTATCGCGCCGTCGCCATTGCTGAGCAGCTTTCTGGCCTGAATATGGAGGCCCACAAGAACACCAAGAGCAGGGTCCGTGCCCCACTGCTGCGGGCTTTGGAAGAGGCAATGGAGCTGGACTTCGCCGAGGGCGGCGGCTTGTAGTGAGTCGATCAAATGAGGCGTTTTTCATGGGCGGGTAAGACGACGTTTCACGCTCTTGAGCAAAGTGTATAATAGGGCAGGTAACACAAAAAAAATGAAAAGGGGTTAGGGTTATGAGCAGTATTGTTTTGGAATTTATTTTTCGTTGGGCACACGTCCTGTTCGGTATTACCTGGATAGGTTTGCTCTACTATTTTAACTTTGTGCAAACAGAGTACTTCAAAGAAGCCGAAGCAGACGCCAAGGCCGATGCCGTTAAAAAGCTCGCTCCGCGCGCGCTGTGGTGGTTCAGGTGGGGTGCGATGTTTACCTTCCTGACGGGACTTGTCCTGCTGCACCAGGTCGGTGCCACCGTCAACATCATGGGTATGCCAGCGATATGGATGGGAGCACTTGCAGGTACCCTGATGTTCCTCAATGTTTGGCTCATCATCTGGCCCAAGCAACAGATTGTTATCGGCCTTAAGGAAGGCGATGGCCCATCAGCTGCAGCTAAGGCTGGTTTGGCGTCTCGCACCAATACCTTGCTTTCTGGTCCCATGCTTTTCGGTATGCTTGCCTCCAAGCACCTGCCGATTGACGCCAGTGCTGCCGGACTCGGAGCCTGTGTAGCACTGATTCTGGCCCTGGAAGCCAATGCACTGTTTGGCAAGACTGGTCCAATGACCAGTGTGAAGGGTGTCATTCACTGTAGTGTCGGCCTGACTGCGGTAATTTGGGCACTGCTGGCGTTTATTTAGACACTAAGCTGCTACCCAAGCCCGCCCTGTCCAGGGCGGGCTTTTTATTGTCGATAAAAGGCATCTGGCCTGTTTATTTCCCCAAATTCACACTGTGGCAGGGAGCCGTTGTCCTGTAAGATACTGCCCCATCTTAAGAGAGGTATTTTATGGCGCAGATATCGGGTGATAAGAAGTATAAGCGCATTCTGCTAAAGCTCAGTGGTGAAGCGCTGACGGGTAGCGAAAATTTCGGCATCGACCCCAAGGTTTTGGACCAGATGGCCCTGGAAATAGGGCAACTGGTGGGTATCGGTGTTCAGGTTGGCTTGGTTGTGGGCGGCGGGAATCTATTTCGCGGCGCTGCACTGCAAAGCGCTGGCCTTGATCGCGTCACCGGTGACCATATGGGGATGCTGGCCACGGTGATGAATGCGCTAGCTCTGCGAGACGCCCTGGAGCGCTCTAATATATCGACACAAGTGATGTCCTCCATCCCTATGAGTGGCGTGGTCGATCATTACGACAGACGCAAGGCGATTCGTGCCCTGGGCAATGGTGATGTGGTTATTTTTGCCGCCGGCACTGGAAACCCGTTCTTTACGACTGATTCATCGGCTTGTCTTCGCGGTATAGAGGTGGATGCTGAGTTAGTGTTGAAAGCGACCAAGGTAGATGGGGTTTACTCCGCTGATCCGATGAAAGTAAAAGATGCGATTAAATACGATCGCCTCACCTATGATGAGGTGTTGGATAAAAAGCTTGAGGTCATGGATCTTACTGCAATTTTGCTGTGCCGGGATCACGAGATGCCGGTGAGAGTTTTTCAAATGGAGAAACAGGGCGCGCTGCTGAACATTGTTCGTGGCGGCCAAGACGGCACTCTGATCGAGGGATAGTCGAGCCTATAAAGGAAACTGAATAATGATTGACGATGTAAAAAAAGAAGCCGACGAACGCATGTCCAAGAGCCTCGATGCTCTGAGTCACAACTTCAATAAAATCCGCACGGGGCGGGCTCACCCCAGTCTGCTTGATGGTCTGCGCGTAGAGTACTATGGCGCTGAAACGCCATTGAACCAGATGGCGAACGTGAATGTGGAAGACGCTCGCACGCTGTCACTGACTGCCTGGGACAAAACCATGATCCCGGCGATCGAAAAAGCGATCATGAAATCCGATCTCGGACTGAATCCGGCAACAGCGGGTGAAGTCATTAGAATTCCTATGCCCATGCTGACCGAGGAAACGCGCAAGGGTTATATCCGTCAGGCTCGCCATGAGGCTGAGTCTGCACGCGTATCTGTGCGCAACGCTCGTCGGGATGCCAATGCGATGCTCAAGGAATTGGAAAAAGATAAAGAAATAAGCGAGGACGATGAACGCCGTGGTCATGATGGAATTCAAAAAGTGACTGACAGTTACATTGCCCAGGTTGAAAAGATGTTGGCTGCTAAAGAAGCCGACCTGATGGAGATCTAGGGTCTAGTACCCTGGAACTTTGACCTTTATGTCCAGTGGCGCCTTCCCCAGAGACGAGTCTGACGCAGGGCCGATGGTAATTCCTCGCCATGTTGCCATCATCATGGATGGCAATAACCGTTGGGCCAAACGCAATGGTGTTCCTGGGCCTGCCGGCCACCGCGCAGGGGTTGAGGCCGTGCGCAATATATTGCGTGCCTGCCGTCACCACGGTGTCGAAGTGCTCACAGTCTTTGCTTTTAGCAGCGAAAACTGGGGGCGTCCACTCCCCGAAGTTCGTGCTTTGCTGGCCTTGCTTTCACGCTATCTGCGCAGTGAGGTGCGCGAGTTAAACAAGGACGGCATCCGCTTGCGTTTTATTGGTGAGCGCACCCGGTTCAGTGCGCGTTTACAGCGCTTGATGCAGCAGTCCGAGCACTTGACCGCCGGCAATGCTGAGGCGACGCTGGTGATAGCGGTTGATTATGGTGGTCAATGGGACATTGCCCAGGCTGCGCAAAAACTCGCTCTTGAGGTGCAAGCCGGCCGGCTCGTGCCTCAGGATATCACCCCTGAATTAATCGATAGCCACATCTCGGTGGCAGATTTACCCAGACCAGATCTCTGTATTCGCACTGGCGGTGACGCCAGAATCAGCAATTTCATGCTCTGGCAATTTGCCTACAGTGAGCTTTATTTTACCAATACACTTTGGCCTGACTTCGGCGAGCTTGAGTTTGCACGGGCGCTGGCTGATTACAGTCGTCGCGAGCGTCGTTTCGGATTGCGTGATCCAGACAGTATAGCGGCAGGGGGTTCACTCGATGCTTAGACAGCGGGTCATCACTGCCCTGGTTATGGTGGGGCTGTTTCTGGCTGCAGTTGTGTTCCTGTCAGTTAGCGCTCTGGCGGTAGTACTCGGGTTACTGGTTTTGGCAGGGGGCTGGGAGTGGTCTCGCATGGCGGGTTGGGAGTCTGGCCTTGCCCGGGCTCTGTTTGTCTTTGTGCTGGCGGCAACGCTGGTCGCCCTGGGGATTCACTGCCAGTTGCTGGCAGAACCTTCCCGAGAATTAGTACAACCTGTGTTGGGCCTGGCTTGTCTGTGGTGGTCTTTCGCGCTGCTGTGGGTAAAGAGCTACCCGGGCAGCGCAATGATGTGGAGTAATCGGTTCATGCGCAGCCTGATGGGGCTGTTGATCCTGGCCCCTGCCTGGACGGCGGCCGTTTATCTGCTGAGTTACCCCATGGGCGGCATGCTGATGGTGTTGATGGTACTTATTGTGGCGGCGGCAGACATTGGTGCTTACTTTGCCGGCAAGGCCTTGGGTAAACACAAATTGGCGCCGGAAGTCAGCCCGGCCAAGACCTGGGAAGGTTTTTGGGGCGGTGAATTGGCGGTGGCTATTATCGCGCTCCTGGTGTGGTATTTCCTGCCTGCTCAAGGTGCACATATCAGTTTGTTGACCGCACTGACAGTGGCGCTGGCGACCAGCATGGCCTCGGTGGTGGGCGACTTATCTGTGAGCATGGTTAAGCGCGAAAGTGGCACTAAGGACAGCGGCAGTCTGCTGCCCGGGCACGGTGGGGTATTGGATCGTCTCGATAGTTTGTGTGGCGCCGCCCCTGTGTTCGCTCTCGGCCTGCTGCTGGCGGGGTGGTGAAGTGACAGCCTCTCTGCGCCAGGTCAGTGTATTGGGGTCCACCGGATCGATTGGGGTGAGTACGCTTGATGTCATTGCCAGGCATCCGGGGGATTTTGCAGTCTACGCATTGGCCGCCAACCGGTCAGTGGAGGCGATGCTGGCGCAATGTTTGCAGCACCAGCCTCAATTTGCGGTGATGATGGACGAAGCCGCTGCCCAGCTACTGAGTGATCAATTACCCACAGATAGCCAGACTCAGGTCTTACAGGGAGAAGCTGGGCTTACTCAAGTGGTGACGGCTCCTGAGGTCGATAGCGTGATGGCGGCTATTGTGGGTGCAGCTGGCCTGCCTTCTACGCTCGCTGCCGCGAACGCGGGTAAAACCGTGTTGCTGGCCAACAAGGAATCGTTGGTCATGGGCGGACACCTGCTGATGCAGGCGGTACGAGAGTCCGGGGCCAGACTTTTGCCCATCGATAGCGAACACAACGCCATTTTTCAATGCATGCCAGTGGATGAGCAGGCCCGCCCGATGCGCGACGGAATCAGCAAGGTGTTGCTGACTGCCTCTGGTGGGCCTTTCCGCAGCTGGACTTATGAACAGATGTACAACGCCACTCCCGACCAGGCCTGTGCCCACCCCAATTGGTCTATGGGGCGTAAAATTTCAGTCGATTCAGCCAGTCTGATGAACAAGGGGCTGGAGTTTATTGAGGCCTGCTGGATTTTTGACCTGACCCCGGATCTGGTGGACGTCGTTGTTCACCCACAGAGCATTATTCACTCTATGGTGCAATATTTAGACGGCTCTGTGCTCGCGCAGTTGGGCAATCCGGATATGCGCACGCCCATCGCCTATGGACTGGCTTGGCCTGAACGGCTGGTCTCCGGGGTAGCGCCACTTGACCTGATTGCCGCCGCCCGTCTAGATTTTGAGGCGCCTGATGAATCCCGTTTTCCCTGTCTACGTTTGGCCAGGGAGGCAGTGGCCGCGGGTGGCACTGCCATGGCCGTTTGCAATGCCGCTAACGAAATAGCAGTGCAAGCATTCCTGGATGAACAACTTCGATTTACCGATATTCCCTCTATTATCGAGGGTGTAATGGAGAAAGTGAGCATTGTTGAACCCACGGCCTTGAACGTGGTCGAAAATGCAGACAACGAAGCCAGAGAGGTCGCACGTGACCTTCTGGCAACTATGACCGGGCACACCCCGGAAGCGAACCTGGCCTGATGGACATGCTTTACACTATTTTTATCACCCTTGGCACACTGGCCGTTTTGGTTGCGGTGCACGAATACGGACACTTTTGGGTGGCCCGTAAGTGCGGAGTTAAGGTACTGCGTTTCTCTATTGGTTTTGGTACGGCTCTGGCCAGTTGGAAAGATAAGCAGGGAACCCAATACAGTGTTGCGGCCATTCCTCTTGGCGGCTACGTGAAGATGCTTGACGAGCGCGAGGGCGAAGTTCCCGAGGAGTTACTGGACCAGACGTTTAATCGCAAGCCTGTGCTTCAGCGTATCGCCGTTGTTGTGGCCGGTCCGCTGGCCAATCTTATACTGGCGGTTGTCGCTTATTGGTTCCTGTTCATGGCAGGGGAAACAGGCTATGCACCGGTTGTTGGTGATGTAGAGATCGGGTCAATTGCCGATGTGGCCGGTTTGGAAGCCGGACAGGAAATAGTAGCGGTTGACGATATCGATACTCCCACCTGGCAGGCCCTGAGTTTTGCCTTGCTCGATCGGATAGGGGATACCGGCACCATCAATTTTACGGTCAAGTACTCTGGGTCAGATATGGTTTACCAGTCTGAAGCTGCGATTGATCGCTGGCTTTCAGAGCAGGAGCAACCAGACTTGTTCGGCGGCCTGGGCCTTATTATGTACACCCCGGACGTGCCACCGGTTGTCGATAGCATTGTTGACGGTGGTCCGGCGCAGCGCACGGGATTGCAGCCGGGTGATCGAATTCTCAGCGCCGATGGCGTTGCTATGGAAAAGTGGATGGACTGGGTAAAACACGTTCGCTCCAGGCCGGAACAAGCGATAGTTCTAGAATACGAACGCGGAGAACGCTTGCTGACCGGGGAAATTGTGCCCGATCGTCTAACCGATGAGGATGGCGTCGATTTTGGTCGGGTAGGGGTCAGCGTAGCGATTCCGGAGATGCCCCAGGAACTGGTTCGCAGTTTCGACCGTGGCCCGATTGAAGCCGCTGGGGCCGCCGTGGTTCGCACCTGGGATTTAATGGGTTTCACCGTAAATTCTATTAAGAAGATGATCATGGGCCTGATATCGCCAAAAAACTTGAGCGGCCCCATTACCATTGCTAAAGTGGCGTCCGCCTCGGCCAAGTCCGGCCTGGAGTCCTATATAGGCTTCCTCGCTCTGCTTAGTGTCAGTCTAGGAGTGTTAAACTTACTGCCTATCCCTGTGCTGGACGGCGGACACCTGCTTTTTTATACGGTAGAGCTATTGGCTGGACGCCCAGTACCTGAGAAAATACAGGCGCTGGGTTATCAGCTAGGCCTATTTCTGGTGCTGGGGATGATGATGCTGGCCTTATATAACGATTTTACGCGCCTGTAACTCTGGCCGAAGAAAAAACACGATAATAGCCTCGCAGGCGTAACCCGTTGATTGAGTGAATTTTGATAAAAAGACTGACCCAATACCTGGCGCTGGTACTGATTTTTTCGGTCCCCGTTGCCTCTGCCGAGACATTCCTCATCTCCGATATCCGGGTGGAGGGGCTGCAGCGTATTTCCGCCGGTAGCGTTTTCGCATCGCTACCCGTCGGTGTTGGCGATATGGTCGATGAGTACGCTATTCGAGCGTCCGCCCGAAGCCTGTTTGCCACCGGTAACTTCGACGATATTCGTATTGGCCGCGACGCCAATGTGCTGGTAGTCGTGGTGGCAGAGCGCCCCAGTATCAGCGAAATTAATATCGATGGTAACAAGGCCATTGAAACCGAAGCCCTGCTGGATGGCCTCAAGGGCTCTGGCCTTGCCGTCGGACAAGTGTTCCAGCGTTCCACGCTGGAAGGTATGCAAATGGAACTGCAACGCCAGTATGTGCAGCAGGGTCGTTACGACGCTTCCATTGATACCGAAGTGCTTCCTGAACCGCGCAACCGGGTGGCGATTAATATCGATGTCGACGAAGGCACCGTGGCCGCAATTAAGCATATCAATGTGGTTGGTAACGAGATATTTGTCGACGAAGATCTTGACGATATTTTCGAGTTGAAGACCACTGGGTGGCTTTCGTTCTTTACTAATGACGATAAGTATTCCAAAGAAAAACTCACCGGTGACCTGGAAACCCTGACTTCCTATTACATGGACAGGGGCTACCTTCAGTTCCGAATTGACTCAACCCAGGTGTCGGTGTCTCCCAATAAGGAAGAGGTGTATATCACTGCCAATGTCAGCGAAGGTGACAAGTTCACCGTGGGAAAGGTCGATTTATCGGGCGACCTGGTGTTGCCAGAGCAGGACTTGCGGCGCTTCCTGTTGGTTGCAGAGGGTCAGACTTTCTCCCAGCAGTTGGTAACTTCCACTGAGGAGTACATGACGCGACGGTTGGGCAATGAAGGCTACAACTTCGCCAAGGTGACTGGAATACCGGAGGTTGAAGAGGGTAACAATGTAGTTTCGATGAAGTTCTTCGTTGACCCCGGTAAGCGCACTTATGTGCGTCGCATCAGCTTTAAGGGAAACATGAGAACTGCCGATGATGTGCTGCGCCGGGAAATGCGGCAGATGGAAAGTTCACCTGCTTCTGCCTCCAAGATTGAGCAATCGCGGGTGCGGCTTGAGCGCCTGGGTTTCTTCAGCCGTGCCACCGTGGAGACCCCGCAGGTTGCAGGACATGACGATCTTATTGACGTGGAGTTTGAGGTGGAAGAGCAGTCATCCGGCAGTATTGGTGCCAGCTTTGGTTATGCCCAGGATGCGGGGTTGATTCTCGGACTGAATCTGCAGGAGGACAACTTCATGGGAACCGGCAAGCGGGTCGGTATTAACCTGAATTCGTCCAAGTACCAGGACATTTACAGCTTCAACTACACCAATCCCTACTTCACAGAGGATGGCGTCAGCCGCGGCTTTAACCTGTTCTATCGCTCTACAGACCTGTCAGAAGTGAACGTTGCCAGCTATACCACTGATACTTATGGGGCAGCACTAAACTTTGGCTACCCGATTAAGGAAACCCAGCGTCTGGGCTTCAGCTTTGGTATTTCTGATACTGAAATTACCGCTGGCCGATACGCAGTGCAAGAAATTAAGGCCAGTCCGCGTTTGGAAGAAAGCGTCGATTATTGGTTCGACAGCACCCAGCTGCAGGACGGGACGTTCGCCGATGTCGAGGAGGTCATGCCGATTGCAGACATCCCGTTTGACTACCTCACCATCCCCGAAGAACTGGGCTTTTTGGATGAAAACGGAGATAACTATCTCAACTGGACTGTTACCTCCAGTTGGAGCCAGTCCACCCTGAACCGGGGAAGGATGGCGACCCGCGGTACCTCGAACTCAGTGTCATTTGAGGTTTCTATGCCCGGTTCGGATCTTGAGTTTTACAAACTGATCTACCGCGGTGAAATTTATATTCCTATCAGAGGGTCTTGGACCGCGCGCCTGCGGGGCGAGCTCGGTTATGGTGATGGATATGGAGACACTACAGAACTGCCTTTCTACGAGCACTTCTTTGCTGGAGGCTTCGGCTCGGTGCGAGGTTTCGAAAGCAATACCCTTGGTCCAAGGTCGACACCGGCTGAGTTGTATACCGCTCGTCAGCCAGTGACCGGGATTGATGATGAAGGCAACCCCACCGAGATAGGTGGGCCGAACGGACAGCAATTTGGCTACGTCGGTAATGACGGGAAGCTGCTGGTGGAAACCCTGCGAGACGACCCCGACCCCTTTGGCGGCAACGTGTTAGTTGAAGGCAGTGCAGAATTGTTGTTCCCGCTGCCGTTTATCAAGGACCGGAGCAAACTGCGCTCCGCATTCTTTGTGGATGTAGGCAACGTGTTTAATACCAAGTGTGCCCCCAGCCAGGTCAATTGCTTCGATGTTGATGCGGACGAGCTGCGCTACTCAGTGGGTGTCGGTGTTACCTGGATAACCGGATTTGGCCCGATGACATTCAGTCTTGCCAAACCACTCAACGCAGGCCCTGAGGACGAGGAAGAAGCCTTCCAGTTCACTCTGGGTCGTGGATTCTGATTTTAATATCTAAACCATGGAGATAAACGTGTTTAAATTTTTGAAAGTTAGTATTGTCGCATTGGCGCTTACCGTGCCCGCCGTGGCAATGGCACAAGGCAAGATTGCAGTAGTCAACCTGCAGGAAGCCATTCTGCAAACAGACGCCGCTCAACAGCGCCTCAACGAAGTTCGTGGCCAGGACGATTACCAGGCAGATAAGGCCGAGTTCGATAAGTTGAAGAAAGAATTTGATGAGCTGGTGAAAAAATTCCAGAAAGATGCGGCAGTAATGAGCCAGGAGCAGCAGCTCGCTGCGCGGCAGAAGCTCGCCAACAAGCAGTCAGACCTGGAGCACGTTACCGGCAAACTGCAACAGGCGGAACAAGGCGCAGGTCAGGCCCTGCTGCAAGAGTTGTCACCCAAAGTGCAGGAAGTCTTGCGTGATCTGATCACTACCGAGGGTATTGGTCTTCTACTTCAGCAGTCTTCTGTCATTCACGCTGATGCCGGATACAGTATAACGGCCAAAGTCACTGATAAGCTGAATCAGCTGCCGACTCAGTAATATTGTCGTGATGACTCTCGGGGAGTTGGCGCAACGATTTAATCTGACCTTGTCAGGTGACGCCCAGCGCTCCGTATCGGGTTTGGCCACTCTAGGCGGAGCCGGGCCCGATCAGGTCAGCTTTATTGCCAGCAGAAAATATCTTGAGCAATTAGCCGATACCGCTGCGGCAGCAGTGCTTATCCACCCCGATTTCGCCGATCAATGCCCTGTTGATACCCTCGTCACCGAGGATCCCTATCTTGCTTTCGCAAGAATGACCTCGTTATTTGATCGGTCTTCCCGGACTGCAGTGGGCGTGCATCCAGCCGCAGTGGTTTCTGCTGAGGCTGAAGTCGCCGACAGCGTCAGGATAGCCGCCAACGCGGTGGTGGAAGCTGGCGCAGTTATTGGGGAAGGAGTTGTCATTGGTGCAAATGCCTATGTCGGCGCAGGCAGTCGGATCGGGGCTAATACCTGCCTGAATCCCGGTGTCATCGTTTATCACGATGTTTGGCTGGGTGCGCGTTGCATCGTACACAGCACTGCGGTGTTGGGCTCAGATGGTTTTGGTTTCGCACCGGGGCCAGAAGGTTGGGAAAAGATCCATCAATTGGGAGGGCTGCGAATTGGGGATGATGTCGAGATTGGTGCCGGAACCACCATTGACCGCGGTGCGCTGGAGCATACGGTCATTGAAGACGGTGTCATCATTGATAACCAGGTGCACATTGCGCACAACTGTCGCATCGGAAAAAATACCGCGATCGCTGGTTGCACCGGTATGGCAGGAAGCACGATCATAGGCGCTAACTGCACCGTGGCAGGCGCTGTTGCCTTATCGGGTCATATTGAAATCTGCGACGGCGTCCATATTACCGGTATGAGCATGGTGACGCGGTCTATTACCGAGCCAGGCGTCTACTCTTCCGGTGTCCCTGCGTCACCCAATAGAGAGTGGCGCAAGAATGCGGTGCGTTTTTCACAGCTGGACGGCATGCACAAGCGTCTGGCGGCCATTGAGAAAGGAAGCGCGCCCTAGAACAAGGAAACATCTCCTGATGATGGATATAGAACAAATTCGGCAGCATCTGCCGCACCGCTATCCTTTTCTTCTGGTGGATAGGGTGGTGGAGCTCAATCTTGGTGAATCCATCGTTGCCTACAAGAACCTGACAATTAACGAACCTTTTTTTGACGGGCACTTCCCCGGTCAGCCAGTTTTTCCCGGCGTTTTGCTGGTTGAGGCCATGGCTCAGGCGGCCGGCATTCTCGGTTTCAAGACCATGAACAAGACCCCGGCAGATGGCTCAATTTACTATTTTGTTGGCGCCGACAAACTGCGTTTTAAGCGGCCTTGTGTGCCTGGTGACAGGGTAATGCTGCGGGCTTCTATCATTTCTGACCGTCGTGGTATTTGGAAGTTTGCTGTCAGTGCAGATGTGGATGGAGAACTGGCAGCCTCTGCGACGATTCTCTGCGCTGATCGATGATTCACGAAACCGCCATTATCGAACCGGGTGCTCGCCTAGCCGACGATGTTAGCGTTGGGCCCTGGTCTTTGGTGGGGGCTAATGTCGAAATAGGTCCCGGCACGATCATTGAACCTCATGTAGTGATTCGTGGCCCTACTGTTATAGGGGCAGGTAATCACATTTATCAATTTTCCAGTATTGGCGAGGCTACTCCCGATCTTAAATATCGTGATGAACCGACCAAGCTGGTAATCGGTGACAACAATGTTATTCGCGAGAGCGTGACGATTCACCGGGGTACCGTGCAGGATCGGTCTGAGACCACCATAGGCAATGAAAATTTACTGATGGCCTATGTGCATATCGGCCATGACTCAATTTTAGGCAATAATACGATTCTGGTGAATAATACTGCCCTGGCAGGGCACGTGCGCATCGGTGACTGGGCAATCCTCAGCGGCTATACCCTGGTGCATCAGTTCTGCAAGATCGGAGCACATAGTTTCAGTGGTATGGGCACAGCCATTGGTAAAGACGTGCCTGCCTACGTCACGGTTAGCGGTTCGCCAGCCGAGGCCAAGACCATTAATATTGAGGGCCTGCGTCGCCGAGGTTTTTCTGCTGAAGCGATCAGTCAATTACGTCGAGCTTTCAAAATTCTCTATCGACAGGGCCTGACCCTCGAACTGGCGCTACAACGCCTCGAAACTATGCTGCGGGAAACACCAGAGATTCAGGTGTTAATCGATTCCGTGCGCTCCTCGGAGCGAGGCATCGTTCGCTAAATCCCGGGAGGCACTTTGCGTATTGGCGTACTGGCCGGAGAAGCCTCCGGTGATATCCTTGGATCCAGAGTCCTTAAGGAACTGCGGGCACAGTGCGATGAATTGATCGTGGAAGGTATCGGCGGTCCGTTGATGGAAGCACAGGGCCTCACCAGTATGTTCCCCATGGATCGCCTCTCGGTCATGGGCTTTGTCGAGCCGCTTAAGCGACTTCCCGAGCTATTGCATATTCGCCGGGCCGTGTTCGAGCATTTTCGTGACAACCCACCCGACATTTTTCTGGGTATAGATTCTCCCGACTTTAACTTACGGCTGGAGCGCAAGCTTCGTGAGCAGGGAATCAAGACTGCTCATTTAGTGAGCCCCTCGGTTTGGGCCTGGCGTCAGGGCCGAGTCAAGAAGATCAAGCAGTCGGTAGATCTCATGCTTTGCCTGTTTCCGTTTGAGACCCAGGTGTATCAGGACCATCAGGTCCCCGTTCGGTTCGTTGGACATCCTCTGGCGGACGAGTTGCCCAATCGTGTGGACGCCCTGGCTGCGCGTCAGGCCCTGGGGTTGGCAACTGATAATAAGCTGCTGGCCATGTTACCCGGTAGTCGCAGTGGAGAGGTGAGTCGTTTGGCGCCCGCTTTTTTGGCTGCCGCGCGGCTGCTTTGGCAGCAGAACCCGCAGTTGCGTTTCGTTATGCCTGCGGCCAACACTGCACGAGAAGTCGAATTAAAGGCCCTCTTGGCACAACAGCCGGACCTTCCTGTCACGCTGGTTTGCGGACACTCGAGAGAGACGATGGCCGCCGCTGATGCCGTTCTCCTGGCATCTGGCACGGCCACCTTGGAGGCCGCGTTGACCAAGCGACCGATGGTAGTGACTTATCGCATG
The DNA here is from genome assembly GCF_026262685.1 of Candidatus Seongchinamella marina. Classification (NCBI taxonomy): domain Bacteria; kingdom Pseudomonadati; phylum Pseudomonadota; class Gammaproteobacteria; order Cellvibrionales; family Halieaceae; genus Seongchinamella; species Candidatus Seongchinamella marina. Next base: position 284,529 of record NZ_SHNP01000001.1, read on the forward strand.
GCGGCTTTTTCCTGGTGGCTGGTGACGCGGCTGGTGAAAATCAGCTTCGCGGCATTACCTAACGTATTAGCTGGACGTTCAGTCGTTCCCGAATTGCTGCAGAATGCGGCGGTCCCTGAGGCCATGGCGGCAGCGATTGAACCGTTACTGGCTGATGAGGCGATAGCGAACCAACTGCAGGCTTTTGACCGTATTCATGCGCAACTGAAGCAGGGCTACGCGGCCAAAAGCGCAAATGCCTTATTGCAGCTTCATGAAGGAAACCGGGTCGATGGATGATCTGTTTCAGGTGAGTTACAAGGGCATAGATATCGCCGGGGTTGACGAGGTGGGGCGGGGGCCGCTGGCGGGTGATGTTGTCACCGCCGCCGTTATTCTCGATCCTTCAAATCCTGTCGAAGGCCTGCGTGATTCCAAAAAACTCAGTGAATCGCGGCGCGAGGAGCTGGCAATAATAATTCGTGAAAAAGCGATTGCCTGGTCTATTGCCAGGGCGTCTGTCGCTGAGATCGATGAGCTGAATATTCTTCAGGCGTCGCTGCTGGCGATGAAGCGGGCGGTGGAGGCACTAACACCCCAGCCAGGATACGTGCTGGTCGACGGTAACCGACTGCCTCAGTGGTCCTATCCATCAGAGCCTGTGGTAAAGGGCGATGACAGGGTGCCTGCTATTGCGGCCGCCTCGATACTGGCGAAGGTGCAGCGCGATAACGAACTGGTTGCGCTGGAACAGAAGTATCCAGGCTATGGTTTTGCGGCACATAAGGGATATCCCACCGCCGCTCATCTGCATGCATTACAGTCACTGGGGGTGACACCAGTGCATCGTCGTAGCTATGCACCAGTGCGGAGAATTATCGAAGCCCAGGGTTGAGCGTGGTCAGGGCTGGTGCTATTTCAGTCCAGTAATTCAAATAATTTTACCACTCGTTGCACCCCGGAAGTGTCGGCTGCCTCGGCCGCAATGCGTTCTGCTTCGGTCCGGGTGGCTAGCCCCATCAGATAGACGACGCCATTCTCGGTGACTACTTTGACCCGGTTTCCCTGAATGTCTCCACTGGCCAGCATGAAGGATTTTACCTTGCTGGTAATCCAGGTGTCTGAGGTGCGTGTCATGCCCGAACTGGGAGCAGCGACCTCCAGTTCGTTGTAGATGCGCCTCACTCCTCGCACTTCCTTTACAACGCCGGTGGCTTGATCTTTCAGTGCCTGGGTGGAGACCTGGCCCGCAATGAGCACATAGCCGTTATAGCTGACGATGACCAGGTGGGCCTTATCAAAGGCGTCGTTGGCGGCGCGAACATTGACCATAGCCTTGGTTTCAATACTTTCATCCTCCAGCCAGCGGCCCATTGTTCTCTCTCCCTCCTCTTCTTCAATGGGCTCCGCTTCCATCGTGGCAAGCATGCTGCCGCAGCCACCGAGACTGAGTAAGCCAATGCTGAACAGTGCGAGTAGTAGGCGTTGAGTCATGATTTATGTTTCCTGGTTGTAGTCGCCAAAAAGGCTTAATTCAATAAGTTGATACAGGCTTTGCAAAGCCATCGTGTGCAGTTCGATATGCTTTGAACGGGAAGGTGCCTGGATCTGCATGCATGGGTCACCGGCGTTGAGCAAAGAGGCCAGGTCGCTGTTTTCGCTGGTTATAAGCGCCACCGTTAACATGCCTCTCTCCCTTGCTGCCTCTAATGCTATCGGCAGGTCCGATGATCCCGGGCCGCTGTCGATGAGGAGTAACAGGTCGTTTTCCTGGCCGAGTGCGCGAATTTGACGAGCATAAAGCTGTGCCCGGTCGTCGCTGCCGGTGGTGCCGGACAAGATGGCGCTGTCAGCGCTGAGGTTGAATGCCGGTAGGGCGGGGCGCTCATGCTCAAGGCCACTGAGCAGGCAATGGCAGAATAACTGGCATAGCGCTGCGTCTGGCCCATTGCCGCAGCAAAAAATTTTGCCATCCTGCAGTAGCACTTGAGTGATGAGTTCACTGCTCTGGGCGATGGGAGCCGCCAGTTGATCCACCGACATGGCAATAGATTCAATGGTGTCTTGAAAACGCTCGGCAATGATCTGATAGTAGTCCACTGATGCCCCTGGCTGATTCAGTTGGTAAAGGCCCCGCGTATCCACTGCGGGCTATCGTTCGTTGTGGATTGTCGCGGCTCAAAGGTGATCACGTCAAATCTACAGGGCAGATTTGCAAGTTTTGTGTGGCGTTGCAGGAAAAACTGGGCAGTGCGCAGCAATCGCTGTTGTTTGCGATAGTCCACCGAGGCCGCTGCTGTTGCGAAGCGCGGGTTTCGGCGCGCCCTAACCTCAATAAAGACCAGGTAATCATGGTGCCTGGCGATCAAGTCGATCTCACCGCAGTGGCAGCGATAATTGCAAATGAGGACCTCAACGCCTTGCAGTGACAGGAAGTGTGCGGCGCGTCGTTCGTACTCATCGCCTAACTGCTTCATGCTGATCCCCGGCATTAACTGTGCTCAAGGGACAGTGTAACTACAGTGACTTGAGACGGTCGCCATCAAATCTGGCCGGCGGCAGTTCGCGCACTATTTGCAGCTGTGAGTTCATCGTCAACAAGCCAGTATCTCCGCGAATGAGTGCATCTGGTCCCGCTTGCAGTTGTACCAGACGTGATTGCAGTAAATAGGCGTCTGCGCCCAGGGCATTGAGTCGGGTGTAGTAATCGCTGTTGGCGCCAACAAGGGATTGTTGCAGCGCTGGGTTAGAGCCCAGTAACCAGGGCAGCTCGACAATGGTGGTGCCGTTCAAATCCTGGTTGCGACTGTCATCTCGTGCACCATACGCACTGGAGCTTGCGTAAACCGGCAACGCACCGGCGTAGTGGAAGGCCAGTAGCGGCTTGATTGCGCGTGCCTCTTCTGGTGTGCGACTCAACATAAAGACAGTGTCGAGGTCTGCTCGTCGCCTGGGTGTAAACTCCAGGTTGATGGCCAGCATGTCGCGTAGTTTGCGACGCCGTTGCTCACTTGCTTCGATGCCCAGGCCACTTTTGACGCTACTGGAATAGTCGTCCTTACCGGTGTAACTGATCACCTGAGTGGTGGTGCCTCCCAATGCCCGCCACTGCTCGTCCAGGGCCGATTCCATTTCGTCGCCCCAGCGACCCGCCGGGCGGAGGACCAATGCGCGGCGGCCACCGTCGCCAAATGCCAGGCGGGCCAGTTGTCTGGCTTCGTCTGCTGGCGCCAGCGATAGCTGTACCAGAGCGGTAGCGCTTGTTGCGACCGGCTGATCAATGCGGTTCAGGGCAATGGTTGGTACAACTCGATTGGTTTGTTTCGCCAGCTCAGCGACTGAGGCTTTACTCAAGGGGCCAACCACTAGCTGCGCACCCTGCTGAACGGCGACCGTGTAGGCCTCGGTCGCAGAACCATACAGGTCTGAGTCAATCACCTTTATTTCTGTTGGGGCATCGCCCTTGTTTCTGGCCGTGAAATAGTGCGCCAGATAACCGTCGCGAATGGCTTTACCTGCTGGTGCGAGACGGCCGCTCAGCGGAAGCACCAGCGCAACCTGTTGTGGCGTCACTGCCGGCTCCAGCATGTATTCAAGGCCGCCAGGAAGCGGCGAAGCAGCAGGGTGGCCAGGGTAATTGATCTGCCAGCGCGGCAGGGCAGTGCGGAGCGTCGTTGCATTGTCATTGGCGATGTTTGCCAGTTCCAGCCAGCCTAGCCAGGTTGGATCTGCAGCGCTTGACCTGGCCTGTGCAATCTCGCTTTCCGGGCTGCGCTGCAGGTCGTGCCATAGGCTGCGCTTGAGTCCGGGCAGGTCCTTTGCCGGTGCAATTTCCATAATGCGGACACCCAGGCGCGCGCTATCCAAGTACGCTCTTTGCAGGCTCAGCAAGTGCCGCTGAAAATTGTATGATCGATAGGCAATACCGAGGGCGACCTCGGGGCGGTCCAGCGCTTTTAGTCTGGTACTGGCCTGAACCTGATCCCCGCGCACGTAGTCTATTCTCGCCAGCAGGTAATCCCGATAATCCCTGTCGTTGCGGGTGAGCGCTTCCTCGTCCAGTAACGCTAAAACGGTGGAGGCGGTCATCCAGTCCAGCTGTCGCAGTGCCTCATCAGCCTCAGCAAATTGTGGGTGGAATTGCGACGGCGGCAGCTGCACATTTGTTTCGCTAGTCTGATTCTTAAATGTGCTTTGAGTGGTGGAGGTGCCGGCACTCTTGTCTTGTGGCGGCACAGAACCGCAGCCCTGAAGCAGCAGGGCTATTAATGCCAGGGCGGCCGGGTGAAGAAACTGGGATTGTTTTACTGTCATGCTATGCTGCGTCGCTCAATAAGGTGTGATTCACCATCGGGGTGAGATGCACAGTATAAGGGGAAAACGTGGAGACCGGGCTGTATATTGTGGCCACGCCCATTGGCAATCTGGGAGACATGAGCTCTCGCGCCGTCGAGGTTTTATCCGGGGTTGATCTTATCGCCGCTGAGGACACCAGACACAGTCAACGCCTGTTGCAGCACTACAGTATCGATAACCCATTAATGGCTTATCACGACCACAGTGACCAGCGAGCCCAACAGCGAATTGAAAGTACGCTGGCCCAGGGAGGGAGCGTCGCCCTGATCTCGGATGCGGGAACTCCACTGATATCAGACCCCGGCTACAGATTGGTTCGCGATATGCAGTCCATGGGGTATGCGGTGCGCCCTGTGCCCGGACCCAGTGCAGTGATTGCGGCTCTGAGCGTCTGTGGTCTGCCGACCGACAGCTTTCGTTTTGAAGGTTTCCTGCCCGCCAAGGCGGGCACTCGAGCCAACCAGTTGCAGGATCTGCAAAGCGAGCACGCTACCCTGGTGTTCTATGAAGCCCCTCACCGCATCGTTGCGACTCTCGCTGCCATGTCCGAGGTGTTTGGGCCCGATAGAGAGGTGGTCCTGGCGCGCGAAATTACCAAAACATTCGAAACTGTGCGCAGAGGCACTCTTGAGCAGTTGCTCACTTTTGTGGCAAACGATGCGAATCAGCAGAAGGGTGAAATTGTGCTGGTGGTCGCGGGCAAGCCTCGTGGCGAGGTCGAGCTGGATGAAGCGACACAGCGGTTATTGCGAAGGCTGGCGCAAGAGTTGCCGGCTAAAAAGGCATCGGCGATTGTAGCGGACTGCACCGGGCTGAAAAAAAAGGATCTCTATAATTATTTGCTGTCGGTAAAAGGCGATTGAGTCACTTCGCCAGTGCTGTTAGTCTTGCCGCCGAGTCGGTCAGACGATCGCTTTCCGGTATTTACCGGGGGGAGGAAAGTCCGGGCTCCATAGGGCAGGGTGCCAGGTAACGCCTGGGGGGTGCGAGCCCACGGAAAGTGCAGCAGAAAGTAAACCGCCTTTGCGGTTCTTGTTTTCAAGACCAAAAAGGTAAGGGTGAAATGGTGCGGTAAGAGCGCACCGCGCGGCTGGCAACAGGCGCGGCGATGGTAAACCCCACCCGGAGCAAGACCAAATAGGAATCCTATAGCCGTGGCCCACGGTGGATTCGGGTAGGTCGCTTCAGGCAGCTGGTGACAGCTGTCGCAGATGAATGGTCGTCCACGACAGAACCCGGCTTATCGACTGACTCACCCTATCAGGCCCCTCAACCTTACGGTTGAGGGGCTTTTTTATGCCGTTTTGGACTATAGAGATCGGTTTTAAATAAAAAATCGGCATGTAACTTAAAGTAAAACCTTAGAACTTGGTCTTAGAGGGCTGTTTTGGTGAGCTATTTGCCTCAATTCAGTTCGGCTTTTCCTGCAAAAAAGTCTCGTAACGGCCTGAATTTATTGCGTTTTTTCCTACTTGTCCTTGTTGACGATCTGCTGTTGTGCGCCTATAGTGTCGAAAAGTGGATATAAGTGGGTAAAACTGTCTTTTTGTGGAAGATGAAGACAGGTGAGTGGGGGAATCTAACGTGTTTCGTGGTGTACAGCACATAAATATGGACGCGAAAGGGCGGCTGGCTATGCCAGCACGCCAGCGTGAGCCATTGCTGTCCCGGTGTGATGGCCAGATTGTTGTCACCATAGATACCCAGTCCAAATGCCTCGCGGTGTATCCCCTGCCCGAGTGGGAGCGCATTGAGAAAGATATCCAGGGGTTGCCCGCCCTGAATCCCTCGGTCAAGCGCTTTCAGCGCCTGGTGCTGGGGTATGCCACGGATATTGAATTAGATAGCAGCGGCAGAATGTTGTTGCCTCAATCACAGCGCGAATACGCGCAGCTGGATAAAAGGCTGGTTCTGGTAGGGCAGGGCAATAAGCTTGAGATCTGGTCTGAAGCCCTTTGGATGGCCGAGCAGGAACAAGCGCTGGAGGACTCTGGTCCCGACGCTGTGCTGCCCGACGAACTTCTCTCTCTCAAGCTGTAGGTGGCCAACATGCACCAGACAGTATTACTACGAGAGGCAGTTGAAGCTCTGGTAACGGCGCCCAGTGGTGCTTATGTCGATGGTACCTTTGGTCGCGGCGGTCACAGTCGTTTTCTTCTGGATCAGCTTGATGACAACGGCCATCTTCTTGGTGTGGACAAAGACCCTGTTGCCTGTGAATGCGCGGCCCAGCTTTCGTCCGCTGACAGTCGCTTTAGTTTTTACCATGGTTCCTTTGCCGATCTCCCGCAGCAGTTGCAACTGATGGATATTGACGCGTTCGATGGCATTTTGCTCGATTTGGGTGTCTCCAGTCCGCAGTTGGATGAGGCAGATCGGGGCTTTAGTTTTATGAGTGATGGTCCACTGGATATGCGCATGGATATCTCCTCTGGGGAAACGGCTGCGCAATGGCTGTCCTACGCCGACACGACCGCAATCGCTGAGGTGCTTAAGGAGTATGGCGAGGAGCGTTTTGCCAAGCGTATCGCTGCTGCCATCGTGAAGGCGCGCGAAGTTGAGCCACTGACCACAACTGCACAGCTGGCTAAAGTAGTGAGCGAAGCCAATCCTCGCTGGGAGAGGCACAAGCATCCCGCCACCCGTGCCTTTCAGGCAATTCGCATCAAGGTCAATCGTGAGCTGGAGGATCTGGGTGATCTGTTGGCTTGTTCCCTGGATATGTTGAAAGTCGGCGGTCGCCTGGTAGTTATCAGTTTTCACTCGTTGGAAGATCGCATGGTGAAGCGCTATATGCGCGATATGGCTCGAGGAGAGCAGCTGCCTGCGGGTGTGCCCGTCACAGATGCGGCGCTTAACCGCCGGATGAAGCTGGTGGGCAAGGCGACCAAGGCTTCTGATGCAGAAGTGGATGAAAACGTGCGTTCTCGCAGTGCGGTCATGCGAGTGGCGGAGAAAATCGCATGACTGCCAGGGTCGCAGGAAAAACGATGGTCACGGCCGCGATTGGTGCTGGCGATCCCGCGCAAGGTCGCGCGCTACTGTGGCTGAATGTTGCCGCGTTGCTGCTGGTGCTGTTGTCTTGTTTTGCGGTGATTCATTCCACCCATGCAACGCGCGAGCTTTACACTCAATTGCAGGTGTTGGAATCCCGGCAGTGGCATCTACAGGAAGACTATGGGCGTTTATTACTGGAAGAAAGCACCTGGGCATCACACTACCGGGTAGAAAAGGTGGCCCGCACTGAATTGGGTATGGCGGAGCCGGACCTGGCGCACTACAAGGTGGTGCGGCGATGAAGGCTGTGTCCAGAAAGACGCAACCGAAGAAAACAGCGCTCTGGCGCCTTTATCTTGTCGTGGGTCTGCTGCTCTCGATGCTCTCACTGCTAATCGGTCGTGTGCTTTCTCTGCAGATCCTGGAGACCGAGCGGGGCTATGCGTTTTTGCAAAACCAGGGTGAAGCACGGTCCCTGCGTAGTGCAGAAATCCCCGCCTATCGTGGTGTGATTACCGACAGACGGGGAGAGCCTCTTGCTGTAAGTACGCCCGTCGTCTCCATCTGGGCGGATCCGAGTCGATTGGCCAATAGTGAGAGGGTGCCTGAGTTAGCGCAGTCACTGGGTATGGAGCTGGATGAGCTCAAGGCCAAGTTGGTGCGCTATGAAGGCAAGCGCTTCATGTACCTGCAGCGGCATCGTGTGCCTCACGAGGCTCGGGAGATTCTCGGCAAGCGTTTTCCCGGCGTTTATGGCGAGCGTGAGTACCGTCGTTTTTATCCGGCCGGAGAAGTGGCTGCGCAGTTGGTGGGATTCACCAACGTCGATGACGAGGGTATTGCCGGCGTTGAGCTTGCCTATGACGAGTGGCTTCAAGGCGCGCCCGGTAAAAAGAGATACATCAAGGATCTGCGGGGCAAAATGGTCAGGGATATCGGCGTGGTAAAGCCCGCCAGCCCGGGCAAGGATTTGCGCCTCAGTATTGACCTGCGGCTTCAGCAGTTGCAGCACCGCGAGTTACGCAAGGCTGTCACCGCAGCAAATGCCGAATCCGGCAGTGTCGTCACCCTGGATGCACAAACCGGTGAAATTCTCGCCATGGTCAACTATCCGGTATACAACCCCAATAGTCGCAAGAATATGAAAGCGGCCAATATGCGCAACCGGGCGATTACTGATACGTACGAACCGGGTTCAACCATGAAGACCATGACGCTGGTGGCGGCGCTGGAAAGCGGACGGTACACCACTACTACCATGATCGACACCGCCCCCGGCTGGATCAGGGTCGGTCCGAAAACCTATAAAGATCCTCGCAATTACGGCGAGGTTACGCTGTCCCGCGTGATTGAAAAATCCAGCCAGGTAGGCGTGACCAAAATGGCGGTTGAGCTGGGTCATGAGCCAATATGGGAAGTATTCCAACGCTTTGGGATTGGCGAACCCATGGGCACCGGCTTCCCCGGTGAAAGCAGCGGCGTGCTGCCCAGTCGTCCACGCTGGTACTCCACGGAAAAAATTTCCCTCGCTTTTGGTTACGGTATTACCACGACGCCTTTGCAGTTGGCGCGGGCTTACACAGTTTTCGCCGCAGGTGGACTGCAGCGCCCCGTTTCTTTGTTAGCGCTGGATGATGGCGAGTTACCTCCTGCCGAGCGTGTTATTTCCGAAGATGTTGCCGAGCAGGTGCTAGGTGTGTTGCATGCGGTAACCGGAGAGCATGGCACGGCGCGCAAGGCCAGGGTCGGCGGCTTTCAGGTCGGAGGCAAGACCGGCACCGTGCGCAAGGTAGGCCCAGGCGGTTATATCGAGGATTCTCACGTGGCTTTGTTTGCCGGTCTTGCGCCGGTCAATGACCCGCGTGTGGTCACGGTAGTGGTGATCAATGACCCGCAGGGAGAAAATTATGGTGGCGGTGCGGTAGCAGCGCCCGTGTTCTCCGCAGTGACCCGTGGCGCTTTGCGTTTACTGGGTGTCACGCCCTCTGAGTTTCCCCAGGAGCTTGCAGTGAATCGCTCACAGCTGGGAGGTGCAGCCTGATGACATCTCTGTCGCTGGCAGGTGTTCTTGATATGCCGTCGTGCCCGTCTGCCGAAACCATGATCAGCGGTGTGCAGTTGGACAGTCGCCGGGTGAAGATCGGGGATTTGTTCCTGGCGGTACCGGGTGAGATACACGATGGCCGCCAATTTATCGAGCAAGCGGTGGCCAGTGGTGCCGTCGCCATTGTCGCCGAGCCACCGGTGGCCGGCTTTGTCGAAGCGCTTCAAGTTCCTCTGGTGGAGATGCCAGAACTGCAGCAGGAGTCCGGTTTCATTGCATCTCGTTTTCATAAAGAGCCAAGTGTGAGCCTGCACATGATAGGCGTGACCGGCACTAACGGTAAAACCACCACCAGTCGTCTGGTGGCCCAGTTGATTCGTTTGCAGGGTAAATCCTGTGGAGTGATTGGTACGCTGGGTGCGAGCCTGGGTGAAGATGTGGCGCAAGGCGGCAACACGACTCCTGATGCGGTGTCTTTACAGCAGCAGTTAGCAGACTGGCGTGACCAGGGTGTCTATGCGGCGAGCATGGAAGTTTCCTCGCATGCCATGGTGCAGGGTCGGGTGAACGGGGTGGGTTTTGAGACCGCTGTCTTTACCAACTTGTCTCATGATCACCTGGACTATCACGGCAGCATGGAAGCTTATGGCCGCGCAAAATTAGCGTTGTTTGCGAACGAGGGCCTGAAGCATGCCCTGGTGAATCTGGACGATGAGTTTGGCGCCCGGGTTTGCGATGTTGTCGAACCGGGTGTTCAGCTCATCACCTACTCAGTGTCCAATCCGCAAGCAGATGTATTCGTTGAGCAGGCGGATTTTAGTGCCGGCCGGGTGACAGGTGTGTTGCGCACGCCTTGGGGAACAGGTGAGTTTGTGAGTCCGCTGCCTGGCGATTTCAATCTGGCTAATCTCGCAGCGGCAGTGAGCGCCGTTACTCTGGCAGGCGAACCGCTGGCCGAAGTTCTCAAAAATGTATCTCGTCTGCGTTCTGTGCCGGGTCGTATGCAGTCCCTGCCTAATACGCTGGGACTGCAAGTCATTATTGATTACGCCCACACCCCAGATGCCTTGGAGCAGGTGCTCACCGCGCTAAGGCGCCATGTCGACGGTCAATTGGTAGTGGTGTTTGGGTGTGGTGGCGACAGAGATCGTGAGAAGCGCCAGGTAATGGGCCGAGTCGCCTGTGCGATTGCCGATAAGGTGTTGGTGACCAGTGACAACCCGCGTGGTGAAGACCCTGCGGCGATTCTAGCCGACATTGAGGTGGGCTGCAGTGGCCAGTATCTGTTGGAGGTAGACCGTTCCACTGCAATTCAACGCGCCGTCAACGAGGCGGGCGCTGGTGACTGCGTGGTAATAGCCGGCAAGGGACATGAAGATTACCAGGTGGTAGATGGCGAGTATCTTCATTTTAGTGACGAGGAGCAGGCCCTTGCAGCGTTGGCAGTGAGGGCGGGTAAATGATGCGCCCTATGCGCCTTTCTGAATTGCAGGAACCTCTCCAGGGGCGCATTACCGGAGAGGATGTTTGCTTTACCAATGTCTTTACCGATAGTCGTCAGATTGCGAAGAACGGTTTGTTTGTGGCTTTGGTCGGCGAAAACTTTGATGGCAACGACTATGTTGAAGCGGTTGCAGAAAACGGTGCGGTAGCAGCGCTGGTGAGTTGTTCCAGTTCGTCCGCTTTGCCACAGCTGTGCGTAGGGGACACCCAGACAGCGCTGGGCCGTTTAGGCGCTTTCAATCGCGACTTGTACACCGGTCCATTAGTTGCAATCACCGGAAGCTCCGGTAAAACCACTGCCAAAAATCTTATCAATGGCGTGCTTTCCCAGCGCGGCGCTACGCTGGCCACCAACGGAAATTTCAATAACGAAGTGGGTGTGCCACTCACTTTGTTACGCCTGAGCCAGGAGCATGAGTTTGCTGTGGTTGAAATGGGCGCGGCGCGTCAGGGCGATATCAGTTGGCTGTGTGAGCTTGGTCGGCCTTCTGTTGCGGTATTGCTCAACGCAATGCCTGCGCACATGGAGAGCTTCGGCAGTTTGGAAACCATTGCCCGAACAAAGGGAGAAATTTTCGATGCTCTTGCTGCTGGCGATGTTGCAGTAGTTAATGCTGACCAGCCCTGGGCAGAAGACTGGAAGGCGCGAGCCGGAGCGGCAACGATTCTCGATTTTTCGTTGAACGGTGATGCCGCAGTCGTGGCCACACAAATTGAGTCTCACGGCATTGCGGGTAGTTCATTTGTGGCGGTCACGCCAAAGGGGAGTGTTGACGTTTCCCTACGGCTTCCAGGCGAGCACAACATAGCTAACGCTCTGGCTGCCATCGCCGTAGGCCTTGCCTGTGAGTTGGCTCTGGCTGAAATCGCGGCCGGCCTTGAGTCGGTTGCACCGGTAGCAGGTCGGCTGTCAGTGCAGGTTGCCGCATCAGGAGCGCTGGTGATAGACGATTGCTACAACGCTAATCCGGGTTCGGCGCTAGCCGCCATCGATACGCTGGCTGCGAGTGAAGGCCAGGGGACACTGGTCATGGGCGCAATGCTGGAGCTGGGCGAAAATAGCATTGAGCTGCATCGGCAGCTTGGCGTCCATGCACGGGAAGCAGGCCTGGCTCAATTCTGGGGTGTGGGTGCTGAGCTCAAAGTTGCCGTGGATGCATTCGGTGAGCGTGGTCGCTGGTTTGAACACTGTTATCAAGCGGTCGTGGCCGCCTCGGCGTCGTTTTCACAGGGCGACACTGTCTTGATTAAAGGTTCCCGTGGTGCGCGCATGGAAAGGGTATTGCAAGCCTTGGTCCCCGATCAAACGGAACGGGAGAGCTGACGATGTTGTTGTTGCTAGCGGAATACCTGGCCCAGTATCAAAATGCATTTACTGTTTTCCAGTACCTGACCCTGCGCGGCATCCTCGCTGCAGGTACGGCACTTGCGATTTCCCTCCTGGTGGGTCCCACCATGATTCGCAAGCTGAGCTATCACCAGGTTGGGCAGGCGGTGCGCGATGACGGTCCGCAAAGTCATTTAAGTAAAGCGGGTACACCGACCATGGGCGGCGCGCTGATCCTGGTCGCTATCGCGATTGCGACGCTGCTTTGGGCTGACTTGAGTAATCCGTATGTATGGGTTGTATTGCTTGTCACTGGCGTCTTCGGCGCAGTTGGATGGGTAGATGATTATCGCAAAGTCGTGGAAAAGGACTCCAGAGGCTTGCCCGCTCGTTGGAAATACCTCTGGCAGTCAATAGCAGGCCTGGCAGCTGCCCTTTACCTTTACCTGGCGTTTGACACGCCAGTGACCACGGAACTCTACGTTCCATTTTTGAAAGACTTTTCGCTGACGATGGGGCCGTTGTTCGTAGTGCTGGCTTACTTTGTGATTGTCGGTTCAAGTAATGCGGTAAATCTCACCGACGGGCTGGATGGTCTTGCGATTCTGCCGACCGTCATGGTGGGTGGCGCGCTGGGTATCATTGCCTACCTTACCGGTCACGTCGACTTTGCTCGTTACCTGCAAATCCCCTACGTAGCAGGCAGTGGCGAGCTGGCGGTGTTCTGCGGCGCTATTGCCGGCGCAGGCCTCGGCTTCCTCTGGTTTAACACTTACCCCGCCCAGGTCTTTATGGGTGATGTAGGCGCCCTGGCGTTGGGTGCGGCACTGGGAACGGTAGCGGTGATCACCCGTCACGAAATTGTCTTTTTCATTATGGGCGGCATCTTTGTGCTGGAAACTGTTTCGGTGATCCTGCAGGTGGCCTCGTTCAAGCTCACTGGTAAACGCATATTTCGTATGGCGCCAATTCATCATCACTATGAATTGAAGGGTTGGCCCGAGCCGCGGGTCATTGTGCGCTTTTGGATTATTACTGTGATGTTGGTCCTGTTCGGGCTGGCGACGTTAAAGCTGCGCTAGGGCTGAGGGAGTGATACAGGCAGTGGCATTGGATTTAATAGCAAGCAGTGAACATCGGGTAGTCGTCGGCCTTGGCGTCACCGGTTTGTCCTGCGCGCGCCACCTGTATCGATTGGGCGTTAGCTTCTCGGTTGTCGATACTCGCAGCCAGCCGCCGGGACTGGAACAGCTGCGCCAGGAAATGCCTGAAGTGGCTGTTTATGCTGGCGAATACCCCGATGAACTGATTGCTTCGGCCACTGAGCTGATTGTAAGTCCCGGTATTGCAATCGATGAGCCGGTGGTGGCGGATGCAGCGTTAGCAGGCGTTAAGGTGGTCGGGGACATTGATCTGTTTGTCCGCGAAGCGAAAGCGCCGATCGTTGGCATCACTGGTTCTAACGCCAAGTCTACGGTGACAGAGCTGGTTGGTGATATGGCTCGCCGCGCCAAATTGAATGTTGGTGTAGGCGGCAACCTGGGAACTCCGGCGCTGGATCTTTTGGACGATGAGCGGCAGCTCTATGTGCTCGAGCTTTCCAGTTTCCAGTTGGAAAGGGCGGGGAAATTGGGCCTGGCAGTGGCCGTTGTTTTAAACCTCAGTGCTGATCACCTGGACAGGCATGGCAATATGCCGCGCTACCATCAGGCCAAACACAGAATATTTATGGGCTGTTCTACAGCGGTCGCTCACAGTGACGATCCGCTGACCGTTCCACTGTTGGAAGATTCAGTTCCAGTAGTGGGTTGGCGACTGGGCGAGCCAGCGCTTAATGGTTTTGGCTTGCGACGGGATCAGGGCGTTGAGTGCCTGAGTCATGGCTTCGAACTGTTGATGCCCGTCACTGAGCTTGCCATGGAGGGTCGTCACAACGTGGCCAATGCGCTGGCGGCGTTGGCGCTGGGCCATGCCGCTGGGCTGCCATTGGACGCCATGCTCGATTCCCTGCGTCACTTTGCAGGACTGCCGCACCGCTGTGAACGAGTTGCGGTTATTGAGGCCGTGTGCTTCGTCAATGATTCCAAGGGTACCAATATTGGCGCTACGAATGCAGCGCTTACCGGGATTGGTGGCGAACGCAATATTGTGCTGATCGCCGGGGGCCAGGGTAAAGGGGCCGACTTCAGGGAACTGCGCGGCACCGTTCAAAAGCGTTGCAAGCACGTAGTGTTGATTGGAGAAGATGCGCCGAAAATCGAAGCAGCGCTGGCCGATGTCGTTGAGGTGACGCGAGTTGACACCATGGAGCAGGCCGTGGCTCTGGCGGCAGAACGGGCCTCGGCTGGAGATATTGTATTGCTCTCGCCTGCCTGTGCCAGCTTCGATATGTTTTCTGGTTACGTGGCAAGAGGCGAGTCTTTTGTGGACTCCGTCGGCAGGCTTGGGGGCGATCAATGAATCGAGCCGTGCCCACTCCAGCCGCACTAATGCCAGATCCAGGCATTATCGTGCTTGGCGTGTCACTGGTGCTGGTCGGTTTGATTGCGATTAGCTCCGCGTCTATCGAATACGCGCAGATCAATTACAACAGCACCAGTTTTCACACCAAGCGCCACTTGATCTACATGGTCGTCGCCGGGATTGCCTCGATTGCAGTGTACCGAATTCCCCTGGAGTTCTGGGAGGAGACGGGCTGGATATGGTTGTTCGCAGCGCTGGGCCTGTTAATTCTTGTACTGATTCCGGGAGTTGGTCGTGAGGTTAATGGCAGCCAGCGCTGGCTACCCCTGGGTCCTTTTACCCTGCAGCCGTCTGAGTTTGCCAAGCTGGCAATGATTGTTTACCTGGCCGGTTACATGGTGCGCAGGGAACATGAGGTTCGTCACCAGTGGCAGGGTTTTCTCAAGCCCATGGCCGTGCTGTTCGCCGCCACCTTGTTGCTGATGGTGGAGCCCGATTTCGGGGCTACGGTTATCGTCGCTGGCAGTGCCTTTGGCATGTTGTTCCTTGCCGGGGTAAAGCTCGGCCACTTCCTGGTGGTGCTTGCAGGTGCGCTCGGTGCGCTGTTGGTATTGGTTGTCAGCGAACCCTATAGGGTGAAGCGTTTGACGGCGTATACAGACCCTTGGGCTGATCCTTACGACACTGGCTTTCAGCTAACCCAGTCGTTGATCGCCTTTGGTAGAGGCGAGTGGTTTGGCGTTGGCCTGGGTAACAGTGTGCAGAAGTTGTTTTATCTGCCCGAGGCCCATACTGATTTTGTGTTCTCCATCTGGGCCGAGGAAACCGGTTTTATCGGCGCCCTGACGGTCATTTTGCTGTACGCCGCCCTGATTGGTCGAGTGCTATGGGTGGGCCGCGCAGCACAACTGGCGAATTATCCGTTCGGCGCTTACCTCTGCTATGGCATTGCCCTGGTTTTTTCAGGCCAGGCCTTTGTCAATATGGGCGTGAGTTCAGGCTTGCTCCCTACCAAAGGCTTAACCCTTCCTTTCGTCAGCTACGGTGGCACCAGTCTGATTATCTGCTGTGTCATGTTAGCTTTGGTATTGCGCGTTGATTGTCAGGTGCGCTTATCGGGGGGGCGATCATGAGCAGCGGCCTCAAGGGCAAAGTGCTGGTGATGGCCGGTGGCACTGGAGGTCATGTTTACCCAGCCCTGGCCGTCGCAAGTGAGTTGCGCGTGCGAGGTTACCTGATTGAGTGGGTAGGCACCCGACGGGGGCTGGAGCATCGTGTTGTGCCCGCTGCTGGCTTCCCCATTCATTATCTTTCTGTGCGAGGCGTTCGTGGCAAAGGGGTTATAGATCGCCTGATGGGACTGCTGTTTCTGGCGTGGTCTTCTCTGCAGGCCTTATGGATGATGCTGCGCAGTCGACCGAACTGTGTCGTTGGTATGGGTGGCTACGTGGCGGGTCCTGCGGGAGTTGCCGCGTGGTTGTTTCGCCGTCCGCTGTTAATACACGAACAGAATGCGGTGGCGGGTACCACCAATCGGCTGCTGGCTCCAATGGCTAAGTCTGTGATTGCCGGCTTCCCGGGTGCTTTTCGAGATGATATTGAATTTGAAGTGATTGGAAACCCGGTGAGGGAAGCGCTGGTAGAGGCTGCAGCAGCGCAGTACAACTACAACGGCGAGCGTCCGCTGCGTTTGCTGGTGTTGGGGGGAAGCCTGGGCGCCAAACCAATAAACGATGCATTGCCAGGTGTGGTTCGCCGCTTGTTGCGCGGACGCCGAGTCGACCCGACTGAAGTTTGGCATCAAACCGGCGATGCCCATGCACAGACTGTGATCAAAAGTTATGGCGATTTGATTAGCGATACGGTGCGTGTTGTGCCCTTTATCGAGGATATGGCCGCAGCATACGCCTGGGCGGACGTGGTGATTTGTCGGGCGGGAGCACTGACAGTTTCTGAACTTGCGGTGATGGGGCGGCCTTCCGTGCTCGTGCCGTTACCCCACGCGATCGATGACCATCAGACGGCTAACGCCCACTCCCTGGCTGATCGCGGTGGCGCCATCCTGTTGCCGCAGAGCGACATGACTGAAGACGCTTTGATTATCGCGTTGCGCGCCTACATGGACCACCCCGAGCGTTTGCGCACCATGGCAGAGGCGGCTCGAAAAGCCGCGGCTCCCGAGGCTACACAGCAAGTGGCCGATGAAGTGGAGGCGCTGATCGATGCCGCTCGATAAGAACGTTTACACAGTCCCCGAAATGCGCCGCATTCGCCGCATTCACATGATTGGTGTGGGCGGCACGGGCATGAGTGGCATTGCCGAGGTATTGGTTAATCTGGGGTATCAGGTGGCCGGTTCCGATTTGAGGGAGAGTCCGGTCACTGAGCGCCTGCGTGACAGAGGTGTTGAAGTGTTCATCGGACATCGCGCCGCAAATGTGGGTACTGCTGATGTGGTAGTGAGTTCCAGCGCCGTCGATGAAAGCAACGCGGAGGTGGTCGCCGCAAGAGAAGCCCGCATACCGGTCGTGCCTCGCGCAGAAATGCTCGCGGAACTGATGCGCTATCGCCATGGTATTGCGGTAGCCGGCACACATGGCAAGACCACTACCACCAGCCTGATTGCCAATGTCTTTGGCGAAGCTGGTTTGGACCCAACCTTTGTGATCGGTGGCCTGGTGAACAGTGTTGGCAGCAATGCGCAACTCGGTGCCAGTCGATTCCTGATTGCTGAGGCCGATGAAAGTGATGCCTCGTTTCTTCATCTGCAGCCCATGGTTACCGTGGTAACGAATATCGAAGCTGATCATATGGACACCTATGGCGGTGACTTCGCGGTTTTGCGCAGAACTTTCCTCGAGTTTTTGCACAATCTGCCCTTTTACGGTGTGGCGGTACTTTGCATTGATGACCCGGTTATAAGAGAGCTGCTTCCCGAGGTTAGTCGGCAGGTGGTTACCTACGGATTTGCAGATGATGCCGATTTTCGGATCAGCAATATGCAGCGCGACGGCTTGACCACCGGATTTACTATTAACCGTCCTTCTGGCGAGCCACTGCCAGTCACCCTGAATATGCCGGGTCTGCATAACGTGCTCAACGCTGCTGCAACGGTGGCTGTGGCTTGCGATGAAGGCTTGGAGGACGAAGCGATTCAGTCAGGATTGGCGGGCTTTGCCGGCGTGGGACGACGCTTTACCCGCATGGGTGAGCTGAATTTGCCTGGCGGCACTGCCTTGTTGGTCGATGACTATGGCCATCATCCCACCGAGGTGCGCGCCACGCTGGATTCGGCACGGCAGGCCTGGCCGGAGCAACGGGTTGTGATGGTTTATCAGCCCCATCGCTACTCCCGGACCCGTGACCTGTATGACGATTTTGTATCGGTACTTTCGCGCTGCGATGTGTTGATTTTGTTGGAGGTCTTCGCGGCGGGGGAGGAAGTCGTTCCCGGTGCTGACAGTCGCAGCCTGGCTCGCAGCATTCGTCAACGCGGGCAGCTGGAGCCGATTTTTGTAGAAAACATCGAAGATGTGCCACAAATACTTTGCTCGGTAGTAGAGCAGGGTGATGTTGTTGTTACCCAGGGAGCGGGCAATATTGGCGCACTGTCCAAAGAGCTTGCCGCGATGAGCTTTGAGCAGGGAGCACGGTCATGAGTGGGCAAGACCTGAAGCGCATGACGATCGCGGTTTTGCTGGGCGGCACCTCTGCAGAGCGAGACGTATCCCTGCTAAGCGGACGAACCGTCTCTGATGCTTTGCGTGGGCTAAATTATTCTGTGCGCGATGTGGACCCGGCCGATGAAGATTGGGTCGCACAGCTGCAGGGAGTGGATTATGCCTTTAACGCCCTGCATGGTCCCGGTGGAGAAGACGGCACGATACAAGGTGCACTGGAAGCCCTGGGGATTCGCTATACCGGTTCAGGTGTACTGGGTTCTGCCCTGGCGATGGACAAGCGGCGTAGTAAGCAGCTGTGGCAGGGCATAGGCATTGCAACTGGCGGCTTTGAAATGCTGGACGCCGATACCGACTGGCAGGCGGTGATTGACCGCCTCGGTAAGGTGTTTGTAAAGCCTGCCTGCGAAGGTTCATCCATTGGCATGGCACCGGCAAGCGATGCAGAGTCGCTGCGCACGGCTTATGAAGGTGCCGCGGCCTACAGCGGTGGAGTGATGGCAGAAAAGTTCATTAATGGTCCCGAGTACACGGTCGCCATATTGGGCGATGAGGCATTGCCTTCTATCCGCATGGTGACGGACAACGAGTTTTACGATTACGACGCCAAGTACCTGTCTGACGATACCAGCTACCACTGCCCCAGCGGCTTGAATGCGAGCGAGGAGGCACAAGTGGGGGCAATGGCCCTCGCGGCTTTCCGCTCTCTGGGCTGCGCAGGTTGGGGAAGAGTCGACACCATGCGTGACAGTGATGGACGCTTCTTCGTGCTGGAAGTGAACACCATTCCCGGTATGACCTCGCACAGTCTGGTGCCCATGGCGGCGCGACAGGCAGGTATGGAAGTGCCCGCATTGGTGGAACGGATACTGACACTGGCGTCGGAGGCGAAGCACTGATGGGTCTTGCAATCAAGCTGCCTCAATTACGCTCCCGGCCACAAAAACCCGGGACTGAGCAGCGGACGCGTCGGCCAGACCAGCGGCCCGAACGCAAGCCTAAATCGAGGCAGCCTGCAGCGGAGCAAACGCGCAGGACTCGCAGTGCCCCGGCCAAAGGGGCAACACGCAAGACGACGGCCCCGGCCAAACGGCCGTCTATTCGCTTTAACTGGCTGAATCGCATTTTGATTCTGGTTGCCACAGGGGTGGTGACAGTAGCGGTTCTGCAGGCCTATATCACTCTGCAAAGCATTCCAGTGGAGCGTATCTCGGTGACTGGTGAGCTTGAGCACACCCAGACGACCGCGGTTCAGGACATGGTTTATCCCGCATTGACCGGCGGCTTCCTGGGCGCTGATCTGGCCCAGGTGCAGAAGCAATTAGAGGTCTTACCCTGGATTCACGAAGCCACGGTCCGGCGAGTATGGCCCAACGCTCTGGAAATACATGTAGTAGAGCAGTTGCCTATCGCCAGATGGGGTGACATCGGTTTCCTGAATCACGAGGGCGAGGTGTTTCGCCCCAGTCAAAGGGATGCGTGGCAGGCCCTGCCTACATTAACTGGCCCGGAGAACACAGCGCCAACCCTGATGCGCACCTATCAGCGGTTGGTGGATTCGTTGGCCCCTCTGGGGCTGCGCTTGAGTCAGCTGTCAGTCGATGATCGCGGTGAAATAGCGGCTGTACTGGCGGGTGGTCAACGCATTGCCATTGGTAGGGACGATTTTCTGGAGCGAATGAAGCGGTTCAAAACCGTATTCAGGTCAGAGTTGGCGGCCCGGATGACGCAGGTGTCCAGTATAGATTTGCGCTATGAGCGCGGAGTGGCGGTGTCTTTCAAGACCGCCGTAGAAGTATCGGAAACAAACAGCAATAACAAGAAGGCGTAAAGGGAGACACTGCCATGGGCAGCGCGCAGGACAAGAAAATGATCGTTGGACTCGACATAGGTACCTCCAAGGTGGTGGCGATTGTCGGCGAGGTCGGCATGGATGGTGAGATCGAGGTGGTGGGTATTGGGTCCAATCCGTCCAAGGGCATGAAGAAAGGGGTGGTCGTTAATATCGAATCCACCGTGCAGTCGATTCAGCGGGCAGTGGAAGAAGCTGAGCTGATGGCCGGGTGCCAGATTCACTCCGTTTACGTGGGGATTGCCGGCAGCCATATTCGCAGCCTTAACTCCCATGGCATCGTTGCCATTAAGGATAAGGAGGTGTTCGGGCACGACCTGGAGCGAGTGATTGATGCGGCCCAGGCCGTGGCAATTCCTGCTGACCAGAAAGTGCTGCACATTCTGCCCCAGGAATATGTGATCGATAACCAGGAGGGCATTAAGGAGCCGCTGGGAATGTCCGGCGTGCGCCTGGAGGCCAAAGTGCATCTGGTGACCTGCGCCGTCAATGCGTCGCAGAACATCGAGAAGTGTATTCGCCGCTGTGGTCTTGAGGTAGAAGAAACGATTCTCGAGCAGCTGGCTTCCAGCTATTCCATTCTCACCGAAGACGAGCGGGAACTGGGTGTTTGCCTGGTTGATATTGGAGGCGGTACTACTGATATCGCTATCTTTACCGAGGGCTCTATTCGCCATACTGGGGTGATTCCCATTGCGGGAGACCAGGTGACTAATGATATTGCCATGGCCCTGCGCACACCCACTCAGCACGCTGAAGAAATCAAGATCAAGTACGCCTGTGCCCTGACCCAGCTCGCGGGAGCTGATGAAACCATCAAGGTGCCCAGCGTGGGTGACCGTCCGCCCCGGGATCTGTCGCGGCAATCGCTTGCAGAAGTGGTGGAGCCTAGATACGACGAGTTGTTCACCCTGGTGCAGGCTGAGCTGCGTCGTTCCGGCTATGAGGACATGGTACCGGCGGGCATCGTGCTGACCGGGGGCACTTCCAAGATGGAAGGCGTCGTGGAATTGGCAGAAGAGATATTTCATATGCCGGTGCGGGTGGGTTATCCGCAATCGGTACAGGGGCTAAACGACATTGTGCGCAACCCGATCTACGCCACCAGCGTGGGCCTGTTGCAGTACGGCGTAGACCACATGGAAGAGGGGGGCGCAGGCTCCGTTCGCAACAGTGGTTCAGCTGAGAGTTGGATCAGCCGGGCGAAAGCCTGGATTTCAAGCAATTTTTAAGCGGTAAACCGCCGTGTGAAGACGCGGCATTTTAATAAAAGGGGAAGAACCATGTTTGAGCTAATCGACAACGTACCAACCAATGCGGTGATCAAGGTGATCGGCATAGGCGGAGGCGGCGGCAACGCTGTGAAGCATATGATCGATCACTCGGTCGAAGGCGTAGATTTTATCTGCGCCAACACCGATGCCCAGGCCCTTTCGGATATTGAGTCCAGAACAGTGCTGCAACTGGGCGGCGACATCACCAAAGGCCTGGGAGCAGGCGCCAACCCTGAAATCGGTCGCGCGGCGGCTATGGAGGATCGCGATCGCATCGCCGAGTCCCTGCACGGGGCTGACATGGTGTTTATCACTGCTGGTATGGGTGGCGGCACCGGCACCGGCGGCGCGCCCGTCGTTGCCGAAGTTGCTCGCGAAATGGGCATTTTGACGGTAGCCGTGGTGACTCGTCCTTTCCCCTTCGAGGGTAAGAAACGGCTGAAAATTGCCCATGAAGGTGTAGGAGAACTGCAGCAGCACGTGGATTCTTTGATCACTATTCCCAATGAAAAATTGCTGGAAGTGCTAGGTAAAAATACCAGTCTCCTCGATGCATTTAAGGAGGCAAATGATGTATTGTTGGGCGCTGTTCAGGGGATCGCTGACCTGATTATCCGCCCCGGTATGATTAACGTGGACTTCGCCGATGTGCGAACCGTTATGTCGGAAATGGGTATGGCGATGATGGGCACTGGTAGCTCCAAGGGCGAAAATCGCGCTCGCGAAGCGGCAGAGAGAGCCATAAACAGCCCCTTGTTGGACGACATTGATTTACAGGGTGCTCGCGGAATTCTGGTTAACATCACCGCTGGCCTCGATCTCGCGCTGGGCGAATTCGCCGAAGTGGGCGATACCATCGAGGAATTTGCATCCGAAGAAGCAACAGTTGTAGTCGGTACGGTTATCGATCCTGATATGACCGAGGAGCTTAAAGTGACCGTTGTTGCCACCGGGCTGGGCACTGAGGCGGCGAGAACACCGCTGCAGGTAGTAGACAGCGCACCCAAGCCGGCAGTGGCTTCCACCGAAGCCGATGAGGCGCCCGACTACCGGGATCTGGATCGCCCCGCGGTGCAGCGCAGACAGCGCGCCGCAGGTGGCCAATCTACAGCTGTTGCAGCGGACGCAGACGAGGAGTATTTTGACATTCCTGCGTTTTTGCGTCGGCAGGCTGATTAGCAGGTCGCAACCTGGAGGTGTTCCGGAGCGACCTGGCAGCCGTTAGACAGCAATAGGCTACGGTTAGGGTAATTATGATTCGACAACGTACGTTGAGAAATGCGATCAAGGCGACTGGCGTCGGATTGCATACGGGTGAGAAGGTCTACCTGACTTTAGCACCCGCGCCGGTGAACACCGGTATTGTGTTTCGCAGAGTAGACCTGAATCCGGTGGTGGAAATCCCGGGTCGGGCCGACAACGTTGCCGATACCACTCTCTCCACCGGTCTTCTCGCTAATGGCGAAAAGGTTTCCACGGTAGAACATCTGATGGCGGCTTTGGCTGGCCTGGGTATTGATAATGCCTATGTCGATGTCAGTTCGCCGGAAGTGCCGATTATGGACGGCAGTGCGGGTCCGTTTGTGTTCCTTATACAGTCCGCTGGTATTGAGGAGCAAAACGCACCCAAGAAGTTTATTCGCATTAAACGCAAGGTCACAGTCGAGGATGGCGACAAGGTAGCCAGCTTCCTCCCCTTTGATGGCTTCAAAGTCTCTTTTACCATCGATTTTGACCACCCCGTTTTTCGCGATCGCACTGCCCACGCCGATATCGATTTCTCAACCACCTCCTTTGTGAAAGAAATCAGTCGAGCCCGCACCTTTGGCTTTATGCATGAAATCGAATACCTCCGCTCCAAGGGCCTTGCCCGGGGCGGCAGCGTAGACAATGCTATCGTGGTCGATGAATACCGCATCCTCAACCAGGACGGCCTGCGCTACGACGATGAATTCGTGCGCCACAAAGTGCTGGACGCCATTGGTGACCTGTACCTGCTTGGTAACAGCTTAATTGGTGAGTTTCGTGCTTATAAGTCAGGTCATGCCCTCAACAATGCATCCCTGCGCGCCTTAATTGCCCAGCCCGATGCCTGGGAGGTCGTGACTTTTGAAGATGAGGCCACAGCCCCTATTTGTTACTCATTGAGCCCTGCTGCCGCCATTTAGGCTCAATTCTCGCCGATACCCCCAAATTGGGCATCAGTTCACACCCCGGGTTTCAATTCATAGCGTCAGAGGGGGTTTTGTGGCATAGTCGCCGACCGATTTGCCTCGATTTCGTCTAAATGAAAGTCATTCTCATTAGTCGCAAGCACGGTGGGTCTCGCTCCGTTGAACTGGGGCGTTGGTCCCGTGCGCTGCTCTCCCTTTGCTGCCTGGGTTTACCCTTGGGCATGATTGCGGGCGGCTTTATGCTGGGGCAGGAAAACGAAGCCAATTCCATGCGGGGCATGGCGTTGGATGGCTTGCAGGACGAGCTGGAGCAGCAACAGAAAGAGCTAGCAGCCCTGCAAACCCAGGCTGAGCTTAAAATGCAGGCTATGACCCTGAGCCTGGCGCGGCTGCAGGCGCGAATGACCCGTCTCGACGCGCTGGGCCAGCACTTGACCGCTATGGCCGACCTAGAAGAGGGCGAGTTTGATTTTAGTCAGCCGCCTGCCATTGGTGGTCCCATTGGTGCTGAGTTCAATGTTGAGTACGACACGGGTGACCTGAGCGCGGAGCTGGGCTTGTTCCAGGCGCAATTGTCAGACCGCGAGCAGCAGTTGGAGATTCTTGAGTCTCTGCTAGCCAATCGTAAACTGGAAGAACAGAGCTGGCTTTCAGGCCGGCCTGTAGAGAAGGGCTGGATTTCTTCTCATTATGGCAAGCGCAACGACCCCTTTACCGGTAAGCCTGCTTTTCACCACGGTATCGATTTCGCTGGTAAGGAAGGCACCAATGTTATTGCCGTTGCCTCTGGCGTAGTCACCTACACGGGCAGTAAGTCCGGCTATGGCGAAATGGTGGAAATTTCCCACGGTGACGGCTTTGTCACTCGCTACTCTCATAATAAGGAAGCGTTGGTTAAATCCGGCGATGTCGTTCGCAAGGGCGAGGCCATCGCTCTGATGGGATCTACTGGCCGTTCCACTGGCGCTCACGTACATTACGAAGTCTATAAACACGGCCGTTCGGTCGACCCCTCGAGCTACGTTCGACGCACCAGTCGCTGACGCTCCATTGACAACTTTTTAATCTGCTCCCGCCCATCTGTGTCAGTTGTGCGGTCTGAATCCTATTTATGACAAGTTGAAAGCTGATGATTAGCAATTTTCTGAAAATGATTTTTGGTTCCCGTAATGATCGGGAACTGAAGCGTATGGGTAAGGTAGTCAAGCGAGTGAATGCCCTGACCGATGAGATCACGGCACTGAGCGATGCTGAACTGGCTGCCAAGACTGACGAGTTCAAACAGCGCCTGGCAGACGGCCAGAAGCTCGATGACATTCTGCCCGAAGCGTTTGCCGTAGTTCGGGAAGCGGGCGATCGGGCACTGGGGTTGCGCCACTTTGATGTGCAGCTCATTGGCGGTATGGCTCTGCACGAGGGCAAGATTGCAGAGATGCGCACCGGTGAGGGTAAGACCCTGGTAGCAACGCTGCCTGCTTATCTCAATGCGCTGACCGGCAATGGCGTACATTTGATCACTGTGAATGATTATCTTGCTAATCGCGACGCCCATTGGATGGGACCCTTGTACGAGTTCCTGGGCGTGTCGGTGGGTGTCATTCGTTCTGGTCAAGCGCCTGAACAAAAAGCCGCTGCCTATAGCGCAGACATCATTTATGGCACCAACAACGAATTTGGTTTCGATTATCTGCGTGACAACATGGCCTTTACCATGGAAGACCGCATGCAGGGTCAGTTAGCTTTCGCCATTGTGGATGAAGTGGACTCTATCCTGATTGACGAGGCCCGCACGCCGCTGGTGATTTCTGGTGCCTCCGAGGACAGTTCAGAGCTGTATAAAAAAATCAATCGCCTGATTCCTTCTCTCAAGCCAGATCTTGAAGACGAAGCGGGACACTACACTGTCGATGAGAAGCAGCGGCAGGTGGAGCTGACCGAATCGGGTCATGAGTTCATCGAAGAGATGATGATTCGCGAGAAGTTGCTGGAAGAGGGCGATAGCCTTTACGCGGCAACTAACCTCAACTTGCTGCACCATGTGAATTCGGGGCTTCGGGCCCACGTGCTGTTCCAGCGCGATGTGGAATACATTGTTCAAGATGGCCAGGTAGTGCTGATTGACGAGCACACTGGTCGTACCATGGCTGGGCGGCGTTTGTCCGAAGGTTTGCATCAAGCCATTGAGGCAAAAGAGGGCGTTAATATTCAAAGTGAGAGCCAGACATTGGCTTCCACCACCTTCCAGAATTACTTCAGGATTTACGGCAAGCTCGCTGGTATGACGGGTACCGCTGATACAGAGGCTTTCGAATTCCGCCAGATTTACGGACTGGAAGTGCTGGTGCTGCCTACTAACGTAAAGCAAAAGCGCAACGACATGAACGACTTGGTCTATTTAAGCCGGGAGGAAAAGTTTGGTGCCATTGTTGCTGATGTTAAAGAATGTATGGAGAACCAGGCGCCAGTGCTGGTGGGTACTGCATCGGTCGAAACTTCGGAGGAATTATCCGCGCGTTTCCGTGAGGCCAAAATCCAACACAAGGTGTTGAATGCCAAGTACCACGAACAGGAAGCTGAAATTATTGCTCAGGCGGGCCGGCCAGGGGTCGTTACCATTGCCACCAATATGGCTGGTCGAGGCACTGACATTGTTCTGGGTGGCAATCTGGAGGCGGAGATCACTGCCGCAGGTGAAATCAGTGAAGGTCGCAAGGCTGAATTGACCGAAGCCTGGGGACAGCGCCATTCGCAAGTTCTGGAAGCGGGCGGTTTACACATCCTGGGTACTGAGCGCCACGAGTCTCGTCGTATCGATAATCAGTTGCGTGGCCGTGCAGGTCGCCAGGGTGACCCTGGTGTCTCCCGTTTTTATCTGTCTCTTGAAGACAACTTGATGCGTATTTTTGCCTCCGATAGGGTGAAAAACTTCATGCAGGCCCTTGGTATGGAAAAGGGCGAGGCTATTGAACACCGCATGGTGACTAACGCGATTGAGAAAGCTCAACGCAAGGTTGAGGGACGCAACTTTGATATTCGCAAGCAGTTGCTGGAATACGATGACGTGGCCAACGACCAGCGTCAGATTATTTACCAGCAGCGCAATGATTTATTGGGCGAAGCAGATATCTCTGAAACCATCACCGCCATTCGCGCCGATGTGGTAAATGAGGCTGTCGACAGCTATATCCCACCCATGAGCGTGGAAGAACAATGGGATTTGCCAGGGCTGGAAAAAGCGCTGGAGACTGAGTTTGCAGTGCCACTGCCCGTGCAGCAGTGGCTGGAAGAGGACGACAAACTCCATGAAGAGGCTCTGCGCGAGCGCATTGCTAGCGACGTTCAGGCGGCCTACGATCAAAAGAGCGAGGACGTTGGCCCTGACATGCGCAAGATCGAGAAGCAGATCATGCTTCAGGTTTTGGATACTCTGTGGAAAGAGCACCTGGCCACTATGGACCACCTGCGTCAGGGTATTCATTTGCGAGCTTATGCCCAGAAGAACCCCAAGCAGGAATACAAGCGTGAATCCTTTGCCCTGTTCGAGGAACTACTTAGCAGTTTGAAAATGGAAGTGGTTCGCTTCCTCAGCCATGTGCAGATTCAGCGCCAGGATGAGGCCGCGCTTATTGAGCAACAGCGGCGTAATGCAGCTGATCGAGAGAAGCTGGCATTTCAGCATGCGGAAGCATCAGGGATGCCTCCCGAGACTGTCGAAGGCCAACCCGCTGAGCAAGCGCCTATGCCAGAGACTTATGTTCGCGATCAGCCCAAAGTAGGCCGCAACGACCCATGCCCTTGTGGCAGCGGTAAGAAATACAAACAATGCCACGGCAAGCTCTCCTAGAGGCTTGATGCGATGGCTGTAGGCAACGACAAGCTCCCTGACTTGCTGCCGGTTTCGGGGGTCAGGCTCGCGACCGTATCGGCGGGCATCAAGAGCTCCGGACGCAAGGATCTGGTGTTAATGGAGCTGGCTGCAGCAAGCCGTTGTGTGGGGGTGTTCACTCAAAATGCGTTTTGCGCTGCACCGGTTACCGTCGCTAAAGATCATCTGCAGCTCTCAGATAATCAGCCCGGCTACCTGATCGTTAACACCGGTAACGCTAACGCTGGAACAGGCGAGCAGGGTATTGTCGATGCTCGCAGCTGCTGTGCTGCAGTTGCTCAAATTGCAAATACAGAGGCATCACAGGTGCTGCCTTTTTCTACAGGCGTAATTGGTGAGCCGTTGCCAGTAGAGTTGATTGCTGACGCTATTCCCGCTGCCGTTGCAGGTTTGGCAGATTCCGGTTGGGCTGATGCCGCCGAAGGGATTCTCACTACAGACACGCGGCCCAAGGGTCTTAGCGTTCAATTCAGTTGTGATGGTCAGGATTACGTGGTGACAGGTATCGCTAAAGGTGCCGGAATGATTCGCCCTAATATGGCGACGATGCTGGGTTATGTTGCGACGGACGCAGCAGTCGAAATCGCCATACTCCAGAAAATTTTGTCTGAAGCCACAGCCATGTCGTTCAATCGAGTCACCGTAGACGGCGATACATCGACTAACGACGCCTGTGTATTGGTCGCGACCGGTGCGGCGTGTAATGAGTTTCTGGCGAACGCCGATCAGCCTCTCTATCGAGCGCTGGCCGACGCAGTGCAGGAAGTGTGCGTCTCGCTCGCCCAGGGGCTGGTTCGTGACGGAGAGGGTGCCAGCAAGTTCGTCACCGTAGAGATTAATGGCGGAGTGAACGAGCAGGAATGTCTTGACGTTGCGTTCACTATTGCCCACTCACCGCTGGTGAAAACTGCACTGTTTGCATCTGACCCTAACTGGGGACGATTATTGGCTGCTATTGGCCGTGCTGGACTGGCAGACTTGAATGTAGATCGTGTCGGACTTTATTTGAACGATGTACTGATCGCAGAAAACGGCTGCCGCGCTGTGTCTTACACAGAAGCTCAAGGCGTCAAAGCTATGGCGCCCGAGAATATCGTCATTCGGGTAGAACTCAATCGCGGCGAAGCAACTGCCAGCGTATGGACCACTGACTTTTCCTACGACTACGTGAAAATCAACGCAGAATACCGCACCTGATATGCAAGTCGTGCATGTTGCTGTTGGTGTGATTCTGGATGCAGGAAAAAATATTCTTCTAACCCGTCGACATGATCATTTGCACCAGGGCGGTCTCTGGGAGTTCCCTGGAGGAAAGGTCGAGCAGGGCGAAAGTTTAGATGCCGCCCTCGCCCGTGAATTGCATGAGGAGCTGGCGATCAAACCAGTGAAAACCTCGCCCCTGATAGAAATTCATCATGACTACCCGGACAAATCAGTGTTTCTCGATGTACATGTGGTGTGGGAGTACAGCGGCGAAGCGCGGGGGGTCGAGGGGCAGCCCATGGCGTGGGTGTCTGCTGCTGAATTGTCGGACTATGATTTTCCGGAAGCGAACAAACCCATTGTTGCAGCGATCGTGCTTGAGCTTACATAGGTGTTGTTGAGTTCAGGTTGACGTTCAGGAGCTTTTAATTTCGAGCGGAGCGCTTGCTCTAACCTTCTCCGGGCATGACTGCGAATGACTCAGGTGCCCAGCTCTGCCCTCGCCAAAAACTGTACATGCAGTGCTTCCACCACTGACTCCAGTCGCTCAAGCGACCCTGAATTGTCGATCACAATATCAGCCATTTCTAAGCGTTCGGCGCGCTTCATCTGTGCCGCCATAATCCTTTTCACCTGCCCCTCGTCATTATCATCCCGTGCCATGGTGCGTTCCAGTTGAACGTCTTCAGGAACATCAACTACAGCGACGAGTTCTACCAGCTCCCGCTGACTGGTTTCGAGTAACAAGGGCGAGGCAAATATAGCGTAAGGCGAGGTGACTGCCTCCAGTTGGTCGACGATTTCCTGGCCGATCAAAGGATGTGTTAATTGCTCTAGCCAACTTCGCTCGGCGTCGTTAGAGAATACTCTTTGTCGCAGAGCAGCCCTGTCCAGTGAGCCGTCCGCCAGAAGAATATCCGCGCCAAAGTGATTTGCTATCGCAGCGAGAGCAGGGCGCCCTGGCTCAACCACCACGCGTGCAGCAATGTCTGCGTCAACGACTGTAATTCCCCGGTCCTCAAACTTGCGCGTGACGGCTGATTTGCCGCTACCAATACCGCCGGTGATACCGACTACCAATGACATATCAGTTGAGCCCCGCCGATTTCAGGTAGGCCTCGATGATGAGGTCCCCCCACAACAATGAAATCCATCCGGCGGCGGCCAGGTATGGCCCGAACGGAATGGGTATTTCCTTGCCGCGATTTTTAAGGATCATCAGCCCTATGCCTACAACAGCCCCCACCAGAGATGATAGTAAAATAATTAGTGGCAGTGCCTGCCATCCCATCCAGGCTCCCAGCGCGGCCAACAGCTTAAAGTCGCCATAACCCATGCCTTCCTTGCCGGTGATGAGTTTAAAAACCCAGTAAACGCTCCAAAGAATCAGGTAGCCGGCCATCGCCCCGATCACCGCATCGCCCAGGGTCACGTAGGTGCCATTAAGGTTGAACAGAAGCCCCAGCCACAGCAATGGCAGGGTAATGTCATCTGGCAGCAGTTGGTGATCTACATCGATCATGGCCAGCGCAACCAGAGACCAGGTTAAAAACATCGCGCCAAGTAGTGCCCAAGATGCCGGGAAATACCAAGCCAGCGCCAACGTCAGTAGACCCGTAATAAGTTCCACCGTGGGATAACGCAGGGAGATTGAAATGCTGCAGTTAGCGCATTTTCCTCCAAGGAGCAGATAGCTTAGCACCGGAATGTTCTGCCAAGCCTTGATCGGCGCCTTGCAATTGGGACAGTGCGAGTTGGGCACTGCCAGCGTCAGTGTTTGGTCTTGCTTTTCCCCCTCAAGGTCGAGCAATTCGCAGCAATCACTGCGCCACCGTGACTCCATCATGATGGGTAGGCGGTGAATTACTACATTGAGAAAACTGCCGACCACCAGCCCCAGAGAGAGTAAGGCAAGGTAAAGCAACCAACTGTTCTGGTTGAGTGCGTCTAACATGGAAGCTGTCCCGTCGCTTAGATTACAGATCCCAGCATAAATATTGGCAGGTACATTGCGATCAGCAGGCCACCTACCAATACACCGAGAATGGACATGATCAATGGTTCAAGCAGCGCACTGAGATTATCGACCGCATCGTCTACCGCTTGTTCATAGTGATCAGCGACCTTGCCCAGCATATCGTCAAGCGCGCCAGATTCCTCACCAATGGAGACCATCTGCATTAGCATATTAGGGAACAGCCCTGTGGCTTTGATAGAGTTATACAGCGTTGTTCCTGTGGTCACGTCGTCTTTGATTTGTCTGATTCCTTTCTGGTATACAGAGTTACCAGCGGCTCCTGCGGTTGATTCCAGGGCATCCACCAGAGGTACACCGGCGGCGAAGGTCGTGGCCAGCGTACGGGAGAAGCGTGCGATTACTGCATCGTGCACAATGCCACCTACAATGGGTGTTTTAAGCCACATCTTGTCTAAAAATTCCGAAAACTTGACTGATCTAAATTTGGCTTCCCGGAGTGCAAAGCCTATGGCGGTCATGGCAATTAGCATGATGAACCACCACTCCTGAACCCATTCGGAAAGATGCATGACAAATAGGGTAAATGCGGGTAAATCTGAGCCAAAATTTTGGAAGGTTTGGGCAAAGACTGGAATGACTTTAATCAGTAGGATCAGGGTTACGACAACGGCCACACAGACCACGGCAATCGGATAAGTCATTGCCTTGCGAATTTTGGCTTTGAGTGCCTCTGTTTTTTCTTTATAAGTTGCTACCCGATCCAGCATTACTTCGAGAGTACCCGATTCTTCGCCGGATGCGATCAAGCTGCAGAACAATTCGTCGAAATGCCTGGGATGTTTCGCTAATGAAGGGGCCAGCCCTGTACCTGATGCAACATCGTTCATGATTTCGACGATTAGCGTTTTCATGCGAGGCTTTTCTACACCGTCTGCAACGATCTCAAAGCTTTGCACCAGAGGTACACCGGCTTTCATCATAGTGGCGAGTTGACGCGTAAATATAGCAATATCTGCCGCTTTAATTGCTTTGCCCTGGCCTGAGCCAAAAAGAGGCTTAGGCTTCTTTTTAACGGACTTGGGCTTGATGCCCTGGCGACGTAATTGAGCCTTGGCCATTGCACTGCTGACCGCCGAAATTTCTCCTTTACTGCTGCGGCCGTTCTTATCGGTACCGCTCCAGGTAAAAACGTCACTTCCTGTTGCTGTTGCCATAGTGCTTACCGCCCCTTTCGTATTTCCATATTTCTTATTCAGTCAACCGTTATGCGGTTGGCCTCTTCCAATGTGGTCACTCCCTGTGCCACCTTCTCCAGCGCCGATCTGCGAAGAGTACTAAATCCTTCCTCGGTTGCGGCCTCTTGGATTTGCAGGGAATTGCCTTCTTCCATAATCAGTGTGGCAATTTTCGGGGTTATCCTGACAACCTCGTAGATACCCACGCGGCCCTTGTAACCTTCGTTACAGGCATTGCAGCCTACTGCATGGGTTATGGTCGCGTCCGCTAATTGCTCTTCAGTGAATCCCTCGTTTAGCAGCGTTTCGTGAGGAATTTCAGCGGGTACCGCGCACTCTTTACACAACCGTCGCGCGAGGCGCTGAGCAATAATTAGGTCGACCGAAGTGGCAAGGTTGAATGCGGGCACCCCCATGTTGAGCATTCGAGTGACGGTTTCTGCAGCGCTGTTAGTGTGAAGAGTCGATAGCACAAGGTGGCCCGTTTGAGCAGCCTTGATCGCAATTTCCGCTGTTTCCAGATCTCGAATTTCACCGACCATGATGATATCGGGGTCCTGGCGAAGGAATGAGCGCAGCGCCTCGGCGAAGTTAAGACCGACTTTGGCGTTTACATGAACCTGGTTTATTCCTGTCAGATTAATTTCAACCGGGTCTTCCGCTGTTGAAATATTGCGTTCGGGCGTATTGAGAATATTAAGGCCTGTGTAGAGTGAGACAGTCTTACCGGAACCCGTGGGGCCGGTGACCAGAATCATGCCCTGGGGTTGGTCCAGTGCTTTGAGATACAGCTCTTTTTGATCCGGTTCATAACCTAACGCGTCAATGCCTAGTTGCGCGCTGGTCGGGTCCAGAATACGCAGTACGATTTTTTCCCCAAACAATGTTGGTAGCGTGTTCACACGAAAATCAATAGCTCGATTGCGAGATAGCTTCATCTGGATGCGGCCATCCTGCGGCATTCGACGCTCGGAGATGTCCATTTGCGACATCACTTTAAGGCGAGCTGCCAGGCGACTGGAAAGATTGCGAGGAGGCTTTACCATTTCTCGCAAGATGCCATCGGTACGAAAGCGGACTCGGTAATCGTTCTCATAGGGTTCGAAATGAATATCTGAGGCGCCTTGCTTAATTGCGTCAATTAAGACTTTATTGACGAAGCGAACTATGGGGGTCTCGTCGACCGCATCGTTTCCCTCGTCAGCATCTGTGCCTCCACCACTGGATACATCGATATTATCGAGGTCGTCTGCTTCCAGATCACCAAGCCCATCACTCAGACTGTCCTGGGTTTCGACCCAGGCTTCGATCATCTTGGAGAGTGCTCTTTCCTCGAGCAAGACCGCATCAGTGTTGATGCCCGTGTGAAATTTTATTTCATCCAAAGCGGCCAGGTTGGTGGGATCAGACACGGCGATGAAGAGTCGGTTACCTCTGCGGTAAAGTGGAAGAGCATGATGCTTTAACACCAGGTCCACCTCTACGAGGTCAGCGGGCATGGTAGAACGATCAAAGCAGGTCGTATCGAGTTGCGGTACGCCAAACTCCTGGGCAGCAACTGCTGCGAGCTGCCTACTGTCGACATTTTTCTTCTCGACGAGGTATGTCACCAGCGGTAGTTGCTCCATGGAAGCTTCGCGCTGAGCATTAGAGGCCTCGTCGGCAGAAATTAGCCCCTCGGCGACCAAGCGGCCTGCCAGGCCACTGAGTTGTCCGATTCCTTTGTCATTCATCTGTGCTACATCCCCAAACGAGGTAAAATGCAAGCTAGTTTACTTCAAGCAGCCTTCGCCAGTATAAGCTTTGCCAGCGGACGCTCATAGCATTCAATGACTCTCAAAGTTAGAAAAGTCAACATTCTATGCAATTGCGCAGCTACGGGCTATTTTTGAGTGAACCAATCACGCCAGATCTGACAAAAATTGTCAGTAACAGCCTAATTCGGCTAATGATCTGTGGCGGTTTAGTTTGAAAAACACTGCTACGAAAATATGTAACTCGTTGAATTTAAAGATTAATAAGATTTTTTGAACTGAAGTTGAAGAACATTGGCTTGTTAAATGCATACTGACGACTAAGCCTAAAGGATTAAAAGTTACTCACGGCTGTCTCAAAAAGCACAATTTATCTCTCAACGGAGTAGGGAAATATGAACATTCAAAAGACAACTCAAAAGGGTTTTACCCTTATAGAACTGATGATCGTGATCGCGATCGTTGGTATTTTGGCTGCCATCGCGCTGCCTGCTTATCAAGATTACATCGTGCGTGCGAAGATGTCGGAACCGACTGCGGCACTGGCGGAAGCTAAAACGACGGTCGCAGAATATTACGCAGCCAATGCGGCATTAGCCCCAGCTCCCGGCGACGCTTATGGACTCAACACCGCGGTGCGGAATACTGCTGTTCTGAAAAATATTGATATTAATGCAAATGACGATACTCCAATTATTTATGCTGTTGTGTACGGCTCTACCTGGGGAGCTGACGGTAGTACGTTTGCATTTCAACTGTCAGGAACAACCAACGACGACGGCACAATGACGTGGGTGTGCGAGCCTGGTGATGCGGCTGATCCTGGAACAACAGCTCCTGTTCCAACAAAGTATCTTCCCGCTAACTGCCGTGGCTAGGCAAGTGACTATGGCATAAGTTCGATGCCGTATCTTGAAGCCCGGTTAGCCGGGCTTTTTGTTATCTGACTTTTCACGATATAGTCCTTGAAGTGTATCGCGAGCGCTCTGTATAACTCCTGCATGCTGATAAATACCAATCGTCTTTTGTTTTTAGCCGGTATGCTTACTACGCTGGCTTATTGGCCGGGGCTTCTTGGTCCATTTTTTTTCGATGATTTGCACAACCTCACTGAAAACCAAACCCTCGTCAATCTAGATCTAACCGAGGCTGATAGTTGGCGCACGGCCGCATACAGCTCAACTGCTGGCATGTTTTACAGGCCGCTCAGTATGATCACTTTTGCAGTGAATCTGTCGTTTGCTGGGGAGTTTACTCCGTTTTCACTCAAGGCAACCAACCTTGCTTTCCACCTTCTGACAGCGTTTTGTGTTTATTTTTTCTGTAACTTGGTGCTGCGCAGCCCGGCGCTTGCTTGCAGTAGGCTCTGCGGGTCTGATCGAAAGTTTATTGCCATTCTTGCAGCCGCTATATGGGCTTTACACCCTCTCCATGTGTCGACTGTACTTTATGCTGTCCAGAGAATGGCCCAACTCTCCACGTTAGGGGTATTGGCTGGGCTAATTGTCTTTTTGCGCTATCGCTTGAAGTGGGCAGAATCAGGGTGCACTGGGGGCGAACTCCTCGCGACGGCGCTATGGTTGATCATCATCGCGGTCATGGCTGTATTGTCTAAAGAAAACGGGGCAATACTGATCTGGCTGATTCCCCTGCTGGAGTTGACGCTATTCAAGGGGCAGTGGGGCAGTAAATCGTACCGTTCGTTGGAAGTATCGGCCGGGTTAGTTTTTCTCGCGCCATTGGTGGTAATTACAATTGCTTTGCTGGTGGAGCCCGCTTCAATAGGGGCAGAATTTGGGGGCAGAGAGTTTACCTTGGATGAGCGCCTCTTAACGCAGTCGCGTATCCTTTGGCAGTATCTTGGGTGGTTAAGTTGGCCTGATATCCGAAACATGGGCTTTCATCATGATGACATCATCCTTTCCTCTGGTTTACTGAGCCCCATAACCACCATGGGCAGTCTAATTGCCTGGCTTTGTGCGATCGTTGCTGCGTGGCTCTTTCGGCATCGCTCACCCATGTTTCTCTTTGGGCTGCTGTTTTATTTGGTATCTCACAGCATCGAGTCGAGCTTCCTACCATTGGAAATGGTTTTCGAACACCGCAATTACCTTCCCAGTGTAGGGGTAATAATTGCATTCTCATTCAGTTTTTGGGTGTTTTTCAAGCGACTAACACCCGAGCGAGTCGGCTTTGTTGCGTTGTTATTGACGCTAGGCTTGTTTGCGCTCTGCTCCATGAGGTCGATGGTCTGGTCAGACTTCCAGTCACTCGCATACTTCAATGTTCAAAATCATCCGAACTCTCCGAGGGCAAACTTTGTATTCGGCCAGGTGTTATCTGCCGAGTCAAATGCTTTGTATGCGGCCGCTCCGGAATCCGATCAATCAAAAGTGGGAATCATATCTGCGAGAACTCACTTTGTAAGAACGCATGAACTCTCTCCCAGGGACTTTGCGCCTTTGGTAATGCTCCATCAGATAGATGGGCAGTTTTTCCCAGAATTACCTGAACGTAAAAACTGGCTTCCACGGCTGTTAGATGTGGCGAAATCGCGCCCTTTGCAGGCCTCAGACAGAGCCTCTCTAGATGCGCTGGTTGATTATTCGCTCAATGGGCCTGGCGCGGACGATATTGAACAAGTTGATCGATTGCTTGAAGTTTTGTTGAGGCGTTATCCCAGTGGTTCAAGCTTGGTTCTGATGCGTTATGAATTGCTCGGTAGCATTGGAGAGGACTCAGAGAGACGACGTGTAGAACTGCTTTCCAGTTATTTAAAGCAGTTTCCGCATAGTGTAGCGGTTCAGCTCGCGGCCGCTCAACATCGGCATGCCTCAAACATGGGAGAAGCTTATATTCAATTAGGAGAAGGACTGAAGCAGGACAAGAAGCGCAGGTATCTATCTTTCCTTAAGGGAACCTTCGAGTAATGACCAATTTGTATACCGGCGCCAGTGCTAAAAATAAACGAGTATCTATGCTTTGGTCTGTTTGTTTTGTGGGTTTTATGGCTCTAACAGTTTGGGTATATCTGCCAGGCATTCAAGGCCCAGTGCTGCTCGATGATCATTCCAGCGTCACCAAAATTGGAGATTTAACCGACAGTCCTGAGCTTGCAGTTGATTACATATTTGGAGATCGTTCGGGTGTCATGGGGCGTTCGGTCAGTATGGCCACTTTTGTTCTTGAACGCATGGTTTCTGACCGTGGGATGCCTCTCTCCAAGTCGGTAAACGTAGCTCTTCATTTATTTAATGGTAGCTTGATTATTGCGCTATTGTGGCAGTTGTTCAGGTTTGCCGGCTTTTCTGGCTTTCATTGGCTGTCGCTGATCTTAGGTGCCCTCTGGCTGTTGCACCCGCTTTTAATAAGTACGGTGCTGTATGCAGTCCAAAGGATGGCAATGCTTGCCACTACCTTTATGTTGCTCGGTTGCCTAAGTTACGTTTCATGGCGATTAAAACTAATAGAAGGAAAGTTTTCCTGGTGGCGCCTCGGATTGCTGCCGGTGTTTTTGCTGCTCGGGCTTTTCTCTAAAGAAAATGCGATCCTGTTGATTCCAGTCGTGCTTCTTCTCGAGGTTCTTTGGTTTCAGTTCGCCGGTCCTGACGGCAAAATCATCCCAGTTCTGCGTAATCTTTCGTGCTCTTTGATTGTCATCGGGCTTCTCGGTGCGGTGACAGCTGTTTTGCTCCGCTGGGAGTGGTGGCAGGCGAAATTTAGATGGCGACCATTTACTTTGGAGGAGCGGCTACTGACGGAAAGTCGGATTCTTTGGGATTACGTTGCACAGTGGTACATACCAGACGTGTCAACTATGGGCGTATACCACGATGATATTTTGCTTTCTCGATCGTTCTTCGAACCAATCTCCACATTGTATTCTTCTGTTGCCTGGTTGTTGGTAGTCATTTTTTGTCTGGCGCTCTGTTTTACCCGCTTGGGCCGCTATCTCGCTTTTGCCATCCTTGTTTACCTCGTGGGGCACTCGATAGAATCGACAATTTGGCCGTTAGAGCTTTATTTCGAGCACAGAAATTATTTTCCCTCCCTGGGCCTTTTACTGATTCTGGGCGTGCTTGTAGGTCTTGTTGCTAGAAAAGAGCCAAAAGTTGGCCCTCCTCTAACTGTCGGCTTGGCTTTCTTTGCCATTATGCTTTGTATGCAAACCAGCTCACAGGTGACCATATGGTCTAGTCGGCCATTATTCGTACTTGCAAATGTTAATGGGCATCCCAACTCACCCAGAGCCAACATCGACATGGCTGTGCAATTAGCACGATTTGGAAATTCTAATACGGCGCACGAATATTCCAAGAGAGCGTTTGAGGCCTCGAGTGTAGAGAGAAAAGGAGAGTACTTGCTGAGGAAC
This sequence comes from Candidatus Seongchinamella marina, assembly GCF_026262685.1. NCBI lineage: Bacteria > Pseudomonadati > Pseudomonadota > Gammaproteobacteria > Cellvibrionales > Halieaceae > Seongchinamella > Candidatus Seongchinamella marina. The sequence continues at coordinate 322,606 of NZ_SHNP01000001.1, forward strand.
GTATCACTGAGCTGTATTGCAGGAGAAGCTGTTGATCGTCGTCAGGTCGATCAGATTGGCGGTTTAGGTGAATACCGCCCATTTGATTCAGGCACAAAACTGCTTATTTTTGCAAGGTTGGTGCAAAATGGATTCTGCAAAATAGACGATGCTATGTATACCGCCGATCATTTAGAGCGCTTGTTCTTCGGCGACGATAGTAAGTACACGACGTCAGCGAAAAACTATTCCAATCTGGCGGTCTTGGAGAACGCGCTGGGTAGGTACGAAAATGCACTAATTTATATCCAGAAGTACTTGGAGAAAGCCCCCAATAACTCGCGCGGGCTGCTTATGGAGCTGCATTTCGCGGTATCCCTAGAAAAGGAAGATATCGCCGAAAAGGCAATTCAGAAGCTGAACGAGCTAATGGATCAGGGTAAGCTGTCGGTTCAAGAGCAACAAACATTGGCAATGTATGTAAGGAGTTAACTTTGGATTTTAGTATTATCCTGCCAGCTAAAGATGAGGAGCAGGGCCTAGCTGTTACCCTCCCATCTCTTAAAAAAAAATATCCACGCGCTGAGATTATCGTTGTTGATGATGGATCCAGTGATGGAACTCTAGTTATCTGTGAGCAGCATGATGTAGTGGTGGTTAGTCATCCTTACAGTAAAGGCAATGGCGCGGCCATAAAATCCGGAGCGAGAGCCGCAACGACCGAATACCTTGTTTTTATGGACGCAGATGGGCAGCACGATCCCCGCGATGTCGAGAGGCTTGTAGCCAAGTTGGAGGAGGGCTATGACCTGGTGGTTGGTGCTCGAAGCGGGCGTCATTCTCAGGCCAGTTTCGCTCGCTGGAGTGCAAACAACTTCTACAACAAGTTAGCGAGTTGGATGGTTAACAGAAGGATCGATGATCTGACATCTGGTTTTCGTGCGGTTGATCGTAAAAAATTCCTAAGTTTCCTCTACCTATTACCGAACGGCTTTAGCTATCCTACAACATCTACGATGGCGTTTTTTCGGGCAGGCTATTCGGTGGGTTTTGTTCCAATTGACGTTGCTCAACGTCTTGGAAAGAGCCATGTTAGTCTGTTACGAGACGGTGTCCGGTTTTTCTTGATCATCTTCAAAATAGGCACGCTATATTCCCCGCTCAAGGTATACTTTCCAACTGCTTTTTTTATGGCGGGGCTAGGAATAGCAAATTATGTCGTGGCGAATTTGAGTGCTGGCACGCTCCGCTTCACGAATATGAGCACCTTGTTGATCCTTACTGGAATGATAATTTTTCTCATCGGTCTTCTGTCCGAACAAATAACCAACTTGCAATATAAGGACTCGAAAGACGAATAAAGACTTTTTCGTTTGATTGTTGGCTTTCGCCCAACGGCATGAGGAGACTCGTAATCCTAAACTGCAGGTTGTAATTTTAGTATCTTTCCTTGCTGAGTGGTGTGGCCTCACGCGATAAGCTGCCATAGTTGAGGCAACCTAGACGGAACTAGCACAAGGCAGTGGAAAATAGAAGAAAAACGCTAGTCATTAATAAAAAATTCAGTACTAGTATGGCTTGCTGGCGTTATCGCTCACTGTCCTTGTGGCAAATGTCTTCATTCTGATTGCTATCCTTTTACCCAATTCAACTTCGATTTCTATCGGTGCCGGTCAGGCCCTGGGTATTGGCTTGTTTGAGCTGCTGCTAATTTCGGCAGTTTGGTACGCCAGTATTCGCTTCAGCCTGAAAGTTGCCCGCCCGGTTTATGTCTTCAACCTTCAAATTCAATCGTTTTGTGCCGGCGATTTGGGCTCGAGAGTGAGGCTCAGAAAAAGCGATCTATTTCAGAGTGAAGCTGCCTAAATAAACCGCAGCCTGGCATTGTTAGCAGACCATATTAAACGGATTGATATAGCGGCACAGAGCGTGCTCGACGGATCAGAAGAGGCGGGTCGTGAGAACTTTCTGGCTGAGCTGCGCGGTTTCAGAGAAGTGGAGGACTGATCGATGTTTGTCAGCAATGACGCCAAAGATAAACTAAGAGATTCACCCCCCTAGTCCGGTTTCACCCTGATAGAGCTCATGGCCTTGGTTGCAATTGTCAGCATTCTCGCTGTCATAGCGCTTCCTGCCTATCTCGATTACGTTACACGTTCAAAAGTTAGCGAAGGCTTGGTGTTTGTCTCTGAGGCAAAAACAACTATCGCTGAGTATTACCACACGAATAGGGAGTTCCCACTAGACAATGAGACTGCGGGTCTCACTCAGGCATCAAGCTATGGCCGCTATGACTTTATAAGAAGTCTGAGTGTTGGGCCTGGTGACGGTATCATTACAGTCACATTCAAGCTGCAGGGAACCCAAGGCGACGATAAAGATTTGCAGCTAATTCCGGATACCTCCGGAGTGGAAGTTGTATGGGAGTGCAAAGCACCTGACACGCCAAGAGGGATAGGCAGTAATTTTGTGCCACCCAATTGTCGCGGATGATAATGCCCTTCCCAGAATTTTTTATACGTAATAGCCTAAGCTCGAGCAGATTTAGCGGGCCTTCGCCTCCCTCCTACGCGCATGCAAAACCGGCTCCGTATATCCACTCGGCTGCTCTATCCCCAGAAACACCAGATCACAAGCCGCCTGAAACGCCACATTGTCACCAAAGTTAGGCGCCATATTGTTGTAGGCTGGGTCGCCTGCGTTCTGGTCGTCCACAACAACCGCCATCCGTTCCAGCGTTTCCCTAACCTGCTCTTCAGAGCAAACGCCATGCCGTAGCCAGTTAGCCAGGTGTTGGCTGGAAATGCGCAGCGTTGCCCGATCCTCCATCAACCCTACATGGTTGATATCGGGAACCTTGGAGCAGCCGACACCCTGGTCAATCCAGCGAACCACATAGCCGAGGATGCCCTGAGCATTGTTGTCTAATTCGCGCTGTATATCCTCAGCTGAAAGGCCTTCCGCGCCTTTCAGGGGAATGTTGATGATGTCGTCAACGGAGGCAGGAGTTCGGCCTTTCAGTTCTTTCTGTCGCTCAGCCACATTGACTTTGTGGTAGTGCATGGCGTGCAGGGTGGCTGCGGTGGGCGAGGGAACCCAGGCGGTGCTGGCGCCGGCCATGGGGTGGCCTATCTTGGTTTTGATCATTTCACCCATCAGGTCAGGCATGGCCCACATGCCCTTACCAATCTGTGCTTTGCCGATCAAGCCACAGGCCAGTCCTTTGTCGACGTTCCAGTCTTCGTAGGCGTTAATCCAGGGCTCCTGCTTCATTGCGCCCTTGGGCGTCATCGCGCCGGCTTCCATGCTGGTGTGAATTTCGTCTCCGGTGCGGTCCAGGAATCCGGTGTTGATGAATACCAGGCGATCTTTGGCGACGCGAATGCACTGCTTTAAATTTATCGTGGTGCGGCGCTCTTCATCCATAATGCCGACCTTGAGGGTGTTGCGGGCCATGCCCAGACCATCCTCGATGCGATCGAACAGTTTGCAGGTAAAGGCGACTTCATCGGGGCCGTGCATCTTGGGCTTTACGATGTACACACTGCCTTTGCGGGAGTTGCGCGGCGCGCTGTCGTCTTTCTTGAGGTCGTGCAGGGCGATCATGGCGGTGAACATGCCGTCCATAATGCCTTCGGGGATTTCATTGCCTTGTGCATCGAGAATGGCTTCGTTGGTCATCAGGTGACCCACGTTACGCACGAACAGCAGGCTTCGGCCAGGCAAGGTCAAGGTGGAGCCATCGGTGGCGGTGAATTGACGATCGGGGTTCAGAGTTCGGGTGAGGCTTTTGCCGCCTTTCTGAAACGCTTCTGTGAGATCACCGCGCATCAGGCCAAGCCAGTTGCTGTAAACGACCACTTTGTCTTCGGCGTCAACGGCAGCGACAGAGTCTTCGCAATCCTGGATCGTGGTCAGAGCGGATTCCAGACACACATCTTTAACGCCGGCTTTGTCGGTGGCGCCAATCGGAGTGCTCGGATCGATCTGAATTTCGATGTGCAAACCGTTGTGGTGCAGCAGCACGCCGGAAGGGGCGTCGGCATTGCCGGTAAACGCAACGAGTTGCTCCGGGTCCGCAAGTGCACTGATAACCCCATGATTTAGCTCTACCTGCAGCTTGCCATCGGCTATGGTGTAAGCCACGGCCTGCGTGTGGTCGCTGCTAGTGAGGGGGCAGTGTTCGTTAAGAAAGTCACGAGCATAGGCAATGACCTTGTCGCCGCGAACCGGATTGTAAGCGCCAGCGCGTTCTGCGCCGCTTTCTTCTGAGATTACGTCGGTGCCGTAAAGCGCATCGTAGAGGCTGCCCCAGCGGGCGTTGGCTGCGTTCAGCGCAAAGCGCGCGTTCATCACCGGTACGACTAGCTGTGGGCCTGCGAGAGTAGCTACTTCCGGATCCACGTTTTCTGTGGTGATAGAGAAATCGCCTCCCTCAGGCAACAGGTAGCCAATTTCCTGCAGAAATGCCTTGTAGGCCGCCTTGTCATAGTCTGCGCCGGAGTTGGCGCAATGCCATTGGTCAATCTTCGCCTGTAGATCCTCGCGAACCTGCAGTAATGCACGATTCTCTGGCGCCAACTCGGTGATCACCGATTCCAGGGCCTGCCAGAAATCGGCAGGTGCAATACCGGTGCCGGGGGCGATGTCGTTTTCTAGCAATTGATGGAGAACGGAAGCTACTTGCAGGCCACCCTGCTGGATACGATCTGTCATGGTGTTGTCCTTGTGATTTCGCCGGTGCAATGGATGTGCCCGATAATGGATGCGATCTTAGGAGTCGGAGTTAAATTTAGCTAATTTATCGTTTCTATCGTGGGCATTCTCAGGGTGAATTTCATATTGTGGGTTCCTGACCATCAAGTTCTCTTGCCGTATCGGCAATCAGCTTGCGCAGCCAGCGATTGGCCGGGTTGTGCTGGAGCAAAGGGCTCCAGGCCATTTTCAGTTCCAGCGGGGGTATGTCCAGGGGCGGATCGCGCAAGACAACTCGTGGGTTGTCGCGTTTGAGGAGCGCCGCGCGGGTGGGCAAGGTGACGATCAGGTCGTTCTGTTCGGCCAGCGTCATTGCCGCCTGGTAGTGACGGGTAAAAACGCGAATTTGGCGCTTTTTCCCCAGCTTGTTGATGGCCAGATCTACCCAACCCAAGCGCTGGACATCATCCGGGTTAACGCCGACGCCCACACCCATGCCGGTTTTACTCACCCAAACGTGATCGCCTGCGAGGTAGTTATCCAGGGTGAAATTTTCCAGCATCGGGTGATCAACGTTGAGGATGCAGGAAAAAGTATCGTCCCACAGGTGGATTTGGTGAAAGGACTGGGGCATGGAGTCAAAGCGGTTAATGACCATGTCTACTTTGCCGCGTTCCACGTCCAGGAAGCTCACGTCTGACGGGGTCATAATGTCCAGAGTGATACCGGGCGCGAGATCGCGAAGCTTGGCGAGCACCGCCGGAAACAGGGTGGCTTCGCCGTAGTCACTGGCCATGATTCGAAATACGCGCTGTGCCTGATCGGGCTCAAAATCACTACGCGGCTGCACAGCCTTGTCGATTTTGCTGAGTACTTCCCGTACAACGGGTTCCAGCTCAAGCGCGCGTTCAGTGGGGGTCATGCCGTCACTGGTGCGAACCAGCAGGGGGTCGTCAAACAGCTCACGTAAACGCCTTAGTCCGTTGCTCATGGCAGGCTGGCTGAGGCTGAGTTGGTTGGCCGCCTGGGTGACGTTGCGTTCGCGCAATAGAGCATCCAGGTAAACCAGCAGGTTCAGGTCGATTCGATTGACGTTCACGTCTTCTCCGTATTCACTTTGTGAATGATGAAAATACTGTCTATAGCTTTGGGGAATTATACCTATAGGGATAAAATTGCCAACGGTTTTGAGACAGCCGTTTCCTTATTGCCTTACCTGTACTACCTTCGCCACCGACATTTAGATCATTTCAGGAGTTACCATGGGCACATATCGCGCACCCATAGAAGATATGAACTTTCTTATTGACGAGGTTCTGGATGCCGAAAACGCACTGGGGACTCTCCCGGATTTTGCCGACTACGGAGTGGGCTCAGAACTGACCACGGTTTTACTGGATGAGGCTGCAAAGCTGGCGGGTGATGAACTGGCGCCGCTGCGCCGGGTGGGTGACGAGCAGCCTGCGATTTGCACCGATGGCGCAGTGACTACTCCGCCCGGGTATGATGCGGCCCTGCGGCAATTGGCAGAGGGCGGTTGGATCGGTATTTCATCGGACCCCAGGTATGGCGGCCAGGGTTTACCGGAGATTTACAACACGGTCGGTCACGAAATGTGGAACGGTGCCAATATGGCTCTCGGGCTGGCCCCCATGTTGAGCAGTGGTGCGGCGCTGGCCATTCATGCCCATGGCACAGAAGCGCAAAAGCAGACCTACCTGGAGAAAATGAACACCGGACAGTGGATGGGCACCATGAACCTGACTGAGTCAGGTGCAGGGTCTGACCTGGGTGTGATGAAGGCCAAAGCAGTGCCAGAAGGCGACCACTACCGCATCAGCGGCCAAAAAATCTACATCACCTGGGGAGATCACCAGTCCACAGAGAATATTATCCACCTGGTGTTGGCCAAACTGCCCGATGCCCCGGAGGGCAGTCGCGGCATTTCATTGTTTATTGTCCCCAAGTTCCTGGTCAATGACGACGGCAGTCTGGGTGAGCGCAACGATGTTTATCCGGTATCTTGCGAGCATAAGCTGGGCATTCACGGCAGTCCCACCTGTGTCATGGCCTTTGGCGATGACGAGGGTGCTATCGGCTATTTACTGGGTGAAGAAAATCGAGGCCTGGCCTGCATGTTCACTATGATGAACGAGGCGCGTCATAAGGTGGGTGTGCAGGCGCTTGGTGCGTCCGAGGGCTCCCTGCAGAAAGCGGCTGCCTATGCTCGCGACCGAGTACAAGGCGGTGTCCCTATTATCGAGCACCCCGATGTAAAGCGCATGCTATTGACTATGAAATCCTTGTGCGAAGCCATGCGCGGGTTGGCTTACACCGAAGCCGTTACTATGGATTTGGCCCATCGCGGCCCCCAGGAAGATCGCCCGCTTCAGCAGTCCCGTATCGACCTGATGATTCCCGTCATCAAGGGTTGGCTTTCCGAAGTGGCGCAGGAAGTAACCTCACTGGGCTTGCAGGTTCACGGTGGTATGGGTTTTGTGGAAGAAACTGGCGCAGCACAGTATTTGCGCGATGTGCGGATTACTCCGATTTATGAAGGCACTAACGGCATTCAGGCGGCGGACCTTGTGTCTCGCAAGTTAGGTCGAGATGGCGGCGCTACAATGGAAGAGATGATGACCGAGGTGAACGCTACGATCACCCGCCTGCAGGCAGCCGGCGATGCTCGCCTGACGGGAATCGCCGAGTCCCTTACACGAGCCATGGCAGATCAGGAAAACGCCACCCGTATTGTGTTGGCAGAGCTCAAGGAGGACCCCAATGTTGCCCTGGGCGCTTCCTTCGAATATATGATGCAGACAGGCTACTTGTTTGGAGGCTGGCACTTGGGTCGATCAGCCCTTGTTGCTTTTGATCGCCTGAAGAGCGGCAGTGATAACCCCTTTTACGAAGCTAAAATTGCTACTGCCCAGTATTATGGTGAGCAAATTCTTCCTCGCTGTGCGGCTCATGCTGGTGCGGTTGCCGGTGCTCGCGGGGCGCTGCAGTCGTTCCAGCAGGAGTGGATCTGATCATGGTGCGTATCAGTACCCCTGATCTCACCGACCAGTGTCCCGCGGCGCGGGCCATTGAACTACAGTTCAACAATTACGGTGCGGTCAGGCAGTTCGCTGGCCCAGCGGTGACGATTAAATGTCACGAGGATAATTCACTGGTGAAAGAACTGGTCGAAGAGGCAGGAAAAGGGCGAGTCATTGTTGTTGATGGAGGCGGTTCACTGCGCCGGGCCTTACTGGGTGACATGCTTGCTGAGAAGGCAGCAAAAAATGGTTGGGCTGGGCTGGTGATCAATGGTGTGATTCGCGACGTGGACGAGATTGGCAGAACAGAACTGGGCGTGCAGGCGTTGGGTACTACACCTCTCAAAACAGAGAAATTAGGCGTGGGACAGCGCGATGTCCCTGTTTCTATTGGTGGTGTGACAGTAAATCCCGGAGAGTATATATACGCCGACAACAACGGCGTCATTGTCAGCGAAACGGCGCTGCTATAGCAGCCTCATTGAAAGATCCAATGCCTTGCAGTTTTTCGTGAGAGCGCCAATCGAAATGTAGTCGACTCCGGTTTCTGCAATAGGACGCAAGGTTTCGTCGGTCACGTTGCCAGATGCCTCAAGCTCGGCCCGTGCCCCGGTTGCAGCAACGGCGGCGCGCATATCTTCAAGTGAAAAATTATCGAGCATGATTCTATCTGCACCGGCGGCGAGCCCTTGCTCTAGTTCATTCAGGCTTTCCACTTCCACTTCTACGGATTTACCGGGAGCATTCTCCCGTGCGGCCAGAACAGCATGAACGATCCCGCCACAAGCGTTGATATGGTTTTCCTTGATCAGGAATGCATCGTAAAGGCCCACGCGATGGTTGTGGCACCCTCCGCAGTGAACCGCGTATTTCTGAGCGATGCGCAGGCCGGGTATGGTCTTGCGGGTGTCCAGTAGCTTGACTCCGGTGCCTTCAACGAGCGAGGCATAGTAGTTGCAAATACTTGCCGTTCCCGACAGTAGCTGGAGAAAGTTCAAGGCTGCCCGTTCTGCTGTCAACAGCCCGCGTGCGGGTCCGGAAACAGTGAATAAGCTGTCGTTTGCCGACAAGCGATCGCCATCATGCGCCAGCCATTCCAGCGAGATCGACGAGTCCACTTCGGCGAAGACTGCATCTACCCAGGCCTGACCACACATTACTCCGGCCTCTCTGGTGATCACCAAGCCATCGGAGCGGGCGTCCGCGGGAATCAATTGTGCGGTGATATCGCCATCGCCAATGTCCTCAGAGAGTGCAGCCAGAATGTTTTCACGTATCTGCTGTGGCGTTGGCGTGACCTTGTGGCTTGTTGTCATGGCTGCTTTGCGCTTCCAAAAAATAGGCGCTGATTGTATCAGGGCTGCCAAATGCTCGCGACAGTTTGCCCGTTGAGAGGGCTGATAGACTCCCTTATGATGGAGCAATGGGGGATGCCAATAATAAGTACACCGTGATAGCAGGCTGGTTAACTAACGCCAGGCGGGTTCCTTCAGATAATTTTGAACCCCGCCCTTCCGGTTTTCAGCCTGAACTGCTGGTTATCCACAATATTTCACTGCCGCCTGGGCAGTTCGGTGGCGACTGCATAGAGCGTTTTTTTTGCAATTGCCTAGATTGGGATGAACATCCTTTTTTTGAGGAAATTCGTGATATGAAGGTATCGTCCCACCTCCTTATCCAGCGAGGCGGTGAGGTTCTGCAATTTGTCAGTTTTGATGATCGGGCCTGGCATGCCGGAGTTTCACAGTATCAGGGTAGAGACAACTGCAACGACTTCAGCATAGGCATTGAGTTGGAGGGCGCTGATGAGCTGCCTTATACCGATTTGCAATACCAAAGCTTGCAGGCGATAAGTCGTGCCCTGTTTGCTACTTACCCCGGCCTGTGCGCTCAGCGCGTCGCTGGTCACTGTGATATTGCTCCCGGCCGTAAAACAGACCCGGGACCTGCGTTCGACTGGCAGCGTTACTTGCAGCCATTGACTGTCAATGACAAAAAGGAGTTTGGTGCATGACTTTTCTCGCCCTGATTATTGCTTTGGTTTTGGAGCGTTTGTCTCCGCTGGAGGATTGGCTGGATGGAGGCGGCTGGTTTGATCGATGGCAGGGGCAACTCGCATCCCTGGGTTTGGGTGGCGGTCTGCAGGCGGTGTTTAGTGTAGGAGTCCCTGTGGTTCTTGCACATCTGGTACTCAATGCACTGCAGCCTCTTCTTTTCGGCCTGGCTTGGATGGCAGCGGCGGTGTTATTGCTGCTTTACAGTTTTGGACGCAGCAACCTTGGAGCGTTTCAAGAACGGTATCGTAGCCAGTGTCGTCGAGAGGACTTTCAAGGGGCGTGGTTGGCGACCTCTTCTGAATTTAAGTGGTTCGAACCAAAGGAGCAACTGGACGCGATATTGATTCATAAGCGTATTCAACAAGGTTTCCTATATGAGAACTATCAGCGCTGGTTTGCTGTTTTATTCTACTTTCTTTTGCTCGGACCACTTGGAGCCCTCGCTTATCGGTTGCTGTATATGACCTGTGAGGGCGAAGCCTCCCGGCAGCATATATTGTTTTACGTCGACTGGGTTCCAGTGCGTTTGTTGGCTGCGGCTTTCACGCTGACGGGTAACTTTGTTGCCAGTGCCGACGAGTTATGGGATGGCTTGCGAGCGCCGGGAATGTCCTCTTCCGAGGTTTTGTTTACCGTTGCCATGGCGGCCACCGGGCAGGATAGGGTGCCGGACGAGGAGGGCGGACTCAGCGGGCAGCGAGCCGCCACCGAAAACGAGATGTTTGCCGCGCTAGTAAGGCGCGCGAGTGTGTGTTGGGTTGCGGTGATAGCGGGCCTGGTTGTGATGTTCTAGTCCGTCGGTTCTCCCCAAGGGGCCAAACAGGCAGAATTTCCGGTAGCTGCTAAGCTCAGGGAAGGACAGCTCATAAAGCGGCCCAGGTCGCTGCCAAGCCCATGCCTGACGACTACAGCGAAATGACGCTGCCGACGTTGCGTGATGCCATCGCTGAGTCGGTTGCGTCTCCTGGTCTGCAGTGCACGATAATCTTTCATCCCTGCGTGGAACGCATCGGGCAATCTGCGTTGCTGAGCTGCGCGCAAAAAGAGCATATCCTCGGTCGTCAGGCCCCGTTATTTTGCGCAAACTCTGGTACCAAGCCCTTACCGTTGGAAGATCCGTACATCAGTCGGCATGCGCTGGCAGTCACTGTCGAGGATGATGGAATCACCCTGTGCCGCTCTGCTGCTGCCAGCCGCTGTCGGGTTGCGGGGGAGGAGCTACTACAGGCTGAACTTTTTATAGGCAATGCGCGGCTTGCGGCAGGCGTGCCATTGGCTTTGTCGCATACGGTGGTGCTTATGCTGCGCCGAACATCTGTCCTTAAGTCGCCTGGCCCTGCTGCGCTTGATAGATCGCTGCTGGGAAGCAGTGCTGTTATGGATCGATTGCGAGAGGAGGTCATGCGCGCCGCCTACAGCGATTCGGATGTCCTGATAATGGGTGAAACCGGCGTGGGTAAAGAACTGGTTGCTCAAGCCATCCACTGCAATAGTCGTCGGTCCGACGAACCGTTGGTGAGTGTCAACATGGCAGCGGTTCCAGCCGGGCTTGCCAGCGCTGTATTGTTTGGCAATACCAAAGGCGCGTTCACCGGTGCAGACAAGGCCCGCGCCGGATACTTTCAGGAAGCCCAGGGAGGAAGTCTGTTTCTGGACGAAGTCGGGGATACACCTGAAGAGGTTCAGCCGCTGTTACTTCGCGCGCTACAGCAACGCGAGATACAGGTTGTTGGCGGCAGTGCGCGCAAGGTAGATGTGCGTGTGATTTCCGCTACAGATGCTGAAATTGATGGAGCGTCGTGTAATTTTAAGTCAGCACTGCGGCACAGGCTGGCCGCGATTGAACTACGGTTACCGGCGTTAGCGGAGCATTCAGAAGACATTGGTGAGCTTCTCATGCACTTCCTTTCCAGGGCATGCGAGCGCGAGGGGCGCAAGGACTTGCTGCCTGCTGCCCACAGTGGCGCTCATTGCTTGGCCCGATGGGCTGACTTGTTTCACCGCTTCAGCTGTTATCACTGGCCGGGCAATATCAGGCAGTTGGAAAATTTCGCCGGACAAGTGGTGGTTGCCAGCGATACTCAATTGCGTATCCCTGCACCCATAATTGCAGAAATCGATGTGAAAAAATCAGCGGTTGGGGCCTTTGGCGAGAAGGGCCCCAGGGTTTCAGCTAAACCGCGCAAGCCAATGGACATCACGGAAGTAGATTTTGTGAAAGCCATGGAGCACAGCCTGTTTGAAGTTGCGGCGGTAGCTGATGAACTGGGTGTCAGTCGTCAGTCAATCTACCGTCGAATTGATGCGTCAGCCAGATTCCGACGGGCTTCGGAAATTCCCATGCAGGATATTCAAACAACACTGGCCAGTTGCGGTGGCAGTCTGGGGAAGGCGGCGTTCAATCTGGAGGTTTCCGCTTCCGCGCTGCGCCAGCGACTGCGCTCCTTGGGGACTCCCGCATGATCAATTTCCGTGTCTGATAATAGTATCGGGCCTTACCATATTGTGCGCCTGATAAAAAGCGGCGGTCAGGGTCAGGTTTACCTCGGTTATGATGGCCGTCTGCAACGTCAGGTGGCTATTAAAATTCATCAGTTGCCGGAGTTACGGGCGGCGCGCAAGCAAGCGCTTGCCGAGGCTCGTAAGGCTTCTCGAATTAACTGTCCCCGCGTTGTACAGGTCTACGATTTAATAGAATCCAGCGATCACCTGGCGATTGTGATGGAGTATGTTCCTGGCTGTGACCTGGAAGAATTACTCAGGCGATGCCGCCTTGAAGTGGCCAGTGCTCTGACGGTTGCCACTGATATCGCGGTGGCGCTTGCTTCTGCGCGTCAGCAGAAAGTCGTTCATGGAGACCTCACTGCAGCCAACGTGCTGGTGAATCGACAGGGCCGGGTAAAGTTGACGGACTTTGGTATTGCTCGTGCGGTGGATGACTCAGGCTTGCCACTTGCAGGTAGCTATAGCGCTTTGACGCCAGAACATCTGCAGGGCGGGCCACTGGATGTGCGCACCGACCTGTTTGCTCTGGGTTGCCTGTTGTTTCGGATGCTAACCGGCGAACAGGCATTTTTCCGGGATGGCCGCTTGGACACACAACTGTTGCTCGCGGAGCACAGGCCGGTATTAACAACCCGCCTCGTCCTTGAGGCAGGTGTTCCCCCTGAGTTAGATGCGCTGGTCAGCCACCTGTTGCAGAAGAGTCCGGTGAATCGGCCCGACAATACCCATACTGTTCGACGCGAGTTACGCAAAGCTCAGCAACAGTTGCCGCTGGCTCAGTGTGATAGTTTGCAGCGACAAGCCAGGCCCTACTTTCGCCAGGAGTCTCCAGAAGACATTCCTTTGGAGATTCCTGTGCAACTGAGGGAGCGGGGTAAGTCTGCTCTTAAGGGCTCCTGGCCTAGAAGCACCGGCAAATGGTTAAAAGCTTTGCGTCCGTCCACTCGGATTGCAATGGGCGCCAGTGCTCTCGTTGCGCTGGTAATCGTGACTGTGTTGGCGATGCAGGTTTATCCAACCCGGGTCCATTTTGAAGCACCGGCCTTGAGTCTGGGGCACCACAGGGAAATACCTAAACCCATTGACCAGCAGTGGCTAATGGACAAAGTGGTTAGCGCGGCTGAAGCGGAACTTGGTTCTATGCAGGTGAGTGGAGCGGTTCGTCCCAGGGCTTATTATGCAGAGCTTGCTGCTGCTGAGCCGGAGCTCGTTCTTAGCGTCAGTCTGCGCTGTAGCGAGGCACTTTGCCTGTATTCGATTTCAGGTGCGCGAGGCGAGGAGTTTGACTATCGCCAGGTCGCCATCGCGCCAAACCTCCCTGAGGAGGTTTGGGCCGGTCTCATCGTCCAGAGCACGCGCTCGTTGCTCGAGTGATTTTTAAAGTTGCCATGCAACGCTGGCGGCGAGAAGCATCTGAGAGCCAAAATAAAGCGGTGTACCCCAAAGACCATTCATTCGGTCAGCGCTGACAAATTGGCGCCTGGCGACAGCCAGATCAGAAAAAGCAAAGCCCCAGGCGCCACACAAAATCAGCAGCGACCCTGCGTTCCCCCAGGTGCCACCTGCGAATACCAGCATAGCGGCGATAACAATGATATAGGCGGGAACCGCCGCTCGCATAAGTCCCTGTAAATACGGTCTCAACCAAAATAAAACCAGCACGATCAGGGCCAGTGCCGGTAGACAGGCGATCGCTATAGCCATGGTGTTCAAAGGCAGTTGGGTAAATGCGACGGCATAAAGCAGATGACCACAGAGGAATGCAACAAGCCCTGCTAGAAAGGCAGCTTCCGCTTCAAACATCAGCAACACATCTCCAGCGGCGCAAAGTACCAGTCCGAAGAGCAGCCACTGTCCGTAGTTCGACTGGGGCGCGTCGAGTAAGACCGCTAGCCAGATAAACGCAGACGCTGCCAGCGGTTTGAGGGCGAATCGGCCTCCCTTGAAATCCTGAAAATCGCTGGCTACCAAGCCGCTCACGCTAAGCAGTGAGAGCAGCAGGACGGGGGCAAGGGTAGCAAGAGATGTGGGTTCAGAGGCCAAGAGCGAGTACCTTGTTAAATACGTTTTTGTTGTGCGGGAGGTCCAGGCTATATTTCTGAGCCGTTCGCAGCAGATAACCTGTGATGAAGTCAATTTCTGTGCTGCGTCCTGCTGCCACGTCTTGCAGCATCGAGGACCGATTATTAGCTGTTCCCGCAATAACAGCCGCCACGTCTTCGTGCAGCGTGGCTGCAGTAGTATCAAACCCTGCTGCAAGGCTGACCTCAGCAATTTCATCACAAAGGTTGCCAACTTCCTGTTTGAGTTGTTTGCGCCTGGCCAGCTCTCCATTAAGGCATTGGTGAATGGCAGTCAGCGGGTTTATTGCGCAATTAATAGCCATCTTGTGCCATAGGGCGGTGGTAATGTCGTCATCCCACTGGCAGTCCAGAGATGTTTTCCTCCAATCTTCATGCCAGCTGGGCAGAGGTAAGCCTTCGGCACTGCCAATACGCGTAATGCCGCGTCCCGCGTGGCGTATGTGCAGAGTGTCGAGCCGGTAAGCGCCCTCGGTACTGGTGGCATAGTAGATTGGGTTATCGGGCATAAAGGCCTTAACTGCAGCGGCATAGCCCATACCGTTGGTGGCAAACAGGATGGACGCCTGCTTGCCAATGCGTGGGGCAATGCTTTTCACCGCGTCTACCGCGTCCTGTGCCTTGGTGGTTATTAACAGATGGTTGATCTCGCCGGTGGACGCGGCATGGTCAAGTTGCACCGTCAGCTCATTGCTAGAGTTTTCCGAATCTACTGTGAGTGAGCTGGAACTCGCCTCTGGCCGGTGGCGCAGAAGCAGAGTGACGCGGCAGCCAGCCTCAACCAGCTGCGAAGCGAATAGGCAGCCCATGGCGCCCGCGCCCAGTATGTGCCAGTGATTGCTGTTCAAAATGCTGACCTGAATCCTTGCGTTGTAAATTGGCCGTGGGCCATTACCATAGGAGTTCCTGAAAGTGCTTACAGTTGAGGAATTGCACTATGCCATCATTTGATGTGGTTTCGGAAGTAGACCTGCACCAGTTGACCAATGCAGTAGACCAGGCGGGTCGTATTATTGCCAATCGCTTTGATTTCAAGGGCGTTGACGCGAGCTTTGAGCGAGATGAGCGCCTGGTGTTGATGACCGCGGAGGCCGAGTTTCAGGTTGCCCAAATGGAAGATATGTTGCGCAGCGCGCTTATCAAGTGTGACATTGACCCAGGAGCAATGGATTGTGGTGAGCCGATTACCACCGGCAAACAGGTTAAGCAATCTGTGCAATTGCGTCACGGTCTGGACAGTGATCAGTGTCGATCAGTGATCAAGAAAATCAAGGAAGCAAAATTGAAAGTGCAAGCCCAGGTGCAGGGTGAGCAGGTTCGCGTGACAGGTAAAAAACGCGATGATCTGCAGCAGGTAATGGCTATTTTGAGAGAGGGTGACTTGGGGTCGCCATTGCAGTTCAATAATTTTCGCGATTAAGCCAGCTTGTCTTCAACTCGCGGCAATCGAGCCTCCAGTACAGCGGGCGCGAGCTCCGTCGTTGCTTGTTCAAGATGCCAAAGTAACTCTATATAGCGATAAATCGTCGCAAATAAGTGAAGTTGGCCAGTCTCCTTCTGGTCGGGTTTTCGCTGCAGGTAATAAAACAAGAATCGTTCAATTTGCCCCTTATCGTATTGCTGCCCCTCGCATGCAACTGCCAGGTCGAACCAGGGACTGCCCATGGCAACATACTCCCAGTCGAGGGCAAACAGTTTCCCTTTACTGACGATCAGGTTGGCCGGCAGCAGATCGTTGTGGCACAGCGAAGCAGGGTTGTTATTGATTTCGCTTCGGTTCAACCGCTTAGCAATCGCCCTGCGGATGGCCTCGGGCGGCAATGGCTTTGCGGTGCGTCCAAGTTGATTCTCGTATTGCTTGATTCTGTTGCCAAGGTCCAGCTTGAGGTGTCTTGCCGGCAGATGGTGAATACCGCGGCAAAGCTGCGCCAGGTCGGCAGGCGTTGGCACTTGCTTGGCATCCGCGGTGAAATAGGCGCACACCATAGCGCCAAGCTCCGGGTTGAAATAGCAGGGCGTCGGTGCCAGTGCGACATTACCGGCTGACTGTTGGGCGAGATATTCCACATTTCTGTTGATCCCGTGTCGAGCAGGGTTTACACCATCAATGCGCACTACATAGTGCCGACTGGCCGAGCTAACCAGGAAGTTATGGTTGCTGAGACCTCCACTCAATGGGCGATCCAGATGAGGCGCTGCTTGCAGCGGCGGCTCGCAGCGCCAGTGCTGCCATTGGGCCAGGGTCTGCTCGAGTTTCAGTTTTACAGCCGCATAGCTATCGAGGGGTTTCACTCGGAAATTTCTAGCTCACCGGGGATAAACTTGCATACCAGTACCTGTTTGCCGAAGCGTTCTGTACTGGCTCGGAGGCATTGGTCGACGAGTTCAATGACAGTAGCCCAATCACCGCAAACCTGAGTGCTCATAGCGTTGGAGACCAGTGTCACTCCAGATTTTTTGGCAGCATCTTCAATAAACGTTCTGATGATGGGAATGTAATTTTCCTGCAGCGGGTACAGGCTCATTTCAGCGGTTAATTTCACGCGAGTAATCTCCCTGGAGGGTGTTGTTCCCACCGACGCTTTAGCGCCAGCCGGGTGAACGGATAACAGTTAACGGTTGCGGCGTTGCATACAGATTGTAGGAAGCATACACTGGAAAGCATATAAAATTTCCTCCGGAAAAGGATTATTCTGGCTGATAAGCGAGATTGACGATGGCGGAAGAAAAAAGTTACAGCGGCGTGCAACGCGAGGAGATCGAGGGTGCACCACCAGCTGCGTGCGACGCGGAGTTGCTCGAACTTCGTCTCGCAGAACGTATTAGCGTCAATCGCTACCTGTATCAACAAACCCAGCAATTGGAACGCATGCTGCTGGACGCTAAAGACCTGCAATGCCTGCTGGAAGTTTTGCTGGTCAGTTTTCCCAGGCACTTTTCCTTTCGCGCTGCCGAACTCTGGCTGTATGACCCTGAAGATGTACTCGCTGGCCTGATTGTTGGTGGCGAGCGCTATGGTCACTACCTGCAACTGCAGCAAGATGCATTCGAGATTCAGGAGCTCTATTCCCTCGAGCCGGGAATTGAAATTATCGACGTTACGGACTCCAGGATGTTCGAGGTACTCAAGTCCGAGCATGGCATTGATTATGTTCTGTTACTGCCACTGATAGAGTCCGGTCGCCTGATCGGCAGTTTGCATCTGGGTTTACAGGAAGACAGTCTGGCTTTCGGAGACGCGGAAAGCGACCTGCTCGCCCACCTGGCTATGATGATTTCGCGCTGCTTTGCCATGTCGGTGACGCATCAGCAGATATCCCTGCTGACGATGCTGGATCCCCTGACCCAAATCAGCAACCTGCGTGGATTTGAGCGCGATATCGCTCGCGAAATCGCCCGGGCACGACGGGCGGATCAGCCTGTAACGGTGCTGATGATCGATATTGATGAGTACGAAGACTTGCACGAACATTACGGTGAGGTGCGAGGTCATTTTGTGCTGAAAAAAGTGGCCGAGCGCATTTCCTCAACTTTGAGAGCTACGGACATGATGGCGCGTCTCTCTCGTTCACGCATGGCTGTTTTGATCCCCGGAATTGGTGAATCCGTGGGAAGCGACATTGCCGAGCGTATGCGCCGTGACATTGAGGAGTTCGCGATTGACGATGGCCGTGGCGCCGTATTACAGGTTACTGTCAGCTTAGGCAGGGTAACCTGGGACCCCAAAGCTTACCCAGCGGTGGATATGGTCCAGTTGGCCAAACAAATGGAGGCAGCCGGGCGAAAAGCACTTGACGATGCACACGTCAAAGGCGGTAATCGACACGTACTTTCACGACTTGCCACCCTACTGGTATAAGGATGCACCTTGGCGAAAAAACTGGAAAATCTTTTTGAGAAAAACCGCGCCTGGGCGGACTCGGTAAAAACAGACGACCCTCAGTTCTTTGAAAAGCTCGCTGCTCAGCAACACCCAGAGTATTTATGGATAGGCTGCTCCGACAGCAGGGTACCTGCAAACCAAATTGTAGGCCTGCTGCCTGGCGAAGTATTCGTTCATCGGAATGTGGCTAATATTGTCGTGCACACTGACTTCAATTGCCTCACGGTGTTGCAGTATGCCGTAGAGGTGCTGAAAGTGAAGCACGTTATTGTGGTCGGGCATTTTGGCTGCGGCGGTATAAAGGCTGCCTATGAAAGTGCTGACAATGGGCTTGCCGACAACTGGTTGCGTCATATCAAGGACGTACAGTTTCGTTATCAGGATGAGCTGGATGCCATCAGCGACAAGGAAGAACGCCTTGCCAGACTGTGTGAATTAAACGTTCAGACTCAGGTCGCCAACGTCTGTCATACGACGATTGCTCAGGGGGCATGGGCCAGGGGGCAGGAATTGTCGGTACATGGCTGGGTCTACAGCCTCCGCGACGGCCTGCTCCAAGACCTGGATTGCTCGGTCAGCAGCTCTGCGCAAATAGCCGAGGCGTACCGCGTTATCAGCTAACCGGTATTAATCGCCCGTGGCTATGATGGCTGCGGATAAAGAGGCGATTCAGTGAACTATGCCCATCTACTGTCTCCCGGCGCCATCGATAGAGAGCGCCATTTGCTGTCCCCGTGTTGTCGCCAGCAGAATCTCAGGAGCGGCACTTGACCCCGAAACGAATTGCCCGCTTGCGTGAGGTCTTGAATCGGCGACAGCCAGATCTCACGGTGGTTACTGATTTTGTTCACAAGCAGCGTAATCTTTCTGCCATCGTTCGCAATTGTGATGCAGTGGGAATACAGCGTATGCACGCAGTGATTGGGACAGAAGACTACAAGACATTTCGCGGTACCGCGATGGGTTCGCACCATTGGGTAGATGTTGACACGCACCAAAATCCAGCGGCGGTCTTGGATGCTTTAAAAGCAAGTGGTTACCAGTTGGTTGCCGCCCACTTTGATGAGCAGGCCACTGATTATCGGCTAGTCGATTACACCCTGCCCACCGGGATTTTGCTGGGCGCTGAGCGTCGCGGTGTCAGTGCGATAGCGCTTGAGCGGGTGGATCGCTGTATTACGATTCCCATGGTGGGTATGGTGGAGTCGTACAATGTGTCGGTGGCGGCAGGCATTATTTTGGCGGAAGCTCAGCGTCAGAGAGAGGCGGCGGGCATGTATGCGCAATGCAGGCTTGAAGCGTCCAGCTGGGAACGACTGTTTTTCGAGTGGGGCCATCCCCGGGTGCGGGATTTTTGCAGGGAGCGTGGTTTGAGTTATCCTCCGTTAGATGCAGAAGGTGAGATCGATAACCCTTCTGGTTGGTATGCCGATGTGCGTGAAGGAAGGGCGCCGATGGAGGACAAAAACAATGACTAACCTGTTTCTACTGTTGCTGGCAATTTTTGGTGGTATTGCTGTGTTATCGTTGGTGTTGCAGCGGTTTGCCAGTCCGATGGAGCCAGACAAAGTCAATCGGATCAGTCGCTGGATATATCCATTGGTGGGTCTGGCACTGGTGCTGGCGACCGCCAGATATTTGTTGCAGGGCTAACGGGCGAAAATCTTCAGGTTTGGCTAATTTTTGCGGGAAAATTTCGCAGCTCACCGCGGTTTTAACTTTGACCGCTGACCCCTATAATCAACCCTACACCTTAATTCCGGGCATTGGCTCGGTCAGTTTATTTCCTCTAACCAAGTGAGTGCCAATTGCCAGCTCAGTGGCTTAATAGTTCCAGCGATTTCGGGACGCGATTAAACAACTCGCTGGAGTCCATTGCACGTTTCGTGACCGAGCCGGCCATCGCTCGCCGCCTGCGGCAGTTGATTATGCTGCTGTTGTGCCTGTGGTTGGCATTATCTGTGGTTAAACTATTCTGGACGCTGTATCCCTCGGCGGATGTCACTCCACTTGAAACCCTGGATGTGGTTAACCCGGTAAGCCAGATTCCTACAGGTGCTGCGCCTGCGCCTGTGGACATTGCGCAGTTGCAATCCCGACACCTGTTTGGCGAGGTCAGTGCAGATGCTCCGGCAGCGCCTGTTTTAGAAGAGTTAACAGCAGTCCAGGAGTCTCGAGACGGTATTGAAAAGGGCGCCCGGGAAACGCGATTACAATTGGTTTTGCGCGGTGTTATGGCGTCAACACAAGACGGTTTGGGCCACGCCATTATCGAGTTCAAAAAAAAGCAGGCTGTCTATGCCGTTGAAGATGAGTTGCCGGTGGGTAGTAAAGTCGTCTTAGCCAAAGTGATGCGGCGCCAGGTGGTGCTTGATAATGGTGGTACCTATGAGTTGCTGACCTTGTCGGAGGAAAATGAGCTGGACACCTTGATTCAGCCTTCGCCAAAGGACCGGGTCGCGGTCAACCGCGGAGCCCCCGCTGTTGTCGACAAGCGCAAGGATCGGGGAGCTGCCCAGTTGGCCCAGGAATATCGGGATCGCCTTTATCAGAATCCACAGTCTCTGGCGGAGGTTGTTTCGGTGAATGCGGTGCGTCAGAACGGAGATTTGCTGGGTTATCGTATTTCACCGGGAAAAGACAGGGCGCAGTTTTCTCAATTGGGGTTTAAATCCGGGGACTTGGTGACCGGCGTCAATGGAATCGACCTCAATGATCCTGCCAATACCATGCGGCTATACCAGACCATGCGTACCGCCAGTGAGGCGGTATTTGACCTTCAGCGCGGAGAAGAATCGGTTTCTCTGAGCGTCAGCCTGCAGTCGAGCCAATAGAACGTGATTAAAGCAAACACAAAGATAGGACGACCATACGTGAACTCAACCCTGCGCCGGATTCGCTTTGCACTTCTTGCCCTGCTGCTCAGCCTGGCTTTGCCTTCGGGTCATCTGCTGGCACAGGATTTTACGGTCAACCTGAAAGAGACAGATATTCAGGAACTGATCAAATTCGTCGCAGAAGTCACAGGCACCACAATCGTGGTGGACCCGGCGGTGAAGGGCAAGGTCAAAGTGGTGTCCAGCAAGCCGGTCTCCAAGGATGAACTGTACGATTTGTTCCTCTCCATTCTGGAAGTGCATGGCTACACTGCTGTGCGCTCGGGCGGAGTGGTGCGGGTAATTCAGAGTAAGGATGCGCGTTCATCACCCGTTTCAGTGGCCGATGACGGCCCTCGCGGTAGCGATGAGTATATGACTCAGGTTATCAGGCTGGATAATATTTCAGCGGCCAAGTTGATTCCCGTGTTGCGCCCACTGGTGCCGCAGCAGGCGCATATGGCAGCTTATGCACCCAGTAACGCCATTATCATTTCTGACGTATCTGCCAATATTGATCGCATAAAAGACATTATCCAGCGTATGGACCGTTCAGCGGTGCAAAAAACTGACATTATCAAGTTGCGCTATGCCGTAGCAGACGATGTCGTAGCCATGCTCGACAAGCTGAATAAGTCCGAGGCCAAGCAGAGTGGCGGCGCAGAGCCTGAAGTACTGCTTGTCGCAGACAGCCGCACCAATAGCGTGCTGGTCAGTGGCGATGAGATGGAGCGGGCGCGCATGAGCCAGCTGATCAAGCACCTGGATACCCCCCTTGAGCAAAGCGGCAATGTCCGGGTGGTTTACCTTGAATACGCGGATGCTAAAGAGATCGCCGAGGTACTGACCCGGGTAATGCAGAATATCAATAGCCTGGAAAACGCCGATGGCAAGGCGCAGCGCAGCAACGCCAAGACGGCGACAATTGAAGCTGATGAAGGCACTAATTCCCTGATAATTACTGCCGAAACAGACGAAATGGCAGCCATTGAGTCAGTGATTCACCGCCTCGACATTCGACGAGCGCAGGTACTGGTAGAAGCCATTATCGTGGAAATGACATTTAGCGAGGGCCAGGACCTTGGGCTGCAGTGGTTGTTTGCTAATACTGATAGTGGCTTTTACGGCAGTAATATCAATTCACCCAGCCAGGCGCAGCAGCTTGCAGGGGCGCTTAATCCCGACAA
Organism: Candidatus Seongchinamella marina; assembly: GCF_026262685.1. Classification (NCBI taxonomy): domain Bacteria; kingdom Pseudomonadati; phylum Pseudomonadota; class Gammaproteobacteria; order Cellvibrionales; family Halieaceae; genus Seongchinamella; species Candidatus Seongchinamella marina. Next base: position 344,910 of record NZ_SHNP01000001.1, read on the forward strand.
TGGCGATGAAGCCACTCCGTCTAATGACATTGAATTTGATGTAGGTGCGCTTGCCGGTGCCCTGGCTAGTACGCCGGGGCTCTCGCTGGGCTGGGGCTCGGTTGATGATGACCTCACCATGACGGTCATCCTCAATGCGCTGAAGACGCAGGGCAATGCCAATATTCTCTCAACGCCAAGTCTGCTGACACTGGACAACCAGGAAGCCTTTATCACCGTTGGCCAGAACGTGCCGTTTATTACTGGCTCTTATACCAACTCGGGAAGTTCTGATGGCGCCTCCAACCCATTTCAAACAATTGAGCGGCAAAATGTTGGTATTACCCTTGCAGTGACGCCCCATATCAATGAGGGAGACTCGGTAGTCCTTGAAATTGAGCAGGAAGTGTCTAACGTCATTATCGGTGCTTCGCAGATATCAGAAGCAGCGGACATTATTACCAGCGAGAGAAAAATTCAAACCAAGGTTCTGGCTCAGGACAGCAAGGTCGTGGTGCTGGGAGGCTTGATTGAGGACAATGTGCAGGACGGTCAGCAAAAAGTTCCGATTCTGGGCGATATCCCCTTTCTTGGCCGGCTTTTCCGCACTGACAGTGTTGATGTCAGCAAGACCAACCTGCTTATTTTCATTCGCCCGACGATTATTCGTGACAACGCGCAACTAGACGGCGCCACGGCTGACAAGTATCGCTATATACGCGATCAACAACTGTTGCGTCGCGAGCAGGGCCTGATGTTCCTCGATGACGGCAATCTGCCGGTATTGCCTGAATGGGAAGAGCAGATTCAGCAATTGGAGGAGATCAAGGAGGCGTCCAGCATTGCGGAACCTGAGGCCAAGTAATGTCTGAGCCAGATATTGCAAAGGAACCGGTATCTCTGTCGCAGTCGCCGGGTCACCGCAGCCTGCCGTTCAACTTTGCCCAGCAGCAGGGTGTATTGCTGGTAGACAGCAGCGATGGTCCTCATGTGCTCACTCACGGACAACCCGCTGTGCAGGTGTTAACCGAATTGCGACGTTTCCTGGGTGAGTCTTATACCACCGAGTGCGTGGATAGCGATGAATTTCAGCGCCGTCTGACAGTGGCTTACCAGCGAGACAATAATGAGGCCGTGCAAATGGCAGAGGACATCGGCGCTGATGTCGACCTGTCGCGGCTGGCCGATGAGATTCCCGAGTCTGGCGACCTGATGGACGCGGCGGACGATGCGCCGATTATTCGTCTGATTAACGCGATACTGTCCCAGGCCGTGCGCGAGGAAGCTTCGGACGTGCATATCGAAACATTCGAGGACCGCCTTAGCGTGCGCTATCGTATCGACGGTGTGCTGGCCGAGGTGTTGTCTCCCAAGCGCGCTCTGGCGCCCCTGCTGGTTTCCCGGCTGAAGGTGATGGCCAAGCTCGATATCGCTGAAAAACGAGTGCCCCAGGACGGACGTATTTCCGTACGTATCGCTGGCCACGCGGTGGATATCCGTATGTCGACCATTCCTTCGGCACATGGTGAACGTGTGGTGCTGCGGCTGTTGGACACTTCCGCTGGGCAGTTGAAACTGGAACAGCTCAACATGAACGAGCAAGTGCTGGAGGCATACCGTCGTCACCTGCACAGTCCCCATGGAATTATATTGGTGACGGGTCCTACTGGCTCGGGCAAGACCACAACGCTTTATGCCGGACTTAGTCACATCAACGAAAGCTCTCGAAATATCATGACCATTGAGGACCCGGTGGAATACATGCTGCCCGGCGTGGGCCAAACCCAGGTCAATACCAAAGTAGACATGACCTTTGCCCGGGGATTGCGCGCTATATTACGCCAGGACCCTGACGTGGTGATGGTTGGCGAGATACGTGATCTGGAGACGGGTGAAGTCGCTGTTCAGGCCTCGCTCACCGGTCACCTGGTTTTGTCTACCCTGCACACCAACACAGCCATTGGCGCAATCACCCGGCTTAAAGATATGGGTATTGAACCGTTCCTGGTGTGCTCCAGTTTGTTGGCGGTGATGTCCCAGCGTCTCGTCCGTCTACTCTGTACCGCATGCCGCGAGGCTGCACCTGCAACCAAAGCGGAGCGCGAAGTGCTTGCGCTGGAAACCGAGAAGGAAGTGCAGTTGTTCCACCCCCGTGGTTGCGACAAGTGTAATTACACGGGATATCGTGGCCGTACTGGTATTTATGAAATGATTGAGGTGGATGACAAGCTGCGGGGCATGATCTACGAAAACGCCAGCGAGCAGGAAATGCTGGCGCACGCGCGTCAGGCTTACCCCTCCATGCAAGCGGACGGACGCAGACGCATTCTGACGGGCGAAACCAGTTTAGCGGAGGTCATGCGAGTGACCTCGGTGGCTTGAGGCCGTTAAAACACTATGACTGCCTATCGTTATCGTGCGCTCAACACTGACGGAAAACTCACCAAGGGTTTCCTTGAAGGAGACTCTGAGCGCCAGGTAAGGGGACAGCTTCGCGCCCGTAGTCTGCGACCGGTCGAAGTGATAGAAGCCAATCGACCGGCAGCCAGTAACTCTGGATGGAGCCTGCAGTTTTTCCAGCCGCGGATTTCTGCTGGAGACCTGGCCATGCTGACTCGCCAGCTTTCAACTCTGGTGTTGTCCAGTTTGCCGTTGGATGAAGCGCTGCAGGCTGCGGCTCAGCAGAGCCGTAGTTCGAGGATCAAGGGGATGCTACTGCAGGTTCGCTCGCGGGTTTCAGAGGGTTATACCCTCGCCTATGCGATGGCCGAATTTCCGCTGGTCTTCAATGAAATGTACCGTGCTATGGTTGCCGCGGGAGAACATTCCGGACACCTGGGTCCGGTTCTGGAGCAGTTGGCTGACTATACGGAACAGCGTCAGTACACCAGCCAGAAATTGAAGATGGCAATGATTTACCCCTTCATCCTGGTCGGTGTGGCCATCGCTGTGGTGGTAGCGTTAATGATTTTTGTGGTCCCCGAGCTGATTGGTATATTCGCTCACTCCAGTCGGGAATTGCCCTTGCTGACCAGAGCGCTAATTGTCTCCAGCGATTTTTTTCGCGAATGGGGCATTTGGTTGTTGCTGGGTATCATTGTATTGGTGGTTTTGGCGCGGCAGCTGTTACGCAGTGAGTCCAGGCGTCGCCGGTGGCATCAATTACAATTAAAAATCCCGGGCTGGACACGATTGGTCACGGCCATCGATACTGCCCGCTTTGCCTCCACGCTGAGTATTCTTATGGCCAGTGGTGTACCTCTGCTTGATGCATTGCGCATTGCGGGGCAGGTACTGACCAATCTGGTGTTGCGCGAGGACAGCAAGGCGGTAGCAGAACTAGTGCAAGAGGGCAGTAGTCTCAACAGGGCACTGCAGCAAAGCGGTCGTTTTCCGCCGATGATGGTGCATATGGTAGCCAGCGGAGAGGCCAGCGGTGAGTTGGAAACCATGCTGGCTCGCTCTGCAGATAACCAGGAGCGGGAACTGGAAATGACTCTTGGAACGATGATGGCCTTGTTTGAGCCGTTGATGGTGGTAGTCATGGGTGGAATGGTTTTGATGATTGTGCTCGCCATTCTGCTGCCGATTTTTGATTTGAATACTATGGTGAAGTAACGATATGAAAGCGTTAAGAAACGGTGGATTTTCGCTGGTCGAAATCCTGGTGGTTCTGGTGATTATGGGGCTCCTGATCAGTGTGGTCGCACCTACGGTACTTAATCGGGCTGACGAGGCGCGAGTACAGAAGGTTTATGCAGACTTTAAGGCAATTGAAACGTCACTGAAGATTTATCGATTGGACAACTACGTTTACCCCACTACGGAACAGGGTCTGGAAGCTCTGGTAGAGGCCAGTTCTCTGGACCCGGAGCCACGCAACTTCAAAAAAGGCGGCTACCTGTCCGAACTGCCCCTGGATCCTTGGGGGCGCCCATATTTGTATTTGAGTCCCGGTGAAAACGGGGAGGTCGATATCTACAGCCTGGGCGCCGATGGCTTATCCGGCGGAGAGGACCAGAACGCCGACATCGGCAACTGGAAATCTGAGGACTGATCATCGTGAAAAGTCTCCGGCAGTGCGGCTTCAGTCTGCTGGAACTGTTGGTGACTCTGTTCGTTGTGGTACTGGTAACATCGCTGGTGACCTTGAATGTTGGATCAGGTGACCGGGACGTTTTAGCCCGCGCGAGCATCGAGGGTTTAGCGAAGAGCGCTAATTATGCGCTGGATGAAGCCCAGTTTTCGGGGATGAACTACGGTTTGCTGCTGCAGATGGAAGATGAGGCTGGCCAGTGGCGTTACCATTATGATTGGCTGGAACGGACTCCGACCGGATGGCAAGCCCCGACTGCCGGCAAAGATGTGTTTTCTCCCGGTGATTTACCCTCAGGCATTGAGTTGGAGTTGGAACTCGATGGTGTTGTTCAGGAGCGGGAAACGCTGGTGATCACTACCCAGAATCCTCAGCCCCAAATTATTCTCTATGCCAGCGGCGAGACCCTGCCTGGCGCCCTCGATATGCGTGCCAGCGATAATGGCGAGCTGCTATGGCGCATCGAGTGGAATTTGCTGGGAGACTTCAGGGCTTTGCAAGGCGGTGAACCCACCGAAGAAGGTTTCCAATGACCGGTCTGCACAGGAAACATGGCTTCACCCTGGTAGAGGTGATGGTTGCTCTGGCCGTTGTTGCCCTCGCGCTGCCGGCATTGATGTTTGCGTTACAGCAGCAGGTGGATGCAACTGGCTATTTGCGCGATAAGTCGATTGCACACAATGTTGCGGCCAATAAATTAACAGAGGTTCGGATTCTGGCGTTTGCCCGCGGTGATTTGTTGAAAGGCAAGGAATCCGGTGTCGTTACTATGGGTGAACGCGAGTGGTACTGGTGGATGGAGAGCAAGCTGACGGAAGTGCCTCTGTTTTACCGTTTGCAAATCGACGTGGCGCTGGACGAAGAAGATGTTAATGCGCCGCTGCATAGTCTGGTGGCGTTCCTGCCAGCAGATCTTGAAACCGATATTGAAGTAGCGCCGGGCAATGAATAGATCAGCCAGCAACGGCGGCTTCACGCTGGTGGAAGTACTGATCGCGCTGGCGATTACTGCCTTCGTGTCGGCGATAGCCTATACCAGCCTCAGCACTGTAATAAGCGGTGTAGAGAGTAGTCAGGCTACGGCGGAGCGCGTGTATCAGCTCAACCGCGCCTGGATGATGATCTCCCGGGATCTGGAGCAGTTTGTCGCCCGTCCCGTCCGTGATGAGTTCGGCGAACTGGAGCCTGCTCTTCAGGGCGGGATCGCTGCGCGCTTCCCGCTGAGTTTTACCCGGGGAGGCTGGCACAATCCGGTGGGCCATGCCCGATCTGAATTGCAGCGAGTCAACTACCGGGTTGAGGAAGAAACCCTGTGGCGCGATAGCTACCCTGTGCTAGACCGTGCGGGAGAAACGAAAACGCAGGCAGTCGCTTTATTAGAAGGAGTACAAGAGCTGCGGGTGCTGTTTCTGGGTGGCCCAGGGAGCGTGGACACAGTGGGCAGTAGCTCTGAGCTCGATAGTCGAAGTTGGCCAGAAAATTGGGTGCTTGATACCAGCCAGCCGGGCGCTGCTCTCAATCCACCGTTGGCTGTGGAGTTAACATTACAATTGAGTGACTGGGGCGAAATGAGGCGGATCTATGCGTTACCGCCACTCTAGCTTGCCATCTAATGAGCGCGGTGCTGCACTGGTAATGGCGCTGTTGATCTTTGCGCTGAGTGCAGCATTGATCGTGGCGATGAAAAGTGATTTTGAGCGCGTCTACCAGCGCGGTGCCAATGTGTTTCTTGCAGAGCAGTCCCGCGCGTATCTGCGTGGAGCCGAAGGCCTGGCAAGCCTGGCGTTGCTGGCTGACTATGACGTAGACAAAAAGGCAGATCAGGCAAAAGACAGCCTGGATGAAATCTGGGCCAGAGAGGAAGTGCCTTATCCACTGGATGAAGGGGGTTGGCTGTCGGGAAAACTGGAAGATTTACAGGGCCGCTTCAATCTTAACCACCTGGCAGAGCGCGCTGAGACCGGGCAGGGTGATAATCGCCTTACCGCCGCTCAGGCCCAATTTGTTCGCTTGCTCATGGCGGTCACGCAGGAGCAACTGGCGGAAGGTGAAGCTATAGCGATTACTCAGTCGATCGGCGATTGGCTGGATACCGATGCACAGCCTCGGCTGCAAGGTGCTGAGGACGATTACTATGCGGGGATGACACCGCCTTATCGCGCGTCTAATCGGCCTATGCTAAGTGTGACAGAGCTGCGTGCGGTAAAAGGCCTGAGCCCGGAATTATTCCAGTTGCTGGAGCCTTGGGTGACCGTTTGGCCCCAGCAGCCGGGTGTTATGAATATTCATACAGCGCCGGCAATGGTATTACGCTCCATCGGCGCAGATGATAGCCTCAGGCCTCTGAGTGAGGCTGAAGGTTTGGCTTTGGAAAGTTACCGCTGTCAGTCCGGGTTTGCTGACCTGGAGGATTTTCTGAATCAGCCATCATTGGCCAGTAACAAAGACAATATGCCCAAGATGCGTGACCTTTTGGGCGAACAAAGCGAATATTTCCAGCTGCGTGCAAGAGTGGAAGTTGCCGGCAGGAACCAGCGCTTGTACAGTGTGCTGCAGCGAAAAAATCGTCAGGTTAGCGTTCTTTCCAGAACCACCGACGGCAAAATTTTTATACCTGGATCCGAGAGAGAAGAGACTTGCGAGAGATCGCCATAATTCGTTCGATTGAGGGACGGCTTGCCTGGTATCCGCCCGGATCCAGTGACGGCCCCCAATGGCTTGACCAGGAGTCTGGCCAGGCGAGTCTGCGAGGTATTATTGCTCAACGCAAATTAATGCCTGTATTTGCAGTGCCTGGCGAGGATACGCGGCTACTGCGTTTGCAAATTGCCGCTGAAGAACGCCGTCATCTGGCCACTTCCCTGCCCTTTATGCTGGAGGAGGAGTTAAGCCAGGATATCGATGAGGTGCATTTCGCGACCTGTGCGCTGGACAGGCTGGATTTTGCTGTCGCGGTCTGCAGCAAAGAGAACATGAATGCTTATCAGTCCTCATTAGCATCTTACCCCGGCGTGACTCAATGGTTACCTGAGCCTTTGCTGCTTCCCTGGCAGGAAGATGAATGGTGTCTGGTGTTGGAGGGTGACCGAGCTATCGTGCGAACAGGTGCTTGTGAAGGTTTTTCGGTAGAGCGGGAAATGTTGTCGCTGATGCTGCATGCGCTAACCCTAGAGGGCGCGGCTCCAACCGCAATTATTATGTATGGTCAGGACCAGGAGGCCGATGCTGCCTTGGTCGATGAGACTTTGCGCGACAGGGTTCAGTGGCGTCAGGGTGATTTGTATGCCGCTATGCTAATTGCAGAGTCACCAGACCCCGCCCTGAATTTGCGCCAGGGCGAATGGGCCGTGCGCCTGCCGCTGGCGCGCTGGTGGCAGCACTGGCGCGCTGCAGCTGTTTTGTTCGGTGTTGCGGTTCTGGTTCATCTGTTCGCAACCTGGTCGGACTATCGACACCTGAAGCAGGAGAACCTGGCACTGCGCGGTGCTGTGCAATCGAGTTATCGACAGGCGTTTCCCAAGGGCGCGGTAGTGGATGCTGAAAAGCAGCTGCGCAGGCAACTGCAAACCATGACCGGCTCCTCCGAAGCCAGTGGATTCGTCAGCCTGATGGCACGGGTGGGTGAAGTCGTTGCGACGGCGGATGGCAGCATCGTTAGCATTAATTACAACGATAAGTCGGGGGAGATGCGGCTTAATCTGCTGGCCGCAGACTATGAGGCTGTTGAACGCATTCGCACCGGAATAGCCGAGAGAGGCCTGCAGGCGACGCTGGAAAACAGTAGCGCTCAAGGTGAGCGGGTTCGCGCCAGAATGCGCGTAGGAGACCGTTCATGAAACAATGGTTTATGGGACTCACCCAACGCGAGCAGTTGAGCCTGTTCATTATGGGTTTGGCCGTTGCGCTTTACCTGGCGTTCGTTATTTTTATCGCGCCCTTGTCGCAGGCTCGCGATCGTATGGTTGTGCAGAATCGCGGTGTAGCGGAATCGCTACAGCGAGTGGAAGTGCTGGTGTCGCAAATATTGTACTTACGTGAGACTGGCAACGGCAGTTCCACCAATCTAAACCTGACCAGCCTTGTTAACCGGTCGACCTCAAGCTATCAGCTGCAGGTAAATCGACTGCAACCCAATAGTCGCGGAGAGCTGCAGGTTCGCCTGGAAAACGCGGTATTTGATGATCTTATTGCCTGGCTGTACCAGGTTGAATACAAAGAGGGCCTGCGAGTGCTGGAAACCTCTATCACTCCGGCTGGAACTGTTGGCAGGGTTAATGCCACCGTAAGACTGGCCCAGCGATGAGCCGGTCGAAGCTCATTCCCAGCTTACTGCTGGGCCTGTTTTTTTTGCTAATTCTATTGGCCAGCGCGCCCGCCCGCCTTTTGTTGGCTATAGTGCCGTCGGAGCAGCTCATTCTTCAGGGACTCAGCGGTAGCTTATGGGAGGGCACGGCAAGTCGCGTGCTGGTGAAGAGTGGCAGCGGGTGGCTTCATCTTGGAGCCAGCAGTTGGAGTCTCAGCCCCCTATCGCTCGTGGTCCTCGCCCCCCGCGTTGAAATTAGTAGTCATTGGGGGCGTCAAACCCTCAATGCTGTGGCAACTCTGCACTCGCGCAACGACATCGAATTTAGCGATGTTGACCTGTTGCTTGATGCTGCCCTGTTGCAGCATTATCTTCCGGTCGGACTAGTGGGAGATATCGCCATGCAGTTTGAGGAAATCACTATTCGCAACCAATACCCTGAGAGCGCTACAGGGCGAATCGTCTGGCAGAATGGTGGTTGGATGTCACCCCAGGGAAGTCGCCAGTTGGGGAGTTATGCGGTCGATGTTCAACCCTTGGCCAGCGGTGGTCTCGCCGGAGAGGTCATCAGCCTTGCCGGAGATCTTCAGGCCAATGGTCCGATTATACTGGATCAGGAAAATTACAGCGTCGACGTACAGTTATCGGGATCTGGGCTTGATGACCCACAACTGCGACAGGCATTGCAGTTATTAGCGATTCCTGAGGGTGATACTTATCGGGTCAGACTCAAGGGCAGCCTTTAGTCGCTGGTTCAGTAGATCAGGCGGAGCAAGGTCGCAGCGATAGGCTGTCCTGTCTTATAATTCAGCAATTCAACAACTATGGAATAAATGAATGAGTAACGATGATTTCAAGAAATACGAGTGTGTAATTTGCGGCTTCATCTATGATGAAGCCGAGGGCTTGCCTGCTGATGGTATTGCTCCCGGCACACGCTGGGAAGATGTCCCTGAGGATTGGGAATGTCCCGACTGTGGTATCTCCAAGTCTGATTTCGATCTCTACGAAGAGTAAAACCCTCGGGGGCGAACGCCGCTTCGCCCTCTGTTCTCAAGCACTGCTTCCGGTGTAGATTTCGGTTACACTTGCCGCCAAATTTGCACCGGAATATATTCTATGAATGCTATTGCTGATCGCCTGAAAGCTGTTCGCGCCCGAATGGCGGAAGTCGGCTGTGATGCCCTGATTGTGCCTCGGGCTGACGAATACCTCGGCGAGTACATCCCCGCTCACAATGAACGCATGCTGTGGATTTCCGGTTTCACCGGCTCAGCGGGAGCAGTAGTAATTCTGCAAGACCGCGCGGCGATATTTGTCGATGGTCGCTACACCGTTCAGGTACGTAACGAGGTTGATTCCCAGCTCTTTGAGTATTGCCATTTAATCAAGGAACCTCATGCGCAATGGATTGCTGACCAGCTTAGCGACGGCGCTCGCGTGCTTTGCGACCCCCGAATGCATAGTTTGAACTGGTACCGAAGCACTCAGTCGACGCTGGCAGCGGCTGGATTAAATCTGCTTGCAGACACTGACAATGTGATCGACCACTGCTGGTCAGGCCGGCCTGAACCGAAGATTGGGCCAGCACTATTGTTGGAGGAGGCCTTTACCGGCAGCTCTTCGGCTGCAAAGCGTCGGCGTATCGCTGCCGATGTGGCCGCCAAGGGTGCCGATGCAGCATTGATATTTGCGCCAGACTCGGTGAGTTGGCTGTTGAATGTACGCGGAACGGATATTCCCTGTCTGCCCATACTGCAGAGCTTTGCTTTGCTCGACACGAAGGGTGACGTCACGGTATTTGTCGATGCCGGTCGTATCCCTGAGGGGTTTGCCGCCCACGTTGGAGAGGGCGTGCGAATATTGGCCGAAAGCGCCGCGCAGGAAATTTTGCTTAGCTATTCAGGCCAACGTCTGTTGGCCGATCCCGATAGTGCGAATGCCTGGACTCAGCTGACTTTGGAGGCCGGCGGTGCTCAACTGGTATCCGCTCCAGACCCTGTTTTACTGCCCAAGGCCGCTAAAAATGCGGTAGAAGTCGAAGGCGCGCGGCAAGCACATCGCAGGGATGCAGTAGCCGAAGTTCGTTTTCTGGCCTGGCTGGATGCGGAAGTGGACCGCGGCATACTGCACGACGAAGCGGCTCTGGCAGACAAACTGGGCGCATTCAGGGAGGAAGGTGATCAGTATCATGGTCCGTCCTTCGATACGATTTCTGCTGCCGGGGGCAACGCTGCTATGTGCCACTACAATCACTTGAACGTGGCCACTCCCGGACAGTTGACGATGAATAGCGTGTACCTGGTCGATAGCGGCGGACAGTATACGGACGGCACTACGGATATCACGCGAACGGTAGCAATCGGTGATCCAGGAGAGGATATTCGTCGCATGTTTACCCTGGTGCTCAAAGGCCATATCGCTCTTGATCAAGCTCGCTTTCCCGCAGGAACCACAGGCACTCAGCTGGATGCTCTGGCCAGGCAGTTTCTGTGGCGAGAGGGCTTCGACTACGATCATGGGACCGGCCATGGTGTTGGGGCATTCCTCAGCGTGCATGAAGCGCCTCAGCGCATAGGCAAAGCCCATAATCCTTTTGCCTTACTACCGGGAATGATCGTTAGCAACGAACCGGGGTACTACCGTGACAACTGCTTTGGTATTCGTTGCGAAAACCTAGTGGTTGTTCGCGAGGCTCAAGCCGCTGGTGAGACTCTCGTTTACGAATTTGAAGCACTCACTTTGGTGCCCTTTGATCGACGGTTGCTGGACCGTTCCATACTGACTGCAGATGAGTGCGCGTGGATAGACAACTATCATGCCCTCGTGGCGACACAGATTGCGCCTCTGCTGCAGGGCTCAGCCAAAGTCTGGCTGGAACAGGCTACTCTACCGCTGTAGACTGAGCCGACACATAACAATAATTGGAGACATAGACCATGGCTGGACCTGCTGGCGAACATTGGTCATCTCGGTTTGCATTTTTGATGGCATCGGTGGGCTTCGCTGTCGGCCTCGGCAACATCTGGCGTTTTCCCTATGTAACGGGTGAGAACGGTGGCGCAGCGTTCGTTATTATTTATCTCGCCTGCGCCTTTGGTATTGGTGTTCCTATATTAATGGCCGAGCTGCTGATCGGTCGGCGTGGTAAGGGCAGTCCGCCCAACGCCATGGCAGTGGTAGCCGGTGAAACCCATCGCTCCCGTCATTGGAAAGTTGTTGGTGGAATGGGCCTACTGGCCGCCTACACTATTGAAATCGTTTATGCCGGCGTGGTCGGGTGGGTGCTGTGGTACTTGTACAAGGCGATTACCACGGGGTTTGTGGGCGTCGATGCGCAGATAGCCGAAGCGACCTTTAACGGAGTACTGGCGGACAACGTGGGCATGTTGTTCTGGACGCTCGTTGGTTTAGCGATAACGGGTTATATTATTTATTCGGGGGTAAAAGACGGTATCGAGCGCGCGGTGCGAATTATGATGCCCGCCATGTTTTTATTGCTGCTGGGACTTGCCACCTACAACTATTTTGCCGGCGGCTTCGGTGAGGCGATTCGCTGGTTGTTTACGCCTGATTTTAGCAAGATTGGTCCGGCAACTGTGTTGGCTGCCATAGGGCAGGCATTCTTCTCTATCGGTGTGGCGATGGGCGGAATGATGACGTACGGTTCTTACCTGCCGCGCTCAATTTCTATTACCCAGTCGGTGCTGATTATCGTTGTCGCCGATACGCTGGTGGCACTGCTGGCAGGCCTGGTTATTTTTCCGGCGGTATTTAACTACGGTCTGAACCCCGCTGCCGGTGCTGGTCTGATTTTCCAGACCTTGCCTGTGGCCTTTGCCCAAATGCCCGGAGGTTATGGTTTCAGTATTCTGTTCTTTATCATGTTGTCGGTGGCAGGAATTACTTCCATGGTGGGCCTGGTGGAGTCAGTGAATTCATGGGTGGAAGAACGTTTTAGTATTTCTCGTCATAAGAGTGCGATGATTGTCGTGGGTTCAATTGCGGTGCTCAGCATCATTAGTTTGATGTCTTACAATGTGATTGGCGGCGTATCTATGGGCGGTCGCAATTTCAACGACATCATGGACTACTTCTCTAATCAGATTCTGCTGCCACTGGGTGGGCTATTGATTGCTGTCTTTGCAGGTTGGGTTATCACTAAAGAAATTTCTGCTGATGAGTTGGGTATCAAAAACGGCGTGGGTCACCAGCTATGGTATTTCCTGATTCGTTTTGTGGTGCCACCTGCATTATTGGTAATTTTCGTGATGGGTATCAGCGAGTAGAGTCACTTCGATCGCTGACCGCATGGCGGGAAACGCTTATAGAACGGGAGAAAAGAGTCGCGCTACTGCCATTCCCAGGGTGAACCAGGCAGGCTTGTTGGCAATTTCTTCTTTGACTACCAGTCTGCTGCGATCAAAATCCCGTTCCAGCATCGACTCCACCTTTCTGGCGAAAAACAAGTCGTGCACGAGTAAAGTGATTTCAAAGTTGAGGCGAAAAGAGCGATTGTCAAAGTTAGCGGTACCTACTCCTGCCAGTTGATCGTCCATCAGCAAGACTTTCTGGTGCATGAACCCGCCCTGGTAGCGATATACCTTTACGCCGCAGGCAATCAACTCATTGGTGAAAGACCAGTTCGCCATCGCCACAACCGGGCCGTCCGGTTCATCGGGAATTATTACTCTGACATCTACGCCGCGCAGGGCTGCGAGTTGCAGTGCAGCGACAATGCCGCGGTCAGGCACGAAGTATGGGCTGGCAATCCAGATACGACGCTGGGCGGCGACGATAGTCTGGTGAAACATGAGTCCCGCTTCTTCGTATTCGCTGGCCGGGTCGGAAGGAAATACCAGTACAGTGCTTTCTCCTGGTGCGGTTCTTGAGACGCTCCAGTCGACCTCGAGCTGTTTGTTTGTCGCCCAGAGCCAGTCAGTCGCGAAAGCTTGCTCAGTGCCTAGCACTGCCGGGCCTTCGACCTTGGCGTGGGTGTCTCGCCAGTGGCCTACTTTTTTGTCCAGTCCCAGATATTCATCGCCGACATTGTGACCGCCAACCCAGGCCTGCCTGCCATCGACAACAACAATTTTTCGGTGGTTGCGAAAATTCAATTGAAAGCGATTGCGCCTTCCCTGGGTTGTATTGAATGGCTCCGCTTCTACGCCGGCCAATAATAGCTGTTTGCGAAGCTTGGAGCGGTGAAATTGGCGACTGCCGATTTCATCGTAAAGCAGGTAAACAGAGACTCCGCTCTTAGCCTTATCCGCCAGAATGCGACACAATTTTCGGCTCAGTTCGTCGTCGCGAATAATATAAAACTGAAAAAGGATGTATTGCGTTGCTTGCTCCATACCTTTCTCAATGCTGGCAAAGGTAGCATCGCCATCAACCAATAGCTCGATCTTGTTGCCGGCTGTGGCGGGCATTCGAGCAAGATTGAACAAGCTAGTGTAGAGCGGAGTATCACTGCCAATGGGGATCACATGTTCTTCAATACTGCTGTTGGTACGCAGGATAAGACGCTGGGCTTCCCGCTCTATTTCATCTCTTTTCTCAAGGTAACCGGCAAAGCGATTGCGGCCAAAAATCAGGTACAGCGGAAGACTGAGCATGGGAAAACTGAGAAGAGATATTGTCCAGGCGATAGCACCTTGGGAAGTGCGACCATTGAGTATGGCTTCCACTGCGCAAACCAGGGCTGCAACGTATATCAGCACCACGCTAAGCGTGACTATTTGCGCAAGCAGTGTGAACTCCATAACTTACTCCAACAGGGTGTTTCGCAAAGTGGTGATACCCGTATCATCAAGGCCCAGTGCCTGGTGTATGTAGTTGTCGAAGCTGCCATATTGTTCGTCGATAGTATCAAAGGCAGCTTGCAGCCAGGCTTCTTCTACCCCCAGTAAAATGGCGATCTTGTCAGCGGCCTCTTTCCCCTGGAGCAGGCGCACCAGACTCAGCTCTTGTTGGCGGGCGGCGATGGCGTAGTCGCGACTTAGCATATAGTCGCTCATGATAACGTCGTCGGGCACTCCGAGTATTCGCAGTAAAATTGCAGCGGCGAAACCCGTGCGATCTTTTCCAGCGCTACAGTGCCATACGATAGGCTGTCCCTTGGCTTTGAGCACTTCCTGAATGAATTGGCTGAACTGGGGGGTGAATGTTTTGGCGAACTCACGGTTGGCTTCGATCATAAACGCAGTGGGCTCGAAGTCAGAAAAATCGCCGCTGTCGAATCGTGCGATGATTTCTTCACCGACACTATTGTCTCCTCCGTCCATGATAGGAATCTCGACGATTTTGAACTTAGACGATTTGGCAAACTGATTGGGTTCTTCTTCTTTTTCAGCAAGCGAACGAAAGTCGATCAAGGCTTTAAGGGTGAGACCGTCCAGAACTTTCTGGTCTGCCCGGCTAGTCTCAGCGAAATTGCCAGAGCGATAAAGCTTACCCCACCTGATCTTTCTGCCTTGCGTGGTGGCGTATCCGCCAAGGTCGCGAAAATTGCTTATTCCCTCAAAATTCAGCACCCGATGAGCTTCCCGCTGTTCAGCGGGAAGCCGCGACGGGATAACAACCGGTTCTGATGGAATGAACTGGATGACGGTTATCGATAGTGCAAGGACGGCAAATGCCGACCAGAACAATTTCTTCTTATTCACGGTTTCTCCGACTTGGTCCCGCGTGTTCAATGGGGATGAGCATAGCATTGCGCGAATCGACGCGCATTGCGGGCAGTATGCCATTCGCTACTGCCCAACGGGGTTATCCCCTATACTGGATCAGGTGACTGTGCTTGATGAACATTACGGAGATCTCGGTGCTTGTCTGGTTATTATTGACCGGGACAGCCAGCTCGTTCTTGAGTGTCTTGGAACCCTGCCTTTTGCTGTGCCGGATGGCGTCAAGGGTCGGGGTTGGCATGATGTGCTAGGAATTCCTGCCGATAGTTCAGCGGTGGTTAGTCAATTTATTGTCGCAGGTATCGCTGCAGCCTTGCCACCAGTAATCGTGGGAGCCGGCGCAGATGGCGATTTTTTAATGGGCGGCATGACCATGCCACAGCAGTGGCATGGCAAAAACGCCGCGCTATTATTTTTGCGACCTTTGACCACCCCCTGGGGGCTTGAGGCCGAGATTGACGTGGTCGCTGGTGATATTGTCGCGGTGGTGGGGGTTGATCACCTTGAGTTCAGTCCTGCCTGGGGCGTGCCTGAGATCGAGAGCCTGATGATGGAACTCCGCTGCGGACTGCGGCAAATACTCAGGGAGCAAGACTGGCTGGGTTTGCCTGAGGGCAGCACTATTCCTGTCGTACTGCGAGGTCTGGAGCCTGATACAGCCCTGAATGTTTGTCGTGCCTTGTCTTCTCACCTGCATCAGTTTCTTGCCGGATGTGACGCCGGTGCTCAGTACGCCAGAACCTGTATAGGCCTGTCGCAGCGGCTGCAGGGCCAGACTTCACTGAGTGCGCTGGTTGCTGCCAATGCTGCTTTGTTGCAGGCGCAGGCGGGTAGCGTCGAGCAGATACGCTATGCCAGCCCATGGGATCCACTGGGCCAGGCTGCTCGTTCATTAAACGCCACTGGCGCCTTTCGAGATGCATTGCGCGATGAGCGGCACTGCCGATACCTCGATGCACTTACCGCCCTGCCGCAGTCCCCCAGGCGCCTGTCCGACTACTGTGCTCGAGTGTTGGAGGCTACCCTCGAACAGGAAGGGCTTGCTGCCGCAGTGCTCTTAAAACAGGGCCTCCATCATGAGCTGCTCTGTCTTTCGGCGGCAGTGCGTAGCCAGACAGATATTGAATCAGGTTCAGTTGAACGGTTGCCGCGCGCATTGCAGGTTGCTGTCCGCGCCCTGGATGCAGCAGCGCTGGCGTCTTCTCCAATGACCTCCAGCAATGGGGTTCTCACCCTGGCACTGCGAACAAGTGCAGGTATGCAAGGGGCTTTATTGCTATTGCAAGCAGATGAATCGGTTTCGCCTTTTCGGCCTGGCCCTGCAGCGCTGCAGCTAATAGCGACCGCCCTTGCGAACACTGATGCGCCTGCCAAACCGTCTGTGGAGGAAGTGGGGTCTCACTTGCTTACTCCCCGAGAAATGGAGAAGGGCATTGAAGGCTATGTGCTGGATAACATGGAGGGCGCTATCGATCAGGCGGTTTTTTTGGCAAAGGTTGATATGCCAGTTGCCATTATCGGTGAGCAGGGCACGGGGAAAATGTATGTAGCCCAGGTTATTCACGCTGAGAGTGGAGGTGCACCGGAGGCACTAGTGCGCCTGGATTGCCGTGCGTTTCGTAATCGCAATGAGGCATGGACTCGGATTAGTCGCGAACTGGAACAAGGTCAAGGCAGGTTGCTGGTATTCAAGTCGCCGCAGCTGTTACACCGGGAAACCCAGAGTCGACTGGCCAGGCAGTTGGCATCAAGAATCTCCAGTGATGACGGGGGCAGCCACTACCTGGCTGCCAATCGCTACTTGGCGCTGTTCCCTGAGGATTTAGAGGCACTGGTGGCCCAGGGTGTTTTGGATGAGCGTTTGGCCAGCGTGTTTGCGGGTTACCCCATTATTGTGCCGCCCTTGAGGGAGCGTCCACGGGCGGTCTTGCGTTGGGCACATAAAATACTGGAACAGGAGAGTACGCTGGCTGATCGACGCGTGTCGGGGTATACCCCCGATGCCGAGCAGGCGCTCTTGCAGCATGGCTGGGCCGGCAACATCAGTGAGATGCGCTCGGTCATCACCGCGGCGCTGGAGCGTGCCGACAAAGAGTGGATTACACCAGTGGACTTGGGTTTGTTCATTGGGATCTCGGCTGACGGCAAGGCCGCCGCCGCTAAGGAACGTCCGTTCCTGGCGCGACATGAAGAGGAAGAGTTGGCTGAGTCGTACTATGCCCCTACGCTTCTGGAAGAACTGCGCATGACCTTGGGACAATCGCTTGCGGCTTCTCTTGCGACGGACACCCTGCACCCACTGGGGGCGTGGCTAGATGATGAGATTATTGAAGCTGCTCTGGACCGCTGTGGCGGTGATCCCCGGGGCGCAGCGGAGTATTTGGGCACCCGTAGCCGTAATATTGGCCGCTGGATGCCCAAGGTCAGGCAAAGTGAGCAACAGCGCGAAGCAAGTCTCCTCTGGCAGGAGAGTCGCCGATTGATCCGCGAGTGGGTGGCGGGGTCATCACCTCAGGAGGAGGCCCCGCAGCAATTGGCGCAGGATTTACTCATGGCGCTGTTAATGCAGCAAGGCGGTGACTTAAATGTTGCCGATAGAGCCCGGGTGATGGGCGTTTCAACACCGACCTATCAAAAGCGGGTTAAACAGCTGCTACAGAGCGTTTAGAGAGGATAAATAAACATGGCGGAACACCGTAAAAG
This sequence comes from Candidatus Seongchinamella marina, assembly GCF_026262685.1. Classification (NCBI taxonomy): domain Bacteria; kingdom Pseudomonadati; phylum Pseudomonadota; class Gammaproteobacteria; order Cellvibrionales; family Halieaceae; genus Seongchinamella; species Candidatus Seongchinamella marina. The sequence goes on from NZ_SHNP01000001.1 coordinate 362,680, forward strand.
CCTGGACGACTGTGCCAGGGAGTACGCTGAAATGTCACAGGATAAGCTGCCCTCCAGTCTTGGGTTTTCAGCCCGTCTCAACATGCTCTGGGACTTGGCGGGGGTCGCCCCCAGTCAGTTTGAGGGCAGGGTGCTTGGCGTTATGGCCATTAATACACAGTGGCGGGAAACGGAGATTAGAAAGTGGTTGCAAAAAGACGTACTACCTCCCCGCAGCGATCTTCGCAATATGGTTATTTTTCTGGTCGCGCAACTAGGTGAGGGCCAAAGTGTTGAGCGCTGGGAGGCATTTTTGATTTATGGCGCGCCGGTGGTCTCCTCACCGGTGAATCACGCGATGTACCGCGAGGATCAGGCTCGCCGTGAAATTGCCTCGCTGATTTTTGCCAAGTTGGCTGATGAGTACGGGATTCCGCCTTCCGCCTATGACGCTGACAAGGCTTTCCAGCGCTGTTTGGGCTTGATGCACAAGTTCAATATCTATGAAATGCAGGACTTTCAGCCGGGCCACCTGGAGCCCTTCAAGAATTGTATGTTTCCGAGCGAGTAGCGTCCTTTTCTCTAGTTGGTAGTGATCTTCCGTAATTTCTGGAGCATTGCCCTTATTTTCGCCGCCATATTGCCCCTTGCGGCCCATAGGGGCGCTCGGCAAGGCGATTCCCTCCGTTTTCTGCACAAATCTCCAGTTTATAGTTGCCGGTAGATTTCGCCGCCTGAAATACTGTCGGAGCTATAACCCATGTGAAAACTCACACTACTGACACGAAGTGAGGGCAGTAATGAACGAACAAACCGAAGAGATGGACATCAGCGGCGTAAAAATCGCCATTGTAGATGATGCCAAGACGATTCGTATGATGATGTCCCACACCCTGAGAGGCATGGGCTGTGAGGTCGAGTGTGCAGAGGACGGTTACAAAGCCCTGGGTATGCTGCGTCGCTTCAAGCCAGACCTGATCTTCCTGGATATTACTATGCCGGAACTGGACGGATACCAGACCTGTACGTTGATCCGCAATGCGGAAGACACCCGGGACACGCCGGTGGTGATGCTCTCCTCATCAGATGGAATTTTTGATATCGCCAAGGGGCAAGCTCGTGGTGCAACAGCCCATGTCACTAAAATTCCCCCTGAGAGCGTTTTGCGTCAATTGATCTTTAACCACACCAAGCAGCGTCGCGCTGCCTGATCGCATGGCTCCTTCGGCTATACAGTCCCTGGATGCTCTCGAGCAACGCTTTCGTGAGGATGCGGTGGAGGCCCCAGTGCAAGATCTGGAGCGAATGGAGTGGGTGGGCACCTGCCTGAGTATTGCTGGTGTCCCGTTGCTAATAGGTGAAGGTGAGCTTGAGGAAATTATTGAAACACCCAATGTGATGGCTATTCCCGGTACCAAACCCTGGGTTCAGGGTGTGGGCTCGCACATGGGCGGGCTTATTCCCATCATCAGCGGTGATGTTTTTTTCCGCAAACGACCTTACAGCGGCCGCGTGCGAGATTACTGCATGGTATTGCGCCGCCCTGGCTTTTATTTCGGTATTACCCTGAGCGGATTAGAGCGGGATATGAAGTTTTTGGTGGAAACTCGTGACATGACAGTGACCACCGATCCCGATTTTGCCGAATACACAATGGGCGGTTTTCCCGACCAGGATCGCGTGCTGGCGGTGCTTGATATCGATAAATTGATTGCGGACAGCGACTTATCTAACGCTGCTGCTAATGACCCTGATTCACCCGAGGAACGGACCAATGATTAAGACAGAAAAAATTGGAGCCAACAAAATGCGCGCCTTGTTAATGGGGCTGGGTATTCTGGCCTGTCTGGGAGGAGTGGCCTACAGCTTTTTCATCATACAACAAGAGTCAGGGCACGAAAGTCACTACGGCACCGCCACTGATGAGTTGGCTAGCCTGGCTCGTCAGGTTGCTATAAGCGTCCAGGCGACAGAGCAAGGCGACGAGCAGACTTTTATCGAGCTCGCTGACCAGGAGGCTCAGTTCGAGGCGCAATTAGCGCTTATTGATGCGCCTGAGCTTAATGACGAAATTAGCATCGTTGATCTGAATTGGCAGCCGGTCAAGCGTGCGTCGCAGACACTGTTGGAAGCAGCTCCACGTATTGTGTTTGTTCGCGGTGTTGCTACCGAGCTGGAAAAAAATATGAAACCCATGCAGCGCGAGCTGTCATCGGTTGTCACCGTGTTACAGCGCCAGCGAGTCTCTCCAGAAACGCTGGTGGCAGCGCAAAAGGCGCCCTGGATGTTGGAGCGTATGGCTCGTAATATCGACCGCATCCTGGTTGGCAATGCTGATAGTCAGGTCGCTGCCGACCAGTTCACCACAGATGCAGCCGACTTCTTCCGGATTATCGAGGGCTTGACCCGAGGTGATGAGCTGCTTGGAATTAACAAGGTAAACAACACCTCCGCGATTGAGGCGTTGAGTAACGCGTTTCGTTTGTTTTCGGGTGTTTCAACTTCGGTAGACCGCATCGCAGGCGCCTCGACAGAGTTGCGCCAGGCGGCATCTGCCCGTAAAACCATCGCCGAAAATAGTGTTCCGCTTATTGATGCAATCGCCAGCCTCCAGCCAGCTATTGCCAGTTTAGCGGTAGGGCGTCTTTACGACACGAGGAACCTGATCATTCTTTTCGTAGCGCCGGGTTTACTCGCTGTCGCGCTACTGGTGACCATGGTATTGGGTCAGCGCCGAAGAGATTCTTATACTGCAAAAGGAGTTGCCGAAATTAATGGCGCTCTGGCGCATATTTCCAAAGGAGACCTCACGGTTACGGTCGCAGAAACCAACTCTGTGACCAGTGGTGTTGCTCAGGGTCTTAATGCCGCGACCCAGAATCAGTGTCAACTGGTTCGAGAAATACGCGCGCCTTTTGAAACTTCGGTCAGGGAAATTAGCAGTATTGGAGAAAGTGCACGCGCCCAGGTTGATAAAGGACGTGAGCTCACTCGTTCTGTCGTTGACTCGACTGAAACGGCCACTGAAATGGTGCGTACCAGTGAAGAGATTAAAGCTTCCACCGCGGAGGCCGCTGAGACTTCCGATAGCAACTGTCAGAAAGTTGCTCAGGGTTACGAACTGACCAAGGATATGTCCAAGGCTTCGGTGGATGTGCGTGAGTCTGTTCAGGAAACATCAAAGTCTGCCAAGCGACAGGGTGAACTTATTCAGTCAGTAACTGCGGCTGCCGAATATATTCAGGCGCTCAACACCAAAATATCAGTGGTCGCGATTAATACGCGTATTGAGGCCGAGAAAGCCGGTGAGTATGGCAGGCCGTTCCTGGGTATTGCTGAATCCATCGCTGACCTTCTGCGAGAGGCTGAAGAAGAGGGTCGAAAAATTATTTCGGAGGTACGCATGTTGCAAAACATGTCTGCGGATAACCTGGCCAGTATGGAGAATACGGTGGGTACGGTTGTTACCATCCTCGAGTATATCGACCGACTGGATAGTTCGCTGGAGGAAATTAACTCGGGCTCCGATGCGATCAGCGACATCATCAGGAATGTAGATGACGCTGCTGGCAAGTCGGCGGTTAACGCCTTGCATATGAGTAGTTCAATGGCAGAAATCAGCGAACGGAATCTTGAAATCACTGAACTGAATGAAGTCGCGCAAAAGGGCGTGAATTCGCTTCAGCAATCGATGCGCAGTGCTGCCAGCAATCTTGGTCAATTCCGTATCGATAACGATTCAGCCTATCAGGCTGCAAGCGGTGTTGATGTTGAGGGCCTGGATAACATCCGTGCCGCCAACCAGGGCTACCGCGAAAAAGAAATGAGTGCTCTGGATATTGCACAGCAAAAGAAACGGGCTTCAGTATAAGAATTAGCAAAAAGCCGCGCGGGTCTATGCCGCGTCTTTGCGCATACTAAAACCGGAGGTTTAGTAGTGGCCATTAAAACTGATATCGTCGCCCTCAAGTGGGTGGTAGGCCTGATGAACAAGCAAGCAGAGAATGCCGAAGCTTCGCTTGTCGAATACAGCAACGATACAAGCCAAAAAAAGCCTCTGCTGCAGTGTATGTGGGCAGTTCACCAGATTACATCCACGCTCAGGGCGCTGGGTATGGGCAAGGGTGAAATGCTGACGCTGGAGATGGAACGCAGTCTGAACTATCTCTACAAAGACAAGGTCGTCGGTGAACGTCAAAAACTGACCATGGGTGGACTGATGCAAGCGCTTAAAGTGTTGCCAGCCTATCTAGCTCACGCCGAAAACGCGCGAGCAGACACTGGCCATGGACTGGAACAGCACGTCAATGATTTGCGACGCTGGATAGGCGAGAGGCCCAGGCCCGCAGCTTTCTTCTTCCAAATGAATATTCCTGAGGGCCGCGGCATCACTGTGGATGGCACACCAGAAGATTCTGAGGAAGTGCGAGAGCGGGCGAATGTGATGCTCACGCTGTACCTTGAAATGGCCAAGATGGCCCTGCGTCGTAAAAATGTTGGCGAGAGCATGAAAACCGTCGCTCGTATTTCACGTCGCATGCAGACAATGTTCTCTGGTACTGAGCCAGAGCGCTTCTGGTTCACAATGGTGGGTATTTGTGAAGGTATGGCCGGTGGCCTGATTGTTCCTGACGAATGTATCGCGCAGATATTCAAGTCCGGCGCATTCATGATCAAGTATGCCCGCGAAAATGGAGTAGAAGTCGATGAGTCAGTTGACTACGACAACCTGCAGCAGCAGATGTTGTTTTACATTGCCAGTTGCCAAGCCAAGCCTGTGCATATTGCCCGGATTCGCCAAGTCTTTTCAATTAATGACAACACGCTCGAAGAGGCTAATCGTGGTCTGATTCACATGGATGCGTTGGTGACAGCGCTCAGTTCAGCCCTGGAGCGGCTGAATGGAGTTGAAAATTATCTTAGCTCCCTAGACCTCACCGAGGCTGCGCGTTCTGCAGATATTGAGTTGGACCCCAAGACTTTAGATGGCATAGAAGCCACCCAGTATCGACTGGAAGCGGCGGGACAGATGGCCCATGCAGATTCCTTGCGTTCGGTGCAGGATCGTCTGACAAAACTGTTTGGTGGTGTTTACAACGAGTCGCCTTCCCAGATAAACCAGGCAATCAACGATATAATCCGCGGTATCGTAGGTGTGAAGCTTGATATCGAGCATAAGCTGGAGCACGGGCTTTGCAGTTCATTTTCCAGCCGTGAATTTGAGCTCAGAGAAAGTGTGGTTACGGCGACTTTTAACCATATGGGCCTGGTTGAAAACTACATGCACCAGATTCTTCGTCGCAAGGAATTGGCGAGCGCCCTGGCACGAAAACCCAATGACCCGCAGTCAACGCTGCGGCTGACAGTGGCGCTTAATCGCCATCTCAATAAAACTGATCAAGGGTATGAGGCGCTGCGGCAGTCAGTGCGCGATGCAGATGCTGGTGAGCCGGATCTTGATTTACTGTTTATTCAAGCCAAGGAATTTCTCAATGAGCAGGAAACCATATCCGATCGCAAAGCGATCGATATGTCCCTGCAGCTACTGGCGGAAATTTCCGGTGCCTTGGGCTTTGCCGGCATGGAGCGGGAGGCTCAGATTATCGAGCGTTGTCAGCTCTGGCTGGCAGCAGCCAGCAAAGGCGGTGCAGTCAGGGAGGACGATGCTTTCCGCTGTTTCGCAGAGGCTTTTGCTCAATTAGAGCTTCACCTACAGCGATCAATTGCCGATCCGCTGGACGATACTTCCCATATGTTGGCGATCGCAGAGCAGCGCGCTGCCCAACTGGATGACCATGCAGCGGGATTATCAGACGGTGCCGAAGTCGTCACTACCAGTTGGACTGAACCTAAAAATTACGTTGAAGACGCTGAGGTTCCCGCTGAATTTCGAGAAGTCTTTATAGAAGAGTCTGAGGAAATTGTTCAGGAAATCAGCCGTCTCACTCCACTGTGGTTGCAGCAACGAGAAGATCAGGAAATGTTGCGTGAGATTCGTCGCCACTTTCATACTTTTAAAGGCAATGGCCGCGCCGTAGGTGCCAATATTCTGGGTGAGTTGGGTTGGTCTGTACAGGATATGCTGGACCGGGTTCTGGATGGGGATTTAAAAGTATCGCCTGCGATTGAGTTCCTTCTCAAAGAAGTAGTCGCTGCACTGCCTAATCTGGTGATGTCCTACAAGGAAGAAAACGCTTGGGATCCCAGTCATGTTCGGCTGTTAACTGATCGTGCATTTCGCCTCGCTGAGAGTGGCCAGGAAGATATCGCCGAGGGTTTATCCCAGGTTGAAAAAAATGTACACGGAGGTGCGGACGACGCACCCGTCTCCGAAACGCTGGGACAGTAGGGGTCTGGCTAAACAATGAAAATGGAGAATCAACGTGCAATCTGACAACGAAAACGCCTTGGTAGCTGATTCCGCTGTTGACACCACTATCGAAAGCTCCAAGGAGCGCACACTTCAATGGTTGATGGAGTTGGATAGGGATGAGCCGGAAGAGAGCCTGTTCGTGGTCGACAGCAAACAGACCGCTGACTTGAGTTTGAGTGCTTTTGAAGCAGAGGTTGCTGCCAGACCAATGACCCGAGGACGTATCGGTGCTGATGATCTGGATACATACATCGGCGAAGAAATTGTGCTTTCAGAAACGGGCGGCAATGACATTTACACCAACAGTGCCGTTGAAGAAAATGCTGATATCGAAGAAGACGCCTTTGAAGGTCTGATGGCCATCGAGTTCTCCCGTGTGTCCAATGAGGAAGCTGAGGGATTGGCGGAGAATGTGCAGGATGGTAGCGATATTCTGGGTCTGGAAGATGACGACGATATCGGTGACTCTTATCTCGTGGTCAAACGGGTGAAGAAGCCCGCGGAGCCTGCCGAGGAAAGTGAGCCACCCGCGCAAGTTCAGGATCCTGTGATTGAGGAGATTGTTGCAGCGCCCCCGCCCGCGGATGTTGCTGACTACTTGCACAGTAACGAGCTTCCTCATGACGACAAGGACTTTGATGACTTCCTGGCGGCCGGACATGATTTGGCGATTAGTGAAGAGGATTTTGAAGGTCTTAGTCTCGAAGCCATTAATGATCAGTTCGCAGCAGATGCGAACATAGACAGCGACCTGGATTTGCATGCAGATTTTGTTGCCATGGATGATTTTGGCGGAAATGTGATGGCCGTGATCACGCCCTGTCTCTCTGGCTTAATGGAAGAGCTTAATGCTTTGATTGCGGCCAGATTGGCGGTCATGGGACGCGATGGCGATCAGGTTCTGGCGGATGTGTCGGTGGCGGCCGACACTGAAACGGCCCAGCTTGCACTGCAGCAAGGTTATGAGCCTCTCTCACACATTTGTACGCAAGTACCCGAGGCGCTGGCAGAGCTGGATGTCTCGCAGCGCGATGCAATTTTGCTGCGCCTGACTGATGCCAGTAACGGTGAGACTTGTAATCGTTTGTTGCTTGAGGGCGCCCTAGAGGTTTCTCCGGTGCAACTGGCAGAGCCAGAGTTAACCCAGGTGCCAAACGCCGAGCTTGAGAGTGAGAGCTTTGTTTATGCTCCAGAGGCGGAGCTTCTCGCAGAGGATTGGGCTCCTGCCACTGATGAATACGAGGCCATTTTCGACCAACTTGGTGATACTGACTTTGACCTGGACTTTGATGCATCTGCTGGCGATGGTCCAATAGACATGGCAGAGGCTGTTGAAGAAATTCTTGCAGAAGAGTTCGTTGCAGATGATGAACAGACGCTGGAGTTGTTCGAAGAGAACCTGTTTGAGGCCGAGCTCAGTGCGGCAAAGGATGAACTGGCTCCCGTGTCTCCTGAAGACATTGATAATGTATTCAGCGATCTGGGTGTGGAGACTGAGACTGCAGGAGAAGTGTGTGGCGTAGAGTTTGAAGAGTTTGCTGAAGCTACCCCGGAAGCTGTAGAGCATACTGCGCCTCAGTTCGATGAGCTGCCTGGCGTCGCTGCACTGTCAAGCGATGCAACCGAAGACATGTCCTGGTGTATTCCTGAGGGAATCAAGTTTAGCTACAGCAGTCCTGGCGGAAGCGAAATCTTCGCGGAATTTCTGGACGCCTTTATTGAAGAGGGCTCGTCGGAGCTGGAAAAGCTTGAAGACGCGATAAGCGCCTGGGAAGCTGAGGTTGCATCTGATGCCGCTTATACTCAGGTCACCCGGATCCTGCACACGATCAAAGGTATTGCCAAGGGCGTTGGGCTGCATTACTACGGCACTTTGATTCATAATTTTGAAACATTGCTAGAATCTGTGGCTCGTCCAGCCGCAGAGCAAGAGCAGGGATATTTCCGTGTGGTAAACGCCTGGCTGGACGCGGCCGTTCGCGGCATGGATTTTGTGCAGGGCAATCGCCAGGATATTCTCAGCGAATTTCCCGGTGGCATGGCTGCAGCGGCTGCAAACGAAAAACAAACTGCGACCGCCGAAGTGGTTGTGCCAACTGCTGAGGATGCAACGCCAGAACCGGCGCTGCAGTCTGATCCTGAGCAGGCAAGAAAGGCGGCAGCTGATTCTCTTCGCAAGAAAGAAGACAAAAAATTGGCGGACGAAGGTGCACGTGCCCTGGCTGCACAGCAGTCTGTGCGCATTACCTCCGAGAAACTGGACCTGTTGTTGAATTTGACTAATCAGGCCCAGCAGTTGGGTGTTCGCACGGCGCAGAGCACAACTCGTAATAAGCGCGCGTCTGCTGAGTTGCAGGGTCGTTTGTCTTCCGTACGTGCGCACATCGCTGACATAGCAGACCGCGCGCTTTTTAATGTTACGGCTCGCGGCAGTGCCCATTCTGCAGAGCTGGACGCCCTGGAAATGGATCAGTACACCGAGCTTCAGGAAGCGGCTAATATTTTGCGCGAGGGAGTGGAAGATCTGGCTGATCTTATTGAACTGGCCAGTCGGCATAATTCGCAGGCCGAGGCGTTGCTGAAGCAACAGGCCACTGTTATTGGCTCAATAGGCTCTTCTATTCGTGCCGCCAGAGTCATTCCAGTGTCGCGTTTGATGCCTGGTCTAAGACGATTAGTGCGCACCGTAAGTAATGACCTGGGTAAAGAGGTGGCTTTCCGCGTCAGCAACGAGGTTGGCACTCTGGATCGCGATGACTACGCTCGCTGCCAAACGATTCTCGAACACATGGTGCGCAATGGGTTGGATCACGGTATCGAGTCCTCCGCAGATCGTAAGGCGCAGGGAAAACCTTCTGTAGGCCAGATTACTGTTGATGTGCGTATGTCCGGCGCTGACTCGGTCATTGTGTTGTCGGACGATGGCCGTGGGATCAATCCCGAGGCTATGCGCGAGTCGGCTGTTCGCAAAGGACTGGAAGTCGACGCCTATGCGCTCAGTGACGAAGAGGCTTTGAAACTCGTATTCCACAAAGGCTTTTCCACGGCCGCCGCTCTCAGTCAAATTTCAGGACGCGGTGTAGGCATGGATATCGTGCTCAGTGAACTGCAACAGATGGGTGGTGATATTCAGATCGAGTCTGAGGTGGGCAAGGGCACGTCCTTCCATATCCGGATTCCCTCTAATGTGACGGTGAACGGTGCTTTGTTGGTCACCGCCGGAGACAACTCTTATGCGATACCCCTCGGTGGGCTGGTGTCGGTGGATGAAGTGCCCGTTGAAACATTTTTTGCCGCTGTAGAGAGTGGCGAAAAGTTGCAGATGTCGGGTGTGGCCTGTGAGCCTGCATATTTAGGTACGCTTTGTAACAGTGGTAACTTGCCTGAGCGTTCAACCTGGCGTAACACCTTGCCGGTGATTATCGCAGGCTCTGAAGCTCGATACATGGCTATCGCCATTGATGACGTAGAGGAAGCCCTGGAGCTTGTTATTCGCTCGCTGGGGGCCCAGTTTGCATCCGTGCCCGGCGTTGCCGGGGCCGCGACCACTGCTGATGGTGAAGCGGTGGTTGCGCTTGACCTGAACGTATTGGTCAGTTGCTTTGAGGAAGGGCAGGGCACGGCAGTGCCAGCCGATCAACCAGAGGAAGAAAAATTCCTGGCCCTGGTGGTGGACGACTCGCGAACGCAACGCATGGTTGCCACCAGTCAACTGGAAACCGTCGGGATTGAAACAGCCACGGCGGAGAACGGGGCGGTCGCTATCGATTGGCTTAATACCACCGAGCATCTGCCCGATGTGATTTTGCTGGATGTTGAAATGCCTGTGAAAGATGGTATCCAGACCCTGCGCGAAATTCGTAAGTCAGCCCGTTACAGTCATATTCCGGTAATCATGATTACCTCTCGTACCGGTGTGAAACACCGCACCCTGGCGGAAGAGGCTGGATGTAATGGATACATGGGTAAGCCTTTTAATTTCCGCATGTTGATCGGTCAGATCAATGAGTTGACGGGACACCGTCTTGAGTTGGGCTGAGGTGATTCTGTGAGCGAGAAAAAACAGCGAATGTGTGTGCTGTTGCCCTGTGCATCTAACAGGCGGTGGGCCGTCCCACAGAGTTGCCTCGCAGAAATACTGACTCTGCCTGCTCAGGGTGAAACCGCCCCTGCTTGCGTTCAGTGGCGCGGTTTGAGTATCCCCGTGATGGATTTTGGGGCCCAGGGCAAGCTGCCGTTCCGGGACGCGCAAAATGGTACCGGCCTGATCGCGGTTATTCTGGGTGTGCGCGGCTCCGGTTGCGACTACTGGGGTTTGGCGCTGCGCGGCAGTGGGCTGACCGTGAGGCATATTGACGAAAGCGAATGCCAGGATAAGCCAGAGGCTGTGCAGGAGCGCTCTCTGGCGGCATTTGAGCTTGACGGACAAACTTATCAAGTGCCGGACTTGCCCGCATTGCAGGGTTTGGCGACAGAAATGGATTCTGCGGCCTCCGCCTGAGAGGTCGCTGCAGTGGAGTAATAGCATTGGAATTGGATAATGTGGTTGCACAGATTGAAGATGCGTTCGGCGATACCCCACCGTTTACGTCAGCAGACCTGGCTTCGAGTGACCGGGATGTGTTGTTGCGGGTGTTTGGTGACGAGGGTTACCAGGTGTATTTACAGGATCAGGTCAATCGGCAGATTATTCGTGATTACCTGACCAATGCCATGATGCTTGGATTTTTACCTGAGCAAGAGCTGTTTGCGATTCAGGCCATGTTGGGTAGTCAGGAGTCCAGGGCATCACTGTCCCTGCACATGCTAATGAACTCCGTCGAACAAGCCTCCGAACTGGTCGCTAATGGAGGGCCGCCGCCGCTGACACCGTTGGAGCCTGATCCGGGTTCTCCACCTCATATCCGCTTAATACAGAGTTAACGCTTAAAATTCTGGCATCAAAATCTTTAAAAAACCAAAAATTCGCGTTTTTGTGTAAAAAAATGGCCAATAAATGCCATTTCTGACTAATTGCCTAAAATTTTGGCCAAATTCACATTGCTCTCTTTCCCTTTCCGTCCTATAACTTTGGTAACACGTGGGCAGGAGCCTGTGTGCGGTGGATGCGGCCAGTGTACCTGGACAAGGCCACCTTCGAGGGATTGGACAATAATATGCAGGGAGTCAGCCATGTTGACGATTACACCTACAGCAGCACTGAACGGAAGCCCCGATCGCGAACTGGAAGTGTTCGCAGTCATTGAAGGCAAGAAAGTTTTCCTTCCGGAAGATGCCAACTACATCATGCAGGACCGCCGCGGGCTTTGGTATTACAGCTCACGGAAGCCGCGCCCTAAAGAGGGTGATTGGACGCCAAACAAAACCAGCATTTCCTGCAAAAGCGATGGCGGTTATGTGCGAGCGCTGAAAACGGAAACGGTCCAGCCCTGGCTGGATACCTGCCAGCGCACTGTGCGCATGGTGACCGGCAGCTCCTCAGCAGAGCGTCGTCCAGCCGATATTTAGATTCAGCTATATGGCGACATCGCGGTCAATTTCGGTCCGTGATGACGCCAGCCATAGGTCAAGCTGATTGACCTCTGACGCCAGAATAGCCGTAAATTGCCGTTCCAGTTCCCGGTAGGCTTCTTGCCATGGACCCAGGTGCATTAGCATGTTGCAGCGTTGGCGCAGCGGCATGCTGTCTGGCAATTCAAGAGGATTCATTTGTTGATTGCGAAAACCGCAATTGAGCACTGTGGCAATCACTTCATTGTTTCGATTGTCACGCAACTCCCCTTCAAATTTCCTCAGGTGCATGCTGAGACGTTCCCGCGCCGGGAATTGCCGGTCGCAAATACAGTTGTGTACCCAGATTGGCAGCTCTAACGCTAGCTGCGCCTTCAGTGCTGGGCGATCCTGCTGTTGACAGGGTCGCGGACCTGCAGGCGGCAGTGCTCGGCTCATCGTGAGGTCTGACCGGTTGCGAAAACCCAGTGGTGCGAAAGAGTCCATGCGTGCCCCCACCAGAGCCACGTGCGTCATTTGAAATTCAGACATATGTTTGTACGTGCCAATCAGGAATACCCGACAATTCAAGCACAGGCCTGTTTATCCGCTCTACAAAAAATGGGCAATAAGTGCAGTCAGCTGACTTGGGGTTTTGCGCTTGATAACACATACTGTACGGGCGCGCGATGCGCTGAATCGTCTGGGGTGAGTGAGAAAGCGTGACCATAGCCGGAAGAATAAACGCAATGGTGGTCGCCATTGTAATCACCATGAGTATGCTGGTCAGTGGCTTTGCGAGTGTGCGCGAGTACCGCCTGGAGCGTGATCGCTTGCTGGAGTTGCTCACCGATGAAGTGGTACGCCGCCCTGATCTTTCCCTGTATCTTTATTTCGACAATGACCAGGCGCTGCGCAGCACCCTGCTAAGCCTGGTGAGTCCATCACCCGTGCAGTACGGCATTGTTTACAGAGCCCAAGGTGGTCTTGTCATGCGCGTCCCTGATGACCCTGGGCTAGGTGTTCCGGACATACCGACGTTGCGAGAGGGCCTGTCTGCTGCTGATAACGGTCTCAGGAGTCTGGACGGGCAAGGTGAGTCGGTCAGTAGCGGACTACCGGGCGCATTGATGGGCGCTGATCGTTACTTTCACTTAACGCTGCCGATCACCTCCGCTGTTAATCCGCTCAGCGAGAAAGTGAGCCAGGAAGCGTTTTTACTTGCCGCAACCAGGCCTGAAGCCGAAAAAATTCGCCACGTAATTGGCTATCTGCACCTGGCTGTGAACCAGCGCGGCTTGTTATTAGAGGTTCTTCCTGGCATCGCTTGGGTGGTGGCGGCATGCGTTACTTTTGCCGTGCTGTGCCTGATGCTCAGTCTATCCCTGACCCGACGAATTACCTCGCCAATTTCGCGTTTGGCCAAGCTCGCTGACGGCATCGCCTCTGGCAAGCTGGAGGAACCAGTAAAAGTCACTGGAGGGGGTGAGGTCGAGGAGATTGCGGCCATTCTCAATGGGGTGATAACGGGCATAAGTAATTACAAAAAAGAAATGGATGTAGATCACCAACTGTTAAGTATGAAGGTGGAAGAGCGCACATCACAATTGTCCAAGCGAAACCAGGAGCTCAATACAGCTGTAAAGCAAGTCACTCGAACAAAAAACCGTTTGCGAAAAATGGCTTATTACGACGCACTCACCTCTTTGCCTAATCGACGTTTATTTACCGAGCAGTTGTCGCTACTGCTAAAGCTCGCGCAGCGTAATAAGCAAACCCTCGCTTTGCTGTTTCTGGATCTGGACAACTTCAAACGGATTAATGATTCTCTGGGCCACAGCGCGGGAGACCTTTTGTTGCGCGAAGTGGGTCAACGACTTTCAAAGTGCGTTCGAGACAGTGACGTAGTGGCGCACTATGCTGATCCTACAGCGGAGATTGATGTGTCACGCCTTGGCGGCGATGAATTCACAGTGGTGCTCAATGATTTGGATGCACCTGAGTCGGTCGGGGTGGTGGCAGAGCGTTTAATACTGGCACTTTCTGAGCCGATGTTAATAGATGGTCATGAACTGGTGATTACACCCAGTATCGGCATTGCTATAGCACCGGAGCATGCTAATGAAGTTGAAGGCCTGCTGAGATGTTCTGACACTGCCATGTACCACGCCAAGGCCTCCGGCAAGAGTACTTATTTGGTGTATGAATCCAGCATGGAGGAGGCGGGACTTGATCGTCTCACCCTCGAAAATGATTTACGCAAGGCGATGGACAATGATGAGCTGGTGCTTTTTTACCAGCCCCAGGTGGACACCCGCAGCGGCAAGGTCATGGGCGCCGAAGCCCTGCTGCGCTGGATGCACCCGGAGCAGGGGTTGATTCCACCCTTTAAATTTATTCCTCTGGCGGAAGAAATGGGTTTAATCGGGGAGATGGGAGATTGGGTTATTCGCGAGGCCTGCAAGCAGGTACAAACCTTTGCCAAGAAAGGAGTTTCTCTGCCCAAGGTTGCGGTGAACGTATCCGCGTTGCAGTTCACATCCAGTTTCACCCGGCGTGTGAAATCCATACTGGAGGAGTTGGCTGTAGATCCTGCGACCCTGGAACTCGAACTCACCGAGGGTGTGGTAATGGGAGACACCAATGCTTCGGTACAGGCCCTGGCCGAGCTAAAGGATCTCGGGGTGAGCCTGTCTATTGATGACTTTGGTACCGGCTACTCCTCCCTTAGTTACTTGAGCCGATTTCCTCTGGATGAGTTGAAAATTGACCGCAGCTTCGTCATCGAAGCTAACAACAGTGAACAGGGTGCGAGCCTGGTGCGAGCGATAATCGCGATGGCCCAGAGCCTGGGTTTGGAGCTGGTGGCAGAGGGCGTGGAAACGGATGAGCAGTATGAGTTTATGACCACAGCGGGAGCGCATGTTATTCAGGGCTATATGTTCAGCCAGCCAGTGCCGGCAGAAAAATTAGAGCCTTTATTGGCGCCCTGGCATTTTCAGCAGCAGATTGCCCAACTGGAATCTCGCATCCATCGCTAGGCCGCAGGGAGTTCTGCAATTAACCCCAATAAGCCTTCATCGACTGTACTTTACCTTCAGCGTTGAACTCGAACACATCAATGGGCGAAATATCTACGCCCTCCATCAATACCTTGAATGGGAAGGCAGCTGCATTGCCAGCACAGCGCACATCGCCTGACAGGGCGATTTTGGCACCGGTGGCAAAAGCCACTTCATAAAAGCCGACAATAGCCTCAATACCTACGTAGGGCTCGCTGCCGACCGGGTCTTCCACCACTGCATCGTCGGCGTAGATTTCGCGGATCAGGTTCATGTCCGCACCACTAAACGCATCCATGTACTTGTTGACTGCCGCGATTTTTTGCTCGTTGTCCATAGCGTTGTCCTGTTAGTAGCCACACAGCGTGGCATAGCGATTCTTGTGAAATCCGGTATCGCCGAAAATTTGCATAGCTACCCGGGCGCGTTTGAGGAAAAAACCAATTTCCAACTCATCGGTAACGCCAATACCACCGTGCATCTGCACCGCCTCGTTAGTGGCTAACTTAGACAGCTCGTTGAGCTTGGCTTTGGCCAGGCTGGCGAGTAAAGGCAGTTGTTCTGGAGCTTCATCTACCGAAAATAGGGCCTGCAAGATGACCGAGCGACACAGTTCAATGTCTGCTTGCATCTGCGCTGCGCGATGCTGAAGTGCCTGAAAACTGCCGATCAAGGCACCGAACTGTTCTCTTTGCTTGAGGTATGCGACCGTGCGATCAAAGGCTTCCAGAGAAAGTCCCATCATTTCTGCAGCCAGTGCTACACGGCCTCGATCCAGTACCGGATCCAGGATCTGCCATCCCTCATTGAGCTCGCCGACCAGGGCATCGGAGTTCACACTCACTGCGTCTAGGGTAATGTTTGCAGCATTACGACTATCAACCATGGTCGTGCGTTGCACGCTGACACCGCTAGCACTGCGATCAACTAGGAACAAACTAATCCCGTCGGTAGACTTTTTGTCGCCGGAAGTGCGGGCAACGACTATAATTTTGTCGGCACTGTGACCGTCCAGAACTAGGGTTTTTTGGCCAGAAATAAGGTACTTGCCATCGCTATAGGTCGCGGTTGTCGCAATGTGAGTCGGGCGATGATGATGTGTTTCTTCGAGCGCCAGCGCGAGGGTAAGTTTGCCGCTGGCAATTGCTGGCAGCATAGTTTCCTTTTGCTCATCGCTGCCTCCCAATAGCAGAGTTGATGCGCCGACAACTGCGGAGGCAAAAATAGGAGAAGCAAGCAAAGTGCGTCCGGTTTCTTCCATAATCAGTCCGAGGCCGGTAAAACCAAAATCAAGGCCGCCATACTGTTCGGGCAAAATAATGCTGGCCCAACCAAGCTCTGCCATGTTTTGCCAAACCTCAGGGTCGTAGCCCAGTGCGCTGCGCTCGTCGCGGAGTTTGCGCAGTGACTCTACCGGCGCATTGTCAGCCAAAAAGTCGTGAGCGCTGTCACGCAGTAAGCGTTGTTCTTCTGTGAGTACCAGAGCCATACTTTTCTCCTATGACTGGGGCAGTTGCAGAACGTTCTTGGCGATAACGTTCAGCTGAATTTCGGAAGTGCCACCGGCAATCGTCATTATCTTGGACATGGCCCACAGGCGCAGGGTGTCGATTTCGGATTTTGAAAAACCATCGCCTTCCCAGCCCAGGCCCTGGCTACCCATGATGGCCAGTAGTAGCTCGCTTTTAGTCACTTCCGCTTCAGTGCCCACATACTTCATGACCATTGGCGCTGCACTGCGGACACCTGCGATCTTTTCTTCAAAGGTGCGAAAGTGGGTGAGTCCGATGGCATGCATGTTCATGTCGTAGTCAACCAGGTCAGAGCGCAATTGTGAGTCGGCTATTTTTCCGTGCTCGAAATCCAGATACTCGCGTGCAGCGGCATTGGGAACAATAACTTCGCGCGGGGAGTCACTGCCGATCTCTGACATTAACTTGCGCTCATGCACCAACAATTCCTTGGCAACACTCCAGCCCTTGTTGAGTTCGCCGACCAGGTTTTCCTTGGGTACTTTCACATTGTCAAAAAAGGTCTGGCAAAATTCCGACTCCCCACTGATCAAACCGATAGGGGTAGTGCTAATGCCAGGGTCGTCCATGTCAATGAGTAAAAAGCTGATCCCCTCCTGTTTCTTGGCATCAGGATCAGTGCGCACCAGGCAAAAAATCCAATCGCATTTGTCCGCCGCAGTGGTCCAGATTTTGCTGCCGTTGACCAGGAAGTGGTCGCCTTTGTCTTCGGCTCTACACTGCAAACTGGCCAGGTCAGAGCCAGAGCCTGGCTCCGAGTAGCCCTGTGCCCAGCGCGCTTTGCCGTCAATGATCGCTCTGATGTGTTGCTGCTTTTGGGCTTCGTTGCCAAATTCCAATAGTGCTGGGCCCAGCATCCAGATGCCGAGTCCGTAAAGTGGAGTGCGGGCACGAATAGCCCTCATCTCCTCCTTGATGATCTTGCTGTGCTGTGCAGTGAGGTCTCCACCACCATATTGCGTGGGCCATTCGGGGCCAATCCAGCCTTGATCGCGCATGCGTTCAAACCACAGCTTTGCATCTTCGCTGGGGAACTCGGCATTGCGACCACCGTAGTATTGTTCCTCGGGGGTCATTGGTTGGCGCTGCGACTGTGGGCAGTTTTCTTCCAGCCACTGGCGCGCTTCACTGCGAAACTGCTCTAGGTCCTGCAAGCTTTCTCTCCTGACGGGGGCGTTCATAGACTCTCCGCAATGATGGGACGGCGGATGGCAATTCGCTAGTTTACGCCCGCAGCCCTTCCTCTTTGAAGTGGTCTCAGGGTACTCGTGCACCATCGCTTGGCAATGGCTTAATAAGTCAGCCCGAATGACAATATGAGACAGTCCTTAGCGCTCAATCTATCGGTGTTTGCGGGTATAGTGCGCCATACCGGTAAAGTTGACGCTTAACGCGTCGCCGGGCACATTAAATTCATTATCAACAGGGAGTTAGGCATGCAGCGTCTGACGGGAAAAGTGGTTCTGGTAACAGGCGCCGGCAGTGGAATTGGACGCGCTAGTGCACAGCGAGCTGCTGCCGAGGGGGCAGCTGTATGTTGTCTGGACATAGATGGGACGGCTGCAGAAAATGCAGCCCAGGCAATTAACCGGTCCGGCGGACAGGCGATATCGGGGGCATGTGATGTCGGTGACGAAGCTGCAGTCCAGACTTGTGTAGCGGACTGCGTCGCGCAACTCGGTCACCTTGATGCGCTGGTTAACATGGCGGGGGTTCTGCGTTTTGATGATACCGAGCAATTGAGTCGTGACAGCTGGCAGCGGGTGATCGATGTCAATCTCACCGGCACCATGCTTTTAAATCGTGAGGTGCTGCCCCATCTGGTGAAATCAGGTGGCAGCATTGTCAATGCGGCGTCCACGGCCTCACTGGCGGGTTTGCCCTGCGGGGTGGCTTATTCCGCCAGTAAGGGCGGCGTGTTGGCGATGACTCGCAGCATCGCTGTCGAATACGCCAAGCGCGGTGTGCGAGCCAACTGCGTCTGCCCTGGCGATATCAAGACAGATATGACCAAGGGCATCGAATTCCCTGATTCAATGGACTTCACCCTTATGTCGCGCATTTCCTCACTCAGCGGACCCAAAGACGCGGAAGTAGTGGCGGGGGTAATCGCCATGCTGATATCTGCCGATGGTGCCCACATTACTGGAGAAGATATTCGAGTCGATGGCGGCACCTTGTCCTGATTACTGCGACTCAGTTAACTCCACTTCAAAGTTAAGCGTTTCGTCTTTACGGAGGGTTTTGATGGTGACCTTGTCGCCGGGTTCGTAATTTTCCAGTATGGACAGGTAGTCGTCACTGCTCCGAACTTCCTTGTCTTCGATATGGGTGATAACGTCCCCCAGCTCGATTTCCCGGCTGCCAATTTGACGCGCCCCCTGTAGGCCGGCTTTTGCCGCAGGGAGTCCTGGATAGACGTGCACGATAGGCACGCCTTCAATGCCGTAACGGCGAATCCAGCGATCGCTTGCTAATTCGACGCCAATGATGGGATGCAGGACCTTGCCATAGGAAATAAGTTGCGGAATAACGTCCTTGATGATGTTGACCGGAATGGCGAAGCCAATGCCAGCGCTGGCTCCACTGGGGCTGTAAATGGCGGTATTTACCCCTACCAGTTGCCCCAGCGAATTAAGTAAAGGTCCACCCGAATTCCCCGGGTTAATCGCCGCATCAGTTTGGATAACGCCTCGAATGGTGCGCCCGCTGGGTGCTTGAATCTCACGCCCCAAAGCGCTGACCACTCCGGTGGTTAGAGTGGTATCGAGTCCGAAGGGGTTGCCAATTGCGAGTACTTTACGTCCGACCGAGAGCTCGGACGAATCACCCAGGGGCAAACTCTTCAGGTCTTCGGGAGGGTTCTCTATTCGCAGCACCGCCAGGTCTTTTTCCGGGGCAACTCCCACTACCTGGGCATTAAATTCGCGCTGGTCGCCCAGGGTTACGATGAGTCGATGCGCCCCGGATATCACATGAAAATTAGTGACGATGAGCCCACTATCATTCCAGACGAATCCGGTGCCAGAGCCCCGGGGAATTTCCTGAACGTTAAGGGAAAACAGGCTGCGGCGCAGTGCGGTATTCGTCACATAGACGACTGAGGGGCTGGCTCGACTAAAAATCTCAGTTGAGTTTTTTTCATCTTCTGTAGCGAAAGTCAGGTAGTCGGTTTCCTCTGCTGTCAGGGGCAGGGAGGCGCAGAGTAGGCAGCTCAGCAAAAACAAGGTGTGACGCACGAGCTATTCCTGCTGTTGGTACATAGCGATAAACTGACGAATTCGCGCTGCGTTGGCACCCAGGTCGCTGACACCGACGCGAGACACTGAACGAATGTCCATCAGTGTGCCGCTTGCGTTGGTGCGCAGGCGAATAACAATGTCGTCTTTGAATCCCATGATCGCCGTGCTGTCGACCGCTTCTATGAACCCATCATTGAGGTCTTCACGGTAGATTTCCCAGCCCAGTTGATTGGCGTTGGCCATCGCCTTCTCGAACACCACTTCAATTGAATCGGTCAACACTACGGTCTGCAGATCCGGGTAGGCCGCCAGTTGTGCATCAATGGTTTCGGGATCTAGCGCCAGGCTGTTGCTGTCGTTACCCCTGAGCTTGACCGCCGCGCTGAAAGCAGGGGGGTCCAGCGTGTCGGTAGTGATATCGTGAATAGCTGGATTATCACCGCCCCCTCCCAGCAGGGAGAGCAGCAATACGGTGCCCGGCACTGTAAACAGCGCTCTCAGGCGAACGTCTCTGCGCCACTGGGCAAATCGTGGAAGAAATGAAACCAGCACTGCCAGTAATAGAATCACGACAGAGCCAAGGCAGCTCAGGGCATACAGTAGCAGGCCCTGCTCCCACGCACCGGCGCGCACGGTGAGAACCGCCAATGGTATTGTCACAAAAAAGCAGATCGCCAGATAACCAATCCAGTTAATCAGGCCCGGTTTACTCGTTGTACCCGTCATTAGAGACTCCAGTGTTGTCGATATCGGTATAAGAATACTACCGCCAAGCCACTCTGGCGATCCAGTCCGTTGAGACTCTCGCGCGCTTTTGTTTTACTGGAGCCGGAACCCATTATTTCAAGGGCAGGCGCGCATGGAAAAATTGATCTATCCCCTGTGGAAACCAGAGCGTGTTGATAGCGACGCGTTTCGCGATGACCTATTGCTCAAGGCGCAGGCTTGGACTGCGTTTGCGGGGGTGCGAGGGTTGCGCGTCTCGGTCGCTGATACGGCCGTTGCAGCAGGTGAACAAAGGCGTATGGCAGCGATGAAGCCGCTCCCGGATGGCCTGCTTTCGGTTTGGCTGGATGCGGCTATAGCCGAGCGAGCAACGATAGAGGCAGCGTTGGATAAAGTGGTGTCCAGGTTTCATTGCTATCTTGTTACAGAGGCAGAACCTATTCGCAATAGCCTGCATCCGGCTGCGCCTGGTGAGCGAGTGCACGGCATGTGCCATGTTGTGTTTCTGCAGCGGCCGCCGCGCCTTACCGAGGATGAATGGCTGGCGATCTGGCAGGGCAGCCACACCCGAGTGGCTATTGATACCCAGTCGACCTTCGGTTACCGGCAGAACGTGATAGTGCGAGGTTTGAGTTACGCCGCTCCACCTCTGCATGCGATGATCGAGGAAAACTTTCCAGAGCAAGCCATGGCGTCTCACTATGCTTTTTACAACGTGGAAGAAGGCGATGACGAGGGCATGGCAAAAAACGCTGGCGCTATGATGGAGAGTGTCAGCCGCTTTATCGACTTCGATCGTATCGATGTCATACCGATGAGCGAATACCTGTTTAAAAGCCCCGCTTGATCAGGCGCATTGTAGTGCCCTGATGCGATCTTCCAGTGGCGGGTGGGAACGACGTAGCCCGGCGACGCCTTGTTTCAGCTGCTCGCTAATCCCAAAGGCAGTGAGTTCCCCCGGTAAATCCTGAGGTAAACCCTGCTCTTCGCGCAGGCGTTGCAGTGCGGCGATCATATGTGCGTTGCCCGCCAGTTGCCCGCCAGCGGCATCTGCCCGGTACTCCCGCCACCGGGAAAACCAGAACACAATCATGCTTGCCAGGAATCCCAGTACCAGTTCAGCCACAATGGTGACCACGAAATAGCCAATGCCATAACCTCTTTCGGTTTTGAAAACCACCCTGTCGACGGTATGGCCGATAATTCTGGCGAGGAACATGACGAAGGTATTGACCACTCCCTGAATCAGGGTGAGAGTTATCATATCGCCATTGGCGACGTGGCCTATTTCGTGTGCCATAACCGCCCTGGCTTCTTCGGGGCGGAATCGTTGCAGTAGTCCCGCACTTACCGCTACCAAAGCGTTGTTGCGGTTCCATCCAGTGGCAAAAGCGTTGGCCGCCTGTGACGGAAAAATGCCGACCTCGGGCATGCCGATACCCGATTGTTCTGCCAGTTCACGCACCGTGTCCAGCAACCACTGCTCCTCGCGGCTTTGAGGCGTTTCGATAATGTGTATGCCGGTGCCTCGCTTGGCCATCCACTTAGAGAGGAATAGAGAAATAAGAGAACCTCCGAAGCCAAACAAAGCGCAGAAGATCAGCAGTCCTTGCAAGTTCAGGTCCACCCCATTGGCGGCAAGTATGCCGTCCAAGCCAAGCAGGTTGAAAATGATGCTGACGAGCACCAGCACCGCCATATTGGTTCCCAAAAACAGCAAAATACGCATGGATCAGGAGACTCCGTCAGGGCTCAAGTGGGCCAGTTCGTTGGCATCTGCTGGCAGCGGTTCTTCGGTCGACTCAGGTTCTTCTTCAAAACAGGGAAGGGGGATCTGACTGGGCTCTATCACCGGGTTGCCGCGCTCATCAAGCTCAGCTGCAACAGCCTCCCCGCGTAACTCAATATCCTTGGTAGAAAGTTCAAACAGCGTGTTGATGGCCTCATCCTCGTGTTTGGCCCGCAGCACTGTTTTTGGATCGCCTCCGCTCACCCACTGTTTGCTCTTGGCCCAGTAGTGTCCATGTTGATTGCGGATAACAAAAACGTTGGTCATTGCGTGTAATGTCCTTGCAGGTAAGTTGGCGGCAAGCTTAAGCGCTGCCCTGCGGTAATGCCAGAGATCTCCGCAGGCTCAGCCCACAAGTAAGTCTTTGGCCTGATTGATTTTAGCGGCCAGGTAGTCATTGCCACCGCGGTCCGGGTGTAGCTTCTGCATCAGGGTTCTGTGTGCAGCAATAATATCGTCCTTTTCAGCGGCGTCATCCAGACCGAGCACTGCCAGTGCTTCTTTGCGGCTCATGCCAGAGCTGGTGTTCGCTGACGCTTGCTGCGCGCCAAATTCGGTTTCACCGGGAAAGCGCTGCTGTAGATAACTGTCCAACAACTGCACAGAGTCAGCGTCTTCCTGTTGGCAATAAGCCAATAACTGCTCCAGTTGCTGGCGCTCCATGTCTGCCAGGTGCCAGCCCTGATATTGCCCCTTCAGTACTTCACCCGATAGTGCGCCACTGTCGTGATCCAGCTGCATGGAAAGAATGGCGCTGGCCACGGTTGAGTGCTGACCGGCACTCGGTGAACTTCGACCGAATTTAGAGGCCAGCATGGGGAAAAAACGCAACAGCGTGGGCGCCAATTGTCTAAAGGCGACTAGAAGTGCGGTTAGCGCGACCCCAATCCAGTGCATTTTGCCCGCAAGGGCTAAAATGATGACAGCGACTACCGCAATGCCCAGGCCTAATTTGATGTACTCCCCACGCCGTTTATGCGGCGGCGCAGCCTGGGCGCGCTTGAACAGGATAAAAAGTGCGAAGGCGATAGCCGCCAGCAGGATTATTCGAGGCACAGGTCTCTCAGTGTTTTAGTTGCTTAAGTAGCAGTTTAGCACCCTCAGTGCCCTGCTGTTCAAGTGCCGTGAGGCCGCCTGAGGCAAAACCGGCAACCGCTCCCAGCAGCGAGGCCAGGGTACTAGAGCTGTTGCTGTCGAAGCTGGCCCAGGCGCCTTTGCTCAGGCTGGCCATGCTGGTAAAGCAGTGTTTGGCGTCGGCTAGCTGGCCCTCCTGAAAGATGAACAAAGGCAGTTTGAGCATGCCACATTGCCCTGCCAACTGGCACAGCGTATCCGCGTTTTCTTCCAATGCATCGCCGATGAATACCAGGGCTTTCAGGGAATTTTTTTGGTGTTCTGAGAGGGCGTGACGCAAGAGTCGTTCTATCTGGGTGTGGCCCCCTTCGCAGGAAACCTGGGACATTTGTCGTGCCAGTTTTTCGGAATCGGTGGTCCATTGAGCCGCTTTAAAGTCAGCAAATCCGCGAAAATAGCACAGCTGCACGCACAGGGTGTTGTCTTGCTGAGCAGCCACAAACATTTCCCGTTGCAGATGACTTGCCTGATCCCAGGTGGGTTGTCGGCTTGCAGTGGCGTCAATGGCGAATATCAGGCGGGGCTGCTGCTCGCGGACAGTGGCGATGTTCTTGCTCTTGCGCAGGAAGCTGTCTATTTCAGTACGCGAAGAGCGTCGGGAGGGGAGTCGTGCCATGTTTTTAGCTGCGCCCCTGGGCGCGTGCACTCAGCGGTTAGACTGGAGTTTACCTTTGCGGGTTAATTCTTCCAGGTAGTGCCTGCGCGCGGTGAGTTCTTCAATGGCGGCGGCCAGTTGAGTGTCGGTGACCTTCGCTTCACGCTGCTCGTTCACCAGCTGCCAAAGCTTGCGGCTGCAGAGCTCACTGGCATTAAATTCATTACTTTGTGTAGTCATTTTTCTCTCTATTTTTTTACACCCGGTAGCTGATTAAGTCTGGGCCAAACGTCTCGTCGGTGGACGATTTTGGCTTTATCCATGTATATGACAGGGATGTGACGGGGTCTAGCCGGCGGGTCCGGCGACTTGAATTTTGTGCCGGTAAGGGTGTCTACTCTATCTCAATCAACCAATAATGCAAATCTGTCTTAATTCTGGAGCTGAAATGACCCTTTTCGATATTCGTAAAAAGCGCGCAATCCCTACCACTGAAACTGCTTTGCCCGGGAGACCAGAGGCCATGCCGGTGCCTGCCAGTCATTATGTGAACGGTAACACCTTGGCAGGCCCCTTCCCGGAAGGTCTACAATATGCCGTCTTCGGTATGGGCTGTTTCTGGGGTGTGGAGCGAATGTTCTGGCAACTGCCGGGCGTATACTCCACCGCTGCCGGCTATGCCGCCGGAGTCACGCCCAATCCTACTTATCAGGAGGTGTGCAGCGGCAGGACCGGTCATAACGAAGTAGTACAAGTGGTTTATGACCCGGCGAAGATAAGCTATCAGCAGCTGCTCCAGACCTTTTGGGAAGGACATAACCCTACTCAGGGTATGCGTCAGGGCAACGATATGGGCACGCAATATCGTTCGGGAATCTATACCTTCTCGGACGAACAACTCGAGCTGGCGCAAAACTCAAAGCTCGAATTTCAGGGCGCGGTCTCCAAGGCTGGATACGGCGAGATTACTACCGAAATTTTGCCAGCCCCCGAATTTTACTACGCCGAAGACTACCACCAGCAATACCTTGCGAAAAACGTGAACGGGTACTGCGGGCTTGGAGGAATCGGGGTCAGCTGTCCGGCTGGCGTGATCTGATTAGAAGTCGCTGTCGAATTCATCGAGCCTCGGCTCGCTCTGCGATGCTGCATCAGACGCGTCGCAGTGCCCCTTGTGGTGGCGGTTGCATCCACAGTCTTCCATGATTTTCGCAACGCCGAACATCATTAAAGGTACTTACTGGCAAGCGTTATCGATTGAGTAAATAAGAAGTTGAGAACTGGGAGTTTGGATTCAAGCTGGATTTTTTGGATAGACGCTTAAGAATCAACAGCGCTATCTTCAATATGGATTACACAAACCGCCAGTTGCAGAACCGGCCTGTGGTTGGCAGATGAACAGTTCGAGCTGAGTGGTCGTATTGGCTGGGTTTCGCCAGAGGGCAAGTGGACCGGGGGGCTTTATGGCACCAACCTAACTGATGAGGACTATTTTATTGGTGGGACTGCGCTGGTGGAATCATCGGGTATTGGCGGCTTTGTGCCGGTGGCACCGCGCATGTACGGGTTGGAATTGCAGTACAACTTTTAAGGCTTCGCTAAAACAGCCTGCCAATTAAGCTGGTGACCGCATTCTCCACCCGGAGGATGCGAGGCCCCAGGCTCACTGTCTGACAGCCAGCACTTTCCAGCTTTTCAATCTCGTAAGGTATGAAACCACCCTCTGGCCCGATAAAAAGTAGCGTTGGCATTGCGACGCCGCGCGGACAGCGCGGGTAGTCGCCAGGGTGGGCAAGTAAAGCCTGTTTGCCAGGCACGAGAACAGGTAGTTCGTCCTCTACGAAAGGCTTGAATCGTTTGTGTAGGTGAACGGCTGGCAGGCAAGTGTCGCGGGATTGCTCCAGGCCCTGTAACAGGTATTGCTCGATGACCTCTGGTTGCAGAACCGGCGTCTGCCAGAAGCTCTTTTCTACTCGATAACTATTGATCAAGTGTAACTCTTCCACCCCAAACTCTGCTGTTGAGCGCAAAATTCTGCGCAGCATTTTTGGTCTGGGTAGCGCCACGACAAGCGTTAGAGGCAGCTTGGCAGGCGCTTGTTGATCCAGCACCGGCTCCAGTACTGCTGCAGTTTTATCGATGCTGATGATGGTTGCGTTGCCCATGCCGCCATTGATCTCACCGACCCGCACGGTATCTCCGCTGTCTTTGCCATGAACAGCCAGCAAATGCTCGAGCCTGGCGCCAGTTATTTGCAGTTGACCGTTTTCGTTGCGGTCTTTGGCGGAGAACAGGAGCAGGTTCAATGGCCTTAACCTGCCCAGAGGTCGTATTCGTTGGCTGCGGTTACTTCAGCTTCAACCAGGTCACCCGGATTAAGGTCAGTGACTCCATCGAGGAACACCTTGCCATCTATCTCTGGCGCGTCTGCTGCTGAGCGCCCGATCGCTCCCTCGCTATCCACTTCGTCGATTAATATCTCGATCGTGGAGCCCAACTTTTGTTGCAGCTTGGCAGTACTAATTTCTTGCTGTAGTGCCATGAAACGCTCCCAGCGCTCCTGCTTTAGTTCTTCGGGCACGTGATTCGGGAGGTCGTTGGCCCTGGCTCCCTTCACTGGAGAGTACTGGAAACAGCCTACTCGATCTAACTGGGCTTCGTCGATGAAGTCCAGCAGGATGTCAAAGTCCTTATCGGTCTCGCCGGGAAAGCCCACGATGAAGGTACTGCGCAAAGTGATATCAGGACAGACCGACCGCCAGGCTTGAATGCGTTCCAGCGACTTTTCGGCTGCGGCGGGGCGCTTCATGCGTTTGAGCACGTCGGGGCTGCCGTGTTGTAAAGGAACATCGAGATAGGGAAGTATCTTGCCCTCGGCCATGAGTGGAATGACCTTGTCCACGTGCGGATAGGGATACACGTAATGAAGCCTGACCCAGACACCAAAATCAGCGAGGGCTTCGCACAGCTGTTGCATATGGGTTTTCAGCGGTCTTCCGTTCCAGAACCCGGTGCGAAATTTAGTATCGATGCCATAGGCACTGGTGTCCTGTGAAATCACCAGTAGCTCCCTCACGCCAGCGCGCACCAGTCTTTCTGCCTCTTCCATGACATCGCCGATAGGGCGACTTACCAGATCACCCCTCATGTCTGGAATGATGCAGAAACTGCAGCGATGGTTGCAGCCCTCGGATATTTTCAGATAGGCATAATGACGGGGTGTCAGCTTTATGCCCTGAGGGGGCACCAGATCGGTGTAGGGATCGTGGTGTGGGTTTGGGGGCACGTATTCGTGCACAGCGCCGACTACTTCTTCATAGGCGGCCGGGCCACTCACGGCAAGTACCTTGGGGTGTAACTCCATGATCGAATTGGCATCATCGCCCTTGCCCATGCAGCCAGTAACAATCACTTTGCCGTTTTCGCTTATTGCTTCGCCAATAGCGTCCAACGACTCCTGCTTGGCGCTGTCGATAAAACCACAGGTGTTCACCACCACGACTTCGGCGTCCTGGTAGCTGGGTACGATGTCGTAACCGTCCATCTTGAGCTGGGTGAGAATGCGTTCTGAATCCACCAGGGCTTTGGGGCAGCCCAGGCTGATAAAGCCCACCTTTTGCTTGTCCGGATTGTTCATGGGAGCGTGTGCCCAGTTGCGAGAAGGGGCGCATTGTAACGCAGCACTCGGGCAAGATGCCAAGCGAACAGAGGCACCCTGGCGGGTGCCCTGATTTAGCTCAGGTTGGCGATCTCTTCGCCCAGTACCTGCAGAAATCGAGCACCGACTGCACCATCGATCACCCGGTGATCGCAGGCGAGGGTGGCGCTGATTCGCGTGGCAATGCCAATTTCCCCATCCTTCACCACCGGCTTTTGTTCCGCTTTACCAAGCGCAAGAATTGCACCCATAGGGGGATTAATAATGGCGGTGAAGCTGCTGACTCCAAACATGCCCAGGTTCGAGACAGTGAAACTGCCGTCACTGAGATCTTCTCGCGTCAGCTTGCCGTCTTTGGCTTTCTGGGCCAGAGCTGCCGTTGCCTGAGCAATTTCTGCAGCAGACAGGTTTTGAGCCGCGCGAATGGTCGCGGGGTATAGGCCGTCATCGGTTGCGATGGCAACGGATACGTTAGCGTCGCTGAATTGGTGAATAGCGTTATCAATCATATTGATATTAAGTTTTGGTTCGCGCATTAATGCCTTGGAGACGCAGCTGACGATGAGGTCATTCACTGAAATGCGTGTATCGTCCGAGGCGTTGTGTGATGCCCGGTGCGCGAGCAGTCCGTCCAGGTCGTATTCGACGGTCAGGTAGTAGTGGGGTATTTGCTGCTTTGCTTCGGTGAGGCGCTTGGCAATTGTCTGGCGTGTCGCAGACAGGGGAATGACTTCAACATTAGCGGCGGTGCCGCCCGCATCGCCTGCGCTGGCAGCAGCGCGAACATCATCTTCGGTGATGCGTCCGCGACGCCCGGTACCGGTAACCCCATTCAGGTCGACTTCGAGCTCCTGGGCGAGTTTGCGTACCGCGGGGGTCGATCGCGTTGCTGCATCGCCACCCGGCGCCGCAGCAGGGGCACTGGCCTCTGCTGGTTTAGCTTCTGCAGACCCACTTTCAGCGGCGCCCGAAAAGTCAGCAATAAACGCGTCGATGGCGGCATCATCAATGGCAGCATCAGCGATGATGCCCAACAAGGCGCCCACCGGATGAGCGTCGCCTTCTTCGGCGACGATACGGCGTAATACCCCATCAACCGGCGATTCCCAGACGTTTACGATCTTGTCAGATTCCATTTCAAGGATTTCTTCACCTTTGGTGACGCTATCGCCCACCGCTTTGTTCCAGACATTCACGGTGCCTTCGATCATTTCAATGCCCCACTTGGGCACTGCAATGGCGTAAATCTCGCTCATGCCATGGTCCCCTTGATTGCGGCGATGATTTTGCTCGAGTCTGGTATGTAGGAAGCTTCCAACTCAGGAGAGAACGGGGTAGGGCTGTGCGGCGCACAAACCTGCTTGATCGGACCCTTGAGCGAGCTAAATGCTTTGTCTGCGGCAAGCGCGGCGATATCGGCAGTTAGGCCGCAGCGAGGTGGTGCCTCGTCCACTACCACCAGTCTGCCGGTGGCCTCGACACTCTCAAGAATTGCGTTGGTGTCCAGCGGCGAACTGGTGCGTGGATCAATGAGGTCGCAGCTGATGCCTTCGGCTTCCAGTGCGTCGATCGCCTGGGCAGCCTTGGGTACCATCTGGCCGAAGGCAACGACGGTGCAGTCGTCGCCCTCACGCAAAAAGGAGGCTTCTCCAAAGGGAATGGTATACATCTCGTCGGGGACCTCGCAGGCCTCTTGGTAAAGTACCTTAGGTTCGAAGAACAGTACCGGGTCATCGTCCTGAATGGCCTGAAGCATCAAACCTTTGGCGTCGTAGGCGTTGGAAGGAATAACGACCTTCAGTCCGGGAAAGGAAGTCATCACCTGGTACATAGACTGACTATGCTGACCCGCGGCGCTAAAGCCACCGCCGGCGGCAAAGCGAATCACCGCAGGACAGCGGCTTTTGCCACCAAACATGTAGCGAAACTTACCCATTTGGTTGACGATCTGGTCCATGCAAACGCCAATAAAATCGGCGAACATGATTTCAGCGACAGGCCTCATGCCCATGAGTGCGGCACCCGAGGCTGCGCCCACGATCGCCGACTCGGAAATGGGGGTATCGATACAGCGGTCTGGTCCAAAGGCCTGGTAGAGGCCTGATGTAACGCCAAATACGCCGCCCACGGTGCCGGTTTCACCCGGCGCACCGTTGCAGCCGGCTACATCTTCACCAATGACGAATACTGAGTCGTCGGCTGCCATCGCCTGGTGCAGGGCTTCGTTGATGGCATCTCGCATTGTTTTCTCGGCCATGATTATTCTCCCGGTTTCAGCTGGCTGCGCCATAGTTGATGTAAACGTCAGCAGTTACCTGCTCTGGTGTTGGTCGTGCAGCAGCCTTGGCATCGACAACGGACTGCTCGATGACAGCCATTACCTCGGCATCGACTGCGTCCAGCTCTTCTGCTGATATCTCACCGGTATCCGCCATGCGAGCGCGGAAATTTTTCAGGCAATCAGAGTTCTCTCGCAAGTCCTCTAATTCACCCTCGGCGCGATAGTATTGTGGGTCGCCGACAAAGTGACCGTGGAATCGTCCTGTCTCCGCGAAAACTCCGGCGGGGCCTTTGCCTGAGCGGGCGTGTTCGATGGCTTTGCCTGCAGCCTCATAAACGGAGAAAAAATCAGCACCGTCCGCTACAAATACCGGAAATCCAAACGCTTCAGTACGGGCTTTTAAATCGTCACAACCGACGGCATAACTGATGTTGGTGTGTTCCGAGTAATAGTTGTTTTCGATAACAAATACGGCAGGAACTTTGAGCACGACCGCGAGATTCATAGCTTCGAAGCAGGTGCCCTGGTTGACAGAACCATCGCCAGAGAACGAAATGGCGACCTTGCCATTTTTGCGGATCTTGGCGGCCAGTGCTGCGCCCACAGAAATGGGAGGCCCGCCGGCAACGATTCCGTTTGCGCCCAGGATGCCTTTGTCGACATCGGCAACGTGCATGCTGCCGCCCTTGCCTTTACAAAGGCCTTCAGAGGAGCCCCAGAGTTCTTTCATCATCCCCGGTACGTCCGCGCCTTTGGCGATACAGTGCCCGTGTCCCCTATGGGTGCTGATGATGGCGTCTTCATCGGAGAGATGCTCACAAATGCCGACGGCATTGGCTTCCTGTCCAGTGTAAAGATGGGTGAAGCCAGCGATCTGGCCGTTCATGATTTCGGTGTGAGCGCGCTCTTCAAATTCGCGGATGGTTTTCATCATGCGATATGCGCGCAGCAGGTCCTCTTTGTCCAGGCTCATGCTGATCTCCTCATTGGATCGTGTAAGTTGGCTTGTTATTTGTATGCGTTGGAACCGGGCGCTTATAGCGTATTCATTGCCCAGCGGATGCCACGGCGCAATAACTCGTAGTACTCCGTGGTTTTCCAGGCACCGAACTCGGGCTCTGGATATTCTTCAATATGGGGCTGCATATCGTACTTGCCGCGACAGTGCCCCAGGGTTAAATAAAGTACTTCGCCGTCACCGTAGGGGCGAAGATACATACAGGACCGGGGCTCATCGCTGGTCCACTGATCGTGTACAAAGGATTCGGTGACACCGTTCCAATGGGTGTGCAACAGCATAGTTTGCTCACCGTGATGTTCGCTCAGGTAGAGTTCGTCATCCACAGTAAAGGTTGAGATGTCCTTGACCAGTGGATGGTCGGGCGCACTCACTTCCACATCATAAGGTTGTATAGGCGGGTGGGAGAGAAACTGGCTACCTAACATATCCATGAATGCGTCATTCTCACGCGGACAATCAACGCTGCCATCCTCCAGGAAACGCAGAATGGAATTGGTGCCGTGCAGTGCAAACCAGCGACCACCAGCTTGCATGTATTCGCACAGCTTTTCGGTCTCCGCAGCGCTGGGCATGACGTCGCAGGTGTACGTGATGACAAAATCTGCCGCGCAAATAGTTTCAATGTCTGAATAGTCAGCGCCTACTGATACTTTCAGGCGCGGCTGGTCTGCCAGGAGTTTCAGTATCTCCAGGCGGGCATAGTCGATATTGTGATACTTGCCGCCGGCTACGAAGTAGACGTCTAATCTGTCGCTTTTTCCCATCGTTATTATGTCGTCCCGCACAAAGGTTGAGTTTGATGTATCGAAGGCCTGGATATTGGACTCTGCAGGAGCGACCAACCGGTTCTCGAACAAATGACATTTATTAGGTGTGAAAGAAAACTATCATGGCCCTTGAATTAAAACAAACACAATTGACTGTTTTTTTTGCCCCATGATTCCTAGCGCAAAACTTGTGCAGTCTGATGCGGGTTCCTAAACTGATGGTCTTTAGCCTGGAGTGAGTCAATGAGCGTATCGATCGTGACACAGGGGCGCATCACTGTGATCACCCTGAGTCGCCCGCAAGTACGAAACGCGGTAGACGGGCCAACCGCTAGCGCTCTGGCAGAGGCGTTTCACGCTTTTGATCGGGATGAGGGTAGTGATGTGGCGGTATTTTACGGCGCGAACGGCACGTTCTGTGCGGGTGCCGACCTTAAAGCCGTTGCGGCCCAGGAGGGCATTAATCCCCTTTCGGAGCTTGGAAATGGCCCTATGGGGCCTTCGCGTATGTTACTTGGCAAGCCGGTAATTGCTGCAATTTCCGGCCATGCGGTCGCCGGTGGTTTGGAGTTGGCGCTGTGGTGTGACTTGAGAGTGGTGGAGCAAAATGCGGTGATGGGAGTGTTCTGCCGACGCTGGGGTGTCCCGTTGATAGATGGGGGAACGGTGCGCTTGCCCCGGTTGATCGGTCATAGTCGGGCCATGGATTTGATCCTCACCGGACGCCCGGTTTCTGCCGAGGAGGCGCTGTCCATGGGTTTGGCCAACCGGGTTGTTCCAGACGGGGGTGCACTGCAGGCTGCTCTATCATTGGCAGGGCAATTAGTGGGCTTTCCCCAGAATTGCCTGCGCTCTGATCGACTCAGCGCCTGCGAGCAATGGGACCTGCCCTACCCGGAGGCAATGGCGAACGAGTTCAGCCGCGGCGTGCAGGTCATCGATTCAAAGGAGACAGTGACAGGCGCAACGAGGTTTGCGTCTGGCAAGGGCAGGCATGGAAATTTCGAGGATATATAAGTTCAATCCGGGGAGTAGTGACGTTGCGTGATGATTTGTTAATAGAGGCCGACGACCTGCTGGCTGAGCGGGACGCGGTCATTGTTGACTGCAGGTTCTCGCTTGCAGACCCACTTGAAGGCAGCAGGCTCTACCAGACCGGTCATATCCCGGGGGCGCACTACCTGGATCTGAATCAGGATTTGTCGTCTCCGGTGCAGCAGCAGGGTGGTCGCCACCCTCTGCCTGACCCGCTGTTGCTGGCGGAGCGCCTGGCAGTTTGCGGGATCGGACCCACGACAAGCGTAATAGCTTACGATGACACCCGCTTGGCCTATGCCTCAAGGTTGTGGTGGCTGATGCGCAGTTTGGGTTACTGTCAGCCGAAGCTACTGAATGGCGGCTACCGAGCCTGGTTGGAAGCGGGCGGTGTGCCAGCAGTAGGTGAAATTGCTGTGAGCAAGGTTGCCACTGGCGGAGTTAGTCTGACAGGCTTTTGTGATATTGATGGTCTGCGTGCCCTGCAATCCGAGGGCTGCACGCTGGTGGATTCTCGAGAGGAGCGACGTTATCGGGGGTTGGAAGAGCCTATTGACCCCGTGGCTGGACATATCCCCGGCGCGGTCAATCATCCCTGGCAAAGTGTCACCGATCAGCAGGGCAGGGTTTTATCTGAGCAGGAGCTACGTGTTCATTGGGGGGAGAGCCTTAAAGCAGAGTCATTGGTTATTTATTGCGGTTCCGGTGTCACCGCCTGTGTGAACCTGTTTTCCCTCGCTTTGTTGGGCAGGGATGACCCTGTTCTCTATGCGGGTAGCTGGAGCGATTGGTGCAGCCGTTTGTAAGCCGCTTCAGTTTGCAATATTCGGACTAGGCCACAGGCCATCCCTACGTTAAAATGCGCGCCCTTTAATCGAACCGGGCCGAACTATGCTTGAGATCAACCCCCAGATTCAAACGTTGAAAGACATCGAGGCACGTACCGACGTGCTTAGGGGGTATCTTTGACTTCGCTAATCGCAAGGAACGCCTCGCAGAAGTAGAGCTGGAGCTGGCAGAGCCCAGTGTTTGGGACGACCCGAGCCGCGCTCAGGAATTGGGCCGTGAGCGCTCGTCACTGGAAACTATCGTCCTCACCATTGAAAAGTTGGAAGGTGGTGCGACGGACGCTGCTGACTTACTTGAGATGGCTGCCGCAGAAGACGACCAGGATACGTTAACAGAAGTTATCTCTGAAATTGATGCCCTTGTCGCTCAGCTGGAACGACTGGAATTTCGCCGGATGTTCGATGGCGAAATGGATGCCAATAATGCGTTCCTTGATATTCAGTCTGGTTCAGGTGGTACTGAGGCACAGGACTGGGCCGAAATGATGCTCCGCATGTACCTCCGCTGGGGCGAGGCGAAGGGCTTCAAAACTCAGCTCATGGAGGCATCCGCAGGCGACGTGGCAGGCATCAAGAGCGCGACGATCAAGTTTGAGGGCGAGTACGCGTTTGGTTGGCTGCGCACGGAGACAGGTGTCCACCGCCTGGTCCGCAAGTCACCTTTTGATTCCGGTAATCGCCGACATACCTCGTTTTCTTCGGTCTTTGTGTCTCCGGAAATCGATGACAATATCGACATTGAGATTAACCCCGCTGACCTCCGGGTTGATACGTATCGCGCATCTGGTGCTGGTGGGCAGCACGTTAACAAGACCGACTCTGCCGTACGCCTTACCCATAACCCTACTGGCATTGCAGTGCAGTGCCAGACCGAGCGTTCTCAGCACCAGAACAGGGACAACGCAATGAAGCTGTTGCGGGCGAAGCTTTATGAGATGGAAATGCTCAAACGAAATGAAGAGAAGCAGGCCATGGAAGATGGCAAGGCAGACATTGGGTGGGGCAGCCAGATTCGTTCTTACGTGCTCGATGATGCCCGCATCAAGGATTTGCGCACTGGCGTAGAAACAAGAAATACCCAGGCTGTGCTCGACGGCAGCCTGGATCAGTTTATAGAGGCTTCGCTAAAAAGCGGGCTTTAACCTACCAGACCTTTTTCCCGCCTGCACTGAGATGAAGGCGGGCAAGTGTTGAGAGTAAAAGAGTATGAGTGAGCAGAACAAGGCACCCGAAGCGCAGGATGAGAACAAGCTGATTGCAGAGCGTCGCGCCAAACTGGACGCTATTCGCGAGAAGCGCAATGCGTTCCCCAATGATTTTCGTCGCAACGGCGAGGCCCACCAGCTGCAACAAGAGTACGGTGAGTCCTCCAAGGAAGAACTGGAGACGGCAGATAAGCACTTCTCGGTGGCCGGTCGACTGATTCGCAATCGCGGCTCCTTTTTATTGATCCAGGACGGCTCTGATCAGATTCAGCTGTATGTCAATCGCAAGGGTTTGGATGAGGAAACTCTCGCCGAGATAAAATCCTGGGACCTGGGTGATATTGTTGCCGCCAGTGGTCCTCTGCATAAGTCTGGCAAAGGTGATCTGTATATCAATATGGAGCAGGCGCGGCTGTTAACCAAAGCGCTCAGGCCGCTGCCCGACAAGTATCATGGGCTCTCGGATCAGGAGATGCGTTACCGTCAACGATATGTGGACCTGATCGTTAACGAGGAGTCGCGCAATGTGTTTCGCACTCGCTCGCGCATTATCGCGTTCATTCGAGACTATATGATGGAGCGGGGATTCATGGAGGTAGAAACGCCCATGATGCAGGTGATTCCCGGCGGAGCTGCGGCCAAGCCCTTTGTCACTCATCACAACGCGCTGGACCAGGATATGTACTTACGTATTGCGCCCGAGCTGTACTTAAAGCGCCTTACCGTGGGCGGTTTCGAACGCGTGTTCGAGATCAATCGCAGTTTTCGCAATGAAGGTTTGTCTACCCGACACAATCCGGAATTTACCATGCTCGAGTACTACTGGGCTTACGGTGCCTTTGAGGATGCGATGGACCTGACTGAAGATATGTTGCGCAAGCTGACCCAGGAAGTGATTGGCAGTACCACCGTGGAGTACCAGGGAGGCAGCTACGACTTCTCCCAGCCTTTTGTTCGGTTGTCGGTGTTTGATGCCATCTTGCAATACAACGCAGACATCAGCGCAGAGGATCTTGCTGATGAGGGCAAGGCAAGAGATATCGCCAAGGGGCTGGGCATTGCATTAAAGGAGAGCTGGGGGCTCGGTAAGGTGCAGATCGAAATATTTGAGAAGACCGTAGAGCACTTGCTGGACCAGCCAACCTTTATTACCCGTTATCCAACCGAGGTCTCGCCCCTGTCCCGGCGTAACGACGACGATCCGTTTGTCACCGACCGCTTTGAATTTTTTATTGGCGGTCGCGAGTTGGCCAATGGCTTCTCCGAGTTGAATGACCCCGAAGATCAGGCGGAGCGTTTTCTGGCACAGGTCGCAGAGAAGGATGCCGGTGACGATGAGGCTATGCATTACGACGCCGATTATATTCGTGCGCTGGAGTATGGACTTCCGCCTACCGTGGGTGAGGGCATTGGTATTGATCGCCTGGTCATGTTTCTTACCGACTCAGCTTCTATTCGCGATGTGCTTTTATTTCCTCACATGCGACCGGAATAGAGCCGCTGGGGTGCGAATGGCACGTTGAATAGGCTACACTCTCTTTTTTTGCCGAGATGAGGAAGGACTTTTTGTTCTCACGCTCCCTTTCGTTGACGGGTATTGCCTCAATATTGATGATTCTGCAGGCTTGTGGGCAAACCCCCGAAAAGCCAGCGGTGCCTGCTTCTGAACAGGTGCCCGAGATCACGCTGAACCTGCCTGCAGACGCGGGATGCACCTGCGTAGAGCCGGTAGTGCGCGACTACACATTTCTTGATAAGGGCTTTGCCGCGCTCGCCGACGGTGACTACGAGGGCGCGATAGAGTATTTCGAGCGCTATCGACGGCTGGACTCTTCGGCCGAGGCCAATTGGGAGGCGGGTATTGCCGTCACCTTCATAAAGTCGCTGGAGGAGAGTCCGTTCTTTGATCCCCGTGGCGCCCGCAGGAGTTATCGCGACCTCTATACCCAGAACTGGCAATCCATGGAAGTTCACCAGCAAACGCTACTTCTGCAGCAAGCGCTAGAAAACTTCAGGCTCATGCATCGCCGGCAAGTCGATGTGGAGCGCAGTAACGCTGTTTTGAAGGAGGATCTCGAGAAACGCGATGAAGCGATTAAGCGACTTCGAGAGTTAACTCTGGGTCAGAAGGGAGCAGCACAGTAAAAGTAGAGCCGTTACCGGGCTGACTTTCCACGCGGATGGTTCCCCCCATCAATTGACAGTAATCCCTACAAATCGCCAGTCCCAGACCCGTGCCTCCATAATTGGCGCTGGTGGAAGCATCCGCCTGTACGAAAGCCTCAAACACCTGATTTTGTTGGTCCTCATTCATCCCGATTCCGGTATCGCGGACAGCAATTTCGACCCAGCCGGGACGCTCCTCAGGCTCGGTGGCAAGTACAGTAATGTACCCGGCATTGGTGAACTTACAGGCGTTGCTCAGCAGGTTAGTGAATATCTGTCGAAACTTGGCAGCGTCATTATAGAGAGTCGGCAGCGACTCAAAATCAGGTTTTTCCAGTTGATTGTTGCGTTCCCGCAATTGCGGGGTGATAGAGTCACATGCCTGCTCCAGGAGTTCACCGGGCTGGAATGTTTCGCAGTGCAGCGCCATTTTGCCGGTTTCTATCTTGGACAAGTCCAGAATGTCGTTAATCAGGGTGAGTAGTTGCCTGCCCGAGCGAATAATCTTATCAAGGTCTTGTTGGAATTGAGGTCTGTCGACCTCTCGTTCATCCGATAGCTCATCGTGCAGCATTTCCGAATAGCCAATAATGGCGTTCAGGGGCGTTCGTAATTCATGGGATACATTGGCAAGAAACATGCTCTTGGCTGCACTGGCATCGTCAGCGGCGTCCCTGGCTTTGCTTACGTCGTACATAGCGTTACGCAACTTGTCTGACATTTCATTAAATGCGTTAGCCAGATCCCCCAGTTCGCCACTGTCGTCGATATTCTCTATTCGGTAGCTCAAATCGCCGCTGCCGATTCGCTCGGTGCCTCGTTTGAGGTGCTTGAGTGAGTGATTGGTGTAGCGGACGAGGAAAAAGCCCAGCATAGCGGTCAGGAAAATAGACGCGATAAAGCCAATAACGGTAATGCGGTCGGTTAGTACAATGGTGCGATCGATAATGTTGGCCCGCTGTGTGGCGATGAAAGCCTGGCGCTGTTCAAGCTCCTTCAGGCGCTGACTGGCTGCAACGTAGGGCACAGGATCATCGACCGTAGAGAGGTAATCGGGGTTGTTGTAGTTTTGATAAAAGCGCGACCATTCCTCTAGCAGAATGTTACTGCTTTCATCCAGCCGGTCGTAGTGTAAGCGCGTGACATCGTGGCTTAACTTGCCTAACTGTTGAATGCGCAAGCGAATGTCATCAATTTGTTCCCAGGCCTGTTTGGTCTCTTCGTCATCCAGCTGATCGCCCGCATTGGTGCGAATGGTGGACAGCACCAAAATGGTTTTTCGCTGGTCGTTGAGTAGCCCCTCGACCTCGGTGGATAAGCGGGCAGCGGTGACCGAGTTGCGGTAAGCCTCCATGCTTTCGTTTCGGGCAAAACTGCCCCAAAAGTGAGTGCCCACGTTGATCGCGAATAAAATCAGGATGGTGATCAGTGACAGCGTTAATCGGCGGCGTAAACTCATGGGTGTTTTGGGAGGTCCTTAACAGTTGCCGGTCAGTTTTTCTATTTTGATCAGTAATCCCGGAAAATCCACCGGCTTGGTGGCGTAATCGTCACATCCGGCCTCCAGCGCGTTCAGCCGATCTGCATCTGAGGCATGCGCGGTCAGGGCTATTATCGGAATGTGCTTGATCGTGTCATCTGCACGAGCCTGGCGGCAGGCGGTCCATCCATCCAGAATTGGCAGGTTCATATCCATCAACACCACCGCCGGCTTTTCGCTGCGCATCAGGTCCAGTGCTTGCTGGCCGTCTGCAGCGGAAACCACCTTCTTGCCGGCCCGAACCAGTCGACGAATGAGCATATCCCGATTCAGTTCATTGTCTTCTACCAGCAGGATTGTTCCCGTCATCGGTCACTCTCCAGTATTTGGTGAACCTGTAGTAACTCGTCTATGCCCTTGACCTTGAGTTCACGGCTGTCGCCGGTGCGATACTGATTGTTCAGGGATTGCAGGGTGCTGTCGGCGATCAGGATTTCGCCGCCAGCGGTGACATCTTCAATGCGCGAGGTCACGTTCATGGCGTGGCCGACGAATCCGTATTTGCTGCGACGCTCTGAACCGATATTGCCGGCGATAACGTCGCCGGTATTAAGTGCAATACCAGTGGTGATTTCCGGTAGCCCATCTTCCCGGTTAAGTCGGTTTATTTCTTCCATTGCGGCCTGCATTTCCAATGCGCACTGCGTTGCCCGGTCTGCGTCGTCGTCGCGGTATTGCGGCGCGCCGAATACGGCGAGGATGGCATCCCCGATAAATTCATCAATGGTCCCGTGATAGGCCATGATGATGTCTGTCATGGCGGCCAGGTAGCGATTGATCAAGGAAACTACCTGGGCAGGCTCCAGCTGTTCGCTGAGGGAGGTAAACCCACGAATATCAGACATCATTATGGTGACCCGTCGCAGGTCGCCCCCCAGTTCAAGGCCTTCGGGACGTTCGAGAATATCAGTCACAATTTCGTCAGACAGGTAGCGACCAAAGGTGGCGCGAATAAACTTCTCATTGCGCTCAAGCTGCTGTCGATAGAGTTGTTCCCGGTCGTGCCAGCGCTTGCGCTCGATACCGGCTTTAATCCGCGCCTGCAGCAACACTGGATTGAACGGTTTGAACAGGTAGTCGTCAGCTCCAGCTTCGATACATTCAATAATGCCATCCATGTCCTGGCGCCCCGAGATGATGATGACCGGTGTCGCTCTCCACTCCGGATGTTCTTTAATTCGCCGCAACACCTCTCTGCCGTCCATGTCTGGCATCACTAAATCCAGCAGGACCACGTCGACATCTGCCTGATCCAGGCTGCGCAGAGCTTCTTCACCGCCCGCAGCGGTGACGACGATGTGTCCTGAACGGGACAGGTAGCGCGCCACCAGCTCCCGGTTTTCCTGCAGGTCGTCCACCGCCAGTATAAAGCCGGGTTCGGTGGTGATAGTGCGCTGAGTTGCCGACGCGGGTTCCGAGGTGTCACCGCCACTGTTAGCCG
Source organism: Candidatus Seongchinamella marina (assembly GCF_026262685.1). NCBI lineage: Bacteria > Pseudomonadati > Pseudomonadota > Gammaproteobacteria > Cellvibrionales > Halieaceae > Seongchinamella > Candidatus Seongchinamella marina. The sequence continues at coordinate 402,564 of NZ_SHNP01000001.1, forward strand.
CCTGAATGCCTTTAAGTAGCCGGGTTAGTGCGGAGTCCAGTTCGGCGTGCTCGGTGGCGAGGTCTTCCCTGAGCATTTCTGCATAACCGCGAATAGCCGACAGCACATTCATCAAGTCATGGCGATTGGGTGCTGACTGCTGCAACATTTCGTCCAGCTTTGCCGAGCCGTCGAACAGGTGAACGAAATCCTCACGTTGGCTATCGGCCAGTTGATCTTCGAGCGGATTGTAGAGCTCGCGCAGCTCTGCCATTGCACGCAATAGCAGGTCGCTCCAAAGAGTGGTGCTTTGGCTTGAACTGGTGGTCACAGCGCGAAGACTTCCTTTTTATTTACCATGGCTGAGTATAACGAGGTCATTGGCGTTGTGGTAATTGGGTTTTCATCCGTCTGTAGAGTAGAGCAGCTGCGATTTTTGCTGACATAAGGTGCGTTTTTGCGAAACTTTAGGTTACTATTATCCATATAGCTACAGGGAACAAAGCTAACAGGGGATCAGGTACATCAATGTTGCAGCAAGTTGAAATATTTCAGGGTCTTTCTCAGGAAGAGCTCGAAGCGCTGGCGGCGAGCAGTAGCAGCCGTTCCTTTCCCAAGAATACGGTAGTTATTCATGAGAATGACCCAGCGGATTCGTTGTTTATTATTGAGAGCGGCAAGGTAAAGGTTTACTGCTCAGATAAAAACGGCAAGGAATTCATTATGAATACTCAGGGGGCCGGCGACTATTTTGGAGAGCTTGCCCTGCTCGATGACTCCACCCGCTCGGCTTCTGTTCGCACAGTTGAGAAATCGAGCTTCTGCATTGTCTATAAAGAGGATTTTAACCGGGTCCTCGATCAGCACCCCAATATTGGTCGCCAGCTGGTAAAAAATCTGTCCCAGCGCGTGCGTAAGTTGACTGCCGATGTGAAGAGCCTGGCCTTGCAGGATGTCTATGGCCGAGTGGCCAATGTGTTAATGGACTTATCCGAGGAGCGCGGCGATGGCACGCTGTATATTCCCGAAAAGCTGACCCAGCAAGACATCGCGGATCGCGTTGGGGCGTCTAGAGAGATGGTGGCACGCATTCTCAAAGACCTAACCATTGGCGAGTACATCCGCTTTGAGGGACGCCACATCATTATTAATACCCGGTTGCCGGCTAAATACTAACGGGAAGTAAAATTAAAAGCCCCGGTCCGGTGATCGGGTTTTTTTGTCTGTTGTTTTACCGAGCCCAGCCGCGACTTACTCTTCTGCCTCTATTTGGTCGACTGTGACCCCAAGCCTGCCCTTGGCCAACCTTGTTTCCAATTGAGTGCCGACTTCGACCTCGCTGGCATCGGTTAAAACTTTGCCATTACTGTCGGTAACAATGGCATAGCCCCTGGCGAGGGTGCTCAGTGGGCTGAGAGAGTCGAGCATCTGCGCCAGATGGGCCAGGCGGCTTTTCGAGTCCTGGAGTTTTGACTGCATCGCCGCTTCCATGCGCTGTTGCAGGTTGCCCAGCTCCTTGCGCATTTGCACAATCCTGGGCAGTGGGGAATGGGCCTGCAGACGAGACTCCAGTAAAGCCAACTCGCTCTTTTTACGGGTCAACAGATTCTTCTGAGCCAGAATCAGCCGCTGTTCCAGATCGTCAAGGCGCTGCGACTGCTCGCGCAGCTGGGCTCCGGGGTGTTTCAGGCGGGCTCGCAAATGATCCAACCGCGTTTGTGCATCGGCTATCTTGCGTCGGATAAGGCGCACCAGTTCCGCTTCCAGTTTCGCCAAGCGCTCCATTTGCTCGCGCTGATCAGGGCTCAGTAACTCTGCCGCCGCGGAAGGTGTTGCTGCACGTTGGTCGGCCGCCATGTCGGCAATGCTGAAATCCACTTCATGGCCCACCGCTGACACAATGGGAAGTGCACTGTCGGCGATCGCTCGCGCCACGATTTCTTCGTTGAATGCCCACAGGTCTTCCAGTGAGCCGCCGCCGCGACCGACGATCAGGGCGTCCAATTGTATTTCTCCGGCCTCTTGCCAGCGATTAGCGCGGTTGATCGCTTCGGCAATTTCACCTGCGGCCCCTTCGCCCTGGACCGCTACTGGCAAAATCGACACTTCGATGGCGGGGCAGCGTCTTTTCAATACGGTGAGGATGTCGTGAATGGCGGCTCCGGTGGGCGAGGTGATCACGCCCAGGTGCGAGACGCTCTCCGGCAATGGCTTTTTGCGTTCAGGCTGGAAAAGACCCTCTGCCAATAGCTTGGCCTTTAATTGTTCAAAAGCCGCTTGTAGAGCGCCGGCACCTGCTTGTTCCATGTGCTCCACAAGGAGTTGGAACTCTCCGCGACCTTCGTAAAGGGAAACACGGCAGCGCATGCGGATGTGATCGCCGTTGCCGGGGGTGAAGCGCAGTCGCTGGTTGCGCCCTTTAAACATGGCGCAGCGGACCTGGGCATTGCCGTCCTTTAGCGAGAAATACCAGTGTCCGGAGGAGGGGGCTACGAAGTTGCTCACTTCGCCCTCAACCCAGACAAAGTCAAAATGACTCTCCAGCAGGCTTCTGGCTTGCCGGTTCAACTGGCTGACGGTCAGCGCAGGGGGCGATGTAGCGGTTTGGAATGAGTTAGACAACGAGAACTTCTATTTACGGACAGAGCAGCAAAAAGTTATAATTACACGTTTAACTCAAAGCTGCCAGCCGGAGACTCCTCAATGCTGCGAATTGCCCAGGAAGCCCTTACCTTCGACGATGTACTGCTGCTGCCCGGCTACTCGGAAGTGGTTGCCACGGATGTTTCGCTGAAGTCGAGGCTAACTCGTGAGATCGAGTTAAATATTCCGCTGGTATCGGCCGCGATGGACACGGTGACCGAGGCTCGCTTGGCCATAGCCATGGCACAGGAAGGCGGCATTGGCATCATTCATAAGAGCATGACAGTCGCTGAGCAGGCAGAGCAGGTTCGCAAGGTCAAGAAATACGAAAGTGGGGTGGTGAAGGATCCTATAACCATCGAACAGGGCGCTACCATCGCCGCTCTGATCGAATTGACAACCTCCCACGGAATTTCGGGTGTGCCCGTGCTCGATGGCGAGGACCTGGTGGGTATTGTGACTCGCAGGGACCTGCGCTTCGAATCAGACCACAGCAAACTGGTTGCCGACATCATGACGCCCAAGGAAAAGCTGGTCACGGTGAAAGAGGGTGCCGGCTCGGCAGAAGTTCAGGGATTGCTCCATCAGCACCGAATCGAAAAGATTCTGGTGGTGAACGACGCCTTTGACCTGACCGGCATGATTACAGTGAAGGATTTCGACAAAGCTGAGAATTTCCCCGATGCCTGTAAAGACTCCTTCGGTCAATTGCGCGTGGGCGCTTCGGTAGGCACCAGTCCCGACACCGATGATCGGGTAGAAGCATTGATCAATGCCGGTGTCGATGTGTTGGTGGTAGACACGGCTCACGGACATTCACGCAATGTTATCGAGCGGGTAAGAATGATTAAAAGCGCTTACCCGTCCATGCAGGTGATCGGTGGCAATATCGCCACTGGTGAGGCTGCAGTAGCACTGGCTGACGCCGGAGCCGATGCAGTGAAGGTCGGTATTGGCCCTGGCTCTATCTGTACCACTAGAATTGTGACTGGCATCGGTGTTCCCCAGATTACTGCTATTGCCAACGTGGCTGCAGCGCTTGCCAGTCGTGGTATTCCACTGATCGCAGACGGTGGTATTCGCTTCTCCGGTGATATCGCCAAGGCATATGCCGCCGGCGCTCATTCGGTGATGATGGGCAGTATGTTTGCCGGGACCGAGGAAGCGCCCGGCGAGGTTGAGCTCTATCAAGGGCGAACCTACAAGGCTTATCGCGGCATGGGTTCGTTGGGAGCCATGTCTCAGACCCAGGGCTCTTCAGATCGTTATTTCCAGGACTCCAGCAAAGGCGCCGAGAAACTGGTGCCAGAAGGTATAGAAGGCCGCGTGCCCTACAAGGGCCCGGTAACTGCAATTGTTCACCAGTTGATGGGCGGCGTGCGGTCTGCCATGGGTTACACGGGCAGCATCGATATGGATACCATGCGTAGTCAGCCAGAGTTTGTGCGGGTGACCTCTGCCGGCATGTCTGAAAGCCACGTGCACGACGTCTCAATCACCAAGGAAGCGCCCAACTACCCGGTGCGTTAACGTTATAAAGGATTTGCTCTCGAGGTGGGGTAACCCGCTTCGGGCTTAATATCCCATTCAGGAAATGCCATGAGCGCAGATATACACGCCCGGAAAATTCTCATTCTGGACTTCGGTTCCCAGTACACCCAGTTAATTGCCCGCAGGGTGCGCGAGGTGGGTGTCTACAGTGAAATCCGGGCGTTTGATATGAGCGATGAAGACATTCGCGAGTACAACCCCAGTGGCGTCATTTTATCCGGTGGCCCCGAATCAGTGGCGGCAGCGGATTCCCCGAGGGCGCCGCAGCTTGTTTTTGAATTGGGCGTGCCCGTTCTGGGTATCTGCTACGGGATGCAGACGATGGCCGAGCAATTTGGCGGTACTGTGGCCTGTTCAAATGTCAGCGAATTTGGTTATGCGCAGATTCGCCAGGTAGGCAATGGCGGTTTACTCCACGATATACGCGACCATATCGATGATCACGGCAAGGGTTTACTCGATGTGTGGATGAGTCATGGGGATAAGGTAGTGGGGCTTCCCGATGATTTCGAATTGATTGCCGAAACAGAAAGCTGTCCTATTGCCGGCATGGCCCACAAGGAAAAGCCGTTTTATGGTATCCAGTTTCACCCGGAAGTAACCCACACCGTGCAGGGTAAACGTATTTTCGAGCACTTTGTGCTGGAGCAGTGCGATTGCGAGCCTCTGTGGACTCCAGCCAATATTGTCGAAGATGCCATTGCCCGGGTGCGGGCAACCGTGGGCAGCGACAAGGTATTGCTGGGACTTTCAGGTGGAGTTGACTCGTCGGTCGTTGCTGCCCTGTTGCACAAGGCTATCGGTGATCAGTTGACCTGTGTCTTCGTTGATAACGGCTTACTTCGCCTGAATGAGGGCGATCATGTGATGGACATGTTTGCCAGCAATATGGGCGTGACGGTTATCCGTGCCGATGCCGAATCGCTTTTCCTCGGCAAGTTGCAAGGCGAGGCCGATCCCGAGAAAAAGCGCAAGATTATTGGCAATACGTTTATCGATATATTCGATGAACAAGCAACCAAGTTGCAGAGCGTTAATTGGCTGGCACAGGGAACAATATACCCCGATGTTATAGAGTCAGCAGGTGCTAAAACCGGCAAAGCTCATGTGATCAAGTCTCACCACAACGTGGGTGGACTGCCAGACGACATGAACCTCGAACTGGTTGAACCACTGCGTGAGTTGTTCAAGGATGAGGTCAGGAAAATTGGCCTGGAACTGGGTTTACCTTACGACATGGTTTACCGCCACCCTTTCCCCGGCCCCGGTCTTGGTGTGCGCATTCTGGGGGAGGTCAAAAAGGAGTATGCAGACCTGCTACGCGAGGCCGATGCTATCTTTATTGAAGAGTTGCGCAGTTCCGGCTGGTACGACAAGACCAGCCAGGCGTTTGCTGTCTTTCTGCCGGTTAAATCTGTCGGCGTTGTCGGTGATGCCCGGCGCTATGAATATGTCATCGCTTTACGCGCCGTTGAAACCGTTGACTTTATGACCGCTCGCTGGGCTCACCTTCCCTACGAGTTACTTGAACTGGTTTCCAATCGCATCATTAACGAAATTTCGGGCGTATCCCGAGTGACTTACGACGTCAGTTCAAAACCACCGGCGACTATTGAGTGGGAGTAGTCGCTTAGTTGTAAATTATTGATATATGGACTTCTGACAAGCAGACAGCATGGCGCCGCTGATCAAAATTTAATATTAAACCCAATCTCGACTGCAACCCTGGCTGAACGTACCTATTGACCATGGCCACAGCCATAACCGCAAATATAGCGCTATTAGTAGCAAACTCTGTGGTTTCATTACTTGGAATATTGCCGGTCATACGGCAGTTTTCTTGATCTCACTAAAGTCGGTTTTTTTGCCCGCTGTGTTTTTTATCTGAGGCTTGCAGAAAATTGCTATTGTTTAAATTTTGGCAGTTTCGCGAACAAAGCCGCCGATACGATCATAAAGGCTGCGGCTGTAAATAAAGATGCGGTATAGGTGCCAGTCGCATCACGCACCGCACCAAGAATGACTGGGCTAAGGCCCGTCGCGATTAAGAACGTGGAGTATTGCCTACCGTAGATCTGCCCATACGCATGTATGCCAAAATATCTAGCGACCAGATAGCCAATCAGATCAACTTCGGCGCCCACTGAAAACCCTATAACAAATGCAGCCGGTACAGCCACAGCAGATCCCAATAGCGCCAAAGCCAAAACGCCACAGATACAGGCGAAAAGAATGGCAATTGCTACCCGTGGCGCAAAGATGCGATCAACGGCAAAACCTACTAAGAGGCGGCCCAGTATCACGGCGATACCAATAACCCCTGCAATCTTGACCGCGGCATCTGTAGTGAAACCCACATCGAGCAGAATGGGTACAAAATGAATCATCAATCCGCCAAGCCCGAGAGACAGGCAGAATATTGCAGCCATGATGGTCCAGTAGGTGCGACTCGCCTTCGCGATTTTGAAGTCCTCGCTCGCTGCTTCTGTGTCGATATTCGTCGATGCTGAGGCGCCCTTGAGACGGGATAAAACGATCACAATGACAGCACCCACTACCAGGGTAAACAGGGCCATTGCATAGTAAGCGCCGCGCCAGCCGAACGCGTCGATAGCGTTACTGATCAAAGTTGGTCCAAACGTGGCTGCCAACCCTGCCCCCGAGAGTGCAACGCCAAGTGCCAGGCCTCGCTGTTTATCAAATACGGTATTGATCGCACGCGTATAAGCCAATGGTGAGGACGCGCTGCCAAGTATGGCCTGCAGCATTGCCAGCATGACAAAGGTAGCGATGGACTGAACGAACAGACCTAACAATACATAGGCGACGGACAGGCCCAATAAAGAAATCATAACGGGGGTTACCAAGCCGTACCGATCAACTATCGAACCTATAAATGGCAACACTGCAGCCAGTGCCAGGGTCGACCCCAAAATGCCAAGAGACGCCTGAGCCCGGGTCCAGCCAAAGTCGGCGATCCAGGCTTCAATAAATAATCCTTGGGTGTAAAAGGGCAGTGCGGACACACCCACGCCGATGCCTACCGCACAGACCAATACTAATAGCCAATGGTGAGAAAACTCGCTGCCGGTGTTTCGATCTTTAATCTCTTGGCTTTCTCGACTACTCATTGAAACTACCTCTTTATCACTTTGTTTGAGATGACACCGATTTTTTCAATTTCTAGCTCAACAACATCGCCATCATTTAAAAAGCGCAGATGCTCCAAACCACAGCCAAGACCGACCGTGCCAGAGCCGATTACCTCGCCGGGATAAAGGGTTTCGCTCATACTGATGTGGGCGATCATGTCTGAGAACTTCCAGTGAATTGTGTTGCTATTGCTATCGCACCAAGTCTCTCCATTGATGCGAGCCTGCATACGCAAGTTATAAGGATCATCGAGCTCATCCTTGGTGACGATAACTGGCCCAAGAATAATTGAATCGTCAAAGTCTTTGCTTTTGGCTGGCCCCAACATGCCTGGAGACTCGAGCATTTGAGCGTCTCGTGCTGAGAAGTCGTTATAAATTGTGTAACCAAATATATGGTCCTCAGCATTGTCTGTACTGATGTCTTTACCTTTTTTACCAATAACGCAGGCCATTTCTAACTCAAAATCCATTACCTCGGAATACGCTGGCCAGACAATGTCTTTGCCACTTGGTGCGACAGAAAAACGGTTGGCTTTGTAATAGAGGGGCTGTTGATACCAGACTTCGGGGGCTGCAAATCGACCACTCGCACGCAATTCTTGTTCAGTTTTCACGGGGTCATCCGCAGTCATGGCGCTCAGCTTAATGGCGCTTTCAAATGCATTTTTTAGATGCTCTTCGAAACCCAGGCAGTCACGTATCTGAGTGGGTATCGGCAGTGGTGCTAACCAATCCACGTGGTCAGATGGTGTGGAGACTGGTCTAGAAGCTAGCAGGGCATAGGCGCGATCAAGGGCCGGCTGACCGGCTTCTATAAATTGTTGCATTGAGGAAAAAGCTAGCGCCTTCGGCGCAGCAGCATTCAGGTTGACGACCCCGGTATCAGTCAAAGCGCCCAGGTATTCTTCGCCTTGCAGTTTGAAGGTGAGTAACTTCATTGTCTATCTCGCTATGCTTTGAGGCTGCGCTTGATCAGTCCGAGCTGCCTTATATTGATGTTATGTGCAGGTAAGTGACCTTAACTGAACGGTGGTCAGTATATAAATGAACGGCGGTCATTGCAATGTTAAATTGTTCCGTCTAAAATGACCATCGGTCAGCTATATTGATTTAGTGGTCAGCGAATGGCCGAGAGCTGTCGATCAATCTTAGCCAGGTATCCAAACGGAAACATTATGGAGACACCCATGAGTTCAGTCGTTGCGATTAATCAGCGAGCGAGAAGCGCAGCACAAAAGGCGCTGCGGCGACACGCAGTACTAGAGGCTGCTGAAACGTACTTTCTTGAGGTTGGGTATGAGGCATTCTCTATGTCCAAGCTAGCCAAGAATATTGGGTTAGCCAAGGGCACGCTGTACCTTTACTTCCAAACTAGGGAAGAGCTTTTCCTGACTCTTTATGAGCAAAGCCTGATTCGATGGAGTCAGGTTTTCATCGATCACTTATCTGATGCCATGACGAGTAAGGTGTATTCCCAAATATTATTTAGCACTGCCTCGGCAGACGGCACCTTCTTACCTTTACTGATCAGACTTGAACATATGATCGAACACAATGTTGCCATCCCCCGGCTCATCAGTTCTAAAAAGGTGTTCATAAATCAGGTGGAGGCGCTTGCTGCGGCCACGTCTATTTCACTCAGTTTGAGTGAAGCGCAAGCGATTGAAGTAGTAAAAACAATGGGCGTCCTTTTAATTGGTGCAGCCCAAGGGGATCAGGGTCCATCACTTGATCACGAAGAATTGCCTGAGGATGTTCAAAATCTTATCGCTAGCTTTTCGTCCGAGCCTCTGTTCATTAAGAATGCTGTTCGCATCATAGAGGGCATTCGCACGGAAGCGGTATCCAAGATTTAAGCGAATCAAGCTCCCTGGCCGCTGCCAAAATAGAACGACTGCATATCAACCAGAGAAAGAAATTATGAGCACAGCCAAACACCAAAACGTCACTGAATTAGATACTCAAAACCTGGAAGCACTAGTCGAACTGCAGAGAAGCAAGTTTCGTGCTGAGGGCGAAGTCACCTATTCGACGAGGATTGACCGTCTAAAGAGACTCAAAGCACTGATTGTTGAAAATAAAACGGAGTTCGCAAAAACAACAAAACGCGAATTTGGTGGGGCTCGATCCTATGAATTCAGTTTGTTTTCAGAATTTGCGTCAAAGGTCGAAGCGATCGACTATTCCATGAAACATTTAAAAGAGTGGATGAAGCCTGAAAAACGGAAAACTAATAAACCGATGAATTTTTTGGGCGGAAACAGCCAGGTTAGGCATTTCCCCAAGGGCGTTGTTGGCATCATTTCCCCTTGGAATCTGCCCTTTGGTTTGACTGTTGCGCCGCTTACAAGCGCGCTTGCTGCAGGTAATCGAGCCTTATTGAAACCTTCAGAGTTCGTTCCTGAAACGGCGGCATTGTTCGCCGAAGTTGTGCCCAAATATTTCCCAGAAGATGAAGTCGCGGTCGTAACTGGTGGCGCAGAAACCAGTCAGCGTTTTGCGGAATTGCCCTTTGATCATCTTCTGTTTACTGGGTCTACTAATATCGGCGCAAAAGTAATGCAATCAGCCTCAAAAAATCTCGTTCCCGTCACGCTAGAACTTGGCGGCAAGTCACCTGTCATTATTGGTCGTAGCGCAAAGCTTGATTTGGCCGGGACACGCCTGACATTCGGTAAGCTTTTGAATGGTGGTCAATTATGCTTGTCACCAGACTACGTTGTCGTGCCGGATGAGCTAGAGGAGCGGCTTATTGCACGGGTGGTTCAGGAAGTACAGTCAATGTATCCGAACATTACTGAAAATGAGGATTATGCGGGTGTTATCAACGAAAGACACTTCGCCAGGTTACAGAACTACATTGATGACGCAGTTGCTAAGGGAGCCAAGCTTACGATTGTTGGTGCTGACAAGACGCGTGCGTCTGAAGACAATCGTCGTATGCCCTTACATATTTTACAAAACGTTAATGAAGATATGTTGGTTATGCACGAGGAAATATTTGGTCCTATTCTTCCCGTACTGACCTACTCTGATGTGGCTGAGGTTCCAGATATGATTGAACCCCGTCGAAATCCGCTTGCCATGTATTACTTCGGTAAAGATAAGCCAGAGCAGGAGTACTTATTAAGTCATGTGCAAAGTGGTGGTGTTTGTATCAATGATATAACACTTCACTACGTACAAGAGGATCTTCCATTTGGTGGTATCGGTGCTTCTGGTATGGGTGCTTACCACGGTCCAGAAGGGTTTAGAGGCATGAGCCACGCCCGTGCGATTTATAGTCAAACCATGATCGACGTCTTGCCTATTATTGGCGCGCGTCCGCCCTTCGGTAAAAAGTTTCGCAAGAATATAAGCAAAATTCTTGGCTCAATCTAACTGTAAGCCCAGCGTATTTTGATCAGGCTAAACGGTTGAGCTTGATTTTCAACGCCATGAAATTGCCCCTGGTTTTATACCATCACGGCAGGTAACAAGTTTTTTGGCTGCCAAATAAGCACAGGTATCTGTAGACAGGAGAAGTAAAAATGAAAAGAGCATTGGGAGAGCTATCGTGAACATAAATCGACAATGGCTATTAGCCGAGAGACCTACTGGAATGGTTGGTCCGCATAATTTTAAGTATGCGGAAACCCCGATTCCTGAGCCAAAAAGTGGTGAGGTGCTAATAAAGAATCTTTACTTATCATTTGATCCGGCACAACGAAACTGGATGGTTGACCGTAAGGCTTATCTGCCGCCAGTGGCCATCGGAGAGCCTATGCGGGCAGGTTCTGTTGGCACAGTAATAGAGTCGCATAATGCAGATTTCCAAGTAGGAGATCTAGTGCAAACCACCGGCTATTGGCAAGATTATGTGGTTGCAGCCCCCGGCGAGGGCCCAATGGGTTTGGTTAAGTTGCCAGCAGGGGTCTCGCCTGAAATGATGCTGTCTGTGCTTGGTATAACCGGACTCACCGCCTATTTTGGCTTGTTGGAGATTGGTCAGCCTAAGGCCGGTGAAACCGTTCTTATTTCTGGTGCTGCGGGCTCTACTGGCTCGTTTGTTGGTCAGATCGCTAAAATTAAGGGTTGCCGTGTTGTAGGTATTGCTGGTGGTCCAGATAAGTGTCGGTGGTTAAAAGAGACTGCTGGCTTCGACGCCGTCATCGACTATAAAAATGAAGATGTTAATGCGCAAATTGCTCATCACTGTCCCGACAAGTGGGACGTATTCTTCGATAACGTAGGCGGCACCATCCTCGAGGCGGCCCTGGATCACCTTAATCTGCGTTCTCGCGTTGTTTTGTGTGGGAGTATTTCTGGTTATAACGCGACTGGACCGATACCTGGACCCTCAAATTTGTCGAACCTGACCATTAACCGAGCGCGAATGGAAGGATTCATTATTTTGGATTACATGCCGCGAGCGATGGAAGCTATTAAAGAGTTAATGGGCTGGATTTCATCTGGCCAATTAATTTATCAGGTCGACTTACAGGAAGGCTTTGAAAATATTCCTGCCACGCTACAGCGGCTTTATGCTGGGCAAAATCTTGGTAAGCAGCTCCTCAAAATAGACTCATAGAAACAAACATAAGGAATGAAATGACACACATCATACCTAAGCCGCGCGAGGAATTACCTGAGTTAGAGCCGATATTGCAAATGGTGGAGGCGTCTATGGGCTTTCTGCCAACGTCCATGATGACGATGGCGCATTGGCCAGAACTTACTCAAGCTTTTGGAGGGCTTGGTGCAACGATTCTGCACAGTGGCGAACTAGACGCTGGCCTAAAGCAAATGATTGCGTTCGCAGTAAGTAACGCAGCGGGTTGCCGTTATTGCCAAGCACATACAGCTAACTCAGCACAAAAAAACAATGTCAGCGAAGAGAAAATAAAAGCGGTATTTGAGTTTGAGAAAAGCGACTTGTTTTCTGACCAGGAGAAAGCGGCGCTTAGCGTTGCAGTGCATGCGGGCATGGTACCCAACGCGGTAGAAGCTGAGCACATGAGTGAGTTGTTAGCGCACTTTAGCGAAAAGCAGGCTGTAGAAGTTGTGGCGGTAATTTCGCTATTTGGTTTTCTGAATCGATGGAACGACACAATGGCAACTACCTTGGAAAACTCACCTAAGAGCTTTGCAAAGGACCAGCTCGCCGCGCACGGTTGGGTTGCAGGCAAGCACGAATAACCGGAGAGAGGTCGCATTTACAAAGGCAGCTGAACACTAATTATTTTGGTGTAAAAGTAATATGAAAAAACTTAACGTCTACGATCAACTCAACGCTGCTGCGCTGCTGTTGGTGTCACCCGAGTGGACAAAAGTGAAAGCAGCCCGTAAGTCGGCGGTATTGTTTGAATCGCCGGACATAACGATTCCAACTGAAACTCGGACAATAGCAAACCGCAATATTCGCCTTGCTGAATCCGGGCCAGCCGATGCACCGCTGGTGGTATTGCTCAGCCCGTTCCCCGAAAGTATTCTGAGTTTCACAGGTTCCTGGGAAGCACTGACAGAGAAATGTCATGTAATTGCCATCGACCTACCGGGATTCGGTGCTTCTGAAGGTGACCGCAAAGATATGTCACCTACCGCTCAGGGTGCTCATCTGGCTGCGATTTTTGATGAGCTTGATCTGTATGACATCCATCTGCTCGGGCCGGATGTGGGCATGGGAGCAGCGCTCGCCTATGTACTCAACCATAAACATCGCGTGGCTAGTTTACCGGTTGGGCATGGTGTCGGTGCGCCTGGCCCCTTCAAGCTGGCGTTTATGATCAATATGTTGGCCAAGTTTGGTTTCATGCGTTTCACTACAGGTTTGTTAGGTGCCGGGCCACTCATCGCTTTCTCGTCAAAACTCGGGGCTATCCGCCATCGGGCCAACGCTAGGCAAGTAGATGATTATAAGCGGGCTTACTCGGGGCGCGCCGCTGAGGTGGTTTATTGGTTTAAGGACTTTAGTTCCAAAGCTGCAGAGCTCGCAGGTCGAGTGAAAGAAATCGATATACCCACCTTGGTTTTCTGGGGTGAGCTCGATGTTATGTTCGACCCCGCTAATGCTGAATACCTCGATGCAGCCTTGCCGCAAAGCAAGCTACAAATTCTGCCGGAAGCAGGCCATCTTGCTTGGGCTGATCAACCAGAATTATTTGCCGATATGATTATTGATTGGGTAGACACAACGCATAGATAAGTTTGGTTTTATGTTTATAAAGCCATGACCAAGATAGAGATTGAGAGAAAGCGGGTTAAAGCCAGATGCATAGTCCTGTAAAAATGAAGAAACGCGATCACGCCAAGTAAGTTCGCTGAAAAATTTGCCCGCGAGGCTCTAGTTATCTGATTGATTATTAGTGCTCACGGTGGGCACTCAAAACTAACACAACATTAGGAGTTAAACAGAATGTCCGTTTATATCATTGCTAGATTTAAGATACATGATCGAAGTGAATACGATAAATACTCAGCTGGTTTCCCAGAGGTGTTCAAAAGGTTCGACGGCAAGTTGTTGAGTGTTGATGAAGACCCCATGGTTTTAGCGGGCACTTGGGATGATACAAGGTCGGTGATTATTGAGTTCCCATCAAAAGAATCTGCTTTAACCTGGATGAACTCCGACGACTATCAAGCGATCGCGAAACACCGTAATGCCGGAAGCACAGTAAGCTCTATATTAGTAAACGCACTAGATGCATAAAAAAGTGAAAGGTTGATCACAGCTATCGCTGCCTTCGCCACGACTGAAAAGGCATTTCGAAAGGGGGAGCTTGCAAGCAATCAGATTTTAATAGGTCATTCTTTTGGCCGGCTAGAATGTTTGTTCAAAGCATATCCAGCTTTTGGTTGACAATATGCTGACCTAGTGGGCGCTGGGCAGCTCTTTCAAATGCAGCATCAATCGCGCCAAATTGTTGTTGCACAACCGGGCGATAATTGGGGTGAGTAAAAATATGCAACTCACCTTCGTTCAGCGCCGCCACCAAAAAGTAGCCCCATAAGGGGCTCTAAAGTGTTATAAAATATTGATTATAATCGATTTTTAAGGTGCACGAAGAATCATCAAGTATGGTAAATATCCATATCAAGACGAAATTACCTTTCGAGGTACTCCGTTTTCAATTTAACATGCTAGTGTAAACGCCAGAATCTGGTTTTCCGAAGAATGCTTTGGCGAGCCGGCGAGGCAAAAATTGGCAGTGCCATCGTCAAGATCGGAAAAATAGCGCTCATAACCTACTGTTTTAAGTGAAGAGAGTATGTGGCTTTTCTGGAGTGGGCATAATTAAAGGAATAATTAACGTGAAGAAAATTATCATTACACAATCAATTCTGTGGGCAGCAGCCATTATCAGCACGGCTATCGTCGCTCCCAGTGAGTTCGGTTGGTTAATATTGGCTGTGCTGGCAACAACATCGATTGGCACCTTGAGACATGAAATCAACGCGATTAAAGATGAGTAAGAGGTGTGATAGTCCCGATAATATATGCGTTAAAAATGGTTCCTTGTTGCGCTTTCGTCAGTGTAAAAAAGGCCTGGTTTGAATAATTTTATTGAGTGGAAATAAAGCGGTGACCTCGACAGCAGAACACGAGCAGTGGATGCGCCGCGCCTTGGCGTTAGCCGATCGCGCTGGCAATGAAGGTGAGGTGCCTATCGGCGCAGTGATTGTAAAAGACGGGCAGCTGTTGGGGGAGGGGTGGAATTCTGTGATCGCGTTTAAGGACCCAACCGCTCACGCGGAGGTGGTTGCTATGCGGGATGCGGCGCAGATGACGGGTAACTACCGATTACCGGGTTCGACTGTCTATGTCACACTGGAGCCCTGCACTATGTGTGCCGGTGCAATGATTCATGCACGCGTCGCTGAACTGGTGTTTGCGGCCAAAGAGCCAAAAGCAGGGGTAGTTTGCAGCACCTGTAGCCTGTTGGATGAGCCTCGTTACAATCACCGAATACGGTGGCAGGGCGGTGTACTAGCCGAAATGAGCAGCGAGCGTCTGCAGGCTTTTTTCCGAGAGCGTCGGAAATAGTTTACTCGGCTATAGTGCCTGTAGCTTAAGCCCTACTATTACTGATGGAAGATAGTCTACTGTCTCGATGGGCGGCAAGGATTTACTGCGGGCGATATCCTGCCACTCCAGAATGCCCCGGTAGTGGCGAATGTTTTGCACGTAGGTTGCCGCTTCCTGACCGCGCGCATAACCGTGGCGAACCGTTTGGTAGTACTTACTGTTTTGCAACTGGGGTAGTCGCGGCATGACATCACTCCAGAGGTGCGGGTCACCCCCTTGGCGATCAGTCAGCAACCTTGCATCCTCCAGGTGACCGCGCCCAATGTTGTACGCGGCCAGCGCCATATAGGTGCGATCAGGCTCGTAAATATCATCTGGAAGGCGCCGCTTGATCTGCTTCAGGTAGCGCGCCCCTCCGCGCAGGCTTTGCCCCGGATCCAGCCGATCGATGACTCCTACTTCCTTAGCGGTCGGTACGGTAAGCATCATCATGCCTCGCACACCGGTAGGAGACTCAGCTTGCGGGTCCCAGTAAGACTCCTGATAGGCAATAGCGGCGAGCAGTGGCCATTCTATTTGGTACTCCAGGGCGACCTGTTCGATCAGTTGCTGATACTGCGGTAAGGTTTTGCGCATGTTGCGATTGAACGTGTGTGAGCCGATTCTGGAAACAGTTTGACTATGCCCAAAGTGCTCCTCTTTCATTTTTTCCAGTGTACCGTCCGCAGCCAATCGGTTGAGGAATTCATTTAGGGCAGCGAGCAGGCTGGCATTATCGGTCTCTGGAGGAAGATACCAGACCATGTCCTGACTGGACCCAAGGTCGAAGGCTACCTTGAGGCGCGGATAAAGGCTTTGCTGAACCTCAAATTCGTTGGAGTCAATGACCGCCAGCTCTGCGTCACCCGTGTTTACCAGCTCCAGTAGCTCCATGGAGTCGACCTCATCGACTTCGCGCCAGCTCAGCGTCGCAAAGCCTCCCTGTTTCAGTGCCTCCAGGGAACGGCTGTGGCTTGAGCCAGCCAGCACCACAATGGACATGTCCTCCACATCCTTTAGCTGGCGTGGCCGGTAGCTGCCCGCTCGATAAACAACTTGTGGCCGCAATTGGTAGTAGGGTGAGCTGTGCGGGTAAAGCGCCTCACGTTCGCCAGTTAATGATAGCCCTGCAGCGGCAAAATCAGCTTCTCCCCGGTCCAGGGTTACAAAAATATCGGCCAGGCTAAAGGCGGGTGTCATCACCAGCTCAACGCCCAGTTCGGCGGCAAACAGGCCAGCGAGGGTGAATTCAAACCCGGTAGGATCGCCCCTGTCGATGAAGAACGTGGTGGGGCTGTTGCGGCTGACAACCTGCAATTTGCCGCTCGCTTTGATGTGCTCCAGGCTGTCCTGTTTGGCGCAACCAGACAGCAGCACAGGCAGGCAGCAAACCAATAGGGAGAGGGCTCGAATCATTACTCTATTCTAGCGCTCTCACAGCGCTCGCAAAGGGGGAGAATTACCGTGGTAATGGACGCTGATTTCGGTTAACGGCATGGGCTCATATACAGTACAATACCGCCTCGATAAATCAGCCTCTTCTGGAGCAATCCAAAGCATGCTTACCCTGCGCGGCGCACCTGCCTTGTCAGCTTTCCGTCTGGACAAACTGGCTCGAAAACTTTCCGCTATCCACCCTGAGATCAAACTCCTGCACACTGAGTATGTGCATTTTGCTGACCTTGCAGAACCGTTGCCGGCAGACCGGGAGGCGATACTGGCGAAATTATTGGAATACGGCCCCACTATCAGCGAGGAGGGCCACGTCGCCCAGGGTAATAGCAGCGAGCTTTTACTGGTTACACCGCGGCCCGGCACGATCTCGCCGTGGTCCAGCAAGGCGACTGACATTGCGCACAACTGCGGTCTGGTCGAAGTAAAACGGGTGGAACGAGGCCTGCTGTATCAGCTGGCGCTTCCCGACGCTGTCGATGATCAAACGCACCGGGAAGTAGTCGATATGCTGCATGACCGGATGACAGAATCAGTATTCAATGATCTGGAGCAGGCCGCCCAGTTATTTATGCAGTCGGAGCCCGCTGCGCTCACCAGTGTGGATGTGCTGGCCGGCGGCAGAGAAGCCCTGCAACAGGCCGATAAGGCACTGGGCCTGGCGCTTGCAGAGGATGAAATTGACTATTTGGTAGCGAGTTTTACCGAATTGGGGCGTAACCCCAACGACGTGGAACTGATGATGTTTGCGCAAGCTAACTCTGAGCATTGTCGGCATAAGATTTTTAATGCCAGTTGGAGTATTGATGGGGAAGATCAAGAGCTGTCTCTGTTCAAAATGATCCGCAATACCAATGAGCAGGGCGGTGAAAACGTGCTCTCCGCCTACTCTGACAACGCCGCTGTAGTGGCAGGGCACCGGGCGGGACGTTTTTATCCCGACCCGGACAGCTGTGAGTACCACTTTTCTCAGGAGAATATTCACCTGTTAATGAAGGTAGAGACTCACAATCACCCCACGGCCATCGCTCCCTTTCCCGGAGCCGGGACCGGTTCCGGTGGTGAAATACGCGACGAGGGCGCCGTTGGCAGGGGTTCCAAGCCCAAGGTAGGCCTGTCGGGCTTTTCCGTGTCCAACCTCAACATACCGGGTTATCAACAGCCCTGGGACAGTGAGTACGGCAAGCCCGGCCGTATCGTTTCAGCGTTGGATATTATGCTGGAAGGGCCGATTGGGGGCGCCGCTTTTAACAATGAGTTTGGCCGCCCAAATCTGTGTGGCTACTTCCGCAGTTTCGAACTCGAGGCGCCCGGCGCCAGCGGCAATGAGATTCGCGGGTATCACAAGCCGATTATGATTGCAGGTGGCTACGGCAACGTGCGTGAAGAGCATGTGCAAAAAGGCGAGTATCGGCCCGGTGCCAAATTGATCGCGTTGGGTGGCCCGGCGATGCTAATAGGCCTGGGTGGCGGCGCCGCCTCATCGATGGCCAGCGGTCAGAGTGCAGAGGACCTGGATTTTGCCTCAGTGCAGCGCCAAAACCCGGAAATTGAGCGTCGCTGCCAGGAAGTAATCGATCGCTGCTGGCAGTTAGGCGAGGCCAATCCCATTGCGTTTATTCACGATGTTGGCGCCGGCGGTTTGTCCAACGCATTCCCGGAGCTGGTCAAAGACGGCAATCGTGGCGGCAAGTTCGAATTACGCAATGTTCCCAATGACGAGCCGGGTATGTCGCCGCTGGAAATTTGGTGTAACGAAGCCCAGGAACGCTATGTCATGGCGGTAGAGCCAGAGGACCTGGCTCGCTTTGAGGCGATTTGTGAGCGCGAGCGCTGCCCCTATGCTGTGGTTGGCGAGGCCACCGCAGAGATGCACCTGCAGCTGACCGATAGCCAGTTTGGCAACTCACCGGTAGACCTGCCCATGTCAGTGCTGTTCGGTAAGCCACCTCGCATGCATAGGGAAGTGAGCCGCCAGACTATTCCTGCTATACCTCTGTCGCTTGACCTCAGCGTTGAGGAAGCAGCGGCCCAGGTGTTGCAGCTGCCCACGGTGGCGAGCAAAAATTTCCTGATCACCATCGGCGATCGCACGGTAACCGGTATGGTGGCCCGTGATCAAATGGTCGGCCCATGGCAGGTACCTGTCGCTGATTGTGCTGTGACGACTGTGTCTTATGACTCTTTTGCGGGTGAGGCCATGTCAATGGGTGAGCGCACTCCGCTGGCGCTGCTCAATGGTCCCGCTTCAGGCCGCATGGCAGTGGCCGAGGCCATCACCAATATTAGTGCGGCCAGCATTGCTGATATTAAAGACATTAAATTGTCTGCCAACTGGATGTGTGCGGCTGGCTACGGGGCTGAGGACGAAGCGCTTTATGACACCGTCCGCGCTGTCGGCATGGAGTTCTGCCCGCAGCTGGGTATTACCATCCCCGTGGGTAAGGACTCCATGTCCATGCGCACGACCTGGCATGACGGTGAAGACAAGGCGGTGACTGCGCCCATGTCCCTGATCGTATCGGCCTTTTCGCCGGTCACCGATGCGCGCCTGTCGGTCACGCCTCAATTACAGTCAAACCCTGACGCCAGTCTGGTGCTAATCGACCTTGGTCGCGGTGCCAATCGCCTGGGCGGCTCTGCCCTTGCTCAGACTTGTGGACAGTTGGGCGATACTGCGCCCGATATGGAAAGTGCCCAGGACCTGAAAGCATTCTTCAACCTGGTGCAGGAAACCCTGCAAGCCGGTAAGTTGCTCGCTTACCACGATCGTTCCGATGGCGGCCTTCTGGTCACCCTGGCGGAAATGGCGTTCGCAGGACACTGCGGCTTCAATGTTGACCTCACCACATTGCCCGGTGACGACATTTCCCGCTTGTTTAACGAAGAAGCAGGAGCGGTATTGCAAATAGCGGAGGCGGACATGCCGGGCTTTATCGCCAGGGCTTCAGCATTGGGCCTGGAAGGCTGCACCCATGTTATCGGTAGCGCTGCCAGCGACGACTCCCTGCGGGTCTGCGACGGTGACCGCGAGGTTTTTGCAAACGATAGGGCGGCGATTCACCGACTATGGGCGCGCACCAGTTACGAGATACAGGCGCTGCGGGATAATCCACAGTGTGCCGAGGAAGAATTTAGCCGCATCGATCAGCAGGATGTTGGGCTTTCGGCGCACCTCAGCTTTGATCCGTCTGAGGATGTGGCAGCACCTTTTATTAATACGGGTGTTCGGCCCCGCATGGCGATATTGCGCGAGCAGGGTGTTAACGGACATGTTGAAATGGCCGCCGCTTTCCATCGCGCCGGATTTGCCCCTTTTGATGTCCATATGAGCGACATTTTGGGTGGCCATCAGTCTTTGGCTGATTTTAAAGGTCTGGTGACCTGCGGCGGTTTTTCCTACGGCGATGTCCTTGGCGCAGGCGAAGGGTGGGCCAAGAGTGTTCGCTTCAACGAGTCGGTGTGCGAGCAGTTCAGTGACTTTTTCCATCGGCAAGACAGCTTTACCCTGGGTGTTTGTAACGGTTGCCAGATGGTCTCTACCTTGAAGGATTTGATACCGGGGGCAGAGCATTGGCCGCGCTTCGTTCGCAATCGGTCTGAGCAGTTTGAAGCCAGGTTTGCTTTGGTGCAGGTGCAGGAAAGCCCTTCTGTTTTGCTTGCTGGCATGGCGGGCTCTCATCTGCCAATAGCCGTGGCTCACGGAGAGGGACGTGCTGAGTTCAGTGACGAACATGCAATCCAGGATTGCGAGGGCACCGGCACAGTGGCCATGCGCTATGTGGAAAACGACCTATCGGTAGCAAGCGCATATCCTGCGAATCCCAACGGCTCGCCCAATGGAATCACCGGTCTTAGCAGCCTGGATGGGCGAGCCACTATTATGATGCCTCATCCCGAACGCGTGTTCCGCACGATACAAAACTCCTGGGCGCCGACTGAATGGCCGGAAGATGCTGGTTGGATGCGTTTGTTCCGCAATGCCCGCACCTGGGTAAGCTAATGGCCGCCGGATCGTCCACTTGAAATAAGTGGCACCGGCCCCATCACTACCCTAACGGCCCCTTGTGGCGAGGAGCCGATTCCTTATAATGACGCCACTTTCGAATCGGGCCCGCTGCCCGCTTCCTTGACTGAGCTAAATACATGCTAAATAAGTATCCTCTGTGGAAATACCTGCTGGTGCTCTCCGTGCTGTGCCTGGGCTTTTTCTATGCAGCACCCAACCTTTATAAGCCCGACCCGGCATTGCAAATTACCGGCGAGAACAGCGCTCAGCTGATTGATAAGGGCACTCTGGTTAGGGCTGAAAAGGCGCTTGGTGAGGCTGGAATCGAGTATTTTGGTGAGACCATCGATAGCGATGGCCGCAACGCACTCATCCGCTTAAAAAATCAGGATAAGCAGCTGCTTGCACAGGCCAAGGTGTCTCGCGCTCTGGGAGACGGCTTCATCGTGGCCTTGAACCTGGCACCAACAACGCCCAGCTGGCTGAGCGATTTTGGCGCTCAACCGGTAAAACTGGGCCTTGATTTACGCGGTGGCGTGCACTTCAAACTGGAGGTGGATGTAAACGCCGCCATTGAGCGCCGCATGGAGTATTACCTCAATGCTGCCAAGCGCGCCTTGCGCGAGGCCCGCATTCGCGGCTACGTCAACGTAGACGACAAAGGCCGCCTGGAGACAAAGTTTAAATCAGAGAGTCTGCGAGAGCAGGCCCGTACCATCATTGCGGAAAATCACCCTGAGCTGGTGCTGGATCGTGTTGATGAGGAAGATAGCTGGAATCTGTATGGCGCTATGGCTGACGCTACCCGCAAGGAATTGGCAGATTATGCGGTCAGCCAGAACTTGACCACGCTCCGCAATCGAGTCAACGAATTGGGCGTGTCAGAGCCGCTGGTGCAGCGTCAGGGTCAGAACCGCATCGTAGTTGAGCTGGCGGGGATTCAGGATACCGCGGAGGCCAAGCGTATTCTTGGCAAGGTGGCTAATCTGGAATTCCGGATGGTGGCTAAGTTGGAAGCGGCATCCTCAGAGAAACAGCGGTTTGAGTACCGCAGCACGGATCGTGCGGGTATGAGCGAATGGCTGGAGCGAGAGCTGATTCTCACCGGTGAGCGCGTCACTAACGCCCAGGCCAGTTTTGACCAGAATGGTCAGCCCAATGTCCAGATCAGCCTTGATAGCGAAGGTGGGTTGCTGATGAACCGGGCTACTCGCGACAACATCAAGCGCCGCATGGGTGTGCTCTTTATCGAACGCAAGTACCGAACCCACTATGAACGCGGTGAAGACGGCGAAGAGGTTGCGGTTAAAGTACCTTACGATGAGAAGAAGCTGCTCACTGCGCCGGTTATTCAGTCTGCCCTGGGAGCCCAGTTTCAAATTACGGGACTGGATAGTCCGCTAGAGGCCTCTGAATTGGCCCTTATGCTGCGTGCCGGTGCGCTGGCCGCTCCGATTACCTTCGTGGAAGAGCGAACAGTGGGCCCGTCTTTGGGCGCCGAAAACATTCGTCTGGGCGTGAAGTCGGTGCAGATGGGTCTGGCTCTGGTGGTGCTGTTTATGGTGCTTTATTACCGCGTATTTGGCATCGCAGCGGTAGTTGCGCTGAGTTGTAACCTGGTGTTGATGATTGCCTTCATGTCCATGATTGGAGCAACCCTTACCCTGCCGGGTATCGCCGGTATTGTGTTAACGGTGGGCATGGCGGTGGACGCCAATGTGCTTATATTCTCTCGAATACGGGAGGAATCAAGGAATGGTATGTCGCCACAAATGGCCATCCACTCTGGCTTCGAGCGCGCCGTAGCAACTATTCTGGATGCCAACATCACTACCTTGATTGTCGCCATTATTCTTTACGCAGTGGGCACCGGACCGGTGAAGGGTTTTGCAGTGACCCTGTCGGTGGGCATTGTCACCTCGATGTTCACCGCCATTCTGGGCACACGTGCCCTGATTAACCTGATCTACGGCGGCCGCCGTGTTGAGAAGCTGTCAATTGGAGGAGGCGTCTAATGAAAATTATCGATTTCATGGGGCAGCGCAAAATGGCCCTCGTTTTCTCCGCCATTCTTTTGGCAATATCCATTGGCTCACTAGCGACGAAACAACTTAATTGGGGTCTGGATTTTACCGGTGGCACGTTGGTAGAGGTGCACTACAGCGAGACCGCGGATCTCACCGCAATTCGAAAAACATTGGGCGCCGAAGGTTACGCCGGCGCCATTGTGGTCAGTTTTGGTACTGACAAGGACGTATTGATTCGCTTGCCCAAGGGTTACTCAGACAGCGAAGGCGCTCAGCTGCTCGCCGGTTTGCAGCGCGCCTACAGTGGCAACGTGGAGTTACGGCGGATCGAATTTGTCGGCCCTCAGGTCGGTGACGAGCTGCGCGAACAGGGTGGCCTCGCCATGCTGCTGGCGTTGGGCTTGGTGATGCTCTATATCGCGTTTCGTTTTCAGCTCAAGTTTGCGGTAGGTGCGGTGGTGGCATTGGTCCACGACGTTCTGGTAGTGCTGGGGTTCTTCTCGGTTACCGGGGTCGAATTTGATTTGACCGTGCTCGCAGCGTTGCTGGCGGTTATTGGTTATTCACTCAATGACACTATCGTTGTGTCGGATCGCATTCGAGAGAATTTCCGCAAACTACGCAAGACAGATCCGGTCGAGGTGATCAATATTTCCCTGACAGAAACTCTTGGCCGTACCCTGGTAACGTCCTTGACGACAATGCTGGTGCTGGTAGCGCTTGCTGTGTTTGGTGGCGAGATGATCAACGCCTTCGCAATTGCATTGCTTGTCGGCGTATTCATCGGTACTTATTCTTCTATCTATGTGGCGGCAAATGCACTGCTGATGATGGGTGTGAGTAAAGAAGACTTGATGATTCCAGTGAAGGAAGGGGCCGAGCAGGAAGATTTGACTCCCTGAGGCGCGCTAACTAGCCTGGCTCGATCAAGCGCTCAGTTCGGTCAGCCGAGCAGTGGCTTGGTCGCCTGTAAAACAGCTTTGAAGCACTTGGGGCTGCCGCAAACGATATTCCCGGACTCCATGTAGCGATCCGAGGCATCGATATCAGCAATCAGGCCGCCAGCTTCCTTTATAAGGAGTGCGCCAGCTGCAATGTCCCACTGAGCCAGGCCAATTTCCCAGAACGCGTCCAGGCGTCCGGCGGCTACGTAGGCCAGATCAAGCGATGCCGCGCCAGCACGTCGGATGCCGGCACATTGTCCCGCCAGCACCTCCACTGACTTAGCGTAAGGCTCCAGTTTTTCCTCGCAATGGCCTTTGAAAGGAATGCCAGTGCCCAGTAGGGCGCCTTCCAGGCTGGTGCGATTGGAGACTCGAATACGACGGCCGTTGAGTTGGGCGCCGCGGCCACGGGAGGCAGTGAATTCTTCCTGACGAACAGGGTCCAGAACGACCGCGTGCTCTAGTTTGCCTTTGAACAGACAGGCTATGGATACCGCATAGTGCGGAATGCCACGAGTAAAATTGGTGGTGCCGTCCAGTGGGTCGATGATCCAGCGATAATCCGCGTTTTCATCGCCGGTCAGCCCAGTCTCTTCACCGAGAATTGCGTGATCAGGGTAAGCTTTTTGCAGGTGATAAATAATTTCCTGTTCAGCATTGATATCGACTTCGCTGACGTAGTCATTGACGCCCTTGGCCACGATGTCGAAGCGATCGAGATCATCGGAGGCGCGCACGATGTTTTCTCCGGCCTTGCGGGCGGCGCGCAGCGCTATGTTGATCATCGGTTCCATGGGGTCGTCCTTGGTCGGTCTCGGGCGCGCGATTATAGAGCAACTGCCGCAAAAAATCTGCTAAACTTCGCGCCCCAAAAAAGCGTCGTCTGTCTGTTATGAATCTCAACAATATTCGGATCGTTCTGGTAAACACCAGCCATCCCGGCAATATCGGCGGTGTGGCCCGTGCCATGAAAAATATGGGGCTATCGCGGCTGTATCTGGTCGAACCCAGGCAGTTCCCGGACGAACAGGCGGACTGGCGAGCCGCGTCTGCTGCAGATGTGCTGGATACGGCGGTGGTCACTGAGTCGCTTGAGGAAGCGATTGCAGACTGTCAGTTTGTGGTGGGTACCAGCGCTCGAGGCCGCCGAATATCCTGGCCGTTATTGGACCCCCGCCAATGCGCGGAGCGAATGGCGTTAGCTTCGAATGACGAGCAGGTGGCGGTGCTGTTCGGGCGCGAGGACAGGGGACTTACCAACGACGAGCTAAAGTTGTGCAACCTGCACCTCAATATTCCGACCTCAGAAGATTACAGTTCCCTGAACCTGGCGATGGCTGTGCAGGTCGTTTGTTATGAATTGCGCATGTTACTGAACAGCCCATTGTTGCCTAAAACCGAGGATGAGGAGTGGGATACACCATTTACCACCGGAGAAAACATGGAGCGCTTCTACTCACATTTGGAAGAGACGCTGACCGATATTGAATTTTTGGACCCTGCAGCACCCCGTCAGCTCATGGTGCGCTTGAGGCGTCTATACAGCCGGGTTCGCCTGGACGAAATGGAGCTGAATATTCTCAGGGGGATTCTCACTGAGACCCAGAAATGGGTCAGTAAGAGCAAAAAAAAGTTGCCCAAGTAAAGTCCGGGTTTGCGCTAAAGACCAAGTAAATCAGTTGGTTTTATAGTTGACCAAAATAGTAGGTTATTGCATAATTTCAGGCTCGGTATTAGAAGAGTTAGAGGTATGCGACTCACAACCAAAGGGCGGTACGCTGTGACTGCGATGTTGGACCTAGCGCTGCATGGCAGTAGTGGTCCGGTCAGCCTGGCCGATATTTCCGGGCGGCAAGATATTTCCCTGTCTTACCTTGAGCAGTTGTTTGCCAAGCTTCGCCGCAATGACCTGGTCACCAGCGTTCGCGGGCCTGGCGGCGGCTACCGTTTGAGTCGGCATACGGGTGAGATTTTCGTCGCCCAGATCGTCGATGCCGTGAATGAGGCAGTCGACGCGACCGGCTGTGGTGGCACCAGTGACTGTCAGCAGGGTGAAGTCTGCCTGACCCATCACCTGTGGTGCGACCTGAGCGACCAGATTCATGGTTTTCTCAGCCAGATAAGTCTGGCAAACCTAGTTGAGCGTAAAGAAGTAAAGCATATCTCTGCCCGCCAAGACGCGCGTGCGGAGCAGGACGAGGCGCTGGTGCTCAGCGAAGTCTGAGTGCAGTAACGGAGTTGTTAAAAATGCAAAAACCGATCTATTTTGATTATCTGGCCACGACACCGGTAGATCCTCGGGTCGTCGATAAAATGGTCCACTGCTTGTCGGTAGAGGGGAACTTCGGTAACCCGGCTTCCCGCTCACACCTTTATGGCTGGAAGGCGGAAGAGGCAGTGGAAAATGCCCGCCGCCAGGTGGCTGATCTGCTTAACGCAGACCCTCGCGAGATTGTGTGGACGTCTGGTGCGACCGAGTCCGATAATCTGGCAATCAAAGGCGTTGCTCACTTCTACCAGAAGCGAGGCAAGCACATAATTACTTCCAAAATTGAGCACAAGGCCGTTTTGGATACTTGCCGTCAGTTGGAGCGAGAAGGTTACGAGGTCACGTATCTCGATCCTAACAAACAGGGTCTGGTGACACCTGAAGCCGTCGCCGAAGCCCTGCGTGAAGACACCGTACTGGTGAGTATCATGCATGCCAACAATGAAATTGGCACGGTCAATGACATCGCCGGTATCGGCGAGGTCACCCGCAACGCCGGCGTGTTGTTCCATGTAGATGCTGCACAAAGCGCGGGCAAGGTTGAGCTGGATATGGAGGCCATGAAAGTGGACTTGATGTCCTTGTCTGGCCATAAAATGTATGGCCCCAAGGGAGTCGGAGTATTGTTTGTGCGTCGCAAACCTCGCGTTCGCCTGGAAGCTCAAATGCACGGCGGTGGCCACGAACGCGGAATGCGCTCAGGTACGCTGGCAACGCATCAAATTGTAGGCATGGGTGAAGCAGCTCACGTTGCCAACGAAGGCATGGCAGATGAAGCTGTGCGGTTAAAAGCCCTGCGACAGCGTTTCTGGGACGGAATAAAAGATATCGAAGAGGTGCACGTCAACGGCGACATGGATCAGCGTTTGCCTGGCGCTATCAACGTGAGCATTGCATTCGTGGAAGGCGAGTCGTTGATCATGTCACTGAAGGATCTGGCCATTTCCAGTGGGTCAGCCTGCACTTCTGCCAGTCTCGAGCCTTCTTACGTGCTGCGCGCCCTGGGCTTGAATGACGAGCTGGCGCACAGTTCCTTGCGCTTCAGCTTTGGCCGTTTCACCACCGAGGAAGACGTTGATGTGGCCGTGGCGCAATTGCGCGGTGCGGTCGGTAAATTGAGGGAGCTTTCGCCCCTTTGGGATATGTATCAGGACGGTGTCGACTTGAGCACCATCGAGTGGGCTGCCCACTAGCGGTAAAGGAGAAAAACCATGGCATATAGCGATAAAGTACTGGATCACTACGAAAACCCCCGTAACGTCGGCAAGATGGATGCTGCTGATGAAAGCGTAGGCACCGGCATGGTTGGCGCGCCGGCATGTGGTGACGTGATGCGCCTGCAAATCAAGGTGAATGACGAGGGGGTTATTGAGGACGCCAAGTTCAAAACCTACGGCTGTGGCTCTGCCATCGCCTCCAGCTCGTTGCTGACTGAGTGGGTAAAGGGTAAGAACCTGGACGAGGCCGAGCAAATTAAAAACACAGAGATAGCTGAAGAGTTGGCTCTGCCACCGGTGAAAATCCACTGCAGCGTGTTGGCTGAAGATGCTATCAAGGCAGCGGTAAAGGATTTACGCGACAAGCGAGGAAACGCTTGATGGGTAGTATCTCCATCTCTGAGTCTGCGGCACGACACGTGGCATCGCAGCTGGAAGGGCGTGGCAAAGGGCTCGGCATTCGCTTAGGGGTGACTACCTCTGGGTGTTCTGGTATGGCCTACGTTTTGGAGTTTGTCGATGAGCTGGCGGCCGAGGACGAAGTGTTTGAAAATCATGGCGTGAAGGTGTTTATCGATCCTAAAAGCCTGGTCTACCTGGATGGCACCGAACTCGATTTTGTGCGCGAAGGCGTGAATGAAGGCCTCCAGTTTCGCAACCCCAATGTCTCGGCAGAATGCGGTTGCGGCGAAAGTTTTACCGTATAATCCCCAGCCCGAAACCAAAGCGGCCACGGCGGCATGTCAACCCCTGACTTTACTCAGACCTATTTCCAGCTGTTTGATCTCCCGGTGCGGTTTGCGGTCGATACCGTCGCCTTGGGCGATGTTTATCGACAACTGCAGCGAGAACTTCACCCCGACAGGTTTGCCAGTGCGGCTAATCACGAGCAGCGCATAGCGGTGCAGTACTCGGCTTTCGTCAATGAAGCCTATGCGGTGCTCAAAGCGCCTTTGCCCAGGGCCTTGTATCTGCTTGAACTCAAAGGGATGAGTCAGGAGGAGATTTCCCGTCAACAGGTAGACGGCGGGTTCCTGATTGAGCAAATGGAGCTGCGCGAGAAACTGGAGACCATGCACGATCTGGTTGACCCCGACACAGTGCTGGATCATCTGGTCGGTGAAATTTCTGCCGATATCAAGTTGCATCACGCGGAGTTCGAAAGCGCTTACACCCATTCTGATTTGCCCGCTGCCGCCAGTGCCTGTGTAAAGATGCAGTATCTGGAAAAATTGCTGCAGGAAGCGGAGCAGATCGAATCAGATCTGATGGATAACTAAATGGCGCTATTGCAAATAGCCGAACCCGGCCAGTCCCCGGTACCCCACCAGACCAAGCGTGCGGTGGGTATAGACCTGGGTACGACGAATTCTCTTGTCGCCACCGTGCGCGGCGGCCGTTCCGAGGTGCTCTCCGATGCCGAGGGTCAGGCCATGTTGCCTTCGGTGGTGAATTACTCCAGTGCAGACGGCGCACGAGTAGGGGCGGTGGCTCAGGCTTTGTCCAGTGAACACCCTGCCGATACACTGGTTTCGGTCAAGCGCTTTATGGGGCGCGGCAGGGCAGATGCGCAACAGGAGGCGGAACGAGCTCATTATCAACTCGCTGACAATGAGGAAGGTATGGTGAGTTTTGTCACTACTCAGGGCACTGTCAGCCCAGTTCAGGCCTCGGCCGAAATTTTATCGGTCCTTGAGACTCGCGCCCGGGAGGCGTTGGGTGGCGAGATCGAAGGTGCGGTGATTACCGTGCCTGCGTATTTTGATGACGCCCAGAGACAGGCGACTAAAGACGCGGCAACACTTGCCGGATTGCCGGTCATGCGGTTGCTCAACGAACCAACGGCTGCTGCGGTGGCCTACGGCCTCGATTCTGGAGAAGAGGGCGTGATCGCGGTTTACGATCTTGGCGGTGGCACCTTTGATATATCGATATTGAAGCTGCATCGAGGGGTTTTTGAAGTGCTGGCAACGGGTGGAGATACCGCTTTGGGCGGCGATGACCTGGATGCGGCGGTCGCCGGCTGGGCACTGGAGCAACGACCCTGTGCCCCGTTATCGGGTGGCCAACATCGAGCCCTGCGGAGTATGGCCAGGAAAGCAAAAGAGGCGCTGTCTACAGGGAACAGTGTCGACCTGCCCATAGCCGAAATTGTGGCCGACGCCCAATCCCTAACCTTGTCACGCGTCGATTTTGAGGCGTTGATACAACCATTGGTAAAACGCACTTTGCGCGCCTGTCGTCGCTGTCTGCGTGATGCGGGTATTGCAGCAGTGGACAATGTGGTGATGGTGGGCGGTTCCACTCGAGTGCCATTGGTTCGCGCCGCTGTGGCGGACTTTTTTGAGCGCAAACCACTCACTGACATTGATCCCGATCGTGTGGTTGCGATGGGTGCAGCAATTCAGGCAGATATTCTGGTGGGAAACCGTCCGGAGGGCGATCTGTTGCTGCTGGACGTTATCCCGTTGTCGTTGGGCCTTGAGACCATGGGTGGCCTGGTGGAGAAAATTGTTCCCCGCAATACGACTATTCCTGTGACCCGGGCACAGGAGTTCACTACTTTTAAAGACGGCCAAACGGCGCTCGCGGTGCATATCGTGCAGGGAGAAAGAGAGCTGGTTTCCGATTCACGCTCCCTCGCTCGGTTTGAACTGCGCGGCATTCCGCCAATGGTGGCGGGCGCTGCGCGAATTATGGTCACGTTTCAGGTGGATGCAGACGGACTGTTGAATGTCTCGGCGCAAGAGGCGGCTACCGGGGCTGAAAGCAGCGTCACCGTAAAGCCCTCCTTTGGCCTCAACGATGAACAAATCACCCAGATGTTGCAGGCCTCATTCAGCCATGCTGCTGATGACAAAAATGCCAGACAGCTGGCGGAGCAGCGCCTGGATGCCGAGCAGTTGCTGGACGGCTTGGAGGCAGCCCTCGCAGCAGATGGCTCTGAACTACTCAGCCAGCCGGAGTGCGAGGCTCTGCATCGTCTGATGAAAGAGCTGCGTGAGCAGGCGGCCAGTGAAAGTATTGACGATATCCGCAAACTGACTGAGCAACTGGGTCGCGCCAGCGAAGCATTTGCCGCCAGACGCATGGACAAAAGCATTAAACAGGCCCTTTCAGGCGTGAGTCTGGAAGCGCTTGATCAGGAGGTAAGCGAATGACCCGCATAGTGGTCCTGCCCAACGAAAATTTGTGCCCCGAGGGTGCCGTCATCGAAGCCGATCCAGGCGAAACGGTCTGTCGAGCACTGCTGCGCAACCATATCGATATCGAACATGCCTGTGAGATGTCCTGTGCTTGCACGACCTGCCATATCATTGTGCGTGAAGGCTATGATTCCATTGAAGAGCCCGATGAGTTGGAAGATGATTACCTCGATATGGCATGGGGCCTGGAGCCCGATTCGCGCCTCTCTTGCCAGGCTGTCATTGCCGACGAGGACCTGGTGGTAGAAATTCCCCGATATACGATCAATATGGTGTCCGAAAGCCATTAAAGATCCCGCAACCACAGGGAGAAAACCATGCGCTGGACCGACATAAGTGATATCGCTATCGAACTTTTCGAAACACACCCCGATGTGGACCCCTTGGCACTCAATTTCGTCGATCTTCGTCAATGGGTGCTTGCCCTGCCTGATTTTGACGATGATCCCAATCACTCAGGTGAGAAGATTCTTGAGGCGATTCAGGCGGCCTGGATCGAAGAACTGGACTGAGCTTTCTGGTTCAGGTCAGCTCGGTTGCCCTCATCTCGATGGCCGAAATGGCGCCCGCGGCACACTCTGGGCGTGTGTATTTTCCCATCTTCGTTAAGTTATTGATTTAACGAAAGATTAATATCGTCCACATCGGAAGATCAGGGTGAAACCAACACCTAAAGTCCGTATAATTCCCCGGCTTATTTCGCACCTGTCTGGGCGGGGCCCAAAAGGCTATCCGCGGGGCAGTTGTTTATCCTTGAAATTCCAATTGGAGAACTCCCATGGCTGTAGAACGCACCCTGTCCATCATCAAGCCCGATGCTGTCGCCAAAAACATTGTTGGCAAAATTTACTCTCGCTTCGAGAGCAACGGTTTACACATCGTAGCTTCCAGAATGCTGCGCCTTTCAGACGTTGTTGCTGGTGGTTTTTACGGCGAACATCGCGAGCGTCCTTTCTTCAAGGACCTGGTTGAATTCATGACTTCTGGTCCCGTTGTCGTACAGGTTTTGGAGGGCGAAGGCGCCATCGCTAAAAACCGTGAGCTAATGGGGGCTACCAACCCACAGGAAGCCGCTGAAGGCACCATCCGCGCTGACTTCGCGTCCAGCATCGACGCTAACGCAGTTCACGGGTCGGATTCACCCGAATCGGCCGCCCGCGAAATCGCTTACTTCTTCGCTGCCAGCGATATCTGCGAGCGCTAGGAGCTTATAAGCCGTGACCAGCCTCATCGCCAGCACTGTAGACGCAACCCAGCAGGAGCCTGAAAAGGTGAATCTGCTGGGCTTGCCTCTGGCTGCGATGGAACAGTACTTCCTGGAGCTCGGAGAGAAGAAATTCCGTGCCCAGCAGGTATTAAAGTGGATTCATCACCACGGAGTCACGGATATTGATGAGATGAGTAATCTCGGCAAGGTCCTCAGAGAAAAGCTCAAGTCCGTTGCTGAGATTAAACCTCCCGAAATTGTGAGTCAGCATGATTCCAACGACGGTACCCGTAAATGGGCAATTCGGGTTGAAGGCGGCGGCCTGGTAGAGGCTGTTCTCATTCCAGACGGCAAACGAGCGACGCTGTGTGTGTCGTCGCAGGTCGGGTGTAGTCTGGATTGTAGTTTTTGTTCCACCGGCAAGCAGGGATTCCAGCGGGATCTCTCAGCCGCAGAAATTATTGGCCAGGTTTGGCTGGCGATTAAATCCTATGACGCCTTTCAGTCTGCCAAGGGTCGCATAGTCACCAACGTGGTGATGATGGGCATGGGTGAACCCCTGCTCAACTTTGACAACGTCGTCGCGGCCATGGACCTGATGATGGAAGACAATGCCTATGGTATTTCCAAGCGACGGGTCACATTGAGCACCTCTGGTGTGGTGCCTGCGCTGGATAAGTTGGCCAAGGTGAGTGAGGTTTCCCTAGCGGTTTCATTGCACGCTCCCAACGATGCGTTGCGCAGTGAACTGGTGCCAATTAATCGCAAATACCCCATCGCGGTGCTGCTACAGAGCGCTCGGAACTATATTGACGCCCAGAGCGACAAAAAACGTGTTGTTACTATCGAATATACCCTGATAGCTGGAGTGAATGACCAGCGAGAGCATGCTCAGGAACTTGCCCAGTTGCTCAAGGGTTATCCCTGCAAAATCAACCTGATTCCTTTTAATACCTTTGACCAGTCCGATTACCGTCGTCCCAGTGGTAATGCTGTATCCAGGTTCTGGCAAGTACTGGTGGATGCAGGATATATTGTGACTGTGCGAACTACCCGCGGAGACGATATTGACGCCGCCTGCGGTCAATTGGTCGGCCAGGTAGTGGATCGCACTCGCCGCAGCGAGCGCTATCGAGATGCTGCGCAACGACAAAACAATGATGTGCAATCGGGGCAGGGACAATGATGGGCATGGAGAAAGGAATTCGAATTCTGGCAACGCTGTTCATGGCATTGATGCTAAGCGCCTGCGTTACCACTACGGAGAGCGTTTTTACCGACAAAGCTGACCCGCAAAAAGCACTGGAGCGCCGGGTTGAGCTCGCGCGTAAGTACATTGGCGAAGGTGATTGGGAAAACGCCAAGCGCAACCTGAAGCTGGCTTACGAAATGGAGCCTAACAACGCTGAAGTGCACGAGGCTTTTGCACTGGTGTACCAGAGCACGGGCGAATTTGAGCTGGCCGAGCAGAGCTACAGAACAGCCATCAAACTGGATAGAAATTTCTCTCGCGCTCGCAACAATTACGCCACGTTCCTCTATTCGCAGCAGCGCTATGAAGAGGCAGCGGCACAACTGGAGTACGTGGTAAAAGATTCACTCTATAAGGCGCGGCCCCAGGCTTTTGTGAACCTGGGCCTGTGTCGCATTCAATTGTTTGACAATCAGGGCGCAGAGGAAGCTTTTCGTCGTGCCCTGACCATGGAACGCACCAATAGCATTGCCCTTCTGGAAGTTGCCCAGCTGCGTTTTGATGCAGGCGATGTCAAAAGTGCGGAATCCTATTACGACACCTATCGCCGGGTGTTAAGACAGCAATCCGCGCGTGGCTTGTGGCTGGGTATTCGGATCGCCAGGGAAACCGGCGACCGCGATGCCGAGGGCAGCTACTCATTGGCATTGGCTAACCTGTATCCAGCTTCGGCTGAGTACGAGGCTTTTAAGCGGACCAAGTGACGTGACCAGCGATGTGTTATCACAGGTAGATGCGTTTGTGACACCGGGAACGTTGTTGCGCAAGGCGCGACTGAACGCTGATTTTACCCAGCGGGAAGTGGAAGATCGGCTCAATTTGATGCCCGGCTATGTGGAGTTGCTGGAACGAGATGACTATCAGTCACTGCGCAGCCCTGCCTTTGCCCGCGGCTATGTCCGTGCCTATGCCCAGTTGATGAAACTGGAAGAAGCAGCAGTATTGGCGGCCTTTGATGAACAGCGCGAGACCTGGGAGCAGCAAAAGCAGCGAGTTGAGACCCAGTCACTGCAGCTTCAGAGCACTGGCGTGGGGGTGATTGTGGGTTTAGTGACGCTGCTTTTATTATTTTTTGCCCTCTGGTGGTGGTCGGGTCGCGATCAGGGTGGAGTTGAAGCTGCATCCCTGTATTACAGCGAAGTTACGGTAGCCGGAATCGATATCCCGGCAGGTGAACCATGAAAACTGAATCTCCGATCAAGCGCCGTGAATCCCGAAAAATTTACGTTGGCGATGTGGCCGTTGGAGGCGATGCGCCGATCAGCGTGCAGAGCATGACCAATACTGAAACCTGTGACGTGGCGGCCACGGTGTCTCAGGTTCAGGCGATTGCTGACGCCGGCGCCGATATTGTGCGCGTTTCTGTGCCCAGTATGGATGCGGCGGAAGCCTTCAAGCAGATTCGCGCGCAGGTCTCTGTGCCATTAGTGGCCGATATACATTTTGACCATAAGATTGCCCTCAAAGTAGCTGAGTATGGCGTCGATTGCCTGCGTATTAATCCTGGCAATATTGGTCGCGATGACAAGGTGCGAGAGGTGATCAATAGCGCCCGGGACAAAGGTATACCTATTCGTATTGGCGTGAATGCAGGGTCGCTGGGCAAAGAGCTGCAGCGTAAATACGGTGAGCCTACGCCGGAAGCATTGGTGGAATCAGCGATGCACCATGTTGATATTCTCGACAAGCATAACTACCCGGACTTTAAGGTCAGTGTAAAAGCGTCTGAGGTATTCATGGCGGTCGCGGCGTATCGCTTGCTTGCAAAAGAGATCGATCAACCCCTGCATCTGGGTATTACCGAGGCGGGAGGGTTGCGCGGTGGCACCGTGAAATCGTCCGTGGGTCTGGGAATGCTGCTGATGGACGGCATTGGCGACACTATCCGTATTTCCCTGGCAGCCGATCCTGTCGAGGAAGTGAAAGTGGGCTTTGATATTCTCAAGAGCCTGAAATTGCGCAGCAATGGCATTAATTTCATCGCCTGTCCGAGTTGTTCAAGGCAGAATTTTGATGTGGTAGGCACCATGAACTCGCTGGAACAGCGCCTTGAGGATATCCGTACGCCTATGGATGTCGCCGTCATCGGCTGTATCGTCAATGGTCCCGGTGAGGCCAAAGAAGCCGATGTTGGACTCACTGGAGCCTCGCCCAGCAATCTCATTTACGTAGACGGCGAACCCGATCACAAGATCAGCAACGAAGCGTTCATCGATCACCTGGAAGAGGTCATTCGTGACAAGGCGACCAAGCTGGAACAACAACGCGCTGAGGAAGCTGAAAAGCTAATCCTCAAGAGCCCGGCCTGAAGCGGCCGAATTTATTGGAGTAGTTGTGAGCAATATTCGAGCCATCCGCGGGATGAACGATATCCTGCCGGATGTAACACCCTCCTGGCAGTACGTGGAGACCGTGATTGGCAGCCTGATGGCCAGCTATGGCTACAGCGAAATGCGGATGCCTATCGTTGAGCAGACGGATTTGTTTCGTCGCGGAGTCGGCGAAACGACCGATATTGTTGAAAAAGAAATGTATACCTTCCTCGACCGAAACGAGGAAAGCCTGACGCTGCGCCCCGAGGGAACCGCAGGTTGCGTTCGCGCGGCCATCCAACACGGCTTGCTTAACACTGTTCAGCGCCTCTGGTACACCGGCGCTATGTTTCGTTACGAGCGTCCGCAGAAAGGCAGACAGCGGCAGTTCCACCAGGTGGGTGCCGAGGCGTTTGGGGTAGCCTCTGCGGATATGGATGCAGAGGTCATTCTGCTGACAGCCAGGCTATGGCGGGAGCTGGGTATAGCGGAAGATGTGCAGTTGCAGTTGAATTCCATCGGCAATGCGGAATCACGCAATGCCTATCGCGACGCACTCGTGGCCTACTTGCGTGAAAGAGTGGACGCGCTGGACGAAGACAGCCAGCGACGCCTGGCCAGCAACCCCCTGCGTATCCTCGACAGTAAGAACCAGGAGACACAGGCGGTGCTTGATGGCGCTCCCTCCCTGGTGGACTTTCTCGATGAGGAGTCCGCCGCCGACTTTAGTCGTTTGCGCGAGCTGCTGGACGCGGCGGGAGTTGCCTACAGCTTGAACCCCAGGCTGGTACGCGGCCTTGATTACTACAACAAGACTGTCTTTGAGTGGGTCACAGATCGGCTTGGCGCCCAGGGCACTGTCTGTGGCGGTGGACGTTACGATGGTCTGGTTGAACAGTTGGGCGGCAAATCTGTTCCCGGTGTGGGCTTTGCCATGGGTATTGAACGTCTGGTGCTGCTGCTTGAAGAATGCGGACAGTTACCGCCAGCAGAAGCCAGTGCCGATGTCTATGTGGTGAGCTTCGGTGATTCCGCCCAGACAGAAGCCTTGGCGGCAGCTGAGCAGTTGCGTGATGCCCTCCCTGGCCTCAGAATCGTGCAGCATAATGGCGGTGGCAGTTTTAAGAGCCAGATGAAAAAAGCCGATAAAAGCGGCGCTCGCCTGGCACTTATTTGGGGTGATGACGAAGTGGCCGCAAATACGGTTAGCATCAAGCCCCTGCGTGAGCAAAATAATGAGCGAGTAGGGCAGCAGTCGGTGGCCCGGGCCGAATTGGAACAAACCCTGCGGGCATTGCTCGCAGTTTGATTGGTTAAGAGGAAAAGTAGAACGTGGAACAATACCGTACAGAAGAAGAACAGGTTGAAGCATTGAAACGATGGTGGGACGAGAATGGTCGTTCCACGATGGTAGCAATTATCGTTGCCCTCGGACTTGGCTTTGGTTGGCAGGGTTGGCAAAAGTATCAACAGGATGAGCTGGAAGGCGCCTCGACGAGTTATCAATCTATGTTGCAGATGCTGTCTGAGCAGGACGATGAGGGTGCAGCCGCAGTCGCGGTAGACATCAAGAAAAACTACAGTCGCAGCACCTACGCGCAATTTTCAGCCCTTCATTTGGCTCGTATCGCCGTCAATGAAGGTGATCTCGCGACGGCTGAGTCGGAACTTCGCTGGGTATTGGGTCGCGCTGACAAGGGCAGTGATAGCGCACAGCTAGCTCAGCTGCGCCTGGCTCGTGTGCTGGCATCCGGAGACGATGCGCAGCAGGCCCTCACCATATTGGACAGTACTGACCCTGGTGCCTATGCGTCGGCTTACCAGGTCGCCCGAGGAGACATTCTATTATCACAGGGCCGCAGTGATGAAGCTCGGCAGGCGTACTCGTCAGCTTTGATGCTGGCATCCCGTGGAGAAGGCCAGGTGAATATGGCCATGCTGCAGCAAAAGCTGCAAAGCCTGAGTCAGCGAGCACCGCGAGAGTTGGCAGCTCCTCTGGAGCCCTCTGTACCTGCCTTGAGTGAAGCTCCGGCTGATACTGCCGATAGCGAAAAGGAGTAGTTTATGCGGCCCATGCAGTGGTTAATAACGATCCCCCTCATACTTAGCCTGGGTGCCTGCAGCACCGTTAAGGGATGGTTCGAGATGGACGATGACGATGACCCGACCGCGCCGGTTGAACTGGTTGATATAGAGCAGACGGTAAAAATCAAAAAGCTCTGGTCGGTAGGGGTTGGCGATGGACAGGGCAAAGGGCTTTATCGCCTGCAACCGGTAATGACAGGTGACACTCTTTACGCAGCTTCTGCAGACGGCGAAGTCAAAGCTATCGGCCGGAACAAGGGCAAGGCCCTGTGGAAAGTTGACCTGGAAACGAAGCTTTCTGGCGGTGTTGGTCATTACGGCGACGCGGTGTTTCTTGGTAGTTCTGACGGTTCGGTGTTGAAGCTGTCTGCTGCCACTGGCGAGCTGCTGTGGTCTACCCGATTGCAGGGAGAGGTGCTTGCGCCGCCGCAGGGCAATGGCCAGGTGGTCGTTGCACAAACCTATGACGGTAAGCTTCAAGGGCTTGATGCGGACTCCGGCGAAAAGCTGTGGACCTATGACAGTGACGTGCCGGTGCTGACAATTCGCGGTACTAGTGCGCCGATTCTGAATGGCAATACGGTCTACGCCGGCTTTGCTAACGGGAGAGTCGTCGCTTTTAACGCAGACACGGGCGGTGTTATGTGGGAGGTGCGTGTTGCGATCTCACAGGGGCGCTCGGAAATCGAACGCATCGTCGATGTGGATGGGCACATGGCCCTGATCGGCAATGAATTATATGCCGCGAGCTATCAGGGCAGGGTTGTAGCAATAGACGTGGCCTCAGGTCGAAAACTGTGGCAGAAGGACGTGTCCTCGTTTTCTGGAGTTTCTCAGGGCTTCGGCAACGTTTATGTCACCGATGAAGACGGCACAATAAGCGCTTATCTTCGCAATGGCCAGGGCCTCCGTTGGGAGCAAAGCGCTTTGGGTTACCGGGAATTGTCACGGCCCACACCGGTCAGTAGCTATGTGGCAGTGGTTGACCTCGAGGGCTACCTGCACCTTGTTTCGCAGGTTGATGGTGAGTTTGTCGGTAGGGTGAAAGCTGGAGGCGGTGGCGCGAGGGCCGATATGATTGCTAATGGTAACCTGCTGTACGTATTCACTAACAGTGGCAGCTTAATCGCCTATGAGATCACTGCAAAGTAATGATTCCAGTGATCGCTCTGGTAGGGCGCCCCAATGTTGGCAAATCGACGCTTTTTAACCAGCTGACGCGCAGTCGGGATGCCTTGGTCGCGAATTTACCCGGTCTCACCCGGGACCGTAAGTATGGCGAGGCAAGTCTGGGCTCGCGGCCTTATATGGTTATTGATACTGGCGGCATCAGCGGTGATGAGGATGGTATAGATTCAGAAATGGCAGACCAATCACTGGTCGCCATTGAAGAAGCTGACGCGGTACTCTTTTTGGTAGACGCCAGGGAGGGGCTTAATCCTGCAGATCAGGCTTTGGCCAAACACCTCAGACAACGCAATAAGTCATTTCATCTGGTCGTGAATAAAATCGATGGTCTTGATGCAGATATAGCTAGCAGCGACTTTTACGCTTTGGGTGTTGAGTCCATGTTTGCTATTGCTGCGAGTCATGGACGGGGTGTGCGCAACATGATCGGTGAGGTCATGGCGAACTTTCCCGAGGAAGAGCGTACAGAGGAGGATGAAGCCTATCCTAACAGCACCCGCGTCGCTGTCGTTGGCAGGCCCAATGTGGGTAAGTCCACGCTGGTCAATCGCCTGCTGGGTGAGGACAGGGTTGTTGTTTTCGACGAGCCTGGTACCACCCGGGACAGTATTTATATCGATTATCAGCGCGATGAGCAGGAATATACGCTGATCGATACCGCAGGCGTGCGGCGCCGCAAAAACGTGAAACAGACGGTGGAAAAATTTTCTATCGTTAAAACCCTCAAGGCGATTGACGACGCCCATGTTGTTGTTTTAGTCATGGATGCACACGAAGGTATCGTCGACCAGGATATGCATCTGCTGGGACACTGTATCGAGAAGGGCCGCGGCCTGGTATTGGCAGTTAACAAATGGGACGGCATTGAGCCGGATCAACGGGACTGGATTAAGAGTGAACTAGGGCGTCGCCTGGCCTTTGCAGATTTCGCGGACACTCATTTCATTTCTGCACTGCATGGTACCGGCGTAGGGCATCTCTATAAGTCGATTAATGCGGCCTTTGAGTCGGCTACCCGAGAGCTTTCGACTAACGCTCTGACCCGGATACTTGAGGGCGCAGTATTTGATCATGCGCCCCCGATGATAAACGGCCGTCGAATTAAAATGCGTTATGCTCATGCCGGGGGTCGCAATCCACCGCTGATCGTCATTCACGGCAACCAGACCGGAAAGGTGCCCACCAGCTATGCTCGCTATCTGGAAAAAATCTATCGCCGGGAGTTGAAGCTCGTTGGTACGCCCGTTCGTATAGAGTTTCGCACCTCGGATAACCCTTACGCAGAAAAGCGTAGCAAGCTCACCCAGAGACAGGTCCAACGAAAACGCCGGCTGACGTCGCACGCCAGCAAGAACAAGAAAACCAAAAAATAGGTTCGACTTTTCGGTGGCGGCATATGAGCGATGACCCCAGACCTGACCTAAACTGCCGCGAGAACGTAGAGCGGTTTGTCGACTGCTTTTATCAGCGCTTGCTTGCAGACGAGCAACTTGCACCTATTTTTCTCGACGTTGCCCGGATAGACCTCCAGGTACATCTCCCACTGATTAAAAGTTACTGGTGTAAATTGTTGCTGGGTGAGAATGCTTATCGAAGGCACACCATGAATATCCATCGCCAACTTCATGCCAGGCGCAGTCTGGGTTCTGCGGACTTTGAGCGCTGGTTGAACTTGTTTTGTGACACCTTGGATCGTTCCTTTACCGGGCCTTATTCTCAAAAAGCCAGGCGTATAGCGGGTGCTATAGCAGCTAACATGCAGCAAGGTCTATCTATTTAAATATCTAACCTATTGATATAGTTGAATAAATAAAATATTTGCTGTTTTCTTGTTGTGCAATCAAATTATGGTGTTATAGTTACGTATAACACCGTATCAGTGAGATTGTGAAAATGAGCTTCAAGCTAAGAAAACAAGTTTTAAACCGCAGGGACCATCGCATTATCGTGCACCTTGGGTTGCTACTGATTTGTGCAATGCTCAGCTTGGTGGGGGTGGGTGCACTGGCCTTTTTGTGCTTCCTGCCCGCTGCTGGCCTGGTTGAAGCTTTGTCAATAATCTCACCCACTCCAGCCACGCAACGCATATAGAGGGCCAGATTATGTTTCGTGTATTCATACTGTTATCACTGATTGTTATAGTCAGCACAGTGGTGAAGGCTGAGGTCGATCCAGGTCAGGTCAGCAGCATGGCCCTGGCACAGATTCAGCACTGTTTGGACTTGCGCGTCACTGGTGTGGCCTCGATGCCTGTAGCAAGCAATGAAATCGGCTTGTCCTTTCGTGGACTGGGTGCCACGCTGGGAATTGGCTTGATGACACTTCTCTTCTTTGTGCCCGCCGCATTGTTTTCCGAGTTCCTGATGCGCCGCGGTGAACAAAGCGACCAGACAGAGACGGCCTAAATAGAGGGAGCAACTATGAAAGCGTTAGCAATATCAGTAATGGCCCTGGCAAGTTTTAATGTGCAGGCGGAAACGCTGAGAGTCACGGATCTTGAGGTTGAAAACGTTTCAGTTCAGGGCAGTGTAGAGGTGCAGATTGAACAGGGGGAGACAACTGAACTCCTGATTCGGGGTGACCAGGACAAGCTGGATATGCAACCGTTTTATACTCGGGGCGAAACGCTGGTGCTTGGACATTCCGCGCAGCACAAAGGCACGAGTTTTTCTTCCGTCAAATACATGCTTACTTTGCCCGACGTTAATGAGATTTGGCTCAGTGGCAGCGGCGATATCTTTGTGAAACCCTTTGAAACCGACGAGCTCCTGCTAGCCGTTGATGGCTCGGGAGATATCAATTTGTTTTCTGTCGTTGCCAGAGAAGTTAAAGCCCGAGTACGAGGCTCAGGTGATATCAAGCTGGCGGAAGTAGAATCACCCAATGTTGAGCTACTGGTTGCGGGTTCTGGTGATGTGGCTGTTGGCAAGCTGACCGCAGAGGCGATTGAAGCCACTGTTAGTGGGTCTGGAGACATCAGGGTAAAAAAGGCGTCAACCAAAGTGTCTTCTATTGAAATTAATATAGCGGGCGGTGGCGAAGTTGATCTCAGCGCCGTGGCTGTCAGCGCTGCAGAAATTAATATCATTGGCTCGGGAGATGCTCGAGTAGGCGAGGTGAATGACCTGGAGGTCAACATTATCGGCAGCGGCGATATTTACTACGCTGGAGACCCAGACATTGATAGTAACGTACTGGGATCTGGCGACTTGAATCGAGAGCGGTAATCAGGAGACCAACCTGTGACTGTTGAATGGAACGATAAACAGCCGATTTACCGCCAACTGCGAGACTTGGTGGCCGAGCGGATTATGGACGGCAGCTTTCCCGAGGGCGAAGCCATTCCCTCGGTGCGTCAAGTCTCTGCAGACTATAAGATCAATCACCTGACAGTTGGTAAAGCCTACCAGGAACTGGTTGACGAGGGCTTGCTGGAGAAGCGCCGTGGTCTGGGCATGTTTGTGACAGTAGGAGCATGTTGTGCGCTTACGAGTAATGAAAAACAGCAGTTTATCGACGAAGAAGTGAGCGCATTCCTCGAAAGAGCGAAAGTGCTGGGAATGGATACTCAGGAGGTAGTGGGATTGCTACTGGAAACAGGGGGAAGACGCTAATGGACCATATTGTCGAAGCTAAGGGATTAACGCGAAAATTCGGCGACCTTAATGCTGTTGATCATGTTGATTTTACTATTCCCCCCGGTGCTGTGCTGGGGTTGATCGGTCCCAATGGTGCGGGCAAAACCACTTTGCTCCGGGCACTGTTGGGCCTCACGGAGTATCGGGGAGAATTGAATGTTCTGGGGAATAGCCCCAGGACCCAGCGTTCTCGCTTGATGGAGGAAGTGTGCTTTATCGCTGATACCGCGGTGCTTCCGCGGTGGATGCGCGTAGAGCAATTGCTCGATTATGCCAGCGGTATTCACCCCCGCTTTGATCGCAGTATCGCCCTAAGTTATCTCAAGGATACGGACGTGCGTCTTAACGGACGCATCAAAAATTTGTCCAAGGGTATGATGGTTCAGGTTCACCTAGCTCTGGTAATGGCTATCGACGCTCGCCTGTTGATTCTGGATGAGCCGACCCTGGGCTTGGATATTCTGTTTCGTAAGCGCTTTTTTGAGCAGTTGATATCGGACTATTTCGATCAGGAGCGGACCATCATTATTTCGACTCATCAGGTGGATGAAGTCCAACATATTCTCACTGATGTGATGTTTCTTAATCGCGGCAAAAAGATCTTGCAGCGCTCCATGCTGGAAATTGAAGAGCAATTTGTGCAGCTTAATGCCGTCGGCGATTCCGCTGCCAAGGCACAGGGTATTCCACATTTAGGCTCACAGAGCATTTTAGGTGGCAAAGCCGTTATTTATGAGGGCATTGAACGGGAGTCCCTGGCACCATTGGGTGAACTTCGAACGCCATCGGTGGCTGACCTGTTTGTGGCAATGATGGGAGGAGACAAGTAATG
Organism: Candidatus Seongchinamella marina; assembly: GCF_026262685.1. Taxonomy (NCBI): domain Bacteria; kingdom Pseudomonadati; phylum Pseudomonadota; class Gammaproteobacteria; order Cellvibrionales; family Halieaceae; genus Seongchinamella; species Candidatus Seongchinamella marina. The sequence goes on from NZ_SHNP01000001.1 coordinate 445,574, forward strand.
GCATCTACCGCTTCGCTCCGTCGATTTACCCTTCTGCAAAAAGAGATACAGGAGTACAAACTGTCGTTTGTGTGGACGCCTGTTATTGTCGCAGTGGTCCTCACCTTGCTGATGTTCGCCAGCGTGTTGGTGGCGGGCAGAATTTCCGCGATGGGAGACACTATTCTCGAGGTCATTATGGCAGAGAAAACCAATGTCTCTCCGACCATTACTATTAACATTGATGATACCGAGATTACATCGGGAGATTCCTCTGCCGCAGAACCGGTTTACGAGGTTGAAGTTGCCTCGGCCGATGATGCGCCCTCAGAGGAAGACTGGAACTTCTCACGAAGCTGGCGCTTCGAACCAGAAAAACGGGACAAGCCCGATTACGAATCATCAGAAGTTGGCAGCCTGAACCCGGTGTTGAATGTAATCAATGGATTTTTCCTGCTTCTGGGAATATGGGTCACAACCAGTTATCTACTGGGTTCTCTTTACAATGACCGCAAGGATCGCAGTATTCTTTTTTGGAAGTCGATGCCGGTGTCTGAGTGGGAGGAGGTGCTTACCCGGTTTATAGTGGCGCTGGTTGTTGTTCCCGCCTTGTACATTGGTGTCTCGATGCTATTGCAATTGTCTTTCGTGTTGCTGGCGATGCTGATGGTGTGGCGTATGGATATGGATCCCTTTGTCACGGTGTTGGCTAATATTCGTTTTGGTGATCTTTTACTGGATCAGGTCGGAGGCTGGCTGATGACAGCTCTCTGGGTGGCGCCAGTGTATGGCTGGTTTCTGTTGGCCTCTGCATGGGCCAAACGAGCACCCTTTATTGTGGCCGTTGCGCCCGTTATTGGCATTATGCTGCTGGAAGGTTTTTTGCTGGGAACCGATTATGTCTATGCCGCTGTGATTAGTCATATTCCTCACTATGTTGGTGGCGAGAGTGTGGTGGGCTTTTACATCAATGGCGTGTTTTGGCAGGAAGTGGATCTTTTCAGTATGTTTTGTGGCTTGGTTTTCGCGGCGATAACCCTGATAGGATCCATCTATTTGCGACGCTATCGATTTGACATCTGACGACAGCCTGACAGTGAGAGCAAAGCGCCCTGGTCCGTTTGGTCCGGGGCTTCTTGTTACTGCTGCTTTTATTGGTCCTGGTACGGTGACGACTGCCAGCATCGCCGGTGCGGGCTTCGGCTATGCATTGCTCTGGACGCTGTTGTTTTCGGTAATTGCCACCGCGGTCTTACAAGAAATGTCCGCTCGCCTTGGCCTGGTCACGCGCCGGGGCTTATCCCAGGCGATTCGCGAGACTTTTGCCGGACGCTGGTATGGCCCTCTGGCAGTTTTTCTGGTGGTGGCTGCGGTCGGCTTTGGGAATGCGGCTTACGAGGCGGGCAATATTACCGGTGCGGCTCTGGGACTGCAGGGTTTAAGCGGTATTCCCAGTGGGATCTGGGCACTGGCGGTTGGCTTATCCTCGGGGGCCTTGTTGTTAAGCGGCCGTTACAGTTTGATCGAACACGTGCTGGTCGCCCTGGTGTTGCTGATGAGCACGGTGTTCCTGTTAACGTTTTTGATGGTGCGCCCCCCGTTAGAAACGCTGGTCGCTGGAATGTTGCAACCCAGTTTGCCCGAGGGGTCTTTGTTAACTGCAATTGCGCTTATTGGCACCACCGTGGTGCCTTATAACCTGTTTTTACATTCCAGTGCGGTGCAGGAAAAATGGCGGGAAGACTTGCCGATTGCAGCTTCACTAAGGGCGGCGCGAGTCGATACCGGCTTGTCTATTGGTCTTGGCGGCTTGATTACTTTGGCGATTATGAGCACTGCTGCTGCCGCTTTTTTTGGTTCTGGTGCCCAGGTGTCTGCTGCCAATATTGCCCAGCAACTGGAGCCTTTGCTGGGCCCAGCGGCGCGCTACTTTTTTGCTGCCGGGCTATTTGCAGCCGGACTTAGCAGTGCCGTAGCAGCACCATTGGCAGCGGCTTACGCCGTATGCGGGGCCTTGGGCTGGGAACGTGAGCTGTCTTCCTTGCGCTTTCGTATGGTGTGGTTGCTGGTACTGGCCAGTGGTACTTTTTTTGCTGTGATTGGAACCAGTCCCCTTGCGGCGATACTTTTTGCCCAGGCTGCCAACGGTTTATTGCTGCCTGTTTGTGCCGTATTTCTGCTGCTGGTAATGAATCGCTCACAACAGTTGGGCGACTACCGTAATGGCATCGCCAGTAACGTGCTGGGAGCTTTTGTGGTGCTGGTGACCCTCGGGCTGGGCGGACTCAAACTGTTAAAGGTTTTCGGGTTGGTTGGTTAGCGCCTTGGGGTCCCAAAGCGCTGCGTTAAAACGCTAAAGTACTTTATGTAGCGCTGTTAACAGGGTGTTAGGCTCTTCCACCATAATGGTGTGGCCGGCGCCCGCTAACATGACGACTTCAACTTCGGGCAGGGCCTCTTGTAAGGGACGGGTACCTCGGCTGGGGGTCAGTCGATCTTCCACGCCCAGTATCATCAGCGCCGGACATTGCACTTCTTCAGCTCGGTCCAGTCCGGTGGTGTAATCGTTGCAGGCGTTCATGTCGTTGAATAACACACCCGGTGCCGCTCGTTCATAGAGGCGCAGGGTATTACCGATCATCCATATTCCCGAATTGCGGTTGCCGCCGTACTGGTGTCGTTTGCTGTAACCCCACTGGGTCAGCATGTCGAAAGCGGCGTGGTCGTTGTTGCGCGCGGCATCAAGTATGGCGTCGGAGACTGGCATCGGCGCAGTTGTTCCCACTAGCGCAATGGCCCTGATACGTTGCGGGTAACGCGCCGCGCACTCCAGTGACACCAGACTGCCCAGGCTGTGGCCAGCGAGCGCCGCTCGATCTATTTTCAGCGCATCGAGTAAATCTATTATCCACTCCGCCATAGCCTCAATGCTGGGGCGCAGTGCACCCGTTGAGCGACCATGGCCGGGCAGGTCGACGGCAACGACATTGCGTCCATGGCGGGCAAAATGTCGGGACGCCAGCGTCCACACGGTATGATCCATACCCGAGCCGTGGATGAACACCACGGTCTCCTTGTTTGGATCTATCTGCCGGTTGTTGGTGTAGCAATAGCTGCTATCGCTATTTACATCTGTCCTCATCGTTGACCCTCCTGTCGTTCCATGGCCTTGCCCGCTGCACGCAGCCCCTGTTTCAGGTCGCCTATCAGGTCATCGCAATCTTCCAGGCCAATGGAAAGGCGTATTGTGCCCTCGCTAATACCACCGGCCGCCAGTGCTGCAGCGTCCATACGATGGTGAGTCGTGCTCGCCGGGTGGATAACCAGCGACTTGGCATCGCCTACATTGGCCAGGTGAGAGAACAGGTCCAGAGCGTCGACAAAGGCAATGCCTGCACCGCGACCACCCTTGAGGTCAAAGCTGAATACGGCGCCACAACCTCGCGGAAGTAGCTCGCTGGCCAGGCTCTGGTCAGGATGGCCGTCCATTTCCGGATACGACACCTTAGCGACAATGTCCTGGCTGTGGAGGAATTCAACGATGCTACGAGTGTTCTGTACGTGACGCTGCATGCGCATCCCCAGAGTTTCTATGCCCTGCAGGATATGAAACGCTGAGGTAGGGCTCATGCAGGCGCCGAAATCCCGCAGGCCCTCTTTACGTGCTCGGGTAATAAATGCCGCAGGTCCAAACTCTTCTGTAAATACCATTTGGTGAAAACCGTCATAGGGTTCGCTAAGCGTTGGAAACTTACCCGAGGCCTCCCAGTCAAAGCAGCCGCTGTCTACCAGCAGTCCGCCTATCACCACACCGTGGCCACTGAGAAACTTGGTGGCTGAGTGCTGGATCAGGTCGGCACCCAGCTCAAAGGGTTTTATCAGGTATGGGGTGGTAAACGTTGAGTCCACCATTAGCGGCAGGCCTGCATCGTGGGCTACCGCTGCTACTTCAGGGATATTTAGCACATCCAGTCCGGGGTTTCCCAGGGTCTCGGCAAACACCAGCCGAGTATTGTCTTGTATTGCAGCTGCAAAAGACTGGGGATCCCTGGGATCAACGAAGGTGGTTTCAATACCGAAGCGGGGCAGGGTGTAGGCCAACAAGTTGTGCGTGCCACCGTAAACTGCAGCAGAGGCCACGATATGGGAGCCGGCACCCATCAGGGTGACGATTGCCAGATGCAGGGCGGCCTGGCCGCTGGCAGTAGCAATGGCTCCAACGCCGCCTTCCAGAGCGGCAATGCGTTCCTCAAGAACAGCATTGGTGGGGTTGCTCAGGCGCGAATAAACGTGGCCAGCGCGTTCAATATTGAAGAGCGAAGCCGCATAGTCCGAATCGGGAAAGGTGAACGAAGCGGTCTGGTAGATGGGCGTAGCGCGCGCACCTGTCGTCGGGTCAGGTTGGGCGCCAGCGTGCAGCGCCATGGTGTCCAGTCCAGGGTATTTAGGTCCAGCCATTTTTTTCTCCTATGCGGTGCGCGGTTTAAACGCTAAAGCCGCCCAGTTTGGTTTCCAGGTATTCCTCGATACCCTCGCGGGCACCCTCGCGTCCCAGCCCGCTTTCCTTCATGCCGCCAAAAGGTGCGGCGGCGCTGGTTGGGTTGATGTCGTTAATGCCGATAATGCCGAAGTGTAACGCTTCAAAACTGCGCACGGCACGAGACAGGTTTTGAGTGTAAACATAGGCGGCCAGCCCATAGCTGGTATCGTTGGCCATGGCGATAACGTCGTCTTCATCGTCAAAAGGCACCACTGCAGCTACCGGTCCGAAAGTTTCCTCGCGGTAAATCAGCATATCTGGAGTAATAGCACTGATCATCGTTGGTGCGTAAAAGTGTCCTTTGTCGAGACCTTCGCCCTGCAGGCGCTGCCCACCTGTATGCAATGTGGCACCCTTGGCCAGCGCGTCCTGCACCTGTTTATCCACTTTCTCTACGGCGGCTTCATTTACCAGCGGACCGATGCTGTTGGCAGGATCCAGCCCGCTGCCCGCACGCATTTTCTCGATGCGGGCCTGCAGGGTTTCAAGGAACGGATTGAGGATCTTGCGCTGCACGAAAATGCGGTTCGGACTAATGCAGGCCTGGCCCGTGTTCAGGAATTTCACCAGAGATAAGCCCTTGGCAGCGTGCACCGGGTCTGCGTCATCGTAGACTATGAAGGGCGCATGACCCCCCAATTCCATGGACACTCTTTTCAGCTGTGCAGCAGCATCGGTTGCCAGTTTCTTGCCGACCGCCGTAGAGCCAGTGAAAGTGAGTTTTCTAACGCTGGGGTTGGTACAGAATTCCTCGCCGATAGGGCGGGGGTCCGAAGCGGTGACAAGGTTGACCACGCCAGCAGGTAAGCCCACCTCGTGGAGAATTTCGTAGACGGCTATAGCGCACAGTGGTGTAGCTTCAGCGGGTTTGAGAACGACTGTACAGCCTGCCGCCAACGCCGGTGCCAATTTACGAGTAAGCATGGAAATCGGGTAGTTCCACGGTGTCACTGCAGCGACAACACCCACCGGTTGTTTTTGCACCAAAAAGCGCTGGTCGCTGCGGGCAGATGGAATGGTCTCGCCGTAGATGCGTTTTGCTTCCTCTCCAAACCAGAGCAAAAAATCGGCCGCATATTTCACTTCGTTCAGCGACGCCTTCAGTGGCTTGCCCTGTTCTTTTGTCATTAATTCTGCGAGTGCGGGACGGCGCTCCATCATGAGTTGGTGGGCCGCATACAGTTTCGCCGAGCGCTCATAGGCGCTGCTGGCAGCCCACGAGGGCAAGGCAGCGGTCGCTGCCGCAATGGCCGTCACCGCATCTTCCCGTTCACCGTTCGGGACTTCGCCTATGACCTCGCCGTTGGCAGGATTGTAGACAGGGAATGTTGCTTCCCTGGTTTGCCACTCACCGTTGATATACACGCCGTGCTCCTGTGCAAAAACACTGTAAATCTCGAATAAAATTCAAGCGCACTGAAGAAAAACTAAAGGCTATGCATTGCTTGCAGTGCGCGCGCAAGGATAGCATGATTGTTCGCCTGAACTGCAGGCTTGGAGTAGTTTCTTGGACGCCAATCTCGATAAGACTAATTTTACGGCGACGCTGTTTGTTATTTTTCTGGTTTCGGTGCCCCTGGTCCTGAACCCCGAGGGAGGCGCTGCGCTGGTGCAGCAAAGCTATGCGTTTATAGCCACCAACTTCGGCTGGCTTTACGCTCTTGCAGGCATTGGCGCCATACTGGTTTTAGCTTGGTTGGCCTTTGGTCGCTATGGCAAGGTTAGACTCGGCGCGGCGGATGAAACGCCGGAATACAGCACTTATAGTTGGATCGCCATGTTGTTCTGCGCAGGAGTCGGTGCAGGATTGATGTACTGGTCTGCGATTGAGTGGGCGTACTACTACGATGGCCCTCCATTCGGTGCTGAACCTCATTCAGTGGAAGCCGCCAAGTGGGCCTCGTCTTATGGTATTTTTCATTGGGGCTTCACCGCCTGGGCATTTTATTGTCTTCCCACGCTGGCAATTGCTTATCCGTTTTATGCGCAAAAAGTACCGGTGCTGAAATACAGCGTCGGCTGTCACTATTGGTTGGAGGGTAAAGAGGAGAGTTTGCCGGCTAGGGCAATGGACTTCCTTTTCATGATTGCCATGATCGGCGGCGCGGGCTCTTCGCTGGGTTTTTCAACGCCCCTTATTGCCGCTTTGATTTCTCGACTTACCGGCATTGAGACTGGGTTTGGTCTGGAGGTTGGCGTCGTCCTGCTGTGCGTTATCATTTTTGCTACCAGCGTGTATTTGGGGCTTGAGCGAGGCATTAAACGCCTCAGCGATATCAATATGTTTGTGGCACTGGTGCTGTTGGCGTTTGTTTTTGTTGCGGGTCCCAGCCTGTTTATTGTCAAAACATCGCTTAACAGTATCGGCACAGTGATCCAGAACTACGTGGCGATGAGTTTCTGGACGGATCCCTTCACCGAGTCCCGATTTTTTGAGGACTGGACCGTGTTTTACTGGGCCTGGTGGATAGCCTATGGTCCTTTTGTCGGTATGTTTGTTACCCGCATCTCGCGCGGCCGCACGATTAGACAAGTCATTGGCGGCATGTTGCTCTATGGAACTCTGGGTGGTGCTTTGTTTTACATGGTACTGGGGAATTTTTCTCTGGGCCTGCAAATGAGCGGAGAGTTGGATGTGTTAGCTGTCATGGCACAGAGCGATGGTAATCAGGCTATTGTCGCCAGCTTCGATCAGTTGCCGCTGGCGGGCCTCGCCATAGGGTTGTTTTGTTTTGTGAGTATCATCTTTTCCGCCACGACCTACGATTCTGCATCCTACATCCTCGCTTCCAGCGCCAGCCATCGCTTACATCCCAGTGAAGATCCACCTCGATGGCATCGCAGCTTTTGGGCCGTGGCCCTGGCAATATTGCCGCTCACGCTGATGTATATTGGCGGCATCAAAGTGGCCCAGACTTCGGTGCTGGTGGCATCTCTGCCTATTCTATTGACCGGGGTATTGTCGACGATCGCACTGATTAAGTCTCTGCAGCGCGATCATAGTGCACAGGAATAGCGTTCACGGGTCTAGTTCGCGTCGTGATCGAGTTGCAATTGCTGGTCCAATGCTACTTGTTTGAGTAGCCATGCTCTAAAAACTTCTATTTTGGCTTGTTCCCGTTGTTCCTTGCGACAGGCCAGGTACCAGCTGCGCGGATTTAGTACTCTCAGCCCCGGGAACATTTCGACTAATGCTCCGTTGGCGAGGTCTCGAGAAATATAGGGCTGCTGCGCCAAAGCGATGCCCATGCCCTGGGCGGCGCTGCTTAGTGCCAGGTCATAACTTTCCAGTTGCAAGCCTTGTGTCATATCAACGGCAGTAATGCCCTGCGTTTCCAGCCAGGTTGGCCAGTCGTTGGCGGAAGGGTAAACCTGTAGCAAATCTCGTGGCGGGATATCCTGTGGCTTGCTCAGCGTATCGTGATTCTTTTTCAGGTAGCTGGTGCTGCAAACTGGAAACATCTGCACATCGAACAAATGGTCGTAGTGCAGCCCGGGGTTGTCCGCAACGCCAATCATTATTGCCGCATCAACATCGTCGTGCTCAAAGTCCGCATCCATTTGCGCAGTGGTCAAGCGAACCTGCATGTCTTCGTGCGCCGCTTGAAAGCTGGGTAGTCGCGGCAGAAGCCACCGAATGGTGAAGGTGGAATAGACCTGCAAAGTTAATACTGTCACTGGCGAACTGCTGAGTATGCGCTCAGTTCCTTCGGCGATACTGTCCAGGGCATTTCTAAGAATAGGGTAGTAAAGAAGTCCCTTGCGCGTGAGTTCTATACCCCTGGTGCGACGAGTGAAAAGAACCAGCCCTAAATGTTCTTCCAGCGCTTTGATCTGGTGACTGACCGCGGACTGGGACACGCTCAGTTCGCTGGCCGCGTCCTTAAAACTGAGATGTCTCGCCGCTGCCTCAAAAGCACGTAGGGCGTTTAAGGAGGGGAGGCGACGCCGTTTGTTTTGGGGCATGCAGTCACCCTTTATTAGTCTTATAGATGTAAGGGTTTATACAGCGCATGGATAATTGTGTCTATGTGTTGATCAGCCTAGATTCGCTCTGGTGGCCAGTGGGATCAATCTCGACACATAGCTTCAGTCTGAAGAGGGCAGATTAGCGACCGCTTCAGCTTATATTCAATATTGCGGTGACTCACAGGCTGTCTCGATAGTAGAACCAGACAGAACAGGCAGTGATGTCAGGGAGGGTCGTGTGCCGCGTGTATATATCGATGACCAGATTTTGATGATTCAGCGAGTTAATTTCGCATTACTGCGACGACAATAATAAACACTTAAAAATAGGCAGGGCTTTTGAATCTGGTTTATCATGAAGCACCGATGGCCAGTGTTGTTAAGCATGCATGAGTTTCGCATAACGCCAGTATCAGCTCCTCTAGCCAAAGCGCAGCGAGATAAAATTACTGCATTTTGGGAGAGTGAAAATGCGCAGGTAACGAACCCAGAAAAACGCCTCGAGGAAGTAGCGTATTGCGCCCACACAGAGGATGGCAAGTTAATCGCGCTTTGCTCTTATCATCTTGGACGCGGAATATATAACGAACTCCCTCTTTATTTTATGCGAGTTTTCGTTGCAAAAGATTATCGACAGACGTTATTGGCGTTTAATTTACTCGCGCACTTGGCCGAGTCTCTTGCAGATGAGGCGAAAGGAAATCTAATCGCGAAAGGTGTCGGCGTTGCTGCAATTCTCGAGACAGATATCGTAAAGAACCGAGGCACGATAGAGTGCTGCCGAACGTTTCAGTTTCCCATTAATAAGCGTCCTCTCACTTTTATGCTGACAGGATATACTCCTAAGGGGAGTCCCGAATATTGTCATTTTTTTGAACGCGTTATTAATAGCAGTAAACAGCATAACAATGGAGAAAAGCATTCGTCAGACTCTCTGACTTACTCGGCACTTCGCAGGGTAATTCCCGGCCAAAATTCCTCGCTCGACGCTAGTATTGCATCGTTTTTGGCAAAAGAAAGACAGCTCGAGCTGGAATCTGCACAGGCATATCTGCAACAAAAAATCATTTATATACGCCACGACGATGAGGCAATCATTACCCTTGGTCTTCTTGCACCTAAGTTTTTGCCTGAGATTAACGCCACCTTGTTTGGCTTAAATCTTGTGGCCGCGTCTGAAGAAGTCCACAGAATCAACTCAGGCGCCTCCAGTTTTATTGAAGATATTTTCTCCGATATGAATGTGCGACACAGCGGTAAACTCGAAGAAGCCGTGGGTCTTTATAATCTTCATTCTGGAAAAACGAGCTTGCCACTCATAAATTCTCACACCAGATTTCACTTTCAGGGACTAGACGATGAGGGTCGAGAGTTGAGAATTCGATATTTCGATGGCGCAAAGTTAGTCGTTTAGTGGCTTAAAATATTGTCCAAACTCGCGCCGTTCACAATAATAACCGTAGCAGCTGAAAAACAGGAAACGTCAATATGGCACATCCCACTGTAATAATTCTGGATGAACACCGGCCAATAAGCACATTGCAAGCTGAGCAAGTCAATGAGTTATGGCGTGCTGAAGAGGCCGTGATTCACGATGTCGCTCAGCGACTCTCTGAGGTAAGGGCCTTGGCCTACGCTGAAGATGTTTTAATTGCAATTGGGTCACTCCATTTGATGAACCACAATGCCACCGGTAAACCTGTTTATGCCTGCGCAGCCATAGTTTCATCTGAGTTCCGCAGTCAGGGACTGGCGACTGATATATACCAAAGTATTATTGAATCTGCCGAGGAGCAGTTCGATGCAGGCACCGACACAAGCGCAATAGGCATATTCATAGAGTGGCAAGCGGCCGTGGTGCGCACTTGGGAGGAAACCATATGCTCTTTTTCTTTCGAGCATTCAAAGCAACAGCGGCCCATGCAGTTTAATCTCACTGGCATCACCGAGGATGGGTTGCCTCAGTATGTTTACTATTTCAAAAACGCTTCACTATTTACGAAGGGTCCGGTATTTGAAGACGAGCGGAACTTGGACAGCGGCCAATCAGCCACGAGCGACCTTAGCTTTTGCTGGCAAAGTCTAACTCACCAGGAACAAGAAGCAGTGACAGACTTATGGCTGTCTCATGGCGTGATAAAAGATAGGGAGTCATGTCAACGACGGTTGCCAGACGTAGCTGGGCTTGCACGGATTGGCGAAAACATTGTTGGAATCGCTTCAGTTTTCAAGGCGCCCTACGAGCCGGCTAATGCAATGTTCATGGGATACAGAAGCTTCGTTAGTCCAGATGCTCGCGGCGGTTTCACTGCAACAAGATTACTGAAACACACTTATTCTGAATTCAATAGAATTTACGGCGAAAGTAACACTATCGATAACATGCATGGAATGGCTTACGTTCTACAAAACGACAAACTAAACAGGTATGTACACAAGCCAATGGGTCCCGATGTAGGGAGTTTTCTGATCGGGTATATCAACGATATGCAAATGAGAGTGAAGTATTTCGACGGCGCAAAGGCTCGCCTCCACAGAGACACATCAAACTAGCCTTGTGGAAAGAAAAAATCTCATTGCGGTTGCTCACTGGCGTATTTCAGCGCTTTATTTAACGCTTCTTCAGCGGCCACAAATTGGGGCCTTATCTTTAGTGCCTGCCTGAAATAAGCTATGCATTGTTGGGTCTGCGATTCTTGTGCGGCGATATTCCCCAATTGATACAGTGCTTCGAAGTGGCCTGCCTCCCGCCGAACGACGTCGTTCAATGTATTCCTCGCTTCAGCCAACGACCCATCTCTGAGTAATGCCAAGCCAAGGTTATAACGTGCAGGGAGGTAGTTTTCATCAACGGCCAACGCATCGCGATAACTCGCCATAGCGGTCTTTAAATCACCGCTGTTGAAGTGCTCGTTCCCGGCTTCAAAGTACTTCTCAACCGGCTTCCAACTTTGATCTACGGTTGCTACATTTGCCAGACATTCATCTGGCACCACGAAAGTGCCAAGCATCAGATTCTCGTCTTCACTGCCAATATCCGGAAAGGCGTGGGGAAGCACAGAAACAGCGAAAATTTCTCGAACTCCACCCGTAAATTTAAGAAATGCAACCACTGTCTTGGTTCTGATATCTAAAACCCAAACACCGCTTTCACGTACCGGCGTATTCCGCGTTATTTCAAGGTCTGAAAACACTGCGGTTTCGCGTACCTGCGATGTGCCGACAAATGCATAATGATCAAAGAAATCCAGGCCTCTTGTAAAGCCTGGCAAGTTCAGTCTCAAGATCTCCTCACCGGTATCAGGGTTGCAAGCGACAACATCGCCCTTACCGGACTCCAGATACCATAGGTTGTCTGCGTACCATCGAGGAGAGTGCGGCATAGAGAGCCCATCTCGAATGATCTTGTTTTCCAGAATATCGATCACTACGCCGCCGCTTGTTTTGTTGTTCCGCCAGCCACCGGGTTCATCTGAAGTGCCCAGCGCAGAAACATATCGGACTTTGTGATCTCTCACGGCTAAGCCATTTAAATGGCAACGATCCCTAGGGTCGTAGGCAGAGATAAAATCAGGCTTCCATATGGGCTCGAAACTGTATTTGGAATTGAGGCGACAGAGGCATGAAAACCGAGTATTTACAAAGATGACCTCGTCCTCAATGATCGCCATCTCATGAATATCAATGTCGCCGGTGTTATAGACCGCGCGCGGCATATAGGCAGCGGTATGCTTGCCTTCGGGCTCAATTTTTTGCGCTGCAGAAGGTACGTTACGAAGATCGAAGATCTGGCCCTGGGTGCCTAGAATGAGCCTGTCAGCACTCGCAGTCACTCCCATTGGTTTTTTGAAAGCCCGAAAATGCGTGTTTGTGACGCCATCGTCAACGCGAGCAATGATTACCTTGCCCGCTTGATATGTGCTGATGCAAAGGGAGATGCTTTGGTTCGAGAGGATTTCGCTTAAGCTGCTGGTGTGGACGCTCTCGAGTGAATTTTCGCCCGCCGTAGCGGGCGATCCGGTGGCGTCTTGTCCGTGGGCACCGTTACTGCTACCGGTCTCGATCACGACGCCTACGCAAACCAAACATACCGAGCAGACTAACCATTCCAGACATCAAAACCGTCACTAACCAGGGCATTACCGGTACCGGTGTTGGCACTGATGGTACAAATCGAGCTATGTACGCCGGGTCAGATATATTGGCGTCTTCGCCATTACAATCTTCCGGGCCATTTTCGTTAAGCTCGAACAAGAACTGAACGCGACTATCACCGAAAGCATCGGGTGAATCGTCGAGCACAAGAAGCGCCGGCTCCTCTCCATCTTCCAAGAGGTTGCATTGTTGCTTAATAAGGGCGAGCCCACTGAAGGATGCGGGTGTAATCAGCTCTAAATTCACCTTGCTCGGGTCGCCTGACCCAGGGACAGCCGTAAAGCTAACGCCAGTGAGGGTGACATATGCTCCGCCCTCTACTTGGATAGGTTCGGCCATGGCGGGAAGTGTAGAGATACCAGTGAGGGAGTAGCTGCTGGAACCAGCAGGGTTGCCTTCCTCATCAACCACCGCCAAGGTGTATTGACTGGTGTCGGAACTAAAGCTCGCCACACTGTTCTGGTCAACGTCAGGGATACCATCGCTATTGCCATCGTTCGGTGCAATGATATACGCGTCCAGGGGCGAGCTATATTGCTGTCTTCTGAGAAAGATCTCCGGGTCTGTAGCGGGAGCCGCAAGCTCCGCGTCATCTACAAGCCCATCACCATCGCGCTCAGCTGACCATTCGTAAGCACCTATATCACTGCAGGAATCGCGTGGGTAGCCGCGCTGATCAGGAAAATCAGTCACTTCTGTTGCGCACACCAAGTTGGTCTCGGTGGGTATTTCTGGATCTATAGCGCCACTGCCCTCTAGCAGAGCTATAGTTTTCACAGCGGCGAAAAAGCCATATTTAGGATCGTCATCGTCAAGGAGCGCGGACCCATTGAACTGCAAAGGCCCCAGGTCGTCAGGATTAGCCAGCTCGCTCGGCAGGAATCCGCTATCAGACGGCACGCCACCGTGGAAAACAGCGGACCCATTGCCAACAATCTCACCGTAGCCGACGTAGAGGTCATCAACGCCCTGCGCTTCATTGCCCGAGATCAGCGTGTTTATGATGTTCAGGTATTTAGCATCGAGGAAGACTTGCCCCCCATTTGCGACACCATTGACACTGGATGTATTGCCGACTACCGTCGTATCAAGCACGCCCAGCGCTGACTGGCCCTCATCATCCTCAGACGGCTCACGAGCCTCTAAAAACAATCCCGCACCAGTCGGGACATCGCCTTCCGCTGTAGCTATAAACAACTGATTACTCGCAATAGTTGACGCCACCACCGTGGTTACCGAGGTTTCTCCTTCTGCGTATTTGTTGCCAATGTTGTCGGCGAAAATGCCGCCGCCTGCAGCTTCGGATGAGTATTCAGCCCCAACTGAAATATCGATCATATTGCCTGACACAGTCGAGCCTATGACCCGAAGGTTGGACTCAGCGTCAGCGTATTCGCTGCCCTTGGAGCTAGGCTGTGTGCTTAGACCAATTCCGCCACCTAACGCTGAAGAGTCAGTAGCCCCACTAATAGTGATTGAATTATCAGAAATATTGCTCCCTTCAGAGTAGAGGGCTAAGAAACCCTCCCCGTATTTTAGGCGTTGCCCGACGCCTCCACCGACCGCCTGAATCAAGCCGCCAGCGCTTTTGTTCGCCGAAATCTCATTTCCGGTGATGGAGGCCCCCGATAAAACGGCTACAGAGTACTTCGAACCAGCCCAGAGGCCGCCTCCAGTGAGGAATTGCTCACCGCCGGAGGTGTTCGTTAGTTCCACTGAGTTGTTGGTAACGCCACCAGGGTCTGTCAGCACTGCAACAGGAATGGCGAAACCATCTTGTTCGCTGGTGACGTCCACAGGATCGACAGCCAACTCAAATTCGGGTTTCTTAGCGCCAATAAGGGTAAAGTTCGCGCTCACTCCGCCGCCACCAACGCCGGCGTCAGTTATGGACGATACTGAAACTGTATTACCGCTATTGCCAGATCCATAGCCGTAATATCTTCCATATTTAAGGCCTGCGATCCGACTAGGAGCGTCAGCATCAAATATTAAATTGCCTACTGCCAGACCACCACCAGCTGCGTGTGTATAAGCCTCCGAGTAGTCGTTGGTTCCGCCGCTAACAACAACGGTATTTCCTGATACGGTGGACGCGAGAGACAGCAGCAACAGTGACTCACTGTAATTGGTGCCGACAACGGCAACTCCACCGCCTACCGCAATCTGTGCATTGTTTCCACCTTCGGCATAATCTGACATGGAGAGCTCAACGGTATTTCCACTGACCTCGCTCGAACTCAACGAGCTAAAAACACCAGATTCTGAATAGCCTTCTCCTCCTCCTAAAGAATCGAGCCATCCTGCCGATAAATTTCTTAGCACGTCGCTTTCAGAGGCAGCCAGACCGCCGCCCATGGCCAGTGCCCGCCTAGCCCCGCTTCCAGTAAGCGATACCGTGTTATCTCGAACCTCAACATATTTAGATTCGATGAATGTGCTTGTGTCATCCATGGCCGAATCTATGCCCGCAAAAACTCCACCCCCGGCACTGACAACATACTTAGGCGCGAGAAGTTCACTGTTGTTGGTAAAGGTTACGGTGGCCGCGTTATCTGCTATCACCGCCTGCCAGAGGGACAGTCCTCCGGAGCCCTCCCCATATTTGCTGCCAGCCGAAATCGAGTTATCGCGAGCAACACCATCCCCAAAACTGGCTATGCCACCACCCAGGGCAGCAACACCGGCATCTTCACTGGGGCCATATTCGAGTTCGCTGATATCCAGATCAACAAGCGCGCTGTTCCCCGTAATCTTACTTGCTATGATGTTCATCCCGGCGGGGTGATTGCCGGCTAAAGCCGCAGCGGACTCATTGAATCCCGCTGACACCGCTGTAAAAATTGCTTCTGCGCCCGTTCCTGTAAGGCAATCGTCAGGTGGTGTATTGCCCGGGAATTCAAAGTCTGCAGCGAAAGAGGGTTTAACCAGGGTTGAGCCATTAACGGCAGCACCGCCACCCACGGCAGAGGCACTCTCAAAAACGCTAAAGCCATCAACGTCAAAGACGTGAGTAACCGTGTTATCAATTAGCTCAGAGCCTTGGAGACAGAGTTCCCCCGCTACATAAATGCCGCCCCCGGCGCCCACGGCTGAGTTTTCACTGATTACGCTCTTATCAAGCACAAGGATGTGGTTATTGGCATTAATTGCCCCTCCAGGCCCATTGCTGGCGGCGCCTGACAATTCTAGGCCGCTGATGATGATAGGGTGGGACTCGTCAGGGTCTGAACTTGAGTTTTCGAAGGAGAAGAGCCCGAAGCCATCAGAAGCAGCATTGATGACCACCTGGGGCCGGCCATCAGCCGCCACCGGAGCTTGAATAATGACGGGCTTGTTTGCAACGGTAATGGTTCCGCTGAGTGAGATCTCCGGGCAATTGGCAACATCAATAACAACGGTTTCCCCAAGCACAGAGTCCACGTCGTTCAACGCTTGTTGCAAACTATCTGCGCAATCGATTGCGCCGGTGCCAGTGACCCCAGCAGCCAGCGACTCAGCCGCGAGAGATAAGGAAACGTTAGCAACGGCTAGCGATAGGAGTCGTTTTTTTATATTCATGACTAGCCCCAGATGTTAAATTTCCCAACCGTGGTTAGCGTCGACTTACTCCATTAAGCCAGATAACGGAAAGATACCTTAAATTCAAGATAGTTACCATGGCATTTTCTGCTGTTGCCGCTTCCCAATGAGACCTATTGTGATGTGCATCACACTTTGCGTCAACGCAGTGGGGGATTGTGTCGCAGTGGACACCGCCACTGTGGTATGGTCAAAGGAGTAAAAAAGCAGCCTGCACCGATGAGTAAAAGGGTGGTATTGTTCAGTTATGAAACCCCTGTCGATAAAATTATTGTTCGTTCTTCCCCTTGCCGTAGTGGCATGTATCGCAGCGTACCAGTCATTTGGGCCAGTGGGCACAGAATTGGTCCACGAGGTGCTGCCGCAAGAATTGCCAAAACCGCAGAACGATTCTGTGGTAAAAAACACAGGTTATAAAGTGGCAGGCCTTGCTGGCGGTAACGGAGGCTCGGAGGCTATTAAGCAGAGCGCAGAAACAGATCATGCAGTGTCGACTTGGGATTCTGTTAGTGCCGACCCGAAAACGATGGCCGAATGGCGAGAAAAGGCAGAAGCCAAGCGAGCGCTAAGAATACACAGTAGAGAGCAACGAGTTAGAAACCCGGAGCAAATGGCAGAGAGAGCAAGCCGTTCCCTCGCTCGTCGTCTAAGGCTCACAGACGATCAACGTAATCAGGTATCTCAGATCTACCAGCAATATGCTAAGCAACTTTCTGCACTGGACAACTTTGACGGCACATCATCAGAGCTTGCCCAGGCGCGCCGTCGTATTGAAGGCGAGCGAATACAGGAGTTGATGCCGATCTGGAGCGCAAGCCCTGCGCTACAAACCGCAAGAGCGCAATTTATGGAGGCAGGACGCCTCGCAGGCGCTACGCTCATTACCCCAGCTCAGGAACGCAAACTAGAGTCGCAATGATGGTGTTTTTGATCACGCGTTAGGCCGTCTTTGGCCCGGGACTGCCTTCATCGGGAGTTTGGAGGCCTGCCGTTTGTACGCCTTTAAATTTACCGACCTACCACCAAGTGATGGCGTTATCACGCTAGTGAACTTACTCATCTTGGCGTTTAGACTCAAAGCGGGCGGGTAGCGTAAAGCAGGTAGCCTAGAGCAAAAGAGATGAAGCATATGAGCCAGTTATTAGAGGGCAGGGTTGCGTTGGTAACGGGTGCTGGTGCTGGCATTGGTCGCGCGATTGCTCGCGCATTCGTTCGCGCTGGCGCTAGCGTTGTGGTTGCTGAATATAATGAGGAAACCGGGGCACAGGTAGCGACAGAACTTGCAGAACTCGGAGGCGAGGGGCTTTTTATCCGCACTGATATCATGGATGTTGCAAGCGTTACTGCAGCCGTTGAGGAGACCATCTCTCGTTGGGGTACCATCGATATTCTGGTAAATAACGCTTATCCAACCATGACTCATCGCCCAGCGGGCATTGAAGCTATTGACCAGCAACGGTTGCGTGACAGCATGACCGCAGGATTTTTTGCTGCGACTGCTGCAATGCAGGCGGCTTTCCCCTCCATGAAGAGTCGCAGTTACGGTCGAGTCATTAATATTTGTTCTTTAAACGGTGTAAATGCCCACAAATTCACTGCCGACTACAATGCGGCCAAAGAGGCTCTAAGGGCCTATACCCGGACAGCGGCAGTGGAGTGGGCTCCGCACGGCATTACTGCAAACATAATTTGCCCCGGGGCAGCCACGACACCTTTTAAGGCACTGGCAGAGTTTATGCCTGGTATGGCCGATGAGATTAAAAAAACGAATCCCATGGGATATATGGGGGACGCGGAGCGGGATATTGCGCCGGTTGCAGTTTTTTTGGCCTCAGATATGTCTGTCTATATGACGGGCAATACACTTTTTGTAGATGGTGGCGGTCATATAAACGGCGTACCGTGGGCACCTGAAATAGACGTTTAGGCGCTTTAAAACGACTGCTCAAAACCTGTCGACAGCCAGTCTATACTGTCCCATAGAAGATCATAGGCACACCTCCCGAAATATAAAAATGCGAGAACTCAATGAGCACATCGAACTTCAAGGATAAAACCGTCATTATCACTGGCGCCTCGGCAGGCGTGGGTGCCGCTTGCGCAGAATTGTTTGCCAACCTGGGGGCCAGACTGGTGCTGTCTGCCAGGGGCGAGGAAGCACTGAACGTTTTTGCCGATACGCTGCGCGATAAAACCAATGTGCTCGCTATCCCCATGGACGTCGCAGACGAGGCGGGATGCGAGGCACTGATTGAGCAAGCTGCAACCGAATACGGTGCTATTCATGTGCTGGTGAATAACGCGGGTGCCCACCATCGCGGTGCTGTAGAAACACAGACACCTGCAAATATGGCCCAAATGGTGGACGTTAATTTACGGGCACCGATCTACCTCACAGCGCTCGCTCTCCCGCATATTCGAAACGCGGGCGGTGGTGCTGTGGTTATGGTGGGTTCTCTAGCGGGTCGCACGCCAATGCAGGGCGCAGCGACTTATGCATCTACAAAAGCTGGTCTAAAAGCATTTACGCACTCACTTGCAGACGAGCTCATGGACAGCGGTATAAATATTGGCGTGGTATCCCCCGGCCCAATCGACACCGCATTCATCATGGGCAGTATCGACGAAGTAGAAGATATCGTTTACTCGCAGCCGATGAGTACCGCGGGTGAAGTGGCCGAGGCAGTAATGGCGGTGGCCAACGGTGAAAGCGTAGAAATTTGCTTGCCTACCATGAGCGGTCGCTTAACCAACCTGAGCTACCTCTCTCCATGGCTGCGTAGAAAGTTGCGTCCGTCGCTTTACAAAAAGGGCGCTAAAAATAAGGAAAAATATCGTAACCGGCCGGTCGTTTCCTGAGCAGCAGGCTCGTCGATCGACTTTTCCGAGCGAATCTGTTTTCAGAAACGCATGAGGCCATGGAGGCTGATCCTGTCTTCTTACCCGAATTAACCCACACGGCTTTGAATTACTTCGGTACGAGATGCTACGACTTGTCTTTTCGTAGCTTCAGCAACCAAGAGCTATTGTTTTTTTCGGCGTCGTAGAATATTGCGACAGTGAAGAAAAACATCAGAATTAAGACAATATGTGCTGCCACACTGAGCCCGAAGTAAGTGATGCTTCCCAGATAAACGGCGAAGGCACCGCTCCACATAAAGGCAAGAATAGTCATGATAAACATTCTGCTGGTGGGGTCAGGGATATGCCTCAATGGGTTTTTACTGGAATCGAAAATGTATTGATAGGCGTCGTAAATCCATAGGCCAAATCTTTTCATGTCATCACCTTTAGTTTTATCTATTTAATAAAAGATACGGATCAGCTATGTGCTTGGATTCGAAAGCAGCCCACATTTTTCTATTTTTAGACAAGAGCTTCATGGCTGCGATGCGGTGATACCGGAAATCTAGCCCTTCAGGGGCGAACCTGGCCTAAAACGTCGGCTTTCGCCCATGAATGCACATCGTCTAGTTATCTTTATTGAGGCCTTTTTCGACTCAATCCTGATATCGGTATATCCTTGTTATAGGTCTAACAATAAGGAAATAAACCATGAACCAAGAGAGTAAAGTCGCGCTTGTCACCGGCGCTGCCTCAGGATTAGGCGAAGCCATTGCACAGCGATTGGCAGCCGATGGCATGGTCGTGGTAGTGGCCGATATCGATATGGCCAATGCCGGGCGGGTTGCTAAGGCGCTCACTGCGAGTTCGATCTCACTGAAACTGGATGTTACTCAAGAACAAGACTGGGTCGAAGCTATAGCGGCCATTGAGCAACAATTCGGGCGCTTGGATGTACTGGTCAATAATGCGGGCATCACCACCATGGGAACGGTTGAGGACTTGACGCTGGAGGCTTTTAAACACGAATTCAGCATTGATGTCGACGGTACGTTTCTGGGCTGTAAACACGGCATTGGGTTAATGAAAAAAAATGGTGGGGCTATTATTAATATGTCCTCGGCGGCGGGCATCAAAGCCAGTTCCTTGCTTTGCGCTTACAACGCGGCCAAAGGTGCTGTGACAATGCTGACCAAATCCGTAGCGCTACATTGTGCGGAACAAAAGAATGGCATTCGTTGCAACTCGGTTCATCCCGGCGCAATTCATACCGCCATCATTGATAAGACTTTGGCGCAGTCAGATGACCCTGAGGCATTAATGGAAACCTTTGTGGCCTCGCATCCGGTCGGTCATTTAGGGAAGCCAAGTGACATTGCGTCGATTGTTTCTTATTTGGCCTCGAATGAATCAGGCTTTGCTACTGGCGCGCAATTTGTCGTTGATGGGGGGATGACCTTGTAGGTTAATGAATTTTTAGCGAGTTCCAGCAGCAGTTTTTTTTGGCGTTATCGAGCGTCTCTTGTTGGCACAAAGCGGCTCCCAAAAGCCGAAATCGGCTGATTCCCTATGACCATCGTGAGGTAATAGCGGACATCTAGTCCACCTGGGCCAACTCAGCTCCTAATGTCTTCGCGTTCGCCCAATAGCGGGCATGGGTGTGCGACGTCAGCCGTCGCAACACCAGGTGGCCTGATCTACTAAAAGACACATCTGCTACTTTTAGAAATAGGATCAAACGGCTCCTTAAGGTTTGACGACGTAAAGTGGCAACCTCTGGGCAACCGTAGCATGAGACCAAAAAAAACTACTGAAGTAGATCTGCACGCGTACGTATGCATAGTGTTCGCTTTTGCCTAATTGCGGAAGCGACTAGGATGAATTAATTCTGTAACAGGGATTCCGACAAAGGATGGTGGCTACCAAGTCTTCTAGTCAGTTTATCCTTGATAGGGGTGGACCATCCTTGGCCCTCTCATCCTTGAGATACCTCCTTGGGGAAAACTAATTCTCGCTCTATATGCATTCTTAGGAGATGGCCCCCTGCGCCAATTTGATGACTCTGTGCGCCACTATTCAGAAATTGGAAATGAAAAACGAGATGACCGCTAGGAGGTGATAGCGGACATTAGCGAAGGCATAGAAAACCTACCGAAGTGGGTCTGGTATTCAGGTCGTGATCACAGAGAAGGAGTTGCTCCCCGTGACATCTCGACCAGCCCTTCCATCTGCAGAAGAGTGAGCTTAAGAGTTTGTGGCTGCAGGTTCGCAGCAAACGGAAATAAACTGGGCGCTCAGTTGCTGTTCGAAGATTGCCGATTTTCTCGCTGGGATTGCAAAAATCATTTGTTCCGCGTCGCCGCTGGTGCCACCATGCGTCTGAATACACTCCTTGGCCAGAGCACCGGACATGACAACACCAAGTATCCAAATAGAGCCCGGGCAAGTGGTACTGGTAACCGCCGGTGCCAGCGGTATAGGGCGTTGCATTGCTGAGACCTTTCTCTATCACGGGTGCAACGTGCATGTGTGTGATATCAATGAGGAGGCACTGGGCGACTTTCTCGCCACTAACGGGTCCGCGGTCGGTACTGTTGCAGACGTTTCAGACACAGGCCAGGTGGACGCGCTCTTTCAAGAGATCGCTAGCCGATGGGGCCGACTCGATATTCTTATAAACAATGCCGGCGTTGCCGGTCCTACTGCTCCGGTGGAAGCCATTGAAGACGATGATTGGGACCGCACTATCGCTATCGATCTCAATGGCCAGTTCTATATTACCCGGCGGGCAGTCCCGATGTTGAAGCAGTCAGGTGGTGGTTCTATCGTAAATATCGCATCTAACGCCGCGATGTTTGGGTGTCCTTTACGGTCCCCCTATACGGCTGCCAAGTGGGCCATGATAGGCCTTACCAAAACCTGGGCGATGGAATTAGGCCCCGATAACATCCGCGTCAATGCCCTGTGCCCTGGTAGCGTGAAGGGGGAACGCATAGATCGCGTTATTGAGCGAGATGCGTCGGAGCGTAATATGTCGATCTCCGCTATTCGCGAGGCCTATGAGCGGCAAAGTTCAATGCGCATGTTTGTTGAACCGCAGGATGTTGCCAACATGGCGCTTTTCCTCAGTTCAAGCCTGGGGTCTGCTATTTCAGGTCAAGCGATCGGTATCGACGGTCACACCGAAGGACTGGCCAACTGGCTAGGCTGAACAGGTTTAGGATTGAGTATGAATGCATTCTGGTTTGAAGCTTTTGGTGATGCAGCAGGTTCGCTGATTTCAGGAGCGCAGCCCAAACCCAAGGCCGAACAGGGACAAGTACTGGTAAAAATTTCGACCACTGGCATAAACCCTTCTGATGTTAAAAAGCGCGCAGGTGCTTTTTCGAACCTGCTCGACGCTGGTCTGGTTATTCCTCACAGTGACGGTGCTGGGGTGATCGAGTCTGTCGGCGAGGGCGTCGAGGAATCCCGGGTTGGTGAACGTGTCTTTGTCTATCAAGCACAGTATGGCCGACGTTTCGGTACAGCGGCGGAGTATGTGGCGGTAGACAGCATAAGAGCGCCAAGGCTGCCCGATACCGCCTCTTTTGAAGTGGGAGCCTGCATTGGTATTCCCATGATGACGGCGCATCGTTGCGTGTTCGCCGATGGCGGCGTTCGAGGTAAAAACATTCTCGTCACCGGGGGTGCGGGGAGGGTGGGTTATTACGCTATTCAGCTTGCCAAATGGGGTGGCGCCAACGTAGTTGCAACGGCCAGCAATCCTGCAGACAAAGCCACTTGTCTTAAAGTGGGGGCAGACTTTGTGGTTAATCATCGGGAAAGCGGGTGGGGAGATGCGGTGCTGACCCTTATTGAAGATGAGAAGATTAATCGTGTGGTGGATGTTGAATTTGGGGCTAATTTACCCGAGTTGCTCAACTGCCTTGCGACAGGGGCGACCATAGCGACCTACTCATCGACTCAGGTCCGTGAACCCAAGCTTCCTTTCCTGCAAATGATGTTTATGGATCTCACGATTCGGATGGTCATTGTTTATGCCATGCCTGAAGAGGCTAAAGCCCAAGCCATAGATGATATCTGTCATTTATTGGACAGCAGTACATTGCAACACAGGGTGGCCCACTGCCTGCCTTTTGAGGAAATGGTGAGGTCACATGAGTTGATAGAGCAGGGCGGGTTTAGTGGTTGTGTGGTGGTGTCCGTACCCTAGGGCAAACGCTGATAGCGCTGGAAAAATTGCCAGAATAAATCCATGCCCCATCGCTGGTCGCTAGCCTCTGGCTGCGGGCACAGAGGTTGCCCGGGTAGTGATTCTTGCTGGGCAGCTGTGACACAACTGGCGGATATTTGCGTGATGCGCTGACCGCGCCATTCGTGACCAGCTTCAGGGTCCATGCAACTAGCCACTTCCTGGCCGCTGTTGGGACAGTTTGTATAAGCAGAACAAATTAATCCGTTGGCTTCGCTAATTGCGGTGCGCCAGGTCTCGATCTCGTTACCGCAGTTCATCGCTCCGGCCCAGTCTTGCGTGTTCTTCGCAGCAGACGTGTAAATCCAACCGTCGCTTGTCGCCGTTCCATCGTGGCCGACACCATCGTCTTTTTCTCCGTAGAGATGAAGCATAGGTAAGCCTGACGCCGGGCCACAGGTGTGCCCCGGTGGCATTTGATAGATGCTCACACCAATCGCAGCAAATCGTTCAGGGTGATCGCAGCCCAGGCGCATGGCCATGCCTCCCCCATTGCTGTTACCAACGATGTAATATCGACTGGCATCAGTATTGAACTCCCGGGTCACTTCATCGAGTACTTGCAGTAGAAACCCGCTGTCATCGTTGCAGCTGGTCCAGGCACAATGGTTGCAGCTGCCGCAGTCGGGAGGGCAGGGGTACTTCAGTCGATCGTCAGTGCAGTGCGGCCCTGCTTCGGTGGGAGTGAAGTTGCTGGTCTCATCGTTCCAGGTGCTGATCAGGTAAGGTTCCACCGTTGAGTCATCGCCAATAACGCCCTGGAAATGCGAGCCCTGGGGGTAAACGATAATGTAACCGTTCTTTTTGGCATGTGCGTTGAGGTCGTAGCTAGTTGCAAACCCCGTCGCGGTAGAGCCAAGACCATGCAGGCCCATGACAACAGGCAGTGGCGTGTCGCCGTGCCCATCAGGCACATAAACAAAATATTCTCGACTCACGCCATCAAATTGTAGGCTGCGCCGAAGCAGGTGTCGCTGATTTCCCTGTTTGAGAAACTCGTTCACATGGCTGGCGACATCGCTCTGGTAGCATTCCGGGTTGGGACCGAAGTGGCCACAATCGCCGCTAATGTTAATGACGTCAAATCCCAGTGATTCTGCCAACTCGAGGTTCGGGCCAGGAATGACAGTCATGTCAGACTCGAAAACAACGGCTAAAGCGCTGATGTGGTGCAATCGTGATAGTCGCTTTGCAAGATCCTCGCGGTTCCTGCGAATATCATGGCTCAGCAAGGCCCTGGTTTGGCTGGCTCTATCAATGAGTCGCTCCTTACTGCGGTGCCGACGCATTGCATCAAAGCGGGATTCGAAAGTCCCTTCATCCAGCTCGCGGTTGACGTAATCGGGAGTCCAGAACAGCAGCGTATCCATGGCACTTATCACATCAGTTACTCGCGCAATTTCTTGCGGGCTATCAAGTGGGCTGTCCAGGGCCGCCATCCAGCCTCGCTCCTTCACATAGTCGTAAAAGGTAGGCCACGGACTTGCTTCAATGGGTACGAAGTGAGAGGCAAATTCGGGGTACATCATCATCCATTCATATACCTGGTGCCCGCCCATTGAGGCTCCTACTACGGCATGGATGTGCTCCAGTCCCAGTTCTTCCAAAAGCAGTCGATGTTGCGCATTGACCATGTCCCGTATAGTGAATTCAGGGAAGGGCACCTGTAGGCTATTAGAGGGTGAAGAGGAAACACCGTTGCCAAACGCATCAATAGCAATGACCTGATAGTTGTGAGTGTCCACGATGCCGCCGGGCCCCAAATAGCCATAGTCGAAAAGGGCCTTTGAATCTCCGTTATGCCAGCTAGGCATCAAGACTATGTTTGAGGCTTCCTCATTGCGCTTCCCATACACCCGGAAGC
Source organism: Candidatus Seongchinamella marina (assembly GCF_026262685.1). Classification (NCBI taxonomy): domain Bacteria; kingdom Pseudomonadati; phylum Pseudomonadota; class Gammaproteobacteria; order Cellvibrionales; family Halieaceae; genus Seongchinamella; species Candidatus Seongchinamella marina. The sequence goes on from NZ_SHNP01000001.1 coordinate 470,762, forward strand.
TCACCTGGCAGTCGAGAATTTCCTCGCCATTTTCCAGTGCACAGCGGCCAAGCTCGATAGACTGCAGTTCGCCTTCTGCCCGGGTTGAAACCGCTGCGAAGGTGACAACCGCCGTCAAAAAAGACCGCGCGCAATAGCGCCTGACAGTTACCCAGTTCGCGGCCATAAACATGTCCCTAAATAATCGTAATGAGCACTGTATTAATACAGGTTATCTTCGCGCTGTCCACGATATATCGGCACCTTTGGGCATTGCGAAGTGTTATCTATGGATGAGCTTTTCTGTGGTGTAGCCGAATTATTTTCGCGTGAACGATGATTGATTTTTGTCCAAGATATCGCCACGCGAAACTAATAAAACCAGCGTTGAAGTAATGCCCGATTTTCGCTCTCGTCTGGAGAAATTCTACCTCGAGGTATTCCCCGTAAAGAAGGTCTAGGCGCAGCTGGAACAGTTGCCTCGGTGTGGTTATCTGGGACTGCCGGGTGCAGTGGATTGCATGAGACTGTTTCGCACTTCCTGAGCGTTGGAGTTGGTCAGCGCGGTGGTAAATTAATATGTCCAAGTAATGAGCGGAGAATAACGCAATGAATGAAAACCAATTTATCAGCGCCTTGACTATCGGCCCCCGGGTGCGCAAATCACCTTTTTTCGATGCGACTCTCGCCGCCGGCGTAAAATCTTTTACCGTATATAACCATATGTATTTGCCAACCAGCTACGGTGACCCGTTGCAAGAGTACTGGGCCATGGTGGAGGGCGTCACCCTGTGGGACGTTTCATGTGAACGGCAGATTGAAGTGAGTGGGTCGGATGCGATTGAGTTCACCCAGTTGTTAACGCCCAGAGATGTCGCAAGCTGTCCAGTGGGACGGTGTCGCTATGTGGTGTTCACTGACCATGATGGCGGCGTAATTAACGATGCCATCATGTTGCGTTTGGAGGAAACTCGTTTCTGGCTTTCACCGGGAGACGGCGACGTCCTGTTGTGGGCTCAGGGAGTAGCCGCCCGCAGTGGCATGGATGTAAAGCTCACCGAGCCCGACGTGTCGCCGCTGCAATTGCAGGGACCATTGGCGCCAAAGGTAGCACGCAAGCTTTTCGGGGATGTGGCTGTTGAAATGGGGTACTACCATCTGCATGAGCTTGAACTCAATGGCATTCCACTGGTGCTCAGTCGAACAGGTTGGAGTGGCGAGTTGGGCTATGAAATTTATCTTCGCGATGGTAGTCGTGGAACGGAATTGTGGGACCTGGTAATGGCGGCGGGCGAAGAGTTTGGTATAAAGCCGGCCTGTCCTTCGGCCATGCGAACAATAGAAGGAGGAATACTGTCTTACGCCTCGGATATCACCCGTGAGGACACACCGTTCACTATCGGTATGGAGCGCTTGCTGGACCTGAATAAATCGCAGGAATACATCGGTAAGGCTGCGTTGCAGCAGATAGCAAAAGAAGGCACGCCCCGTCGCCTTGTGGGCATAGAAATCGATGGCGACCCTATCAGCGGCAATGACCGTTTCTGGGACGTTTTTGAGAACCAGGACAAGGTTGGCCACCTTACCCGCTGTGCCTGGTCGCCAAGGCTGGAGCGGAATATTGGGTTGGTCAACTTGCCCACTGAGTTGGCCGAGGCGGGGACTGCGCTGAAGGTGCAAACTCTGGACGATCTCCGTGACGGTATTGTGGTGGCCTTACCTTGGTTCAAGTCAATCACCAAGATTCCCGACGATTTATAGTATGGCGTTAGTAGCACGGCCTCATTAGAGCGGGCTAAGCACCTTTAAGTCCGCCAAAAAAAACCCGCCTGTTGGCGGGTTTTTTGTCACTTTTTTTCAGTTTAGAAGTGCACGCCCTTCATCAGTGCGGCAAGTGCGACCTGCTCATTCGAGGCCTCAACTTTCTCAACCTTTTTGTCACCGCGCGCGGCAGCAGAGTCATTGAACATGCGAAAGACAACGTTCATTACAACTTCGGTGAACTTGGGTGCGACTGCGGTCATGACCTGCAGATAGACGCCCAGCGGCGAAGCTATGCGCTTGGGCTTCTTGATAACTGCCTCAACCACCATGTCGCCGGCCTCATCGGGCGTCAGGACAGGCATTGAATCGTAGACGCTGGTTGCCTCGATCATCGGTGTGCGAACGAGTGGCATGTTGATGGTCGTGAAGCGCACGTTAAGATCGGAGTACTCTACAGCTGCGGCACGGGTCCAGGCATCCAGCGCTGACTTTGATGCGACATAAGCAGAGAAACGCGGACTGGGTGTGAGCGCACTAATGGAAGACATATTGATAATGTGGCCGGTACCGCGCTCAGCCATTGAAGGCAGCAGCCCCATGGTGAGGCGGATAGCGCCAAAATAATTGATCTGCATGGTGCGCTCGAAATCATGGAAACGATCGTAGGAAAGTTCCAGTGAACGGCGTATGGAGCGGCCAGCGTTGTTGAGCAAAATATCGATGAACCCGTGGTTCTCCAATACCTCGGCAACCAGGCGGTCGCAATCAGCAAGGTCCGATACGTCGGCCTGGTAAATGGTGGCAACGCCGCCAACTGTGGCGATCTCCGCGGCAGTCTCCTCAAGTTTCTCTGCACTGCGAGCGACCAGCAGCACATGTGCTCCGGCTTCTGCAAGGCGCAAGGCAGAGGTCTTGCCGATACCTGACGAGGCGCCTGTGATTAGTACCACTTTGCCACCCACATTGCCTTCCAGCGAATGGTCCACAAAGAGGTCTGGGTCCAGGTTACGTTCCCAGTAGTCCCAGATCACTGGCGCGTAGTTCTCCAGTTCGGGGCATTTGATACCGCTGCCCTTGAGCGCGCGCTCGGTATCACGGTTATCGTAGCGAGTCGGATAGTTCATGAACATGGTTACCGAATCTGGCAGACCCATGTCTGCGAGCAGTGTACTGACAATTCGTTTTACCGGGGGCAAGCCAGAAACCGCCTCGCGCACGAACTTGGGAATAAAATGGAACATTCTCATGTCAAGACGCATGCTGAAGCGCGGCGTGTGACCGGCATCGGCGAACACGTTCAACAGATTTCCCATGCTGTGATGATCGGGGTTGGTCAGGTGGAAGCAGCGCCCTTCAAGATTCTCCTGGTGAACAATGTGGTCCATCGCGTCCACCACATAGTCGACAGGTACTACGTTGAACTTGCCGCCCTCAATGCCGATCAGTGGGAACCAGGGTGGCAGGATTCTGCGGATTTTTTGTAAGCTCTTGAAGAAGTAGTAGGCGCCATCAATCTTGTCGATTTCGCCTGTTTTGGAGTGTCCTACTACCATTGCGGGGCGATAAACCCTGAATGGTATCTTGGCCTCGTTACGCACCACGCCCTCAGAGTCATGCTTGGTAGAGAAGTAGGGGTGCTCCAGGTTTTCTGCCTCTTCGAACATGTCTTCGCGGAAGGTGCCGTTATACATACCGCCTGCTGCGATGGAGCTGACATGCTCAAAGCAACCCACTGCGAGAGCCTCTGCCAGCTGCACAGCATGGCGAGTGCCGTCAATATTGGTTTTGGTTTGTTCTTCTGCGGAGGCGGCCAGGTCATAAATGGCAGCGAAGTGGCAGAAATGTTTGATGCTGCCTTTAAGGTCAGCGATGGTGGCTTCATCAAGGCCTAGCAGCGGCTGACGAAGGTCGCCTTCTACGGGTATGAGGCGATCAGAGCCGCTACCGAAGCGCTCTTGCAGGGCTTCAAATTTCTCACGAGATCCAGCGCGGGTTAATACATAAATATCTCCCTCGCGCTCCTTCAACTTGTCAATGAAGAAACGACCGAGAAAGCCGGTGCCGCCGGTGATGAAGTATGCCATTTTGAGGTTCCTGATTGTTGTGGTGGATTGCAGAAAGTTTAGTTGATTCTGGTAATCTCACCATTGCGATAATTTGCAAACCGTAGGGGCAGGAATTTTCAGTGGGCGCTAATGTGCTTCTTGCGATAGTCCTGGGGCGTTAGCCCGGTCCATTTTTTGAAGGCGCGGTGGAAGGTACTGCTATCCGAGAAACCCATCAGCTCCGATAGTTCTGATGTGGTGTATTGGGCAGAGCTTAAATAGCCAATCGCTGCGTCCCGACGACAGTGATCCTTGATCTGCTGGAATGACGTTTGTTCTTCACGCAAACGGCGGTGCAAGGTAGGTGTCGTCATGTAGAGGCGTTCTGCGACCTCCTGCAGACCAGGCAAGGGACGCTGGAAATCATTGCCAATCAGGTTGCGAATACGTATCGCCAGGCTGTGCTCTTCTGGACTGATGCGAAACAGCTCGGCCGGGTAGGTCGCGAGCATGGCATGCAGCGACTCCTCGCTCTGGACAATGGGAAAGCTCAGGAATCGGCGGTGAAAAGCAAATGCGTCGCGCTCACTGCCGAAACGAACTGGGGCGCCAAATACCTCACTGTAATCCTTCCCCGCCTCTGCTCTCTCAGTCATTTCCACGCTGATCAGATCAATGAAGCTGCCGACGAACCAGCCGCAGACCCGGTGCCACATAGCCATGGACAGGATTCTTCCAGTCATGCCTGGCAACCAGTGCAGGTACTCCATACTGAAATTTTCAGGAGAAGAGAGAGTGCGGTCGGTGTCTCTGGCAAATACGAACCGACAATAAACGGTGTCGCCATCTTCTTCTAGGAGGAAGGTTTCGCCCTGTTCTTGCAGTCGCTTGAAGTAGATTGACGCCCTCTGCAGGGCCTGGGCCAGGTCTTTGGCATGAAGCATGGCCTGAAACATCATGCGATAAGCGCTGAAACTTCGCGTATCGTCAGGGTCGGCGATGTTGCCAGGGATGGAATCCTGAATTTTGTGAATCAGGTGGATAAAAAGGCGGCCGTAGTCCTCTACTGAGATGCGGGCATCTGCCACCGCTTTTTCTTCCATCAGCACCAATGGAAGTTTGAGTGCCCTGAGTTCCTTTTTGAGCTCCGCGGGTTCCACGGGCGCCAGGCGCAGCATGGATTGCGCGTAATGAAGAGGAATGGTGTTGGCCATGGACTAAACTCCTGAACTGTCGCCATTCTACTGTTATGGGTATGTTGGGCAAGTGGAGAAACTGATGCAAAATCCCGTCAGTCGAATTTGCAAAGTCTCGCTGATGCCCGCCCGATGAGCTTAAACTAGACTTCACACTTATCTACCTGATACGGAAAACAGCCATGTCACAGCTCAAACAGGAATTTGATACCGCGATTGCGCAACTTACGGGCGAGGGCGCACCTTACGAGATTGCCGTTGATGAGACCGGTCTGCGTTATTACAAGTCAGCACCCGCCAATTTGCGTGAGGCGCTGGCTGTTGGCCGCAATCACGGCGATCGCGAGTTTTTGATTTATGAGGGGGAACGTCGCACTTTCAACCAGCTGCTAGACGAGGCTGACGCCTTGGGTGCAGCCTTGCAGTCATCGGGAATTGGCCCTGGTGACCGAGTTGCGTTGGCAATGCGCAACTATCCTGAGTGGATGTCGGGGCTTATTGCGGTTGTCGGCATAGGTGCAGTTGTTGTTCCCGTTAACAGCTGGGGCAAGCCGGCAGACATCGCCTATACAGTAGAAGACGCCGGGGCGAAACTGGTGATCTGTGATCAGCAGCGTTACGACGGTATCGCACAGATGATGGATGCAAATGGCATTCGCACTCTGATTGCCAGGCCCGCGAACCCACAAGACGTTAACGGGCTGCCCGCTCTGGTCTCTGGTTTCCAGGGAAAAGCACCACAACATGTCGATATTGATGGCGATGACGTCGCCATGATCATGTATACCTCCGGAACCAGCGGTAAGCCCAAGGGAGCGGTATCCACCCACAGGGCTATTTGCCAGGCGGTGTTCAATATGGAGTGTGCAGCGATTGCCGCGGCAATGACCAACGGTGAATTGATCACGGCAATGTTGGAACGTAATTTTGAACCGACCTCACTGCTAGCGGTTCCACTTTTTCATGTCAGTGGCTGCCACGCTCAGTTCCTGGCCAACTTGCGCGGTGGTCGACGGATCGTAATGATGTACAAGTGGGACGTAAGTCAGGCCCTTAAGTACATTGAGAGTGAGCGCGTTACCGCTGTTGCGGCAGCCCCAGCTATGATCCTCGACTTACTGGAGGCGGAGAACTTCGACGCGACAGACACCAGCAGCCTGTTTTCCATGGGGGTGGGAGGCGCTGCAACGCCGCCCAAGGTGGGTACTTTGTTGCAAGAAAAAATGCCGCAGAATTTCAGCGGCACTGGTTATGGGATGACCGAAACCAATGCCCAGGGAGCCTCCTTGACCGGGAAGGCCTTTCAGGAGAAGCCCGGCACAGCGGGATTTCCACATCCGATTACGGACATTCGCATTGGTGACGAGACCGGAGAATCGCTGCCCCAAGGCGACACCGGTGAAATTTGGGTGCGTTGTGTGGCCAACATTCGCGAGTACTGGAATCGGCCCGACTCCAATGCCGAGGACTTCCATGAAGGCTGGCTGAAAACAGGTGATATCGGTTACCTCGACGACGACGGTTTTTTGTTCCTCGCCGATCGCGCCAAGGACATGATTATTCGCGGTGGCGAAAACATCTATCCCATAGAAATCGAGAACGAGTTACTCGACCACGAGGCAGTGAAAGAGGTGGCAGCGGTAGGTTTGCCTCACGAGCGCCTGGGCGAGGAAGTGGCGGTTGTAGTGCACTTGCATGAGGGAGCAGCGATTGCGGAAGAGGAAATTATTGATTTCGCTAAGGAGAGGCTCGCTAGTTATAAAGTACCTGCCAGGGTTTATATCTCCGAGCAAGCGCTGCCGCGTAATGCCACGAATAAGGTACTCAAGCGAGAGATTAAAGAAGCATTGCTGGGCGCCTGATCACCTCTGCGTGTTCATTTTGGGCTGGGCGCCAGCATGCGAGGGCTAGAGTGGTCGCGAGAGGCCGTTATCACTGGCATTAAGGGGCAGTTGGTCCATTCTTGGCGTGAATACCAAGAATCTCGCCTATTTATTTCAATTATGCCTCTCCCGGGACTAGTATGCCCTTCAACGACTGGCTGACCTTCCGTCTTCCGGCTACCCACAGTCCTAAACCCGTATCCAGAGGTACCACCTATGTCTATCCAGAACGACATCAACGACATCGCCCAGCTGCGCTCTCAGCAAGGCAGCGCCTGGGATGAAATTAACCCCGAATCCGCCGCTCGCATGCGTGCCCAGAATCGCTTCAAGACCGGTCTGGATATTGCTAAATACACCGCTGGAATTATGCGTGCCGACATGGAAGCCTATGACGCTGATACTGCCAAGTACACTCAGTCTCTGGGCTGCTGGCACGGTTTTATCGGTCAACAGAAGCTGATTTCTATCAAGAAGCACTTCAACAGCACTGACCGTCGCTACCTGTACCTGTCCGGTTGGATGATTGCCGCTCTGCGTTCTGAGTTTGGCCCACTACCTGATCAGTCCATGCACGAGAAAACAACGGTCTCTGGCCTGATTGAAGAACTTTACACATTCCTGCGCCAGGCCGATGCCCGTGAGCTGGGTGGTCTATTCCGCCAGCTGGATGCTGCCCGTGCTGCCGGCGACGATGTTGCTGCCAAGGCAACCCAGAATGATATTGACAACCACGTGACTCACGTAGTGCCCATTATTGCCGATATCGATGCGGGCTTTGGTAACGCAGAAGCGACCTACCTCCTCGCCAAGCAGATGATCGAAGCGGGTGCTTGTGCCATTCAGCTGGAAAACCAGGTGTCTGATGAGAAGCAGTGTGGTCACCAGGACGGCAAAGTAACCGTTCCTCACGAGGACTTCCTCGCCAAGATTCGCGCCGTACGTTACGCGTTCCTTGAGCTGGGTGTTGAAGGCGGCGTGATCGTTGCCCGTACTGACTCACTGGGTGCTGGCCTGACCAAGCAAATTGCTGTGACTCACGAAGTGGGCGACCTGGGCGACCAGTACAACAGCTTCCTTGACGTCGAAGAGCTGGAGCCAGGTGACATGAATCACGGTGACGTGATCATCAATCACCACGGTAAATTGGTTCGTCCAAAGCGTCTGCCGTCCAACCTGTATCAGTTCCGTCAGGGCACAGGTGAAGATCGCTGCGTACTGGACAGCATTACCTCTTTGCAAAATGGCGCTGACCTGCTGTGGATCGAAACCGAAAAGCCACACATCGGCCAGATTGGTGGCATGGTAAGCCGTATTCGCGAGGTAATTCCCAACGCGAAGCTGGTTTACAATAACAGCCCTTCATTCAACTGGACGCTGAACTTCCGTCAGCAGGTGTTCGATGCCTGGACTGAAGAAGGTAAGGACGTATCTTCTTACGATCGTGACAGCCTGATGAGCGTTGATTACGACGAAACCGATCTGGCTGCAGAAGCAGATGAGCGTATTCGCACGTTCCAGGCTGACTCTGCACGTGAAGCGGGTATTTTCCACCACCTGATAACACTGCCTACTTACCACACCGCGGCCCTGTCTACCGACAACCTGGCCAAGGAGTACTTTGGCGATCAGGGCATGCTCGGCTATGTTAAGGGTGTTCAGCGCAAGGAAATCCGTCAGGGTATTGCCTGCGTTAAGCACCAGAACATGGCTGGCTCTGACATGGGCGACGACCACAAAGAGTACTTTGCTGGCGACGCAGCCCTCAAGGCCGGCGGTGCAGACAACACCATGAACCAGTTTGGCTAAGCTTTCTGGTTACAATAAAAAGGGCGGGTATTACCCGCCCTTTTTTTATGCTTTTAGTTTGCGATTGCTTTTTAGTGCAAGCCTCAGCTATCCAACCCGCCCATCAGCATGTATTTGATTTCAACGTAGTCGTCGATACCGTACTTGGAGCCCTCGCGTCCAGAGCCGGATTCCTTAACGCCACCGAAGGGCGCCATTTCGTTAGAAATAATACCTTCGTTAATACCCACAATGCCGTAATCCAGTGCTTCGGCGACGCGCCATACGCGGCCAATATCGCGTGTGTAGAAGTAAGACGCCAAACCGAATTCAGTGTCGTTGGCCATCGCGATGACTTCTTCTTCTGTGGAAAAACGCACCACGGGTGACACCGGACCAAAAATTTCATTGCGGAAAACGGCCATGTCTGAGGTCACTTCGGTCAGCACGGTGGGCTGGTAAAAACAGCCGCCTAACTCATGGGGGCCACCTCCAACCACCAGTTTTGCGCCCTGCCCGATAGAGTCCTGAACGAGTTTGTCCACATCGGTGACGGCTTTGGTATTGACCAGGGGGCCGATGATAACGCCATCGTCTGCGCCGTTGCCTACGGTCAGTTCTTCGGTCGCCTTAACCAACTTGGCGACAAACTCATCGTAAACACCGTCCTGCACAAACATTCGGTTAGAACAAACACAGGTTTGTCCGGCGTTGCGGTACTTGGAGATCATCGCTCCCGTGATGGCAGAGTCAATGTCGGCATCGTCGAACACGATGAACGGAGCGTTGCCGCCCAGTTCCATGGATGTCTTCTTCATGGTGTCTGCACAGGCGGAAGTTAGCATCTTGCCCACGGGGGTGGAGCCGGTAAAGGTCAGTTTGCGAACTACTGGGTTGGCCGTCAGTTCACCGCCAATAGCGGCAGAACTTCCAGCAATGACATTAATAACGCCTGGGGGTACACCGGCGCGCTCAGCCAGTTCAACCATGGCGAAGGCAGACAGAGGTGTTTCCGTAGCGGGCTTGATCACAATGCTGCAACCTGCGGCCAATGCAGGAGCGGCTTTGCGCGCGATCATGGCATTGGGAAAATTCCAGGGGGTGATGGCAGCTACCACACCCACAGGCTGTTTGATGCACACGATACGCTTGTCGGAAGAGGGGCCGGGAATAACATCGCCATCAATGCGCTTGGCTTCTTCGCCAAACCACTCCACGAAGGCAGCTCCGTAGGCAATTTCGCCGCGGGATTCTGCAATAACCTTGCCTTGCTCTGCGGTCATTATCTGAGCCAGGTCTTCCTGGTTAGCCATCATCAAGTCATACCACTTTCTGATAATGCCAGCACGTGCCTTGGCGGGCTGTTTTTTCCAGGACTGCATTGCTGCATCAGCCGCAGCGACAGCTCTGGCAGTTTCAGCGGCTCCGAGCTTGGCGACATTGGTAATCAACTCGCCGTTAGCAGGATTGGTGACGGGAAAAGTAGCGCCGTCATCTGCATCTATCCATTGGCCATCGACGTACGCCTGACTTTTAAGTAACGAGGGGTCTGACAGGGAAAGTGACATTTTATTAATTCCTTTTGTGTTTCGATGTTGGTTAAATGAAGCGGAGCTTATCATGCAGGCTCGCCCCTGACCTGAAAAAATATGAGGAGACAGCGTGACCAGAGACAGATTTATTGACCATACAGTAGTGGTGACCGGCGGAGCCAGTGGCATTGGCGAGGCTACTGTGCGCGCTATCGTGGCCGAGGGTGGAAACGTAGTGATTGCAGACCTTCAGGAAGAACTGGGTGCTGCATTGGCGGCAGAGCTGGGCAATGCTGCGATTTTTCAGCGCACTGATGTCACTCGTGAAGAGGACATTGAGGCGGCGATAGCGGCCGGTTGCACCACCTTCGGTTCTATCACCGGCATGGTAAACAACGCCGGTATCGTCGGCGCAGTTGGTTCTATTATGGACACCACGGCGGAGGCTTACGATAAAACGATGGCCATTCTTTCCCGTGGTGTTTACCTGGGGATTAAGCACGCTGCGCGCGCCATGAAGGAGCACGGTGGCGCAATTGTTTCTCTTGCCAGCACCGCGGGAATTCTGGGAGGGCAGGGTCCCCATGTTTATTCTATGGCCAAGCACGGTGTGGTCGGGTTGACTAAATCGGCTGCTAGTGAACTTTCCAGCTATGGAATTAGAGTCAACGCGGTTGCGCCCGGAGGTACGGTGACGCCGATGACCAATGCGCTGGTTGAAGGCGGCGCCGAAGCCATGACGCAAGCTATTGCCGCTGGGTCGCCACTGGGTATTGCCTGCATGCCTGAAGATATCGCCGCTGCCATCCTCTATCTGTTGAGCAACGAGGCACGCTATGTCACTGGTCATACCTTGACCGTCGATGCAGGTCTGACAACCGCCGGCAATACGCCGCCGTCCTTTTTCGCTGAGGAAGCCAAGATTCTTAAGCATGCGGGTCAGAGGGAGTTGGACGCTTAGGGCTCAGGGCCTGCGCCGATTGTCACGAAGATAAACCGCATCGTCACTGCGGGCGCCACGCAGTCCATCGGGGGCTAGTTCAAAGTAAAGGTCGTTGGTGGGGCTGGTGCGGCTCCAGTCCACCAGTTCGCTGCGATAGGCAAATTTCCAGATGCCCTCGCGCTTTTCGTAGCGATCCAGGTAACGACCGGAGATGATCAGGTCTTCATGACCGTCATCGGTAGGTACCTTGTGATAGGCCTGAAAATAGATCTCACCGAAGGCCTCATCGCCTTCTATATCAATCAGGGAATTGCCGATCAGGTGCTGGTTTGCCGCGTGTCCCTGCAGGGCAGACATCGCAAACTCAATAAACGCCGCGGGATCACTGTTGTGAATTCCGAATTCGCACCAACCATCCTCCCAGAACTGATCCAGCATTAGAGATGCGTCCAATCTGTCCAGGCCGCGCATATACCGGCAGCACAGTTCGTAGATGTCTTGTTTTGCCAGGTAGGTTTCTAAACGTTGGTCCATTATGCATGTCCTCCCGCATTCAGGAATTCGTGAAGGGGGTCTTGATCGCCGTGGCTGCCCTTGGCCAGTTGTAAAAATGCGTCGCTATCGCGCTCATCCTCAACTTCCCGGGTGCGGCTCCAATCCATGACGACCTGGCGATGCAGCATTCGCCACTGTCCCTGGCGTTTTTCCAGTAAGTCCAGGTAGCGACCGGCGAAGCACATCTCCTGGCCACCGCCGGGTAGCAGATGATCGGCATTGACGTAGCTCTCGCAGCGGGCACTCGAACCCTCCAGCGATACCAGTGTATTGCCAAGAGAATGCCGGGTGAGTTCGTAGGCACCACCCAGGGCCTCTACCACCAGCTTCGCGAAGGCTTGGGCGGGTCCCTTGTAACTTCCGTAGTCTACTTCCGCCTCTGGCCAATAGCAGTGCTGTAGCAGGGTGCTATCCAGGCGGTCCAGGCCGCGGGAATGCAGCTGCAGCACTTCGATAATTGCCAGCTTGTCGGCCATATCTTCAGTTTCAAGTGGTATACCCATGTCCATCATTACTTTGTCCTTGGAATGTGGTTGTGTGACTTGCAATAAAGACCTAAGAAAGCACATACTAAAAAACAGTCAATCCTGATTGTATTATTGGATGTGCATCTGCGTCCAGTCACTAAATGGGGGATCGAGGTAAAATGACAGAGAAAACTGCAGCACCTGGCTCTGCGCGCGCACCGGGACATACGGTGGCTTCTACCCTGGCTGACGATACCAGGCAGGTGCCCCCACCGTTGATGGAGCAGAGTTTCGAATTTCTTGGGGATGAAGATATTCCCTGCAGTCGCTATACCTCCCGGGCCTTCGCCGATCTTGAAACCGAGCGCCTTTGGGGGCGCAGTTGGCAGTGGGCCTGTCGTGAGGAGCACCTGCAGGATGTGGGTGATAACTATGTCTATAACATTGGTCCCTATTCGATCATTGTGATTCGCAGTGAAGAGGACAACATTCAGGCGTTTATCAATAGTTGTTCCCACCGGGGAACAAAGCTCCTGGGTGGCGAAGGGGCGGGATACTCGCCACAATTAACCTGCCCCTTTCACGGCTGGACCTGGAATATAAAAGGGGAATTGGAATCGCTGCCGGCCAAGTGGGATTTCCCACATGCCAGCGCCGAGACACACGGCCTGCATCCGGTCAAAACCGAGCTATGGGGAGGGTTTGTTTTTTTCAACCTGGATCCCAACGCAAAGCCTCTGGCCGACTACATGGATGTGATGCCTGAGCACTTTTCACACTTTCCTCTCGAGCAAAGGCGTATTCGGGTACATGTTCAAAAGATCCTGCCAGCCAACTGGAAAGCGTCGCAGGAGGCCTTCATGGAGGCATACCATAACTTCGAAACCCATAACGCCCCCAATGGTGCCAACACGCAATACGATGTCTTTGGTAAGTACGTCAGTCGCTTTATTCACAATATAGGCAATTACAGTCCCGAATCATTGAGTGATTACCCGGGCGATAAATGGCGTGCCCCTCCATTGACGGAAAACGAGCTACTGCAGATGCTCTCTATATTTGGCCTGGACCATGATGAAGTGCCAGCGGGCGAGACTGCTCGTAGCATTGCGGCCGAAGACTTGCGTCGTCGTATTGGTAATGGACTGGGAGTCGACTTATCTGCGGTGAGTGATTGCATGATGCTCGATTCCATCGAATATCACCTGTTCCCTAATATGTTTTTCTTTCCCGGTATTACTGTGCCCATGGTTTATCGATTCCGCCCTAATGGCGATGACGTCGATAGCTGTATCTTTGACCTGATGATATTAGAACCTTTGCCGGAAGGGGTTGGGCATCCAGAGCCACCGGAGCCGGAAAAGTTGAGCGTGGAACAGTCCTACACCGAATCGGAAGCACTGAGCTGGCTGGCGCCGGTCTACGATGAGGACACCGGCAATCTCGACCTGCAACAGCAGGGTTTTAAGACCAGTCGAAAGCCAGGTATTACGCTGGGCAATTATCAGGAGTCACGTATTCGACGAGTTCACATGACACTGGATGAATTTTTACAGGAGTAAGCGGGTGAATGAATTTTTGCAGGTAGCGAGCCTATCTGATCTGCCTCAGGGTCAGACCCTGTGCGTTGAAATTGACGGACGCGAAGTGCTGCTCTGCCATACTGCTGAGGGAGTCTATGCGGTGGACAATCTTTGCAGTCATGCGGATGCTCGCCTGTGCGATGGCAAGCTCAAGGGGCAAAAAATTCTCTGTCCGTTACACGGTGCTGCGTTTGATGTTCGTGACGGTAGTGCACTTACGCGTCCGGCCATCACTCCGATCGCCAGTCACAGCGTGACAGTCGATGATGATGCTATTCTGGTAGCATTGACCGACTGATTTTAGCTATTTAAAAACTACTCTATGCCACAAATAACACAGGAAGAAGATTTCCCCGGCGGCCTTAAGGCGCGTACCGCGGAGCGGGCTGTGCTGGACAAAACGCGCTATACCAACCCCACGGTGCGGGAGCGAGAGTGGGAAAAAATCTGGAGTCGTTGCTGGCTGTTTGCGGGTCTGGTCTCTGATATTCCCGGCGCAGGTGACTATTTCCTGTATGAACTGGGACCCGAGTCGGTGGTGGTGCTGCGCGATGAAGACGGCAATGTCGGTGCCTTCTACAATGTGTGCCAGCACCGTGGAAACCGCATATTCAGTGGCAGTCCCGGCTGGGTAAAACAGGTAGCCTGTCCTTATCATGGTTGGCGCTATCATTTGGACGGCTCACTGGCGGAGGTGCCAGACGCAGACAGGTTCTGCCCTGCGATAACAGCGCAGGAACGCTCCCTGAAAACGGTACGAGTAGAAGTTTGGGCTGGCCTGGTGTGGCTTAACTTCGACCCCGGGGCTGAGCCTCTGGCTGACTACCTTGGGCCAATAGTATCCAGGCTCGAACCCTACCGGTTCGAAAATATGCTCTTGGCGAAGCACCAGACTGTAGCCTTGGACGCTAACTGGAAGACGGTGCGCGACAACTTTCTCGAGCAATACCATGTTGATTTTATTCACCCGCAACACGCTGGATTTGTGGACTGCTGCAATTCCATCAACACCTTGTGGCCTATGGGGCACTCTGCCACAGTCGTTGAGGGCTTTGTCACTAACTCTCGCTATCGTGTGCCGGAGGAGGTGCCTGAACCGCTGCGTCCTTTTCTCGAGTCACTGGGGCTTGATCCCGCGGCGTTTTCGGGGCGCGTGCCCGAGATTCGCGCTGCAGTGCAGCAGCGAAAAAGAGAAGTGGGCGACTTGCTGGGACACGATTATTCGCCGCTGAGCGACGCGCAGCTTTCGGATGTCTGGCAGTACGACATATTTCCGAATACGTTTATGACTATCAATCCTGAGGAACTGTGGATTTTCGGTCCCCGGCCTCACCCCACCGATCACGAAAAGTGTTTCCTGGATAAATTCACCCTACAGATTCCGGCTGAGACAGGCTGTGACGAAGCGAAGGGTCTTTCACTGCACCCGGCTTTGTGTGTTTCGCGCGACGCAGAAAGGCCAGAGCATGAATCATTCACTCGCGATGACGTGCTAGCGGGCAAGCACTCGCTGACTATAACGATTGATCAGGATATTGAGTATCTGCCTGATATGCAGGCGGGAATGCGCTCCAGGGGCTTCGACAGGGCTGTTCTCAATGCCGACGAAGTTCGCGTTCAACATTTTCATGATTGGGTCGATGCCTGGTGCGCCGACGACTGATCAGGCGGGCTTGACTCCCAGTATCTCGTGCAACTGTCTATGCATGTTTTGCACACCCGGCTCGTTACGCCCCACCAGCACTTCGCGCTTGATACCGCTACTGAGTCCACGATTAATCTTGTCGACCAGCGCATAGTCCTCTGTAACAGCAACATCCCTGATCATTTTAAAGTATGCCTCGTATTCCTCGCGCTGTTCGTCATTGGCTGGTGGTTCGGGCAGGAACATGCTGTGATAAATCACTGAACGATCGGGACTAATAGGATATACGCGCCAGGTCTGAAAGTGATCCTCCACCACAAAAATCACAGTGTTAGGAAAAATGTAATTGACGTGAGAAGTGTATTTGCGTGGATTCCATTGGTCCTCGGGAATGCCGTTGAGTTCTGTAATTTCAAGACTGGCAGAGCCCATTGCGTGATTGCGACCAAATTGGTGATAAGTGCCAAGGTTGTTATAAGCCATCTGGGCAATGGAATCGCTGTGCAGACTTTCAAAGTGGTAAAACTCATGGAAAGTATCCATGTTAAGTTTCCAACTGAAATCTGTATGGACCTGTGCCGCGCCGAGGTAGTAATGATCACTGAGTCCGAAACCTGACAAGTGTGTATCTAGTCCTGCCAGTACGTCATCAATATCAAACGTGAGATCAGGATTGGGCATCACAAAAATAAAGCCGTTTTTTTCCTCCACCTGCAACGGCCGCAACCCCAGTTGCTCTCGGTCGATATCGGTAAAGCCCTCTTTGCCGAAGGGAACGCCGATCAGCTTTCCATCAAGGTCGTAACTCCATCCGTGGTAAGGGCAGGAGAACATCCGCTCCATTTTGGCTTTGCCATGTTGACATTCGTTCAGCGGTGCACCTCGATGAGAACAGATATTGACGAAGGCGTTTAGCGTTCCCTCGACCGTTCGTACGATAAGGATAGGAATGCCAGTATCGTCGAAGGCGAAGTAGTCACCCGCTTCGGGAAGCAGGCAACTGGGACCGACAAACTGGGGATAGTTGCGAAATAGCTCGGTTTTTTCTCGAGCGAAGAGGTCTGGGTCAGTGTACTCGCCTACATCGATTTTCATTACGCTGTTGGCGAGCGCAGTGGTGTTGTTGGCCACCAGATTCAAGAGAGTCTTTACTTCTGCAATTTGCTGGTCTCTCTGCATCAATCCGACTCCTTGTTGAGGGCTGTGCTACAGGCCGAGCACCATCTTGGCGATGATGTTGCGTTGTACCTCCTGAGAGCCGCCAAAAATCGAGGCGGCACGATTGTTGAGATAACGCGGTAGTACTGCAGACACCGGATCGGGGCGGTAGGGGCTGCCTCCCTCTACCGGATCCATATCCAGTGCACGATAGCCCAGGATATCCAGAGAAAGCTGGTTTATTTCTTGCTCCAGACGTGTGGTGTTGAGCTTGAGAATAGATGACTCCGGGCCGGGTGTGCCGCCCCCACTCACGGAAGAAAGAATTCGCATCTCGGTAATTTCAAGCGCTTTGTGGTCGATTTCCAGGCGTGCGACCTTGCGCTGGAAGTCTCCACGTGGATCGAAGTTTTCGACACTTTCGCAGGTGTCGCGGTAAAGCCGTTGCAAGCGTGCTAACTCGTGCGAGATCAGCGGGCCGGAGAAACCGCCTCCGCGCTCAAATTCAAGCAGGTACTTGGCATAGGTCCAGCCTTTATTTTCTTCGCCAATGCGATTTGCCTGAGGCACTCTTACGTTTTCAAAGAACACCTGGTTGACCTCATGATCACCCGCCATGGTAATGATAGGTTCTACGCTGACGCCCGGGCTATCCATGTCAATGAGCAGGAAGCTGATGCCTTGCTGTGGCCTGCCACTGTTGTCTGTCCGCACCAGGCAGAAAATGTGATCCGCCATATGGGCGTGGGTGGTCCAGATCTTGGATCCGTTGACGATGTAATCGTCACCGTCAGCATCAGCCCTGAGCTTCAAGCTCGCAAGGTCAGACCCTGAGCCTGGTTCGCTATAACCCTGACACCAGTACTGCTCTCCGGACAGAATTTTTGGCAGGTACTCGGCTTTCTGCTCTTCATTACCAAAGGCCATAAGCACCGGGGCGAGCATTAGCAAGCCCAGCGGAATCAGCATCGGTGCGCCAGCGAGATAGCATTCTCGGCTGAAAATGTACTTCTGGGTAGGGGACCACTCCGTGCCGCCATGCTCGCGGGGCCAACTGGGTACCGCCCAGCCTTTAGCGACCAGAATTGATTGCCATTTCAGTGCCAGTTCTTTTTCAACGAACACACTGGCATTTTGAGAGGTTGTCTCAACAATATCTGCGCTAAGATTCTCCGCGAGGAACTGCTGTACTTCCTGCTGGAACTGCAGGTCATCTTCTGAAAATTTTAGATCCATGGTGAATTAGCCTGACGCACTCCCTACAATTGAACGCGCTTGGTGAAGCCGCCGTCAGCGACCAGGTTTACGCCGGTGATCAGGCTCGCTGCCGGGCTGGCAATAAAGGCTACGGTGTTAGCAATTTCCTCGGCGCTGCCGAACCGGCCCGATGGTATGTCAGCCAGTGTGGCGTCGTACAAGTCGGTCATGTTTTCTTTGATGAATTCCCAAGCGCCGCCTTCGATGAAGATGGGGCCGGGGGATACGCAGTTGACTCGGATGCCCGCAGGAGCAAGGGCCTGGCTAAGCTGTTTGGCATGAATCACCAATGCACCTTTGATGGCGTTATAGGGCTGGGGACCCATGAAGGTCTCTACACCTGCGGTTGAAGATATGACTACAATAGAGGCCGCGGATGACTTTTCCAGAAAGGGCATTGCTGCTTCTACGCCCCGCGTAGTTCCCAGTAGGTCTATGTTGAAGTTCGCTTCCCAGCCTTCCTCACTCATGTTACCGCCCCCGGCGCTGACGTTGGGCACGAAAATATCGATTCCGCCCAGTTCTTCACCAACACTGGCAATCCATGCCTGGTAGCTCGCTTTGTCGGCTACATCGACGACGGCACCAGTGACTTTCACGCCCTTGGCACTCAATTCAGCCACAGCGCTATCGACTTCCTCTTGGTTGCGAGAGCAGATAGCGAGATTGGTCCCCTCGTCGGCCAGTAGATTGGCAATAGCGCGGCCAATACCGCGAGTTGAACCTGTAATAACAGCATTTTTTCCGGCGAGTCCGAGATCCATAATTTTCTCCTGGGAATAGGGCTTGAGTTTAGCAAATCAGGCTACAGCTTGCCTTCGCAGAGGGCAGTGCGAGCGCCAGTTTGGTTGTTGGATTAATGTCTGTTGGCAAAGTAGCAAAGCTCTCTGGAAAAAACAATCAGATTTGACTGTTTATTTTCTATTCGATAATGTGAGTCGTATTCTACCGTCTTCAAACGCCATGAAATCAATGCCGCCCCAAAGCTGGAGCAAGGATAATATAGTGGCCAATTGCCCTGCAGATTTCGACTTTTTTACGCCCGAAGTCATCGAGTCCCCGTTTGAGTTTTATGAGGCGATACGTCGCGAAGCCCCGGTGTATCAGTTGCCTGATACCAATATATATATGCTCTCTCGTTGGGACGATATTCGTCAGGTTAATCGAAATACAAAGACGTTCTCTAACGATTTTCAGGACTTGCTGAAAGGACCGGAACCTTCAGCCGAAGCGGCGGCAATTTATGAGAGTGGTTACGAACAGCCGCCAACGCTGTTGACCCTGGATCCACCCCAGCACAAGGTTTATCGGTCGCTGATCAACAAGGTTTTTTCCGCCAAACGGGTCGAGGGTATGCGCGACTACATGGAGCAAGTCGTCGATGAATTGATTGATGAATTTATCGACAAAGGCGAATGCGAGTTCGTTCGTGACTTCGCCACGCCCCTGCCAGTGTATGTGATTGCTGATCAATTGGGTGTCCCGCGTAAGGACCTTCGCCAGATCAAACTCTGGTCGGACGCCTTTGCCTCGCGCTTGGGCGGTATGATGACGGCCGAAGAAGAGATCGACAACGCCAGGTTGATCGTCGAGTACCAGCACTACATGGTCAATATTATTGATGACCGGCGCGCCAATCCCAGAGACGATATGATTTCAGATCTTGCCAACAATATGATCAAACCCCCGGAAGGGGAGCGCTTGATGAGGAATGAGGAACTGCTTAGCATGATCGAGCAGTTGTTGGTGGCGGGCAACGAAACTACCACGTCGGCGACAACCGGAGGCTTGCTTTCTCTGATCCAGCTATCTGATCAACTGCAGGTGCTGTTAGATGATCCGAGTATGATTGCGAATGCAGTGGAAGAAATACTGCGCTTTGAATCACCTTCGGCGGGTTTGTGGCGGGTTGTTACCGAGGATGTTGAATTGCAGGGCGTGGCGATACCCAAGGGCGCTTTGTTGATGCTGCGTTATGCTGCCGCTAATCGTGATGAAAAGGTTTTTGATGACCCGGAGCGTCTGGACGTGTGTCGGCCTAATGCCGACGACCATATCGCATTTGGCTATGGCACTCATTTCTGTCCCGGTGCCTTTCTTGGCCGCAAGGAGATGCAGGTTGCTTTTGAGCGCATTCTGGCGAGGCTAACCAACATTCGTCTTGTGGAAGGCAAGAACGACCTGACGCATTGGCCCAACACAGTACTGCGTGGTCTCAAGGAATTACATATTACGTTCGACAAGCGCGATGTAGTTTAGCGCTCAACCGGCATCAATGTGAGCCTCGACGCGCGCGACTCAGACCTTTAACAGGAGCGGAGCAGTGTCTTTTATCGATTATCAATCCAGTACAGACGTACTGGTAATGACCAAGGGCCATCCCTTTGACCGCGACGCTTTTTTCGCCGCGTTCGATAGTTTTTCTGACCTGTCCTATTGTTCAGTGGAGTACCCTGCCTCGCAGGCTTTTTTTTCACCGGGACTGGCTGCCGACTTCCGCACCTTTGTTTTTTACGATATGCCCGGAATGGATTTTCAAAGTCCCGATCCGGCAGATGGACTCGCGCCCAGGCTGATTGAGCCACCGGCGAAGTTCAAACAGGATTTTCTTGATCTGGTAGAGAAAGGACACGGATTTGTATTTCTCCACCATGCACTGGCCGCCTGGCCTGCCTGGCCTGAGTATGCTGAATTGGTAGGTGGACAGTTTCTTTACAAACCGGGGCTGGTGCGCGGCAGTCCCTGCCCTGATTCTGGTTATCGACACGAGGTGTCACATACGCTGACGGTAGAGACCGACCACCCAGTCACTCGCGGTTTGCCGAAACAGTTTTCGTTAACGGACGAGGTTTATTTGGCGCATGCGTTCGACGACGATGTGATTGCATTGCTCAGTAGCGACTATGAATACCATCAGGATAACTTTTATTCAGCGCAGGAGGCGGTGCAAGGCAGGCTCTACAGTCGACAAGGTTGGCAGCACAGTGAGGGTACTCACTTGGGTGCCTGGGTACGCCGCCAGGGCAACAGTCCGATCGTTTACCTGCAGTGCGGTGACGGGCCGGAGACCTATGCCGATCCAAACTTTCGCCGCTTACTGGCCAACGCCATTGCCTGGGTGAGTAGTGAAGAAGCGAGAGAGTGGGCCCGCTCAGACTGACGGTTTTTATGCCCTGCCAATACGTCCAGTCATCCGTATGAGGTGCTCAGCCGGTGTTAATCGTCAGCGCCGAAGTAATCAACGCCTACCACTTCTTTCCAGCGTTGGGCGAAGTCTTGCCCCTGAAGCCGGTTCATTTCAATCCATTCATCGTCTGATACGCTTTGCCGGCCGGCCACATCCTCGACGGCATCCTGACCCACCAAATACCGAAAATGAGGCTTATCCGATTCGATTGCGTGACTAACAGCATCTGCAACGTCCTGGGTGGAGGCTGGGTTTTTCATGGTAAAGGTTGCCCAGGTGGCAAGTCGCGTGAGGCTGTTGCCATAGTGGGTGTCTTCTGGAGGTGGCGTGCCTTTCTCCCACGCCGGCGTCGGTACAGAACCGGGTTCGATCAGGGCTACCCGTACATTAAACTCTGCCATCTCCATGGCCAGGGCCTCACTCAACCCCTCCAGCGCCCACTTTGCTGCAGAGTAATGACCGTGGCAGCCAAACACCATGCGGCCCGCCAGGGAACTCATATTAACGATACGGCCCCCACGTTGCTTGCGCATGATAGGGGTGATCGCCAGGAGCATCCTGGAGATGCCAAAGTAGTTAGTCTCAAACACGCCCCGCACTTCCTCTAACGGGGTTTCTTCAACCGCACGTCCACCGCCAACACCGGCGTTATTGACCAGCACATCGATACGGCCTTCCTCATCCATGATCTGCTGCACGGCGCTGTCTACTGAGGCCTGGTCCGTTACGTCCAGTTGGATCAATGCTACCGAACCGCCCTCTGTTGCGATTCTTTCCTTTAGCTCATGGGCTGTATCCGGGCTGCGCACGCCGGCAAAGACCTTGTATCCCTTGCTGGCAAGGTGCAGGGAAGTGGTTTGGCCTATACCGGTGCTGGCACCGGTGACGAGAACGACGGACATAATTACTCCTTATTTATTAGCGATTAGTGGCAATTTTGATGGGTGCGGCGAGGTGACGATTTTTGAAATCCAGGCGGTACTCGCAACTCACACAGCGACGCATGCCTTCACGCATGCTGGTGTTTTGTGCTTCAACTTGTTGCAGGTCTTGCTCTAGTTGACGAATGCGTCGCTCCTGTTCCAGTAATCGCACTCGGGGGGACAGCAGTTCACGCAGAGACGGCACTAGTCCGTTGCCCAGCTCATTCTAACCGTACAGGAAGTTTCA
This sequence comes from Candidatus Seongchinamella marina, assembly GCF_026262685.1. Classification (NCBI taxonomy): domain Bacteria; kingdom Pseudomonadati; phylum Pseudomonadota; class Gammaproteobacteria; order Cellvibrionales; family Halieaceae; genus Seongchinamella; species Candidatus Seongchinamella marina. Next base: position 492,914 of record NZ_SHNP01000001.1, read on the forward strand.
GGCAGGTGGGGGTCAAACTCCATCTTCAGGCCTCCACCTTCACCGTTAAATAGAGCTTCGAAAGGGCCCTTACAGATATTTAGGCAGCCTTCTTCGGGCAATGCATTGGGGTTGGGAAGGTCTTCCGCGCGACCGCAACGATGCCAGGCGCAGTCTGGAATTTCCATTACAGTTAGCCCGTTGGAAGGATCAAATTCAGTAATTGTTGCCGGACCCGTTAGCCAGTGCGCGGGGTTGAATGTTTCAAACATGAAGGTGCTCCAGCGCCCAGGCTTTTGAGCCACTCCATCTTTTGATTTACGTGTTTTTTTGTTCTTATTCTTATCTGACATGGAATTCATCATGTTCAGGAAGTCAGCCGAGGTTTCGTGAGATAGTGCTACTGACGTGCCAATGACGATCTCTTCATACTGTTTCTGGCTGTAATACTTGCGCAACTCCAACAGCGCCCACTCGGCTTCGCGCACAAAATTGCCATAGCGCTTGCGCCATTTTTCTCTAGGCGCTTCAAAGCGCTTCACTTTTTCGCGCTTTGCTTTAATCGCATCGTAGTCTTTATCTACCTGCTCTTTGTCACCGGACAGCCGAAGTATAGGCACGAAAGTGTGACTAACGATGGGCATGGCTTTCTTTACCAGCATGGAATTGGACATCCACATGTCTATCCACGCCTGGGGGCCCCAGTTGTAGTAGAAGCCGGAGCGTTGAGCCGGCGCAACCCGGCCGGTACCCTGGTCTGTTGATATCAACTGCTCGTCATTCATGTGATCCTCCACTGCGCGACGGTGCGCCCAGAAACTGACTGACTCAATTATAGCTTGCCACAGGCCTGCTAGCGGAAATATCGCAGGGTAAGGCCGTAATAAGCACCGGGGGCCACGACGCCGCTATAGCCGCCAATAGTTGGAGTATCCAACCCCCAGGCATAATATTCTTCGTCCAACATGTTGCGGCCCCAAACAGCGACTTCCCAATCGCGGGCTATGTTGCTCAATGTCAGTCGCAGGTTGATGAGATTGACTGCATCGTTTTTCAGGTTTTCATCCAGATCCTGATCCAGATAAAACTCATCGATGTAGCTATGCTCCAGGCGCATCGTGCCCAGCAGTTGCTCGCCGATTTCATGATCGTACTGGAAGAAAGAGCTGATATTCCATTCCGGCGCATTGTCCAGCGCTTCTCCGGCGAGGTCTTGTGTGCAAACCGAACTGGTGGCGGGAGAGCCGCTTTGCGCGCCATCCACCACGTAATATTCAAAGAAGGTCTGGTCTATGGTGCACTGACCTAAATCGAAGGAGTCATATTCGGCCTTGTTATAGCCGATTGCTGTTCCGATCGTGGTATTGACCCAGGGCAGAAATATGAGCTCAAGCTCGGTGCCATAGCTTTGCATGTCGCCAGCGTTGGTCACTCGCACTGAAGAACCATCGAAGGTCTGTGACTGAAAGTCTTGGTAATTGACCAGGAACAGCGTGCCATTGAGCTGCAGTCTGCGGTTGTTCCACGAGGTTTTCCAGCCAAGTTCATAATTGGTGGCAATTTCTTCGTCGAATTCGCCTGTTTGGCCCTGTGCCAGACGGCGTTGATCGTAGCCTCCGGATTTGAAACCGCGGCTGACCGATGCGTAGCCCATCACATCGGGGTTGAAAAAATAACGCAGGTTAATCGAAGGGGATATGTTGGAGTCGCTGCGCTTGTCATCGTATTCGATGTCGGGGCCAGCGACCGGTGGTATATCCAGTGCGAAGCTGGGATTTGTCACCTGGCTGCCTTCTCTTTCTTTTTTCTCGTAGGTGTAGCGCAGCCCCAGGGTGGCGCTGAAGTCGTCTGTCATGTTCCAGACGAGCTGGCCAAAGGCGGCGTAACTGGTCGTTTCGTATTTGTTGGTATCAGTGTTCAGGGACCCGTCAGGGAAAAATATGCCCATGCGGATGTCGGTGCCCGGAATGATAATGACATTGTCCACCAGGTCTTCGCGCTGCTCAAACTCACCGACGGAATCCATGTCAGAGTAATAGGCATAAAGGCCGCCCTGATAGTCGAATGTTTCACCTCCGGCGGAGGTCAGTCGCAACTCTGAGGAGTATTGATCCAGATCGATGTCGGTAGAGGCGCGCACCGCGTCGTAGGCAGTGAAATCACCGTCAAAAGCGCTGTCAGACTGGTAAAAGCGCCAGGCGTTGATAAAGGTTACGCTGCTGCCGCTCTCCAGATTGCGGTTCCATTCCAATGCGGAGCCGCCGATTTTCACGACATTATAAATAGGTGCATCAAACCAGTAATCGTCACTGAATGGGTCATTTTCCGGGGGTGAAGTACCTGTGGCATCCTGAAGGGAGTTATATTCCAGTACAGGCCTGCCAAGGGCATTAATTCCCAGCGCTGCCTGCAATTCTTCAGAAGGTGAATTGGTAATTGGCGCGTTTAGTGTGGACAGGCCATCGTAGTCGATGGACGTCAGTGCGCAACAATCAGTGTCTTCGTTGGTATAGTCGAGAGTCAGGATGAACTGTCCAAAATCATCACTGCTGCCATCACCCTCAAAATCGAACAGCAATCGACCTCGGCCTCCCCATTTGTTGCTGTCATTAACACCCTCGCCGTTAAAGGTGTTTTTGTAGAGATGATCACCATCCACTTTAAACGCAGACAATCTCATTGCATGGGGGCTATCGCCCAGCGGCACGTTCACCATGCCGCGCAATTCACCTTTTTCATTGCTGTCGTAAGAAAGCTCTGCAAACGCCTCAAATTGATCGGTGGGCAGCTTGCTAATCACACTAATCGCCCCGGCGGCTGTATTCTTGCCGTAGAGGGTGCCCTGGGGGCCGCGAAGTACTTCGACACGCTGTATGTCGACCAGGTCGCTAATGCTCATGCCGGCACGACCCTGGTAAATGCCGTCGATGAATACGCCCACGCTGGGATCGATGCCGGAGTTGCTCCCTACAGAGCCGATTCCCCGAATGCGGATTGAGGTGCCGTTAGAGTCTGTGCCGCCCGGGGTAATCTTGAGGTTAGGTGTGTACTGCTCCAACCCAGCGAGGTCGTTGACGCCAGCGTTTTGAAAAAAATCGCTGGAAAAAGCGGACACAGACATGGCCACTTCTTGCAGGCTTTCAACTCGGCGACTGGCGGTCACCAGTATTTCTTCCAGCACCAGCTGTCCTTCCTGGGCCTGAACTGAGGGGCTGGCCAACTGGACGAGAATTGCCGCCCCAAGGGCGGTAATCATCTTTTTCATGTTGGTGTCCAAGGAATAAAAAAATGTATTTTTTTGTATGCAATAGACCTTAACAAATGCCTTTTTTAAAAACAAACAGAATTGACTGATTTTAATCTCAAGGGTATGTTTGTTCACTTACACAAGAACTCACAAAGCGAGAACAGCTATGGCTCAAGCAATGCCAGTGGATAACCAATTCCTCAATTTTCCCTGGGGACCCATTCAGATGGAGTGCGAAGCTCAGGACCTGGTTATCGAGGGAGAAGTACCGGCGGACCTCAATGGCACGCTCTATCGCGCCGGTCCTAATCAGCGCTTCAAGCCGCGAGGTGAGTATCACCTGTTCGCAGGCGACGGTATGGTGCATGCGTTCCATATCGGCAATGGTCAGGTCGACTACGTCAACCGCTGGGTGCGAACCGCCAAGTTCAATATCGAGGACATGGAGGGCAGGGCAGTTATTAACGCAATGAACCCGTTCGACTGCGATCCGGACTACGCGGAATTTACCCTGGCTGACAAAGAAGGTTTGGCAAATACTGCGGCGGTTTGGCACGGCGGACGCTTACTGGTCATGGAAGAGGGCCACCGGCCTTATGAAATTGACCCGATTACTCTGGACTCTATCGGCAGTTGGACGTTCCGGGGCAAGTTGCATACCGCTATGACGGCTCACCCCAAGATTGATGAAAAAACCGGAGAAATGGTGTTCTTTGCCTACATGGCGACCGGGCCTTTTTCTGAAGATGTCATGGTTCACAAGGTCAATGCCGAAGGCTTGCTGACCCAGAGTATTCATATCCCCACGCCCTATTCGGCGATGGTGCACGACTTCGTCATTACTGAAAATTACATCGTGGTACCTATTTTTCCGATTACCGGCAGTTTGGAGCGAGCAATGGAGGGTGGTCCTCCCTTTGCATGGGAGCCGAGCAAAGGTGTGCACATTGCTGTGCTGCCGCGTGGTGCAGAAAACGCAGATAATATTCGCTGGCTGGAGATGGATACCTGTTTTGCATTTCATTTTATGAATGCCTTTGATCAGGATGGCGTTATTAACGTGGATGCCGCGCAATTTACCCAGGCGCCACTCTTCCCCACGGCTGAGGGTGAAGCCACCGGTGAAACGCGCAGCCAATTGTGCCGATGGACTATCGACATGAATAACCCTGAAGCCAGGGTAGAATCGACAGCGCTGGATACCTTTGAACTGGAGTTTCCGCAGATCGATATGCGGTATGCTGGTCAGGCCTACAGGCATGGGTGGTACACCACAACCGACGGCACAATAAAAAGTTCACTGGAGGTTAATGAGAATCTTTACAACACTATTGGTTACTGGGATCACGAGAGCAATACCACCGAGACGTACTCTTGTGGCCAGAGCATGGTGTCCGAAGCATTGTTCGTACCGCGCTCTGATGACGCCCCGGAAGGCGACGGATATCTATTGGCGGTGATCATCGATCTCGAAACTCGATTGAGCAGTTTGCTCATTTTTAACGCCCTGGATATTACAGCGGGCCCAGTGGCCCGAGCTCAGTTATCGCATCGTGTGCCCCCCGGCTTCCATGGAACCTGGCGACCTGCGGACTAAGCAAATTATAAAAGGATTCGCCAATGAAGCAGTGGCCAAACAATGCTTTTCTGCGTGGATATTACGAGCCGCTCACAGCTGAATGCATGGCGCAAAACCTGGTGGTTGAGGGTGAGATACCGCGTGAGTTGAACGGTACTTTCTATCGCAATGGGCCGAATCCGCAATTTCCTCCAGAGAACGAGTATCACTTGTTCACCGGCGACGGCATGATTCATGCGTTTAACTTTGAGGACGGGAGGGTCAGTTACCAGAACCGCTGGGCGCAAACTGAGCGTTTCAAAATCGAGCGGCGCGAGGGAATGTCTTTGTTCAGTGGTATAAACCCGCTGGAAACAGACCCCCGTTACCTGGACTTCGTGTTGAATGACAAAGAGGGGGTGGCCAATACCTCCGTGGTCTTCCACGGCGATCGTTTGTTGCTGTTGGAAGAGGGGCATCTGCCCTTTGAAATGGATGCCGATACCTTGGAGTCGCAGGGTGCGTGGCGCTTTTACGGCAAGTTAAATACTACTATGTCAGCCCACCCTAAAATTGATCCGGTTAACGCAGATATGCATTTTCACGCGTATATGACGGCGGGTCCATTTACCCCCGACATGGGCTATTACCAGGTCAATGCGGCGGGCCATATGCAAGAGTCGCATCATTTTCAGGCACCATACTCCGCGATGGTCCATGACATGGTGGTGACAGAAAACTATGTGTTGTTTCCGGTGATGCCTATCACCGGTGATTTAGGACGAGCCATGGAAGGCAAGCCACCCTTTGCCTGGGAGCCGGACAAACCTACCCTGGTGGGCGTTATGCCCCGGTCGGGTACTCCCGATGATATTCGGTGGATAGAGGGTGATGCCTGTTACGTCTTTCACTTTGCCAATGGCAGCGATGTTGAAGGAGTGATTACCGTTGAGGCCTGTCACTTCGATTCACCGCCCCTGTTTCCCATGGTTGATGGCACGCCTACACCAGCGAATGTTCATCCGTCATTAGCGCGCTGGACAATCGATATGAATGCGTCAAATCCACGTGTGAAAATGGATTATCTGGCAGATCACGGTGCAGAGTTCCCGGTAATCGATCCGCGCTTTGCGATGCGCGAATATCAACACACCTGGTATACCTCTTCTGATCGATCCATACCTGCCCAGATTCCTGACAGTGATGTGGTATACAACGCAATTGTGCGCTTCGATGTTAAAAGCCATACAGCCGATAGTTACGCTTTCGACGCCGGCTATGTCGCCGAGCCGATGTTCGTGCCTCGCAGTGCAGATGCACCCGAAGGCGTTGGGTGGGTGCTTAGCACCGTTTATGACATACCCACTAATACCAGTGCGCTGTGTATTTTTGATTCGCTGAATATTAGCGCAGGGCCTATTGCCAAGGCCTGGGTTTCACATCGTGTGCCGGTGAGTTTTCACGGTACCTGGCGACCTGCCTAGGGGTTGTCCTCCAGCCGGACAACGCCCCAGGGTTTGTTGATTCGATCAACTATAAACGCGGGAAGATTCATTAACAGACGGGTGATGAAGACCATTTGCCAGGGGAATGTGATGCGCGCTTTATTACGCGCCAAGCCTCTGGCTATGATTTCGGCAGCTTTGTCTGCAGGTATCAGGAAAGGCATGGGGGCGCGGTTTTTTGCGGTCAGTGCGGTGCCTACGTAACCAGGGCAAATCACTGATACGCCAATACCCATCCCACTAAAGGCGCCTCGAAGTGCTTCGCCGTAGTGTTTAATCGCGGCCTTTGAGGAAGAGTAAGCGGGCGAACGAGCCATGCCAGCGTAACCCATCACTGAGCTCATTAGTGCAACTTGGGCGTTGGCGACAGGGTAAGGGCGTCTTTTGGACATGAACTCCAGGGCAGGGTGTACTGTATTGAAAACGCCGTTGACATTGATGTTGAACGAGTTTGTCGCCGCCTCTTGCAGGCCCTCGACTGTCGCTGAGCCCAGGGCGACACCCGCGTTGGCGATGACCAGGTTGAGGGTATGGGTTTGATCACAATCTGCAATCCAGCTTTTGATACCTGCGCTGTTGCAGACATCGCCGGCCCAGGTATCAACCAGTGCACCTTTCGCGCGGCAACTTTCAGCGACCGTTTCAAGCCTGAGAGGGTCGCGTCCGGTGAGGCACAAGACGATGTCGTCAGCGGCATAGTGCAGAGCCAGCGCTTCGCCAATGCCGCTGGATGCACCCGTGATCATTATGGTTTTGGGCTTAGAGTACATGCACTACCTACTTGTGGCTTTGCTGATCATCTATTATCACCGGACGCGCTGAAAACGGAAATAGACTTGTGCTGAAGAAAGGATCAAATATTCCTACCTACCAGGACCTGTTACACAACGAGCCCCTTGCTGTGCCGGAGTCCCTGAAGCTAAATTCCCTGACTGACCTTGGTTGCAGTCCGCTGGATGTTGAGTGCTACCTTAGTCGTGACTACTATGAGTTAGAAAAGCAGCGTCTGTGGCCTCGAGTATGGCAGGCAGTGTGCCGTGAAACAGAAGTGGCTGAACCGGGGGACTTTTACAGTCACCAGATTGCCGACATCAATGTCCTGGTGGTGCGAACTGAGCAAGGTTGCCTGCGTGCCTACCCTAACGCCTGTTTGCACAGAGGCCGACAATTAAAAACCGGCAGTGGCAGTAGCAGAGAACTAAAATGTCCTTATCATGGCTTCACCTGGAACCTGAACGGGCAATTTCGCGGTGCCCCTTGTCAGTGGGACTTCCCCCACATTGATCAGCAGAGCTTTGGTTTGCCCTCCTTGCGCGTTGAAACCTGGGGAGGCTGGGTATTCGTGAACCAATCAGCAGATGCCCCGTCGTTAAGAGATCATCTGGGTGAAATGGTTGATCACTTTAAACGCTGGGAACCGGAGAATACCTACAAGGCGATGCACCTTAAAAAAGTGCTGCGTTGCAACTGGAAGGTGGCACATGAAGCCTTTATAGAGTCCTACCATACGGTGGCGACACATCCGCAGTTGCTGCCCTACACTGGAGATGCGAATTCCCAGTACGACTGTTTCAATGACTATGTAAGTAGAACAATCACCCCTATGGGCGTGATCAGTCCGCACCTGCCCGGTCACTCAGAGCAGCAAGCGGTAGATCAATGGCTGAGAGTATATGGTGTCGGAGAGGGTGAAGATCTGCCCGAGCTGGCAGAGAATGTAAGCGCCCGTGAATACCTGGGTGAGCTTAACATTGCGCGTTTTTCACGGATGTATGATCGCGAGCTAGCAGGAGTAGCGACATACAGCGAAGTGCTGGATGCGATTTTGTATTCTGTGTTCCCTAACTTTGCACCTTGGGCGGGCTTTCGCCCTAACGTAACGTATCGCTTCCTGCCATGGGAGGACCGGCATGATATGTGCACTATGGAAATTATGCTGTTGCTGCGTTTTCCTGAGGGGGAACGTCCGCGTGATGTTCCGGAGCAATTTGTCGGCCCCGATCAAACTCTGGCGGAGACAGCGGGCATTGACCCGGAGCTTGCCAGGGTGTTTGATCAGGATTTCAGCAACCTTTCGATGGTTCAGCGTGGTTTAAGTTCGCTGCGCGATGGTCAGGTTCAACTGGCCAATTATCAGGAAGTGCGAATTCGACACTTTCACCAGACGCTTGAAAAATACCTATCTGCAGAGACATTCTCATGACATCACCGATTACTCTGACCGTCGACAAGCGGGTTGCCACCATCACCTTGAACCGACCTGACGTCCTCAATGCGATTAATGAGGAAATGCTGCCTCTCTGGGTTGATGCCCTTGAGCACTGTCGCACCAGTGACGACGTGGCCGTGATTGTAGTGTCCGGTGCGGGCGAAGCTTTTTGTCGAGGCGGCGATACCAGTAAGTTGGGAGCTCATACCGCGCCTTCACCGGTGGAGATCAAACAGCAATTCTGGGACCGTCTGCATCGTATTCCGCGCAAGCTGGCAGAGATCGATAAGCCGGTGATTGCTGCGGTTAATGGTCTGGCATCCGGTGCAGGTGTCGATGTAAGTTTGCAGTGCGATATCCGGTTAGCGGCGCGTAGCGCAAAGTTTCGAGTGAGTTACACCGCCTTTGGGTTAGTGCCTGGCAACGGTGGTAGTTATTTCTTGCCGCGCATCGTGGGAGAAGCGAAAGCGTTGGAACTGTTTTATGCAGCCGAACCCATCGACGCTCAAGAGGCCATGCGTATTGGCATGGTCAATCAAGTGTTTGACGATCAGGACTTCATGCAACAAACCATGGATTTTGCACAAAAGCTGACTGAGCGCGCACCGTTGGCGATGGGGCTGGTCAAGCGAGCAGTAAAGCAAAGTCACTCGATGGATCTCAATACTCACCTGGACCTGATTTCCTCACATATGTTGATTACCCGCCCCAGCGAAGATCACGCTGAGGCGATCAAAGCTTACGAAGAAGGGCGAACCCCTCAATTCAAAGGGAAGTGACTTAGTGGCTTTGGCTCGCGCGCACCACCAGTTCATGGCGACAAATTTTCCAGCCATGTTCGGTGAGTATCATGTCACTCAGGTAAGTTGCCCAGAGCGTGAATTTCTCTTCACTGCCTGCAAGCACATGAAGCGCCTGTACATCGGTGCGCGCGGAAGCTCTTTTCCCGTCAATGGTCGCCAGCTGCGAGCCCAGCAAGTGTTGCGTCGAGTCATAGTTTCCCAATGCGGTCCAAACGTATTCAACCCAGTTGCTGCGTCCAAAATGGGTTTGATCGCCAAAGCCTACAACTTCAACATCGTCGGTAAAACAGTGGGAATAGCGCTCTCGGTCGCGTTCGTCAACGGCTGCCGCGTAGGTGGCGAGCAAGTCTTGCAGTGCTAGTCGATGAGCGCAATTTTCAAGAGACATTCGCGAATCCAATCAGTGTTTAAATAGTAAATAGCATTAGTTTAGCAGGAGTGAGTTAAATGGCAGAGAATGTCGGGCAAACGAATAGACCAGTTGCGGATCTTCCCTCGTGGCCGGAGCAAAAAATTCGTGGACACAAACTGGAGGGGCATCGTTATACCTCTAAAGATTTTGCTGAACAGGAGTGGAGTCACGTCTGGACCAAAGTGTGGCTGTTGCTGGGCGCTGAGAACGAGATGCCCAACCCGGGAGATTGGCAGCAAGAGGAGGTCGGCCGGGAATCTATTTTGATGGTGCGTCAGGACGATGGTGCTATAAAAGCCTATTACAACGTTTGCCAACACCGTGGCCAGCGTCTGGTGAGCGAGGAAAAAGGCCATGCCAGGCGATTTATCTGCCCCTATCATAGCTGGGCCTGGACCCGAGATGGGCAGTTAGACTTTGTCCAGGATGCGGATGATTTTCCCCAGGGAACTCCCTGCGGCAAACTGACCTTGAAAGAAGTGCGCTGCGAGACCTTTGCGGGATTTGTCTGGATTAATATGAATCCGGACTGTGTGACCCTGAAGGAGTATCTGGGACCCGTGTGGGATGACTGGTCGGTTTATCGTATTGATCAATGGAAGCGCTACGTCGCTAAAACTACGGTAGCGCCCTGTAACTGGAAAGTGGTGATGGACAATTTTAACGAGTCCTACCACGTTAATACGGTGCATAAGCCCAAGGGTGCAAACGTCGAAAAGTTACGCATTCATTCGGGCGTAGATACCTCTTACAAAACCACACGATTTGATATGGCAGACGAGGGGCACGGGCGGATGATTATGCTCGGCGGCTATGCGGGGCCTGCGACTGACAAGGACGGCGCTATTGGTGAGCCATTGGCCGATATTTTGCGAGACTGGGACCTGGACCCGGAAGATTATCGGGGCAGGGGAGAAGACACGCGTGAAGCATTACAGCAGGCGCGTCGCCGCCTGGGGCCTGGCCGTGGTTATGCTTACTTCAATGAACTTAACGACAGTCAGTTGACCGATGCCTATCACTACACGCTGTTTCCAAATTTTGCAGTGTCCTTGTGGGTGGACGGTTTTCACTTTTTGCGAGCCCGGCCGCACCCGACTGACCCCGAGCAATGTATCTTTGATAACTTCTGGTACGCGCCAGATCCAGACGGCGTAACAGAGCCGGTGCGAACGACTGCAGGATTGGTAGAGCGGGGCACTGAGATTGAACACGAGGTGTTTTCCCTGGGAGAGAAAAGCATGGGCCTGACTATAGATCAGGACTTGACGATTTTCCCCGGTCAGCAACGCGCCATGAGCTCCAGTGGTTATCAAGGTTCTTATCTGGCGGGACAGGAGAGTCGCGTGTCACGGCTGCACGAGCTGATTGATGATTTTATTGAGGAATCCCGATGAGGTTGCGCTTATTTCGCTTGGTTGTCTGTTGCCAGCGACACAGTGGCTTCACCCTCCAGGAGAATGCCTCGCTCTGCATGTTCCAGCCAGATGCTGCAATCCGCTCGCAGTTCGCCCGCTGCGCTGTGTAAGTTCGTGATCCGGCCTCGTGCGATAACTTCTTCGCCATCGAGCACGACCTGCGGGAAACGCGTCACCATGCGGCGTATGCTGCCGGCACCTGCCCATGCGTGCAGCATATTAACCATGTATCCCAGGCCAAGCGGGCCTTGATTGATTGTTCTGCGACCCAGGTTTAGTGGCAGGGAGGCGACCGCATCCCGGTCCCAATGCAGCGGGTTGGGGTCACGCAGCAGAGCCGCCATAGTGCGCATACGCTCAGCGGAAACTTCTGGCATAACCCACTCGGGGATAGGGTCACCGACAGCAGGGCTCACAGGGTGTTTCTCGTGTAATGCCAGGTCACTAGTGACCGGGCAACAGGCTCGCCGGTAGTCAGCGCTATGTCGAAGCGAAACTGAATACGATCGTACTCCCTGTCGACTTCCTGAATCCGCTGTGACGAATGAATTGCACCTTCGACTCGGTAATCAATCTCTTCCCGCAAGGGCTGGTAAAACTCCCACTCGTAACTTTCAATCATAATAGAAAGATCAGACTCTGCTTTGCCCAACGCGAACATCTTGGCAATGCTGGTGCCAGCGCCGGCAATGGGTAAGTGGAACAGGCTGCTGGGGTGGGCGAGTCCATCTGGCAACAATTCAGTGCCGGTGCAGCCGGTTAGTAGCACATTTTCCCAGTGAGCAATGCGGTATTCTCCTCCGGCAAAGCGGTGTCCTGCGAGTGCTTCTATCTCAGCCTGTGCAGGCACAATGTGAGCGGGCATATGGCTAGAGCACCTCTTGGAAAAACTGAAGCATGGCGTGCCAGGACCGTCGGTCTGCCAGCGGGTTGTAAACAACACCCAGTTCCGGACTATTTGCCTCAGGGCGAGTAAAGCCGTGCACCGTGTGGCCGTAACTGACCAGCTGCCAGTCGGCGTCTCGCTCGTTCATTTCGCCTTGAAATTCTGTAACTGCCTCTGGCGGAACCATCGGGTCGTCATGTCCATGAAGTACAAGGACTGAGGCGTTGATGGCAGTAGCCTCCATGCCGTTACCCGCCAGGCCACCATGGAAAGAAACCGCCGCTTTGATATCAGGGCCGCCAGAGCGCGCAAGATCAAGGGCGCAGGTGCCGCCAAAGCAGTAACCCATGACTGCTATTCGCGCAATATCGGCGCCAGGGATCGTCTTTGCCGCAGTAAGGGCGGCCGCGAGGCGACGCAACAGCATTGCACGGTCAGCCATGAATGGCCCCAGAACTTCCTGTACCGTACTGAAGTCGGTGTGCAGAATACCGTCGCCGTGAACGTCGATAGCAAATGCCACGTAACCTTGAGCGGCAAGTCGGGTGGCCTTGTCCCTGACCTCGTCGCCTAATCCGTCCCAAGCGTGCACTACCAGAACTATTGGTGAGGCTTTGGCACTATGCTCAGGTTGAAAAACCTCGCCCAGACAGAGCTGCTCACCATCGTAATATTCCAGGGTTGATCCTTTTGCTGTCATCTGTGTAATTCCTGCCTGTGGTGGTTGGTTTCAGAAAGTGGCGGTAGTAGCACCGCCATCGATTACCAGGTTCTGGCCGATAATGTAGCTAGCCTGTTGGCTGCAAAACAAAGCACATATTGTTCCAAAGTCATCTATATTGCCGAATTTTTCCGCTGGAATCCGCCACTCCCTGATCCAGTCGTCTACCGCCTCCTCGTAACTTTTGCCCTGTTCAGCGGCGATACCACCCAAGCGCTCTTCTGCAGCTGCTGTGTGGTGCATACCCGGCAACAGGTTGTTGATCGTGACATTATGTCTGGCGACCGCTTTTGCGACGGACACGGTGTAGTTAGACAGTGCAGCCCTGGGTGGTCCTGAGAGCGTCCGAATTTCGGCGGGAAACTTGCTGGCCCCGGTGGAAATGTTGACGATACGACCAAAGCCCCGTTCGCACATGCCATCTATGGTGGCACGAATAAATTCGATGGGGCTGATCAGGCCGGTAGCCAGGTGTTGTTGCCAATCTGTGACGGTGACGTCACGGAAGTCCGGCGTAAATGGTGCAGGTGAGCAGGTGCCCACCAGAATGTCGGGATCAGGACACACTGATAATATTGCTTCGCGGCCGGCATCTGTTGAATGATCGGCGACTATTGGTGTGACGCTGGCACCGGTGTCCCTGGCGATTTCTTCAGCGACCTTCTCCAGACGTTGCTGGTTTCTGGCGGAAATGTAGAGCTCTACACCCTCCGCCGCGAGAGCTCTTGCGCTGCCCTTGCCAAGCCCCGCACTGCCGCCATTGACCAGGGCTTTCTTGCCTGTGATTCCCAGATCCAAAACTCAGGCTCCCGCTACCAGCTATCCAGATGCAGCGAATCATCTAACGATTTTCGCGGCGCGGGCTGAAAACGTGTGCCCTGGGTGTAGGCAATAGGTATAAGCGCCACTTGAGAATACTCATCTGGAATTTCCAGCAGTGCGGCAGCTTCCTTTTCAAAATTCAGGTGCAGCGTTGTCCAGCAGGTCCCCAGTCCTCGTTCCCGAGCGGCCAACATAAAACTCCAGACCGCCGGTATCACCGAGCCATACATGCCAGCGATAATGCCCTGCGGAAGGTCACCGCTTTCTGGTCGCCCCAGCATGCAGGGAATGAGCAGCGCAGGTACCTCAGCCAGGTGGGCCGCCAGGTACTGGGCAGAACTTAAAACTCGCTCCTGGGTTTCGGCCATGTCGGGGTTGTCCGTGTGCAAGCGCGTCGGCTGTGCCGGTCCTGACTCATACTCGGCGAAGGCACGCTGGTAGTAGTCAGCGATTGTTTTAATTTTTGCCCGGTCTGTGACCACTATAAAATGCCAGCCCTGTGAGTTCGAGCCGGAGGGTGCTTGCAGTGCAATCTCCAGACATTCCTTGATTACAGCCAGTTCCACCGGTCGTTGCAAATCCAGTCTTTTACGGACTGCCCGGGTAGTGGTTAGTACCTCATCGGCGCTCAGGTTTAGTGCAGGCATGGGATGACTCCGTCTCTTGTGTCAGCTTGAGTCTAGGGGAAATACAGGAACAATAAAACAGTAGGGACTGATTGTTTTGTAAGAGGCAAGTTGCTAGCATGAGCGCAGCTAATTTGCAGGATATACCGTGGACTTTTCCCTTTCAGAAGAACAAGTACTACTGCGTGAAAGCGTAGAGAAATACACAGCAGATCATGGCAGTGTGGAGCGCCATCGCAAGCTAAGCCAGAGCGATCTTGGCTTCGATGCCCAGGCCTGGCAGGCCTTTGCCGAGTTAGGTTGGTTGGCACTGCCCTTTGCCGAAGCCGATGGCGGATTAGGCGGTAGCGTGACCGACCTGATGGTGCTTTGCGAATCTTTGGGTAAGGCGCTGGTTCGTGAGCCTTACCTGCACTGTGTGGCAGCCTGCGGCGGCTTACTGTCTTTGGCTGCAAGTGAAGAACAACGAGCGACGTATATACCCGCGCTGGCCGAAGGCAGCAGTCAGTGGGCGTTCGCGTTTGCAGAGGCCGGTTCCGGCTATGATTTTGCAGCGATTAACGCGGTAGCTAGCGCCGCAGATAATGGATTTTCACTGTCTGGCAGCAAGATTGCGGTGCTCAACGGGCACGTTGCAGACCAGTTGATTGTTAGCGCCCTGACAGAACACGGCAATCCCGATAGCTTGAGCCTGTTTGTGGTTTCTGCAGACAAGCCCGGCGTGAATCGCAGTTCGTTTACCGCTGTTGACGGTAGTCGCGGAGCAGTCATTGGCTTTGAAAATGTGGCTTTGGCCGCAACCGACATGTTGGGCGAGCCTGGCAATGGTGCTGCCATTATTGCTAAGGCGCTGGATTACGCGATTATTGCGTTGGGTGCTGAATCGCTGGGAGCTATGCAAGTCTTGCTCAATGCCACTGTGGAGTACACCAAAACACGTGAACAGTTTGGTCAAGCCATTGGCAAGTTTCAGGCCTTGCAACACCGCATGGCCGATATGTACCTGAAATTGGAAGAAACAAAGTCTTTGTTATATAACGCGGCTATTTTGCTTGAGGAAGGCGACAGTGCGGGACCTGCTGCTTGCGCTGCGCTAAAAGTGAAGGTGGCGGAAGCGGGACGGCTTATTTCCCACGAAGCAGTTCAACTGCATGGCGGTATGGGCATGACTGATGAATTGATTGTTGGCCATCTTTTGAAGCGGCTGCTGCTGTTGGCGAAGCTTTACGGAGATGAAGATTACTACCTGGAACGCTACATTCAGCTCCAGGCAGCCTGAACTGAATTCAGGAAGAGTGGCGGCCGATCGCGCCGCTGGTGCCTTCCTGAAAAATTTCTTCCAGACGATCCGCCAGGTAGTCCAGCACACGGTTGACCCGCTCTTCACGATCAACCACCAGTTGGCCTACTGCCAGTCCTTCCATCATGAACTTGGTAACGTCCATAGCAAGCAGGAACCTGTCGCCGGTTCCTTCCCAATCCTTGAACAACTCTTTGTTGGATTCCTGGACATGCATGTCGAACTTGACACTGGATTTTTCCAGGATGGCCTTGAGTTCGCTGTCGGTGCGGCCCGCAACGCAGAGTTCGTGATAAGCAGTGAACAAGTCTCCAGTGAGGTGTTGCCAGTAGGCATCAATACCCGCGCGACGAAATTTACGGCCCTTGAGTTTAGGAGAGATAGATTTCACCCTCTCTTGGTAATCTTCCAGCAGTTTGACATGAAGGTATTCAACTGCTGCCTGGATTAACTCGGTTTTGGAGGGGAAATGATGCAGCATCGCACCTCGCGACACGCCAGCTGCGCTCGCTATCTTGGCGGTAGTAACGTTGGTGTAGCCCAGCTCGATAAAACAGGAGATTGCCGCATCCAGAATGCGGTCGCGGGTCATCGCACTCTTCTGCGCCTGCCAGCTAATATCCTGTGCTGTATCGTCGTCCTTAGTACTGCTGTTGGCCATTTTCACTCCGTTGTTAAATGAAAACAGGATAGCCTGATTAAAACAGTCACCCTTAAGCCGGGATTGTAACCGATTAACAGGAGTGGCTGTAGTTATTTACCGTTCAGCGCTTTGATTCTTTCGCTGTGGAGGTACTGCAGAGGTCAGCGCGCTTCCGTTCACGCTATCTTGCTAATACTAATAGGCACCGTACTTAATCTCGGCATCGCAGAGTAGCGTTCTGTATGCTCACGATTGTCAATCAGGCGATTGGTATTACTGCCCATCTCGCGAACTTTTTCATCGATCTTCGCCGCTGGATCGGGTGTCCCTCCCCAGCTGTGGGACATCGATACCAGTCCGGGTTTAATGTCGTCGCTAGCGGCTGCTATGGCAGGAATCGCGCCGTGTCGGGAGCGCACTTCTACCAGTTCACCGTCTGCTATATCCAGTTTTGCCAGGTCGCTGGAGTGCATATAGGCCGGATTATGACTGTTCTTGGCACGCAACAGGGCGAACTCAGGTCCGGTGGAGTTGTGCGTATACTTCATTCTGCGGCTGATCAGTAAATGAGGATACTCGCTGTCGGTTTTACCCTGCATGTCTTGCAGTGCAGCGGTGAGTTCTTCGTCCAGTCCGGGTGGGAACAGTTGCAGGTGGCCTGCGGTCTCTGGGTCTGCGGGTAGGGCGATGATATCGTCGACGTCCTGCACATGACCGCCTTCTTTGGCAGCAATGTCCTCAATGGGTACACGTGATCCCTGGGTAATGGTCTTGAGCAAGTCCATTTTCTCGGGCAATGATATCATATCCACCGGCTGCTCATTTAGGGTCAGTTCCAGGCCCATGCGTTTGCCCAGTTCCCAGAACACCTGCCACTCTTCTATTTCATCGCCACGTGCTTCTACGACTGCGCGGGTGTACTGACTGTAGGGTTTGTCATGCCAGACATCCGTGAGCAGGGTAACGTCTTCTCGCTCCAAACAAATTTTGGGTGCCAGCACATAGTCAGCCATTTGAGCGGTGGCCGCCATTTTAATGTCCACACAAACCAATAGTTCCAGACTCTCCAGTGCGCGGTGAGTTTTTTCCTGATCGGGCCAGGCGAGCAGTGGGTTTCCGCCAACACAGATTAACGCTTTGATTTGGCCCTCACCGGGGGTGAGAATTTCATCGGCGGCAAGCCCTGCAGGCATTTCCTTCAATGGACCATAGGGCGACAGCACCACGGTCTCGTGAATATCCGGATCAATTCTGCTGGCGACCCCTTCGGTCAACCATTGGGGCTGCGGCGAGGTTGCTTGCGCATGCCTGGGCCCAGGAGGAGTCAGTACACCGGGGTTGGGGATGCGCTCGCCGGCTCTGTAGTGACGCCCGCAAATGGCATTGAGCGCTAGTGATAAATGCAATACCAGGTTGGGATGCGGCCCCATTTCTGGCCCAGTGCCCGTGACCGCAGAGCCTTTCGGGCCAGCGGCAAATATTCGAGCAGCCTCATAAATTTGCTCTGCGGGAACGTCAGTCGCGGCGGCGGCGGCCTCGGGGGTAAATTGACGAGTAGCCTGGTCAAGTTCTTCAAGACCTTCCGTGTGGTCCTCGCAAAATTCCTTGTCGTAAAGATTCTCGCTAATCACAATTTGAATAATCGCCGCCAGCAGGGCAGCATCCTGCCCCGGACGCACTTGCAGATGCAGGTCAGCGCGGGCGGCGACCTCTGATTTTCGTGGGTCGATCACAATCAACTTAAGACCGCGCTTGCGACCTTCGCGCAGGGCATTGGCAGGGCTGAACGAGGGCACACCTCCCGGCACTGAGAAATGTGAAATCAGCGTGTTGTTGCCAATCACCATGGATACATCAGAATCACTCCACATGTGTGAGCCCGCATTCCACCAGCCCATGCGTGCAGGGGCGATGGCAACCTTTGCGGGTTGGTCAATGGTCACACTGGTGAAATAATTAGGTGCATCCAGGGCTGCGTGAAATGCTCGCGCCATGCCGTGTGCCGCAGAATTTTGAAAGGAGTACGTGCCGTTATAGCTGGCGATGCTGCGGGGGCCGTATTCCGCGAGGATCGCTTTCAACTTATCGGCGATTTCGTCCATGGCTTTCTGACTGCCAATGGCCTCGAACTCACCGTCTGGCAGGCGTTTCTGTGATTGTTCCAGGCGACCAGGGTGATAGATTTGCTCCAGCATTTGCCGTCCCTTGACGCAGGTATAGCCGCCATAAATTTCGTTGTCCGTGTCCGGCGCGATAGCGATGAGGCGGTCGTCTTCTACCGTCGCTACCATAGGGCAGTAGGCGTGGCAGAAACGGCAATAGGTTTTTACTTGTTCGGTTGCCAAGGCGGGAGCCTCCGTAAATTTAGCCAGTAAAGAAGTCAGCCCGGAGGCGGCCTTCAGAGTGATTCACCGATTCTTCCACGTCAATGGGAAATTTAGAAACCTCGGTGTTATAGGATTGGTCGTGGTCTAACAAGCCAGACATTCGTCCATCATAGGACCCCGACATATGATCGGCCAGTGCCTTTTTCCGGTCGCTACCCAGAATGTTGAGAGTGTTTGCAATGTGCATGGCCATGGCCACTACCAGTGTGATCAGAGTTATAGAGTTATAGATCATTAAACGACTGAAAGTAGCAGAATCGCGCGGTCAAAACAATCAGGGTTGACTGATTTTTTGCCAAGGGCTATGTTTGCGGGCTGAACTCAATCCCCGCTCGCAAACAGGTGCGCATCCCATGACCGAAATTCTCAACAGACAGTACTATCTCGCATCCCGCCCCAAGGGTGAGCCAAACTCAGAAAATATCCCTTCGCGAGATGTGCCTTTAGCTGCCCTCAATGCAGGCGAGGTGAGGATGCGCAATCTGTTTATCTCACTGGATCCGGCGATTCGCGGCTGGATGTCGGACGAGCCAAACTATATCGAGCCGATAGCGTTGGGCGACGCGGTGCGGGCTTCTGTCATCGGTCGAGTGGTGGAGTCCAACAGCGAAAATTTCGCGGTGGGCGATGTTGCGATGACGATGGGGGGTTGGGAGGCTTACACAACATTGCCCGCAGAGGCGTTGAACAAACTGGATGAATCCATGGGGATTCCCTTGAGTAACTTTTTGGGCGTTTTGGGTCCTACCGGGCTCACTGCCTACTTTGGCTTAATGGAAATCGGTCAACCCAAGGCCGGTGAAACCGTGTTAGTGAGTGCCGCTGCAGGTGCTGTCGGGTCGGTAGTAGGTCAGATCGCCAAAATGCAGGGATGTCGCGTGGTGGGTATGGCGGGCACTGACGAGAAATGTGCCTGGCTTACCGAGGATCTGGGCTTTGATGCAGCGATCAATTACAAGACCTGTGGCGACTTCAGCAAGGCGATAGGGGAGGTATGTAGGGATGGTGTAGACGTTTACTTTGATAACGTCGGCGGAGAAATTCTCGATGCGGCACTGAGCTGCATGAATAAATTTGGTCGTGTAGCGGTATGCGGCTGGATCTCTTCTTACAATGCGGAAGAACTGCCCCACCTCAAGAATCTGTGGCAGCTGGTGGCCGAAAGTATCACTATCCGCGGATTTGTGGTGCTGGACTTTTTGGACCGCTTCCCCGAGGGAGTCGGTCAACTGGTTGAGTGGTTGGTGGCAGGTAAACTTCAGTTCAAGGAAGAAATCGTAGATGGTCTTGACAATGTGCTGCCCGTTTTTATGAAGCTGTTTGACGGCAGCAACCAGGGCAAACTGGTGCTGCGCCTGCCCGAGGATTAATGCTTATCGACTTATTCCGGTAAAGGTGTGTAGTCCCCGCTCAGGTCACCCGGGCCCCGGTAGATAAAGTCGTAGCGACGGGTTTGGAATAACCACTGGCCATCCACTTTGACGTAGCTGTCCAGGTAGCGACTGATGGCACAGTGTCGCTCATTTTGCAGATCGCGAGTGAACTCCTGCAGATACCAGTGTCCCTGGGCGGTATCCCCATTGATCTCAAACAGGTGAGAGCCCGGAACCAGCAGCGCAAAATCAAAGCCAGCGACAACTTGCTGCCACAGGGCAAGAATACTGTCTCGACCCTTTACCTCCATTCCCATTAGGTTCCAACAGCCGTTCTCTGCCCAGGTTTGCGCCCAGGCGTGGCCATCTCGCCGGTTAGCCGCATCCACATAGCGGGCCATTAGCTTTTCCAGGGCCAGTTCTTCTTCAAGTATGCTCATTGTCTCACTCCACAGATAGGTTGATCGTGTAATGCAGGTGCTCGCGTTTAAAAAAGAAACAGACGAGACTGTTTTTATAAAATTCTAGCTGCTAATATCCAGCATTGTTTCATTTACTAACACCACCATAGCCAATAATACAGGTACAACACCATGGATTTGAGCGCCTTTCCTTACTTACAGGGTAACTACGCCCCAATAGACGAAGAGCGCGACTTTGACGAGTCGCAATTGCGAGTAGAGGGCGAGATCCCGAAAAAGCTGCTGGGTGCCTTTATGCGCGACGGCGCCAATGTCGCTTATCAGCCCAATCACTATGTTTATCCCCTGGACGGCGATGGCATGGTACATGGGGTTTACTTTAAAGACGGTCATGTCGAATACAAGAACCGTTGGGTGCAAACCAGTCACCTGATGACAGAGCGCAAGTTTGATCACACCATTTATGGCAGCGTGGGCAAACTTTTGGAAGTGCCACAGGAAGTCATAGATGCTGGGGGTGAGCCAAACCCCATTCGCAATACCGCTAATACCAATGTGATCTATCACGGCGAGAAACTGCTTGCCTTGTGGGAAGGTGGATTTCCGCACCTGCTCAATAATGATTTATCAACAGTAGGCTTGTATGACTACGATGGCGCGCTCAAGCCCGGCGATGCCCTGACTGCACACCCTAAAATTTGTCCGATCACCGGTGACCTGGTGTCCTGCAGCCAACGCTGGGACAGTCCAAATTACTGGGTTCGGGTGTTTGACGCCAAAGGCAGGCACAAACAAGTGATGGAAGTAGAACTCCCGCGCAAAGGCATCATCCACGATCTGCAAATTACTGCTAATTACGTGGTGATTTTTTACGCTCCAACCTATCACAGTGTAGAAAAAGCTATGAAGGGTGAAGATCCCTTCGTCTGGGAGCCCGAGTTAGGCACCAAGATCATCGCCATTCCTCGCGATGGCAGCGGTGAAAATATAGTCTTTGAAACAGAGTCATTTTTCAGCTGGCATTTCTGCAATGGTTTCGAGTCCGGCGGGAAAATTGTTCTCGACTACGTCTGGATTAACTCTATTCCCTTCACCCAGTCCCAGGGTACAGGTGTGGAGAAGCAACCTCGCCGCATGTATCGCATGACCCTCGATATGGTGACTAGGCAGGTCACCAACGAACAGTTCTCCGATGTATTTTGCGAGTTTTCCCGAATTGATGAGCGTTTAATGGGTAAAGACTATCGTTATGGATTTGCTGCCTGTTCCAATCGCGAATGGGGCGACGCTCACGGTTACAACTGTACAGGAAGTTTCGACTTCCAGACTGGCGAGACGGTGTTGTGGGAGTACGGGGAAAAGGCCAACGCGGGCGAGCCTGTGCATGTACCAAATCCTGACAGTGACAAGGAAGAAGATGGCTGGCTCATGTGCTTTGTAGACAATCCGGGTGAAGGGCCTTTCCTCAGTATTCTCAGTGCCGGCAATGTCACTGACGGTCCTGTTGCTAAAGTTCACATTCCCGGTCGGGTGCCTAACGGCTTCCACGCCAACTGGATGCAAAACCTGACTCTCTAATTGGGTTGATGATTAAAGGATCTCTATATGAATAACCAAGTGCCAATTGCGGAGGGCTTGTTCAGTTGGCCCTCGCCCAATCCTGCCCTGCTGGGGAGTCGCTGCAAGAATTGCGGTATCGCGGCGTTTCCCGCTGCCGAGTCCTGTATGGCCTGCAGTGGTCAGGATGTAGAGATCGAAGAGTTGCCGCGCAAAGGCACGCTTTGGACATGGACCGTGCAGCAGTTCATGCCTAAGCCTCCCTATCACAGCAATGAAACTCCACAGACATTCAAACCTTACGGCGTCGGCTATCTTGAATTGCCCGGCGGCGTGAGAGTCGAGGGGCGACTGACCGAAAGTGACCCTGAAAAGCTTCGCATTGGTATGGAAATGGATGTCATTTTTGATACTTATCGCACCGAGGAAAACGGTGACGAGGTCATCAGCTTTTTCTTCAAGCCGACTCAGGCATAGACAAGAGACGTAACTATGGACGTAGCAATTGTAGGAATCGGAATTCACCCCTTCGGGCGTACGCCTGCGCGCAGTGGTTTGCAGCAGGGTGCCTTTGCGGCGCGCGAGGCGCTTAAAGATGCTGGCGTAGAGTGGCGGGATATGCAGTTTGCCTTTGGTGGTAGTGCCAGCTCTGGCAACGCAGATGCGCTGGGTAATGAATTGGGGCTTACCGGCATTCCGTTTATTAATGTCGCGAACGGCTGTGCAACCGGGGGTAGCTCACTGATCTCCGCATACAATGCCATTAAGTCTGGAGAGCATGACATTGGCCTGGTCGCCGGCTTTGATAAACATGATCGAGGTGCATTTGATGCCGACCCGGCATCGCTGGGAATTGGGCGATGGTACGGTGAAGTGGGCATGATGATGACGACCCAGTTTTTTGCCATGAAAATCCAGAAGTACATGGACGATTACGGTATTTCCAAAGATACTTTGGCTAAAGTGTCGGAAAAAGCATTTATCAATGGCTCGCTGAATCCCAACGCATGGCGCCGTCAGCCGATTGAGGTTGAAGAAATAGCCAATTCGATGATGATCAATGATCCGCTGACTAAATACATGTTTTGCTCTCCGGCAGAGGGCGGAGTGGCCTTGATTCTTTGTCGGGGTGACAAGGCCAGGCAGTACGTAGACAAGCCAATTTATCTCAAGTCGGCAGTGCTCAAGTCTCGCCGTTATGGCTCGTTTGAGGTGTTTGCGCCCAGTCAGGCCCTGGAGCAGGTGGATGGACCCACTGTGGACGCGGCCAAAGCTGCTTTTGAAATGGCGGGTGTTGGTCCCGGAGACATGGATGTACTGCAATTGCAGGACACTGAATCCGGGGCGGAAGTGATGCACATGGCCGAAAACGGCTTTTGTGAGCACGGTGAACAGGAACACCTGATTCAATCCAAAGCGACATATATTGACGGTAGCATGCCGATTAATACCGATGGCGGTTGTCTGGCAAATGGCGAGCCTATTGGTGCGTCCGGTTTACGTCAGGTCTATGAAAATGTATTGCAACTGCGTGGTGACGCCGGTGAGCACCAGGTGCCCGGTGACCCCAAGCTGGGCTACACCCATGTTTATGGTGCGCCAGGTATCAGCGCCGTGACTATATTGCAGCGCTAGGAGAGCTCAGGTGAGTAGAGCAATAGAATTAGATGACGGACAAATTGTTGCTCGCTCCGGTGGTGAATCCTACCAGGAGATGCTCGATAAAGAATTGAATCCGGTACCGGTCGCACTGCGTGAAAGCACCAATACATTTCTTGGTTCAGACAACCTGTCTACTGATCGTTACCTGAGTAAGGAGTTTCACGATCTCGAAGTAGAGAAAATGTGGAGCAAAACCTGGCAGGCGGCGTGTCGCGAGACAGAGATCTCCAAGCCAGGTGATTTCTATGTCTACGAAATCGCAAGTCACTCTATTGTGGTCACCCGCACTGACAAGGGTGAATTAAAAGGCTTCTTCAATGCATGCCTGCATAGAGGACGACAACTGCGTAAAGACTGTGGCAGCGCGCGCGAGTTCAAATGCCCTTATCACGGGTTTCGCTGGAGCCTGGATGGAGATTTTCTCGGTGCCCCCTGTCAGTGGGACTTCCCGCATATCAAGGCTGAAGAGTTTTCTCTGCCGCAGGTACAAATAGATACCTGGGGCGGTTGGGTATTCATTAATATGGACCTCGAGGCTGATTCGCTGCAGAGCTACATGGGAATACTCCCCGAGCATTTTACCCGCTGGAAGCCAGAAAACACCTTCAAGGCAATGCATGTGGAGAAGGTGATCGAATGTAACTGGAAAGTTGCCTGGGAAGCTTTTATTGAGTCATACCACACGGTGCAGACTCACCCACAAATCATGCCTTACCTGGGCGACTCCAACTCACAATACGATTGCTGGGGTGACAACGTCAGTCGTACGATTTCGCCCATGGGCGTGGTCAGTCCGCACCTTGAAGGCGTTGCGCCCGATCAGACAGTGAATGACTGGCTGGAGCATGGTGCCTGGATGACAGAGGGAGAGAAAATAGAAGTGCCAGAAGGTCTGAGCGCTCGCGAGTGGCTGGCGCAGTATTATTTCGAGCACTATTCCAAAGAGTATGACGTGGATCTTGCCAGCTTCTGCACCCGCAGCGAGATTATGGATTCCATTTTGTATTCCCTGTTTCCCAACCTGGCACCCTGGGCTGGCTTCCACCCTAATCTGACATATCGGATGAAGCCGTATGGTGACAATCATGAAATGTGCACCATGGAAATCATTTTCCTTATGCGCTACCCGGATGGCGCCGAACGCCCTGCCGATGCTCCCGTTCACAAGCTGGATAAAGATCAGTTGTTTTCTGCGGCGCCTGGCCTTGAGGGCGGTATCGGGCGCGTATTCGACCAGGATTTTAGTAACCTGAAAATGGTGCAAAAGGGCCTGAAAAATCTAAAGTCCAAGGAAGTGGTTCTGGCGAATTACCAGGAGATTCGGATTCGTCACTTCCATCAAACACTGGACAAGTATCTCAACGCCTGAGGGATAGTAGTATGAACGACCTGCTTTCGGCATTTGATATCACAGGCAGAGTGGTCCTGATCACCGGGGCCTCTAGCGGATTTGGTCGGCATTTCGCTGATGTTATGGCGCAGTCCGGCGCCAGAGTGGTTTTAGCCGCCAGACGCACTGAATTGGTTGAAGTTGCTCGAGATGAAATTGTTGCCGCTGGTGGCCAGGCCATGGCTGTTTCCATGGACGTCACTAGTTCTGCCAGTATTGCGGCGGCATTAGACGTCATCGAATCCGAATTCGGTGTTGCCAGCATTGTGATCAACAATGCTGGAATTACCATTCCCAAGCTGTTGCTGGATCTGAGCGATGAAGACTGGGAAAACGTAGTAGACACAAACCTCAAGGGCGTGGCCTTCGTTACCAGGGAGGCAGCGAAGCGTATGATTGCCGCAGACGTTGGCGGAAGCGTTATTAATATTGCATCCATTCTCGCGGTGCGCGTGCAGTCTATGTTGTCCAATTATGCCGCTGCTAAGGCGGGAGTGGTGCAGTTTACAAAAACTGCCGCGTTGGAATTGGCACCTTATAATATCCGCGTCAATGCGATATGCCCGGGTTACTTCGCCACTGAAATGATTCGCCAATGGCTTAAGACTGAAGACGCGCAGCATCGTATCGAGAAAATACCGCAACGGCGAGTCGGCGAACTCCACGAAATGAACGGTACCCTGATGCTGCTGGCCTCTGATGCCAGTTCCCATATGACTGGCGCAGAGATAGTGATTGATGGCGGCCATGTGTTGTCGGAACTCTAGCAGGTGTCTGAACTTAACCGCCAATTTTTGCTTAATGCCAGACCTGTGGGTGAGGTAAAGCTCAGTGACTTGCGCTTTCATAAAACGGAAATTCCTGAACTAGGGCAGGGAGAGTTTCTGGTGCAGGTGAGATACCTCGGCCTTGAACCTGCCATGCGCGGTTGGATGGAAGAAATCGGTAAGCCAAAGTCAGGAGACTCTGTTGTCGTTTCCGGCGCTGCCGGTGCGACAGGATCAATAGCAGGTCAAATTGCCAGAATCGCCGGTGCTTGTGTTATCGGTATCGCCGGCTGCGAAGAAAAGTGCAGCTGGCTGAAGCAACATTTTCTAGACGGAGACTTGCACCACAGGGAAGATATCCTCGAGGGATTTGAACGCATACTGGAAGCTCTGTTACGCCTGTTTCATGGCGATAATATTGGCAAACAACTGGTTCGCGTTTAGCACGGATTCGGAGACGAACATGGCAAAGAGATTAGGTAAAAGGTCGACGGCGGAGCAGGTCAGCCAAGGTGCAGACCTTGGCGGCAAGAATGCTTTGGTGACAGGCGCTAATACTGGGCTGGGCAAAGAGACAACGCGTGTGCTGGCTCTATGCGGCGCCAACGTGACAATGGCCTGCAGAGATCAGGTAAAAGCTGAGAAAGCCCGGGAAGATATTCTGCTTGGCGCAAGCGGGGCGATTGATGAATCTCAGTTATCGCTGCTTGAGCTGGACCTGAATTCTCTGGATAAGACCCAGCAAGCGGCTGAAGAATATTGCCAGCGGGGTGAAGAGCTGCATCTGCTCATTAATAATGCTGGGATCATGATTCCCATGGAACGCCGCACTGTCGATGGTTTTGAGGCCCATCTGGGGATTAACCATCTTGCACATTTCCTCTTCACCAATTTGTTACTGGAACCACTGACTGCGGCGGAGGGAGCGCGGGTGATCGCCCTGTCTTCTTTGGCCATGTCTTTTGCATCGTTAAAGCATGGTTTGAAAGATATAAACTGGGAAAATCGCAAGTTTAGTGGCTGGCCCGCCTACGGTAACTCCAAGTTGATGAATCATCTGTTCGCTCGTGAACTGAGTAAGCGTTACGAGGCCAATGGAATTGTCGCGCACGCGGTTCATCCAGGTGTTGTCAGCACGGAATTGGCTCGTGATCAGAATGGTCTCTTTTCGATGATTGGCGTGTTGGCAACCCCGTTTATGAAAAACGTCGAACAGGGGGCAGCTACCCAGGTTCTGGCAGCAATCTCGCCTGAGTATGGTGACAGTGGGGGTCTTTATTTCAAGGATTGTCGCGTTGCCAAGCCTCAGCACAAATTGGCCAATGACGGGGCGCTCGCTGAAGAGCTTTGGCAGCGCAGTGTCGAATTGGTGGGGCTCGAAGAATAATTTAAACGTGAAACGGTAAGGATAAGATTATGGGAACACTCACAGGAAAGACGGCAGTCATTGTCGGCGCGTCAGGTGAAGCAAATTTTGGTGCAGCAATAGCAAGGCGACTGGCCGAGGAAGGCGCCAATGTCGTTGTGTCTGCCAGGCGCAAGGAGCCTTTAGAGTCACTGGCAGCTGAGTTAGGCGGCCTTGCGTTGCCTTGTGATGTTACCGATGAATCACAGATTGAAAGCCTGTTTTCCAATACGGTAGAAAAGTACGGCAATGTGGATATCGCGATTTATTCGGCAGGCGTCCACGCTGCAGATATGATCGCCGATCTCACCGCAGAAAGCATTCGCCCCAGCCTTGAAGTCAGCTTTATCGGCGCCTTACTGTTTTTCAAGCATGCTGCAGCTTCGATGAAAAATGGTGGCTCTGTTGTCACGATATCGTCTTTGACCGCCCGTATCCCTGGTCCGGGACTTTCTGTCTATGCCGGTGCGAGAGCGGGAATTGACTATGCGATGAAGGTAGCTGCTCAGGAATACGGTGCCCAGAAAGTGCGTTTTAACTCGATCGCGGCAGGTTTGATTGAAACGGATATGACCAGCATGTTTTTTGCCATGGATCCGGTTATCGATAGTCATATCGAAGCGACACCTGTGGGCCGAATGGGCAACCTGGTAGATATGGCAGAGGCGGCACTGTTTCTCGCAGACGGTGGGCGATCTGGTTACATTAATGGTCAGGTTCTCGATTTGGCCGGTGGACAACAAATGGGGCACTTGCCGCGTTTCTAAAAAACGAGAGAGAACGAAATGCAAGGATACGAAGACGTTACGTTATACGAACTGACACCCGAGCGTGAAAAAGAACTGGTAGACAAACAGATTGAGTGTAACTTCATCTGGACCAATAAAGCGGGCCACGGCCTGGGTGTGATTATGAATTACATCGCCAAAGATGGCTCCATCTGGCTGACCGCTACCAGTCAGCGTGCGCGTATCAAGGCCTTAAAACGTGATCCCAGAGCTTCGGTGGTAATTTCCAGTATGGGTACTGATATGGGCCCGGGAAAAACGATCACTTACAAGGGCCATGTCAAACTGCACGAGGATGAGGCCACCAAGGGTTGGTTTTACCCGGCAATGGCAGAGATTATTTCACCCTACCCAGCGCCTACCGTAGAGGCCGCGATACAGCATTTGGATACACCGTTGCGGGTGGTGATTGAACTGATACCGGAGAAGGCCATTAAATTTGACGGTGATGCAATATCGCAGTCCTCCTATGACGGCACTGTGCCTGCTGGAGACTAATCGGTCCTCGAAGGTTAAAGCACATTCTCAGCTTTTATTGCAGGGCACACTATTACTTTCCCCCGTAATAGTGTGCGGCGTTCTTTCTGATTTTTTTTAAGCTAGAAGTTAATGATGGGCATGGCATCGCCTGAAGAGGCGGTCTTTTTTTATGCTTCAAGAGCCTCGCTTGTCGTATCTCGCATGACACCGCCGTCAAATGTG
Source organism: Candidatus Seongchinamella marina (assembly GCF_026262685.1). Lineage (NCBI taxonomy): Bacteria > Pseudomonadati > Pseudomonadota > Gammaproteobacteria > Cellvibrionales > Halieaceae > Seongchinamella > Candidatus Seongchinamella marina. Next base: position 521,496 of record NZ_SHNP01000001.1, read on the forward strand.
ATCGTCTTTTCAGGGACAACTTCAATAATGATCCGCGCGTCGGTATCCAGAAATGCGACAAAAGCTTCAGGGGTAGGCGCCGGACTATTGGCATGTCGGGCGAAGTCTGGATAAAACCAGTCTTTAGTCGCTTTATCCTTGTGCAGAATGGCGTGTCCTTTGAACGTGATTGACTGACTCACATCCGCATCAACGCCGGCACTGGATATCACCACGCTGCAACGGGGGTCGCGGGCCAGGGCCTTCATTCTTGCTCTTTGCTCGGTGGCTGTGCACCAGATGCTGCCTTTGCGCCAGATGTAACTCATGGTCACGCCCATGCCATGACCGGCCTTATTGGTCCAGATGAAGGTCAGTTCGTTTTGTGTCAACAGTAGCTTTTCCATCTTTTCTGTCGTCAGGCCATACATAGTGACATCGTCGTAATTTTCTACCTTATCGTTCATTATGTTGCGCTCCGGTGTGAGTTGCGTGTTTGGGTTAATCTCAATATTATAAACAGTACAGCCTGACTTTTTTCGATGTTATCACCGTTTAATGTGATTGCAAGCGGCGACAGGCACAACCAGCAGGAACTTGGAAAAAGCAATGAAACGAGTTGAAGGAAAAGTAGCTATTGTTACCGGCGGTGCCTCTGGTCTGGGTCTGGCTGCGTGCCACCGATTAGCTGAAGAGGGTGCCCAGGTGGTGATGGCGGACATTGCCGAAGAGCAGGGCGCGGCAGCGGCGGCTGCTATTGATGGGGCAGAGTTTGCGCGCCTGAATGTGAGCGATGAGCAAAATTGGCAGGCATTGATAGATAGCGTGGTCGCTGAATTTGGACGTCTCGATGTTCTGGTTAACTGCGCCGGGATTGTCCAGCTTGCCAGCATTGAGCACACCACTGAAGAGATTTGGCGCAAGGTAAACGCTGTTGGAACCGATGGAACGTTTTATGGATGTAAGCACGCTGTGCGGGTGATGAAGCCGGCTGGTAGTGGCTCAATTATCAATATGTGCTCGACGGCTAGTATTCAGGGCGGTCCGAATATTTTCGCTTACGCTGCCTCCAAGAGTGCTATTCGCGGTATGACCAAATCAGTTGCCTGTCTTAGCACTCAAGAGAAGTATGGTATTCGCTGTAATTCGGTGCACCCAGGCAATATGGAAACGCCCATGCTGCGCAATATGTATAACATTGTTGCTGAGAATGATCCTGCCTCCGCTGCCATAATGGATAGCTTGTGGGTAGGCGAGCCCGTGGACGTTGCCAATATGATCTTATTCCTGGCATCAGACGAGTCAAAGTCCGTAAACGGCGCCGAAATGGTGGTAGACAATACAACGACGATTACCGAAGGTGCCGTGCCCAAGCCCGACTAGCTGGAGATTTCAAGCATGACAACGATTGATGCGCAAACTCGCCATGAAATTATCGAGGCCTACCACAACTACGGTGAGGGAATAGACACTAAGAACTGGCCACTGGTGCGCAGCTGCTTCGCTGATGAGGTGCACATTGATTACGGCAATACCGGCGCCGCTACGGGCGGTGCCGGCGCAATGCGTAAAGCAGAGGACTGGTTATCAGCCCTGCAGAGCGTGATTAATGGTTTTGATGTGACCCAGCATGCTATTACCAATCACCGCTTCAGGAATACTCCTGAGGGGATTGAGTGTCGCGCGTATTTGGCCGCAGAACATATAATTTTTAACGACTCTGAAACCAATTTTGCCACGCCTGATGAAACGGCTTTTGTGATTGGTGAATACACTAACGTGTATTGTCCAAGTGATACCGGCTGGAAAATTTGCAAGTCAAAGCTGGTGACCAGGTATTCCAAGGGAAATATTGGATTGTTTGCGATTGCCGGTGAACGTGCGGCGAAGTTGTAGTGAGTGTGCTCTAATTGTGGCTACTAATCGGGGTTGAGGCGAGCAGGTTATGAAGAAGCTGAAAAACGAAAAGGAGATGGTCAAAAAAGCGATTGCGGCCGGCGTTAAATATGGAGAGGAGCGCGGTGTGGTTGAATTTGAGCCTACCGACTCTGCGGCCGATAAAATTGAATATATCTATCGATTGCTGGTGCACGATAAGGTCATTCAGCCTATCCCTCCGGACCAGCTATCTCAACTGGCCATGAAGCACAGACTCGCGATGTGGGCGTCAAAATTAAAATAGCGATCGAGGCGATCGAACACAAGAGAATGGTAACGGAACGTCCGCTTTGAGATAACAGCAGGTTTTAGGGAGCTAAAAACCTGGTATTCAGCTCAGCTGGGCAGTGACTTGTACATAATTTGCCCAGCTGTGCGCTGGCAAGTTACCAATTCCTTACTAAAATTAGGCTCGAGTAACGTCACTCGACTAATGGAGATAGATGATGGCCGGAAAATACGATCTTAAAAAAAGCCCTAGCGGTAAACATATGTTTAATCTCAAGGCAGCTAATGGCCAGATTATCTTGACGAGCGAGCTGTATGAGTCGAAGAAAGCAGCAGAAAATGGTATTTCTTCAGTGAAGAACAATGCTGGTAATGACGCCAGATTTGAACGCAAAGTGTCGAAGAAAGGGCAACCTTATTTTTCACTCAATGCCGCCAATGGTCAATCTATTGGCAAGAGCGAGATGTACTCAGGCAACGCTGGAATGGAAAACGGGATCGCTTCAGTCAAAAAGAACGCGGACGCACGGATAGAAGATAATACCTAGCCGATGGGGGCAAACCGCTGCATAGACCCCGCATTCAGCGGGGTTTTTTCTGCGCTTAAATAAACACTTCCCATCATGTCAGCTTCTAGATCAAACTGAAGCGAAAGAACTGCCTAAAGAAGGTCAAACAATCAAAAAATCTAAGAGTAAAGTGCAAACACCTCGTGTGCTCTCCCCCCGAAATATCGTGATACTTGCAGTCGTTTTCAGTATTTACCAGTATGCCACCACAGGCAAAGTAAGCTGGGTCGAAACAGCATATAAGTCGATCGAAAACAGAGTCACTGGTTATGCCACCAGACCCGAGGCTGGATGGAGGAAAGCAGCTGATAAGATTGAGGACCTGGGCGCTGCAAGAGAGGCCACTCCTACTGATTTCGAGATTACGGGCAAGGTGGTTAGGGTAGCGGACGGCGATACACTTCATGTCTTTGGCGATGGAGTGAAGACAAAAATTCGTTTGTATGGAATTGATGCCCCAGAGAGGGATCAGGCTTATTACAGTCAAGCAAAGGATGCGTTAGCGGGAATGACAGCAGGGCAGACAGTAGGTGTCGCTGTTGTGGAGCAAGACCAGTACGGGCGCACTGTTGGCACGATCTATCTCGATGGAAAGAACATCAACCGAGCGATGGTGCAGAGAGGCTATGCGTGGTGGTATCGAAGGTACGCGAAGTATAATCGCCCTCTTCAGGAGGCAGAAAAATATGCTCAGGCTCAAAAACTGGGCCTGTGGTCTGACCCCGATCCTATTCCTCCCTGGCAGTGGAGAAGGGGGCGGAACTGATGCTTTTAGCAACCGTGATCATTGTGTAGAGATTCAGTAAATCGTTATCGTAGTTCATCCAAGTATGCTGGAAGACATTCCCAAAATTCTTTTCTTGGTAAAACACACAAGTGAGCTCTAAATTATCCCAAGCTTATTCAGGGAGGGACAGGCGTTTATGCGCTTAACTCGGTCGGCAGATGTATCTGTCATCGCAAATGGCTCAATAGCATTATCAACGTCGCTGTAGGCCTGTTGATTGGGTTTCTTTTTAGGTGGGATTCTACGCACCTTGGCTTGCACAATTCATCACTCGAAATGCTGCGGTGATCTCCGGAGTGTTTGTCTTTGGCCAAAAGTGAACATCTTTTCGATTCTAGGGCGAAATCATGTATGAGGTGAAAGCGGACATTACTTACGCCAGGGTGGACTCACGTTTCCCGACGTTCGCTTTCACCTATTAGCAGCCTTCGGTCTATCCTTGTTGAAATAATGGCAACAGGACGCGCTCCGACGATGACTTTGACGGACTCACCGCAGCGAACCGGTTACCCCCGACATCCCATTGATACTGCTTATACTCCCCACCGCTTTGTCTGCTCAAAGTTACCTTTTGCTAATGATTTAGCCGCCACTCTTAGGATAGAATTGGCCAGACCTTTTGCTAAGGGCAGCGTCAACGCCTGGCGGCTGCGGGCTTGTTCTACCAAGATATTTTCAACAACGGTGGCAGGTGTTTGCATAATGACAAGTTTTAAAACCAAAACTAATGAGCTGTCGACGACATAGCAGCGCAAAAGAAATCAAATCTAAAGGTAATCATCAATGAAAACTGTACGGAATTATACTCTTCTGATCTCTGCAATCCCTCTAGTTGCCTCGATTAACATTGCAGCCAGCGAAACGACCATTCCGGTAACGGAAGAAAACTTCTCTCACGCTGAAACGGCGCGAAACTACCGTAACTGGGCCAAGCAGGGTGCGAACAAGATGTTTGTCATAATGCCCGGCCTGCCTCCTCGCGGTAAAGCAGCCGCAACTGTGCAAATGAACGACGACACCCTTTATGGTTCGGCCATTGTAGAAGCCGTCGATGGCAAGGTGACGTTTTCAATACCTGACACTGATAACTACCTCGCCGTACAAGTGGTAACCGAACGCGGACACGGGCAGCAATATGTTGTAGAAGATGGTGACTATAACCTGCCGGTTGAATCGCAATACGCGTTCCTGATTTATCGCTCTGGGACTGAGAATGGGATCGACGTCGCTAAAGCAAATTTAGATAAAGTGGATGTAACTGACCTTAATTTCGCCACGACGTATCAGGTGCAGCCTTACGATTACGACGAAGTCGAAGAGTGGGTAAAGAAATACACACAAGAAGTGAACAGCATGGATAACTTCACCTACACGTTTCCTCGCACGTCTAAAGAAGTCACCGATCTACACCAGTGGAATTTAGAAAATGCCGCAGGCTGGGGAGGAGCAAGCCCTGAAGCGTTTGTTGGGAATAAATACGCCAACAGCTCTAAAATGAAGGCCGGCACCTGCTATACCTCGACATTTAATGACCCAGAGAATAAGTTTTTCACCTCCATCACTGCTTACGATAGTGATAAATACTTGATGGAAGGTGTCCGCAGCATCAATTCGCATGCGTGGGACAAGAACAGCGATGGCACAATCACCGTATCGTTTAATTGCGGCGAAAGCGCGAAAAATAATATTGATACACAAGGCAATGACTTCACCTTCACTTCACGTCATTACGGCGTAAACCCCAAGGTGATTAATAGTTCAGAAGACCCCATTATTTCTGCACTTAAAGCTCAGTAGTTGCTATAGATGTCGACACGGTATGCATCAGTTCACAACTCCGGAGAGTGCATTATAGCTCGGAGTTGCACCGCAGCGGTGCAGTAGTATTCCAAACACTGGCAGTGTTGAGGTCAGCGGTTCGATCCCGCTTAGCCTCACTCATAAAATCAAAGGGTTACGTTAAACCGTAGCCCTTTTTTTATGTCTGACTGGTTTGTGGGCAACCTCTGGTCAACCGTGGCATAAGGCCACGAAAAAAAACTGAAGTGGGTCTGGCCGCGCAGGAGTGCGGTCTTGTCCATAACGTCCGCTTTCGCCTAATGGTGGACATGGGTCTCTGCTTATTGAAGGGAATCAAAGGGATAATAACTCTGTTCCCTTTATCAGTTTGACGATGCCCCGCAACTTGCCCATAGCCTAGTAGCGTGAATCGCAGTGTTGGTTTCAGTCATGCTCATACCTATTGGGAATCAGCCACCGTGGCGATTATTGTATCCGCTGCCCGCTCACCTGCGGCCATGGCTCCTTCTACATAACCCAGGCCGACTCCCACCGCGCAAGTGTCTCCAGCGAACAGGACTCTCCCATGGTGCGTCGGTTCCGCAAATCGAATAAAGTCACCGGGCTGCGTGTCGACGCTCGTGTAAGGGTAGCAGCCCCCTGAGAAGGGACTGGTGGTCCAGTTGGATGCGGCTGTCGCGACGGGAGGCTCAAACGTATCGGGGAACATCATCTGTAGCTCAGATAGCGCCTCTTCTACGGCCGCTTCAGGGTTCTCCGCCACCCACGCAGCCTTAGGCGGGCCGAATACGCTAGCAAGACAGGGAGATGTGGGTGAACCCGGCCCAGCACCAGATGACATCGATACATCGAAGAAACTGCCGTGGGAAGCGATAGGATCGGGAATACTGAAGAAATGGTCTTGCTTCTTTGGGTTTCTACGCCAGAAGCTGTTTTTGAACGTCATGACGACCTTTTCGACACTTCCGAAGCCGATGCGCTCGATTACGTCCTGCTTACTGGTGGGGAGCGGTGGATCAAATGTGATGGTTCCAGCCTTCAATACACCAAGCGGGACGGTAACGATGACATGGGAGCCTTCGAAGATCTTTCCGTCGGCCGTCGCAACTTGCACGGGCGCTTGGGCGGAAGTGTCCTGTTGAATCGAGATTCGTGAGACAGTCTGACTCAGCATCACCTCGTCAGCAGACAGAGAATCACGCAACAACTCCACCAATAGGCGGAATCCACCAGAAATCAAGACCTGACTCTTTTCGTCATGGTTGGTGAACTCCCAGAGGTCATCGCTTAACTGATTCTGGTGTGTGTCGCAGGTGGAGCCACCGTTCAGACTCTCGGAGAATATCTTGAACAGGTAGAGATGCTCACGTTTGGGTCGCTTGCCAAGTACGACGTCGATTCGCTCACCCAGGTTATTAAACGTAGAGGTATTCGGCCGAAGTTTACCGAACCGGCTAAAGCTCCAACCAAGCTTGATAAACGCCCACAGTGTCGTTGTCCACCCTAGCCAACGCGCCGAACGTTGGTCATAGATCCGCACCGTTGAGGCGCCAATATCGTGTTGATGAACTTCGGCCCCGATGTCCCTCAATAAGTGGTAGGCGGGGTTAGTCAGATGGTCCTCAATCCAGAAGGGTCCCAGTTCGACCCAGGAGGCCTGGTTCCCCGCAATATCGAGCGTGTGCGCGCGGCCGCCCAGGCGATCCCTTCCTTCCAGAAGTATGATCGGCACGTCCGCTTCCTTCAGTCGCTTTGCCGCCGATAGGCCAGAGATCCCACCTCCGATGATGATTACCGGTTTTTGTTTTTGCGTCATCTAGACAGTGCTCAGGCTTAAACCACACTTATACCGAAGTAAAAGTCGTTTTGATAGATCACTGATATTTTGTGGGCCAGGCGACACTACCGAACAATCTGTCTCCAAAAGTAGGCCTGGTTTAGTCAAGTGTCAGGGAGTGACGGTTATTTGTTGCATCGACCGATTGAGGTCGCAGCATAAAGCAGACATTCTAACGGTTCAATTTTTCTTCAGCTGAAGTCCGCTTTGAGGTGAAAGCGGACATTCCCCCTTTCTTGATATCGGTTTTGGGACCTCAATCGGAAGCTTCCGCGTACTTTCAGTTTCATGGTTTAATGTGATCAAGATCTTACCGTCGATAGCAAAAACTGCTTTAAGGAGAAACCAAAATGAAGAGAATATTCGCAATTATCACGAGCGCATTACTTATAGCGACCCCGATATTGAGTTACGCCGACCCTGATGACCGCCAAGACCGCCGAGAAGAGCGTGGTAGATCGGATGAGCGCCAGGACAAAAGAGATTGTCGCCAGGAGGAAGGTAGGGTTGGCAAGGATAAACGTGATTGCAAGCAGGAAGAAGTTCGGGATGGTGTCAGAGGCAAACAAGGCGAGAGGCTAGGCAAGGATGACGATGACGATTAATAAATAGATTAGCTCTTGGTTGGTTCAGACAGTTGACACCGAATGAGACGGATCTCTAGCTAGGGCAAACATTTTGACAGGCCCCATTGGTGCCATATGGTCTGACGACGCACAGGTAACGGAGCTTGCGTTGTAGCAAATTTTTCATTTGGGCGAGTTGCTGATCAATCAGGTCATCGACCGATCGTTGCAATGTCAGCAGGGATACCTGCACTTGCTAGGCCGTTTATAGGTCCTATGCTTCAATTAATCCCTCCTTTACCGCTATAAACGACAGACCCCGCCCTGTGGGGGCTATTCCAGAGAAGGTCAGCGGGGCGAGTACCAGATTGGGCTGCTGTAGGCCCGTTCCTGAGAGCTATAACGCACGTCGTCTGGCATTTCATCGTAAAGATCGTAATTCTTGCGGTCGTAAGCCAGCCATCTTGGCGTGGGGATCTCCATGACCCTCACATAGTAAAAGGCGCTCTGATCTGGATCGAAAGTAGAGTCCTGCCAATATCCTCGAAGAGAAGCCGCGCCGATGGAGTTGCTGTAAGTGGCCTCTTTTTCGTCGACGGTGGAGTCTACTGATGGCAGATTGCCCTCCGCGTCCAACTTCCGGGTGTCTGGGTTGCTCCAAACCACGTCATACACCGCCTCCTGAGAGACGCCATTGGTGTCGAGCCAGCCTTTCACAATCTGGATTCGATCAAGATTGGCACCGTTGGGATCCCGCATTGCCTCAACCAGGAAACCGGGGCTGTTGCCCTCGGGTGCGACAGCCAAATCGCCTCCCATGGGCACCCCCGACGCATAGCCCTTGGCAGCAAGGTCAAGCCCCTCTAGGTCGTCAGGGCCAAAATCGTAGCCACCGAATACCCGCACCTGCAGTCGGGTGCCTGTCGTGCCGAATACCTCTCTGCGCGCCATTGCATCCCATATAGCCTCGCGGGTGTTGTCGGCGGCCCACACGCCTGCCAGGCCGGATGCGGCGAGCTGCAGGGCGGTCAGATCAAGCGCCGGGTCTAGGGAGGATCGAATCAGCACATCTTTCCAGCGATTGGGGCTGGGCTCCAGAAAGGGCGCTTTGCCCCACCAGTTATCCTCGCGGGTGGCGGGTAATCCCGCGTGGCTGTCGGTGCTGCCCACCATGCCAAATTTGAACGGGTTGGCGCCGAGTGTCTTGTCAAATTCAAGACCCATTTTGAGTGCCGAGCGAGCGTACTCGTACTGAATCATGTCAGTCGTTCTTTGGGCTGTACCGCCCAGGTTGGTAGTGTCGACAATTTCGAAATCCGCGAATTTATCGTCGGGGGACAGAAACGGGTGCGCCTCACCCGTACCCTTGGACTGGGTAACCTCTACAATAGGCTCCCAGCGCGAGCGATTCTCTGCGTACGCTTTATCGATCGGCTGTCCTGTAGTTTGATACTGGGGCGCAAACATCATGCCACTGGACAGGTTGCCGTTATGGGGGATTGCCAACACCTGACCGCCCGTATCTTTTTCATAGGCCGCCATATAGTCCCAGAGGTCCTCCACGTTCTCCGAGTCGAAGAGAGAGAACGGCAACACGGGTTCGACGCTCGCTTTATTGCCCCGAAACACCACCACCCGGTGCAGATTGTTACCGCCGGGTTGCGAGGTCCACTCATAACCAATAAAGGCGGTGAATTCGCCAGGGTCGTTGTAATGGTCGGCGAGCTCCATGATTTTGGTCCATGCGTTGCGCAACATGGATTCGCTCTTGATTTTCGCTTCTGCGCCTTTGGCCATTTTCTGGACCAGCGCATTAAAGGCATCGATACCTTTACCGGCCATAACGAGATCATACAGTTGCTTACCGAACGGATCTGACAGTAAGCCTGGGTCCGCACTCGCAATGGCATCTGCCAGCCCAAGATTTTCAGCGTGGTCCGCAATCACAACGAAGTCGAGAGGCTTTGAGATCGTCGCTTCCTGCCCGGTGCTACTCGTTACTGTCTCACCCAGCACAAAACGGTAGGCGTCATTGGGGCCGACTTTGGTGCCGGCCATGCCGGCGTCGGGAGAAAAGGAGGTGTGGAGGTGTGTGTCACCAAAATACGCGTGCCGCTGCTGGTTGTCAGCGACAGCGAGGCTGACAGGTAGGGCGAGGCAGACCACAAGAATTAATGCTTTCATCACTAAGCTCCTAGATACCGCACAGGCAAAATTCAGACCTGAGAAGTATAACGCATTTTGTGAAGTAGAGAAAATAGCCGGCTGTAACTACGCGTTTTATAAATACATCCAAGTCTGAGTCCACCTCTCTTGAGTTGGGCGCCTAACGAGAGCTGGCCAGTAGTTAGACCTCCTCCACTGGGCCACTTCTTGAGCCAAAAAACATGCCGATTTAATAGAAAAATTCACCTTCCCAGCTCTACCTTGCGACCAGGAAAACAAAGTTCCTCAAACAAAAAGAGTTTAAATCCTGCCGCCCCAATATTTGCCTGATTAGCTAAGAGCCTCCTGTCGCTTTTGAGGTGAAAGCGGATAGTGGCGCGCATGGTCATGCTTTCGGCGGGTTCTGACATGGTGTGATCTTGGTCGCAACGTTATCTTTTCCCTTCACCCCAATTGGCAAAGGAGTATCACATGGTAGATAACAACCACCGCCAACTGGCAAAAAAAAAGGATATCTGATCGATCGCGGATATCGTAGAGCTTTCGGTATTGCGGGACTAACTTCACAAGAATTTCAGGCTGTCGACTCGCGTGGATATTGGCTGGAGGCGCTCGCTTTGGGAAAACTATTGCCCGAAACTGAGGCTCAGGCAAACTTCGTCGAGGTCTGTAAGAGGCGCCGTGAGCCTGAGTCTGTTTACGAGAATGCTTGGATAAAGTACTCGCTGGTGAACTTAGCGAAGGTTATAAGCAAAAAGATTAGTGAGTGTGGGGCCAGTGTTCCCAATGTGGTCACGCAAGAGCTCCCTGATCTCTTTTTTGACACACTAGTCAAAAACCTTCATGAAATGGAAAAAGAGTGCCCTAATACTAATATTCAAAAGGCGATCATCACGATACGTGCTAGGCAGAATAAAGGCAAAAACCAAAATCGCTTCAGGATTACGAATTATGGCGGTTATAGAATTAACTGACACGCAAGTAACATGAACTATGGCTTCTAAAACTGGTTTAGCTTCCGCACTTCTTCCAACTAGTTTTCACTGTTGGCAAAAAGCAGCCCCCGTTTTTCCGATTTTCACCCCTCGCTAATGCCTCCTGTTAGGTGAAAGCGGGGGTTTCAGCTTTCATGCCCGTTCAAGGTCTATAGTGTCCTCTTTCGCCTAATTTCCCCACGGCCAGGACGCCGACTATAGGTCAGCGAATACTAGTAGACGTTGGAATTCGCTTCCAAACAAGCCAACCACCCCCCTTGCTCAAAAGTTTTTTTATCACAGTGTGCCGCCTGGGGCACATAGATCGCCAGGCCAGGAGTTACAGGCTCACCCCTCAAACCGGCCGCTATCGCTTGCACGAAAGGGTTATCTCGGTACACATAGCGAAAACTTACCTGACCATCTAGATATGGTCCCCAATCAAGCCACGTTGCCGAAGATTCGTTTATATTCTCAGGTCGGTCTTCTATCGTGGATATCACTAGTGTATAGAAGTCCTCACTATCCCGAATCAGTTCGTTGTCCAATAAGCACTGAATGGCACTTCCATTCCAGAAATTGTAGTTGCAAACATTGTAGAGCCTGACCTGGCTGTCCATCGCAGGGCTCGCACCAGCCCGCGTGTCTGGCGCACTCAAAAACTTGCCCCTTATCACCAATAACTCACCGAAACGTGAGCTGTAATGGGTGGACAGGTACTGTACGTCCGCATTAGCTAAAGTGTCTGACTGAGCTTCAAAATTTGACGAAGTGCTCCATTTGGGCTGCTTTTTCGCCCTATGATCGATTACGGGAAGCGCAGGAAAACGCCGTCTCGACTGAACGACGTCTGGACCAGATTTAAATAGATCACACTCAGGGAATTCGAGCGTAGAATTTCCGGCCGCGTCATATATTTTTAGCGAAGGCAATGGAACTGAACCGGAGCCAGGGCGGTTTCCGGAGTCAACGTGATACATGCGCAGCAAATTCATTACAAATTGATTAGCGCCGCCCAGCTTTCGTTCGCCGACATAGCTAGTATTGGGTTGGGGTCGCTCGGGAGGTGAAGTAAACACGAGAGTAGCCGTGTAGTATTGACCAGACGCCGGCGCAGATTGATCAACATAGGGATTCCTGAAACCAGGATCAGCTGCCAATTCTGCGTCACGAAGCGTATTCAGGTTATTTAGATCCATGTCATTGGGGTGAAAACCAAAATATCGAGCCTCGGGATATTGACCGCGAAACTCGACTCGGGCTCCTGGCTCAACAACGAATGCGCCCCTGAGTGAGTTCAAGCCAATTCGGGCAGCCCATTTTGAAACTATGAAGGTATTCGAGAAGTAATTGGACCCGGCAATATCTGGCAAGTTGGGAAAGAAGTTGAAGTTTAGTGGAGTACCAACTCTCGGCCAGCCAGGGCAGACAGGCGCAGTGTCTTGCTCCTTATCTTCTAACCATGGCAAGCCACCGAGATCCAGGTCACAGTTATTTGCAATATAGTCGGAGAGGCGTCCCTCGCTACCGACAAGCTGTGGATCGCTGAGTTGCTTGAACGTTTCGATCATAGGACGATCCCCGCTGACTGCAGCAGCCCAGTCATCTATCGTTTTATGTACATGTCCCAATTCCCCACGAATACTTGGTGGTGAGGCTCCGAGCAAATTCTCAACAACTAGGGCGTGCCCTTCAAGTTCGCGGAGACCGCTCGTATCAACACCGCCTGCGTTGATCTGATTCAGGGTTTGGCAGAAATAAGCCACTTCTGCTGGGCTATCCGCGTGTTCGCACCCATACAAGAGTAGCAAGGAGAGGATGAGATATAGTGGCCGGCGTCTGGTTTTCGTAAACATGTCGTGTCGCGTTGAGAGCACTCAAGACGCATTATAGACTTGTTGTTCCGGACCCGAAAACTGAGTTGCCTCTCAGTGGCGCGAATTTCCGCTTTGAGATGAAAGCGCGCATTCAACTTTCGAAAACTAAATCATGTCCCAAGTGACCGTTTTCACCTCACAGCGGGCAGTCTGGTTGCCCACACTTGGGCTGTTCAGGAGTTGATTCGTGCTGCCGTGAACAGTCAAACGACTTTCCCAAGACTAAACATAGACCGCAGAGAATTTTATTATTGAAAGGCGTTTAGCAAGTTTGTGGCGATTCATAAAGCGCTGGGCTTAAAAACCTTAAGGGGTGCACCGCGCTTAAATGATTAAGTAGTCTCCCGAGCAGCCGGGCCCCGCTTTTATCGCCGTGAGCCATGTTACCGACTATATTTCATAATCAAGCCCCAATGACATACTATTCAGGGCAGTGGAAAGTTGTGCCGCTACCTATTGTTGTCGCATTGATGCTGGCAAGTAAAGTTGCCATCTAGCATCACTTCGAACGTAAGCGATCTAAAGATTAGCGGCTATCAGTATGAAGAACCTAGGTCAGTAGAAGGTTTTTCCAATGCAGATCCAGTAACTGAAAATAGTAGGGAACCTTATGGTTTTTGCTTCAATAACCTCGGCCTTTTTTCTAGCATGTGTACATCTATTCGCGCATCGACTTTGTGACTTCCGGTTAAGACCGCGCAGTCGCTGGTTGTCACTGGCAGGCGGGATTTCAGTTTCATATGTCTTTGTTCACCTGCTCCCGGAACTCAACGAAAAACAAGAAATCGTAGCGGAGCACCTTGGGAGTCATGTCACCTTCAAGGCGCTGGAAGATCATATTTACCTAGCCGCACTTTGCGGGCTTCTCTTTTTTTATGTTATAGAAAAGGCTGCCAGAGCCCGATCCAAAGTGGCGACCAGTGAGAGCAACAGCGGGAGCGCTATTTTCTGGCTACATGTCGGCGCATTCGCTATGTATAACGTAATTGTGGGTTATCTCTTGGTGCATCGCCTAGACCATACCGCTTCAGGCTTGGTACTTTATCTGTTCAGTATGGCGTTACACTTCGTGGTCAACGACTATGGTTTAATGGAGCACCATGAGAGGCTATATGAAAACAAGGGCAGGCTGATCCTTGCTGCGGCACCCTTGGCAGGCTGGACACTCGGTATGACTGTAGACGTTCATGAGTCGGCGCTAGCCTTATTATTTTCATTCCTTGCCGGCGGTGTGATCCTCAACGTTTTGAAAGAGGAAATCCCCGATGAACGAGAAAGCAGCGTTTTGACGTTCTCATTCGGCGCGCTTGCGTACTCGGTTATTTTGGTTTTGGCTACGTGACGCCAGGCAGGGAGGTATACGAGCTCACCTTGGTTGGAAAGTGTAGTGTTGCCGTGGTCAAGACAAGGGCCGCTGCCCGACTGCTCGTTTTAGCTATGGCAAAAAATGGGGATGCTCGCCGAATAGAGTGCTCAGGTTAGTTTGCTCAATGCGTGTTTGCCATTACCAGCACGTGTCAGTCAGTGCTCAGCTTTATCCAGATCTTCGCGAACATCGTTATTTAAAGAGGCCGTTAGATATTCCACGCTGTGAGGAAGGTCAAGCATGAGTTGGTCTATGTATTGAACGCTTATCTCAACATCACCACTGACGCAACTGAGCAAGTGCCCGCCGTTTTCCCTATCGTTTGATATGAAGTGAAGGTGGTACCCTGGAACTGTTACCGAACCCATAAAGTCCGGGGTGTAAAATCCAACAAGCGTCCCCTCAATATCTTCAAATAGAAATTCTTTCTGATCTCCAGCAACGTCTACTAGCGGCCTGTAAGCTTCTTGCTTCGGTACTGATCTTGCTTTGATTGATTTGAAAGTTCCCGCAACCCGTATGGCATAAATTAGATTTTTCGATAAAACCATCTCGTCGATTTTTATTTTTAGACGATCAAAGGTCAGCTCATCATTACATATCAGCGAAACCTCTGGTTTGAAATGCGTGACACAGGCGTAAGGAGTCTTCATATTTACATCTGCAATATGAGTTGTGCCGTTTGCGTGCAGATGATAAAAAACGCCACCTAAGAGCACCATTTCACCATCTAGGTCGTTGAATGTACCTAGACCGAAATTTCCGTGCTCGAGAACTTGTTTAAGTGTTTTATCCTCTCTCAAAATACCTGTTACAAGCGCATTTACTGGAGCGGACACGTAGAGCGAATTCAACTTTTTCGTAACCATTCGTTTCTCCTCGACCACAAACATATTGATAGGCCAGACTTGCCCCGGCTAACTCCATTACTAGAGTGACATTTGACGCTCCGGTAGCGCGCGATACAAGGTTACTTGCCATCAACCCAGAAATAAAACTTTCGGAGTAAGCCTATCAAGTACCGGGAGGCAATCAGTTTTCATTGGTTTTTATTCAATAATGTTTTTAAGACCTACTTTGCAGCGCCTTTTTTTGCTAAAAGCGCTTTCGCTGCTAGCCGCTCGGTATTTGGCGCCAGAGTCGAAGTTGAATACATAGCAATTGATAATAAACAGGGTTAGCAAGAACATTAAAATTGGCAGCATGCATCACAAATTTTTCCAGAGTCTTCCGATAGCCTCTGAGCATCTTCTGGTTGCCGATCTGGGGCGCTTGCCTGGCCTTCGCTTCCTGGATGAGGTCAAACCCTGAACTTGAATTTATATTTGTCTTCTTCTGCCCATACCTCGATGTCTTTGCCAATCGGGCTGTGATCTTTAGCCTGCGTCACGGTTACTTGATCAACGCTACTGGCAAAAAATCGTGCCCCTTTAGTATCGTGAGCTAAAACAACCACCATATCATCGCGCTTTCGCTCAAAAATGATCGTGTAGGTTAAAATGGTGCCTGCAACCGGAGCGCTGCACTCAGGTACTGTCTCAATAGTTGATGTGTCAATGGCTGCGACGTCGAGTTCGCTATAGTCCAGGACGCTTATCGCTCTTTCTTGCACATTAGCACTAAGTACGACTGCAGCATGTTTGGACAGCTGCCCCCCATTGGCTGTCACCAGGCCTTGCTTTGTAGTGTTACGCAACTTTGTGACCATTTCGGCCAGAGCATGCATGCTGTAATTGTTGCCCGGTCCTCCGAAGAAAGGCAGTCCACCGGTAACAGTGAGTGGTCTTGGATCATCAGCAGTGATGCCCAGTGCATCTCTGACGGCCTCGACAGCACAGGGAAAGCAGCTGTAGATATCAAGAAGGTCCATGTCTTGTTGGGAGCAATTTGCTCGCTGCAGTGCTGTGCTCATAACGGCTTGCATTGCTTGTGAGGTGCCAGGGTCGCTGCGCTCAAACAAGCAGTTATCGTTGCCTTCTGCATAGCCGAGTTGCAATACCCATTTATCGGGGTCAATGCCCAGTTCCCTGGCTTTGCCGGCACTGATGAGAACGATTGCCGCGGCTTGATTGACAGCATCCTGTGCCACCATCAACTTGTTGTAGGGCACGCATAGTGCGTAGTTGCCGTTGGCATCACTAATCAGGTCTTCTGCTTTATGGTCCTGGTAAAAATAAGCGAATGGGTTATCACCAGCGACTTCAGATAATGGGGTCAATAGCCGTGCCATTTGTTGGCGATGGCTTTGCTCGTCATTGCCTTGCTGATGCGCGCGCAAGTTCTCTATTAACGCGTAGTAATGCGCAGGAAGATACATGTCGCTGGCAAGCTCGGCCGGCGCGGCAAAGCGTTCGGTGTATTCGCGGCTGTCCAATGGGTGGTCGTAGTTTTCCGCCCAGTCAAGTTCTTTCCCGCTTCGTTGTGCATGGCGCTGACTGGCAATCGCCTCTGCGCCAGCGACCAAGGCGCAATCTATATCCCCGCGCGCAATAGCTCCAGAAAGTTCAGCGAGCAATTGCAGCGGTGAGTTGCCACCAACATTACTGTAAATGCGTTTTTTGGGATTAGCGCCCAGTCGTTGGGCAATCGATTGTGGTGGGTTGTTACTTCTGCCAAAAGGGCAGGCCCACAAAGGCGCAGAATCTGAAAACAGCCGAATCACAGCGATAGCATCAATGTCAGTGGCTAGCAAAGTGCCACCTGCATCAGCTATGGCCGCGCTGCAGGCCCTGGCCGCTAGCTCCATTGGTGGATGCAGTGACGGAGCGTCTTGCTTGTTAAGGTGCTCGGTGTACTGCCCCGCACCGACGAGAATGGGGGTATTATCCGGGAGCTGTTGATGCATGAATTGGTCCTAAAGGGTATTTGGTTACCGCAGTGAATTGCATTGCTGGCTTTGAGTGCATAGGATGGCATAATTGAAAAAAGCAGTACATCCTGTATTTTTAAGGGAAAGCAAATGCCTGATTTTAAACTGGGCCTGGCCCAGGGATACTGGGGAGCAGCGCCTCATCCCAACTTTGTTGAAATTGCCCAAGAAGCTGAGCGTTTGGGCTTCGATTCGGTATGGTCTGCAGAGGCCTGGGGTAACGATGCCTTTACTCCACTAGCCTGGATTGGTGCCCAGACTGAAAAAATCAAGTTAGGTACAGCGGTGGTGCAGTTGTCTGGGCGAACACCTACCTCCTGTGCCATGCATGCCCTCACTCTGGATATGCTTTCCAACGGCCGCTTCATGCTGGGACTGGGCGTTTCCGGCCCGCAGGTGGTGGAGGGCTGGTATGGGCGTCCATTCCCCAAGCCTCTTGCCAGAACTCGTGAATACATCGATATCATCCGCCAGGTATTTGCCCGAGAAGGGCCGGTCACAAACGATGGCCCTCACTACCCGCTGCCTTACAAGGGCGAGGATGGCGCTGGCCTGGGTAAGTCTCTGAAACCTATTGTACATCCGCTACGCAACCGTATTCCGATTTACATGGGGGCTGAAGGCCCAAAAAATATCGCTCTTGCAGCCGAGATTGCCGACGGTTGGTTGCCGCTTTTTTATAACCCCTATGATGAGAGCGTCTACTCACAGTCCCTGGAAAATGCTCCCCCAGATTTTGATATTGCACAGATGGTGAACGTGACGATCACCGATGATATTGAAGCAGGGCTGTTGGCCTTTAAATATTTTCTTAGCTTTTATATTGGGGGCATGGGTGCCAAAACCACCAACTTTCACAAAAACCTGTTTATTCGCATGGGCTACGAGGCTGAGGCTGACAAAATTCAGCAGTTGTTCATGGAAGACAAACGCGATGAAGCAGCCCGTGTGATACCCGATGACTTGGCCGATGCGATGGCGCTGGTTGGCCCGGTAGATCGTATTCGGGATCGACTTCAGGCCTGGCGTGATTCCAGAGTTACAACAATGTTGGTGACGGCCAGTGACGTTGAGAGTCTGCGCGCGATTTCCGAAATATGGTAGACGGGAACATGGCTAACTGGAATTTCGCCGAGGCAGTCCATCAATTGGGGGAGGGAGACTGCGCCGATCGTCCTGCCCTGATTCACAATGGAAAGTCAGTCACTTACCGCGAACTGCGTAGACGTGCCGTTGGAATAGGCAGTTACCTGCAAGCGCAGGGTCTCTCGCCGGGTGCCCATGTGGGCCATTACATGCGCAATTCAAATGCTTACATGGAATCGTTTGTTGGTGCAGGTCTGGCCGGCCTCAGTCACGTGAACGTCAACTACCGTTACCAGGACGATGAGCTATTGGACCTGTGCAATGGGCTCGACCTGCAAGTGTTGATTTACGACGAGGATTTTACCGAGCGTGTTGAGCGAGTGCGATCCAGGTTGAAAAAAACCGTTTGTTTTATCTGCGTAGGAGGCAGTGGAAAAGACGCCAGAATAAGTGCTCTGTACGATTATAGTTGCTCTGACTTTCAGCCTGCCACGAGCAGCGACGATCTTATTGTAATCGCAACGGGTGGCACTACCGGATTACCCAAGGGCGTGCAGTGGCGACACGAGGACATCTGGCGTAAGCAGAACGTATCGACCGGGGTCGGCATGATATCCCTGGGCCTTGCGGAGCATCCTGTTCAGCTTGAAGAGCATGTTGCCAACGTGGCACGTCTGCCACAGTCAGCGCCATTTTTGTGCCTTAGTCCACTGATGCATGGCGCCGGTTTGATGATGGCTATTATGCTGGTTGCGCAAGGTGTGCCGGTGGCGACGATTGCCGGGGAACGCTTCGATGCGGCGGCAGCCGTGCAGGCGATTAAAGACCTGGGTGTTGGCAGTGTGGTCTTGGTCGGTGACGCTTTTACTATGCCGCTGCTTGAGGTTTTGGATGTCAGGCCTGAAGAAGGCTTAATTGATTCGCTTAAGATGCTAGTGTCTTCTGGGGCCTCTCTCAGTAACGCCTGCAGGCAAGGGCTTTATCGACATCAGCCGGACTTAATTATTTTTGACTCCTTGGGTTCCACCGAGACCTCAGGCTATGCGGTGTGCACTCCGGAGGCGGGTGTATTCGCGCCTCAGCGGACCACCCGGGTGTTTGATGACGAACTGCAGGAAGTCGAGCCGGGTAGCGGTGTGGTGGGAATTGCCTACTCAGGTGGCAACATGCCCCGGGGCTATTACAATGCTCCGCAGGAGACGGCCAATACTTTTGTCACTATTAACGGCGAGCGCTACGTGCGCACGGGCGACCGTTGCACGGTTCGCGCCGATGGCATGCTGGAGTTGCTGGGTCGAGACAGCACCGTGGTTAATACTGGTGGTGAAAAAGTATATACCGTCGAAGTTGAACGGGTGTTGTTAGAGCACCCCGACATAGACGATGTCGTAGTGGTGGGGCTTCCTCACTCTCGATTTGGCAAGCAAGTGACGGCCGTGGTGCAGCGAACTGACAGAGATGACGCTTCTCTGGATATACGATCCATTCAAGCCTTTGCGGCTCATAAGCTGGCAGACTATAAAATCCCCAGACTGATTTTCGCGGCGCAATCACTGAATCGGGCGCCCAATGGTAAGCCCGACTATCCGTTTGTTATGGATTACGCCCAGCGCTGTCTCGACAGCATGGGTTAGGTGGTAATGAAAATGAAGAGATTTTTTTCTGCTCTTATCATCCCTTCAGCTAAAAACTGGACGCGCCCTAAAAAGCACGCCTTATGTTTGGGTATTCATTAACATGGACAAGTTTGCAGCCGAGTTACCTGCTTATTCCGGGCGGGCTTGTACTTTACTACCACCCGG
This sequence comes from Candidatus Seongchinamella marina, assembly GCF_026262685.1. Classification (NCBI taxonomy): domain Bacteria; kingdom Pseudomonadati; phylum Pseudomonadota; class Gammaproteobacteria; order Cellvibrionales; family Halieaceae; genus Seongchinamella; species Candidatus Seongchinamella marina. The sequence continues at coordinate 541,340 of NZ_SHNP01000001.1, forward strand.
CATCTCCGTCTCCATGGCGATGATCACACCATTGCCCCCATGGCAGTGAGGGTGTTATGTCAATTGGCCAGTGACGCTGAACGACCCAAAGATACACCGCTGCATCGCTTGGGAGAGGGTGAGCTGTTCTCCGAGGCACCCGAGTTGGGTGTGTCTTTGGGAAGTATTTTTGACCAGGACTTGTTCAATATGCCAAAAATCCAGAAAGGCATGCATAATGTAGAGTCAGCAAAGGTGGTGTTGGCCAATTATCATGAAGTCCGTATTCGCCACTTCCACCAGACCCTGAATAAGTACATAAACGGCGAGTTATAAATCGCCAGAGCGCTTAGCCCTAAAAAAAAGGTGAAATTATGAGTGACCACGCCCCGAGTGCCTCGGAGCTTGCAGATTTTCGCGCGGAAGTTTCCGGATGGTTGGAAGAGCACAATCCTGCTGATCCAGGGTTTCTTCTACCCCAGACATTTATGGAAGTTGGCAGTGACCAACAGCTGGAATTTTTGCGAGAGTGGCAGCATAAATTGTGGAGCGCCGGTTATCTTGGGGTGCATTGGCCAGAACAATACGGTGGCCGTGGAATGCATCCGGCCTTCCAGAATGAGATCAATCGTGAATTGCGACGCCACAGAACCCCCATTACGTTTAACGTTATTGGATTGGGTTGGGCGGGTCCGCTGATTCTGGATATAGGGACCGAAGAGGATAAGGCCAAATACATCAAGGGCATACTCAGTGCAGAGGATATATGGTGCCAGGGCTTTTCTGAACCAGATCATGGATCTGACCTGGGCAACGCCCAGACTCGCGCTGTCCGTGACGGTGAAGATTACATCATCAACGGCAGCAAAATATGGACGACCATGGGTAACTATGCCAAGTACATGATTTTGCTAGCGCGCACAGACCCCACTACGAAGCGCAAGTACGATGGTCTTTCCTTCTTCCTTTCTCCGATGCATGGAACCGGAATCGATACCCGGCCGATTCAAAAAATTACAGGCGAGTACGGATTTACGGAGACGTTTTTTACCGATGCACGCATTCCCGCCAGCTGTCTTATCGGTGGTGAAGGAAACGGTTGGCGAGTGGCGATGCAAACCCTGCAATACGAGCGTGGTGCAGCAGCAGGCGCCGCAGGCGGACAAGTACAGGTGCGAGTGAGTATTGCAGACCTGATTGATGAGGTGCGTTCAGTGAAGCGAGACGGAGCACCCTTGTTGGAAGATCCGGTTGTTCGCGACAGACTGGTGCAGCTGATCATGGACGAAAAGGCCCTGGGTTTGGCGGACAAACGTTCAACACTTGGTGATCTCAATTCCGATTATCCAATGTCGCTGCTCTTGTCTTATAAATTGCGTGTCAGCGAATACCAGCGGCGCATGCGCCAGTATGGGCTGGAAATACAAGGGGGGCTAGGTGGCCTCTATGTGGGTGATGAGGATACGATTGCTGGCGGTTTCTGGCAGCGGGCATATTTCAATAACTTTGCCACGACTATCGGCGGCGGAACTTCGCAAATACAGTGCAATATTATTGGTGAGCAGGTCTTGGGCCTGCCCAAGAGCTGAGGGGCGGCTTATGAAGAAGAGTAATATGGCCATAGGCCTCAGCGAAGAGCAGGGCATGCTGTTGGATACGGCTCGTGAGTTCTGCCGAGATCGGTCTGCGATTCCCGCAGTGAGGGCTTTGCTGCAGTCTGAGAGTGGTTTCGACGCTCAAGTCTGGCAGGAAATTGCCGAACTGGGTTGGTTAGGGGTGGCTGTCGGTGAGGCACATGGAGGCTCAGGCCTGGGTATGGGTAGTGCAATACCGATTGTGGAGTGCATGGGTAAAAGACTTCTCAGCACACCTTACATTACTACAGTGCTGGTAGCCGAGGCGCTACAGCGAGCTCAATCTCATGCTTTGTGCGAGCGTCATTTGCCCGCAATTGTGGGTGGGCAAATCGCCACTCTGGCCCTATTGGAGTCAGGGGATTGGGGAGAGGACACAATTGAGCTGACGGCTACCGATGCCGGAGGGGACTTGCAGCTCGCCGGCAGCAAGACCCAGGTCGCGTATGCTGTGCAAGCCGAACTGTTTCTGGTGTCTGCCACCTATCAAAATGAGGCAAGGCTGTTGCTGGTGCCTGCATCCGCGCTGGGTGAAGGAGCGGTACGTCGGCAAACTAACATCGATGAAACCCGCCGCAGCTCGCGAGTGGACTTTACCGGCGCAACTGTCAGCTCTGATAGCCTGTTATCGGGAGATGCGACTGCGATTATTCGGGACCTACGCCTGCTGGGTGCACTGCTTTATGCAGCGGAGGCTGCGGGTAGTACCGCGGCCTGTATGGATCTAACAGTCGATTACCTGAAAACGCGCAAACAATTTGGACACTTAATTGGCTCCTACCAGTCTCTCAAGCATCCTATGGTGGAGGTGCTATGCGACATGGATAACGCCCGTTCGTTTGTGTATCACGCGGCCACACTGGTGTCCGAAGCCAGTTTGGATGAAGATGCAGAATCTGCGTGTCGCATGGCCAAGGCCCAGGCCAGTGAAGCACTCAAGTTTGCTGCTGATCGAGCTGTCCAGTTTCACGGCGGTATGGGTTTTACCTATGAATGCGATGCACAGCTTTACATTCGCCGCGCCCAGTGGTCTCAGCAGGTCTTTGGCGATGCCTACCACCATCGCAAACGCCTTGCATCGTTGTTGCTCGACTGACTCTTGGAAGCATCTTGCCGGATTCGGTAAGGTGCTTTTTAATCAGGTGCTTGCCTCCGTCATTCTATGGGTTGGCTGGAACTTGCGAGCGATGCTATATTCCCAACCCCAATTGAAAACTTATGACTTCGGCGGAGCCGTCAGGGGCATGAGATTTCCCAAACCAACCGATACAGGCAGCTGCTGCTGGAGATGAACGATGAGAGTCTACGATAAGTTTTATATTAATGGTGAGTGGGTCGATCCGGTGACGCCAAAGTCCCTGGATGTTATTAATCCAGCTAACGAGCAGGTGTGTGCCACTATTTCCATAGGCTCTGCAGCAGATGTCGATAAGGCTGCCATGGCCGCCAGAAATGCATTTGCCACCTTTGGTCGCAGCGCCCGTGAAGAGCGTATTGCCATTCTTGCAGCGCTGGTAGAGACCTATCAGAAGCGCTTAACTGATATTGCCGACGCCATTTCTGATGAGATGGGTGCGCCATCTAAACTCGCCATCGAAGCACAGGCCGCTTCTGGTCTTGGGCATCTCGCCACTGCGCTGGAAATTCTGCAGAGCTACGAGTTTGAAGAGATGGCTGGTAACAGCCGAATTATCAAGGAGCCGATTGGCGTTTGCGGCATGATCACTCCCTGGAACTGGCCCATGAACCAGATTACATGCAAAGTGGGGCCAGCACTGGCAGTGGGCTGTACCGTTGTGCTTAAGCCCTCTGAGGTTGCACCTCTGTCGGGTTATTTGTTCGCCGAAATCGTTGACGAGGCGGGTGTTCCTGCTGGCGTGTTTAATATGGTTAATGGTGATGGACCTGGTGTAGGAACAGCAATCTCCGGCCACCCCGAAATTGATATGGTTTCTTTCACCGGTTCAACGCGAGCAGGATCCCTGGTTGCGCAAAATGCCGCGCCCAGTATCAAGCGAGTCACTCAGGAGTTGGGCGGGAAGTCTCCCAATATTCTGTTGGACGATGTCAATCTTGAGGAGGCCGTCACTCGGGGCGTCATGCATATGTACAACAACACCGGGCAATCCTGTAACGCGCCCTCACGTATGTTGATACCTCGGGCGCAGATAGCAGCGGCAGAGGCAATCGCTGCCAAAGTGACCGAGTCTGTGGTCGTCGGCGATCCCAAAGCCGAAGCTACTACTATGGGCCCGGTGGTTAGCGAGGTGCAGTTCAACAAGATTCAGGGATTGATTCAAGCCGGCATAGACGAGGGCGCAACCTTGGTTTGCGGCGGTGCAGGTCGTCCGGACGGCCTGGAACACGGCTACTTCATTAAGCCAACGGTGTTCAGTAATGTCAGTAACGACATGACCGTCGCTAAAGAGGAAATTTTTGGCCCAGTGCTGGTGATGATGCCTTATGACAGTATTGAAGAGGCGATTAGCGTTGCCAACGATACGCCCTATGGCCTCGCCGGATATGTGCAGGGTAACAACATGGACGCGGTGATGGATGTTGCATCACAGATCCGGGCGGGCAATATCAATATCAATGGCGGCTCTGGTGATTTACATACGCCTTTCGGCGGTTATAAGCAGTCCGGAAATGGCAGGGAATGGGGTGCACATGGCTTCACCGATTACCTGGAAGTAAAAGCTCTGTCTGGCGCAGCCTGAACCGGGGTTTAACAGCAGGCCGGCTGGAAAGGCGCTATTTTTTGCGCTTTTTTCTGCCGGCCTTCTTTTTTACTGCCAAGGCCAGTTCTTCATAGGATTCTCGCAGGCACTGTCGATAAAAAGCGGGGTCGGGCATCATCTCTCTACACGATATAAAATTAATGGTGATCAGCCCATTAGCGCTGAATACCGCGTGGAACAACCCCATCATGTGTAATAGGGGTCCCAGCCCGGTTATCCATTGAACCCTGGCTCCAGCCAGGTAAAGCGGGACCTGCGGACCGGGCACGTTGGAAATAATCACGTGTGATGGCAGAGGTATTTCGCGAGAAGCCACGGCCAGGGTGGCATTGCGCATTCACCAGCCCAGTACGCGCGGAATCATTATTTCAGTAGCATCCATTACCACGCTAGTGCCCAGTACCTCTGCTTACGCCTTGGATTGCAGTGCACTGCGGTGGATGGCTTCGAGCCGCTCCAGTGGGTCAGCGATATCTGTTCCCAGGCTCACTGTCATTTGAGTCAACGGGTTGCCACCGGTGCTGCTGTTTCCGGAATGGCGCATAGAGATGGGAGCACCACAAGATAAGCTGCTATCAGGAAGTTCGTCTTTGTCCTGTAAGTAGCGCCGCAGGCCTCCTCCAACAATGGCGACTGCCACGTCTTTAACCGTTGCATCGGTAACCGACTTACGCATATCTTTATCAGATAGCTTCTGCATACCTGGGTTGGTTTATTTCCCTAACAATGCTGCTCGCAAGGCACTCGCCTGTGCCTGAATAACAGCCTGGTTTTCAGGTCCCATTCGTATTAATTGCTTGGCGATTGGGCTGAGGTTTTCCAGCGATTCGTCTTCATAGGTGTAGGTAGTAATGTCCATCACCAGCGTGGCGGGCTTTTCCAGTACCGGAGCGGCGATCACTTGATCCAGGGCGCGAATCAGACTGTTGTCCATATCATCTGCTTCGAATCCCAGGTTGGCATAGGCTTGTTCCAATAGTGGACGAAACTGGTGAAAGGCTGCGGCCAGCCTTTGCGGATTAAGAGCGCCAACGGCAGCCGCGTAAGCGTCATAGCGCTGGTAGCTGGCAGGGTCAGCAACGGTTTTTCCCGCCACTTCTACCACACTGTACTTACCTTCCAGTGGAGGCAAGGGGAATACTTTATTTAAAATGGAGCCCTTAGCTGCGGCGTCAATAAACGCTGTGCCTCGTTCAAGCAGGTCGTCCTGGCGAAGTGCTTGTTCAAAAACGCTATCGGCGAGTGATTCATTGAGCACCTCTCTGACCATGGGGTCACTGTCTGCCAGCGTGAGCTCCGGTTCTGGTATCACAATGGCATTAGGGTCAATGCGTTCTGCGATGACAGTAACAGGGCTCAAGGCGGGAATGTCGGGTGCCGGGGGTGTCTCTGGCTCCAGGGGCGGAGGTGATTCAGCAGGTACCGGGACGACAAGTTCTGCCGGTGCGGTTTCACTCTGGGAAGTGTCGCCACTGAAGTACCAGGCAACGCCTATAATCAATGCCAGAACCCCCAGCGCCAAGGGTAGTTTGGGGATTCCGCCGTGGCCTGCTTCTTCGACATATCGATCTTCTGAGTCAACCTGCATGTGGGTTCCTTTCTCGGTTATCCATTAGCTTATGCCGGTTTGGACTAATCTATACCCCGGCAGTTCAGTGGCGTATGAAATTTTTTAAGGCTCTAGTATAAACTCATCGGCATCCATGTGGACTGGAAATCGCTCCCTGTAGTCCAGCAATGCCTGAGCCGAGAGCTCTACTGTGTGTGCTCCGCTGCTTTTGAGCATATCCGTCAATAATTCACCATCGGCGCCCACTGCGAGGCTGTCACCAGTGTATTTCAATCCATTGGCGTCGTTACCGATACGGTTCACACCGATCACACAGGCGCTATTTTCGATGGCGCGGGCGATCAGTAATTGCCGCCAGTGCATGCGCCTTGGTGCAGGCCAGTTAGCAACATAAAGCGCCAGATCGTAGTCCTGCCGATTGCGCCCAAAGACGGGGAAGCGCAGGTCATAGCAGACCTGGAGCAGGATACGCCATCCGCGCCAGTTTACGATGACCTTCTCGCGCCCTGCCAGGTAACGCTTGTGCTCACCTGCCATGCGAAACAGGTGGCATTTGTCGTAGTGCTGGACCCCACTGGGGGTGGCGAATAGCATGCGATTGTAAACGCCGTCTCCGGCCCGCACTGCAATGCTTCCGGTGATAGCGCAATCCAGTTCGCGCGCCAGGTTGAGCATCCACACTTCAGTATCTCCGCCTTCCGGTTCGGCGTTAGCCAGCGCGTTCATCGAAAACCCGGTGGTAAACATTTCTGGTAGTACCACCAGGTCGCCAGTGTCTGGCAGTTCGTGCAGTAATGATTCTATCTGGCCCCGATTGTCAGCAGGATTTTCCCAGGCCAGTTCTCGCTGAATGAGGGTTACGGCTAAATTTTGCATAAAACCTCCGCTGCCTTTGCCAGCATTGTATCGCTCTTGGCGAAACAAAAGCGCAGGTAATGCTGCTGGGGTGGCGAATCGTAGAAAACAGATATTGGAATAGACGCTATGCCTAATTTCCGGGTCCAGTCTTCACAAAGTTGGTGATCGGGGAGGTCGCTCAATTCGCTGTAGTCAAGCAACTGAAAATAAGTGCCGCCGCTGGCTGACACTCGAAAGCGAGACGAAGACAAGGCGTGGCAGAACAAATCCCGCTTCTGCTGATAAAAGTTAGCAAGCGTTGCTGGGTATTGTGGATCCGTCGCCAGAAAATCTGCTACTGCCTGTTGTACAGGGGTCACTGCGACAAATGCTACAAACTGGTGAACCTTGCGTAACTCCGCTGTCAGTGCGGGAGGTGCAACGCAGTAGCCGGTTTTCCAGCCGGTGACGCTGAAAGTTTTTCCAAATGAGAAGTGTGCAAAACTTCGTTCCCGCAGCTGTGGATACTGCAGTACGCTGTGGTGTTGCCGTCCATCGTAAACAAGATGCTCATAGACTTCATCACTGCAGACCAGCAGGTCGTGCTGCTGGACCAATTGCTGTAGGGATATCAGGTCATCATGGGAAAAGGTAGCACCGGTGGGATTGTGCGGGGAGTTAACAACAATCATCCGGGTACGCGGGGTAATGGCGCCTGCCACCGCGTTCCAATCCACGCGAAAACTGTGAGCTTCCAGCGCAACGTGAACGGCGGCCGCACCGGCTAACTTAATGGCCGGTTCATAGCTGTCATAGCAGGGATCCAACACGATGACCTCATCGCCGTGGCCCACGCTGGCCATGATTGCGCAGAAGATGCCCTCGGTTGCGCCAGGCACCACGGTGATTTCAGTGTCAGGGTTACAGTCGACTCCCCTGTGAATTTTTAATTGCTCCGCCAATTGGTCTCGCAGCGCAGGAAGTCCTGCCATTGGCGCGTATTGGTTATGGCCGTCCATGACAGCTTTGGCCAGTGCCTCGCGCAATGCTTGCGGTGCTTCAAAGTCGGGATACCCCTGAGAGAGATTCATTGCATCACATTCTTTGGCCAGGGCAGACATGCGGGTAAAGATGGTGGTGCCAACGTCGGGCAATTTACTGCGCATGCGTGTCACGTTAACTGGCTGTCCAGAGGCAACTCAGTGGTGTTTTTGATCTCGGTAACTGCCATGTGAGAGTGCAGTTCTCTGATAGAGGGGCTTGCGGTCAGGGTGTTGCGCACAAACTCCTCATAATGACGGATGTCCCGGGTGACTATTTTCAGCATGTAATCCCATATCCCCGTCATCGTGTAGCACTCAATAACTTCCGGGTGCTCAATGATGTCTCGCTCAAACTCAATCAGGTTTTGTCGGCCCGTGGACGTCAGATTGATCGTGGCAAACACAACTACGTCCATGCCCAGTGCGTTGCGATTCAGTAGGGCAACGCGACCCTGAATGAGTCCATCTTGCTCCAGCCGATTGATTCGGCGCCAGCAAGGTGATTGGGAAACATTGATTCGTTCAGCAATGGCTGCGGTGCTGAGGGTGGCGTCCTGCTGTAACAATTTGAGGATGTCGACGTCTTGCCGGGTGAGAGATTCGGGCAATTTATTCTCCATGAGCTAATTTAGCGAATTACTTATGCATATTTAGACGAATATGCGGGTCAAATCAAATAACAATACCCAAAAATATCGATCAGAATACGCTAATAACATAAGCAAAAGGCACAATCATGGGCTCTGATCTCACATCCCCGATTCGCAAAGTATCTCTGGACGACAAATACGCCCTTGATGCGACTCGAGCCTATATGACGGGCATCGAAGCGTTGGTCCGGTTGCCGATGTTGCAACATCAGCGAGACCAGCAACGCGGATTGAATACCGCAGCGTTTATCTCTGGTTATCGAGGCTCCCCGCTGGGGACTGTAGATCAGTCCATGTGGAAGGCCAAGCCCTGGCTGGAAAAGCATAATGTGCATTTTGAACCCGGCATAAATGAAGAACTGGCCGCCACCGCGGTCTGGGGCAGTCAGCAAACCAATTTATTCGAAGGTGCCAAGTACGATGGCGTATTCGGCATGTGGTATGGCAAGGGCCCCGGCGTTGACCGGTCAATGGACGTTATCAAACACGCTAATGCGTTCGGCACTTCCCGCTATGGTGGCGTCCTCGCGGTAGCCGGTGACGACCATGCCTGCAAATCCTCCACGCTGCCGCACCAGTCCGAACATATGTTTATGGGGGCTTCGGTACCGGTACTGGCACCCTCCAATGTGCAGGAAGTGCTGGACCTGGGCGTTTACGGTTGGGAATTGTCGCGCTACAGCGGGTGCTGGGTGGCCTTAAAAGCTATCACCGAAAATATGGACTCTGCGATTTCGGCCGATATAGATCCCAACCGAATCAATATCGTGATTCCAGAAGACTTCGAATTACCCCCTGGCGGGGTGCATGGGCGTTGGCCGGACAAGCCGCTGGATCAGGAGTGGCGCCTTAACAAATACAAAATTTACGCAGCCCGGGAGTTCGCCCGGGTTAACGGCATTAATCGCATCGTGCTGGATTCGCCCAATGCGCGCCTGGGTATTGTTACCTCTGGCAAGGCTTACCTGGATGTTATGCAGGCGCTCGAAGACATGGGTATCGATGAGGCGGTCGCTGCCGAAGTGGGCTTGAGAGTTTATAAAGTGGGCATGCCGTGGCCACTGGAACCGAGAACTACCGCAGAGTTTGCCCAGGGTCTGGAAGAGATTTTGGTGGTGGAAGAAAAAAGATCAGTCATTGAGGACCAACTCACTGGGCAGCTTTATAACTATGCATCAGATTCTCGTCCACGGGTGATTGGGGAGTTCGATGAAGACGGTCGTGATCTGCTCACTAACCTGGGTGAGTTGACTCCGGCGATGATCGCGCTGGCAATAGCGAGCCGAATTCGTCGCTTCTATCAATCTGCAACAATGGACCAGCGTGTCCGCTGGATTGAAGATAAAGAAGCGTCTCTGGCAATGCCGCGCGATACCATTGAACGGGTACCCCACTTTTGCAGCGGCTGTCCTCATAACACCTCTACCAAAGTGCCGGAGGGCAGCCACGCTTTAGGCGGCATCGGCTGTCACTACATGGCCACCTGGATGCCAGACCGTGAAACCCACACCTTTACTCAAATGGGAGGCGAGGGCGTAACCTGGGTTGGGCAGGCGCATTTCACCGAAACCAAACACGTATTCCAAAACCTGGGAGACGGCACCTACTCGCACTCGGGCATTCTCGCGGTGCGGGCTGCGGTGGCATCCAAGGTCAATATTACTTATAAAATTCTCTATAACGACGCGGTGGCAATGACTGGCGGCCAGCCCGTGGATGGTAGCCTGAAAATGAGCGACCTGATCATGCAGCTGCGCGGGGAAGGTGTGCGGCGTATCGCCCTGGTGAGCGACGAACCCCAGCAGTGGCGCAGTGACTTTTCCGGAACGCCGGGTTACAGCTTGCATCACCGGGATGAGATGGACGCGCTGCAAAAGGAGCTGCGGGAATTCACTGGCACTTCGGTCATTATTTACCAGCAGACCTGCGCTGCTGAAAAGCGTCGCCGGCGCAAGAAAGGCATTCTGATCGATCCCTCCAAACGTCTGTTCATCAATGATGCTGTGTGTGAAGGTTGCGGTGATTGCAGTCTGAAATCCAACTGTCTGTCGGTTTTACCCAAGGAAACTGCGTTGGGTCGCAAGCGTGAAATTGACCAGAGTGCGTGCAACAAGGATTACAGCTGCGCGCGCGGCTTTTGCCCCAGCTTTGTCAGTGTGGTTGGTGGTTCGTTGAAGAAGTCCGGCGGCAGTGTGGGTGCGGTAGACGGCTTGTTTGATCCATTGCCGCAGCCGCAGCTGCCGTCGTTAGAACGGCCCTGGAATACTGTGGTTACCGGCGTCGGTGGAACCGGTGTTTTGACCATTACGGCCCTGGTGGCAATGGCAGCCCATATCGAGGGCAAAGGTTGCGCGACGATGAACCAAACCGGACTGGCGCAAAAGTTCGGTGCGGTGGTAAGCCACGTCAGGGTGAGTGAAAAACAAGAGGACATTATGGCGGTGCGCATTCCTGCGGGAGAGGCGGACCTGATGATTGGCTGTGACCTGGTGGTAGCGTCTACCTATGAGGCGATGGGCAAGGTCGCGCAGGGCCGCACTTATGCTGTGATCAATGATGCTGAGGTCCCTACCAGCTCTTTCATCCTCAACCCGGATGCCAAGTTTCCAACCCAGGCAATGAAAGACAAGGTGACCGCAGAAGTAGGCGAAGACAGCTGTCATTTTATCAACTCAACCCGGGTGGCTACGCAGTTACTGGGCGACTCGATTGCCAGCAATCTCTTTATGCTTGGTTTCGCTTGGCAGCGCGCAATGGTGCCGGTTTCTGCACAGGCGCTGGAACGGGCGATTGAACTTAATGGCGTGGCAGTAGATTTCAACAAGCAGGCCTTCCTCTGGGGACGTCGCTGTGCTCATCAACCAGAAAAGGTGATGGGCTTACTGAGCAAGCCGAAAAAAGCGGTGAGTCCCCAAACCCTGGACGAGTTGCTCACCGATCGTCAGCAGCGCTTGCGCAGCTACCAAAATGCGGCCTACACGAAGACTTACATTGATGTAATGAGCAAGCTGCGCGCGGCTGACCCCCACTCAGAACAAGCTGACTCTGTGTCCTACGCCGCGGCGCAGCAACTATTTCGCCTGATGGCTTACAAGGACGAGTATGAAGTTGCCCGGCTCTACTCTGATGGCGAATTTCAGCGCAAACTTGCCGCTCAGTTTGAGGGCGACTACACCCTGCGATTTAATTTGGCCCCTCCATTGCTTTCCAAGCGAGATCCGCAGACAGGCGAATTGGTGAAACAGGAATACGGACCCTGGATGCAGTCTGCGTTCAGGTGGCTGGCAAAGTTCAAGTTCTTGCGTGGTACCGCTATGGATGTTTTTGGTTATACCCAGGAACGCAAGCAGGAACGTCAGGACATTGTGGATTATCGAACACTGCTGGAAAGCATCATTTTGGAATTGCGAGATGATAACTATCCGGTTGCTGTTGAACTGGCGGCCAGTGTTTCCAAGCTACGTGGTTATGGCCATGTTAAAGATCGCAATCGAGAGCAACTGACAGCAGACCAAGCAGTGTTGTTGCGCCGCTTGCGAGGTGAGAACGAGCAAGAGTCAACGCTACGCTTTGTGGATGCGGCCTGAATTATAAAAAACCTGGAGGATAAGTGGATGTCAATTTTTGATGCGCCGGCCTACGATGGCCATGAGTTAGTTACTTTCGGCAAGGATGCGGCTACTGGCTTGCGAGCCATTATCGCTGTGCATAGCACTACGCTCGGGCCTGCCGTGGGGGGTTGCCGGATGTATCCTTATGCGAGTGAAGAGCAGGCACTGGATGACGTGCTACGACTCTCTCGAGGCATGACTTATAAGTCGGCGTTGGCAGGCCTGCCCTTTGGCGGCGGAAAATCTGTCATCATTGGCGATCCTCGCCAGGATAAGAGCATTGAACTGATGCAGGCGATGGGGGATTTCATTGATTCCCAGGGTGGTCGTTACGTAGCGGCAGAGGACTCTGGCACAGGTGTTGAAGATATTCGAATGATGGCCGAACGCACACCTTACGTGAGCGGCATGGACGACAATGAGTTTGGCGGTGACCCTTCGCCCAGCACAGCCCGGGGCGTTTTTCTTGCGATTCGAACCGCAGTCAAGCACCGATTGGGTGAAGACAACTTACAGGGACTTCGAGTGTCGATACAGGGTTTGGGCCACGTGGGTTATTACCTTGCGGGCTTGCTGGTAGAGGCGGGTGCCCATGTACTGGGCGCTGATGTAAACGCCGACAACCTGCGCAGGGCTGTGAGTGACCATAGTATTGAAGCCGTGGCCACAGAAGACATTCTTGGTGCAGAAGTTGACGTGTTCGCTCCCTGTGCCATGGGCGCTATTCTAAATGAAAAAAGCATTCCAGGGTTGCGTGCGGGAATCGTTGCCGGTGCGGCGAACAATCAGCTGGCATCGGCAGTTGATGGGGCGAGCTTGCAGGACAGGGGAATACTTTACTGTCCGGACTTCCTGATTAATGCCGGTGGTATCATTGATGTACACCACCAGAGAGTCGGCTCAGCAGAAGCCAGCAAGCGAGAGCACATTTTGCGTATTGAGCAGACCCTGTCGCAAGTGCTGGTCGATGCCGACAACAGTCGCCGTCAAACCAATACTATTGCTGAGGAACTGGCTCGCAATATCATCGGGCAAGCAGCTCAGTCCCTGGCGGCCTAGCTGTCGCTAGACGGCTCGCCGGCCCCGATAGGGGCGGCGGTCTCTCCCGGTGCCAGCTGCAGATAACTGCGCAGATAATGCACCGCCAGATAAAAGGGTCCGGTATCCAGTAGGGCGATCGTCGCTTTAAACACGTAATTGCTCCCCACCAGGATTAACAGCATGTTTAACGTCATTTCACCTCTGTAGAAAGCTGCCCCGAAAGTCACAGTGATCACCATGATTGAATCCACCATTTGACTCATCAGTGTGCTGAAGTTGTTGCGAACCCATAGGTATTTGCCTTTGGTAACTCGCTTCCAGAAGTGAAATAACTGAACATCGCAGTACTGGGCAGCGATGTAGGCGAGCATGGACGCGAACACAGCTCCTGAAGTGGTGGCATAGATTAACTGATAGAGCCCTACGGATTGCTCCACTATGTCGCCGTTGGGTAAGGCCACCGGTGCTGCTAGTTGCAGGATTTGCCAAGGAGGCATGCTCTCAGTAGGCACTGACGGCAAGCTGTTGCCCAGCAGTAAAACGCCAAGGATCAAAAAATTGAGCCCCAGACCTACGCTGACCAGAAAGTTTGCCCTGGCTTTGCCGTAAAGCTCGCAGATCAGGTCGGTGCAGAGAAAAGTCAGAGGATAGGGCAGCACACCCACAGCAAGCGCCATTGGGCCCAACTGTATAAACCGGGTAATACCAATCACGTTAAGCAGAGTCATCGCGCACAAAAATGTGCCTGCGAGTACCAGAAATACTCGCTCTCTCCTTTCCAATATCAGGCCTGGGCGAAGGCTCATCTAGTTTTCCTTTTGTCCCAGATTCGCGTGTAACACAGCGCCATTTATTACTGGATGGTGATGCGCCCATTGAATGAGCTCGGCGATTTCACGCGGTTGAATAAGGCGCCCAAAACTGTTCATGCTGCCAATAGAGGCTTCGACTTCCGGGTCCGTGCCAATGTGGGTGCGCAGCATTTCAGTATCGGTGAAGCCGGGGCACACCAATGCCGTGTGAACGCCTTTGCCCATCATGTCCTGACAGGTGGCGCGCATCATCCCCAACTGCGCATGTTTGCTGATAACGTAACTGAATGAACCGGGAACGGCTTTCTCGGAGAGTGTGGAGCCCACGTAAACAATGCTGGATCCGGTTTTCATGAGCGGCAGCATGGCCTGATTAATAGTATTAATAGCAACAACGTTGGTTTCCAGAACCTCTCGCAGACTGTCGCTTTGGCATTCATCGCAGGCGTCCTTGCGCATTTGGCTGGCGTTATGTACCAATGCGATGTGTTCCACATCAGCAAGTGCATCAGTCAGGACCATCATACATTCGCGGATAGAATCAGCGCAGGATAGGTCGCAAGGCAGGTTGTTGACCGCATCCAGAGGGCAGGGTCTGCGGGACAAATTGAACACCAGATAAGACTCTGCCAGGAATAGCTCCGCCGTTTCTTGACCAATGCCCACACTGGCCCCAGTGATAATAGCCGCTTTCATAAGTTTCCACCGATTGAGAAGGCCCAAGGGTTAATGATTTACGTCAACGCGTCAAGGGACTGTTGCAGTTGCGCTTATCAGTGGTAGAGCCGACAATGTTGCAAATTGTACGCAAGGCACAGCAATGGCGGATTACATCTCTCTTTACATCGACAAAGAGTCCCACAAGTTCTCAGCGGCTCACTACACGATTTTTTCGGCAACAGAGCGCGAACGCTTGCATGGTCACAACTATTCCGTCTCGGCGCGTTTTGTAGCAGCAATGGGGGATAATGGCTTTTCCGCTGATTACAACGTTTACAAGACTCGTCTGGCCGTATTATGCGAAGAGTTGGATGAATACATGCTGTTGGCGGCAGATTCTCCTTATCAGCGTATTGAAGACGAGGGAAACTTCTTGCGAGTGCATTTCAATGACGAGGAAATGTTGTTTCTGAAAAGCGATACGCTGGTCTTGCCGTTGCGCAATGCCACGGTCGAAGAATTTTCTCGCTATCTTTTGGATAAGTTAATCGCCATGTCAGCTCCAGGCGAGCTCATTGAAGCCGAGCTGTTTGTCGCCTCCGGGCCCGGCCAAAAGGCCGGAGCGCGCTGGTGTAGCGATTAAGTGACTTGATGCCAGGCTGCTCTTAACTTGCGATCCCGCAGTGACGCAGCAGTGGTTCAATGTCTGGCTCGCGCCCTCGGAATGCCACAAAAGCCTCCATGGGTTCCTTGGAACCGCCTACTTCCAGCACTTCTCTTTGAAACGCTGCTCCGGTTTCAGCATTAAAAATGCCCTCGTCCTCAAAGCGGGAGTAGGCATCTGCAGAGAGCACTTCAGCCCATTTATAGCTGTAATAGCCTGCGGCATAACCTCCGGCAAAAATGTGACCAAAACCATGCTGAAAACGATTGTAGCTGGGGGCGGGGATAACGCTCACCTTGGCGCGAACATCATCTAACAGCGCCTGAACGTCGCTTGCATCACCTCCCTGCCAATTGCGATGCAAGAGAAAATCGAACAGCGCAAATTCTAGTTGGCGAGCCATCTGCATTGCCGATTGGAAATTTTTCGCTGCCAGCATTTTCTCCAACAGTTCCTGGGGCAAAGGCTCGCCGGTTTCGTGGTGTCCTGAAATAAAGGCCAACGCGTCAGGTTCCCAGCACCAGTTTTCCAGGAATTGACTGGGGAGTTCTACAGCATCCCAGGCGACGCCGTTGATACCGGAGATGGCAGCCACTGTTTGCTGCGTCAGCATGTGATGCAGGCCATGTCCAAACTCATGAAACAGGGTGGTCATTTCGTTGTGAGTGAGCAGGGAGGGAGCGTCGCCAATAGGCGGTGTAAAGTTACAGACCAGATAGGCCACCGGCAGTTGCAGATCGCCATCGTCGATGCGCCGCACCCGACAGTCATCCATCCAGGCCCCGCCTCGTTTTTTAGGACGCGCGTAGAGGTCCAGGTAAAAGCGGGCAATAAGGTTACCATTGCGCAGTATGTTATATAGCCGGGCATCTGGGTGATAACTATCGAAGTCTGTTACTTCCTCGAACGTGACACCGTAGAGTCGATTTACCACTTCAAACAGGCCAGGCAGAACCCGGTCTACCGGCAGATAGGGACGAATGTCTTCCTGCGAAACCTGATAGCGTTTCTCTTGCAGTTTCTCACTGTAGAAACCCGCATCCCAGGCATTGACTGTTTCCGCGCCAAACTCCTGTTTGGCAAATACCTGCAGCGCTTGCCATTCCTCTACGGATTGCTCCCTTGATTTTGCTGCCAACTGCTCTAGAAATTCGACGACCTGTGTGGGTGTATCCGCCATTTTGGTGGCCAGCGACAGCTCTGTGTAATCAGAAAAGCCAAGCAATTGCGCCAGTTCCTGGCGTAAATCCAGAGTTTCCGCCATCAGTGCGGAGTTGTCCCATTCGCCCGCGTTGGGGCCCTTGTCAGAGGCTCGCGTGCAGCTAGCCTGATAAACCTCTTCTCGCAGTTTGGCGTTTTCGCAGTAAGTGAGTACCGGGATTAGAGAGGGGAACTCCAGGTTAATCAGATAGCCTTCTGCTCCCGCTTGTTCGGCCGCCTGCTTTGCACTCGCCAGTGCCGTGTCAGGCAGTCCCGCAAGATCTTCCCTGCTAACCTGCTTGGACCAGGCATTGGTAGCATCGAGGACATTTTCGCTGAATTTACTGCCCAGTTCCGACAAGCGCTTCTTGAGTTCTCCATAGCGCTGTTTATCCTTCTCTGGAAGCGCCACACCTGCCAGACGAAAATCTCGCAATGCGTTGTCCAAGGCTTTGCGCTGTGCCGGATCCAGTTGCGCAGCCTCATCCCCTTCAGCGATTTGGGTGTAGGCCTGAAACAAACGTTGGTGCTGGCCCATCCAGGTTCCATATTCAGACAGCATTGGCAGGCAGGCGTTGTAGGCCTCTCTCAAGGCGTCGCTGTTGCAGACACTGTTAAGGTGAGACACCGGCGAAAAAGCGCGAGACAGTTCGTCGTCCATTGCTTCAATAGGTCGCAATAAGTTATTTGCGCCGTACTTTTTTGTTTCGTCCAGCAGCGCCTCGATTGCCTTTTTATTACGTTCAATAATCTGTTTGATGGCCGGTTCGATATCCCCTGTCTCAATGGTTGAAAAAGCAGGAAGCTCGCGGTGTTGCAGTAGTGGGTTGGTCATTGTTTCGGCTCAGTATTTTGTCGACGCAGCTCCTACCCCGCAAAGGGGTAGGGAACATGCAGGTTACTTTTGGGGTTTCTTCTTCATCAGCGGCGCGAAGCCATCGCTGGAAACAGTCTTTCCAGAGCCGGGTTTACCTTTGCTCTTCTGGTTTCGGGCTCGGGTCTTACTTTTATCGGCGGTTGATTTGCTACGTTTCTTTTTGCTCCCAGCAGATTTGCCAGAGCCCTTGGTTTTCTTGGGGCCACTGTAACGCGCTTTCAAGCCGGGCAGAGACCGTTTTTCGAATTCTAGGTTGAGGTAGCGCTGAATGCTGACCATCAGGTTCCACTCCAGGCCGCTCACTAGTGATATTGCCAGTCCTGTTGCGCCAGCGCGCCCCGTGCGTCCGGTGCGATGCAGGTAGTCGTCGCCTTTTTGCGGCAGGTCGTAATTAACTACCAGATCGATGTCTTTGACGTCCAGCCCGCGCGCTGCCACGTCAGAAGCGCTGACCATATCCACCTTGCTGTCACGAAACTGGGTCATGACATGCTTGCGCTCCTCAGTGCTCATTTCGCCGTGAAGGCAGCCGCAGCGCAGGCCGTGGTGACTCAATAATCCAGCCAATCTTTGTGCGGTGGTGCGCTTGTTGGCAAACACCAGTGCGCGGGTAAACCCACCCTTATCCATGAGCGCGCACAATAGCTTGTCTTTGTGTTCCTGCGAGTCAGCCAGAATGCGCTGGTGGTGGATGCTACTGTGTGGTTGTCTGAACTCACTGACCTCAATGGTCTGCGGATCGCGCAACAGATCTTTTGCTACACCCCCGAGGCCTTTATGTTTCAGGGTCGCGGAAAGCATAATCACCTGGCGCTTTGCGCCGCAGAAAGAGGCTAATTTCATCACATCATCGCGAAACCCCATGTCAAGCATGCGATCTGCCTCGTCCAGTATCAGTGTTTGCAGAGAACCCAGGTCGGCACTGCCTTTTTCACAGTGCTCCAACAGGCGACCGGGAGTGGCAATAATGAGTTCCGGGTTTTTTCGCAGCAGCGCCCTTTGGTACTTGAAGTCGGCACCGCCAGTAATGGCCTGAGCGCCCAGTTGGGTCTTCTGCATCAGATCACGACAGTTCTTTTGCACCTGGCGAGCTAGTTCTCTGGTGGGAACCAATACTACCGCCAGTGCACCGGCCTTACGGTTGATGGGCGCACTGAGAATGCGCTGTAAGGTAGGCAGTAAATAAGCTACTGTTTTGCCACTACCCGTCTCGGCGGATACGCGTAAGTCAGCGCCTTCCAGAGCAGCGGGAATGACTTGTTCCTGTACCTCGGTCGCTTTTTCGTACTCCAGGGCGTCCAGGCCTAGCCGCAAACCACGATCCAGCTCAAGTTGCTGTAGCACGTTGTTGTCTCTCTATATTAGTCATCTGTTATCATCGTAGGCTAATTAGATGGGGAACAACAGTCTGCCCATGAGTCTGTCAGGGAGAATATTGGTCGGCCTTCTGGTCGGTATCGCTACGGGCTTGTTTTTCGGCGAGATTGTCGCAGACCTGAAGCTGCTCGGCGATGTTTTTGTTAAATTACTGCAGATCACCGTCCTGCCTTACATTATTGTTTCACTGATCGCGGGTTTTGGCCGTCTGCAAATGGAGCAGGCCAAGCATCTGGCCTTGCGTGGCTCCATTGTACTGGTGGCGATATGGGCTTTGGCGCTTGGCCTGATTTTCGTTGCCGCTATGGCTTTCCCGGGTATCGAGACTGCTTCTTTTTTCTCGGCGCCTAGTCGAGTAGAGGTAGAAAGGCCTGACCTGTTTGAGCTCTACCTCCCTGCCAATATTTTCTATTCTCTTTCCAATAACCTGGTCCCTGCGGTTGTTTTTTTCAGCATTTTAGTCGGTGTTGCTATGATTCAACTGGAGGACAAGAGCGGCATACTGCCAGTTTTTGACGGTCTTACAGAGGCCATGTCACGTATTAATACGGCAATGGTGCAGCTCACTCCTTATGGCATTTTTGCAATCGCGGCGGCAGCGGCTGGAACAATGACCATAGAAGAGTTGAGCAGAGTGCAGGTCTATCTCGTGACTTACGTATGCCTTGCGCTGTTGGTGACTTTTTGGATTTTCCCTGCCCTGGTAGCCACCTTGAGTGGCATCTCCTATCGCGAGATTCTGGATACATTTCGCGACACCTTGGTCACTGCCTTTGCCACCGGCAACCAATTTGTTGTGTTGCCGCAAATTGCCGCAAATGCCAAGACATTATTGGCCCGTCATCATGGCGACGACGAGGACCATGCTGCGGCAGTTGATATCATTGTCCCCGTCTCTTTCAATTTCCCTTCGTTGGGCAAACTTCTGGTGTTGCTATTCGTGCTTTTTGCAGCCTGGTTTACTGATACCGATCTGAGTTTTTCAGATCAATTGTCTCTCGCATTCGGTGGCCTTTTTAGTCTGTTTGGCAGTCTCAATGTCGCCGTTCCCTACATGCTTGATTCCCTGACAATACCGGCAGATATGTTTCAGCTGTTCCTTGTAACGGGCATTGTTGTGGGCCGCTTTGGCGCCATGCTGGCTGCTTTACATATTATTGTGTTAGCGGTTATTGGACCGCTCGCCGTGGCCGGTAAATTGCACCTGCGCTGGAGTGCCCTGGGGCGCTATTTGCTGGTGTCGACCGTTCTGCTGTTCCTGATGGTACTTGCGCTGCAGCTATATTTTCGCGCTTTTGTGCCACCACCACCACCCCGGGACGCGGTGCTTTCTAATATTGAGTTGATGCAAGAGCGGGTGCCGGCACGCATTGTGGTGGACGTTCCAGAAGCCAGTGTTACCCAACTGGCGGGAACCCGTCTCGACCATGTATTGCGCACAGGTGTATTGCAGGTGGGTTATCGGCCCAATAATTTGCCCTGCAGCTACATTACACCCAAGGGTGATTTAGTCGGTTTTGATGTTGAGATGGCCCATATTCTTGCTGAAGATCTTGAGGTGGAGCTCGAGTTCATTCCTTTTGAATTCGACGGTCTCAAACGTATGCTGTCATCAGGGCAGATCGACATAGCGATGTCCTGCATTGCCAGCTTGCCTGATCGTTACTCTATCGCCAGTTTTTCTCGGCCTTATCTGGACCTGGCGCTTGCTTTTATTACCAAGGATCATCAGCGAGAATTGTTCCTTAATCCAGACATTCTGCGCGCTTGGGACGACCTGACAATCGCACTGGTGAGTAGCAAATATTATCAAAGCCGACTGCAGCAGTTAGTTCCGGATGCGAACCTGGTTTACCTTGAGGCCGCTGAGGACTTTTTCAACGGTAATGGCCAGGGAGCCGATGCCTTGCTGCTGACGGAAGAGGAGGGCGCGGCCTATGCCTATCGTTATCCGCAATATGGTGTCGTCACTACTGCTCGGCGGATCGGTCTTCCCGCCGCCTATCCAGTGCCCAAAGGCGACATCGAAATGATGGAGTTCGTCAGCAACTGGATCGCCCTCAAGCAAAGTGAGGGCACTGTTGATTACCTCTACGAATACTGGATGCATGGTGGGGCGACCAGGGCCAAGGCGCCGCGCTGGTCGGTGATTCGCGATGTAATGGGCTGGATAGACTGATACCCCATTGGCAAGCGTGCCAAAATGGCCTATTACACCTAAACTCTGAGCATCAGCTTTTCTTTGGAGATTTCGCAAATGCGTACTGTAATAACTGTCCTGCTGTTTTCTTTCTTTACGGTTGTTCTGCCTGTGAGCGCCTACGAGGTGAAAACCACGTCGAAGGTTATTGCTTTCGCCGATGTTCACGGGGCATACGACGACTGGGTGTCACTGCTGCAGGAAGTAGGCGTGGTTGACGAACAGCTCAACTGGAGCGGTGGTAAAACGCATTTGGTTTCTGTGGGTGACCTTATCGATCGCGGCCCCGGGTCGCGTCAGGTGGTAGAGCTGTTAATGAAACTGGATGCCCAGGCGGACAAGGCCGGTGGTGCAGTACACATGACCCTGGGAAACCATGAAGTCATGGTGATGACAGGTGATCTGCGTTACGTCTCCGCTGCCGAATTTGCTGCCTTTGCAGACGATGAAAGTGCGGCAGACAGGGAAGACTTATATGTGCAGTATCGCCGCTATAACAGCGGGGGAGATGAGCTTACGGTTAGATCCACGTTTGATGAGCAGTATCCTCCCGGATTTGCTGCGCTGCGCAAAGCATATTCTATGGAGGGTGAGCTAGGCCGTTGGCTGCTTCAGCAGCCTTTCGTTATCAAGGTTAACGACAAGGTCTACATGCATGGCGGCATCGCTGATTCGGCTACCGATAAGTCTATCGAGGAGCTGAACAAAACATTGCAGGGAGAGCTTAAGGCGTTTCTCTCCAGCATGGATACGCTCTACAAGGCAGGAGTGATGCCCCGACACGTGAGTTACCACGATCGCCTCGGATTCCTGAATGCGCGGGTAGAGGAATTTGTTGCAGCGAACAGTAAAAAGAGAACAGCCCCCTGGTTTGATGAGGTGCTGCAGGTTTTTGAGGCACAGGAAGCCTTTGTCTTTAGCTCTGACAGCCCTAATTGGTATCGGGGTACAGCGACCTGCCACCCACTATCGGAGTCTTTCAATACCGAACGTTTTCTTAAGCGGGTAGGTGCGAAGCAACTGGTAATGGGACACACGCCAACGCGGGGAGATGTGCAGTCGCGTATGGATGGCTTGGCCATTCGTCTCGATACTGGCATGTTGAAAGCCGTTTACAAGGGACAGGCGTCCGCTCTTGTCTCTAACGATGGAAATGACTACGTGCATTATCTGGGTAAGGGTCAGCGAGCCTTGCCGAAACCTGAGTCGACCAGTCTTTCACAAAAGTTGTCCGGGATGAGCGACCCTGAACTGGAAGACTTCATGCGCACGGCAGCGGTCATTAACATCGAGGATATTGGCACGGGTATAACCAAACCCAAGCGAGTCACTCAAGAGCGAGACGGTATTAGTAATGACGCGATATTCAAGTATGAGGATACTCACCCCGGTATGGAAAGTCGTGATCAGTATGTTGACTTCAGAAACAACGACAGCGATCGCTATCAATATGATGTTGCCGCTTACAAACTCGATCGAATGCTGGACTGGCAAATGGTACCGACGGCGGTAATCTCAGAGGTAGATGGCACCGAAGGCGCACTGTCTGATTGGGTAGAAAAATCAATTAACGAACGCGATCGACTGGAAATGAATTTACCCTTTGAAGGCAGCTGTAAACAATGGGAGCAGTACCGGTTACGCTTTGTTTTTGACATTCTGATTTACAACGAAGACCGTAACCTGACCAATGTTCTATGGACTAAAGACGACTTTAAGATGAAGTTCATTGATCACAGTCTTGCGTTCAGAACTACCGAAAAGCGCCCCAAGCAATACAAGAAAGTAGATTTAGAAATTTCGGATCTGTTGCGGGAACGCCTGCTTAGGCTTAATGAAGCAGACCTGAAAGCCGAGTTACTACCGTTGTTGCACCCCAGGCAGATTGAAGCGATCCTGGCTCGTCGAGATCTGATTCTGAAGGAAGGCAAAGGAACGGGGAGGTAGCCGTTCCACCCGGGTCTGTGAGTCTTATCGAATATGAATTTGGAGCAGTGAGAGTGAACGTGGTTAAAGCTATTAGAATCGATGCAGTTGGCGGGCCAGATGTCATGCGTTTGCAGGAAGTTCCCTTGGACCCCCCCGAGCCGGGTATGGTCACCGTGCGCAACAAGGCGATTGGTCTTAATTATATCGATTGTTATCATCGCAGCGGGCTTTACCCGCTGCCCTTGCCAGCGGGTCTGGGACTGGAAGGAGCCGGCGATGTAGAAGCTGTTGGAGCCGGTGCTGATCTGCAGGTCGGAGATCGTGTCGCCTATTGTTCCGCCGGCTTTGGCGCATATTCTGAAGCGTTAAATTTGCCGGCGTCTCGTCTGGTGAAAGTTCCCGACGGCATTGATTATGAACAGGCGGCTGCCTGTTTGTTGAAAGGCCAGACGGCAGAGTATCTTATCCAACGCACCTATGCGCTGCAGTCCGGGGAGACTTGCTTGTTTCATGCTGCAGCAGGTGGCGTCGGCCTGTTGTTTGGCCAGTGGGCGGCGAGCATAGGGGCGACTGCAATAGGCACCGTGAGCTCTGCAGAAAAAGCCGAGTTGGCGCTCGCTCGCGGTTACGCCCATGTGATTAACTATAGCGAAGAGGATGTATTGGAGCGACTGCTGGAAATTACCGGCGGTGAGAAGTTGCCGGTGGTTTACGACGGCGTCGGCAAGGATACTTTTGATCTGTCCTTGAGTTGCCTTAGGCCTCGTGGCCTCATGGTGAGCTTCGGCAATGCTTCGGGTTCACCAGATCCTCTTGACTTGCAACGGTTGGCTGCACATGGCTCTCTGTATGTGACAAGACCGACAATGCTCAGTTACACCGCCACGGAAGAAGAGCTGCGCCAGTCTAGTGAGGATGTCTTTGCGAAAATTCTGGCAGGGGATATAAGTGTGGAAATAAATCAACGTTACCCACTGGCCCAGGTGCAGCAAGCCCACAAAGACTTGCAGAGCCGCCTAACAACGGGCTCGACGGTGTTATTGCCTTGATAGAACTGAATGTTCGGCCACTGACACTGGAGGGTGAATCAGTTTGTCTGGAGCCTCTGTCTCAGGACCATGCCCAGGGCTTGTATAGCCGTGGTTGTCATGAACCGGATTGGCTATACATGCCCCGTGCTTGTTTTGTTGATGCGGCGGATGTTCGCCATTGGATCGACGAAGCCTTACTTGCACCCAATCAGCTGCCGTTTGCCATTGTAGAAAAGGCCAAGGGCCGAGTCGCTGGCAGTACTCGCTATTTGAGTATTCGTGAGGAGCACCGTTCTCTGGAAATCGGTTGGACCTGGCTAGGTCAGGATTTTCAGCGCAGTGTAGTGAATACTGAGACTAAATTACTGTTGCTGTCGCATGCTTTTGAAAGGCTGGGCTGCATCCGCGTGGAGTTCAAAACGGACAGCCGTAACTTGCGGGCGCAACTGGCATTGGAACGGATTGGCGCTATCAGGGAGGGCGTTCTTCGCAAACACATGGTTGTGCAGGAGGGCTATCACCGTGACTCCGTATATTTCAGTGTCACTGTTGAAGAGTGGCCCGAGGTAAAAAAGCGGTTACAAGGTCTTTGCAACCGCTGATGTTTCAACTGATGGTGGTCTGTACCGTTTCGTTATCTGAGAAGCTGCCGTCGAACAGCGGTGATGTCAGGTAGCGCTCTCCAGAGTCAGGGAGAATAGCCACAATGACTTTGCCTTTGTTCTCCTCTCGCCTTGAAAGCCGGTCTGCAACGGCCATTGCTGCGCCGCAGGAGACACCCGCCAGTATCCCTTCTTCCTGCATCAGCCGGTGGGCATAGGCCATAGCTTCTTCACTACTGACTCTCTCCACCGCATCGACCATCTCCAGGTCGAGATTTTTAGGCACAAAGCCAGCGCCTATGCCTTGGATCTTATGAGGAGCGTGGGTGGGTTCTTCTCCGGCAAGCGCCGCGGTTATCATCGTGCTGGTGTCTGGTTCGACGGCCACGGTGGTGATCGCTTTGCCTCGCGTGTTTTTAAGATATCGAGAAATGCCAGTAAGCGTGCCACCGGTGCCAACCCCGCTGACCAGGATGTCGATTGCCCCATCGGTGTCGTCCCATATTTCTGGCCCAGTTGTCTGTTCATGAATCGCGGGATTGGCGGGGTTTTCAAACTGATGGGGTCCCCAGTATTTGTCCGGATCTGAAGCGATAATGTCCTCCGCTGCCTGAATGGCAGCAGCAATGCCCTTGGTGCCGTCGGTTAGTCGAATTTCAGCACCGAGGGCCTTCATTAGCATCCGGCGTTCCAGGCTAAACGTATTGGGCATAGTCAGCACACAGCTATAGCCTCTGGCGGCGGCAACAAAGGCCAGGGCGATACCTGTATTGCCACTGGTGGGTTCGACAATCGTCATGCCCGGTTTCAAACTGCCGTCTTTTTCTGCCGCCAACACCATATTGGTCCCGATTCGGCACTTGACTGACATGGCAGGGTTGCGGTTTTCAAGCTTGCCGTAAACCTTGCCGTTGCAGATGCGATTAATCTTTACTAGTGGCGTGCCACCGATGGTTTCGGCGTTGTCATGGTAAATGTTACTCATACTGTGTCCGTCCTTGTTGGGAATATATGTTCCCATAATCATTGGAAAAGCCTAGTAAAAGACTAGCGTTCTGTCTATTTTCAGGATGCGCCGCTTTTTTATGAAAAAACCTGGAACTTTTACTGATAACCCCAGTCCTATATTACAGTAACAGCGAGGTCGCCTGATGGCACGAGACTCCTGTGCTGTTGCTGCTGGACTTGTCCAGGTTTCATTTTCCTCATATTGAGATGTTAGTGTGTTCCGGCCCCCTTTGGGGCCGGTTTTTTTGTGCGTTCCACCCCGTCATGCAAGCCTGAACGATGCTGAAAAAAGGCTCACGGCTGGTGGCTCTGTAGTTCTCGATCTAGTGGATCACCGGAGTTAGACTCGGTAGCTGGCATACCTATTTGGCCGGTAGCCAGGGCGAGAGATTCAAGAGTCTGTGGTCCAACCAGTGTCGCCACCAAGTTGCCATCCGGGTTCAGGATCAAAGTAGTGGGCAACACCGACGGCAGTGAGATTCCTAACGCCGAAGAAGGGTCTTCCAGCAGGGTCGGAAACTCGATCTCCAGGGCGATAATCTGTGTCTGCAGTTCATCGTCCTCGTTCCCGTCGTAGTTGACCCCCAGAACCGCGACTTGTTTGTACTTTTGATCCAACGCATTCAGTTCGGGAATTTCCTTGATACAGGGCTTGCACCACTTTGCCCAATAGTTGATCACAACCCAGCGTCCTGCATATTCGCTTTTATTCAGGGCGGTAACGGTATTGCCCTGCTGTGGTGTATCAGGAGCACTGCAGCTGGCCATCAAAACCATTAGCAGCGCCGCTAGCGCTTTGTTCATTTCTCGTACATCTCCGCCAGGCTGGTGTTGAGCAGGTCGCGCTGATCGACACGCTGCTGCCGCAGTAGTCCATAAGCATTCCCCTGCCAGTCTAGGTGCGCGTCGATATCTTCTGACGCCATTGGTTGCTCATCGTTTACCCATTCCTTGAGTTGCCAGAACGTGATGCTATGCAAGTCCCGGCTCAGCAAATAATGACCGCGATCACTCTGGGTGATGATCTTTTTTTCCATCATGATATCGCGCAGGTAACGCCAGGTTTCGCTGTCAAGGCCACGGGTAATTTGATACTGGTTGTTGAGCAATTGAATTTCCTGAACCATTTCTCCGGCTTTCTGCTTGTCCCAGAATATGTACAGCACATCCAATGCCTTCAGTACATTAGGCCTGCTTGCCTGTTCCTCGTTCTGGTAGCCGGACAGGCTGTGAACCAGGATGCCGCCCATTAGCACGATGTTCCAGGACAAATATATCCAGAGCAGAAATAATGGGACAGCGGCGAAGGCGCCGTAGATAAAGGTATAGCTGGAACCGACCACCAGATCGGTAAACAGGGCGCGGGCTGCGTGAAATGCCAGCGCAGCCACCAGACCGCCGACGACAGTATGCTTGAATGGCACGCGGCAGTTAGGTACCGCGGCGTACAATAAGGTAAATGCGGCGGTAGAAAGCATTAACGGGGTCAGCTTTAGCAGCAATGCTTTCACGCCGAAGATATCAAACTGGTCAAGGACCTGAGAAAAAGACGATAAATAAGTGCTAAGCCCAAGTGCCAATCCCAGGGCCACGGGTGCCAGGCTCAAAACTGCCCAATACAGCAGGAAGCTGGAAACCGAGCTGCGGTTCTCTCTGGCCCGCCAGATCATGTTGAATGCTTTTTCAATGTTGCGCAGCATGAGCACCGCAGTGATGACGAGGAATATTATTCCGGGCCCCGTCAGGTTTTTTGCCTGGCGAGAGAAGTCGCTGATGTAGGACTCTACCTCGCTACTTGTGTCTGGCATCAAATGCTCAAACAAAAAGCTCTGGACCTGCTCTTCCAGACCCTGGAAAGTGGGTATTGCAGATGCCATCGTATACAACACGGTCAGCAATGGCACCATGGCAAACAGGCTCATGTAGGTGAGGGCCGCGGCGTTTTCTGAGCAGCGATCAGCCTTGAAACGCGAGAATAGATAGCGAATTCGGTGCCAGATTCCAAAGAAAAGTATGTTTGTATCCCTCATGTCCGCATTATGGCATGAATGCCGACACCGCGGCACGACCCCTTTGTTATACTGTGGCGCTAAGTCAACGGATACTTCGAGAATCATTCATGAGCGATTTTACCATTTACCATAACCCTCGCTGTTCCAAGTCGCGCGCCACGCTGGGCCTGCTGCAAGAGAATGGCATTGAGCCTGAGCTTGTGTTGTACCTGGAGTCTTCACCGGATGCGGTTGAGCTGCGGTCGCTGCTGGATAAGCTTGGCTTTAGTGCAGCACAACTGGTTCGTAGAGGGGAGGAGGCCTACAAGGCCGAGGGCCTGGGAGCAGACTCATCAGAGGATGAACTTATTGCGGCGATGTGTCGCCAGCCAAAACTGATTGAGCGACCCATTGTCGTGCATGAAAATCGAGCCGTTCTGGGAAGGCCTCCTGAAAATATTCTGGGTCTGATTGACTGATGTCCTCTCCTTATATTCTGGTGCTTTATTACTCTCGCGGGGGTGCTACCGCTGAGATGGCACAGCAGGTCGCGCGAGGCGTACAGCAGGTTTCCGGTGTAGAGGCACGATTGCGCACAGTGCCGCCGGTTTCTGCCAATTGTGAGAAAACCGAAGATGAAATTCCCGATGACGGTCCGCTTTATTGCGAGCCAGACGATCTGCGCGATTGTGCCGGCCTGGTGATGGGCAGCCCGACCCGGTTTGGCAATATGGCGGCGCCGCTAAAATATTTCGTAGATCAGTCGTCCAGCTTGTGGCTCAGTGGTGCCATGATCGACAAACCAGCTGCGGTGTTTACATCAACCTCCAGCTTGCACGGCGGACAGGAGAGCACCTTGTTGAGCATGATGTTGCCCCTGCTGCATCATGGCATGCTGGTGGTGGGGCTGCCCTATAGCGAGGCGGGACTGATGAGCACCGAGTCGGGTGGCACACCCTATGGTGCATCGCACTGGGCTGGCGCTGATAACAGCCGGCGCGTTGACGCCAACGAAGCGCTATTGTGCCAGGCCCTGGGTAAGCGGGTGGCGAGATTAGCTCAGGGGCAGTTGCGATGAGTACCCTGGCGAGCAAGACCCGAGTGGTGTGCTGGGCGAGTTTTATTGTGCTGCTATGGCAGCAAACCATGGAGATGTGGACGGGCCAGGCTCCCTGGATTATTTGGCTGGCGTTGTTGTTGCCACTGGTGATTTTTCTGCCTGGCATGTTTCGAGAAAATCTTCGCAGTTATATCTGGCTTTGCTTTGTGTCTCTGCTTTATTTCATGCGCCTGGTTGAAAGTCTGTTCGAGAATCCACGGGATGCCCTGTCGATAGTCGGTATGGTAGCGGTATGTACCCTTTTTTGCAGCGCCATGATGTATGTGCGCTGGAGAGCTAAAGAGTTGCGTCAGGCGGCTGAGGTCGGCTCTGGTCACGGAGAATGAAATAGCATGAGTAAACCTTCACTACTGGGCCGCGTGTTTGGCGCCATCTGGAATACTATCACCTGGGTTAGGTTGGCCTTGGCTAACCTTGTGTTCCTGTTAATGCTGGGGGTGATCTATTTTGTTTACTTTGCAGGGTCCACAGAGCCTCTACCCGAACAAGCGGCTCTGTTGATTAACCCCATGGGGACAATTGTTGATCAGAAAAGCCCGGTTGATCCGCTGCAAACGCTGGTTGCGGCACCCTCTCCCGCCGATCATGAGGTGCTGGTGCGGGACGTGATCGAGGCTATTAGGCTGGCTAAAGATGACGATCGAATTAATTCCCTGGTCATGGAGCTGGGTTCCCTCATGTACGTGGGTATCAGTCGCACCCAGGAAATTGTGGTCGCGCTAGAAGAGTTTAAAACCTCTGGCAAGCCAGTAGTCGCGGTCGGTGACTATTTTAGTCAGGACCAATATCTGCTGGCCAGTTATGCCGATGAGTTGATTGCCCATCCTATAGGCGGGGCTGCACTGGAAGGCTTCAGTATGTACCACAACTTCTATGCGGAAGCCCTTGATAAGCTTTCGGTCAGTATGCACGTGTTCCGTGCGGGTGAGTATAAGGCCGCTGCGGAACCTTATTTGCGCAGCGATATGTCCACTGTACAAAAATCAAACGCTCTGGAATGGCTGGAGGATCTTTGGGCCAGCTATACAAGTACAGTAGAGGCTAACCGCGAACTCCCCAGTGGCGCCGTCGATGCCTATGTTAACGGTTACGCTTCGCGTCTGGTTGCGGGCGATGGCGATTCAGCAAAAGACGCTCTGGACGCTGGGTTGATCGACCAGTTATTGACGCGCTCTCAGGCGAATGAATACCTCTCGGATATGGTGGGCGCGCGAAATGAGGACGGTGGTTACGAGGCTGTGGCGTTCGAAAAATACCTTTGGAATCAGCGTACGCTGAAAATACCGGGAACCGGAGAGCCGAAAGTAGCTGTGATTGTCGCCCAGGGAAATATGCTGCCTGGTGATCAGTCTCCGGGGACAATTGGCGCCGACAG
Organism: Candidatus Seongchinamella marina; assembly: GCF_026262685.1. Lineage (NCBI taxonomy): Bacteria > Pseudomonadati > Pseudomonadota > Gammaproteobacteria > Cellvibrionales > Halieaceae > Seongchinamella > Candidatus Seongchinamella marina. The sequence continues at coordinate 571,292 of NZ_SHNP01000001.1, forward strand.
TCTGGCAACGATGATCAGCAAGACCGCGGCAGACGAAAGTGTCAAGGCGATTGTGCTTCGGGTCACTACTCCAGGCGGCAGCATGTTCGCGTCCGAGATTATCCGCCAGCAGATTCTGGAGGTCAGGGCTACTGGCACTCCGGTGGTGGTGTCCATGGGTTCAATCGCAGCTTCTGGAGGTTATTATATTGCGGCGGCGGCAGACGAAATTTTTGCCACTAAGACTACGATCACTGGCTCAATTGGCGTGATCGCAGTGTTTCCAACCTTTGAAAATTTACTGCAGCGAGGTGGTATTTACACTGACGGTGTAGGAACGACATCGTTAGCGGGATCTTTGCGATTGGATCGGCCTTTGAATCCGGAGCTGACAAAGGCGTTGCAAGCGGGAGTGGCGAACGCCTATCAGCTTTTTCTGGAGGTAGTAGCTGATGGCCGAAGCATGGAATTGGATGAAGTCGCTGCTGCCGCGGAAGGACGAGTGTGGAGTGCCAGTGATGCGCTCTCCCTGGGATTGGTTGACCAACTGGGAGATCTCGATGATGCGATTAATGCGGCGGCGGGTCTGGCGGACCTGGACGCGTTCCAGATCGACTACGTGGAGCAATCGTTAAGTCCTAGCGAATTGTTTTTTCAGCAACTTGCTGAGCGCATGGGAAGTGTGGGCTTGTTGCCTCGGTCGCACCGCGTCAGTAGCCTGCTGAATTTGTCTAAACCGTACCTGGAAGCTACTGGTGTGCTGGGCAGTTTGCAGGACCCAAAGCATATTTATATGCGCTGTATGGCTTGTTCATTGAACTATTGAACGTCCTGCAATAAACCAGTCTCAGTGGCCTTATTTTTGCCGCTTCTAGTTTTGGTGTGCGCTTTTAGCGAGTTCGGATTCTGGTATGTCGTTGCGAGAAAAAAACCTGCTCAAGTCATCTAGAATCATATAAAGACTAGGCACCAGCAACAGGGTGATGACCGTTGCAAAAACGATACCGAAGGCCAAAGAGAGAGCCATGGGGATCATGAATTGCGCTCCGGCGCTGCGTTCCAGCAACATCGGGCCAAGTCCCAGGAAGGTGGTGACTGAAGTCAGCATGATGGCCCTGAATCGGTAACAACCGGCGTCCAGAATGGCGGAGGTCTTGTCTTGGCCTGCAGCCGTCGACTTGTTGACGAAGTCCACCAGAATCAAACTGTCATTGACGACTACACCGCTTAACGCAACGATGCCCATAACCGACATCATGCTCATGTCATAGCCCATGGTCCAATGGCCAATGATTGCGCCGATGATACCAAAGGGAATTACACCCATGATGATCAGCGGCTGCAGGTAAGAGTGGGTTGGAACGGCCAACAGCGCATAAATGCCAAACAGGGCGAGAGCGAAGCCTATGCCCATACTGACCGCCATTTTTTTCTCTTCATCAGCCATACCGGAAATACCCCAGCTCAATCCGGGGTACTTCGCGATTAATTCAGGTAGCAGCTTTTTCTCGATGTCACTCATTACCTTGGCTGGCTCGACAATGGCGATATCTGCTTCGGCAGTCACTTCAGCAGCGCGCTGAAAATCAATACGGGTCGATTTTAGTAAGCCTTGCCTGGTTTCCAACTTGGCCACTGTCTCAAAGGGCATTTCATCGCCGGCGGGCGTTCGAATGTACATATTATTGAGGCTGGAAACATTTTCCCGATCGGCTTTGGGGTAACGCACCATGACCCTGATTTCGTCTATGCCACGCTGGATTCTCTGAGCCTCTGCTCCGTAAAAGGCGTGGCGCACCTGACTCCCAAGATCGTAGCGAGACAGTCCCATCGCTTCGCCCTGTGGCAGGATGTTGATGTGAAATTCTGCGCGCGTGTCACTGGCGCCATTGCGAATGTCACTGAGGCCGTCATAGTGGCGCAGTTTTTCTTCAAGTTCCTCGGCGGCTTTACGCAGGGTGTCAAAATTAGAGTGCTTCAAATCAAACGCGATGTTGGGGCCGAAATTCGGGCCGTCTGCCGACTTGAACCCCAGGACATCGGCACCGTGAATGCGGCCGACCTCTTTGCGCCAGCGGCTGAGCACCTCTTCATTGGATATAGTGCGCGTGTCCTGCTTACTCAGCTCAACATCGATTCGGCCATTGGTGCGTTCGAATCCAAAAGCGGAAACGTAGGCCACCAGACCCTGGCCAGTATTGTTTTCGCGACGGTATTGCTGATCTACCCTGTCTAGCGATTCGATAATGTGAGTGACAGCCTCCACGGTGCGCTCCTCAGGAGAGCCGTTGGCCATGCGCAATTCGACCGAGAAAAATTCGCCTGTAGTGTGTGGAGACAACACTGTGCGCACTACACCGCCGGCGAGTAAACCGGCCGCCATGATCAGCAGCGACAAAAAGATCGCTAGGGTGACATAGCGGTTTCTTACGCAGCGAGATACCAGTCGGCGGTAAGGTCCTTCAACGAAACTGCGCAGTCGCCGGTTTATTCTCTCTTGTATGCGGTCTACCCTGAGCAAGATTCGATTATTAGTTGGTTTGCTGTGGGCAAGGTGGGCGGGGAGTATCCATTTGGATTCTACTAGTGAAAATACCAGGCAGAGAATAACAACCCAGCCTGCTGCTGCAGCCATAGGTGCGAACACGCCTTGCACAAATAGCGTGGGGGTAAAAGCTACAATGGTAGTTAGAACGCCAAATGTCGCCGGCGTGGACACTCGATAGATGCCCTCGATAACGTTATCAATACTGTGTCCCTTGCGCTCTGTTTCAGAGTAGGCACTTTCACCCATGATAATCGCATCATCGACTACGATTCCCAGCACCAGAATAAATCCGAAGATGCTGATCAGATTGAGGCTGGAATCAATATGCGGTGTATTGATCAGTGCCAGAGCGCCGAGAAAGGAAATAGGAATCCCCAACATTACCCAGAAAGCGAGCTTGATCTCTAAGAACAGGGCCAAGGTGATAAACACCAGTAGTGCGCCTATCGCCAGATTTTTGAGCATCATGCGCAGGCGTTCTTTCAAGTAGTAAGTGGCATCAGACCAGATGTCCAAGGTGACGCCTTCTGGCAGGGTGAGCTGCTTTTCGGTGATGTAGGCTTTGGCGGCATCAGCAGTTTCTATTATGTCTTGCTTGCCCATGGCAAACACGTTGACCCCCAGTGAATACTGGCCGTTGAACCGGGCAAAGCCCTTCGCGTCCTCAAAGCCATCCTCGACGGTCGCTATATCGCCTAACAACAGGCGAGTGCCATCAGGCCAGGTTTTTAACACAATGTTCTCAAAGTCCTGCTGCACGTAGGCTTGGCCGAGGGTGCGCAACATGATATCGCCGTTGCGGGTCTGCACCGATCCTGAAGGCAGATCCAGCGACGAGGCCGCGATTGTATTGGCAACATCTGCGAGGGTCAGGTGATATTCGCGAAGCAATTGTTCCGAAATTTCGACTGCGATTTCATAGTTTCTTGCCCCTACAACATCGGCTGCGGAAATGCTGACATTGGTGAGTAGCTCACGACGCATTTCGTCGGCAAGCGCCTTCATGCTTCTCTCATTAATCGGGCCGGATATTTGGATAGTGAGCGCGGGGAAAAGCAATTCAGGTAGCTGTATTATTGGTTCTTCTGCATCGGCAGGAAACGTAGAGATACCATCAATGCGGTTCTGGATGTCACTGAACAGTTTGTTCACTGGCACACCGTCCTGCGGCTCGATCATCAGTCTTCCCATAGACTCGAGCGAATCCGACTCTACACGCTTGATGCCATCGAGGTCATTAATGGCCTCTTCAACTTTCATGATGACGCCTTGCTCGACTTCTTCTGGCGCTGCGCCGGGATAGGGCACGGTGACAAAGATCATGTCAAACTCGAATGCCGGAAACATGGCGCGCTGAATACTGAACGCACTGCCCAGTCCAACACAGATGATTACGAGCATCAGCAGGTTGGCGGCTACCGGATTACGCGCAAACCAGGCGATCACGCCTTTGCGTTGCGTTGGTGTTTCGATCATTGGGCCACCGCTGCAGTTGCGGCTTGTTCTGCCTGCTGATCGGCTTCAGCGGGCAGCGTGAGGCTGGGTTCTTCGCGCAATTCATCGCTGGGGGTGCTGTTGTTGATTGATATCGATTGCCCGTTCAACGAATTGTCGACGGCGGTAAGGGATACTTGCTCTCCCTCCGCCAACCCGGCGCTGACGAAAATTTCGTCACCGTCGGTACGCAGCACGCTGACCTGTCGGTTGCGTAAAATGTTGCTGTCATCGACAATCCACAGGCTGTTACCTGCGCGCAGGATGTGGCGAGGTAGAACGACAATGCTACTGAATTCCCGTCCTTCGATATCGGCGTTGACGAAAGTGCCCAGGCGCAAAGGTTCAGCACCGGGGCTACTTAAAGCGTAGGGGTCTTCTATGCGAGCCACGGTATAAAGCACACGGGAGCGATCGTCGAAAACGCCCTCGGTACGATGCAACATTGCCTTCCAGTGTTTAATTTGTCCGGCGACGTCAGTGTAAAGGTCGATCACATGTTCTTCGGTATAACCTTCTACGCCCGGCAACTCTAGGTAGTCTAATTTGCTCTGGGGGATGGGAAGGCGGACCTCAGCCTGATCCACAGAAAATACGTCAATGAGTCTGGAGCCGGCCCCGACGAACTGACCCAATTCGCTGTGTTTGGCCCTGATGAGGGAGTTGTAGGGAGCCCTGATGATGGTGCGTTCGAGCCGATCCCTTGCGGTATTGAGATCTGCCTTGGCGGCCAGCAGTTGAGCTTCGGCCAGTTCAAGTTGGGGTTTTCTCAGATAGAGATTTTTGGCTTCCTGGCTGCGTTGGCTGCCACTGGGCAGTTTCTCCCATTCCCGTTGAGCAACAGCAGATCGACCTTTTTCCTGAACCAGATTACTCTCAGCAGATTCGACAGATGCCTGAGCACGCAGCAGCGAAGTCTGGTAGTCGCGCGGATCTATGCGCAGTAGAACGTCCCCTTCGGCAACGAAGCTGCCGACGACTAAATTTTCTGCGGTTTCAATAATCCTTCCAGAAACCTCGGCCATAATGGCGGTTTCGCGGAGGGCGCCCACGGTGCCCTGTGCTTGCACGGTGACCCTTACGGTTTCTTTGACTGCGGTTGTCACGTCGATAGAAACCGGCTTATATTCCGGCTCAGCGATCTGTGCTGAGGGCTTGCTCAGGTACAGCATGGCCGCGACTGCGGTTGCAGCGCAAAGCAGCGCCAGGGAAATTACAGCTTGTCTTTTAATGGAGGCCACGAACATGTCCGAAATTTGCGGAAGTCCGTTATACCACAAGGCCGCTCCGCGAACTGTGAAAAACTTGTAATATCGTCAGGTTACGCAGTTCTCAGAGGGCCAGGTCATAGCCGTGCTGGAGGAGCAGTCTCTCGGTCAGCTTGATTACTCACCCTTGTCGAGGTGCACATCCATCTGGGGATAGGGAATGCTGATGCCGGCCTCATCGAACTTGAGTTTGACCGTCTCTGTGGTGTCCCAAAGAACGCCCCAGTAGTCCTCTGCTTTAACCCATGGACGAACCAGGAAGTTCACGCTGGAGTCAGCAAGTTCGCCCAGAGCAACGACCGGCGCAGGCTCTGCGAGGACGCGCTCATCAGCGGCCACAATTTGCTCCAACAGTTCCTTGGCCTTCTTGATATCGTCGTCGTAACCGATACCAAACACCATGTCGACGCGGCGTGTTGGTCTGGCAGAGTAATTGGTGATGTTATTGCCGATGACGGAACCATTGGGAACGATCACTTCCTTGTTGTCTGGTGTCGTCAGCGTAGTTGTGAAGATGCTGATGTTGTCTACTGAGCCCGATGTACCCGCCACTTCTACGAAATCTCCCTTGGTGAATGGTCGGAACACGATGAGCATCACTCCGGCGGCGAAGTTGGCGAGGGAACTCTGCAGTGACAGACCAATCGCCAAACCGGCGGCACCCAGCAGGGCGACCAGTGAAGTCGTGTCAATGCCTAGTTGGCTCAGAGCCGCAATGACGACGAACAGCAGCAGTACCCAGCGCAATATTGATGATAGAAACTTGACTAAAATTTCATCCATGTCGCGTGCGCTCATGAATTTTTCAACCATTTTTACTACCGTCGCAACAACGATGCGACCAATATAAAAGATGGCAATCGCAAGCGCGATTTTAATGCCCCAGGGCAAGACAACCGTGTCGATGATATTACTAATGTCCATAATTTTTCCTGATTTCAGTGTTGGTATGTGTTGCCATCTAACTATAGGACAGATTGGGCTCATTTCAACACTGGTTTTTATTTATGCTGGATGTAACAGTTAAACCATTGCGGGTGTCTGCAGGCGGACCCGGTGCTATAGTCTGCGATATCATTCGGAGCAAGCAACATGAACACAGTTTTTGAACAACCAGCAGACCTTTTGGGGGCTGCAGGCCAGCATCTTGGCTACAGCGACTGGGTGGAAATTGACCAGCAACGTATCAATCTCTTTGCCAACGCAACCGGCGACCATCAGTGGATTCATGTCGATCCTGTAAAAGCGGCTGAGGGACCCTTTGGCAAAACAATTGCTCACGGTTACCTGACGCTGTCCCTGGCGAATTTGTTCCTGCCGCAGATTATGGAGGTACGGAATACCTCCATGGGGGTTAACTATGGCTGCGAGAAAGTGCGCTTCCCATCGGCAGTGCCGGTGGGCTCCAATGTTCGCGGTGGCGGGGAAGTGATTAGCGCAGAGGAAGTGAAGGGCGGGGTTCAAGTGGTGGTGCGCATGACTATTGAAGTGGAGGGTAGTGATAGGCCTGCCTGTGTTATCGACACAATCAGTCGATTTTTCCCCTGAGACTTCGGTTTTTATGGGGCATCCATCACACAAAGGCTTGAATCGTCGGCAACTGGTCGCCGCGGTGGGTGCAGGCAGTGCCCTAGTGGCCACGGGGGCTTTGGCTTTTTCGCGAACCAACGTGCCTCGCTGGGATCTGCAAGTGGATGTTCTGGTTGCCGGGTCTGGAGTCGCTGGCGCCTGTGCCGCAATAGAGTCCAAAACGGCTGGTGCCAGTGTATTGATGGTTGAGGCCCTGTCAGTGCCCGGTGGAAGCTCTGCGCTTTCGGGTGGCGTTGTCTATGCCGGCGGTGGTACATCGCTTCAGCGCGCCCTGAAAGTACAAGACTCTCCAGAAGCAATGTTCCAGTTTCTCACCCGCGCGGGCTCACCGAATCCGCCTCAAAAAAAAATGCAGCTTTACTGTGAACAAAGCCCGGCCCATTTTGACTGGCTAGTGGCTCAAGGCGTGCCTTATACAGACAAGCTCACCACCGCCAAGGGTCTTCCCATGGGGGACGAATCACTCTATTACTCGGGTACCGAGTTAGCGTGGCCCGCGCGTGAATTGGCAGTGCCGGCCCCCAGGGGCCATGTGCCTGGCGTTATGGGCATGAACGGAGGCCGAACGCTTATGAAGGCGCTCCTCGGGCAATTAAAAAGGCTAGGAGTAGAGCTGCGGACTCAGGTCGTGTCCCAGCAACTTATTGTTGAAAACGACGGGCGAGTCAGCGGCATCGTTGTCGACGAGGGAGGCGAACGCAAGTATCTGGGTGCCCGCCGCGGTGTGGTTTTGGCCTGCGGGGGATTTATCCACAATCAGGCGATGTTGGAACAACATGCTCCGCACCTTGCCAGATGCTCTGCACCGTGGGGTGGTGCGGGAGATCTTGGGCAAGGGATAAATATGGGTATTGGGGCTGGTGCTGCTGCGCTGCGGATGAACGAAGGTTTTGCGGTTGCGCCGATTTATCCTCCAGAGAATGCGATTTTCGGCATCCTGGTTAATGCGGCGGGGCAGCGGTTTATAGGTGAAGACGCCTACCATGCTGTTATCGGCCATGCGATTGCTTATGAGCAGCAGGGTCGGGCCTGGCTCGTTACCGATCAGAGGAGCAGCTATAGCGAACCTCAGGATAATTTCCCATTAGCAGCCCAGGGCAGCACTATTGGCAGTATTGCGGAACAACTGGCTCTCCCAAGTGGGGCCTTGCAAAACACGGTGGCCTATTACAATCGCTTTGCGGGAAAAGGCCAGGATCCCATGTACCGCAAGTCAAAGACCTTCTTGCGGCCTATTCAGGGTCCTCCCTATAAGGCCTGGGAAGTCTCCGTTGATGGTGCTTTTTTTCCAGCCCATACTCTGGGTGGTTTAGCCACCACGCCAGACGGTGAAGTGATCAGCAGCTTCGATGAGTTAATTCCAGGCTTATACGCTGCCGGTCGCAATACCGCCGGTATTCCTATGGCGCCCTATATCGCCAGCGGTCTTTCGGTGGGTGATGCCAGTTTTTTTGGTCGCCGAGCCGGAAAGGCGGCGGCTCAAAACAGATGATGCCCTGGCCGATTGTGTTGATGCTGGCGATGACCCTGTTTCAGCCTGTGTCTGCAGATGAATTGCAAAGTCGCCTCGGGTTGGCAGATAAAGACCGCGGTCGTCTGGTATTCGGCTCCTGTCGCACCTGCCATTATCCCGATGCATTCATGGGGCACAATAACGGCCCTAATCTCAGTGGCATATTCGGCAAGGTGGCTGGCAAACAGCCCGGTTTTGAATATTATTCGCAGTATTTCAGGGAGGCTGGGTTTGTGTGGACGCCACAGCTGCTATTTAGCTGGCTGGAGAATCCGATGCTCATGTTTCCGGATTCGACAATGATGAGCCGCGGCGTTCCCGACCCTCAAGACAGGGCGGACCTGATTGCCTATCTGATGCAGGCCACTGTTCGAGACTGAACAATGATGGATTGCATGACGTCCACTGGATCATCGCTTGCATGGCAGCTTATCGCTTGATGATGACCGAGCTGCCGTGGCCGAACAGACCCTGATTAGCGGTGATACCGACTTTTGCGTCTTTAACCTGCCGGTCTCCCGCCTCGCCTCGAAGCTGCCATGTCAGTTCACAAACCTGTGCCAATGCCTGCGCGGGCACGGCTTCGCCGAAGCAGGCCAGGCCGCCGGAAACATTAACAGGAATTTTTCCACCGATGGCTGTATCGCCAGCTCGCAACAGCGCTGCTGCCTCGCCCCTGGGTGCTAGTCGAAGGTCTTCTATCCAGTCCAGCTCCAAGGCTGTCGATAAGTCATAGACTTCGGCCAAATCGACGTCCTCCGGGCCTATACCCGCTTCCTCGTAGGCCTTGAGCGGGAGGGTGGACCGGAAAGCGTGGGCTTCAACACCGGCGGCCGCAGCTGAATCGGTAGCCATGTCGGGCATCTCGACCACAGAACTGGCAAAGGTGGGCGTTGTGGTTGAGATTGCTGCCACTCTGGGCGCGTCACCCTTGCCGATTTTTTCCGCGTACTCCAGGCTGGAAACGATCAGGGCAGCGCCGCCATCAGAGGTGGCGCATATATCCATTAAGCGCAATGGGTCGGCGACCATCGCTGACGCCGCCACTTCCTCGGCGCTGAAACTCTTACGATAGCGGGCCCGGGGGTTTTTGCTGCCAATGGCCGAGTTCTTCACTTTTACGGCGGCGAAATCTTCCAGAGTGTCGCCATAAACGTCCATACGGCGGCGCGCATAAAGCCCGAAGTAGGTTGGGTTGGTGACTCCCAGGTAAAAGCGCACCCAATCAGGGTCTTCCGGGCGATAGCCTCCTGCGGGGGCCAGAAATCCCTTGGGAGTGGTATCTGCACCTACTACCAGGGCGACATCACATTCTCCCGCGAGTATTTTATTACGCGCAGCGGCGAGAGCCTGGGAGCCGGAGGCACAGGCCGCATAAGAGGTGTTCACCTCAGCCCCCTGCCAGCCAAGTGCCTGGGCGAATGTTGCCCCTGCGACATAGCCGGGATAGCCACAGCGCACGGTAGCGCCACCTGAGACAAATTTCACGTCTTGCCAGGGAACGCCTGCGTCAGCGAGTGCTTCACGTGCCGCGGCGACGCCGTACTGGACAAAATTGTGGCCCCACTTGCCCCAGGGATGCATGCCGGCGCCGAGAATTGCGATTTCATTGGACATTGTCTGTGCTGCTCCGAGTGCTGCCAGCCCTTATTGGGCAGCAGGTTTCCATTTCCAGGTCATTTTGATGTCGTCATCGGTTTCGTGCAGTGGTTCCAGTACCAGTTCGACTGGCATACCGACTTTAAGGTCCTCACAGCCGATGCCCTGAATTGCCTGCCCTAAAATCACCATCTGCTCCTTCTCCAATTGGACGGCGGCAATGGTATAAGGCTCAAAGGGCTCCGCTGCCACGAAAGGAGCTGGGGGCTTATAGCTGGCGTTGGTATAGCTCCAGATATTGCCGGTACGACTGAGCTCTACTTCGTCAAAGTCGGTGCTGTCGCAGACTGGGTTGCGGCAGTAATCATTGTTTTTGGGGAAGAAGTAGCTGCCGCAGGCCTTGCACCGGGTGCCTATCAGGTGCGGTTTTACTTCCATGGTGTGCCAGCCATCTATGGCGGGCGCCATCGGTTTATCGCTCATTAGTCTCTCCCTCAAAATGCGCAAAACAGAGTAAACCGCCGGCGTTAGGCAGGCAAGCGACCAGCCCACACAGGGGGAGGGGGTTTACCAATACAGACCTGCCTTGCCCGGTGATGCTGTTTTGGGCACAGTGCCACTATGTGTGGACGATTTAACGTTATCGACAGTCCGGGTCTGCAACAGTTGTTGCAGGACCTGGGTATAGATCTGCAACTGCCTGCTCGGCCCAACATTGCGCCGACTGAAGCCGTAGGGCTAGTGCGGACAAGTGCTCAAGGCACTCAGCTGGATTCTGCTCGCTGGTGGTTGACTCCGTCCTGGGCGCCAGCGGTGGATCAGAAGTACAGCATGTTCAATGCTCGCAGTGAGACGCTGGCCAACAGTCGTGCTTTTCGTATCCCGTTTAAACGCCAGCGCGGTATTGTGCCCATGAGTAGCTTTATCGAGTGGCGCAACGAAGAAGGCAGCAAGCAACCCTGGATGATTACCAACGAGCAACAGGCACTGGCGGTCGCGGCGCTCTGGGATGTCTGGGACAGAGAAGGTTCGCCGCTGCTCAGCTGTACCCTGGTAACAACCGCTGCAGCGCCTGAGTTTGAGCCCTGGCACAAGCGCATGCCAGTGGTGCTCGATGGCGATGAAGCCGAGCGCTGGCTGGACAATTCGATAGCCATTGAGTCGGAAGATGCGATGTTTCGCAGCGAACTTAAAACTCGCTGGCGCTTACAAGCGGTATCGCGTTCTATGAGCAACGCCAGAAACAAAAACCCCTCCATGATGGAGGGGTTGGGGGAGGTGGTAGAACTTTGACCTGATGGTGTTTCCAGCGCCTAGAATGAGTAGCGCAGGTCTAGGCCCCAGGTCAGAGTGTCGTCTGGGCGGGTATGGTAGGCGCCCAGAGTATCAGCAGCGAGGCCGCCGGGATTCCCAGCGTATTCCTTATCCAGCAGATTGTTGCCCCACAACGCCACTTCGATTGTGTCTGCTTCGTTGGACCACGCCAGGCGAGCATTGAGTAGCTTCTTGTCCTGGAAATACCAGGGGCCGGTGGCATAAATAACGCTATCCACATTCGGACCGGAAACCTCTGCGTACTGGTAGTTCATGTGCAGCAGCATATAGCCGAAGGCGATTTCCGGAGTCCAGTCCAATTTGAGGGTGTACTCGGTATTAGTTTCTCCGATGCTCTTGTTACCACCAGACAACTCCCCTGCCGAGTTGTAATACAGGTCTGAGATATTCTCCGTTTCCCTGTAAGTGGTCAGGCCTGCAACGCGCAGTGTGTCAGTGATGCTCCAGGTGACGATCAACTCTATGCCATCAGCCTTTTCGTCGCTGGATACGACTCCGGGAGCTGCAGTGGGGTCGTCAGGGCCATTTTTGACGGACTTTTGGTCTTGTTTGCCATCCAGTTTATGGTGGAAAATAGCAGCTTCTGTGCGTAGCGTTTCGTTGAAGAAGTCGCCCTTGAGGCCAATTTCATAGCTGGTCATTTCTTCAGGAGCGAAGGATCCTGCGATTACCGCACCGAAGCTTTGGCCATTAAAACCGCCTGATTTGTAGCCAGTAGCAACAGACGCATAAGTCATGGCGTAGTCGGTGAACTGCCAGTCTAAAACCAGCCGTCCTGTGGTTTTGCTCCAATCGTCTGTGTCGGAAAACTTATCAAACCATTGATCTTCAGGGGCGCCTGTCTCAGCGGGATTGTAATTCACTCTTTCTGGCGCGAAGGGCCAGTCGAGGTCTGGCTCATAGGTCTGCCAGGTATATTCTTTCTCATCGTAGCTGTATCGCAAGCCCGCGGCGATGCGGATCGTGTCGGTAATCTGGTAGGTACCGTCCACAAACACACCCCAGTTCACGAAGTCGCCGGTGTTATCCATAGTTTCGGTAAAGTACGTTCCAGTAAAGGAGGGTGGCAGCACCGCAATACCTTCGCCGGCAGACAAAATCTGATAGAACTCTTCGGGAGCCCCCGCAAGCAGATCCCAGATGAAATCATCGGGACCGCCAAAGCCGCCAAGAATTGTCAAAAATTGCATGTATGAATCGGCCAGCAGACCAATATCGGTGCGTTGGAAAACATCCTCTTCGCTGTAGTTGGCGCCAGTAATCAGATTGAGTTTGTCGGTAACGTAGTTGAAACGCACCTCAGAGTAGAAGATGTTTGATTCTTCAATGTTATTGGTATCGAGGTAGCGCCTTGGATCCGATGTGCCGTCTTCTTCCTGCAGGTTGGTCGTTTCCCAGTCGCGATAGCTAACGATACCAAACATATCCCATTCGTCGTTAATGGCATGATTTATTTGCAAAGAAACACCATACATATCTCGGGTTTCTTCTTCATTAGTGCGGGCTGAATTGTAGCCATTGCCATCCCCGGCCACGTCGTGCTGATCTTTGCTTCGGAAGGGATTATTACTGCTCTCATAGGCGTACTTACTGACGCCAATAGCAGGTCGAGGCATTTCATCCCTGTCTTCGTAATCAGCTGCAAGCTGTATTTCTGTGTTGTCACTGAGGTTCCAGAGGAAAACTCCGCGGGCTGCCCAATAACCCTCATCCCGGAAGTCGCCACCATTAGTCGCTGATTCGGTATTGCCGCTACGTTGGTTGGAAAAAAGATTGCCGCGAAAAGCAAGTGACTCATTAACAGGCGCGTTGATCATACCTTCCAAACGCAACTGATCGTTGGTGCCTATGCGAGTTTTGGCAAAGCCCTCAAACTCCTGGCTTGGCTTGTTGGGCACAATATTGATAACACCCGCAGTAGAGTTGCGACCGAATAAGGTACCCTGTGGGCCCTTGAGCACTTCGGTGCGAGCGATGTCCGTGAACGGAATTGATGTGACAGCGCGAGGCATGTAGGAGCCGTCATAAAAGGTAGCAACAGAAGGATCCTGGCCCGAGCTGATATTAGGGCTGCTAACGCCGCGAACGGTAATTCCTAACTGAGTGGAACCGCCTACAGTATCGCCGATATCCACGCCGGGTATAAAGGCATCGATGTCCTGAATAGTAACCGCACCTGTATTAATCATGTCCTGAGCGGTAAAGGCAGTGACGGATCCAGGTACAGACATTAAGTCTTCTTCGCGTTTCTGCGCGGTGACGATAATTTCTTCCAATTGCAGGTTGTAGCCGCCTTTTTTGGCTTCTTCCTGGGTAAAGCCCGGTGTGGCCAAGGCACTGGCACCGATAATCAGCAGCGCTAACTGGACCGCGCGATTCAGTGGACGTCGCGCTTTTGGAATTACCCGGTAGAGAAGAGATTTGTTATTCATTGTTTTGAGTCTCGTGTTGCGAGTGTGTTAAGTGGTGTCGCGCAAAATGTGACGACCTTGCAGGCCTCTGCGGGCTGCTTTCGCGCTAAACCAGAACCGATTAAGTTATTGTAATGAACGCTGCTTATTGGCAGCCGTCGGCACCGTCAGTTTACCGCAGTTCATCGCTAATTGCGGAATTTAAAGTTATTTATAACAAATTTATTAAAGTTACCTAAGGGGTATTCAGGCTCAGCCTTAAACCAGACTGAAAGGTGCCAGTTGCGAGCGCAGGCGGCACTGGTGCTGGCATGAGCCTCTATTCGTTGAGGATTTCTAAAGAGCGGCGGATTGTTCTAGTGTGCGAACTTCCGTGGCGATGTCTGTGCTCAGCTCAAGTAGCAGCGTACTGTATGCAGCCGCGATATCCGCGCCAGAGGAAGCCCCGGCGCCGGGCAGTGGTTCCTCGTACCGTGTCAGGCGTCGGGCTACAGGCTGATCATCATTGACCTGAAACACTAGCCATTCTGCGACTAAGGTGGCTCTGGACGTTTCCGCGTCCAGCTTTAATATATTCAGCTTGATACCAATCCCCGGAGCCCTGTCGGGATGCCAGGGGAACCGCCGTATGTCCTGGGTGTCGAGCATGCTTGCCAGGTTCAGGATCACTACCCGGGTGACTCCATCCTCCAACGGCTCAGCCCAGCGCTCACTGTCGGCAATGGTAATGCTGTTGCCACCATCGGAGCGCACTATGCCGTTTCGATTCAGGTATTCAGGGATGTTGACAGGCCCCACGCCCAGTGAGAGTCCGTTAGAAGTTGTCGGCAAAGCTTGCGAGGCTGTCAATCGGTAATGGCTACTCGGTGGGGTGGTGCCGCAGGCCGAAAGCAATACGGCGGCTAACAGCGCGACACTCAGTTTCAAAGTTAAGGCGCTCATTCTTGCTCTCCAGTTCTGCCACGAATCAAGGATTCCGGTTGTTCTTCCAACGCGCGGCCCAACTGTTGCAGCGCGCGACCAGCTTGCGACAACTCGCGAAGCGCACGATTGAGTTCATAGACCGTGGCGGAGTCATGATCTACCAGTTTTTCTACTCCATCCATCCCATCTTCGAAGGCTTGAATGGCCGCTTTCAGCACCTCCAGGTTGCTTGTGATCAACTCCGCGAGTTTGGGTAACTCTGTATTAGCAGTGTCTACTGTGGTTGCAGCGCCGTCCAGTACGGCATTCAATCTTGGGCCGGTGCTGGATAACTGGACTTGCAGTTGTTTGCTGAGGCCAGTGACCGAAGAGAGTGTGTCTTGTAGCTGCGCGGGTAACTCCTGAAAGGACTCACTGGTGACAAAGGCGTTGATCCCGGCGGCAGTAGCCTCCAGATCGCTGGCGATCTTGGCAAAGTCGATGGATTCCAGTTT
Source organism: Candidatus Seongchinamella marina (assembly GCF_026262685.1). Lineage (NCBI taxonomy): Bacteria > Pseudomonadati > Pseudomonadota > Gammaproteobacteria > Cellvibrionales > Halieaceae > Seongchinamella > Candidatus Seongchinamella marina. Next base: position 586,447 of record NZ_SHNP01000001.1, read on the forward strand.
TCGCGTCAAACGCTCCAGTTCTGTTGGAATCGTGGGTATTTGCAAGTGAGGAGAGTCAATTTCTGCGAGTATTAGTTTGCTGTTAGGGTGAAAGTCCAGCTGGATATAGAGTAGCCCGGTGAGAATACTCTGGGTATTCAGTTGCGCGCGCAAACCGCGGGAAATAAGTTCTTCAGTCAGGCTTTCTGCGTTAGTGCCTGTGCGCCGGATGTTCTCTCCGCGAATCTCGGCTTCTACCAGCATGATCAGCTCTACCGTATCAGCGTCAAGGATCAATTCGATAGCGGTGACCTGGCCGATCTGCACCCCGCGCAGGGCTACCGGGGCTCCGATCGTGAGTCCTTTGACCGAACCTTCAAACACCATGACTACGGTGCTGCGTTCTTTACCAAAGCCCGTCCCCAGCGCAAAGATAATGGTGCTGATGGCAATGAGGAGTGCGCCGACAACGAAGGCGCCAATGGCCACTGTATGGGGTTTTTCGCTCATGCTTGTTCCTCTTCAGGCGAGCCGGACTCGCGCGCCAGGAATTGTCTCACAACTGGCTGCTCACTGTGATCACGCAGTTCTCTAGGGTCGCCATAGGCAATCATGGTTTTAGTATTGACATCCAGATAAACAGAGTTACTGGCGATGCCGAAAATACTGGGCAGTTCATGAGTCACCATAACGACGGTGGCGCCGATAGATTCCTGCAGTTGAACGATTAACTCGTCCAGCAAGCGAGAACTGATCGGGTCCAGCCCGGCTGATGGCTCATCAAAAAATAGTATTTCCGGGTCCAGGGCAATAGCTCTGGCAAGGGCTGCACGTTTGCGCATGCCTCCGCTTATTTCGGATGGATAATAGTTTTGATACCCACCCAAACCCACCAGTGCGAGTTTATAGGCGATGATGTCTTCGCGGTCGCTGGCAGAGTATTGGGTATAGAGCTGCAGCGGCAGGTTGACGTTGCCTGCCAGCGTCATGGCACTGAACAGGCCGCCAGATTGATAGGTGATGCCCCAACGCTGTCGCATGTCGTCCTGCTGCTTCATGCTGGCCTGGAAGAAGCTCTGGTCGTTGTAAAAAATGTCGCCCTTGGCCGGATCAAGCAGTCCCAGCATGTGCTTTAGCAGCGTGCTTTTACCGCAGCCGCTGCCGCCCATAATGACGAAGATGTCTCCCTTATTGATGTCGAAGTTGAGGTCGCGTTGAATAACGCTAGGCCCATACGCCATGGTCAGATCGCGAACGCTGATGTGCGGCTCGCTCATCAGATACCTACCTGTTGGAAGATAATGTTGATCGCCGCATCTGCGACAATCAGGTAAACGATGGCGGTGACAACAGCCTGGGTGGCAGCCTGGCCCACGGCGGCAGAACTGCGGCCGCTATTGATGCCAGAGCGGCAGCCCGCGACGGCGATCAGCACGCCAAATACCACGCTCTTGATCAGCCCGACGCTGAGGTGAGAGAGTTGGAGAGCGGTTTCTCCCTCGGAGATATACATCAATGGAGTAACTCCAAGACCTCCGGAGACAATGCCCCCACCAATAATTCCCAACAGGTTGGCATAGAGCGTCAGTAAGGGCATGGCTACGACCAGCGCTAACATGCGTGGTACCACCAGAAACTCCATGGGTGAAATGCCCATAGTCCTGATGGCATCGATTTCCTCGTTGGCCTGCATGGTTCCCAGCTGCGCTGCATAGGCAGCTCCAGTGCGACCGGCCATGACAATGGCGGCCATCAAAACCCCCATTTCTCGTAACATGCCAATCACCACCAGGTCTGCAACGTAGACCTCGGCGCCGAATTGTTGCAGTTGCACGGCCCCGAGATAGGCCAGGATCATGCCGACCAGAACACTGGTCAGGCTGATAATAGCGAACGCATCAGGGCCCGCCTGGTAGCAAAACGTGCGAAAGTCGCTGAACCGGGTATTGGCTTTCCCCAGAGAAAGTCGCCATAGGGCAATGCCAAGCTCGCCGATAAAAGCCAGGGATTCGACTGTGCTTTCCCAGAGCTCCAGCACAAGGCTTCCCGGGCTGAAAGATTCGTACCACTGTTTGTTCGGCGCAGAAGGGGGGACATGAGTGGGCACGGCTGTTGCTACATCGAGGAGTCGCTCAATGCCGTCAGGAAGTGCTCGTGTGCGAAACACGATGTTGTCTTCTCGACATTGGTTAAACGATTGCAGCAGAAACGCCATAAGGACAGAGTCCCAGAGTCCTAGCTGGGAGCCGTCTACGACCAGCTCAGAGGCGGTAATGCCCAGCAGGTCATCCTTTAATACGTGGAAATCACGATGGGACTGGCCCTGGACCCAGTCTCCGGTAAGCCGCAGGACAGCAACCTCCCTGTCTTCAGTCAGTAATTCGAATCCTGGAGGCTGTTCACTCATGCAGTTGCAGTGCTCACGTCTGTTACGCGCTAGTCTAATAACTTAGCAAAGTGATTACCACGTTACTGAAAGGGGAGGGCAGGTATAGCTGCGCGCAGGGTATCGCGTGCTCTGCGATAAATATCCACCACGGGCGTGCGATCATCCACTTCGCGTCGGCGGGAGATCATGGTCACCGGGAAAAGGTAGCTGTCCGTCGACTTGTAACGCAACGCTCGAGTGCGCCCGTATCGGTCTTCATAAACGACCCAGTCCAGAGACAGCTCGCTGGCTAGCAGGTCGCCCATGACGATTCCCATAGCCTGCAGTTCGCTAGTTTGGTTGCCGCTAACGATATTTTCGTCCAACAAACGCTGTAACAGCGCCAGATCCTTGTCTTTGCTGCCGTTGAGTTGGCCACCGAAGTTCCGAGCGGTAAGAGCATTGAGTGAGTCACGCTGCTGTTGCATATACTGAAGATCAATATGGGTCAGTTTGCTTATTGTTAAATCGTCTTGCGCCATAGAGGCGCTGCACAGTGGCCATACAATGAGCAGCAGGAGCAGTAATAGCGGACGTGGATGTACCATAAGACGTTCTCTTTGAGGGTCAGTGTAGAGCATAGCAGCAGCGTGCATTTTAGCCCATGCCGGTTGTCATCCCCGCCCCTTCATGGATAATGTCCCTCTTTCCTGCGGGCGGCGCAATTTTTGGCTGCTGCTCGTCAGTTTTTTTCGGAGAACTCAGATGATTACCGGCAGTATTGTCGCCCTTGTTACGCCTATGCACCCAGATGGCAGTATCGACTGGAAGGCTCTGGAGGGCTTGTTAGACCTGCACATGGAGGCAGGGACAGGAGCGATAGGGGCGGTGGGGACCACAGGCGAAAGCGCGACACTGAGCGTTCCTGAACATTGTCAGATGATCAAACACTGCGTGGATTATGTCTCAGGCCGTATTCCTGTGCTGGCAGGCACGGGTGCCAATGCCACCTGGGAGGCTATTGAATTGACGCGGGCTGCGGCGGATGCCGGTGCTGATGCTTGTTTGTTGGTCACTCCGTATTACAATCGCCCGACGCAGAACGGGCTGTATGAACATTTCAAGGCAGTGGCGGAGGCGGTTCAGGTTCCCCAGGTCTTGTATAATGTGCCCGGCCGCACTGCAGTGGATATGAGTAACGAAACGGTGGAACGACTGGCAGGCCTGGATAATATTGTAGGAATCAAGGATGCGACCGGGGATACCGCGAGAGGACTTGAGCTGATTGACCGTTGCGGCGACCAGATCGCCATTTACTCCGGCGATGATCCTACGGCGATGGAGCTAATCCTGGCAGGCGGTAAGGGCAATGTTTCGGTAACTGCGAACGTGGCCCCTCGGCAGATGGCTGAGCTTTGCGCTCTGGCTGCCGCCGGTGACAGGGATGGGGCTAGCGCAATTAACGATCAGCTTGCAGCTCTGAACCGTGCATTGTTTTTGGAGGCGAACCCGATTCCAGTAAAATGGGCATTGGAACAGCAGGGCCTTATGGGTGGCGGTATTCGCCTTCCGTTAACTGCTCTGGACGAAAAATATCACGCCGAGGTATTGGCGGCCCTGGAGGCAGCAGCAATTTAATGAGCATCTCCCCTATCACACGTGGATTCATTGCCGGCGTCTTGCTGGCTTCTCTTACTGGCTGTGGTTACCTGTTCGGTGACCAGGGTGTTTTTCGCGATAACTCGCAAGACTATAAAAAAGCATCCGAGATGGCTGTCATCTCGGTGCCCGAGGGCAAGGAGACAGACACCTTGCAGGAAATATACCCCGTGCCGCCGACCAGCAGCACAGTGGTGCAAGCGGGGGCGTTTGAAGTTCCGCGTCCAGCGCCGCTGGTTGCCGGTGGTGAAGACGAAACCGTTCGCATTCAAAAACTGGGTGACGACACATGGGCGCTGGTCGCCGAAGCGCCGGGACAGGTGTGGCCGCAGGTTCGCAGCTTTTTCGCCAGCGCTGGCATCGCGGTAGCTCGGGTAGATGCCAGGGAAGGTTTGATGGAGACCAATTGGTTGGAGTTGGAGTCTGCGGCGATGGCCAGCCGGTTCCAGGTGCGGATCGATCAGGGTGTCCAGCGTGGCAGCAGTGAATTACATGTGTTGCAGCAGAACCAGGCCGGAGATGTAAACAATTGGCCCGATGCTTCCGATAATGCGGAGCAGGAATCTGAAATGCTCACTGCGCTGGCCCAGTACATTGCCAATAGCGCCGGCACTGCACCTGTGTCTATGGTGGCTAATCAGGCGATTAGTGCTTCGGGTAAAATTTCTTTACAGGAAAATGCCCAGGGTGAGTCCTTTATTCAGCTCGGCTTGCCCTTTGATCGGGCGTGGGCATCGGTGGGGCGTGCGCTGGGAAGGTCTACCTTTGAGGTGACTGATCGCGATCGCAGCAGTGGCGTTTATTATGCTCGCTTCCTGGGCCCTGATGCGGAAGAAGAAGATAGTTGGTTTGGCTGGTTATGGGACAGTGATGACGAGTACCCTCACGTGGGTGAGATTTTTATTGTCAACGTCGACGCCCAGGATAATGGTGGTGTCGAGATTTATCTGCGAGCCCAGCCAGAGGCAAGCGAGGTGCTTGAACGGCGTGATCAGCAAGCTATGTTGGGCCTTATCCAGGGCAATATAAACTAACTTTCATGGATTTTGCCTCCCTGGGCTCAGGCAGCAAGGGCAATGCGACCCTTGTCCGCCATGGCGAAACCCTGCTGATGATCGACTGTGGCTTTTCTCTGCGGGAAACCACCCGGCGTATGGCTCGCCTGGGTCTGTCTCCGGAGCAATTAGACGCGGTTCTGGTCACCCATGAGCACAGTGATCACTGTGCGGGGGTGTCGAAACTTTCCGCCAAACACCAGATTCCGGTGTATTTAACTCACGGAACCAAAGCAAGTGGTCGCTGCGATGGCAGCTATGAGTTACTGTGCTTTGATTGTGATGAGAATTTCTCTATCGCTGAGATCGATGTGCGCACTATTGCCGTACCCCACGACGCCGCAGAACCCTGCCAATTTCGGCTTTCAGCCGGTGGACGTTGTCTGGGTGTTCTGACTGACCTTGGTTGTATTACTCCCCACGTGGTGAGCAGCTACCAGGGTTGTCACAGCCTGTTGCTGGAATTCAATCACGATCTGGATATGCTGATGGCGGGTGCATATCCGCCCCAGCTGAAAAGTCGGGTCAGCGGTGACTGGGGGCACCTTAATAATGGACAGGCGGCTGATTTTTTACGGCAGCTTGAATGCACTGCTGAGCTAAAGAATCTTGTGGTTGCTCACATCAGCGAGAAAAACAACTCTCGTGATCGTGCCGAGCAAGCGCTCGCCGCAGTGCTTGTATCAACGGAGCAGGTCACTTGGGCACAACAGCAAGAAGGTTTTGACTGGCTTGGCGTTTAGTCTGTGCTCTCTTCTTTTGCTCGGTCCCGTTTCCAGCGGCGATTGGTCCACAACCAGCTTTCGGGTTCTTCGCGAATAGCCTCTTCGGCCATTTCCACGTAGCGATCTGTTACTGCGTGGGTCTCCTTGTCGTAAGGTGGCTTCGCTAATTCCTTAAATTCGATTTCGTAGTGACCTTTGCTGCGTCTGTGGCACTGGACAAACAGTACTGGGAATTTTGTCATTGTGGCTATCGTTTCTGCGCCCAGATAAAAATTGGCCTCCTGATTCATAAACCTGGTCCAGTAGCCGCGCTCTCTGCGGATGGGAGATTGGTCTGCGACCATCACGAAAATTCGAAACTCCCGACGCTTGCGAATGATATCTTTTACTGATTCGTCCATGGATATTGGGCGTGACCCGAACTGGCAGCGGATGTCGTAGATCAGTTTGTCCGCGGCTTTGTTGTGCAAGGTTTTGTAGACGGGTGTGATGGGGATATTGAGTTGCGTTGCTGCAGCGTGAAGCATCCACTCCCAGTTGCCCTGATGGATGGTGAGCACGATCACTGATTCACTAAAGTTCTGACTGTATTGTTGCAGTAGTTCGGGGTTCAATATGCGTGCGCGCTGAAGGAAATCCTCAGGCTGCATGCGGCGTGCCTTGATGATCTCCAGGGCCACTTGAGTGAACTGGCGATAAAAAGCACGCGCCAGCGATTTTCGTTGAGCTTCAGACTTTTCTGGAAACGCCTTGCTCAGGTTCCCTGCCACCACGTCGCGGCGGTAGCGCACGACATGGAAAATCACAAAATAGCCCAGCCAAGCCAGCCCATAAAGCAGAGGAAAAGGCAGGTGGCTGAGCAGACGGTAAAACATCAGCGCTGGCAGTGCTCGGGTAAGGTGATTTCCTCCAGTTTCAACAGGGCTTGTGCCGAGGGGCACTGCAGGGAAGGGTTGCCCGATAGGTCCAATATGGCAAGCGATAGCAACTCGTAGAGTGGTACCGGATCTATTATCAGATTGTTTTCCAGGTATAAAGATTCCAGCGAAGACATGGGCACCAGAGGTGCCAGGTTGCGAATCTGGTTGGAGGACAGCCTTAACTGAATCAGCCCGTTAAATAGTTCCAGCCCATCGAGGTTAGTTATTTGGGCATGGCTGCAGTTCAGGGAAAGCAATTCACTGGCGACAGTCGCTTTCTGGTCAATGATAGCCTGCTCCAGGCAGGCCCGCAGTGCAGCGTCCGCCACCTCGAAGTCCGTGAGTAGCGGACGAGGGGAGTAAACCGTCGTTTCGTTGATCTTGAAATCGAGGTCACTGCAACCGGCGATAGCCATGAGCAGGAAAATAGCTGTGAGCCAGCGTGTCATGTTGTTTGTCTCCCTATGTTTGATTGTTGCCAGGTTGATTAACATCCGGCATAGCCCCGACGCCGCTGGCTACCTATAATAGCACTGCAATCGACAAAAACTGGAAAGCTTGATGACAGAGTTGGAAAATACCGGGGATAGCACGGGTAGTCGTGAGACCTCGGCTGGCAGTGCTATTTCACTGGTTCAGCGCGGTAACCTCAAGGCGCTGGAGAAGACACTGCGAAAGCAATGGCGCCTCGGCCAGAACATCGTGCTTTGCTGGAGCGCCGATGAAAGAGGCTTGCTGGTCATTTTCGTCCCCCACTACTTTTTGGGCAATTACTGTGCAGACGATGCGGAGCACAAGGGTAACGAGGGTTTCATCAGGGATATGATCTCCGGCACCAGACGTAAAACTCGCGAGGAGATGTTCGCTGTTTCCAAGAGGTTGGTAGTTGCGCCAACGTTTATCAAGCTAAGCACGGCGCTTAGCGAAGAGCCTCGCGTGTTGGCAGAGGTTGAACAACTCATTCGCAGGTATGGTCTCAGCTACGTTGAGAGCCGCGCGGTGCTGCTTTTCGATATTGTGGAGTTCTCACTGTATACGCCATTTGAACAGGCCAGTCAGTTAAACAGTCTGTCTTATTCACTCAACTCGGCCTACAACAAGTTGTTGGCGCGAGGCATCGAAATTAATTTTGCGCGCACCACGACAGGTGACGGCTACTACATTTGGAATCGTAGTCTGGGGTCGGACGCCAATATAGAACTTTTCTATTTTATGATTCTCGTGGTTGCAGACAATGCGATGGCTTGCGCGGCCTCGCGTGGCAATACTGTGCCAGTGATTCGCACGGCTTACCATATAGGGGGCCACTATGAGCTGTATCAGGCTGAAGGGGTGAACCCCACGGTGTTCAGCTACATCGTTGGAGATGTAACGATCGAATTGGCACGAATGGTAGACCAGGCTGCAGCGAAACAAATTTTAATTGGCGAATTTTCTACGCAATTGGGAGAAGAGGCCGCGGGCGCTGGTGAGGTTTCAACCCCCGGTTTTATTGCAGCATGTAATCGTGGTCTTTCTGCAGTGGAGGGGTCGCATCTTTCCAACAAGGTTATGTCTGCGATCAACTGCAGGTTGAGTGAACACCAGGCTGAAGGTGACGAGCAGGTTTCACCTCGCAGGTTCCGTATTGTTGACAAGCATGGCTTGGAACACTACGCCTACAATTTACAGTTAGCTGTGGACCTGCAAAGTGATGTGCTTCACCTGGGCTTGGACGATGCAAAACTGGTCCCTGGGTTAAGTGCTGATAAAAATGTCGCCGGGAAGAAAAACCTTGAACGTGAACAAGACGAGCAAGGTGAGGAGCGTCCCGCTGCCAGCGCAGAGGAACTGTTTGATGATTTGGCCGGTCTGCTGCAAAAGCGACAGCCCAATATTATCGAGGATTGAAGGCTGCTTTTCCCGTGAATAATGCTTCGACTTCGCCGCCTCGTCTGGCAGTTTGCCCCGGTGATGATCTTTCTCGGGAAGCAGCAACAGCGCTGGCGACCCAGCTCCAGTTACCGCAACTGCCCATGGCAACAGAGCCTCGCCGCTGTGACGGATTTGATGCTTTGTTGCTGATTTTTGTCAGTGGTATCGAGCTGCAAATTACCGGCAGGAATGCGCCCGGTCCAGTGGGTGTGGATTTTGGCGCGGCTGCTATGCGTCATAGAAGAGTAGCGGGGCACAATGAACTGTTGGGCAAGGCGGTTGGAGCGGGTAAGAAGGCCGCACTGTCTGTTTTGGACGCTACCGCTGGGCTAGGTAGAGACAGCTTTGTACTTGCAGACCTGGGTGCTGAGGTCACCTGCTGTGAGCGCAACCCTGTGGCGGCCGCAATGCTGGAAAGCGGGCTAGCGCTGGCACAAAACTCTACCGATCATTGGCTCGCCACCACTTCATCTCGAATGCAACTGGTGACGGACGATGCGACCCGGCTGACAGCGGATTTCCTGCGTGATATCGATGTTATCTATCTCGACCCGATGTTCCCTCAGCGTGAAAAGAGCGCCGCTGTGAAAAAAGAAATGGCGCTATTTCAGCTGTTGCTGAAGGATGAAGAGAGCAGTAATGAACGCTTGTTAGACTGGGCTCTGGGTTGCTCAGTGGCGAGGGTGGTGGTGAAACGTCCCTCCAAGGCGCCGCCTCTGGGGGCAAAAATCCCCTCACATTGCATCAAGGGAAAAGCAGTACGTTATGACGTGCATGTGCTCTCTGGCCTATCCTGACAGTTACAGCCCTGCTTACGACAGTTACTATCCTGCAATTAAATAAAATACTGGAGCCTTGCCATGGCTGAACACAAAATCACTGCGCTGGTCACTGGCGCTTCTTCCGGGCTGGGTGCAGAATTTTGCCGCCAGTTGGCTGAACGCTGCTCGGTGATTATCGCTGTAGCGCGCAGACATGACCGTCTCGAGGCGCTGCGTGAAGAGCTTTCCGATCGGGCTGAAGTTCATGTCGTTGAGGCGGACCTGCTTACCGTGGAAGGTGTGGCTCACACCATGGAAATGTTACGGCAGAAGGGCCCGGTAGATATTCTTGTCAATAACGCCGGCTTCAGTCCCTATGGCGACTTCATCGATTCACCTATTGGTCAGCAACGGGAAATGTTGAATCTACACTGTGACGTAGCGATTACCTTGACTCGAGCAGCGTTGCCGTTCATGCGCGAGCGCGGTGCAGGAAGCATTATCAATGTCTCTTCGCTTGGATCTTTTTTGCCAGGACCAAAGCTGGCAGTTTATGGAGGCAGTAAAGCTTTTCTCAATTATTTTACGCTGTCCCTGGCGCGTGAGTTGGAGGGTGCAGGGATTAAAGTGCAGGCGCTGTGTCCTGGTTTGGTGCGTACTGAAATTCACGAACCGATGAAGAGCGAAGGGTTTTCTCCGTCTGCATTCCCCAATGAAATGTGGATGGAAGCGTCAGAGGTTGTCTGCGCAAGCCTCGATGCACTCGCACAAGACAAGCTAATAGTGGTGCCCGGTGAGGATAATCTTGCCCTGGCCAAAATGGGGGCTAAAGGATTGCTTGATGCTTTAGGCTAGCAATCGTTCCATGATGCCACGGTATACGGCAGTCAGGCGAGGCAGGTCTGGAGCGTGTACTTCCTCATTAAGCTTGTGAATGCTTGCGTTGACTGGGCCCAATTCCACCACCTGGGCACCACTGGGAGCGATAAAGCGCCCGTCGGAGGTTCCTCCAGCTGTTGATAACTGGGTGTCAGTTCCTGTGACTGAAAGAATGCTGTCTACGGCGGCCGCTACCAATTCACCGGTGGGGGTTAGGAAAGGATGGCCGCTCAGGCTCCACTGGATTTCATACTCAAGGCTATGGGCATCAAGGATGGCCTCGGTGCGCTGGCGAAGGTCAACGTCCGTCAACTCCGTGGAGAAACGAAAGTTGAACACGATTTCCAGCTCCCCAGGTATGACATTGGTTGCACCGGTGCCGCCGTGAATATTGGAAATCTGCATGGAAGTTGGGGGAAAGAAACTATTGCCTTCGTCCCAAACCTCATGGGTCAGTGCGGACAGCGCTGGCGCCGCCCGATGGATTGGGTTGTCGGCCAGGTGAGGGTAGGCGATGTGTCCTTGCATGCCTTTAACGATAAGTCTAGCGTTCAGCGAACCACGCCTGCCGTTTTTGATGACGTCACCCAGTGTGCTGGTGCTGGAGGGTTCGCCTACCAGGCACCAGTCAATTTTCTCACCTTGCTGCTGCAGCCACTCCATCACCCGAACGGTGCCATCTGTGGCGGGGCCCTCTTCATCTGAAGTGATCAGGAACCCAATGCGTCCCGTATGGTCGGGATTGCTGGCCAAGAACTCCTCGCAGGCTACTACCATGGCTGCCAGGCTTCCCTTCATGTCCGCAGCGCCTCTGCCATAAAGTGTTTCGCCAACAAGGCTAGGCTCAAACGGTGGTGTGCTCCATTGTGCTTCGGGACCCGGAGGTACAACGTCGGTATGGCCGGCGAAAACAAATAACGGACCACTGTCGCCGTGAACAGCCCAAAAGTTCTGCACCTTGCCGAAGGGCAGGGTAGTGCACTCAAAGCCAATGGCTTCCAGCCGGGAAATCATGAGTGCCTGGCAGCCTTGGTCCTCGGGAGTGACAGAGCGTCGGCTGATCAGATCGCAGCAAAGTGCTAGTGTTTTATCCACCATAATGGTGCACCTAGTTATGGGCGTGTAAGGCTTCGTTGAGCTCTACCGCCGATCGATTGGTGAGGCACTCTACTGCGCCTGTGGTTGAGTTGCGGCGAAACAATAAATCTGATTTTCCTGCCAGGTCTCGGGCTTTAACAGATTCTACCGGCATACCGTCCGCATCCAGCATGCTGACTTTAGTGCCAGCGGTGATGAACAAACCCGCTTCAACAGTGCAGCGGTCTCCGAGGGGAATACCAATACCACCGTTCGCGCCTATCAAGCATTCTTTACCCACTGAAATGACGATATCGCCTCCGCCCGACAGCGTGCCAATGGTGGAGCAGCCGCCGCCCAGGTCGGAGCCCTGGCCCACTAGGACACCGGCAGAAATGCGACCCTCAATCATGCCGGGACCTTCGGTGCCCGCATTAAAATTGACGAAACCTTCATGCATGATAGTGGTGCCTTCACCAAGGTATGCACCCAGCCGGACCCTGGCGGTGTGAGCGATACGCACCCCGTGAGGAACCACGTAGTTGGTCATCTTGGGAAACTTGTCCACACAGCTGACTTCCAGAGTCTCGCCCCTGAGGCGGGCAGAGAGTTGTCGTTCGGTCAGCTCGTTAATGTCTACCGCACCCTCATTGGTCCAGGCAACATTGGGTAAAACGCCGAATAGTCCATCGAGCTTTGTCCCGTGAGGTTTGACCAGACGATGAGAAAGCAGGTGTAATTTGAGATAGCCTTCAGGTACGTTCTCGGGTGCTTGGTCGTGTTGCAATAACACCGCGACCACAGGGCGACCGCTGCCCAGCAAGCGTCCTGCCAGCGAGGCCTGTGCCGATTCACCTGAGCTGTTCAGGGCGGACTGCAGAGCGCGAAGCTCAGGCTCCCCCAGCGCAGTGTTGCTGTCCAGCTCGGCGGTCACAGCCTGAAGCTCGGCTGATGGCGCCAGCAGGGGTGCGGGGAAAAACACCTCCAGCCATTCACCCTTGCTGTTTTGGGTGCCTACACCGAGTCCAAAGGCAAAAGCGGAGTCTGTCATCGTGGCTACCTGTATTCTTGTGACCCTAAAGGGTGTGGTGATTGAAAATGTCCTGATATTTTTCTGCAGAAAAACCGCAGTGAAGCTCGTGGCCGATGTCCAGCAGAGGGCGTTTGAACAGTGTGGGATACTTTAGAATGGCTTCCAGGGCAGAGGTGTTATTCATCGTGTCCCGCGCTGCCTGATCCAGTTCTTTCCATGTGGTACTGCGTTTGTTGACCACAATCTCCCAGCCCAGCTTTTCCAGCCACAGCTCCACAGTTTTCGGGTCCAATCCATCCTCGCGAACATCGTGGAAGTTATATTCCACGCTTTGGTTGTCAAGCCACTTGCGTGCTTTTTTTACCGTATCGCAATTCTTGATGCCGTAGAGCGTGATCACCTGGTTTCCTGCATTAGCGAGTTTTTGAGGGCCGCTAGCATAGCAAATTGGCTTCGTTAGATATAGCGAGGTGGGGTGCTATATTGCTCCGGCTGATGGATGGCCTGCATCGGACTTGCGCCCGAATTTTTGTTGTGGGCCGTGCGCTGCGCAAGCTGATTCTTTGTCGCTATAACACCCTAACGCACCGTTTCTTAGCTTACTTTTTGTCATGTTTGGCGGCGTGGTTGATGGTGCAGAGGGCGTTTCTTTCGGCTATTTGAAAATCACCTCAGGCCGCTCCGGCGGCCTCAAGTACGGCGGCGTAATCCGCGCCGTGACGATGTTCCGAAACTATATCCAGTACCGAACGGCCATCCAAGCCTCTCGCGTTCACGTTCCTGTCTTGTTGGCGGTAAAAGCTCAAAAAAAGTTCGAAGTCAGAGGCGCGCATGCTCTGGTATGCTTTTAATAGCATGTGAAAATCTGCGTCTCCACCATCGTGCGGGCGAACTTCCAGGAAGCTTTTTACGTGATCTTCAGTCCAGACTTCGTCCAGTACTTTCTGTTTGTCTTTTTTCATTAGCTTATCCTTGTGAGTGCTCGTTTCATTCTTGCAGGTAGGCGAAAGCCCCGACACTAGGCTAATTTTTTGGCCAGTAGTTGATTAATCATTTGCGGGTTTGCCTGGCCTTTGGATGCTTTCATTATCTGGCCTACGAAGAAGCCAAGCAGTTTTTTACGTTTGGCGTCGTCGGCGGCCTGATATTGTTCGACCTGAGCTGTATTGGCGGCAATGACCTCATCGACCATGGTTTCCAGTGCTCCCGTGTCGGACACTTGCTGCAAGCCTTTTGCCGCAATGATTTCGTCGGCAGTCCCCTCGCCCTGCCACATGGCCTCAAAGACCTGTTTGGCAATTTTTCCAGAGATGCTGTTATCCAGAATTCGGGCAATGAGGCCCCCCAGCTGATCAGCGGTTACCGGACTGTCGCCGATTGCCTGCTCACTTTTATTAAGCTGACCAAGCAGCTCTACCTGAACCCAGTTGGCGGCGATTTTGGCATCCTCGCAGGCTGCCACTACAGTTTCGTAATAGTCCGCTAGTGCGCGGCTGCCGGCCAGTACGCTAGCATCATAGGCAGACAGTAAGTACTGCTTAATAAAGCGGTTGCGCTTGGCAGTGGGTAGCTCGGGCAGAGTTTTACCAATCGCTGCCACATAGGCCTCATCAATCACGATCGGTAGCAGGTCCGGTTCCGGAAAATAGCGGTAGTCGTTAGCCACTTCCTTGCTGCGCATCGGCCGGGTCTCATCGCGATCTGCGTCATACAAGCGCGTTTCCTGCACGATTTTACCGCCGTCTTCGAGGATGTCTGCCTGGCGCTCTACCTCGTGGCGAATGGCGCGCTCGACGAAGCGGAAAGAGTTCACGTTTTTGATTTCAGCGCGAGTGCCGTACGCTACCTGGCCTACTGGGCGCAGGGAAATATTGATATCACAACGCATCGAACCTTCAGCCATGTTGCCGTCAGAAATTCCCAGATAAGTCACCAGGCTATGCATAGCTTTCAAATAGGCAACCGCCTCTTCTGAGGAGCGTATATCTGGTTCACTGACAATTTCCAACAGCGGTGTTCCCGCTCGGTTAAGGTCTATGCCGCTCATACCGTGAAAATCTTCGTGCAGAGATTTGCCTGCATCTTCTTCCAGGTGGGCCCGGGTAATACCAATCTGTCGGCTGCTGCCATCTTCCAGTTGAATTTCAAACTGACCCTCGCCGACGATGGGGTCCGCAAATTGGCTGATTTGATAACCCTTGGGTAAATCCGGGTAGAAGTAGTTTTTGCGATCGAATACGGAACGCATGCCAATATTGGCACCTATGCCTAAACCGAACATGACTGCCATCCGCACGGCTTGCTCGTTGAGTACCGGGAGCATACCGGGCATTGCAAGGTCTACTGCGCTTGCCTGGGTGTTTGCCTCGGCGCCAAAGGTGATTGATGAGCCGGAAAAAATCTTCGATTTGGTGGCGAGTTGCAGGTGTACCTCAAGGCCTATGACTGTTTCCCACTGCATCAGACGACTCCCCCTGCTTGCGGCAACCGGGTATGCCAGTCGGTAGCCTGCTGAAATCGGTGGGCGACATTGAGCAGTTGTGCCTCGCCAAAGTGGGGGCCAATCAATTGCAGCCCGACGGGTTTTGAGTCGACGAACCCTGCGGGGACTGACATGCCTGGCAGGCCTGCCAGGTTCACCGCGAGGGTGTACACATCCTCAAGGTACATAGCGATAGGGTCGTCACTTTTAGCACCCAAACCAAATGCGGGTCCGGGAGTCGTAGGGCCGGCAATGATATCCACCCGCTCGAATGCGTCCATGAAGTCGTTTTTTATCAGTCGTCGGGCCTGTTGTGCCTTTTTATAGTAGGCATCGTAGTAGCCCGCAGACAAGGCGTAGGTGCCGACCAGGATGCGACGTTTGACCTCGTCGCCAAAACCTTCTTCGCGGGTTCGGGTATACAGGTCATGCAGATTCTCGGGGTCAGCGCAGCGGTGACCGTAACGAACCCCATCGAAACGGGAAAGGTTAGTAGACGCTTCAGCCGGCGCAATAATGTAGTAGGCGGGAATGGTGAGGTCGCTATTGGGCAGGCTGATATCCACCAGGCTCGCTCCTTGGGCCTCCAGTTCCTTGAGTGCAGCTCTGACCTGCTCGCCAGTAGCGCTGTCCAGACCCTCGCCGAAGTATTCCCTGGGTAGGCCTATTTTAAGCCCTTGTAAATTCTTGTTTAGGGAAAGCGTATAGTCTTCCACTGCGTTTACTGCAGAGGTCGAGTCCAGTGGGTCGTGGCCCGCCATGGTGTTGAGCAGCAGCGCACAATCCTGGGCAGTGCGCGCGAGTGGGCCGCCCTGATCCAGACTGGAAGCGTAAGCGATCATGCCCAGGCGGGAGACACGGCCATAGGTTGGTTTAAGCCCGGTGATGCCGCAAAAAGCCGCTGGTTGACGTATTGAGCCTCCGGTGTCAGTGCCAGTAGCGGCTGGAGCGAGCATTGCTGCAACGGCAGCAGCGGAGCCACCAGATGAACCGCCTGGCACCAGAGAGGTATCCCAGGGGTTTTTGACCGGGCCGTAGTGGCTGTTTTCATTAGAGGAGCCCATGGCGAACTCATCCAGGTTAGTTTTGCCGAGGATTATCGCCCCCGCTTCATTGAAACGGCTAATCACAGTGGCATCG
The DNA here is from genome assembly GCF_026262685.1 of Candidatus Seongchinamella marina. NCBI lineage: Bacteria > Pseudomonadati > Pseudomonadota > Gammaproteobacteria > Cellvibrionales > Halieaceae > Seongchinamella > Candidatus Seongchinamella marina. The sequence continues at coordinate 602,439 of NZ_SHNP01000001.1, forward strand.
TAGGGAGGGACAAAGTTACCCAGCATTTTAGACCCACAGCTGGTGAGCATTCCCCGGGTACAGAAAATGTCTTTGTGCGCGACAGGGATGCCGGTCAAGGGAGTGGCTTCACCGCTGGCCAGGCGCTGGTCGGCCGTGCGTGCCGCGTTGAGGGCGTTCTCCTCGTTGACGGTGATAAATGCGTTGTAATTTTGGTCGAGCTCCGAGATTCGCTGCAAATAGGCGCGAGTCAGCTCGACACTGGTAAATGACTTGTCCCGCAGACCTTGAGCCAGCTGGGCGACAGTTTGTTCATGCATGTTGATGTCCTGATGTGGCAGTCGTCACTTATTCGATCACTTTGGGTACGAGGTAGAGGCCGTTTTCTACAGCCGGGGCAATTGCCTGGAAGGCATCTCGTCGATTGGTTTCAGTGACCTCATCGGCGCGCAAACGCTGAATGGCATCGAGCGGGTTAGCCATAGGTTCAATGCCGGCCGTGTCCGCAGCCTGCAGCTGATCTACCATCCCGAGAATTTCAGTAATGCGCTGGGTGACTTCGCCAATTTGATCGTCGGCGATGCGGATACGTGCCAGTTCCGCAATTTTTTCAATTTCGTCTTGCTCAATAGCCATATTGTTACAACCGAGAGGAGCCGGTGGGAGCCGGCAGGGGCGCTAAACTTATCACATTTGCGCCTTGCCCAAAATCCCCGCGGTTGATACAGTTGCAAGAATAAAGTTACAGTAAAAAAAATGGTTAAAAGTAGCGGCATTTCAGGGGCATTTCACTCGATATGTCGGCAGTAAGAAGCAGGCAGAACTGAACGACCCAGTTCCTCGTTGCAGTCATAAGGTAGTAAGAATTAATGCTGAAGAAATTGCGTGGAGTGTTCTCCAACGATCTCTCTATTGATCTGGGAACCGCCAACACGCTGATCTATGTGCGCGACAAAGGCATTGTGCTGGACGAGCCCTCCGTTGTTGCCATTCGTGTTCACAATGGCCAAAAAACGATAGAGGCCGTGGGCACAGAGGCCAAGCGGATGCTGGGCAGGACGCCAGGCAACATCACGGCCATTCGCCCGTTAAAAGACGGCGTTATTGCCGATTTTCAGGTCACCGAAAAGATGCTGCAGCATTTTATCGCGAAGGTGCATGAGAGTCGTTTCATTCGACCCAGCCCCCGAGTTTTGGTTTGTGTGCCGTGCATGTCTACTCAGGTGGAGCGTCGGGCTATTCGCGAATCAGCACTTTCCGCCGGCGCCCGTGAAGTTCGCTTGATAGAAGAACCCATGGCAGCTGCTATAGGTGCAGGCCTCGACGTAGAAGAAGCGAGCGGTTGCATGGTCGTAGACGTGGGTGGCGGCACTACTGAAATCGCCATTATTTCACTTAACGGTATTGTCTATCGCGATTCGGTGCGTATCGGAGGCGATCGTTTCGATGAAGCGATTGTGTCTCACGTTCGGCGCCGCTATGGCAGCCTGATCGGCGACGCCACTGCTGAAAAAATAAAAATGGAAGTAGGCTGTGCCTTCGGTGGCTCAGATCTTCGTGAAATTGATGTCCGCGGGCGCAACCTGGCAGAAGGGGTTCCCCGCAGTTTTACCCTGGACAGCGACGAAATACTCGAATCCTTGCAGGATCCCCTATCATCCATTGTCCAGTCGGTAAAATCCGCGCTGGAACAATCGCCTCCTGAACTGGCAGCCGATATTGCCGAGAGCGGTATTGTCTTGACGGGTGGCGGGGCCTTGTTGCGCGATCTGGATAGACTGATTTCTGAGGAAACAGGCCTGCCCGTGATCGTTGCTGAGGAGCCGCTGACCTGTGTAGCACGCGGTGGCGGTAGAGCCATGGAACTGATGGACAGGCGCACCATAGACCTGTTGTCCACAGAATAAGTACACTGTCCCCGGAGTTCCGGCAGGAATCGCTGAGGAGACGACATCAAACCACTATTCGTTAAAGAGTCCAATTTGGGGCTGCGCCTGTTCTTGGTCGCCCTGGTGGTGGTAGTCCTGCTCGTCGCAGACTTGCGGTTCAACTCCCTGCAGACAGCCCGCTCATTGATGGAATTCGCTGCGGCGCCGGTTTACTGGGTGGCAGATATACCCTCGCGAGTGGGGGATTGGAAAAACGAACACCTGGTAAGTCGTAGTGATTTACTCGAGCAGAACGAGCAACTTGGCCGGGAAAACCTGGTGCTTCAGGGGCGCTCTCACCAGATGGCGTCTCTGTTGGCCGAAAACGTGCGCCTGCGGGCACTGCTCAATTCGTCGGCGATGGTGCGCGATGACGTATTGGTTGCAGAACTGATTGGCGTATCCCCGGATCCAGTGCGTCACCAACTGGTATTGAACAAAGGCGAGCGGGACGGTGTTTTCGTTGGGCAACCGCTCATTGATGCCGATGGTCTGCTGGGCCAGGTGGTCGAGGTTAGTTCTCTGAACTCCAGGGCTCTGCTTATTACCGATGCGACTCACTCTATCCCGGTGCAAGTCAATCGCAATGGTGTGCGAGCGATTGCCGAGGGCATTGGTAGCCTGACCTCTCTTGAAATTCATCATGTTTCTGCGACTACCGATATTAAGGAGGGAGACCTGCTGGTGACGTCCGGACTCGGAGGACGTTTTCCATCTGGTTATCCCGTTGCAGTAGTTAGCGAAATCGAACGTGACCCGGGGCTGGCTTTCGCGCGGATCATGGCCAGACCCAGCGCAGCCCTGGAACGCAGCCGTCATGTGCTCCTGGTGTTCACTGCCAAGCCTGCTGCAGGAAACTGATCAATGGTCGATCAGGGTCCGAATGCTTACTGGTTGGTACTAGCGAGTTTTTTCTGCGCGCTGATTCTTGCGGTATTACCGTTTCCACATTGGCTAGCCTGGGGACGTCCTGAATGGGTTTTGTTGGTACTTGTTTACTGGGTGATTGCACTGCCCCAGCGCGTAGGGTTGATAACGGCGCTGTTGCTGGGGCTGATGTTGGACGTTGTCGAAGGCGCAGTGATCGGACAGAATGCGTTTGCGCTGGTGGTGGTAACGCTGCTGGCGCTGCTACTCTACCAGCGTCTTAGGGTGTTCAGTCTCGCCCAACAAGCAGCCATAGTTTTCGTGCTCGCGGGACTAAACCAGATGATCTGCCAGTGGGTGCAAAATCTCGAAGGGGCGGGTTCAACCACCTTGATGTTTTTATTACCGGCTTTTTCCAGTGCACTGCTATGGCCTTTCGTACTGCATTTACTGCGCGGTTTACGTCGTCTTTACGGGGTAAGTTGATATGGAGTTGATACTGGCTTCGGCCTCTCCGCGTCGTCGAGAATTACTGCACCAAATTGGTGTGGCTCATCTCTGTGAGCCGGCAAATATAGATGAGAGCCGCCTGGCAGGTGAGAAGCCGGAGGATTATGTTTTGCGAATGGCGAGAGAGAAGGCTGCGGCAGTTGCGTCTCGCCACAGTGGCGGTAGCTTGGCTGTGTTGGCTGCCGATACCTCTGTTGTTATCGACGAGGATGTGCTCGGCAAACCTGGCGACCACTTCGAAGCCCTGGGCATGCTTGCCAGACTCAGTGGGCGAAGCCACCGTGTGCTCACCGGTATTTGCTTGAACACACAGCGCGGCGAAGTCCTCAGCGAAATGGTGGAGACCAAGGTGCACTTCTTGCAGTTGACTCGCGAGCAGTGCGAGTCTTACCTGGCGACACCAGAGCCCTGGGATAAGGCGGGTGGTTATGGCATTCAGGGCTTGGCGGGTGCCTTTGTCAGCTCTATTGAGGGCAGTTACAGTAATGTCGTAGGCCTGCCCCTGGCGCAAACTTGGCAATTGCTGTCAGGCCAGGGAATCAAAGGCGCTTTGGAGAACACTGGTGAGTGAGGAGATCCTGGTCAATGTGACGCCAATGGAGACTCGAGTGGCTGTGGTGGACAATGGAGCGACTCAGGATATCCACATCGAGCGCACCGCCAGCAGGGGCATGGTCGGCAATATCTACGCTGGCAAGGTGGTCAGGGTGCTGCCCGGAATGCAGGCCGCATTTGTCGACATCGGTGCCGAGCGCACCAGCTTTATCCATGTGTCTGATATTTTTGTGTCCGGCGGAGATGGCCGCGCACAGGGCTCGGATGCTATTGGCGATTATGTTCACGAAGGTAAGAAAGTGATCGTTCAGGTCACCAAGGATCCGCTAGGTAGCAAGGGTGCGCGTGTTACCACCGAGCTATCGGTATCTTCGCGCTATCTTGTTTTCATGCCACAGAGCAATCACGTTGGGGTGTCTCAGCAAATCGATGACGCGGCGGAGCGGGATCGCTTGCAGCAGTTACTTGCAGACGGAATAGCCGCTGAGGAAATGGACGCAGGGGGTGGTTACATTTTGCGCACCGCAGCTGAGGGCGTGGGTTTGGATGAAGTCCGGGCTGATCTTCGTTTTCTAAAACGATTGTGGTCCGCAGTCTCCCGGCGGGGCAAGAAGGCGCGCAAGGCTGAATTACTTTATAGCGATCTGGCCCTGCACATGCGCACGGTGAGGGATCTGGCGCGCCCGGGGGTGGAGCGCATCCTGATTGATAGTCGTGAGAGCTATAATGCCCTGACCGAGTTTTGCAACGAATACATGCCCGAAGTGTCAGATTTGCTGGAGCACTATTCCGGTGAGCGTCCGCTGTTTGATCTGCATGGTATTGAGGAGGAATTGCAGGGAGCGCTCGGTCGCAAGGTAGGGTTGAAGTCAGGTGGCTACCTGATTATCGACCAAACCGAAGCAATGACGACTATTGACGTGAATACGGGCTCGTTTGTCGGTCGCCGTAACCTGGAAGAGACTATCTTCAAGACCAATCTGGAGGCAGCGACCATGTTGGCCAGACAACTGCGATTACGTAATCTGGGTGGCATTATTATTGTCGATTTCATCGACATGCAGGACGAAGAGCATCGGCGCCAGGTGCATCGCACCCTGGATAAAGCCATGGCCAGAGACCCGGCGCGCAATAAGATCACCGGCGTGTCAGAGTTGGGCCTGGTGGAGATGACCCGCAAGCGCACCAGAGAAAGCCTGGAGCAGTTGCTGTGTGAAGATTGTTCTGTGTGTTTTGGTCGCGGGGTGTTGAAAACGGCCGAGACCATTTGCTACGAAATTTTTCGAGAAATTATGCGCGATGCCAGAGCCTATGAAAATGATACGCTTATGGTTTTGGCGGCTCAGGGCGTCATTGACAGGCTGTTGGATGAGGAGTCGGCCAATGTGGCAGACCTGGAAGAATTTATCGGCAAGGCCATTAGCCTGCGTGTTGAGCCTGACAATAATCCGGAACACTTTGACATAGTTCTGCTCTAAGGAGACAGAGACTCCGGCATAGAAGGTGGGAATTCCCCTTTTGCAACAATCCATATTTCACAAACTGAGCAATATCCTTTGGGGCCTGGCGGTCATCGCTGTGGTCTTGCTGGCTATTTACGTGAGCTTGGGACGTGTGCTCAGTACCAACTTGCAGAGCTGGCAGAGTGAAGTGCTCGCTGAACTCAATAGTCGGGTCCCATTTTTGATTCGAGCGCAGCGTCTGGCGGGTGAGTGGCACTCATTTACCCCGGAAATCGTATTTCACGGCCTGGAGTTGGATTTGCCCGAGAGCGATGCTGTGCCGCTGCAATTATCGGGTGGTCGCATCGGCATAGATGTACTGAAGACCCTTTCCAGCCGCAGCCTGCAGTTTACTTCGCTGCAACTGGACGGGCTGGAATTGCGGGGTGAACTGACCGCCGAAGGAAAATTTATCATTCCTGGGCTCAGCGGTAATAGTGGCGAGTTGGGCGAATGGCTGCGCGAGTTCTTGCTCAATATTGAATACATTACCCTGCGCGATAATGCGTTAAAACTGTTGCTGCCCAGTGGTGAGAGGCGGGAGTATTCCCTGGATTTGCACCTGGCGCGGGATGGCAGTGGGCGGCAACTGACTGCGGACATGCTGTCTACTGCAGGGACCGATATTCACTTGGTCGGCAGGGGTTTGGGCAACCCTTTCCTGCCCGATGAATTTGAGGGCGTGCTATACCTCAGGCTGGATGCCGGCGACCTGGCTGCGATTGAAGATATGTTGGTCGCGGAGCCTGAACTCTGGATGGAGGGGCGCCTGGACAGCGAAGCGTGGTTATCCTGGAACCGCGGCAAGGCCGATTTTGAAATAGACCTGGATATCTCAGATCTGGTCCTGCGCCCTCGCGAGGGAGACTGGTCAGTGCCACTGGACGCCCTGTCGTTGCAGGCCAGCGTCCAAGAGTCCAGAAACCGCTGGACCTTGTTCACCAACAAGCTCAGCGTGAGCCTGGATGATGTCGAAGCCAGTGTTTCCCGGGTGCAGGTGGACAGCTGGGGTAGCTCCCTGAGGCTGCGAACCTCTGCCCTGGATCTGCAGCCATTCAATCGGCTGATGCAGAAAATCCCATCAATCCCGGAAACCTTACGCTCGGTGTTTTCGACATTGGCGCCAAGAGGTGAATTAAGTGCGTTGCAGGTCAGCTTGGGGGATTTAGCCAGGCCCTTGTCTGAATGGAATGTGGAGGGTAATTTTGATCGCCTGGAGGTGGACTCCTGGAAAGGTGCGCCGGGTATCACTTCGGGCACAGGATACTTTGAGCTTTCCGAGGCAGGCGGCTATGCAGTTATCGATAGCCAGCAATTTACGATGGATTATCCTACGCTCTATAGTCAGCCTCTTTATTACGACGATTTTTACGGGACCTTGAATCTAAGCTGGGACGAAGACGCTCTGTTACTGCATAGCGGCTTGATTACCGCCAATGCAGTAGAGGGTACAGCGAAGGCCCTGTTCGCCCTCAACATCCCCTTTACCAAGACCGAGGTCGGGTTGGAAATGGACCTGATGGTAGGTCTTTCCAACACCCACCCTATCCATCGGGTGAAGTACATTCCTTACACATTGAACCCAAGCTTATTGAACTGGCTGGCAGACGCAGTCGGCGAGGGCGATGTTGAACAGGCTGGTTTTGTCTGGCGCGGTAGCCTGAAACCTAAAGTCCGCGATTTTCGCACCGTGCAGCTGATGTTAAACGTAGACAATACTTCGCTGGTTTATCACCCGGACTGGCCGGCGGTCAGCGGCTTGCAGGGAATCGTATTGCTTGACGATACCAACGTCAGTGTTTGGGCCGAAACGGCCGAATTGTATGAGTCGGAGGTTGAGCATTTATCGGCCGAGGCATGGATGGGTGCCAATTCGCAGATGCAGCTCGCCATCGACGGGCGGGTAGCTGGTTCAGCCAATGACGCTTTGCGTGCGGTGAATGAGTCTTTGCTTGGGCGGTTAAGCAAAAATGCTTTTGCCCAATGGACCGCCGACGGTAGCGCGGAGACAGCGTTAAAATTACAACTTAATCTGGCCAACAAAGAAGTGCCGCCAATTGTTGATGTGAAGGTGGATTTTGCAGACCTGGACCTTTTGGTAAATCCCGGCCGCTTGCCTATCGAAAGCATCAACGGACTGTTGCAATATCATTCAGATGCTGGCTTCAACGCCAAGGAACTGGTGGGTCGAATTTGGGGTGAGCCTGTCACGCTGATCGTTGGACAGCGGTCTTTGTTGGGAGACAATGATGTGTTCGAGTTTACCCGGTCGGCTGTCGAAGTCGATTTTCGTTCCCGGGTGGACACTAAAGACTTGCAGCGCTGGTTAGAGCTGGATGCACTTGCGCTGGCCAGCGGGAAGGCTGATGTGCAGGGACAGGTTGCGGTAGTGCCAGGTGAGGTGCCATTGCTAACTGTGAGTTCCACCCTTGAAGGCGTGGCCTTGGCTATTCCGCAGCCGTGGACCAAGCTTGAAGAGACCAGCGAACCGCTTGAGCTGGCGCTTTCGCTGGGGGGAGAGCAGATGATCCTGGGTGTCGCTCTGGGCGAGGAATTGTCCCTAAAGTTAGATATTACTGGCGGTGGCCTGAATGCTGCTGCTCTTGGTGTGTCTGTGCATCCGCCAGATCTGCTGGCAGGTCAGGTGCAGGTTGGTGGCGTCGCATCGCTGGTCGATGTGGAGGGCTGGATTGATTTCGCCGCTCGCTATTTATTTGCGGAGCAGGCTGCGAGCCCGCTTCCGCCCGATCCTGATGCTTTGCCCTCAGGACCCGATCCCGCAGCTGTTTTAGCAAGAAAACCAAGCGCATTGCGTCTGGTCATTGATGAAGCCCATGCCGATCGGCTAGTGCTATGGGGCAGTGAGTTCGATGCAGTGAACTTCAGTCTGGACCTTGATGGCGCCGGCTGGGAGGTTCGGGGAAGTACAGAATGGTTGCAGGGAATGTATCGACAACCGGCACAGGGCAGGGCCAGCCTTGTCCTTGATCACGTGGACCTGTCGCAGCTGGCGGACCGTGATGATGAGGCTGCCGAAGCTAAGCAAGAGGCTCCGCGACTTTTTGAACTTCCAACTATCGATGTGTCAGTGAAGGAGGTTTGGCTTGAGGGCAAGGTGATTGGCGATTTACAAATGTCGCTGGAATCTGACGGCCCTGTTGTTCGCGCTAAGGGTATCCAAGGTCAACTGGCAGGTCTGCAGCTGTTGCCCGAGCAGCCCGCTGAGTTAACTTGGAACCAGGGTCAAAATAGTGAACTGCAAGCGATGTTTCATTTTTCTGACTTCGGTGACACCTTGGATCAGTTGGGTTACGCACCATTTCTTGAAACGAAGAAAGGCCAACTGGAGTTGCAATTGACCTGGCCGGGTGCCCCGCAGACAGTTTCTCTTGCGAGCCTCAACGGAGCACTGAAACTGGACGTTGAGCGCGGGCGGTTTTTGGAGACACCGGCAGGCACCGGTGCCTTGCAAGTAGTTGAAATTGTCAATCTGGCGAATGTGCTGTCCAGTCTAAGCTTGTCTCACATGTTCGAATCGGGAATCAATTTCCACAGCATGGACGGAGAAGTGCTCTTCCACAGCGGGACGCTGGAGGTGCCTGGCCTTAATGTCGAGGGGAGCTCAAGTACTTTTGCGGTGAGCGGCTTGTCAGATGTTGCCAGTCAGACCCTTGACGCAGAGCTCGTTGCCACCCTGCCTGTGGCTAACAACCTTCCCTGGGTAGCAGCGCTTGCCGCCGGGTTGCCGGTTGCAGCAGGGGTGTTTGTGGTCAGTAAGGTATTCGAGAAGCAGGTAAATCGCCTGTCCAGTGGTATTTATAGTATCAAGGGAACGTGGGACGACCCGCAGATTAATTTTGATCGAATCTTTGATGACGAATTGCGACCCTCCGAGGGCGCGCCCGTCGCGACAGACTCCAGTGCCTCCTCTGTGAATGCATCTGTCGGTGACTCGTCGCTTGATACTCAAGAGCCGGCCGATACGGCGGAGCCTGATTCTCTCGACCCCGTTTCTCTAGAACCCAATGTCCCTGAGATTGTGCCCGCGCAAGAACCTGTTGATTTTCAGGATCCCGATGAACCAGCTCCATAATTTTCCAATAGTTCTCGCAGGTAACGAAACAGCTTCCGGCTGGCCGCAGGTGGTTTGTTCTTTTGCTGCTCCCGTTGGTGTTGCAATACCAGCTGCCTGACATGCTGACGATCAGCTTCTGGCCAGAGGTTTAGTACCCGTTCTACACCGGGCATACCTGCTGCGAGGATTTCGTCCCGCAATTGCTCCAGCCGATGGAAGGCTTCATTGGCTTCCCTGGTCGGTCTGCGCATCGATTCCAGTGCCGCCTCTATGGGTTCAGGGTCAACCTCTCGCATCAACCTGCCAATGAACTGCATATGGCGACGCAGAGCATTTTTGCTGCTGATACGTCGTGTTTCCCGCAGTGCCGCTAGCAGTTTTTCATTCTCTATCGGCATAAGGGATAACTGTTTATCGTTCAATTCCGTGAGGGTTTTCCCCAGGGCCTGCCGAGCGTGCATTTGCCGTTTTACTTCTGATTTACTGGGTCCCTCTTCCAGCTCTTCTTCATTGATTTCTTTATTTTTACGCATAGAATAATGTCGCCAGGCCCAGGAAGGCCACGAAGCCGACCACGTCAGTGACGGTAGTCAGAATGACGCCGCCTGCAAGTGCGGGGTCGATATTGAAGCGGGTAAGCAGCAGCGGCAGTGCCGCTCCGGTAAATGCAGCAGTTACCAGGTTGATCATCATTGCGGCGGCGATGATCAGTCCGATATGCCAATCATCGAACCAGAGCGAGGCTGCGACGGCTACCACTGCAGCCCACAGTATCCCATTGAGAAAGCCAATAGTGACTTCCCGGGTCAGCAGCCAGGTTTGATTGTTCTTGCCTACCTGGCCCATGGCGATGCCTCTCACCAGCACGGTCAGGGTCTGGGTGCCGGCAATACCGCCCATGGATGCAACGATTGGCATTAATACCGCCAAGGCCACGACTTTTTCGATAGTGTCATGGAACATATTGATCGCAGCTGCGGCGATGAATGCGGTCGCTAGATTGATTCCCAACCAGATGGCCCGTCGGGGAGCTGCCTTGGATACAGGGGCGAAAGTATCTTCTTCCTCGTCCAGTCCCGCCATCGACATGAACGAGTGGTCTGCGTCCTCTCGGATGACATCAATGACATCATCAATGGTTATCCTGCCCAGCAGCTTCCCGCTGTCATCGACAACCGGTGCCGACACCCAGTCGTTGCGTTCGAAGAGTCGCGCCACTTCGTCATCGGGTGTGTTCACGGGGATGGGATCCACATCAGTGGCCATCATCTCCCGAACGGTGGCGCTTGGATCTGCGACCAATAACGTACGCAGCGGCAGCAAACCAATGAATTGATCTGAGCGGTTGACGACAATGAGGTTATCCGTCATCTCGGGGATTTCTTCGTGGCGACGCAAGTAGCGCAGCACCACATCCAGGGTCAGTCTGGCGCGTATGGTAATCGCGTCGGTGTTCATCAGGCCGCCGGCCACATCGTCTGGGTAATGCATTACCCGCTCCAGGCGTGCCCGGTCCTGGTAATCCATGGCATTGAGAACTTCCCGGGTTACTCTGTCGGGCAGTTGCTGGAGAATGTCGGCAATATCATCATCTTCCAGGCTCTCAGTAATGGTCGCGACTTCGGCGGCGTCCATCCGGGAAAGGAAGTCAGCTTGCAAGTCATCTGAAAGTTCACCGAGAACCTCGCCCTCGAGGTCTACCTCGATGAGTTTCCAGAGAATATTTCTGAACTTGGGTGGCGATGATTCCAGCAGATGAGCGATATCGGCCGGCGGCAGGCCGTTGAGCATGCGACGAACGTCGACAAAAGCCCCGCTGTCCAGTGCCAGCGTCAGCTTGTCAAGAGTATCCTGCGGTGTGGCCTTGTTATGGGGCATGCCGTTCGTTCCATCTCATCTGCGGGGTGAAGGGCCCGCACCGAAGATTATCCGCGAAACGGACTACGGCAACAACGGGATTAGTTACGCCGGTGAAGCCTACTCAGCTTCATCGAAGCGATTTCCGATTAAAGTAACTAGGGCCTCCAGCGCAGCTTCCTCGTCAGCGCCTTCGACCCTGATATCCAGCACCGTCCCTTTGCCTGCCGCCAGCATCATCACTGACATGATGCTCTTGGCATCTACCATATTGCCTTCTTTGCCCGCCTGAATGCTGCTGGAATAGGCCGAGGTGCAGCTGACAAATTTGGCTGCCGCGCGGGCGTGCAGGCCCAGTTTGTTGATAATAGTCACCTGGGTTTCAATCACTATTGCAGCTCCCTGTGTCGGATGTGAATGCCCGGGTATGACCCGCCGTAGTGTCGGAATAAACGATCCGCCAAGTATACCGAACGATGCTGGCCACCGGTACAGCCTATGGCGACGGTCATATAACTGCGATTACTGTCCCGATAGTGGGGCAACCACCGATCTAAAAAACTGCTTATGTCGAGGTATAACTCGGCAGTAGTCGTCTGCGCTTCGAGAAATTCCCGAACTTCTGCATCCAGTCCATTCTTGAGACGCAGCTCTTTCACCCAGTGGGGGTTGGGCAGCATGCGTACATCGAAAACCAAATCGGCATCGGTGGGTATTCCACGCTTGAAACCAAAGGACTGGATAAGAAGCGACATACTCCCGCTCTCTGCGCCTAACAGCCTCTGCTTAACAGCGTCTCGCAGCTCATAAATGGTCATTTGGCTCGTGTCCAGTACGAAAGATGCCGCGCTGGAGATTGGCTCCAGTAGCTGTCGTTCCTTATCAATGGCTTCAGCGAGAGGCATGCTGTCAGAACTGAGGGGGTGCTTGCGACGAGTTTCCGAGAAGCGTTTTATAAGTGCCGACTCCTGGGCGTCAAGGAACAGCACTTCTGAGTTTACCGAGGCTGGCAGTGAAGCCATTACCTCGCCGAAATTGGCCAGGTCCTTCCAGGCGTTGCGTGCGTCAATGCAAACCGCCGTGCCGCGAAAGTGGCCGAATTCTTCACTGCTGGTTTTTTCCACCAGTGATGGAAGCAGTGAGACGGGAAGGTTATCGATACAGTAGTAACCCTCATCTTCCAGTTGGTTGAGGGCTGTACTTTTGCCTGAGCCCGAGCGTCCGCTGATGATGATAAGCTGCATTCAGGGTGCGACCGCTTGAGCTTGCGTGGCGAGCTTGAACAGCTCATCCGAGCCCTGGACTTTACGCAGCTCATCGCAAAATTTCGGCTGGCTGAATAGTCTTGCCAGTCCCGCCAGGGTCTCAAGGTGCTGCTGATGGGCCTCTGCAGGTACCAACAATGCGAATACCAGATCTACTGGCTGGTTGTCAGGCGAGTCGAAATCGATGGGTTCTGCAAGTGTAAGCAGTGTTCCTGTGGGCTGGCTGCAATTATCAATACGACAGTGCGGTATGGCGATGCCTTCACCCAGCCCCGTGCTGCCCAATTTTTCGCGGGCAACGAGTTGGCTCAGGACCTCGTCGTAAGAAAGGGAAATCTGGTCATCGCTGATCAGGCGCGCCAGCGTTTCAAATAAACGTTTCTTGCTGACACCCGGAACCTGGCTTGCGGTGCGTTCCGGGGTCAGTAAATCTGCTAAGGGTTGCATGGGGTTATCGATATCTGCCTAGTGTCCGCGGGTTTTTTCTTTGTGCTTTATTAACTGTCGGTCCAACTTGTCGACCAGGGAGTCAATGGCGGCATACATGTCTTCGGATTCTGCATGAGCGAATAAGTCGGCACCGGATATATGTATGGTGGCCTCAGCCTTTTGAACCATTTTTTCTACAATCAGAGTCACCTGAATATTGGTGATCTGGTCAAAGTGTCGTTGCAGTCGCTCGAACTTGGTGTCCACATATTCCTTCAGAGGCTCGGTAACCTCTACATGGTGTCCGCTGACGTTTAGTTGCATATTATTGCTCCTTCTTCAGGTTAACCCGGCTAAACCGGTACCGGCACTGCCGGATTTTTCGATTTCAGTCTGCTACTGATAAAGTTTAGACCACTGTTAGCAAGCAGCGGTTCTTTTCGTCCGTTCTAGCTGGTCATCAACTAGCCCAACCTCTTGCGTTCGTTTGAGGGCGGAATCATTAAGGTTTCCCTGTACTTGGCGATGGTACGCCGGGCCACATTGATTCCCTGTGCCTCTAATAATTGAGTAATTTTGTTATCGCTGAGTGGCTTGCGAGGGTTTTCGGCTGCAACCAGCTTTTTGATAAGGGCTCGAATTGCGGTGGATGAACACTCGCCTCCAGCGGCGGTAGAAACGTGGCTGGAAAAAAAATACTTGAGTTCGAAAATACCCCTGGGCGTGTGCATGTACTTTTGGGTAGTCACTCTAGAAATTGTGGATTCATGCATTTCAACGAGTTCGGCAATGTCTGCCAGCACCAGCGGTTTCATCGCTTCTTCACCGTATTCCAAAAAGTTGCGTTGACGCTCCACTATTCTGGTGGCGACCTTAAGTAGGGTTTCGTTCCGGCTTTGTAGACTCTTCAGGAACCAGCGCGCTTCCTGCAGGTTATCTTTCAGGAATGTATTGTCGGCGCTGCTATCAGCACGCTTTATGAGACTGGCGTAGTCGTTGTTGATACGCAGTTTGGGCGCTATGTCTGGGTTGAGCTCCACTAGCCAGCGGCCTTCCTTTTTACTCACGAATACGTCGGGGACAACATATTCGACATCTTCCGGCGCAAAAGTTTCCCCCGGATTAGGATCCAGCGTTTGAATGAGAGCCAAGGCATCTTTCAGCTGCTCTTCATCAAGCCGGGTTCGTCTCATGATCTGGCTGAAATCACCGCTGGACAGCTGCGGGAGGTGTCGATTGAGAATGAGTCTGGCCTGCTCCAGATGGGGGGTGCCGGGCGGCAGTTGCTGTAACTGAACGAGTAGACACTCTTGCAGGTCGCGGGTGCAGACACCGGTTGGTTCGAATTGTTGCAGCCGGTGAAGTACCGCTACAACTTCGTCCAGCTCCACATCCAGCTCGAGCTCGATAGACTCGTGTATTTCCACAGGTGTTGCTTGCAGTCGGCCATTGCGGTCAGTCGAGTCAATGATCGCCAGGGCGATCAGACGATCGGAGTCGGACAAGCGCGTCAGATTCAGCTGCCAAAGTAGCTGTTCGTGCAGGCTCTCACTGTGAGTGTTGCGGGACTCAAAATCCCCATCGGCGTAGCCGTCATTGGGCGGAGGCGCGGGAGCTGAGCTGGAGGGCAGTAAATCCTCCCACTGAGTGTCCACTGGCAGGTCATCGGGGAGCAACTCACTGCTGGCTGAGGCTTCCAGGGTCGTGCTGGTCTCGCTTTCGGGGTCTGTGCTGTGCTGCACACTCTCCATGGGGCCATCGCTCTGGCTGTTGACTGGCTCGCTGTCGGAGGCTTGGGCAGGGCCATCTTCTTCGTTGACCTCCAGCATAGGGTTGTTATCCAGCGCCTGCTGGATTTCCTGCTGAAGATCCATGGTAGAGAGTTGCAGCAAACGGATAGCCTGCTGCAGCTGAGGCGTCATCGTCAGCTGCTGGCCCAGTTTGAGTTGGAGCGATTGTTTCATCGAATGCTTGGCAAGGCCCTCAGGCGCCAGCTATTAGGCAGACGCCGTGGTGTTACAATGAGATCAGTTTAGCGTTGCCGATAGAGTCGTGGCAACTACTTGGCGCGAAATTTGCTTGTTGACAATCTTTGGGGGGTAGTTCTACTGCCGATTTTACAGTTGGAATTGATCTCCGAGGTATATTCTGCGCACATGTTCGCTGCCCAGGACGTCTTCTGCGGTACCAGAGGCAATAATATGCCCTTCGCCAACGATGTACGCTTTTTCACAAATATCCAGCGTGTCTCGAACATTGTGATCTGTAATCAGCACCCCGATTCCGCGATCACGGAGATGGTTAATAATGGTTTTGATGTCGTTAACGGAGATAGGGTCTACCCCGGCGAAAGGCTCATCTAGCAGGATAAAATCGGGTTCTGCCGCCAGCGCTCTGGCAATTTCAATACGGCGCCGTTCTCCGCCGGACAGCGCCTGACCCAGGCTGTCGCGAAGATGCTCAACGTGAAACTCTTCCAGCAGCTGGTCGCGCCGCTCCAGACGTTGCTTCTTGTTCAGATCCGGCCGAGTCTCCAGAATGGCGAGGATATTGTCGCCGACGGTGAGCTTGCGAAATATGGAAGCTTCTTGGGGTAAGTAGCCCAGGCCATGCCTGGCGCGTTCATGCATGGACAGAGGGGTGATATCTTCTCCATTGAGTTCTATGACCCCTCGGTCGGCCTGGATGATGCCAATGATCATGTAAAAACAAGTGGTTTTGCCCGCGCCATTGGGGCCCAGGAGGCCGACCACCTGACCGCTGTCGACCTGCAGGGAAACATCCCGCACCACTTCCCGACCACGGTAGGCTTTGGCCAGATTATTTGCCTGTAAACAAGCCACGTTAGCGCTCCTCTTCGCTGACCACTCCGGCCGGGATCACTACTTTGACGCGGCTGGACTCGCTGTTCTTGTCGGAGCCCGCCTTGACCAGTTGCTCATTCATCAGATAGTCGATTGAGTCGCCGGTGACGATTGACCCCTCTTGCTCGATATTGGCGTTTTCTCGCAGTTGGATGCGGTCTTCGGTCTTAAAGTACTCTATCGTGTTGGCGCTCGCCTTAATGGGTCCCTTTTCGAGTTCTGGCTGCTGTTGCAGGCGCGCGGGGCTGCCCGTAGCCAGTATGCGATCGGCTTCCTTATCGTCGTGGTAGATGGTGATCTGGTCTGCTTCGATATGCAGGCTGCCCTGGTCCATCCTGACATGGCCCTCATAGCGAGTGAATCCTTGTTTCTCATCACGCAGAGCTTCATCGGCTTCTATGCGGATGGGTTGATCCCGGTCGTCAGGCAGCGCAATGGCGGCGCCAGGGAGTAAAAAGACCAGGACGATGAGTACACTTGGCTTACGCCAATCAAGGCATGGGCGCATAAATGCTCTCCACATTGGGTTTCATGATGATGATTTCATCTTCCATTCTTACTACCATGCCGTCGGCTCTTGTCGAATTGTTGCCCTGAACTACGGTCACTTTTTTGTTTGAGCTTGCCACTTTGTTTTCCAGCTCTATGTCCAGGGCCTGAGTTTTCATGCGGGTGCCAGATTGATCGTGGATTAGAACGACATTCTTGCGCAGCAATAGCCGGTCAACCTTTTCATCAGTCCGGCCTTTGTCTGCGCTTGCCGACCAGCTGCGATCGTCGCCACTGTGAGCGAAAAACCTTGGCATAGTAATATATGAAAGGTGACGCCTGGGAAATTGTTCCAGTCGCTCCGCTTCCACGATGTCTGTGAGTTTGCCGCCTTCATCAAACGTCCATGCTCGCACTACTTCAAGGTAAGTTTTCGGGAGTTCATGGCGTCTGGCGCTGGTGTCAAGGTCTGGAGATTCCGCGGTCTCTGGATTCCAGTAATGGTTTGCTGCGAGCACCAGCACGATGGCCAGCAATATTTGCAGAGGCAGGCGGGGCACTAGTCGAAGTCCGCCAGACGTTGCTTCAGTGAGCCTCGCCAGCTGAGCAGTTGCTCGCAGGCTTGGCGCACAGCACCGGCGCCTCCGTTGAATTCACTGATCCAGTCTGCCGCCGCTCGTAATTGATCGGCAGCATCGGCAGGGGCCATGCCAATGCCTGCAGCCCGCACGGCGGCTAGATCGGGGAGGTCATCTCCCATATACGCGCATTGGTCGGTATTGAGTTGGCGATGAGAACAGATCTCTCTCAGCGCCGTAATCTTGTCCTCTCGACCCTGGACAACCTCGGCAATGCCCAGTTCCTGCGCTCTGCGGGCTACGATCTCGGAGCTGCGTCCGGTGATGATCACTACTTCGATTTCATCCTGCTGCAGCAACTTAATGCCCAGCCCATCCTTAATGCTGAAGCTCTTCAGTTCTTCGCCTTCACTGCCATAATAGATGCAGCCATCGGTCAGCACGCCGTCCACATCCAGTGCCAGCATCCTGATTTTTTGTGCTCGCATGCTCAAGTCATTCATTGTCATCAGGCTATTCCAGCGTGCAGCAGGTGCATGAGGTGGATGATACCGCGGGTTTCACCGCTATCATCCAGTACTACCAGCGAGGTGATCTCGTGTTCCTCCATAATGCGCAGGGCTTCGGCTGCGAGCATTTGGGGGTTTGCGGTTTTGGTGCTGGTAGACATTAACGACGCTATGGGGGTGTTATTAATATCGATCTGCTGGTCCAGAGTGCGTCGCAGGTCGCCGTCGGTGAAGATCCCTGCGAGTCGACCATCGGCATTCGTTACGGTAGTCATTCCCAGACCCTTGTTACTGATTTCGAGCAAAGCCTGGGACAGTGGGGTAGCTGCATCTACACTGGGCACCGAATCGCCAGTTTGCATGACGTCCTGGACTTTTAGCAGCAGCTTCTTGCCCAGCGTGCCCCCTGGGTGAGAGAAGGCAAAGTCTTCGGCAGTAAAGCCTCGTTGCTCCAGCAGAGCGATCGCTAGAGCATCTCCCATCACCAGTGCCGTGGTAGTGCTGGACGTGGGTGCCAGGTCCAAAGGGCAGGCCTCTGTTTCTACGCCGGTATTCAGGTGCGCATCGGCGGCAAGGGCTAATGTGGAATGCGGATTGCCGGTCAAGGCGATAACCGGCGATCCGAGGCGCTTGAGCAAAGGCAGTAAGGTGACGACCTCAGCAACTTCGCCACTGTTAGACAACGCTATGATGGCGTCTTCGCGAGTGATCATGCCCATGTCGCCATGGCTGGCCTCGCCGGGGTGAACAAAAAAGGCGGGTGTTCCCGTGCTGGCGAGAGTCGCGGCTATTTTGCAGCCAATATGGCCGGACTTACCCATGCCGGTGACGATCACCCGGCCCCTGCAGGCGAGCAACAGTTGGCAGGCCCGTTCGAAATCCGCACCAATACGCCCTGTCAGCGCGCTGACGGCTTCGGCTTCCATTGTGATGGTGCGCATCGCCGAGCTGCTGAAGTTACTGGACGGCTTATCCGTCATAGCGTGAGGCCCTGTTTCAAAGACTGAGGTACAGCCAGTAATAATACCCTGCGTAGAATGACACTAACAGCGTGCCTACGGTGCGCCCTACATAGGAATGCCCTTGTTTGGAATTACTGCGTTTGCGACTGATGAAAATCGCCAGCGCCAGGAATACCGTCAGGAAAGTCATTGTAGGGTAGTCGCGCACCAGGACAGCAGGGTCCAGGCTTTCCGGCCCAACAATGCCCGGGATGGCCATGACTGCCAGCAGGTTGAACAGGTTTGAACCAATCACATTGCCAAGCGCAATTTCAGTATGGCCTCGCAAGGCACTGGCGATGGTGGCTGCCAGCTCAGGTAGGCTGGTGCCTATCGCGACGATCGTCAGGCCAATAACCAGCTCTGAAACACCGATGGTTTCTGCAATAAGCACCGCGCCCCAAACCAGCATGCGTGAACTGGCGACCAAGAGAGCGAGGCCTAGCGCGAACGTGATCCAGGCACGAACTGGATTGAGGTGATGAAGGTACTCTTCCTCTGCTTCTTCGAGCAGGACTGCATCTTTCTGCTGGCTGCGCACCATGTACACAATGATTAGCGCGAGCGTCCCTAGCATCAGCCAGGCATCCAGGTTGGACAGCTCGTGGTCAATCAGCAGCACTCCGGCCCCAAGGGTCACGAGCAGAAGAACCGGCATTTCTTTTTTCATGCAGCTCTCATGCACCATCATAGGGGCGACGAGCACGGTGATTCCCAGCACCAGGCCCATATTTGCAATGTTTGAGCCGATAGCGTTACCGATAGCGAGATCTCCCGCATCGGACATGGCCGCAGTCAGGGATACCAGGATTTCTGGTGCGGAGGTGCCCAGGGAGACGATGGTCAGGCCGATGATAATGGGTGACATGCCCAAATTTTCGGCGATGGAGGCGGCGCCTGCGACAAACAGGTCCGCGCTCCAAATCAGGACGATAAAGCCGACCAGAATGGCTGCGGCAGCTAACAGCATAGACACCTGTTTCCTGTTAAAGTATGCGCCGCGCAACGTACTGGAACTGCGAGAGCAAGACTGTTGTCTCATACATCAGACGCAAGCCAGCATTGGGCGCTCGATTGGTTATCAAGAGCGGATTATACAGGGCGGTGCGATTGTGAATAGTAGCAATAATTTGTGGGGAGCAAAAATGAAGCTTAGATTACATTTTTCCTTGGTATTGGGCTTGTATTTACTGGCGATAGGCGTGAGTGCCCAGGAGCCAGCAACCGCCCATGACGTTGTTCGTGAAACCACTTCACAAGTGATGGTAGTTGTCCAGGAGGCTCCGAACTATGTGGACGATGACCCGGAACGTTATTATCAGCAAATCCAGGTCATTTTGGATGATGTGGTAGATTTTCGCGGTTTTGCGCGCGGTGTCATGGGGCCTTATGCCACCAGTGAGCGGTATCGCTCGTTGGACGAAGCTGGCAGGGAGCAATTGCGCGCTCAACTGGATCGCTTTACCGAGGTTATGCGCACTGGAATGGTGCGCACCTACGGCAAGGGCTTACTCGCATTTGGGGGTGCAAGCATTGAAATTTCAAAACCTTCACTGGATGAGGCCCAGCAGTCCAGGGTTTCTGTGGAACAGTTGATTTTTTCTGACGACGCGCAGTCCTACGTGGTGATGTATCAGATGGGACGCAGCAAGAGCGGAGAATGGCAACTGCGTAACATGATTATTGAGAGCATCAATCTCGGGGAAATTTACCGTAACCAGTTTCAGGCTGCGGCACGCAAAGAGAACGGCGCTATCGATGCCGTTATTGCACAATGGGCTGCCGTCGAAATCGATGAGTAAGCTGGCAGCAGTGGTCGCTATGGCAGCCATTTTCTCCTAGAATGCCGCTTCTTTGGTTGCCGGTCTGTTGTCCGGCGCCGATGCTAAATTTCGATACCCGATCTGGAGATCACTATGGACGCTGCTACCGTCAAGGTACTGCTACAGACGCACTTGCCCGACTGTCAATTTGAAGTTCAGGGGGAGGGTGCAAATTATGATATTACTGCCATTGGCGCGATGTTCGATGGATTACGCCCAGTGAAAAAACAGCAGTTGGTTTACGGCGCGCTCAACGCTGAAATTGCCGATGGCAGTATTCACGCTGTCAATATTCATACCTTCACGCCAGAAGAGTGGCAGGCGCGCAGCTGATACTCTAGGCCAGCCATTTGCCGCAGGCGAGCGACCAAATCAGGAAGATTTAGCGGGTCGATTGCGGCGACAAGAGTATTTAGAAAATATTGCAATTATTGGGGGCGGGTATCCGTCGTGTACCGGACTGACTATGAGTGAATCTATTACCATCGCCCTGACCAAGGGTCGAATTCTGAAGGAGACCCTGCCGATATTGGCCAGGGCCGGTATTGAACCGCTGGAGGATCTCGATAAAAGCCGCAAGCTGATTTTCGATACCACTGTTAACGGTGTGCAGCTGGTAGTTATCCGCGGTACAGATGTGCCTACCTATGTGCGTCACGGAGCCGCTCATGTTGGCGTGGTCGGTAAAGATGTTCTACTGGAGCACGGTGCCGAGGGTGTCTATGAGCCCCTCGACCTGGGTATTGCTCGATGCCGCCTGATGACCGCTGGCCCGGTGGGCTGGAAGCAAAGTGGTGCGCGTATCCGGGTGGCTACTAAATTTGTCAATATCGCCAGGGAATACTTCGCTCGCAAAGGCGTGCACGCTGAACTGATCAAGCTCTATGGCGCCATGGAATTGGCGCCGATGATGAATCTGGCAGACTTGATTGTAGACATTGTTGATACCGGTAATACGCTCAGAGCAAATGGCATGGAGCCGTTGGAAGAAATCGCCAGTGTCAGCTCTCGCCTGATCGTGAACAAGGCGGCCATGCGCTCGCGCTATGAGGGTATTCAGACTTTGATCGATAAGCTTGCCGCTGCCGTCGAGGAGCCCTGAGATGTTGATGCGACAACTGGACTCCCAACAAACCGGGTTCGATCAGATGCTTGACGAGCTGACCGCCTGGGAGGATGAGCTGGATCTGGCGGTGAACGACACTGTGCGCCGGGTGCTGGGTGATATCTCCAGTCGCGGTGATGCGGCGTTGCTTGAATATACTGCGCAATTTGATCAGTTGGAGGTGGCGAGCGCTGCCGACCTTGAAGTTGATCAACAGCGCCTGCGACAAGCACTTGAGTCAATCACAGCTGAGCACAGAGATGCGTTGGAGCAAGCAGCCGAGCGTATACGTGAATATCACCAGCACCAACTGCAAGAGAGCTGGCAGTACCGTGATGCCGCGGGCAACCTGCTTGGCCAGCAAATTTCGCCATTGCAGTGCGCTGGCATATACGTGCCGGGAGGCAAGGCGAGTTACCCTTCCTCGGTGCTAATGAATGCCATTCCTGCGCAGGTCGCCGGGGTAGAACAAATTATTATGGCGGTGCCGTCTCCGCGCGGAGCACTCAATGATCTGGTATTGGCGGCAGCTGCCATAGCGGGAGTTGACCGAGTGTTTACCATTGGCGGCGCGCAAGCTGTGGCCGCATTGGCATACGGTACCGAGACCGTCCCGGCAGTGGACAAAATAGTTGGGCCGGGCAATATCTACGTGGCGACCGCCAAGCGCATGGTCTTTGGGCGTGTGGGAATCGATATGATCGCTGGGCCGTCAGAAATTCTGGTGATTTGTGATGGCAGTACAAACCCCGACTGGGTTGCTATGGACCTCTTTTCACAGGCAGAGCATGACGAAAACGCCCAGGCAATATTGCTTTGCCCAGACGAGCAATACTTGTCCCAGGTAGCCGCCAGTATCAACAGGCTGCTGCCCGAAATGGAGCGAGCAGATATTATTCGCGCTTCGCTAGAGGGGCGTGGGGCCATGATTCGTACTCGCGACCTCGCCGATGCGGTAGCGATCAGTAACCGCTTGGCACCGGAGCACCTGGAGCTGTCGGTGCAAGACCCAGAGCAGCTTTTGCCTGAGATTCGGCACGCCGGTGCCATTTTTATGGGCCCCTACACTTCAGAGTCACTGGGGGACTATTGTGCTGGCCCAAATCACGTATTGCCCACTTCACGCAGTTCGCGTTTCTTCTCACCATTGGGTGTTTACGATTTTCAGAAGCGAAGCTCGGTGATTATGTGTAGCGAAGAAGGCGTTCAGCAGTTGGGTAAGGTGGCGTCGGTATTGGCCCGGGGTGAGTCCCTGACCGCCCACGCTCGCAGTGCGGAAATGCGTTTGCGCGATTAATTCGCGGGGCTGGTTTGCCCCTGAACGCCTACTACTGCGCGAAGATCCAAACTTTGCTGTTCGCGCTGCACAGAGATGCTCACCGCGTCTCCCGGTCTCAGTCGGGCAATGCTGTGCATGGTCTGGCGTCCATCGACTACCGCTTCACCGTTAATGTGAGTGATCATGTCACCCAGGCGCATGCCGGCGCGCTGTGCCGGGCTGTTTTCGCCCAGTGCCGCCACCATCAGGGCCTGTTGCTGGCCGCCAGTAGTCAGTCGAATAGGCTCCACGCTTACCCCTAACCAGCCTCTGATGACTTCGCCGTATTCGATCAGGTCGTGCATGATATAGGTTGCAAGGTTGATAGGAATCGCCAAGCTGATGCCTATACCTGTGGATGATGTTCCTCCCGGATTGCTGGAGGTGTAAATCAGGGTATTGATGCCCAAGAGCCTACCCTGGGTATCAATCAACGCGCCCCCGGAATTCCCCTGATGAATGATGGCGTCGGTTTGGATGTAATCCTCGTAGGTATTCTGTTGCAGCCCATAACGGCCAAGGGCAGAGACTATTCCCTGGGTGACCGTGTGGCCAAAACCCAGTGGATTGCCAATGGCGAGCACCACGTCGCCCACGTGCAATTGGTCAGAATCAGCCAGTTCGACAGGGGTCAGGTTGTTAAGCTCAATTTTCAGTACTGCCAGATCTGTCGCCGTATCGGTGCCAACGACCATGGCGTTTGCGGTTCTGCCATCCTGCAGAAGAACCTGAATAGCATCTGCTCCGGCGATGACATGGTGATTGGTGAGTATGTGCCCCTGATCGCTCATGATGACTCCCGAACCCAGAGAGCGCTCTATGCGCTGGCGCGGCATGCGCCTTGCCATGCGCTCATTGAGCAGGGGGCTTTTTCCTTTGTTGACCAGCTTGGCAATGTAAATGTTCACTACCGCAGGGCTGGCTTTGCTTACAGCCTGGGCATAGGTGACGGGCGTGCTGCTGTCAGAACTGCCGTTACCATTGCCCGGGAGCACCCAGTGGTCGAGGATTAGCAAGGCGGCCAGCAGGCCGGCAATGGCCGGCCAGGTGATGTATTTGAGGCTGTCTCTCATGTAGTGTGTGAGCTCTATCCTGCGGTAAAGTAGTGATGCTGGTCGGCCTGCGTGGCAGGCCTCTTTGCATTGTATATGAAGCGGGCTTCCCGCGAACAGGAATTAGCATCCATGAGCACTCCTCTTGATTCAATCCTCAGCTGGCTTGACGAAACTCTGCAGCCTGGCAGCTTTCGCGATTATTGTCCCAATGGCCTGCAGGTTGAAGGAAAGGCGGAGGTTGTAAAGCTCGCTACCGGGGTTACGGCCAACCAGGCTGTGCTGGACAAAGCTATCGACTGGGGTGCTGACGCTTTGTTGGTGCATCACGGTTACTTTTGGAAGGGAGAGGCCGCGCCAGTTGTGGGGATGAAGCGCAACAGGCTGGCCGCCTTGCTGTCCAATGAAGTGAGCTTGCTGGCTTACCACTTGCCACTGGACGCTCATCCGACACTGGGCAACAACGCTCGCCTGGGGCAACTTCTGGGCATTGCGTCCGTGGCGCCCTTGCAACCGGAAGATCCATATTCCGTTGGCAATGTCGGAGATCTAGAGGTATCAGCCGGAACGCTGTGTGACAAACTGAGGGCTTTGACCGGAAGAGATCCAATGCTGATAGGTGACCGGGAGCGGACCTTGAAGCGAGTTGCCTGGTGCACTGGTGCGGCGCAATCGTACATCGATGCCGCCGTGGTCGCAGGGGCGGATGCATTTATTACCGGGGAAATTTCCGAACAGACTGTACATGTCGCAAGGGAGGAGGGCATCGCTTTTATCGCCGCCGGGCACCATGCAACCGAACGTTATGGTGTGCAAGCGGTTGGCGAGGCGCTGGCGCGTAAATTCAGCCTGGAGCACCGATTTTTTGATGAAGATAACCCCGCCTGAATAACTTCTCTGGGATCAGGCTTGAGAGGCTTCTGCGGTTTTCGCTTCCATTGCATTGCGGTCCAGGCCGAACTCTTCGTTGAGCATGCCCTTCTCGTCAGGAGAGGTTTTTGGGGCGTAGTCCAATGGCGGCTGAGCACTTGCCAGGTTAGCGGGTATTTCGCTGGGGTCGCGTTGATTTTGCAATTGGTCGAGGGCGACTGGGCCGTTACCCTGGCACAGGTCGGCAGCGCCTTTGGCAAGATGGTTGTGAACGTCGCGATAGCTTTCGGTGAGGTTGTTGAGTAAGCGCGCCGTGTCGGAAAAGTGCTCTACCACCTCATTTTCATAAGCTTTGTTGTCCTGTAGCACCTGATCCAGCTTGCGTTCTACTTCCCGGTGCCTCTGTCCGGAGGGAGAGCTTTGGTGACCCCATAGTAAACCCAGACCGAGTCCTACAATGAGTCCTGCGGCGGCGCCGACAATAACAATGGTCAAGCTGTACACGGTGTTTTCCTTCTACCGACATGTTGATAAACGAGAGTATAACCCTTAATCCACAGGGTGCCATAGGGCGCAGTCTGTTGATGTCGGTAGCGTTGCCATCTGCAGGGCCTGTGGTTAAAGTGTGCCGCCGATAATGAGCAACAGGAAACAGGATGTCGACCCCCTGGCAGCGCTACCAGGACGATCTTCAACGGGAGGGGTTTTCTCATGACCCCGCCCAGGAGGAGGCAGTGCGTTTGTTGCAGGATCTCTACGAGCGGTTACTGGAGCGCAACCGTGGCGGCGAGACCGGCTTCTCTGCGTTGATTAAAAGGTTCAGGAAACAGGCTCCCGAGCCAGAGCAGGGGCTTTACCTGTGGGGTGGGGTTGGTCGCGGTAAGACCTACCTGGTGGATACGTTTTATGATTGCCTGCCGTTTGAGCGTAAGCTGCGCGTGCATTTTCACCGCTTTATGCAGCGAGTCCACGGCGATCTCACCCGACTTGAAGGCGAGGTGAATCCGTTGGAAATGGTCGCCGACCGCCTGGCGGAAGAGGCTCTGGTGGTCTGTTTTGATGAGTTCTTTGTTACTGATATTGGCGATGCCATGATTCTGGGAGGCCTTATGGAAGCATTGTTTGCTCGCGGCGTCACCTTGGTCGCGACTTCCAATATTGTGCCCCAAAATTTGTACCAGAATGGTTTGCAACGGCAGCGCTTCCTGCCGGTGATCGCACTGGTTGAAAAATATACAAAAGTGGTCAACGTTGATGCCGGCGTGGATTATCGATTGCGCACCTTGCAGCAGGCGGAGCTCTACCACTGCCCGCTGGATGAGGCTGCTGATATCAGCCTGCGGCAGAGCTTTGACGCACTTGCCGTAGAGCCGGGGCGACATTGGGAGCGAATCCAGATTAATGGTCGCTATCTGACAGTGCGTTGTATGGCTGACGATGTCGCCTGGTTTGATTTCGCCGAGTTATGCGACGGGCCCCGATCACAGAACGATTACATTGAATTGGCACGCATTTTTCACGCGGTGTTGCTCTCTGGTGTGCCGGCGTTTGATAAAGACCAGAATGATCAAGCGCGTCGCTTTATTAACCTGGTGGATGAGTTCTATGATCGTAACGTGAAGTTAATGCTAACGGCCGAGAAATCCTTGTTGGAGCTGTATGGTGGCGGCAGCCTTGAGTTCGAGTTTCAGCGCACTCAGTCGCGCCTGCAGGAGATGCAATCCCATGAATATTTGGCCCGGGAACACCGCCCCTGAGCCTTGTTGCAGCCAGTGTCTAAACCCGGTCTGACTCAAAGCTGTAATATTCCCACTTGCGGACGGTCGCGCCAGGCCGGTAAGTCGCGAAATTTATTCAACTTTCTGCTTGAAAAGGGTGCTTCCATTGATTAGTATTCGCGCTCTCGAAATTGGAGCCCTCCAAGAGGCAAATATTGATGAAAACTTATAGTGCCAAAGCAGAAGATGTGTCCCGCGACTGGTTCGTGGTAGACGCTTCTGACAAGACATTGGGGCGCCTGGCCAGTGAAATTGCGCATCGTTTGCGCGGCAAGCATAAAGCCGAATACACACCTCACGTCGACACTGGTGACTACATCGTAGTGATCAATGCGGAGAAAGTGCGTGTAACCGGAGCCAAGGCGACCGACAAGATTTACCACAGCCACACCGGATACCCCGGTGGCCTGAAATCAATTTCTTTTGAGAAGTTGATCGATAAGGCCCCCGAGCGCGTTATTCAGGGTGCAGTAAAGGGCATGTTGCCGCGCAACCCGCTGGGCCGCGCCATGTTCAAAAAGCTGAAAGTGTATGCGGGTAATGACCATCCGCACACTGCACAGCAGCCCCAGGCACTGAACATTTAACGGATATTATTTATGTCAGCTACCCAATATTACGGAACCGGTCGTCGCAAGACGTCCACTGCGCGTGTTTTCTTGCAAAGCGGCGCGGGCAATATCACTATCAACAAACGTCCTCTGGACCAGTACTTCGGCCGTGAAGTCGCACGTATGATTGTGCGTCAACCGCTGGAACTCGTTGAATTGAATGATAAATTTGATATCAACGTCACTGTTCAGGGCGGCGGCAGCTTCGGCCAGGCCGGCGCAATTCGTCACGGTATTACCCGTGCGTTGATGGAATATGACGAATCTCTGCGCGGTTCACTGCGTGGTGCGGGTTATGTGACTCGCGATGCTCGCGAAGTCGAGCGTAAGAAGGTTGGTCTGCGCAAGGCGCGTAAGCGTCCTCAGTTCTCCAAGCGATAAGCTGGAGTGGCCCCTTATTCGGGGTTCTGGGACAGAATCAAAGCGTCCGCTCGCAAACAGGGTGGACGTTTTTTTATGCCCCGAATTTGTCCTTGATGGATTGCAATTTCTCGGCCAAAAGGCTTTGAAATCAAGGCGTTTGCCTTGTAACAAAGGGCTAAAATCATTAGTATTTGCCCTTTCGTGAGAAGTGGTTTTCGGGGCGAGATTCCAATCGCCCACCCGCTTCAAATCTAGGAGAGAACAGCATGAGTAGCGATGGCGTAAATACCGGCAGGAGAAAGTTCCTGACGGCTGCCACCAGTGCGGTAGGCGTTGCCGGCGCGGTAGGCGTAGCAGTGCCTTTTCTGGGGTCTTGGAACCCGTCCGCCAAGGCCAAAGCGGCAGGTGCACCAGTCAAGGCCGACATCGGCAAGCTGGAGCCCGGTCAAATGGTGGTGATTGAATGGCGTGGTAAGCCTGTTTACGTGATGCATCGTACCCCTGCGCAGCTTGAGGCGCTCCCGGAACTGAACAGCGTTCTCAAGGATCCCGAGTCCGAAGTCTCTGACCAGCCCGCTTACATCACCGGGGTTGATCGCGCCATCCGGCCTGAGCTATTAGTTCTGGTCGGTCTGTGTACACACCTTGGCTGTGCACCGAAATTCCGTCCCGAAGTCGGCGCTGCTGACCTGGGTGGCGATGAGTGGTTAGGTGGGTTCTTCTGCCCTTGTCATGGTTCAAAATTTGACCTGTCTGGCCGCGTCTATAGTGGCGTTCCCGCTTCCAAGAACCTGGAAGTGCCCCCTTATTCGTTTGAGGGTGACAATGTTCTGGTAATTGGTGTGGACTCGGAGGCCGCCTGATGAACAATATGCTGATAGGTTTACGCGACTGGGTTGACGCCCGCCTGCCCATTGTTCGGGCCTGGGATACACACATGGGCAAGTACTACGCGCCCAAGAATTTCAACTTCTGGTATTTCTTCGGGGTTCTGTCCCTGTTGGTGCTGGTCAACCAACTGCTCACCGGCATTTGGCTGACAATGAACTATACCCCCAGCAGCGAAGAGGCCTTCGCATCTGTGGAATACATCATGCGCGATGTCGATTACGGCTGGCTGCTGCGATATATGCACTCCACCGGCGCTTCGGCGTTCTTTGTGGTGATATATCTGCATATGTTCCGCGCCATGCTATATGGCTCCTATAAAAAGCCGCGCGAGCTCATCTGGATGTTCGGGATGTTGATCTTTGTGGTGCTGATGGCTGAGGCTTTTGTCGGTTATGTGTTGCCTTGGGGGCAGATGTCTTACTGGGGCGCTCAGGTCATTATCTCATTGTTCGGGGCGATTCCGGTGGTGGGCGAGGATATTGTGACCTGGATACGCGGAGACTACTTGATCTCCGGTGCGACCCTGAATCGATTCTTCGCATTGCACGTGGTCGCGCTACCGATCGTTTTGCTCGCGCTGGTGGTCTTGCACTTGTTGGCTCTTCACGAGGTAGGCTCCAACAATCCCGATGGCGTCGACATTAAGAAGCACAAGGACGAAAACGGCGTACCGCTGGATGGCGTTGCGTTCCATCCTTACTACACCGTGCATGACCTGCAGGCGATTGCAGTGTTCTTATTTATTTTCTGCGCAGTGATCTTCTTCTTGCCCGAAATGGGTGGTTACTTCCTAGAATTTGCCAATTTCGAAGAGGCGAATGGCCTGAAAACACCAGAACACATCGCGCCTGTTTGGTATTTCACGCCGTTTTATTCAGTGTTGCGCGCGGTACCTGATAAATTTTGGGGCTTTATATTTTTCGCAGCCTCTGTCGCTATTCCCTTCCTACTGCCGTGGCTGGATCGCAGCCCGGTAAGATCCTGGCGTTATCGGGGCAACATCACCAAGACGATGCTGGTGTTGTTCGTTGCGAGCTTCTTGATCCTGGGTGTGCTGGGTGTGAAATCGCCCACGCCGGAGCGCACTATCCTTGCGCAGATTTGCTCCGTGTTCTACTTCGCTTTCTTCCTGCTGATGCCGATCTGGTCGTCGCTGGATAAGACCAAGCCAGTGCCAGAGCGCATTACTATGGACGGCGGTATAGGCTTCTGGGGCAGCATGGGTGGTCTTGCTTTAATTCTGGCACTGACCATTATTCCTCTCAAGGCGGTGGGTGCTGAGTCTGCTCACGCCTGCGGAGCGATCGACTGTGATGAATTTGTCGCTGACCCTTCTGATCAATCCTCCTTGCAAAACGGCGCCAAGCTATACATGAACTACTGTATGGGTTGCCATTCCCTGAAGTACTCCCGCTACAATCGCGTCGCGGCAGACCTGGGGATTCCTGAGGATCTGATGCAGGCTAATCTGATGTTCGATCCGTCCGTCAAAATTGGCGCGCTGATGGATAACGCCATGGACGACCGCACGGCCAAGGTATGGTTCGGTGCGACTCCTCCTGATTTGACCCTGGTTTCTCGCGCTCGCCAGCCAGAGTGGCTGTACACTTACCTGCGCAACTTCTACAAAGACGACAGTCGCCCTTATGGCGTGAATAATCGCGTTTTCAAAGACGTGGGTATGCCCCATGTGATGCTAGAGCTGCAGGGTATGCAGGAGTGCGCTATGGGCCCGATTGCGGCTGGAAACGGCGGCGTAAAGCGTGATCCGCTCACCGGCGAGGATATTCTTGAAGACCCATGCGGTAATTTTAACATTACTGCCGAGGGCAATATGAGCCCCGAAGCATTCGACACCGCGATTTACGATCTGGTGAACTTTCTGGCTTACACTGCCGAGCCCATGGCTGCGGAACGTAAGCGCACCGGCATTTTCGTTTTGCTGTTTATCACATTGTTTTTTGTGTTCGCCTGGTTACTTAACCGCGAGTACTGGAAAGACGTACACTGATCAACTGAGGTCAGAGCTCGCGGTGTGACCATGGTCACGCCGCATTTGTTTTTTTAGAAAACCAACTGAGGAATTTTCGATGGGTGTTGTGGCAAAGCGATCTTCAATGATCTTTTTTTCTGATCCAACCAGTCACTATAGCCATCGAGTGCGTATCGTTCTGGCCGAAAAGGGCGTGACGGTAGACATGATCGAGACGGATGCACTCCATCCTCCGACCGAGTTGTCTGAGTTGAACCCTTATAACAGCCTGCCTACTCTGGTCGACCGTGACCTGGTGCTCTATGAGTCCAAGGTAATGATGGAGTATCTGGATGAGCGCTTTCCGCATCCGCCGCTGTTGCCGGTATATCCAGTAGCGCGAGCAGAAAGCCGTCTCCTGATCCATCGTATCGAAAAGGACTGGTGCGCGCTGGTTGATTCTATTCAGCATACACGCAGCGAGAATGTGATCAAGAAAGCGACCAAAGAGCTGAAAGACGGCATCACTGGAATCGCCCCGATTTTTGCGGAGAAGCCATTTTTCATGAGTGAAGAGTTCACTCTGGTGGATTGCTGCATAGCACCTATCCTGTGGCGTCTGCCTTCGCTCGGTGTTGATATTCGCTCCTCCAAGCAGACCAAACCTCTTTTGGCCTATATGGATGCCCTGTTTGCCCGCGAGTCTTTCCAGGAAAGCCTTTCCGAGCAGGAACGCGAGATGCGCTCTTAAGAGCGCATTATCGACAACCTTTTAAGGATGTCCATGACCCCCAGTCGCCCTTACATCATGCGCGCTCTCTATGAGTGGATTGTTGACAACGGCTGCACCCCCTACATTCTCGTCGATGCTGCCATTGACAACGTCATGGTGCCTGAGCAATACGTCAAAGATGACCAGATCGTGCTTAATATTTCACCAACAGCGGTCATGGAGCTGAATATCTCTAATGATGCAGTGGCGTTTAATGGTCGCTTCGGTGGTGTCGCCACAGATATTTTCGTCCCGGTCAGTGCTGTTATTGGTATCTACGCTCGAGAAAATGGCCAGGGCATGGTGTTTGAACCCGAAGAAGAAGTCGAAATACCGCCGGACGATACCCCACCTGAACCGCATAACCCTGAAGGTCGGCCCTCTCTTAAAATCGTTAAGTAAGTCGGTAGTTCCCACTCGACCATGGAGAACTGGCTCGCTTGGACGCCCATAAAAGCTATTCTCAATAAAATATCCAAGAGTTTGCTGCTGCGCACCGGGAACAGCGGTACACTTTCCCAATGACCCAGTTCGTTCATTTACGCCTCCACTCCGAATTTTCCATTGTCGATGGTCTAGTCCGCCTAAAACCGTTGATGAGCCGCGTTGCCGAGCTCGGTATGCCTGCGGTGGCTGTCACTGATGTCAGTAACTTTTACGGATTGGTAAAAGTCCACAAGAGCGCTTTCAGCGCCGGTGTTCAGCCCATCTTTGGCACCGATCTCAGGGTGTTGGACGCGGACGACCCGGAGAAGTCCTATCCTTTGTGCCTGCTGGCAATGAACCAGACTGGTTACCATAATCTTACGCTGTTGATCTCGCGCTCTTACACTGAGGGTCAGTACCTAGGTGTCCCTTACGTAAAAAAGGCTTGGTTGGAAGAGTGTGCGGAGGGTGTGATTGCCCTGTCTGCAGGGGCGAGAGGCGATATTGGCCAGGCGATTATAGGCGAAAAGTCCGAGCTGGCAGTGGCCCGCGCAAAATATTGGATGGCTCTATATCCGCAACGTTTCTATCTGGAGTTACATCGCACGGGCCGGGAGGGAGATGAAACTCATCTTCACGGAGCAGTGAACCTGGCTGCCCAGCTTCAGTGTCCGGTGGTGGCCACTAACGATGTTCGTTTTCTTGACGCCTCAGAGTTTGAGGCCCATGAGGCGCGAGTCTGTATCGGGGAAGGGCGCACCCTGGATGACCCAAGGCGTGCGCGATCCTATACCGAACAACAGTATCTCCGTTCGCCCGAAGAGATGACGGAGTTGTTCGCCGATATTCCCGAGGCGTTGGCCAATACAGTGCAAATTGCCCGCCGCTGTAATGTGGTGTTGGAATTGGGTAAGCCGTATCTGCCTGATTATCCCGTGCCTGAGGGCATGACCATGGACGAGTTTTTCCGGCAGCTGTCTCACGACGGACTGGATGCGCGCCTGGAGGCCCTGTTCGATAGCTCGGCGGATGACTTTCCTGCAAAACAGAAGCAGTACAGGGAGCGACTGGAATTCGAACTGGAGACCATTGTCCAGATGGGCTTCCCCGGTTATTTTCTTATCGTGATGGACTTTATTCGCTGGGCCAAGCAACACGACATTCCGGTGGGTCCGGGACGAGGTTCAGGCGCTGGTTCCCTAGTGGCTTACGCCATGGAAATTACTGACCTGGACCCTCTTGAGTACGACCTGCTATTCGAGCGCTTTCTCAATCCAGAGCGGGTATCCATGCCCGATTTTGATGTTGATTTCTGTATGGATAAGCGCGATCAGGTAATCGACTATGTGGCGGATACATACGGTCGCGAGGCGGTGTCACAAATTATCACCTTTGGCACGATGGCAGCCAAGGCGGTGGTGCGTGACGTGGCGCGAGTTCAGGGTAAGTCTTATGGACTCGCTGACAAATTGTCGAAGTTGATTCCGTTTGAAGTGGGAATGACCCTGGAAAAGGCGCTAGAGCAGGAGGAGGCGCTAAAGGAGTTTCTTGCTGAAGACGAGCAAGCCCAGGAAATCTGGGACATGGCGGAACAACTGGAGGGAGTCACCCGAGGTGTGGGCAAACACGCAGGCGGTGTGGTTATCGCGCCCTCCAAACTCACCGACTTTTCGCCGCTGTTTTGTGACGAGAGCGGCTCTGGCCTGGTAACCCAGTACGACAAGGGCGACGTAGAAGATGCGGGTCTGGTGAAGTTTGACTTCCTGGGTCTGCGCACTCTCACCATTATCGACTGGGCGGTGAAAATGATAAACACCGTCAGGGATACAGACGGGCAAGCACCGCTGGATATCATGCAGATACCGTTGGATGATCAGCCCAGTTTTACTTTGCTTAAGTCTGCAAAGACTACCGCAGTGTTCCAGTTGGAATCCAGCGGTATGAAGGACTTGATTGAGCGTCTGCAACCCGACTGCTTCGAGGACATCGTCGCATTAGTGGCGCTGTTTCGCCCAGGGCCATTGCAATCAGGCATGGTTGACAACTTTATCAATCGTAAGCACGGCAGGGAGGAACTCTCTTTCCCCGATGCCAAGTGGCAGCACGAGTGGCTCAAGCCTATTTTGCAGCCCACCTACGGCATTATCCTTTACCAAGAGCAGGTGATGCAGATTGCTCAGGAACTGGCGGGCTATACCCTGGGTGGCGCAGACATGTTGCGCCGGGCCATGGGTAAGAAAAAACCCGAAGAGATGGCCAAGCAACGGACGATTTTTGAAGAGGGTGCCAAGTCCAAGGGTGTCGATAGCGAGCTGGCGATGAGGATCTTCGACCTTGTAGAAAAATTTGCGGGCTACGGTTTCAACAAATCGCACTCCGCTGCCTATGCGCTCGTTTCATACCAGACCTGCTGGCTCAAGACTCACTATCCCGCCCCCTTCATGGCCGCGGTGATGAGTTCTGAACTCGACAATACAGACAAGACTGTGGTGTTCGTCGACGAGTGCAAACGGATGAAGTTGTCGTTGAAATTGCCAGATGTCAACGAAGGACAGTACATGTTCACAGTGAATGCGCAGGGTGACATCATTTATGGTCTGGGCGCTATTAAGGGACTGGGGGAAGGGCCGGTTGAGATCATTCTTGCAACTCGTGAAACAGACGGCCCCTTCACCGACTTGTTTGATTTCTGCGCCCGAACCGATCCCCGAAAAGTAAATCGTAAGGCTATCGAGGCGCTTATCCGCTCGGGGGCATTGGATTCCCTGGGTGAGACCCGGTGGGTATTGATGGCGAGTATGGAAGATGCGCTTAAGGCAGCCGAGCAAAGTGCCAGTAATCGAGATGCGGGTATCGATGACTTGTTTGGCGAAGTCGTACCCAGCCAGGAAAATGGAACAGAGGATGTTTATGCGGGCTTTCGCAAGGTGCGTCCCTGGACAGATAAAGAGCGCCTGGGCGGCGAACGGGACACCCTGGGCTTATACATTACCGGACACCCTATCGATGAGTATCAGGTAGAAATTAGAAAATTTGCCCCCAAGCGTATTGTAGATGTGCGTCCTGACAAACAGGGTAACCAACTGCTGGTCGGGCTGATTATGGCTACCCGAACAATGAATACTCAACGAGGAACGATGGCAGTACTCACTCTGGATGACAGCAGTGCGCAGATGGAGGTGACTCTTTTCTCGGAAGTCTATAACCAGTTCCGCGAGCTATTGGTCAAGGACACCATCGTGCTGATAGAGGGTAAAGTGCAGCAGGATGACCGCAGCGGTAAGCCGGTCGTGCGTGCCAGCGGTGTGCGAAGCATTGATGAGGCGCGTCAAAGCTACGCTTCAAGACTCACCCTGAGGGTCAATGCCGAGCGATTCGATGATCATTTTACAACGCGATTGGAGCAAATTCTTGCGGGAGCAGCGGGAGGTCGCTGTCCGGTGAGTATCGATTATTTGCAGCAAAGCAACAGGGCCAGAGTGCACCTGAGTGAGCGATGGCGCGTTGTTCCCAGCGACGAGTTAATCCAGATCTTGCGGGATGAACTGGGACATGAGCAGGTAGCACTGGAGTATTGAGTTTGAAATATCTCCACGCCCTTCTTTTTTGCTTGCTGTTATCTTCGTGCACCGCGACGCCGCAACTTGGCTGTCCCTATGAAGGCGAGCCCGATTTTGCATTTGCAGCCGGTTGCCTGGCCGTCGCTCATGGAAAAGTGCTGGTCGTCGATTCACGCACCGGTGGCTTGACTCCTCCAGGGGGCAAGTCGAGAGAAGGTGAGTCTGCGCAGTGCGCTGCCCACAGGGAAACTCTGGAAGAGACCGGCCTAAGCCTGATTCCAGGAAAGCTCCTGACTGTATTCGACACGGGCTTTCATTTGTATGCTTGCGCTATTCACCCGGATTCTGGCCAAATTGCTCCCGCGGTAATGGAGGTCAGGCGGAGCTTTTGGCTGGATTTAGCTAGTTTTGATTCAGTCCAATGGCGCTACCCCGGCCAGCAAAATATTTTGCGCGATATATTGATGTCCAATGTAAGTGCTGACACTAGCGATACGCAGGCTGATTAACGATCGAGGCAATAGCACTTCCAGTGCTGTTTTTCACACACCTGATGAAGGAGAAACCACTCGTGCCGAACACAGATAAAATTGAAGCTGCGGTGTTCCGCCGCTTATTGGAACACCTGGACGGCCGCAAGGACGCCCAGAACATCGACCTTATGAATCTTGCGGGTTTTTGCCGTAATTGTTTATCGAAGTGGTACATGGCGGCTGCAGAGGAAGAAGGTGTCGATGTAGACTATGATCAGGCTAGGGAGAGGGTGTATGGCATGCCCTACAGTGAATGGAAGCAGAAACACCAGAAAGCAGCGACTCCCGAACAGTTGGCTTCTTTTGAGAAAAACAAACCTGCAAACTAATGTGATAATTTTAATGTGTTTTTTCTCAGCAATAGCGTACCGAGGTATGCAAGTAAATTGAACGAACCAAGAGGGCATTTTCGTGAGACTACATAAATTATTAGCCGGTGCGGGCATCGTTGTCGGTGCCGCGCTTGCCTTTCCTGTCTGGGCTGCCGAGAAGCCCAATATCCTGGTTTTTTGGGGGGACGATATAGGCATAAGCAATATCAGTGCCTACAGCGATGGCATCATGGGTTACAAAACGCCGAACATCGATCGCATCGCCGAAGAGGGCATGCGTTTTACCGATTACTATGGCGATCAGAGCTGTACGGCGGGACGTTCCAGTTTCATTACCGGACAAACGCCTTTGCGCACTGGCCTTTCCAAAGTGGGGCTGCCGGGAGCGGAGTTAGGTATTACTGATCGCGATATCACGATTGCTGAGGTACTCAAGACCGAGGGTTACGCCACTGGCCAGTTCGGTAAGAACCACCTGGGCGATAAAGATGAAAATCTGCCGACCAATCACGGTTTTGATGAGTTCTTGGGGAACTTATATCACCTGAATGCGGAGGAAGAGCCCGAAGATGTTGATTACCCTCAGGACCCGGCTTTTCGCAAGATGTTTGGCCCGCGTGGCGTGATTCATTCCTATGCTGATGGTCGTATCGAGGATACCGGTGCACTGACTCGCAAGCGTATGGAAACCGTTGATGAGGAATTCGCTGCGGCAGCCCAGAAGTTCATCGACAAGTCGGTAAAGGCCGACAAGCCATTTTTCGTTTGGCTAAACACCACTGGAATGCACTTTCGTACCCATCCGGCGAAGAAGCATTTAGGCAAGTCCGGACAGGATTACTATAACGACGTGATGGTGGCTCACGATGAGCTTGTCGGACTAATGCTGGACCAGTTAGACGAGCTCGGTATTGCTGAAAATACAATAGTGTTTTACTCCACGGATAACGGAGTTCATTACAACACTTGGCCAGATGCCGGTATTACGCCCTTTCGCAGTGAAAAAAATTCAAACTGGGAAGGAGCTTACCGTGTTCCTGCTGTCGTTCGTTGGCCTGCGAAGATCGCGCCTGGGCAAGTTTCCAATGAGATTATGTCGCACCTGGACTGGATGCCCACACTGGTAGCAGCTGCGGGTGACAGCGGTCTTAAGGAAGATTTGCTGAAAGGTAAGCGCGTGGGCAGCAAGAACTCCAAACTGCACCTCGATGGTTATAACTTCCTGCCTTACTTAAGCGGGCAAGTGGAAAATGGCCCACGGCGAGAATTCGTTTATCATAATGATGGCGGTATGCCCGTTTGTATTCGAGTCGGCGATTGGAAAGTGGTGTACGCAGAGAATCGCGGCAAGACCATGGCCCTGTGGGCCGAGCCCGAAGTGACATTGCGCATACCAAAGCTGTTTCATTTACGTCGAGACCCATTTGAGAGAGCAGATCACAACTCCAATACCTACTGGGACTGGGCCATCGATAAAGCAGCCAGGGTGTACATGGGGAGTGCAGTAACGACTCAATACTTACAGACTTTTGGTGAATATCCACCGAGCCAGAAGCCGGATTCCTGGTCTATCGATAAATTGACTGACAGGTTCCTGCCGGACCGCTAAG
Source organism: Candidatus Seongchinamella marina (assembly GCF_026262685.1). Classification (NCBI taxonomy): domain Bacteria; kingdom Pseudomonadati; phylum Pseudomonadota; class Gammaproteobacteria; order Cellvibrionales; family Halieaceae; genus Seongchinamella; species Candidatus Seongchinamella marina. Next base: position 639,863 of record NZ_SHNP01000001.1, read on the forward strand.
CCCCGCGGGGGTGCTCAGCGAGACTGCAGCCCCCCCTTTTTGTCAGCACCAAACAAGCGCGCCTTTAAGCGGCTTCTACCATAGGCAAGATCTCCGCCTATAGAGTATAAAGCCGGCACCATAAGCAGTGTTACAAACAGTGCAAACAATACCCCAAATGCGAGCGAGAGCACCGCGGGCTTCAGAAACTGCGCGTTCGTAGCTTCTTCTGCCATGATTGGAAGTAGCCCGACGAAAGTAGTAACGGTGGTAAGAAGGATGGGGCGGAAGCGATTGACTCCCGCATCCACGATGGAGTTGCGTAAGGAATTTCCCTGTTCACGCAGGCGTCCTATGTAATCGACTAATACCAGGTTGTCGTTGACTACCACACCTGCAGCAGCGCCAATTCCAAACCAGGAAAACATTGCCATGGGTACGCCAAACAACAGGTGGCCGAAAATAGCGCCCATAAAGCCAAACGGTATGGCCGTCATCACCAGCAACGGCAACCAGTAGGAGCGAAATGCGATGGCGATCAGGGTATACATCATGAACAGGGCAATTGCATAAAGCGCCAAAATTTCGGTAAAAAATTGTTCCTCTTCTTCCTGTTGTCCGCCTTTGAGAACTTCTAGCCCAGGATAGTTTTGCGTCAGGCTGGGGATGAAATTGTCAGTCACGTCTTTGGTGATATCCCCCATCATGTCATGGTTCATGTCAGCCCTGACTCGGATGTAACGCTCGCCATTGCGGCGCTGAATACGCTGTACGCCGGCTGACAGTTCAATGTCGACGACGGATAACAGCGGGACTTCACGGCCATCGGCAGTGCGTACTCTGAAGTTGTTCAGGCTCGATAGATTACGCCGTACTTCCTTCGGATATTTGACCATCACCTTGGCATCACCATTTGGCCGCGGCAGACGCTGAACCTCCTCACCATAGTACGCCTGGCGAACCTGTCGCGAGACGTCCGCGAGAGTGATGCCTAATTTTTCGGCGCCGGGCCGCAAATTCAGAATGATTTCTTCTGATTCGCCGCGCTGGCTATCGCGCACGAAATAAGTGCCCTCATAGTTTGTAAGGTGCTCTCTCAATGCACGCGAGGCCTTTTTTAATTGTTCAGGGTCTCTGTGCTTTAACAAATAGGTCACATCAGCATCGTTGCCAGTGAGGGAATAGTTCACTTCGATTTGGTCGGCGTCAGGTATTTCACCGACCAGGTCTCGAAGTCGCTCAGCGGCTTCTTTTGCAGACATATCTCTGACCGTTGGAGAGGCCAGTTTTACGATAGCAATTACACTATCCCGGCGAGACCGTGTGTACCACCCCTCAATCAATTGGCCGCTACCTTCACCGCGCTCGGCGCGCTCATCTACTTCAGCAATCAGCTGTAGTTCAGCTTCCTGGAGCTGATCAAGCACTTCCAGTGCACGAGCGTAAGGCGTGCCATTGGGGAGCGTTACATTGATGTAGATCTGCTCTGACTCCACCTGTGGCATAAAATAAAACTTAACCCAGCCGCTTGAAAAAATACCCACACTGAGAATGAATGCTCCGGTAAAAATGCTGGTGGTGAGATAGCGATGTTTAACGGCCCAACTCAATATGGGCCGGTAGATATTTTCTGCAAAGTCGATAATGCTGTGTTCGATTTTTTGTTGCGTTTTGGCGAGACCGCGCAGCTCTTTGCGCGGTTCCAAATGGCCCAGATGGGAAGGCAGAATAAAGAAAGCTTCGATCAGTGAAATGGTTAGGGCGACCGTGATGACGATGCTCAACTGCCGAGTCATTTGTGAAGCTTCACCGGTAACAAACAGCCAGGGCGCAAACGCGATCATAGTGGTAAGTACAGCGAAGATGACCGGTCGGGAGACTGAAAATGCTCCTTCGATCGCGGAACGTGAGCCGCCGCCGCTGACATGGGCGTGATGGTGAATGCTTTCTCCGACCACGATAGCGTCGTCGACTACGATGCCCAGGACCATCAGGAATGCGAAAGAAGACATTACGTTCATTGAAACATCGTTGCTAGGCAACAACGCAAAGGTTCCGACGAATGCTACGGCAATCCCGACAGTGACCCACAGCGCCACCTTGGGACGAAGCGATAAAATCAACACCAGGAATACCAGAACCAATCCCAGCAGCGAAGATTCGGTGATCAGATCCATTCGCTCGTTGTAAATAGAGGCTGTATCGAACCACATACTGAGTTCAACGCCCTGCGGAAGCGTCGGTCGAGTTTCCTCTATCCAGGCCTCAACAGCATTGCTGGACTTCACGACCTGCATGTTATCGGTGCTCATAGCCTGTAACAGAACTGCAGGTTGGCCATTCATGGTCGCGAGAATTTCGTTTTCTTCGAAGCCGTCAATCACTTTGGCAACGTCACCTACGCGCACCACGGCGCCCTTTGAGGTCTGCCTGATGACGATACGTTCGAAGTCAGTTTGCGAGTCAGCGAGGTTGCGCGCCCGCAGTTGAACATCGCCAGTCTCAGTTCTGACTTGTCCCGAGGATAAATTAATCGAATTCGCTCGAATCGCAGCGGCCACTTCCTCAAAGCTCAAGCTGAAACGGCGCATCGCAGACTCTGAAAGTTCGATAGTGACTTCTTCTTTTCGAGTGCCAAACAAGTTGATCGTAGAGATGTAAGGTAACGAGGCCATTTCATCTTTAAGATCTTCAGCGAGTCGGGTCAGTTCTCTTTCGCTGACATCGCCGTGGACCGCAACGCGAATCATTTCGTTGCGGCTCTGGAGACGCTGAACTCGTGGGGGTTCTATGTCTCTGGGTAACGAAGTGACTGCGTCAACGGCGCTTTTCACCTCATTAATAAAGTCGTTGATGTCGACGTTGGGATAGGTCGATACGCTGAGCTCTGCAAAACCCTCTGAAGAAGTCGAGTAGTAGTTGTATACCTGATCAACGTTTTCCAGCGACTGTTCTATGCGCGCGACAATTTGTTCTTCGACTTCTTGCGGGTTAGCTCCGGGCCAGGCGACGGTAATAGCGGCCTGGTTTATTTTAATATTGGGAAAAGCCTCTTTTTCCATGCTCTGCATGCCAAGGAAACCTGACAGCAATATTCCCAGCATCAGTAAATTTGCAGCGACAGGGTTGCGAACCCACCATGCGATGATGTTTTTCATGGCTTACTGGTCCTCCGCGTTCATCGCTGCAAGCGCCATGCCCTGAATGGGATTGCGAATGGCAGATACAACGACTTTTTCGCCGGGTGCCAGGCCTTTGGCAATCACCGCTCGTTCGGGGGTGGAGTGCACTACGTTAACGTTGCGTATTTCAAGTCGGCCTTCGCCGTTTATTACGTAGACAAGGTTCCCTGCTCGCAATGCATTGCCTGGTATGCTCATGGCTGCCTTCAGGCTTCGGCCCTGTATTTTGGCGTCTACAAAAAGGCCCACCGCCAAGGGCATGCCACTAGCAGATGCAGCGTTGCCATAGGGGTCGGCAACCTCAGCCATGGCATACAACATACGCGTATCGGAGTCGACAGACGCGTCAAGCCTAACTAGCTTGCCCTGCCATTGGTGCAGTTCGCCTGCCACCTGGGCGCTGAAAGATACCGGCAGGCCACCACCCTCGGACGCGATATAGCCGATGGGTAAGCCTAGAGACGCTAACTGCCTGTTGTTCAATGGTAGCCTGACCTCGACCAGTTCTGTGCCAAATACCTTGCCTAAAATAGCTCCGGGCGTAATAAACTGACCGATGTGAACCCGGGTCTCTGCGACACGACCTGCAAAAGGAAGGGTGATGCTGGTGCGTTTTAGGTCGAGTCTGGCTTGCTGTAATCCTGCCTGGGCAGCTTCTCGCATGGCTCGAGCCTGAGCAACCTGTGGCTTTTTTAGCGCCAAGTCAGATGCGGTCTTATCGTTTCGTAACTGCTTGCGTGCCACATCCTGATCGGCAAGGGCTTGTTGAACCGATAATTCAGCATCGGCCATTCGTGCTTGTGCCTGGCTTAGTGCCAGCCGGTAATCGGTGTCTTCAATTTGTAACAAGGAGATTTCGGGTTCTATCCGGCCGCCCTCTACAAACTCAGGAGAGACACTGATAACTCTTCCTCCTACCTGAGAGACCAGATCAATCTCCGTGCGGGAGCGAACCTCGCCCTGGGTAATAACTTCCAGCGACGCGTCTTTCTGGCCGACGGTTGCGGTGTAGACAGAGGTTGGCCTTGGACCCTTTTCGTTTTTCTCCGGTTCGGGGCGAGAAACCTGGAGCACAGCGTAGGCTCCCACCGATACAGCTATTACAGCTATAGGTGCGATGATTTTTACCAGATTCTTGGTCATGAGCGTATTTCTTCCTTGGCGACGTATCCCATGCATAAGAGACGCTTATGTGAACGTAAGCATCAATGTGATGACGCAATAATAACAATATTCCCACCACAGGCGTATTTTCTGAGACAGATTGAAAGGTTTCTGCGATGAACTGTGAGGCTGATGACGGATCGGTTAAGGGCGCAGCTGACTATTGCGTAATTCCCTCAAACACCGGCTCACCCCGTGTTTCACAAGCGGTATTCAACTACGCCCGTCAACACAGCTGTACCCAGTTGGCTAAGGTGTCAGCGCTTGTTGCCTCGCTCCGCCTGCTCCAACCAGAATAGGGTGTCAATATAACTGACAAAACGGCTGAGATAATGGGGTGAGAGTTCGCGCATGGTCTCCAATGAACGGGTGGCCAGTCGCTGGGGATTTAGTGGTCCACACGCTTCTGGGACTTCGGCGAGTGCCTGAGTGACGACTCGCTCGGCATTTAGTTCTACCATGGCAGAATGGAAACGCCTCGCGGCCTTGAGTTCTTCGCTACGCCCGGGTAGCGCTTGCTGGCCAGGCTCTGCCTGTTGAGCAATATTGGTTGCCAGATCCAGTTCCTGCTGACGCATGGCGGCTTCAAGTGGAGCAGCCCGGGGATCGTCCTCAGCTAGCCGCAACCCCTCTAGAAATTGATTAAGTTCTCGCAGTTGCGTATTGCGGTGAGGTCTATGAGGTTCTTTTGGCGCGATGTTGGAATACTGGGCGCGATAGCTGCACATTGCACTGCTGGCTTTGTTTTCCAAAATGCTGCCGAGCTTACCGCCGCGTTGTTGTGCTTTTGCCAACAGGCTCTCGATGTAGCGCAGTCGGGCAGGGTTTCCACTCCCTGTTGAAGTCTGTAAGGCAGCGAGCTCTGCTTGCAGGTCAATCAAGTGAAACTGTTTCTGCTGAGGCGCGAGGCACGGGTGCCATTTCCACTCGGCGATTTCGCGAGCGACTCTCGCTGTTGGTATTGGCTACCACGGGCTGTTCGGCGCCAAAGGCTGCGGCGAACACCAGTGAGGGGGGCATGCCCTCCTCGATAAGTGCTCGAGTCACAGTGAGCGCGCGCTGGGCAGAGAGTTCCCAATTGTCATTGAAATGCAGGTTGCCGTCCTGAATGGGCAGGTCATCGGTAAAGCCGCTAACCATCAGTAAATCGTTTTGCTCTAACAGGTAGAGCTTCAGTGGTGGGATGAGGCTGCTGAGGAGTTCACGCCCTTCAGCTTGCAGTTGATCGGAATTCAGTGCAAACAGCACACTGCCGCTAATGCCGATGCGGCCGTCGCGCAAGGTGATTCTGCCACTGGCCAGTGGCGCCGCAAGTGCTTCTTCAAGTACCATTCGCCGATCTTGCTCTGCTTCCCTGCGAGTCACTTCTTGCTGCAGGGATTGCGACAGTTCAACCTGATAGCCCAGCACCCAGACCAGGATGAGCACGAATACGCCGACCAGAGCCGACATCAGGTCGCCAAAAATGGCCCATACGGGAGTGTCGTCGTTCAGCTCTTGCTGCAGCTCTTCCACTAGCTGGCCTCGGCTGCAAACAGGTCACCGGTTTGCCCCAGGCGCCTCAACTCTTCGATGATCTCGCGCTGTGAAAGCATGCTCTGGTCAATGATTTCGCGAGCCTGAGCCACGTAGTAGCTCATCTGTTCGTCGGAACGCTCAGTCGATTTTTCCATTGATTCCTCGATGCGACCCAGGTTGTCTATCAAGTGGCTGTTTGAATCGCTGAACAACTGCACGGCCAGGCTAAAAGAGTCTCCGAGGCTGGCAATGTCGGCCGCGCTGCCGGCGGCATTGGCGGTAATTTCCGACAGCTTGTCAGTCTCAGAATGCAGCTGTTCGCTGAATTGTTCACTGACCTTGGTCAGTATTTCGCCAGATGAGCTGACGAGTTGTTCTATGGCTGTTTTCTGCTCGGTAGAAGACGCTTGCAGGGAATTGGACAGTTTGGATAGGTCCTGCAGGATGTGCTGTCGTTCCTCCAGCAGTTGGTTGTCCCGCGCCATATTATTGCTGACTTCCTCACGCAATTTACCAATCACTTCTGCAGCGGCCCTGGGGGTTTCGGACGCTGTGGCAATTAGTGCCGACATCGGGGCCTGCAGTTCACGGCCCAGCCCGGCCAGCTGCTCCGCAGCGCTGCTCTCAAGCGTTGCCAGTTGTGTGGCTGCTGTTGTTTCCAGCGCGCTGAGCTGCTCTGCCGCGGTGCCTTCAAGTTTGGAGAGACTTTCGCCAAGTGATCCGTTCAGCTGCCCCAGGGTTTCTGCAACCGATGTTTGCAGTTCATTCAAACCCTGGTTTGCTGATGCCTGCAGCGTGGCAAAGCTGTCACTGGTGCTGCTATGAAGAGATCCCAACTGCTCAGCAGTACGAATTTGTATGTCGGCCAAACGCTTGTCTACTGCTGTATCGCGTTTCGCTTCCTCTTCGCGCAACGCGCCCAATTCCTGTTGTAAGGATGAGGTGAGTGTTTCCAGATCGTGGCGCAGGGCGGTGGTCATCGCCTGCATGCGTTCACCCTGTTGTTCCAGCCAGTCTGCTTCATTGGCGGCGCGAGTCTTCAATAAATGTTCAGTGACATCCAGTAATTTCTGTTGAGTGTCAGTTGTTTGTGCAGTGAGCTGCCCCATGGCTTGCTCCACAGCGGGAGCGATGCTCTCCCCGGCCAGCTTTCCACTGGCGCTCAGGGTTTCCTTCAGTGAGCTCTCTACGGAACTGGCCAGACCCTTATAGTGCTGCTCTGTGGACTGGTGAAACTGTTGTTGGTTATCCAGCAACTGCTGACTCAGCTGCTGACCCATTCGTTGCAGTTCACCGGCCATGGCACCGAGCTGGCTGGCGACTTCTGGCAAAGCGGCGGCTTGTGCCTGCATTGCGACGTAAGTCTGCTGACGATTGAAATGTAATGAGTATTGACGCAGTGGTCCGCTGATGCAACGGTCCAGCTCTCGAGTGGCGAGCATGCGCTCACGTCGGCTCAGTGTCGAATTCAGTCCCAGCATGGCGGACGCGGCGATGCCTGCTACGGAGGTTCCAAAGGCGAGACTCAGACCCTCAATAGGGGCTGCCAGACCTGCGCGGATAGCCTCCAGCTCTGTGGTGCCCTGCAAAGCTGTAACCGCCCCCTGCAGAGTATCTACCATGCCGACAAAAGTACCCAGTAAACCTAGCATGACCAGCAGGCCGACAAGGTAAGGTGCGAAAACGGGGGAGGGGAGTCCTATTTTTTCGCCTTCGATACGCTGCCCTACTGCATTTTGCAAAGAGGGGTGTAATGTTGCGAGCCAGGTTTGCAGGGAAAATGCATCGCTGGCGCTCACTTTTTCAAGCGCCGTTGCCAGGGTAGAGGTGGCATTGCGAAACTGTACCAATTCAAACAGTCCCAAAGCGTACACGAAGCCAATCACCACGGTGACCAGCAGCGCCAGCGGGTTAGCGCCGACAAAGCCCTCGCCCATCCATAACACGGCAAGGGCACCTAGCAGGGCGGCAGCTGCAAACAACAATTTAGTCTTCATCTTTGATCTCTTCGTTAAGTGCTTCTATCAGGCCCAGCGAGGGCAGCAGGCGAGCTTCGATTTCGGCCAGTAATAATCCCTGAGACTCCCTGCGGTAGCGCTCGCGGGTTTCAATCCAGGACTCCTCCCGTTCAGCACCGCTCTGCACTGTTTCCTCGAACTCGGTGTAAAGATGTTCCAGGCGCCGCATTAGCAGGTTTGGTACTGCCGACAGGTAACGTCTGGCGTGAGTCGCCAAAGCGTCGTTTAGTGCTGCGTCAATAGCACAGATACGAGCCAGATTGGGAGAGAGCGACGCTATTGCCTGTCGGGTACGCAGGTGCAGGCCACGAATTTTGGTGTCTACATCCGCTTGTTGCAGCTGGTAAAACTTCAGGTAGGCCGCGGTAGCACTGTTAGGCCCCTGCGGAGGGGTTTCTGCCCGTGGCCACTTGATGCGGGTGGGGCCTGATCCCAAGACAAAACTGCGCATTGCTGCCCGTACGATAGTGCTGCGCGCCCTCAGGAATTCACTCGTTATCCCCTCCCGAAATGACTCGGCGTCTTCATCAATGGCGTTCAGCGAGCGAGCGTGAGCCGCCGACAGGTTGATAGAGTCGGAAAAGTCGATTAATTGTCCCAGGCGTTCGGTGAACTGCCGGTGAGACACCTGTGTGTCACTGACGGACAAATCGGTTAAAAACCGCACAAGTCGTGAGCTGCCCAGGGAAACCTGGGGGAGGGCTTGGGTCATGAACTACTTATTGATGATATTAGTGTTGGCGATGGTCGGTGCCAAGAAGCGCTATTATCCCTGTTGCGACGCAGGTTTCAAGAACTACCGTGCATCAATGTGTCGTGTAATTGAAGGCAAAAAAAAACGGGAGCCGAAGCTCCCGTTTTTAAGTGTCGAAATGCGATTAGAAATCGTAAATCAAACGGGTATAGACGAACTGACCGTTAAAGCCACCGGGAGACCACTGGCTGTACTGGTTGCCCACGCCTGCGGCCGCATTGCGGTTTTCGTCGGGGGTTTCGTCGGTCAGGTTGTTTGCGCCAACAATCAGCGAAACGCCCATATCGAAGGTGTAACCTACTTCAGCATCGAACAAGCCGTAACCACTGTATGTTTCTACATCTTCAGAGTCATACCAGTCGTCAAAGTAGCTGTAACGGGCCATAAAGCGCCAGTTGTCCATAGTGTGAGATGCACTCAGGTTCCAGCGAGTCTCGGGTAGGGCATCTTCCAACTCCGTAATACGAGTGTCATCAATGATGCTTGGATCAGCTTTGGTGACCTCAGTATTGGTTCGGTTGTACGCCAGATTGAAATCGGTAACACCGATTCTGGAGTCCATGCTGTAAGTTGCGACCACATCGATACCGTCGGTCTCTGTCTCAATACCATTGGTAAAGAAGCGGAAAGTTGACAGGCTGTTCGCGCCAGCAACCCCAGCTTCAATCAATGCATCAATTTCAGACTGAGTCAGCTCGAAGTTCTGTGACACACCCAAGCGATCGGTCAATTCAATATTGAAGTAATCAACCGTCACACTGAAGTCGCCGAACTGGAAAATACCACCAAAGGTGTAGTTGGTAGATTCTTCAGGATCCAGAGCCTTACCGCCGCGGAGTCCTGCCACAGCAGTATTCGATGGAATCGTGCCGTTGTTCTCCAGGTCGCCTGTTGCCAGGTTGAATTCAGTCGAAACGTTATACGCATTGGACTGACCGGGAGTCGGAGCACGGAAACCAGTGCTGTAGGTGCCGCGGAGTCCCAACCAATCAGTCGCCTGGAAGTGCGTGGCGATTTTGAAGTTGGTGGTAGTACCGAAATCGTCAAAGTCTTCCCAACGCATCGCTCCTGCCAGCAACCAGTTATCGGTCACATCTGCTTCCACGTCGATATAGGCCGCGATATTGGAGCGGCTCCAATCGCCTTGGGCCAAAGGTCCAAAGCCTGGGAAACCGTTAGAGGCCGCTGAGAAGCCCTGATCAGCCAGAGGGCCGACTGTGTAGGAAGCCTCATCACCGATACCGATTTCAAACTCCTCGTCACGCCATTCAAAGCCACCCGCGATATTCAGGTCAGATGCCAGACCTACGTCAACAGGGTAAGACAAGTCGATGTTCAAGTTCTTCTCAAACTGAGAGTACATACCAGGATCAAAGGAATTGGGAGACGCTGAACCCAAAGACGCGTTCACCGTGTTATTGATGAAGAAGTCTGCTTCGTTATAACCGACACCACCGCTGACGTCCCATACCAGGCCGCCGTCTAACGTGCCGCGAGCACCGGCAACAAAAGAGTAATCTTCTGTTTCAGCACCAAAGCTGGGAGTAAAGCCACCGGGGTAGTCTTCGTTAAAGACGTAGCAATTAGGATCGGCTACGACAGCTGCCAGGCCGGCTTCATCGCCGACTGCAAGATTGGTGTTGCAATTGCCTGACAGGTCGCCAGTCTCATCACCGACGAGACGGGTCTCGCCGCCGTCTGGGCTGAATACGCCGCCGCGGGTATTGGGGTTACGGAAGTAGAAACCACCCTCAACTTCTTTGGATGCGTAGTTACCGAAGGCGTAGAACTCAGAGGAATCTGAGAGGTCCAGGCCGAGGTTGAAGAATGTTTTCAGGTCTTCGCGGACTTCAGGGTTACCCCAGATCTGAGCAGGATTGGCTACATCGGCGTTGCCGCCTGCAATCAGGCCAGCAGCGTCGTTGCGCTGAATGCTGCGATTAGTGGGGTCTGACTCACCATATTCTGCGCTCAAGTTAACAAAGCCATGGTCGGTGAAAGGCAGGCCGATGTTACCGGCGACAGAGTAAAGGCTTTCACCTTCCTCTGAGTATTCTCCGTATTTGGCTTCAATGGCTCCACCCTCGTCATAGTCTTTGAGGATGAAGTTAACAACGCCGGCGATGGCATCAGAGCCATACTGAGCGGCAGCGCCATCACGCAGTACTTCCACTTGCTTTACAGCAATCGAAGGAATGACAGAGATGTCAGGGCCTTGAGCGCCATCGTTTACGCCATTACCCAGCCAGGATATGACCGATGCGCGGTGGCGACGCTTGTTGTTGACCAGGACCAGCGTGTGGTCTGATGCCAGGCCACGCATGTTTGCGGGACGGATTACCGTTGCCGCGTCACTGATTGGCTGGCTGTTAACGTTGTACGAAGGAACCGAATTGCGCAGCAGTTCGGTCATATCGCTGGCGCCCTGGTTGCGGAACTCGTCGCCACCAATCACGTCAATGGGTGCAGCAGAATCAAATACCGATCGGGGTTGAGCCCGTGAACCGGTGACAACAACTTCTTCGAGTTGGTCTGCCCCGTCCTGTGCGTGTGTGAGCTGGCTATAGCCGGCTGTGAAGGCGACCTGTGCGGAAACCGCCAGGGCCAGTAGTTTTGGGCTGAATTTTCTATTCATAGCACCTTTTCCAATTAAGATTTTAAAAGTTGTTTCTCCAGATGTGACACTGCGGTAAAGGACTAAGCTTGAGACAAGCCTACAAAATCCGCAGGCTCTATAAACTAAGCCTCCTGAGGCAATTATAAAAAGCCTAATAGTGGTAATATTGCCATATTAATTATTGAGGTGTTTGCGCGGGAGAGTATGGCGATAGCAAAAATTATCTTATCTACATCTACTTGCGCGATAGTTCTACTTATATTGGGGCTTTATCTGTCATGGGGCTCTCTTAAACCATTGATCTACGAGCAGATTACCAGTGATATGTTTGTCAGTGTCGATAGCGACGTCTTTGACCCAGGCCCTGCGCTGGGTTCTGACTTTCCAGGGGTTATAGCGACCTATAAAGGCAGGGAGCTGCGGCTAATTGCCGAGTTTGCCGGATCTAACGGTACTGTTTTTGTGGCCACTCGCTCTGCCCAATGGTGCCCCTATTGTATGAAGCAGATGATCCAGTTGCAGGAGTATAAGGCCGTCTATGACAAAGCTGGCATTGCCATTGTCGCAATGACCTATGACGACCCCGAGTTGCAGCAGGCTTTTGTCGATCAGTGGGGTATCAGCTACCCCATTATTCATGATGTCGATACGCTCAGTTTCAAAACTCTGGGTATTCTCAATCGATCGTATAACCCGGGTGATGAGGCCTATGGCATACCCCATCCCGGTACCATCATTGTTAACCCCGACGGCAAGGTCGTAGGCAAGCTATTCCTCGAAGCTTACAGCGTGCGTGTGGATGCACTGTCGACATTGATTTTTGCTAAACAAGCGCTGGGTTTAAGCGCAGAGTAATCCTGTCGGCTTGTTGTCCCGCACCGCGGCTCAGCGGCGCCAATGGTGGGCAGCACTTCAGGCAACATCAAAGACAACTTTTATTGCCCCTGCTGCCCTGTCCGCGGCGGTTGCGAAAGCCTCTGTCACGCCATCGAGGGGAAAGCGGTGGGTTACCAATGCATCTGCAATGCTCGGATGACGATGCAGAATAGCACCCGCCTCCTCAAAATTTCGCTGAGGGCTCTTACAGTTATACCCCAGAGATGGAATGAGCTCCGCTTCCTTGGCAGTGAACTGGGGTTGCAGGTCAACAGCTTCCCAGGATACGCCCAGTAGGCCAACGCGCCCCAAAGGTTTAACCATTTGTGCAGATTGCAGGAGTGACTCAGAGCTCCCCACTGCATCTATAACCACATCGTAGTGCCCGTTGGGGTTTAATCCAGCTCCCAGTTGGTCTGCGGCAATCCTCTGGTGATCATGCCGTGCCGCAATATCATAAGCGATACCGCGGTGACGTAACGCCGCGCCGGTCGCCAGACCAATAGGTCCCGCGCCAATAACGAGTATGCGGTCGCCCTCTCGCACCCGTGCGCGATCCAGTCCATGCACCGCCACCGCCAGTGGTTCTACCAGGCTCGCGATGTGAATATCCAGTCCAGTGGGCAGTTCCACGAGATTAGCAGCGGGAACGGTGGCGTATTCAGCCATGCCGCCATCGCCCAATACCCCCATCACGTAAATGCCTGCATCGCAATGCACCCTGTTTCCTTCATCACAGCTGGCACAGTGGCCGCAGCCCGTGATCGGTTCGATCGCAACAGCGCGGCCGTCACCGGTAACCCCGGAAAATTCGTGACCAATAACATGATCACCAAATGCACCGGACGCCATCATGAGTAGGTCTGATCCGCAGATGGAGGATGAAACAACCTTAACCCTAACGCCATCGCCACCGGGTTCTGGAACGTTCACCAATTCAGGTTTCCTATCGACCGCTTTAATTGCTTTCATAGGGTTAACTCAATGTGCTGAGAAATTGTTGAGTGCGCTCAAAAACGGCGTTTGCACGGTCCTGAAGGTCTGGAAATTGCTCATTTAAAGCCCGAGAACGAATTTCCAGACTGATTGGCATATCCGGACCTATGGCTTGAAGCGTGTCTTTCAGCGGTAGTTCACCGTCTCCAGGGAGCTGCCTTAAGTACAATGCGTCTTCCAGAATCCCCTCGGTGCTGCCATCTTTGAGTGTCTTGCTTGCATCACAGAGCTGCAGATAAGGTAGTAGCTTCGCTCGGGGTCGAACTCGAGAAGCAACGCTTTGCTGCGCGAGCTTTGCGACATCACCAACATCGGATCCTGTGCGTTGTAAGTGCAGTGAGTCGATCAGGATGCCACCGGCAGGATGGGCGACATCAGTAATGACCTCGAGGGCCTTGTCCAAAGTGTCGATCTCGGTAATGGCCAGAAACTCCAGCACAATGCGAATGTCGCTACCCTCAGTTAATGTGCACAGGCGTTTGAAGCGTTTTTTCGTGTCGCTGATGTTGGGTTCTGAAGAAACGCACAGAATATTTTTAGCATTGATGGTCTTCGCGATCTCTATAAAACGATCCTGGCTGTCTGCAGGTTCACCCGGCTGCAACCATGCAACCTCAATATCGAGCACAGTAATCCCGGTTTCGGCGATTGCTTTAATGACGTTGTGAGTGCGTTCGTTGGTCCAGGTGGCTAAATCACACCAGATGCCGACCGCATTAAAGCCGGCTTGGGCCGCTGCCACGACGACGTCTTCGGGTGGGAATTCCTGAACAACGCCGGCGGCCAGGGATATCAGGCGCTGGTCTTGTGGCAAGGCGTCCATTATTTGACCCCTGTTATTGTGTGGTGGTTTTACTGCAGAACATTTGCCAGAAGGTCTCCCCAACCTCTACTGCGAAGGGAAGGTCGACTCAGGCCTATTTTCCGGACATTCTCGCGACAACGGGCGCGAAAGCCTCGACCATGTTATTGCTGCCATCATCCATGACAGCGACATAGGAAATACCATACTGCTCTCGACGGCGAACCAATTCATCGCAGATGAAGTCCACGCTTCCGATCAGGCAATGTGGGTGTTGCATTATGTCGTCTGCACTCATGCCCAGTGCTTCGCCAATAGCACCAGCGGTTGCTTCAGGCTGATCGGTTAAGATAGTAGTGTAAGCACCAATTTCAATTTCTATGTCGGTAAAGCGATCTCCCGCTCCATCTTTAATCCATTTGATCTTCCGGGCAGTGGCCTCAGCCATGCCAGAACCCATGCCTTCCGCGCCTATGGTGCCGCTGCGGTTGTTAAAATTCAGGCTGACGATATCGGCGTGCTGTCCGGCATAAGTCAGGATCTTTTTACTGCCGCCACCAATCATTATCGGTGGGTGCGGTCGCTGTGCGGGAGAAGGAGTGCCATGAAAACCAGACCACCTCAAGCTTTCGCCATCGATTTCCATTGGTTCACCGGACATAAATGCCTTATAGGCTTCAACAGTTTCTGTAAAACGGCTAAAGCGTTCAGGAAACTCATCAAAGGCAAGGTCAACCGCCTTATATTCATTTTTGATCCAGCCTGCACCCAAACCAAACTCATAGCGCCCTTCGGATAGATAATCCAAAGTAGCGGCTTCTTTAATCAGAGTGATCGGGTGGCGATAGTCGTTGCAAAACACGCGACAGCCCACTCTCAAAGTGCTGGTTTGTTCCAGCGCCATGGCAATAGCAGGCGTTGCTCCCAGCATTTGAGGTGGGTGGCCAGTGCTGTCCAGCGCTGGCCCGGTACTCAGGAAATGATCGGCTAAAAAGAAGCTGGAGTAGCCGAGGTCTTCGGTTTTGGCGATCAGGTTGCGCCAGCTTTGCGGTGAGTCGGTGTTGAAGCTCTGCAGCGAAAATCGAAAGGGTTTGTGACTCATAGCCATTCCTTTTGAAACGTTGGATTATCGGTATTATTTTACGCCAGGGGATAGGCATCGCGATGCTTAGCCCCCCTAGTAGTCTAACCCACAACGCAGCTCATTGATAAAATCGCTATTGCTCTGTCTCCCGATAGGATTCAACGGCGGGGCAGGCGCAAAACAGATTACGATCGCCATGAACATTGTCAACTCGATTCACCGGTGCCCAGTATTTATAACGGCGTAGCGACGCCACTGGGTAGGCAGCCAACTCACGGGAGTAGCTGTGGTCCCACTCTGTTGCGACGACGTCCTCCAGAGTGTGAGGGGCATTAATCAGAGGATTGTCCGCTGCGTCTAACTGGCCTGCTTGGACCGCTTCAATCTCTTGCTTAATGGAGATCAGCGCGTCGCAAAAACGATCCAGCTCAAACATTGATTCTGACTCCGTGGGCTCTACCATTAATGTCCCCGCCACTGGAAAGCTCATGGTGGGCGCGTGGAAACCATAGTCAATCAGGCGCTTGGCAATATCCTCTTCGCTAATCCCTGACGCTTCCTTGAGTTGGCGTATGTCTATGATGCATTCGTGAGCCACATTGCCGGAGCGCCCGGTGTAAAGAATGGGGTAGTGGTCCCTCAGGCGATGGGCAATGTAGTTGGCGCTTAGAATCGCAACTTTGGTTGCCTGCACCAGGCCGTCGCCGCCCATCAGTGCAATATAACTCCAGGAAATAGGCAGTATGGAGGCGCTGCCAAAAGGGGCTGCCGAAACCACATCATTACTGCTGTTTAATCCAGCCACCGGCGCCACGGGGTTGCTCGGCAGGAAGGGTTGCAAGTGGGCACCAACCCCTATTGGGCCCATTCCCGGGCCACCGCCTCCATGGGGAATGCAGAATGTCTTGTGTAGATTTAGGTGGGAAACATCGGCACCGAACTTACCAGGTGCTGCTATACCGACCAGGGCATTCAGGTTGGCTCCGTCCACGTAGACCTGCCCCCCGTGCTGGTGGATTACCTCGCAAAGTTCGATGATCGATTCCTCGAATACGCCGTGCGTAGATGGATAAGTCACCATTATGCAGGCCAGATCTTCAGTGTGACGCTCAGCTTTCAACTTGAGATAGTCCATGTCGATGTTGCCCTGCTCATCGCATTCAACGATAACGACCTGCATGCCAGCCAGTGCTGCCGAGGCTGGGTTGGTGCCGTGTGCCGACGAAGGTATCAGGCACACTTTGCGCTGATGGTCTTCGCGACTCTGGTGGTAGCGCATAATGGCGAGGAGACCGGCGTACTCACCCTGGGCGCCGGAGTTTGGTTGCATTGAAATCGCATCGTAACCCGTCGCCTCCAACAACATATGATCCAGCTCTGCGATCATGGCCTGGTAGCCCTTGGTTTGTTCTGCGGGGGCGAAGGGATGCAGGCCAGCGAACTCAGGCCAGGTGATGGCAAGCATTTCGGTGGTAGCGTTAAGCTTCATGGTGCAGCTGCCCAGCGGAATCATGGCGCGGTTGAGTGCGATGTCCTTGTCTTCCAGGTAGCGCATGTAGCGCAGCATTTCTGTTTCTGAGTGATAGTCGTTGAATAGTGGATGCTGTAGATAGCTCACTTCACGGAGCAGTTCATCAGGTACGCCGGGATGACCCTCAATCTTCATGTCCAAGGCGGCAACACTGGGAACTTCTTCCTGGCCACTAAAAATCCGCCACAGGTTTTCAACGTCAGCTGCGGAGGTGGTTTCGTCCAGTGAAACGCCCAGGCGGCCATCTTCCAAAACGCGAAGGTTTACCCCGGCGGCAAGTGCGCGCGCGTTAATATTCTGCTGTTCGCTGCCGACATCGAAGGTGACCGTGTCGAAGAACTGACGGTTTTCGATGCTGAAATTCAGGCCTTTCATCCCCTCAGCAAATATTGCAGTAAGTCTGTGGATGCGCTCGGCGATGCCTCGAAGTCCCTGCGGGCCATGATACATCGCGTAGAAGGCGGCCATGATGGCGAGCAAAGCCTGTGCAGTGCATATATTGCTGGTGGCCTTTTCCCTGCGGATATGTTGTTCGCGAGTTTGCATGGCCATACGCAAGGCCTGGTTGCCCCTGCGGTCTATCGAAACACCGATGATGCGCCCTGGTGTGGATCGCTTGTAGCTTTCGCGGGTTGCAAAATAAGCTGCATGCGGGCCACCGAAACCCATGGGCACGCCGAAGCGTTGAGTATTACCTACAACCACATCGGCGCCTAGCTCGCCCGGTGATTTGACTAATAACAGCGCCATAATGTCGGCGGCGACGGTGACCAGTGTCTTGGCGGCGTGAGCTTTTTCGATAAGCGGGGCAGTATTGATCAGGTTCCCATGCGTCCCGGGGTATTGCAGCAGCATACCGAAGGCTTCAGTGCCGTCCAGGAGTGTTTCCGGGTTGCCGACCAGCACTTCTATGTCCAACAACTGGGCGCGGGTCTTAACCACAGCGATGGTCTGGGGATGGCAGTCCTGGGCGACAATAAACACATTGCTGCGATTCTTCTTGTTCACCCTTTGCAGCAAAGTCATTGCTTCCGCCGCCGCGGTGCTTTCATCGAGCATGGACGCGTTAGCCAGTTCCATGCCGGTGAGGTCCATCACCATTTGCTGGAAGCTCAGCAGTGCTTCCAGCCGTCCCTGTGAGATCTCCGGCTGATAGGGGGTATATGCCGTATACCAACCCGGATTTTCCAGTACATTGCGCTGAATGACCGGGGGGGTGAGAGTGTCATGGTAGCCAGTGCCAATGAAGGACTTGTTGACGATGTTCTGTTGCGCCAGGGATTTAAGCCTTTCAATAACCGCTTTTTCTGTCATCGCACCGGCCAGGTCCATGGGCTCCTGGCGACGGATGGCGGCTGGAACAGTGTCATCGATTAGCGCTTCGAGAGTGTCATAGCCCAGCACCTGCGCCATTTCCTGCTGTTGTTCGACGGTGGGTCCGATATGACGTTGGATGAAGTCCGAGTGGTTTTCCAGATCAGACAGGGACGGGCGACTCATAGGGGCTCCGGCAGAGAAAAATACGGGTTTCAGGGGTGTTTCAGGAGACCGGGATACTACCAGCCGGGCCTTCTGTCGGCAATCACAGGAGTTGATAAATGATCGGTGCAAAAGGTGGTACAACAGAGGTTTGAGCATCTGCTGCTGACTGATTTGTGACTGGACTTCCGGTCTTGCCATTATTGTGAGGTGCACCTTTGATTGGCACCAGAGCTGCTGCTCCGTGCCCGCGGTTTGGGAGCGAGTGAAGGGTCGGGCGTGGCCAGCGCGCAAGATGAGTGACTCAGTGAGTCTTTTCAATTAGCGCTGCAGAGAACGCCTGTAATCTCTCATTCCCTGCCAGACCAGTGCGGCGGCCAGCGGGCAGACGATGACTGGCAGTAGTGCCAGCGCATATTTCAGCGCCATGTCATCTGCGAATACAAAATCGGTGATCAACGCCACTGCACTTGGCCCGAAAGCCAGGCCGAAGAGGTTGGTAGAGAACAGCATCAGCGCCGAGATCTGGGCACGCATTTGTGGCGGGGTGATCAGTTGCACTCCAGCGATGCCCACCCCAAAGTAGGCATTAAGAAAAAATATGATGGGCGCCGCGGCAAACAGTGCCTGCGTGGGGGAGGGTGACAGCGGGCCAAGCGTCGCCGGAACAAGCCAAAGCAGAGCACAGGCCAATATGACGCGCATAGGGGCATCAGAGAATCCGCGTTCGGCCAATGGCTTTACGCTCCAGCCGCCAGCGAGTGTGCCGAGGCTACCGGCGACAATAAACAGCATGCCAAACTGCCCACCAATAACCGCCCTGTCGGCATTGAAAGTGCGCATCATGAACTCCGGAAACCAGGCCATGGTGCCATAGCCGAGGATCGCGAGCATGGACATGGAACCGATAAGGCCCAGATAAGCTCGCCAGTGATCTTTTAATTGCTGCGCTACGTCACCCAGTGAGGGATTCGCGTTATCAGCGGCAGCGCTCAGGGCATCCGCCGTCGGCCGGTCTGGTTCGTTCATTAGTGACAATAAGCCGGCGACCAAAAGTCCAGGTAAGCCAACGGCAATGAAAGTGATTTGCCATGCATGAACCTGTCCAATCAGGGGCAGGGTTGCGCCGCCAGCCGCTGCAAAATGCTGGTAGACCGCGCCACCAACAATGTATGCCAGCCCGCCCCCCAGGGTGATGCCTAGCGTGTAGATTGCCATCGCTCGGGGCAGTTTTTCAGAGGAGAATAAGTCGGCCAGAAGTGAATAAGCTGGCGGTGACAAAGCCGCCTCACCCACGCCCACCCCAACTCTGGCAAAGAACAACCCGGCGAAACTTTTGGTCATACCACACAGACAAGTCATGATGCTCCAAAGCAGTATTCCTGCAGTGATGATCCACTTGCGACTGCGCTGGTCCGCCAGGCGTGCAATAGGTAACCCGAGGGCGATATAGAACATTGAGAAGGCAAAGCCGTGCAGCAGGCTGTACTGGAAGTCGCTGATGTCGAACTGAGCGCGAATGGGACCGATCAGTACAGCCATGACGTTTCGATCGACAAAGGAGAGGATATAAGCCAGCAGTAATACGAACAGCGTATAGTTGGCCTGGTGCGGTTGGCTATTGATACTCAATGCCCACTACATAATAAACCTGCTCCCCAGAAGGGCTCTGCACGACTACCTCGTCGTCTAGTCCTTTGCCCAGCATAGATCGAGCCATGGGCGAGTCCATGCTGAGCTTGCCGGTTTTGAGCTCAAATTCGTCAGGTCCAACGATGCGCCAGCGATGCTCCTGTCCATCTTCCGTTTCGAGTGTCACCCAAGCGCCAAAGCGAATCTTGCTGGTATCGTCAGGTGAGCGCTCTACAACCTCCAACTCGTCCAGTCGCTTGTTCAGAAAGCGTACCCGCGAATCGATCTCGCGCAATCGGCGTTTGCCATAAATGTAGTCGCCATTTTCAGAGCGATCGCCATTTTTGGCGGCCTCATGCACCGTATGAGTTACCTGCGGGCGCTCCAACTTCCATAGCTGGTACAGTTCATCGCGAAGGGCCTTTTCCCCTTCCGGTGTGATGTATTTAGAGCCGCGTCGGCGCGGCGGTTTATATCTTCCCATGATGATAGTTTACCGAATTACGGCACTAATTCGATCCCTATAGACGTCACCTCTGATATTGGCGTCAACTGCAATATCTCCGGGGTAATCATTGTGGCAGCCGCCACCACAGGCGATAATCTTGGGCATGGTTAATTTTACCTGCCCCCCGGGGCAGTAACGAGCAACTGGGAAGCTATGAGCAAGTTAGCGGCGACATTATTTCTCACCACTATTGCACAGGGTGCATTGGCCGAATGCCCTGTCCTCGAAGGGCATTTGATTCAGGGCGGATTGATCTGGGGAAATGTCCCGCCGGGGAGCACGGTGAATCTGGATGGCTCTTCCCTCGATGTGTTAGACGACGGCACTTTTTTTGCCGGGTTTGGCCGCAATGCTGCATCCACGGTTGAGTTGGTTATCAACGGGCCTGCCCAGTGTAGCCAGACCCTCACGGTAAAATCCCGTGAATACCTTATCTCGCGGGTCGAGGGCGTTCCTCAGCAGACGGTAACGCCATCTGAGGAGCACCTGGCTAGAATTAATCGCGAAAGAGCCATCGTCGGGGCCGCCAAGAGTCAGCGACTGCAGCGGCCAGACCTGCTAAATAATGCCCTGGCCGGATTTGAGTGGCCTACTACAGGGCGCATCTCGGGCGTTTACGGCAGCCAGCGGATTTACAATGGTACCCCCAAGAATCCTCACTATGGAGTAGACGTCGCGGTTCCGACCGGCACCCCTGTTTACGCCCCCACGGCCGGCGTAATTACTCTGGCCGAGCCCGATTTGTTCTATTCAGGTGGCACGGTCATTCTTGATCATGGCTATGGTTTGTCGTCTTCTTTTCTACACATGAGCAAAGTTCGCGTGGCTGTCGGGCAGGAAATTTACACTGGGGACCTGATCGGCGAGGTCGGAGCGACCGGCAGAGCGACGGGCCCGCATTTAGACTGGCGGATGAGTTGGCGCAGCGAGCGCGTTGACCCACAGTTGCTGGCGCCTCCTATGCCCAGGACGCCGCTGACCACAAGCGACGAATAGACTCTATCTGGCGGCTATGCCAAGGCCCCTAAAAGCCCCTATAATACGGCTCCGTTTTTATCCCGCGAGAAAGCGATGATCGACAAGAAGTTACTCAGCATACTGGTGTGTCCTGTCAGCAAGGCGCCACTGGAATATGATCAGGACAAAGATGAACTGGTTTGTAAGGCTTCCGGGCTAGCATATCCGGTTCGCGATGGCATTCCTGTAATGCTGGAGACGGAAGCGCGCCAGCTGACCGCCGACGAGAAGCTGGGTTAGGCCCATGTCAGATACTATTTTTGGCAAGATTGTCGCTGGCGAAATTCCCGCTGAGTTTATCTACGAGGATGATCATTGCGTTGCCATTAACGATATAGCGCCCCAGGCGCCCGTTCATGTGCTGGTAATCCCGAAAAAAGCTATACCCCGGCTGGCCGATGCTGAGGCGCATGACCAGGACTTGTTGGGACACCTGCTGCTGGCGGCGGGTAACGTTGCCCGGCAATTGGGTGTTGAAGACGCTTTCCGCCTGATTATTAATAACGGTGAGGGCGCTGGCCAGACCGTTTTCCATTTGCACCTGCATATTATCGCCGGCAGGGAATTCGCCGAAGGGCACATGGCGGGCTGAGTCCCGTCTATCCGCATAACAACGAGACCGACTATGAAGACCGTAGAGATACGTGAAGCGTTCCTGGATTATTTTGAGCAGCACGAGCATCAGCGTGTGGCTTCCAGCTCCCTGGTGCCCGGCGATGACCCGACCCTGCTATTCACCAATGCAGGTATGGTCCAGTTCAAGGACACCTTTCTGGGGAATGACCCCCGATCCTATGTCCGTGCCACCTCCAGTCAGCGCTGTGTTCGTGCAGGAGGCAAGCATAATGACCTGGAAAATGTGGGCTATACCGCCCGCCACCACACATTTTTCGAGATGCTGGGGAATTTCAGCTTTGGCGATTACTTCAAGAAAGACGCTATAAAGTTTGCCTGGAACTTTCTCACCGGCACGCTGGGTCTTCCTCCAGAGCGCCTTTGGGTCACCTGCCATGTGTCTGATGACGAGGCAGAGGAGCTGTGGGTTAACGAAATTGGTTTTCCGCGAGAGCGGATTACTCGCCTGGATGAAGATAACTTCTGGCAGATGGGCGACACTGGCCCCTGCGGGCCATGTACCGAAATATTCTATGACCACGGCCCCGACGTGCCTGGCGGTCCCCCTGGTAGTCCCGAGGAGGACATGGATCGCTACATTGAGATCTGGAACCTGGTTTTCATGCAATTCAATCGCGACTCCTCCGGCAAAATGCATCCCCTGCCAGCTCCTTCGGTGGATACCGGTATGGGCCTGGAGCGCATAGCGGCGGTTATGCAGCAAGTGCACAGTAACTACGAGATCGACTTGTTTCAGGCGCTGATCAAGTCGGCGGCATCCATTCTGGACGTGGATGAGCTGGAGCATAACTCCCTGCGGGTCATTGCGGACCATATCCGTTCCTGTGCCTTTTTAATCGCAGATGGTGTGCTGCCAGGCAACGAGGGCAGAGGTTATGTACTGCGGCGTATTATTCGCAGGGCGGTTCGCCACGGTAATAAGCTGGGTGCCACGCAGCCATTTTTCTTTCAGTTGACGGCGACACTGGCAAAGGAGATGGGCGGTGCCTATCCGGAATTGGTTAAGTTGCAGCCACAGATTGAAAAAGCACTTTTGACCGAAGAAGAACAGTTTGCCAAGACGCTGGACAATGGCATGCAGATCCTTGAAGAAGCCCTGGCGGGCCTGCAGGGCGATGAGATTCCCGGCGATGTGGTATTTAAGCTCTACGATACTTTTGGTTTTCCGGTAGACCTGACCAACGATATTGCCAGAGAGCGGGAACTGCGACTGGATATAGCGGGCTACGATGCGGCCATGGCCCAGCAGCGCACGCGCTCACAGGAAGGCGGAAGCTTCAAGCTTGACTATAACGATGTCCTCAAATTGGAAGGCAGCACCGAATTCACTGGCTATGACAGCCTGCGCGGTGAGGGAACGGTTACTGCATTGCTTAAAGACGGCGAGGAAGTGGATTTTCTGGGCACTGACGAAAGCGGTATTGTCGTGCTGTCTAGTACACCCTTCTACGGTGAGTCTGGGGGTCAGGTAGGCGACACCGGCTATATCACCGCCGAAGGGCTTAAGCTTGAAGTGACGAACACCACCAAGGCCTCCGATCAGCATCTTCACCATGTGAATACCCTTACCGGCACCATTCGTCAGGGCGATATTGTTCATTCCGTGGTCGATGATTCACTGCGCCAGCGAACTCGCCTTAATCACTCTGCTACGCACTTACTGCATTCGGCGTTGCGCTCTGTGCTGGGAGATCACGTTCAGCAAAAAGGTTCGCTGGTAGATTCTGAGCGTCTGCGTTTTGACTTCTCTCATTTTGAAGGTGTCACCGGCGAAGAACTCAAGCGAATTGAGAGCATAGTCAACGACCAGGTGCGCGCTAATACTGAAGTGTCTACACGCGTAATGTCCATGGACGAAGCGATAGAGGCGGGTGCGACAGCCCTGTTTGGTGAAAAATATGGTGACGAAGTGCGCGTTCTCTCTATGGGAGAGGCGGGCTTTTCCGTGGAACTGTGCGGTGGTACCCACGTCGCGCGTACCGGCGATATAGGGCTAATGCGAATTACTTCGGAGTCAGGCGTGGCTGCAGGGGTGCGCCGAATCGAAGGTGTTACCGGAGCGGGCGCACTGGGGCAAATTGATTTGACTGAAAGGTATCTGGCTGCGGTTTGCGATGTGGTCAAGGGGACCAGCGTTAACGTGGCCGATAAAGTCGCGGGCCTGCGGCAGGAGAATCGTGAGTTAGAGAAGGAGGTCGCGCGCCTCAAACAGAAGTTGGCCACGGGGGCAGGCACTGACCTGACCGCCGCGGCGGTTGAGGTAGCAGGTATTAAAGTGTTGGCTGTCAACGTTGAGGCGGCTGATGCGAAGTCCCTCAGGGATGTGCTGGATCAGGTGAAGAACAAGTTGGGGTCTGGGGTGATATTGTTGTCTGCGGTCACTGATGACAAAGTGGCGCTGACTGCCGGCGTGACCAAAGACCTGACCGACAAGATCAAGGCAGGGGACCTGATGCGAGAATTTGCCACCCGGCTTGGCGGTAAGGGCGGTGGCAGGCCGGATATGGCGCAGGGCGGTGGTAGTGATGTGGCAGCCTTAACCGAGGTGTTAAAATCGGTGCCTGACTGGGTGCGGTCCCAGGTGTCCTGATTTGCCTTGATGTGTCATAAGACTGCGGAATCCTACCGCGCTTAGCAGTTTAAATGGTGCATAATCTGGTGTTTAATAGCGCCCGTTTTTTTATCCAAGCCTCAAGCAGGCAGTCGCGCGAAAGAGAGTGGTCAATAGCGTACATGAGCCTAATAGTACAAAAATTTGGCGGTACTTCCGTAGGAAGCATCGAGCGCATCGAACAGGTAGCCGATAAGGTTGCAGGGTTCCGTGCGGGCGGCCATTCCATTGTGGTGGTCGTGTCCGCCATGAGTGGTGAGACCAATCGCTTAATTGAGCTTGCCAGTGAGATCCAGGAACATCCCACTCCTCGAGAGATGGATGTGCTGGTCTCTACCGGTGAACAGGTGACCACCGCACTTTTGGCCATGGCGCTTAATAAACGCGGTGTAAAAGCCAAAAGCTATAACGGCAGCCAGGTACGTATTCTTACTGATGACGCACATACCAAAGCCAGGATTAAAGAAATCGACGATGCTCGCTTGCATGCCGATCTCAAAGAGGGTTTTGTGATTGTGGTTGCGGGTTTCCAGGGAGTGGATGAGCACGGCAACATTACTACCCTGGGCCGCGGTGGCTCTGATACTACAGCCGTGGCCTTGGCTGCTGCGCTCAAAGCCAGCGAGTGTCAGATATATACTGACGTTGACGGTGTATATACCACTGATCCACGAGTGGTGGATGGTGCCCGACGTCTAGACAAAATTACCTTTGAGGAGATGCTGGAAATGGCCAGCATGGGCTCCAAGGTATTACAGATTCGCGCTGTCGAGTTTGCAGGCAAGTACAATGTACCCCTGCGGGTATTGCACAGCTTCCAGGAAGGTCCTGGGACCTTGATCACACTTGAGGACGACGCAGAAATGGAAACGCCAACCATAGCTGGAATAGCATTCAATCGGGACGAGGCAAAACTCACTATTCTCGGTGTCCCCGATATGCCTGGCGTTGCCCACCATATACTGGGCCCGATTGGCGAAGCCAATATCGAAGTCGATGTGATTGTGCAGAACGTGGCCGACGATAACACCACTGACTTTACCTTCACCGTCGGCCGGAACGACCTTCCCCGGGCAGAAGAAGTCCTGAAAAAAGTGGCTGAAGAAATCAAAGCCCTGGAAGTAAGGTCAGACAATAAGATCGCCAAAGTTTCCGTGGTTGGTGTGGGCATGCGCTCCCATGCGGGCGTCGCAAGCCAGATGTTTGCGGCGTTGGCTGAGGTTGGTATTAACATCCAGATGATTACGACTTCCGAGATCAAAATATCGGTGATTATTGAAGAAAAGTTCCTCGAGCTGGCGGTCAGGGCTCTGCACTCCTCTTTTGAGCTGGAAGAGGAACCTAACGATGAAAATGCTGACTCAGTGATATAACTTAGCGGTAGCTATCGATTAGCCGAGCGCGATTAGGTAAGATGGCGAGATTCTTAGCGATAACTATATTTAGCCCACTCGAGAAAATCGCATGGACCTGCACCGCAGCGGGAATGCGGACTGCCACTGGAAGCCAAAGCCCAGGGCAGACGAGAAACTGGAGAAAACAATGTTGATACTCACCCGCAGAGTGGGAGAAACACTAATGGTCGGCGACGAGATTACCGTCACCGTACTCGGTGTGAAGGGAAACCAGGTACGCATTGGTGTAAATGCGCCACGAGATGTGGCTGTTCATCGGGAAGAAATTTACAAGCGCATCCAGAGCGGCGATAAACAACCCCGAATGAAGGACGAATAATCATCGATTAGGGCCTTCCTATGGCTTTGATTTTTCACTGATTGTGGTATTATCTCGCGCTTGTGTCTGGCCTCAATTGGCACATCTACAAACGTGTTACAACGTCTCCGGAGAGCTGGCCGAGTGGTCGAAGGCGCGCCCCTGCTAAGGGCGTATAGGCTTATACCCTATCGAGGGTTCGAATCCCTCGCTCTCCGCCATGCAGTCTGCGGATCAGAGACTTTAAACAGAGACTGACCGCAGAACCCCCGCAAAGCCCGCTATTCAGCGGGCTTTTGCATTTCTGGTGTTTGCGTAACAGTGACTGGGAGACGGGCTGTCCGGGCAAGAATTGCCTGTTTTCTCTAACGGCGATTTCACCAGTCACTAGTGGGAGGCTTGACTCAGTCCGAAATGTGAGCGCTGCTCCGCCCACTTCACGGGGAAGTCCTTTTTGAGCCGTTCAAGGGTGAGGGTTTCGGGGACGTCCCCGGCGATAATGCTGTCCCAGGCGAATTGGTAATTCAAGCAGCTACCGGTAGTTGAAATAGTCCGCGACAATGTTCATTCCAGTGGTAGTGGTCGATATCAACATTTCTTTCGTCGCTAGATTCGACCGGAGTAGTCCCATCCCGACTCGAATGACACCGATACTTGTTGTAGTACTGCTTAAACGCTCGTAGTTTGTTTTCGAGATCAGTCGCGGTCCAAAAGAAAGTCCGATCCAGCAGTTCTCTACGAACACTGCCGATAAGTCTTTCTACAAATGGGTGTGATGCTGGGGTATAAGGCACCGATTTAATTCCCTCGATTTCCAGTACTCTGAGATTTGCTTTCCATTGCCGATACTGGAAGAGGGGATCGTTGTCGGTACTAATGCGCCTCGGCCAATCTTGGCCATAAGTCGCCTGGTTGAACATGCGACAGAGTGCTGGACCATCTACGGCCCCAGCGTGCACCGAGAAGCCGATGATCCTTCGGGTACATTGACCCATGACGACCATGATCCAGTGCGAGCGCTATGTTATAGATTCAGCGCGGAACAGATCAATGCTCCATAAGCTGTCTTTGGTATGACCGAAAGTAGTTAGCCATGATGGGCCGCCACTTCCAGGGTACGGTTTGTGATGGGCTGCTAGTACACGTCGGACACTGTCTTTGTCCAAACTCATGCCAAATGCGAGATTGATCTGCTGCGCAATACGCGGGCAACCAAAACGAGGGTTTCTCTGTTTCATTTCTACGATGGCATTGATAACGGTTTGGGAGGGGCCCGCTGGCCCGGGTTTACGACCACCGCGAGGTGAGTACAACTGACAGTATTTGCGCTTTACCAGAGCAGTGTGAAATAGCAGTAGGGTGGATGGTTGAAGAATGATGGCTGCCCGAGTGATGCGTCTGGGTTTGATGAATAAGGACACGAGCCCAAGGAGTGTGCGTTCCTGTGTACTCAGGTTTGGTAATCGTTGGCGGGATCTACTGTGGATAATTAGTTGCTGCTTCAGAAGCAGGTTCTCGGCGATGAGCTCACGATAGCCGCCTGGCCGGATCAGTTTGGCCAGGTGGTGAGCAGATGGAAAAGTAGCAGAAGGACACCATTCATAGTGCCCAACGGTATTCTCTTATTGTCTCTGGCTGCAACTGCTAACTATCAGATAATATTGGAAAATTACTAATTCGCCATGCACACCACCTACGATATCCCGGGGCTTTCGGTCTTACTGACGTTTAGCCAGACGCCCTATCGTCTATGGATGGTAACTGATGGTTTACACAGCAGGGGTGACGATTGTGCGACAAGGCACACTGTCCGTCGCCTCTTGCCGTGCGGTTACCCATCAATTGCGCTCGTCGGCTGGCACAATATAGAAGCCACCCAGCATGAGGAACATCTCGTCTTCGGTGGTAACGCCGCCTCGCACAACGCAGGCATCACAACTGCCGTTACTGCCGCACAGGCTATCATCGGAACCGCAAGCCTTACCGGGCGTGGGTCCAGCAACACAATAGGCGTTACCCTCACACGTTGTACCCACCGACGTTGAATTGCGTTTTAGCAGGTCGGGAAAATCCTTGCCATTATCGTAAGTGACACAAAACTTGAGCGTTCGATTTTCCAGTTTTGAAGAGTCATACTCTAACGGTGGTTCATAGTCGATTTGCAGCGGATCATTGTAAACACGGCTGAGATAATCAGGCGCCTCCGCATTCGGCTTACAATCGCTGGATACCTTGCAATTTGGATCCTGTGGCGGTAACCAGGTTTGCCAAAGTATG
Organism: Candidatus Seongchinamella marina; assembly: GCF_026262685.1. NCBI lineage: Bacteria > Pseudomonadati > Pseudomonadota > Gammaproteobacteria > Cellvibrionales > Halieaceae > Seongchinamella > Candidatus Seongchinamella marina. The sequence goes on from NZ_SHNP01000001.1 coordinate 668,257, forward strand.
CCACGCTTGTGCGCATGAGAGCCCAACTGGGTCAGACGACTGCCCACCGGTAATGTGAGCGTAGAACAATAGGTTCGCTGTTCGTAGGGCGGTACATTTGCCACAAAAATGTCCTTGGCATCGAATATTGCCCGACTCCGGTAACGCCTCTCGCTCTCGGGGGCAAACAAGATATTGTTGTACTGTTCCACTGTAGTTTCTTCAGTCGAAAGATTGAACGCATGCGAGTTCCATACAATGATGCCGCGCGCCGGCAGTACACCATAAACACCTTCAGCCAAGGTATTCTCCGACACCGGGGCCTGGGCTCCTCCCATGCTGACCTGGTGTGTACGCAGATCTGTTGGGCCCCAGCCTCGACAGGCGATCGACTTGCGCGCCTGCGTGCCACAAACGAAGCGATCTCCGCCACAATCTGCTCCGCCAGAGGCAACTGGCTCACCAATCCTCGTCGGATCGCACGTCGAGCCCTTGTTCGGGCCATTCAGGCACTGCCAGTCGCCCCATGCAGGCTCGAAAGGCGAAGCCGAGCCGGTGTAAACATTGATAATACTATGATGTGATTGAGGGTCTTGCGTCAGCGTCCGGGAATTAGTCGCCATGCAGACACCGTCATAATCGTTGTAGACCGGGTCGCTGCAAGGAGTTAGAGCCCAGTCGGGCAGCAGCTCCGGAGTCTGCTCCAGGTCATAGTAGGTTGCAAAGCAAACCTCATTCTCACTTTCTGGCAATACCGTCCAGGGCCCGCTAATAAATTGCACGCCCTCGCCAGGAGCAGGTGGGGCAGGAGGATCTATCTTGTTTGATTGAGGCGCAGTTGCCTGATCACAGCCCAACAGGGTCGCCACACCATCCACGTTAGCGGACTCGGGTGCGCCATTTCGAATCCACAACCGCATTGCCTCCAAATGGTCGGTCGTTAGCGGCGCACCACCTATAGGCATCGGCAAACCAGCTCCTTTGGGTAACAAAATGGCATTAGTGGCTGCTTCGAGCTTGGTATATAAGAAGCTTAATTTCTGTTCTCCGGGATACACTAACTGCTGGGACACAGGCAGATTGGCGGCGGCATCTACACGGTAAAGATTGTCGAATGATTTTCCTGCCGTTAAGTCGAGAGCTCCGGCTGGATTGCTGCCACTGTGACATGCGCTATTAGTGCAGTTATAGCCTTCAAAAATCAGGGATTGAATACGGTCAAAGCTACCACCGAGGTTGCTGCAGTCGGTACCGGCGCCTGATGGTTCAACTTTTTCAAATACGGGTTCTAAGTAATAGACCTGATCTGACTGCAGGATAGTCATAAGGAGTTCGTTGGCGTCAAAGCCAATCGTCGTCAACCACACTTGGGCAGACTCAAATCCGCCGTAAAGATACTCGCCAGGTTTACGGTTTCGCCAACCGGCAAACTCCCATCCTGATGAGGGTACTGCAGTAAAGGTCTCATTAAAGCTGGTATCTTCTATAACGAAGTCACAATGAAATCCTTCTTCCTCTTCGCCAACCGCATGCGCAGGGCGAATGACCGCGTCTGCAGTAAGCAGCCTGCAGTCGTAGTCACCAGAAGAGGAAATTACCTGCCCACCCTCGGGGACCTCAATACGCACCTTGCACCCTATGCAGAGTAAAACCAGAGTCCCTGCAAGCGCGTGCTTAACTATTTTTTTCATTTAACAACCATCGCTTTACAATCCTCCAGGAATATAGCAGGTAAACCGTTTTGTAGCACCCCGGCGCCAGGACTTCAGTCGGCCAGGCTTTTCGCTTATGCAGGGGCGACACTCATGCGTTTTAGGATCCCCCTGCAATCATCCGTATCCAAAAAGCGTGGTGTTGGATAGCTGCTTCCCTCGGTGAGAGCGAGACCTGCAAGCTCGTTTATGTCTATTTCTTGTATAGCTTCAATGGTCTCGGGAATGCCTACGGTGCGATTGAGCTCCCTGACGCTGTCGATCAGTTTTTGCGCCAGCGCAGCTTTATTCTCTTCAGCCTTGCCAAGTTCACAGTGCACCGCCAACGCGGCCATCTTATCCTGGGCATCGTCTTTTAACAGGTCCAGTACATGGGGCAGGGCCACTGCATTGCCCAGGCCGTGGGCGACGCCGTAACGCGCACCGAGATTGTGGGAAATAGCATGGGTATAGCCAACCAGTGCCTGGGTAATGGCAAGGCCGCCATAATAGGACGCCAACGACATGCCCTCCCTGGCCTCCATGTTCTGGCCATCGCTGCAAGCAGTTGGCAGATATCTGAACACCAGTTTGGCAGAGGCAAGTCCGTAAAAATCGGTCTCGGTGTTACCAAATGTTCCAATATAGGACTCGATTGCGTGGGTGAGGGCGTCCATACCGGTGGCCGCAGTCATACTGGCGGGTAAACCCAGCATGACTTCCGGATCCAGTGCCGCAGCCTTCGGAATCAGGCTATTGTCAATAACAGCGCTCTTGCTGTGGGTCTCGTTGTCTGAGACCACTGCGATACAAGTGCCTTCAGAGCCTGTGCCCGCTGTGGTCGGGATGGCAAAAAGCGGCAGCGCTCCCTGTTTGCACTTGTTGACCCCAAGACAGGACTCAGCATTACCTCCATTGGCACCGGCAAGAGCAACAACTTTGGCAGTATCAATCGATGAGCCGCCACCAAAGGCAAGTACCGCATCGCAATGGTTGGCATTGAGCACAGCCAGGCCATCGTCCACAACCTGCAGTGTGGGGTCGGGCAGCACCCCGTCATAGATCTGATAGCTCACGTCGTGAGCAGCAAGATCTGCAAGTGTCTTGTCGAGCAAGCCAAGTTCACGCAGTGGTTTGTCAGTGACAATCAGCAGATTTTTTAGCCCAAACTGGCTGATCGCTTTACAGAGGTTTGCCGATGATCCGGGCCCAGAGAAGGCCATGGGTTTGGGTTGCGGTTTGAGCAACATCTTCCCGATGATTGCCAGGCGAGCGCGGTAAAGCCAGGTTTTGTAGAGTGCCGGCACGTGGTGTCCTCATATCAGCTTGCGACAATGAAACGAAGGGTGAGTGTACCGGATATACGATGCAAGCGGCCAGCGTAGCGGGGTGCTTCCTTTGGGCGGATCTGGCGCCATTTTTTTGTCGTATGTACCGCAACGAGTAACAGCAACAAAGCATATTCTTCGTATGCGTGGCATGATACTGCCTTGGCTGCGCACGGCTGTGGGAACTTCATGGCGCGGCTGGGCTCGAACCTTATCGAGGTACTGTTCAAACGATGATGAAGCACTGGCTTTTGATGACCCTTTTCCTGCTGCTGGCGAGCTGCGGTGGAGGCGGTAGTTCGGGGGGTAGTCAGCAGACTGAGCCGCCACCTGTCGCCGCACCTCCTGTCGATCCGCCCCCTGCAGCCCCCCCGGTCACAGAGGGGTTTGTCATAACGGGCACCGTGATCGCCAGTAGCAGTCAATCTGTAGATGGCGACACTAACGATACGGTCAGCGAATACAATCCCAACGACACCTTGTTAAGTGCCCAGGCAATTAATAACCCGACCACTCTGGGAGGCTACGTTAACCAGCCCGGTAGTGGGGAGAGCGGTCGTTCATTTGCCGAGGGCGATGTGGATGACTTTTTCCGGCTAGAGCTGCTTGCGGGGCAATCTATCACGATGGTGATAGCCGACTTTGACATCGCCGATGCTGATTTGTACCTCTACAACCAAAACGGTGACATCATCGATTTCTCTATTGAGTCGGGCGAGGTCGAAAACCTGATAGTGCCTGACGACGGCACATTTTTGGTCAACGTGTCTGCATATTCTGGCGGTACCAACTATTTATTGGCCATAGGCAACCAGGCGAATCAGGCTCGATCCAGCCTGCAGCACTATATCGAGCCTTGGCAGGCGATAGTGCGCTATCGCGATAGTGACCATAGCAACCAGACTGCCATGGCGGCGGCTGACCTAGCGATGGAGCAGCGTGGCGGTGGTCCGCAACGACCCTGGCTTATGCAATTAAAAACTACGGATGACAGGCAGTACCTGGCAAGGCGCATGGGCACAGCCATGCCTAAGCGCGCTAGCATCGGCAGTGGTGATTTGCAGGCTCGCTTCGAAACACTGATGACCATCAAACGTCTGCGCAGCACTGATGAAGTTGAATTGGCTGAGCCGAACTTTCGCGTACGCGGTTTTTTTACGCCCGATGACGAAGCCTTCGAGACGCAATGGCACCTGCCTCTCATTGATTTACCTGCCGCCTGGGATAGCGTCAAGGGAGATCCTGATGTGACAGTGGCAGTTGTGGATACTGGAATACTGTCGCAACACCCGGACCTGGCTGGACAGTGGGTTGCGGGCTATGACTTTGTGCGTGACATCGCACAATCGGGTGATGGCGATGGCATCGACCCCAACCCGGAAGACCCTGGTAATTTGCAAACTCCCGGCCCCAGTTCCTATCATGGGACACATGTGGCAGGTACCGTTGGCGCTGCTGGTAACAATGGCATCGGTGTTGCGGGTGTCGCCTATGGTGCACGCATCATGCCGTTGCGTGCTCTGGGGGAGGGCGGCGTAGGTACGAGCTATGATGTTAGCCAGGCAATACGCTACGCGGCAGGTTTGGCTAACGATTCAGGAACGGTGCCTGATGCGCCGGCCGACGTGATCAATTTAAGCTTGGGTGGCGGTCCCTTTAGTTCGGCTGAACAGCAGCTCTACAATCAGGTCATTGCTAACGGCACTATTGTTGTGGCCGCCGCCGGTAACGAGGCAAGCTCTGTCCCCCAATACCCAGCTTCTTACGACGGTGTGTTCTCGGTTAGTGCGGTAGACATCAACCGTCAGTTAGCGAGTTATTCAAGTCGAGGTGTGTATGTCGACGTTGCCGCCCCTGGCGGCGACAATGGCACTGACGTGAATGGTGATGGGTATCCGGATGGTGTGCTGAGCACCGGTGGCGTCGACAATGGCAGTCTGGAGTTTGCCTATACCTTTCTTAATGGCACATCAATGGCCGCTCCGCACATGGCAGGGGTTATGGCACTGATGCGAAGTGTAAATCCGGGCCTGTCGCCGGCCGATATCGAAACCTTATTAGTGAGCGGTCGCCTTACAGATGATCTGGGGCCTCCTGGTCGCGATGATAGTTATGGGCACGGCATGATCAATGCCTACAAATCGGTAATAGCGGCTTTGGATAGCCTGGGCGATACCACCGTAGATCTGCCCAGGCTGAGCCTTTCGGCAACTACCCTGAGCTTTGGGGATAGCGAGGCCCCGCTTGAATTAGAGTTGATAAATGCGGGTAGCGGTGAACTCACTATTGAATTGATAACAAGCAGTGAGCAATGGCTATCCGTCTCGTCACAAGACATTGACGAAGAGGGGCTCGGGTCCTACGACGTCAACATTAATCGTCAGGACTTGGCCGACGGGGTATATTCCGGTGAAATTAAGGTGTTGTCCTCCGCTAATTTGGTGACCGCAAAAGTCTTTATGTCTGTGGGTCGTCCGGGTGGCGAAGCCAATGTTGGGGCCGTGTATATATTGCTGTACGACCGCGTCAACGAGGAGGCTGTAGCCGAATTTTCTGCCACCGCGGAAAATGGCCGCTACGCTTTCCAATTTACGGATGTGCCTCCCGGCCAATACGAACTCGTCGCTGGCTCTGATTCTGACAACGACTTCTTTATTTGTGATGCTGGAGAGGCGTGCGGTTCATGGCTAACTCTGGACCAGCCTATCGTTCTGGAGCTCAACGAAGACCGAGCAGGCTTGGACTTTCCGGTGGAATATCAGGTTTTTCTACCCGACATTACTGCTGAGAATCGGGACGTGACATCGCCGGCGCGACAACGTCAGCCGATAGTGCGAAAGCGTGCGTTGGGCCCTGCGCGAGCGACTCAACGCTGATCAATGTATCGGCTATAGGCCGCCACGAGTGACACTGCCGGTGCTGTGTAGAGGCGAGAGGTCATTAGAGATACTTTGGGCGAGGGCGTTTGCGGGTGTAGCTGAGCCGTATCACTTTGTATCGTTTGTGGCATACCGAGTAATAATAAAAATAACAAAAGGTAATTTATAAACACGAAGGTTGTTTTACATTCACTGTTTTTAAATATCTCTGCCTTTTCTGTTACGATAAGTATTAGATAACAGTTTTAACATGACGTAGTGCGTGATTTATGAAAGACACAGAGCTTTTAGCTGAGTTTGCATCGAGTTCAAATGAAGACGTATTGGAGGTTATTAATTCGCTCCCCTATGCCTATTACCGTGCCGATAAAGAGGGCAAAGTAGTTGCTGCCAGCCGAGCAATGCTTTCTATTATGGGTTATGCAGAAGTAGACGAAATAATTGGTGTTCTTATTGCAGATCAATATGTTGACCCAATCGGTAGAGATCTTTTCTTAAAGAAATTGGATGAAAATGAAAATGGGGTCGAGAACTACGAAGCAGAGTTAAGGAACTATAAAGGCGAAGGGATCTGGGTCTCAACATCAGCGCATTACGTAAGAAATAAGAATGGCAATATCACGGGCGTCGAGGGATTGGTGCGTGATATTTCTGGTGAGAGAGAATTACTTCGAGAAATAGCGACCGAGAGGAACCTCTTTGAATTAGTCGCGCAAAAAATCAATTATGCAATTGGCATTCATGATGTCGACGGTCGCCATGTATATTCCAACGATCTAATGAAAGAAACGATTGGTTTAGACATGAACACCTCCGAAATAAATAATGAAGCTTCCATATACTCTGTAATTAATCCGGCTTTTACGGAAGATGGGCAGCGACTTGATAGCATACTTTTGAGCGGCGAGCCGGTTGATAATGTAGAACTTGTTATTGAGGCCGATGGGGAAAAAAAATACTATATTGTCTCAAAGGTATTGCTAGAAAATTTCGGCAGGCAGTACATTTGCTCTATCATGAACGACGATTCAGAAAACCGAAAGCAGAATGCACAAGTTATACAGAATTCCAAACTCGCGGCTCTTGGCGAATTATCAGCCGGAGTGGCCCATGAACTCAATCAGCCTCTCAACGTGATTAAATTGGCCATAGCAAATTTGAGAGCGCGAGGCGATAGAGCTGATCAGACTTACATCCAAAAGAAACTCGCAATGATTGATAAGCAGGTTGATCGATCGAGCCAAATAATCAATCAACTGAGATCTTTCGGTAGAACTTTGGATGATAAAAATTGTGAGGGTGACCTTGTCGTGGCGGTGCAAAGCACCTTGCTGATGTTTGGTCAGTTGCTTCGAGACAACAATATCACCGTTAAAACAACCTATCAGGCAGCAAGTATACCTGTCAGTTGTGACGAGTTGAAACTGGAACAAATGTGTTTGAATCTTCTATCAAATTCGCGCGATGCTATCGAGGCAAGAAGGGCTCACTCTTCGCCCGATGAGTCGTCCGCAATGCGGATTGAAATAAGCGTCAGCACTGATTCTAATCAGGCGGTTTTGACTGTGAAGGATACAGGCACGGGTATCGAAAGCACCTTATTAGGCAAAGTATTGGAGCCATTTATCACCACAAAAGAAGTTGGAAAAGGCACCGGCTTGGGTCTGTCAGTCAGTCAAGGCTTTGTTGCAAAGGCTGGTGGAACAATCGAGCTGGAGAACTGGGCCGGTGGTGCGTTGGCAACGGTTAAGCTCCCAATACTAGAACAGAAATAGTTCGAGATAGCATTGCCCGCTTCTACTGGGTTGCCGTGCCCGGAGCGCTAACGGGTACATTGCCGCTTTCGTAGAAAGCCGAATCGGCAAATAGAATGCTATCGACAATCCTTGTTCCAAGAACCCTGATGCGAGCGTACTCGGGAATAAGCGCTTAGTGTCGATTGTATTCCCGTTCCTTAAAAGGCGCTAATGCCTCAAAGCCGTCAGAAAAATTCGTCTTTGAAGGCTTAGATCTGGGCCGCCATATGGCAGGCCTGGTTGATGGCGGCCTTAGCATCCAGCTCCGCCGCCTCATAGGCGCCGCCTACCCGTTCTACCGGTAAGCCCTGAGCCTGCCCCGCATCATACAATTCGCGGGCAGGGTCCTGGCCGGCACAGACAATAATGGTATCGACAGGTAATAATTCTGGTTTGTTCTCTCGCATGATATGCAGGCCATCATCATCGATGCGCACATACTCTATGCCATTCAACATTTTTACACCGCGCCTGCCTAAAGCCATGCGATGGGTCCAGCCCGTTGTCTTACCCAGGCCGCGTCCCACCGGTGTTTCTTTACGTTGCATAAGGAAAATTTCGCGGTCAGCAATTGCAGTAATCGGGTCGACCCCGGTAACACCGCCGCGGGGATGATTGTCGAAGTCTACGCCCCATTCCCGGGCGAAGACGTCGATATCCATGGCGGCCGACACACCCTTATGGCTGATCAATTCGGATACGTCAAAACCGATGCCGCCGGCGCCCAAGATGGCGACTTTTTTCCCTACAGGCTTATTGCCCCTGATCGCGTCGATGTAACTCATGACCATAGGGTGATCAATACCTTCCAGGTCGGGAGTGCGAGGGTTGATGCCCGTGGCAATGATGATATTGTCATAGCCCGCTGCGGCGAGCATGTCGGCATCTGCTCGGGTATTGAGTTGCAAATTGATACCGAGCTTTTCAATCATCCTGCCGTAGTAGCGCAGTGTCTCGTAGAATTCTTCTTTGCCGGGAATTTGCTTGGCCAGGTTGAATTGGCCGCCTATTTCATTAGCCGCATCATATAAGGTGACCTTGTGTCCCCGCTCGGCGGCTACGGTGGCATAGGCCATGCCGGCCGGGCCGGCACCCACCACGGCAATATTCTTAGGCGAGCTGGTTTTTTCATAGCTGAGCAGGGTTTCATGGCAGGCTCTGGGGTTCACCAGGCATGAAACAGATTTGCCTGCGAAGGAGTGATCAAGGCAAGCCTGGTTACAGCCAATGCAGGTATTGATTTCATCTTCGCGTCCTTCGCGCGCCTTGTTCACCAGTTCGGCATCAGCAAGCATAGGGCGCGCCATGGATACCAGGTCAGCGTCACCGCGCTGCAACACTTCTTCTGCAACATGTGGCATGTTAATGCGGTTAGAGGTGATCATCGGTACGTTGACGTTCTGGCGAATACGGCCAGTTACCTGACTGAATGCCGCTCGCGGTACCATGGTGGCAATGGTGGGAACAGCGCTTTCATGCCAGGTGAAATGAGTAGAGATGATGTTTACACCAGCCTTTTCCAGTCCTTGTGCAAGCTGTACCACCTCGTCCCAACTCATCCCGCCTTGCAACATGTCCATGGCGGCAATCCGAAAGATAACAATAAATTCATCGCCCACAGCGGCGCGAATTTTTTGGACAATCTCTAACGCAAAGCGCATCCGATTTTCGTAAGAACCGCCGTACTCGTCGGTACGCTTATTGGTTTTTTCGACTAAAAAAGTAGAAATCAGATAGCCAGCGGAACCGATAATTTCAACACCGTCATAGCCAGCCTGCTTCGCCAGCTTTGCGCATCGCACGTGGTCGTTAATCTGCTTTTGCACGCCATCGGCATCCAGCTCGTTAGGCACGAATGGAGCGATACGTGATTTTATTGCTGAGGGTGCTACCAGCTTCTCGTTGTAGGCCAGTGGCCCGGTGTGCAGAATTTGCATACAGATTTTGACGTCGGGATCAGCCGCATGCACGGCCTCGGTCACTGTGCGGTGCTGCGCTGCTTCGCTATCGTTTGAAAGCATTGCCGAGCCAAGGGCCGCTTCTTCATTAGGTCCAATACCGCCGGTGATGATCATGCCAACACCGCCACGGGCACGCTCGGAAAAATATGCCGCCATGCGTTCGAAGCCATTCTCCGATTCCTCAAGGCCGGTATGCATGGAGCCCATGATTACCCTGTTCTTGATGCTAGTGAAGCCCAGATTCAGTGGTTCAAAGAGCTTTTTGTAAGTCATGCCAACGGGGGCTGGGGAGTGTACTTTTGCGTTCAAGACATTCTCATGTTTTCAGTGAGGGATAGCGATATTAGTTGCCATTGGGCGATTGGTGCAACCCCCGCGATGGCAAGCCCGTCGAGGCGGTCTGTGCACTGCTCAAAATTAAGTCATAATGATCTGTCTAAGACGGCGTAATTGAAGACGGGATCAGAGAAATGATGACAGCAATGGATGCACAGAGCGAGGAAGCTAACTTGCTTCGCGACATGATTGGTAGATTTTGTGAGACCGAGGTCGACCCGTTCTACGACCAGTGGGAGCGAGACGAGGTGCTGCCGCGGGATATCTGGTTTAAGTTGGGGGCGGCCGGGTTTCTGTGCGTAGATATACCCGAGGCCTATGGGGGAGCAGGTGGCACTTTTGATATGAGCATGGTGATCAATGCCGAATTCAGCCGCCGTGGCTATCCGTCGCTGGGCGGCAACATGACTGTCCACAGTGACATCGTGGCGCACTACCTCCTCAATCATGGCACCGAAGAACAGAAGCAGCATTATCTGCCTATCATGGTAAGTGGCGAATGTATCGGTGCCGTGGCAATGACCGAACCCGGTGCCGGTAGTGACTTGCAGGGAGTGCGCACCAGTGCGAGAGGGGACGGTGACGACTGGATTATCAATGGCTCCAAAACATTTATCACTAACGGTCAGCTCTGTGACATGGTTGTCACGGTTGCCCGAACCGACCCTGATGCACCGGGCTCCCGAGGCCTGTCGCTGTTTATGGTCGATACCAACAAAACCGGATTTAGCCGTGGTCGTAATCTGGAAAAGTTGGGACTGCACGCTGCAGACACCTCGGAGCTGTTTTACCAGGACGTGCGTTTGCCAGCCACGGCATTGCTTGGTGAACTGCACCGGGGTTTCATTGCGTTAATGCAGGAACTGCCCCGCGAAAGGTTGGCGCTGGCTGTAGGTGCTGTCGCTGCGATGGAAGGTGCGTTATCAATGACGGTGGATTACGTAAAAGAGCGCGAGGCTTTTGGAGCGCCGCTATCAAAGTTGCAAAATACGCGCTTTAAGATGGCTGAGATGCAAACGGAGTATCGGCTTAACAATGCTTTCGTTAACGAATGTATCGACAAATACAATGCTGGCGAACTGGATGCGGCGACCGCTTCAATGGCTAAATATGCCACTACAGAAGCGCAGTGCCGGGTTGTGGACGGTTGTCTGCAAATGTTTGGGGGTTACGGCTACATGCGCGAATACCCAATTTCCCGTGCCTATGCTGATGCTCGTATTCAGCGCATTTACGGTGGCACGTCCGAAATTATGCAGGAGCTGGTAGCCCGCGACGTATTGGACGGTTAACCAAAGCCCCGTTCAGTGAAACTGTGAATGAAGGAATTAGAGGGTCGCTCGGCGCACGTGACCAGGGATGCAGCTGGCAGAGGCGGGGCGATCATCAATCGCTTGCCCGGGCTGTCGTTTGGGCAGCAGTCTTTTGAGTCAGTGCCTAGCCCGTTGTATTTTCCTGCATGGCATTTATGCCGGTTGCGACGCGGGGTACCAGCCCCCGGCTCGGAAAGCTAAATTTCACCGGTGCGTTGAAGCAGTCCTGCTTCGCTGGATTTTTAGCACCGCTGCACTCACCATCAACAGGGTAAGTAAAAGAAGCATCGGCTTCGGCACAGAAGTTACTGGAACCGGGGGCAGGGCACGCAACGCAAGGCTATAGTGCGACTCACCGTAAAGCTTGACGACATAGCTGCGGAAACCTCCGCAACGTTGGTTATCGTGAGTGCAAAAGCGATAATTTTCGCTTCCAGCGAAAATTCTGTGACAGCTGTGCCGGGCGCTATTACCCCCACTGTCTACGTTGCCTGATTGGTGTTGTGGCTTTACTGGTTGCAGTAAAGCTGGAATTGCTCCTGCGAATTATCAAAACCCTTGGCTTTCGCGAGCTGCCACGGCCTTTCGCATTGATTGGTAAGTGCGCACCACTGATAACCAGCCGAAGGAATGCAGCCATGCTGATCTCTATCTGCGCCAGTGAGGCCCTGCTTGTTTGAGGCGGGTACGTCGCCTGCACTGCATCCACCGAGGCAGACAGAGATCATCAGGATGGTGATGAGAGAGAATTTCATTGGGTATCAGTCCTGAAACAGCCAGTATTGTTCGGGGTTATCCGGACACTTTCCCGGGCCGCACTCAGAAAATGCAGCGAGGGCATTAAGGCTAATAATGATGGTAATTACCACTATTGCCAGTTTGCACAATAGCGGCTGCTGCCGCCATTGAAGCCAGCCAAGATCATCATATTGTCGTGGCAGGCTGCTGATCATTGCGATTGCAGCAATCATGAAAGCAAACAATAGAAAAGCCCACGTGTAGAAATGCAGCCCAAGAAACGGCGAACCATATCCAGGTGTTCCCGGGATGACATGCAAGCTAACCTGTCGCAACGCCATAGCCCCGCCTGCAACAGACGCCGCAATAGCAAAGCCATAGTGGGAAGGACGCGGGCCGTGGGTAACGTTGAGCAGTAGACCGATGCTGACGGCCACAAACCCTATACGCTGGAGGAGACACAGTGGACAGGGTAATTCGTGATTTACAAACTGGTCTGCAAATGCGTAAGTTAACATGGCGCTGATAGCGATAATGCCTAGTGCATTTAACTGGCGGTAAGGGTGCATAGTCTCTACCACCTACAATAAAATTGGCAGTTCATCGCTGGCGTGATGGAAAAACCACAGCAGAGACAGAAAAAGCGAGAGATAAGCTCCCGCTAATGCCAGGCTTTTTTTACCTCGCAATGCGAGTCCGGCAGTGACAAAAAACAATAGAAATAATAGTGCGATCATGTCGCAATCCCCTTCAATGTTGACCCATGCTTTACGACAATGGTGCCACCAGTATAGCCCATGCGATTGGCCTACGATTTCCACCGCTATCGATTGATGGCGCGCGTTACTTATTCGATCACCGACCTCGGTGAGTACAGTGTCGAAATGGTTATTGATAATGTGACCGCCGCTGCAATAACTGCTTCAACTCAACTTAAAGCAACAGGGCCTCCAGGGCCTCGATATGAGGGTCTCTTTCCCCCAGCTCTCTGAGTGATTGCGCTAAACGCAGCACATACTCACGGTTGCTGCCGCTGGGTCCATGGGACTTCCGTATATGACCGGCTAGCTCCTCGATTGATGCTGGCCCGAGGAAAGCTGGGTTCTCTTGGCTAGCCACATAAACAACACCGCTGACGTTCTCTTTCTGCTGGTGCAACTCGATAGGGCAGTGGAAGCGTCGATAGCCATTTTTTTCCCTATGATCTAGATGTTTAAAAACTGTCGGCTCTATCAAGTAGGCAACGCCTTTGCACAGCGCTTTCTTTTTAGGGACTAGGGTGACTACTCTCCCTGGAGATTCAGGTGTGCCTCTGTGGTCGTGGGAGCCCTGCCAAAAACGACGTTGCCAGCCGATGATCGTGGCTAATTCACGTTGTAAAAAAGGAAAGTCCACTTTGTAGATGAGCGATCCATAGCCGAAGACCCAGGTGGGCTGGGAAAGGGATTGTTCTTCGCTGGAGGTATATGCCAATGTGCTAGTTAGATAACGAAGGCTAAAAACGTAAAGAGCAGCATAGCAATCCAGATGACGTTCGAAGCAGTGCTACGCGTGTTCCAGCCCCAGGCCGGCTTTGTGCCTCAGCACTTTAGCTCTTCTGTCTTCACCATCGTGACTCCAGCCGGGTGCTTTCAGAATATAGCGTAGCTTGTCAGCTGTTGTTTCGGCTCGTTTTACATCTGCCAGAATCGATGAATACTCGTGGGTTGCAACGTGTATCGGATGGTAAGACGTGATGTTGGTTGTCAGCCCATAAACGGGCGGCTCTCCTTCTGTTTCCGGAGAGAAAGTACCGAATAGCTTATCCCAGATGATCAGTACACCTGCGTGATTGCAATCCAGGTAGCGGACGTTGGAGGCGTGGTGCACGCGGTGATGAGATGGCGTGTTGAACACGCTCTCAAACCAGAGTGGTAGTTTGTCTATTAGCTCAGTATGCAGCCAGAACTGGTAGAACAGGTTGATGGACATCATTAGGAAAATCATCATGGGATCGAACCCGAGTAAGGGCAGGGGCAGCCAGAAAGCATATTTGTGAACGCGTTCCATGACGCCTTGTCGCAATGCGGTGGCGAAGTTCATTTTGACAGCGGAATGATGAGAGACATGGCCCGCCCAGAATATACGTACCTCATGGTTGGCTCGATGCATACAGTAGTAGGTTATGTCATCAAGGAAGAACAACAACAGCCATGCCCACCATTGTCGTTGCACGATATCCGCCAAGGGACTGATGCTGTGCAGCAAGTAAAATGCGATCAGCGCCAGGAATTTCGGCAGGACATCCACAAAGACCACGAAGACAGTCATCCACAGCGAGGCAATAGTGTCTTGTTTCTCAAAGAGATGTCGCGACTGCTTGCGGTCAATGGCGGCTTCGATCACCAGTGCCAACAGGAAAATCGGCAAGAAGACATACATCAGGTCATCTTTGGCGAACTCGTCTAGATAGAATTGCAGGTCATGCATGAAAGTGTCGCACTCGTGACAGAATCTCTCTTCTGTGGAGAGCACTGGGTTAATTGGTGAACCAGAAATTAGCACCCGGCGGGATGAAAAGTACAGCGAAAATATCGTGGTCGCTGGTCTCGCAAAGTCATTGATTGACTCGCGGCTTGGCGGGGTATCGGAAAGTGGCTCGTTTGGTTAGCGGATCTGGTCGAAAGTGATCTGTTTCTTTAGAAGTAACCTGCGATATGAATTGCAAAATGCGATTCATTGTGCCTATATGGTTTTGCCCTGAACGCTTCATCGCATTAATGACCCAAAATAAATCTATATTTATCAGTAAATTATTTATTTTCGGCAGCATATTTCCTATTTTGGGAAATATGGCATAAACCTTGAAACGATCGTTTGGGAAGTTAATACTTAAGTATTAAATTTTGAATCCAGCAGAAGCCCAGAGAGACAGAGATGAACTCCAAGATAAAAGTACTGATGGTTGAGGATAGCGTCTCGCTTTCCGCGATTTATATGGCCTACCTCGAAGGCACGGACTACGACCTGGTCACAGCTGAAACCTTAAGCTCTGCTCACGCGGCCCTGGGTGCCTTCAAACCAGATATTGTTTTGCTGGACATAGAGTTGCCGGACGGCAATGGTTTGGATTTTCTTACAGCGACAACCGCGTTGGAAAACCCGCCGAAAGTTATAGTAATGACTGCTTATGGCACATCGGATATGGCCGTAGATGCAATCCGTAAAGGCGCTTTTGATTTTTTGACTAAGCCTTTTGACGCCGCCAGATTAATAGTTACTCTGGATAATGCTGCTGCTCAGATGACGCTTGGCAAACAGGCGCAGGCGCTGGCAAAGCTGGAGAGGGATAGCTACTGCAAATTTATAGGGAAGTCGCTAGCAATGCAGTCAGTCTACAAAACAATAGACTCACTGGCGCCCAGTGATGCTACCGCCTTTATCGTAGGCGAGAGCGGAACCGGTAAGGAACTCGCAGCCGAAGCCATTCACCAGCAGAGCCCAAGACGAGGTGCCGAGTTTATTGCGATTAACTGTGGAGCTATCCCGGGCGAGCTAATGGAAAGCGAACTCTTTGGTCATGTGAAGGGTGCTTTCACCGGAGCCAGTGCCAATCGCGACGGGGCTGCCTGCATTGCTGACGGCGGTACACTTTTTTTGGACGAGATATGTGAGATGGGTCTGGATCTGCAAAAGAAGCTCTTGCGCTTCATCCAGACGGGCAGTTTTCGTAAGGTCGGTAGTAACACCCTGGAACAGGTAGATGTGCGCTTTGTCTGCGCCACCAACCGCAACCCGATTGTCGAAGTCAGTGAGGGTCGGTTTCGAGAGGACCTTTTTTATCGGCTACATGTGGTTCCCGTCTCTATGCCACCACTGCGAGAACGCGAAAACGATGTGCTAATGATTGCAAACCATTTCCTGCGGCAATTTAGTACAGCATCTGGAAAGAGCTTCGAAGGTTTCTCCGAAGACGCGGCAGTAGCTATCCAACGTTATCCTTGGCCAGGTAACATCCGGCAATTGCAGAACACAATGCAGCAGGTTGTAGTGCTCAATGACGGCCCTCTCGTAGATGTGCAGACCCTGCCTGGCTCGATAACGACTGGTGCTCTGGGAATCAGCAAAACGCGAGCAATTGAATCCCCTGCTCCATCGACAATAGCGGCAAAACTGGTTGCTCTAGAGGAATCTCATCTGGCTCGCCGAGAGCAGATTGAACCACTGTGGTTAACGGAAAAAAAGGCGATAGTAGCTGCGATAGCTGCTTGCGAAAGCAATATTAATCGCGCGGCTGGGTTGCTTGAAATAGCGCCGTCTACTCTGTATCGCAAGCTGCAGTCCTGGAAAAAAGCCGAAGCCTGAGTACCAAAATCCCAAGAACCGAGGAGAAATTGTCGCATGTACGGGGTCATCAATAATTCCTTGAAAGAGATGATTTACGAAAAGTTTGGTGAAGACAAATGGCAGCATGTATTAAGCGTGTCGGGAGTCCCCGACGATTCATTTCTTTCTATGCGCAGTTACGATGATGCCCTCACTTATAGTTTAGCCAATGCCGCTTCCGAAGTGCTGGGCGCGCCAGTGGATGCATGCCTGGAAATGTTCGGGGAATACTGGGTCCTCGAAACTGCTACGAAGTCCTACGGGATGCTAATAGACGCAGCCGGAGATGATATGTTGGAATTTCTTTCGAATATGAACAACTTACACGATCGAATCACCAGTACATTCCTTAATTATGTGCCCCCAGAGTTTTTTGTGGAATCAACCGGCAATACCCATAAAATTCACTATGTAAGTCAACGCGAAGGACTGACTTCATTCGTTGTAGGGCTTCTCAAGGGTTTAGCGACTCGCTTTGAGCGTGACCTTATTATCCTTGATCAATGTGATTTGGATGTGGAGAAGGGCACGCACACGGTTTTTCAGGTAGAACTTGTTCCCAAGTGAGCGACTTTGCAAAAATAGCCTTTGGCGATCTGCAGCGACTGTTTTCGGTTGTTATTAGCTTTGATGAGTCTATGCGGATTGTTAATGCTAGTGACACCGTCCGCACTTATTTACCTGAAGTAAAAAAATGCCCACAGTTGAATGAGATCTTCAGCGTAGTTCGCCCGGGAAAGCTGGAAACGTTCGCTCATGCATTAGATTCATTGGATTCCCTGTGTCTCATGACAGCTGTTAACGGTCGTTTCGCAGTTCGGGGCCAGTTTTTAGTCGATAGTTTTAATGATGAGAAGGTTATTTTCCTGTGTGGGTCGCCTTGGCTTTTCTGGATGTCCAGCAATTGTCCAGATGTGCGCTTGAGTTTAAGTGATTTTTCGGCTCAGGATGTTCAGCTTGACCAGCTATTTTTCATGACGACAGAAAAGCAGATGGTCGAAGATCTTGAAAACCTAACGGCAGAATTAACAGAGACAAAAAATACGCTGGTGAAGGCCCATGATGCTCAGCGCCGATTTTTTGCTCAGATGAGCCATGAAATGCGCACACCTCTCAATGGTGTAGTAAGCGCCATCGGGTTGCTCGAGCCCCAATCTCTTGATAAAAAACAACGGCAGCTTTTAGGGCTGGCGAGAAGCTCTTCTGACAACTTGATGGAGGTGATCAATTACGTATTAGATTTGTCCAAGATGGAACTGGCTGGAGAGGAACAAGACAGTATCTTCGACCTACCCCAACTGCTGCGCTCTATCCTGGACATTACCGGCGCCAAGGCAAAAGAAAAGTCGTTAGAGTTGGTGCTAAAGCTTGGCTCAGGTGTTCCACATTGTTGCAGTGGCAACGCTTCGCGCCTACGTCAAACACTTTTAAATCTCACGATGAATGCTATTAAATTCACGGATAAAGGGTCTGTGACTATTGACGCGGTTAAATTGTCAGGTGAAGATAAAAATTGCCTGCTCAAATTCAGCGTTACCGACACAGGTGCTGGAATCGCTGGTGCAGAGAAAGATAGAATCTTTGAGCCATTTTGGACGGCTCAACCAGAGGGGCTGGATCATCCCGATTCCGGGACGGGTCTTGGTCTGGATATAGTGCGCCGAAATGTGGAATATATGGGCGGAAAAATGGACCTGAAGTCAGAGCTGGGGTCAGGTTCGACGTTTTGGTTTGACTGGCCCACAACCGCTGAGTCAGCGCTTACTGTTGCGGATATGACAGTTGATAAAACGCAGGTTGCCGACCCGGGTACTAAGCTCTCCGGGAAAATTCTACTGGCAGACGATAACGAGACAAACCTGGTACTTGGCGCGATGATTATTGAATCATTGGGCGTAGAAGTTGCCACTGCGCATAATGGCACTGAGGCCGTAGCTGCTGCATTGAATGACCACTACGATCTGGTATTGATGGACATCCACATGCCCGACTTTGATGGTTTGGAGGCGACACGACGCATACGCGAAATGAAAGCAACCGAGGTGCTTCCCATCGTTGCATTGACCGCGCTCGCCTATGAAAAGGAAAAAGAGAGATGTATCGGGGGTGGCATGAATGGCTATCTGACGAAGCCTATTGTGAGGCAAGAGTTAATGAATGAGCTAGGCAAGTGGCTACCCTCGAGCAACCAACTTTTAGCGGGAATAAATTCCATGAATTCTGATAGCGACAGTCGCGATAGTTATTTAGATGTCGACTTATTTGATAGTGATGTGTTCGAAGAACTGAAACGACAGATTGGAGTCGACAATCTGGAAACCGTGCTGGCCAAAGTAGCCGCTGAGGCCTCGCAGCGTTGGACGGATCTGGTCGCAGCTGATGCATGCGATGACGAGGCTGGTGTTCAGCGCAACGTCCACAGTCTTTCCAGTATTTTCCGGAGTGTCGGTTTAATGCACGTGGGTGACAAACTGGCTTCGATCGAGGGTAAATTGCGCACTGGAGAAAAAGTCGAAGATGGTTGGTTGGAATCACTAGCGATCATTAAAACCGAAAGTCTAAAGGCGCTCGAGCGGACACTAGCGAAGCATTAGTGAGCATTTAACTAAGCGGGCTTGCATATTGCCCAATGCGCAATATTGCCGCCTCTGTTGATCGACTTTCAGTCAGCAAATCTCTATAGTACCGACCCGTTTTAGCCTCACCCTCACATCAGGTACTTTAACCGTGATTTCCACTGCGAACATTACCATGCAGTTTGGCGCCAAGCCGCTGTTCGAAGACATTTCCGTCAAGTTTGGTGACGGCAACCGATATGGCCTTATCGGCGCTAACGGTTGCGGTAAATCTACTTTTATGAAGATTCTGGATGGCAGCCTAGCCCCCACTGCTGGCAATGTATCCGTCTCGCCTAATGAGCGCATAGGCAAACTGAGCCAGGACCAATTTGCATTTGAGGAGTATTCGGTAATTGATACCGTGATAATGGGCCATGAAGCACTTTGGCAAGTAAAACGTGAGCGCGAACGTATTTACGGCCTGCCCGAAATGTCAGAGGAAGAGGGCATGACAGTGGCAGAGCTGGAAGTCCAATTTGCGGAAATGGACGGGTACAGTGCGGAGAGCCGCGCGGGTGAAATTCTTTCTGGAGCCGGGATCGCGGAAAGTCTCCACTTCGGCCGCATGAGCGAGGTTGCACCTGGTTGGAAATTGCGCGTACTGCTGGCGCAGGCTTTGTTCTCAGATCCTGACATCCTGCTGCTTGATGAGCCAACCAACAACCTGGATATCGACACTATTCGCTGGTTGGAAGCAATGCTCAACGAGCGTAAATGCACCATGGTAATTATTTCTCACGACAGACATTTCCTTAACGCGGTTTGCACTCACATGGCCGATATTGACTACGGTGAGCTGCGAGTCTATCCAGGCAACTATGATGATTTCATGACTGCTTCCACCCAGGCCCGGGAACGACAGCAATCACAGAACGCAAAGAAGAGTGCCCAAATTTCGGAGCTCCAGGCATTTGTGAGTCGTTTTTCGGCCAACGCGTCTAAAGCAAAGCAAGCTACTTCCCGGGCAAAGCAGATCGCTAAAATCACGCTGGAAGACATCAAGCCCTCCAGCCGAGTGAGTCCTTATATTCGCTTTGCGCAGGATAAAAAGCTGCATCGTCAGGCGCTGGTACTGGAGAATCTCGGTCATGGTTTTGACAATGAAGAACTGTTTTCAAACGGTAGTATTATGCTTGAAGCAGGGGCACGATTAGCGGTTATTGGAGAGAACGGCACAGGTAAAACCACGTTTTTGCGCTGTTTAATCAATGATTTGCGGGCTAATTCCGGTGTAGTCAAATGGGCGGAAAATGCGCGCGTGGGCTATTGTCCGCAAGACAGCACTTCTGATTTCGACTCGGAATTGAATCTGTTTGACTGGATGAGCCAATGGCGCAAGCCAAACCACGCTGACCAAATTGTGCGTGCCACTCTTGGTCGCCTGTTGTTTTCGTCCGAAGATTTTGAGAAGAAAGTGAAGGTGTGTTCCGGCGGCGAAAAGAACCGCCTCCTTTTTGGCAAGTTAATGATGCAGGACTGTAATGTACTGGTCATGGACGAGCCTACCAACCATCTCGATATGGAGGCGATTGAGTCGCTGAACCTGGCCCTTGAGCATTACGAGGGTACGCTGATTTTTGTCAGCCATGACCGGGAATTCGTGTCCTCTCTGGCCAATCGGGTGATCGAGATCCGCGACACAAATTTAATAGATTTTCAGGGCAATTATGAGGAATATCTGGCGAGCCAACTTGCAACAGGCACTGCCATCAACTTTTAGCAGCCGAGCATACAAGGGGTGCCCGGCCTGTTCACTTCAAGGAAGTGACAGTCTGTTTGGACTTTAGCGGCGGCTAAAGCTGTTCATCGATGAGTGCCCAACGATTTTCAAAATTTTCCCTCGGCTAGACCTCACTAGCGTTACCAGAGTTTCGGCACTAGCTCGGGTGTGGTCGCTTTGTAAGCTTCGTATTCGGGGTGGCCGCCCCATTTACTATCAGATTTTTTTTCCAGCAGCGGCACGCCACTAACCCTAGTAAGCAGCAGGTAAACAAACACGGGCGAGATGAGGGTAGCCATTTGCCATCCGGTCAACGCCGGCAAAGCTAGCAGGGCAATGCCTGTCCACAGTAGAATTTCGCCAAAATAATTTGGGTGTCTTGATCGCGCCCATAGTCCTGTTGAAATGAAAGCATCGGCTCCTGCGATTTTACGGAAGTTGCGCTTTTGCTGATCGGCAACGACTTCAATGCTAAATCCCATCACCCATAACACGATGGCGAACAGGTCGATGTAAGACATCGATACCTTTTGTTCGGCGGTGATCGCCGCCAGAGCGCAGGCAGCAGTAATCAGCACCCAGAGGCCTTGCAGGCTCCAGGTAAAAAAGAAGCGAAGTGGGTTCGGCTTTATTTTGTCGAAGCGCGAATCGGACCCGTCCTTACGGATACGAGAAAACAAAAAACTCCCCAGTCTTATTGCCCATAGGGCGACGAGTGCGCCGAGTAGGATCGAGCGCGGGTCATTGTGCTCAGACAGTACTAGCGCGAGGGTGATGCAACTTACGTAAGTCACGCTACCCGTCAGATCATAAAATTTCTCGGTTTGCTGCAAATAGGCGGGTATATAGGCAAGCCACTGCAACGCAAATGCGAGCAGGGCGCACCCCGCGAATACTGGGAGCGTGCCCGCCAGGGTGCCACCCTGACTACCGGCCCAGGCAATGCCAGCCCCGAGTAAATAAACGATAATGAGTTGGTGCATATAAGGTCACTTTTTTGGGCAGAGTTTGGTGCTGCGCGGGTGTTGCGGGCGGGCACGCGTTTAATTTTACGATGCCTGATATGAAGATTGCCAGAGTCAGGATAATGTCATTAATAATTGTATACAATTAGATAGCGTGCAATTATAATTTATTTCCTGCAGGAAGCTAATAATGCCGTTTGAGGAGGCACGCCATGCCGTTAAGTCCCTTAGGAATATTCCATACCGTACTCGCGATGAGCGCGTTATTTTCTGTGGCGATGCTTTTGTGGCAGGACAAACGAATCAATTTTGAGCGGGCGCTAGCCAAGTTCTATTTAGCAGCGACATTACTAACAGCGTTCAGTGCATTGGCGATTTTCCGTCACGGTGCACCAAACGCGGCGCACGGGCTTGCCGTATTGACTATTGTTGCAATTACCGTGGGTATACTCGCCAGTAAGGTGAGCTTTTTGGGAGGGGTGCAAAAATATTTCGTCGAGCTGTGTTTTTCTTCGACAGTTTTATTTCACCTGTTGCCCACAGCAACCGAGATTCTCACTCGATTTCCCTTAGACGCGCCGTTAGTTGCTTCATTAGAGGCCCCCTTGCTGCTGAAGACGTTTGCCACAATTGTAACGGTTTTCCTTGTGATGCTAGGTTTACAAATGAATTGGCTGCGTACTCAGCAAAGCTGATCAGCTGTGATTGGAAAATACATGGATGAAAATTGGCTAGCCTCTGCGGTTTCATAATTGGGTGTGTCGCTCGCTATGAAATGCCATCAATGCAATGGTTAAGGCTAAGCACTCGCCGTAATACAATCCAGATCTCAGTGGCCTGCAATACGCTACATTGACGTTGCGCCAAATGCGGTCGCTAACGACGGTTAAGCAATTGGGGGGTCGATTCAGTTTTGAGCCTGGCGGTCTCAATCTCATGCTCAAACGCTCAGAAAAAAGATGTTCGAGAAGTTAAAAAGATTACTGAACTACTGTTAGAGTCTCACGCAGAAGATCAAGCAGAACTCAATCAAAGGAAATTGGCCGCAACGCCGGCAACGGGAGAATAGCTATGTCAAAAGAATGGGATATTATCGTATACGGTGCTACAGGGTTCACAGGTCGTCTGGTGTGTGAATACCTTTATGCCCAGTATGGTTCAGACGGGGAGGTCAGCTGGGCTATGGCAGGGCGGAGCGAGCAGAAGCTAGAGAAAGTCCGCAGCGATCTGTGCATACCTGATTCAGTGCCCTTGGTCGTCGCAGATGCAACGAGCAAGGCCTCTATCGATACCATGGTGTCACGTGCCAAGGTGGTTCTTACTACGGTAGGGCCCTATCAGCTTTACGGTTCCGATCTGGTGCAGGCTTGCGCTGCCGCCGGCACAGACTACGTTGATTTATGCGGTGAGCCAGGCTGGATGCATGAAATGATTGCTGCGCACGGAGCTGCCGCCAAGGCCAGTGGGGCGCGTATCGTATTTTCGTGTGGCTTTGACTCCATCCCCTTTGACCTGGGTGTTTTGTTTCTGCAGCAGCTTGCCGCTGAGGATCAACAGGCACCGCTTACCCGGATAAAGGGTCGTGTTCGTTCCATGCAAGGGACAATGTCTGGCGGTACTTTGGCCAGCTTCAAAGCCACCATGGCAGCCGCCGGTAAAAATCCGGAGCTGATCAAAGTATTGATGGACTCATTTGCCCTCACTGAAGGCGTTGTTGGTCCGGAGCAGCCTTCGGGGCTGGCGCCGATTTATGAGGAAGACCTGAACAGCTGGTCAGCTCCATTTATCATGGCCACCATCAATACCAAGAATATTCACCGCTCTAATTTTTTGCTCGGGCACCGTTACGGTGAGAACTTTGTTTACGACGAGATGATGCTGACTGGGCCAGGGGAACAAGGCGAGGCCATAGCCAAGGGCGTAGCGGCTGATAAGTCCATGGTCGAATCAACCATCCAGCCCGGAGAAGGACCCAGCAAGGAAGAACGCGAAAATGGCTCTTATGACGTAATGTTCAGCGGGTCGAATGACAGTGGCTACACCGCCGTTGCCAGTGTGCAGGGTGACAAAGATCCCGGCTATGGCTCAACCAGTAAAATGATAGCGGAAGCTGCGGTATGTCTGGCATTGCATCCGGACGTGGCTAGCGGAGGCATATGGACGCCGGCGGCTGCGCTAGGTTCATTGTTAATAGACAGGTTGCAAGATAACGCTGGACTTACCTTCAGCAAAGAGAGCTGATCGTCACTGCTTGACTGACTTGGGTGATCTTTTGGAGCGCGAGACTCGTATTATTGTCACAGTCTGCAAAAGCGGGCAAAACTTGGTCAAAAGTAACGGGTAGACGAATAAATGAGCATTTCAATCTCTGGGTTCGAGCAAAAATTCTTTCGCAAGATAAATGACGTAGTAGAGCCTCTTGTGAGCAGTGGTGTTGGCTCACCCGCATGGTCCCCTGCCAGCTTGATCGTGCTGGAGTCTACCGGATTCAGGAGCGGACAACCCAGGCGCACGCCGCTCTGGAGTTTGCGATTGGGCCGGTATCGCCTGATCAGTACCGCTCGTGGCAATCGCTCGTTTTGGGTAAAAAACCTGCAGAAGAATCCTGAGGTTAACTACTCGTTGGATGGAAAAGTGGTGTCTTCAGATGCCATCGTTATTGCTCCAGGGTTTGACAATATTAATGATTGGGAACTTGGCTCGGTATTTAGCCGGGTGCTCGGTGGGCTGGAGAAGTTCGTGCAGCAGCGTGGCTGGGCTTTTGCAGTTTTGGTTCCTGCTGATGGCTGAAACGGCCGCTGGCCACAAGGCAAGCTACGGCGAGGCAGTCGAGGCGCTGCCAGAAATTGGTAGGCAATTCGCCGCTCTCTACCGGTCGTTTTGGTCGCTTGAATCGGTACCTGCGGAAACTCTCGAGTTGTGTCGGCTTCGCCTGGCACAGCTTCTGGACAGTGACGTCGCATGGCGCTTCGAAGAAGTCTCGCTAGCGAGTCGCCAGCGTGATGAGCTCAGTCGCTGGCCTGATAACGATGGGTTTAGCCCGGCTCAAAAAGCCTGCCTTGAGCTAACAGAAATGCACGCCATGGATGCCCGCTCAATCACTGACGCGCAGGCGGATGCGGTGAAATTACATTTTGGCGAGGTCGGATTTGTGGCGCTGGTCCAGGCGCTTGGGGTTTTTGACGCAATGATTCGACTCGGTCTGATATGGGATTTGAGCTCGATGAAGGTCGATCAACCGTGACGACCAAGGCCAGAGTCAATTCGCCTCAATCTGACACGGGCAACCTCATCAAGGATTCTGCGTTGGGGCTGGTACCAGAGACGTTGCCACATTACCTCGATTTGACCGTAGCTATCTGGGACGCAGGACCGCTTTCGCCTTCTGATATTGAGTTAGCACGGCTACGTAACGCAAATCATGTGGGTTGCGTTATGTGCCAGGCAGTGCGCTATGATATAGCGGTTGCCGATGGCCTGACCGAAGACCTTGTTGATCAGGTCAGCAATCAAGGCATTCAAGCAGGTCTGCCGGAGCGGCAGGAACTGATCGTGCGCTTCGTTGATTGGTATGTGCTGTCGCCGTCGGCTCACGATGCCGATCTAAAGCGTTGTCTTGATGAGCAATTCAGTGAGGCAGAGCAGGTTCACCTTGCACTGTTAATGGCTTATTTTAACGGCTTTTCTCGCTGTGCAGTGTCCTTGGGTGGCATGCCAGACAGCATGCCCCGCATGGAGATTTCTGTTCCTCGTTAGCATGGCCTCAGCCCTAGCTCGCCAGTTTAGTAAACTCCAGCTCCGGAAAACCTGCAGCGGCAGATTCGTCCAGCTTGTCGTAGCAGACATGAGCCCCGCCAAAATAGATCAGGATTCGCGGATTGTGGTCTTCAATGTTCGCGCCCATCATCCAGGGGTTCACTTTGTCACCCTGTGCCATTAAAGTCTGCGCGTGGACTTCCGAAACATGCGCAGACCAGTCATCCTCCGCCTGCTGTTTTGGGGTGCAAACGTCAAAGCCTTCACTCTCCATTTTCTTGATGCAATTGGCAATCCAGATGGCGTTTTGCTCAATCGATGTGGGTAGATTGGCGAAGGGGGCCCGGTCTTCAAAGGACGCAGAC
Organism: Candidatus Seongchinamella marina; assembly: GCF_026262685.1. Taxonomy (NCBI): domain Bacteria; kingdom Pseudomonadati; phylum Pseudomonadota; class Gammaproteobacteria; order Cellvibrionales; family Halieaceae; genus Seongchinamella; species Candidatus Seongchinamella marina. The sequence continues at coordinate 694,067 of NZ_SHNP01000001.1, forward strand.
TTTTTGTTAATAGCGGCTACGGTATTTACTTTCATATGCCGGGCAATATGCTGCTTGTATACGAGTTGGAAGAGTAATTCAGCCTGTAGCGGTTTTCTAAAAGCATGAGAGCGTTGTGTACGAGCGCTTATTGCTGTATCTAGTCAGTAATGAATTCCAGCTATCTACACATGGACCCGTTTCTTCAGCCTGAGGAAGCGGAGACCATGCTGCGTATTGCCGAATCTTTCGGTAGTTTTGGTACCTATGCCGAAGAGGCCACTAGTGATGGCCTGGGCGAGTCATTACCCCAGCGCTTTGATGTAGGCCTCAATTATGTCGCTCATGGTCTCGACGGCGGTGTTAATGATGACGACGCCGAAACGGCCCAAAGCCGAACCAATTACTTCCGGGAAACTTACATCTACGGTAACGAACAACGCGTCGCTGGTGTGGAGCCTTTCCTGGCGCACCCAAGGTTGGAGCGTGCGGCACGAGAAATTTCCGGTTGTGAGGAAGTTATTCCCGCTATTGTTTATGCAAACTTATTGGTTCCCGGACAAGAACTCGCAATCCATACAGATGTGCCAGAATTTCGTGGGGCTAACCGTAAGAATGCACCTCAATGGCTGATGGTGTGTATGCTGCACTCAGGACTATTCGACCGCTGGCGAGTCAGAATTCTCACTTGCGTGTCCTGGTTTGGTGCCGCTAAGGGCGGTGCATTTACGTTCTACCCAGATGGTCCCAATAGCGCCCGTGAATCCATTCCCGCACAACATAACTCGGCGATTCTGATTGATACCGATAAAGTGTTTCATGGCGTCGAAAGAGTCGCCCAGCGACTGCCTGAACTTCCTGTCATTCAAGCAGGAACTCGCCTTTATTATCTGGGCGAAGATAATTGGGAGCTTCGTGCCGGCAAGCAGGCTCTCGCTCGCTATAGTTGGTCGCAGATTAGGTACTCCATTTCCTGGAAAGGTTATTGTTTTACAGATCACGAGGAGCGTTCACTCTGGGAGTCAGGTAGCGATGACCTGACACTGGATGAGATCATTGACTTGTTTGAGCAAGACCTGCGTCAGTCCGGTCGAATCAATGGAGCACGTCCCGAGCCGGATGACTTTGCCCGCTTGATTGTGGAGACCTATATTCACTACCCCGGAGCAGGACACTAAAGTTCCCCTCCGCTTTGGCTCACATTCAGCTATAATTCCTCCGTTTTTTCGACCGGGCTCGCAAAAAAGTATTGGGGCTTGGTCAGTTCGGCATTGTTAATGATCGTCATTTCGAAGGTACTCGACCCATGTTCTCAGAGTTACGTCAGCGCCCGGCCGACCCGATCCTCGGCCTTTCCGTGAAATTCAAGGCGGATGCAAACCCCGATAAAATTGATCTGGGCGCCGGGATTTACAAGGACGAGCAAGGCAACACACCAGTGTTGGCCTGTGTGAAGGCTGCTGAGCAGTTTCGCGTTGATCTGGAAACTACTAAAACCTATATCAACTCGGCCGGTTCAGCCTTATTCAATGAGAAAATCACTGCATTAAACCTGGGTGAGCATCGGGTGATTGATGAAAATCGCATTCGCACCATTTCCACACCAGGCGGCACCGGCGCATTGCGCATTGCCGGCGAGTTCATCAAGGCCTGCAAACCCGGAGCTACCATTTGGGTCAGCAATCCAACCTGGGCCAACCACGATGGAGTCTTCACGGCTGCAGGTTTAACCGTAAAGAGCTATCCCTATTACGACTACGAGAACAAGTGCCTCAACTTTGACGGCATGCTGGAAGCCCTGAAACAGGTGCCGGCAGACGATGCAGTACTGATTCACGCCTGCTGCCATAACCCCAGCGGTATGGATTTGAATCATGCGCAGTGGCAGCAAATTGCTGAATTGGCAAAAGAAAAAGGGTTTCTACCGGTTGTTGATATGGCCTACCAGGGGTTTGGCGAAGGGCTGGAAGAAGATGCCCGGGGCCTGCGCCTGCTGGCAGATGCAGTCGATGAACTGATCATCTGTAGTTCATGTTCTAAAAACTTTGGACTCTATCGTGAACGCATAGGCGCATGCTCAGTGATTGGCAAGAGCGCAGCTGCAGCCGATATCATCAGTTCAGTGCTCATGCCGACGGTGCGGGTGAATTACTCCATGCCGCCCGCTCATGGCGCTGCTATTGTTGAAACGATTTTGAGTTCAGATGAACTGACCGCGCAGTGGCATGTGGAGTTGCAGGAAATGCGAGACCGAATTGGAGGCATGCGCCAGTTGCTGGTGAATAAGTTGGTGGCTCATGGCGTTAGCCGGGATTTCAGTTTTATCACGCGACAAAATGGAATGTTTTCGTTCTTGGGCATCGATAAGGATCAGGTGAAGCGATTACAAGACGAATTCAGTATCTACATTGTGGGCTCCAGTCGTATCAGTCTTGCAGCAGTCGCGCCGGATAATGTTGACTATTTAGCGGGCTCTATTGCAAAGGTTTTGTAGGGTCTCGACCGGGCTGCTGTATGTCACACGCCGGTATCTGCGCGTTTGATGGTGCTTTGGAGCGATCGCTGGGGAGTGTCGACTAAACCAGCTTCTCGGAACACACAATCACTCCGTCCGCATCTGCATAGAGGTAGTCACCGCTGGTGAACTGGCAGCCGCCAAATGACAGGGCGATATTTCGCTCACCGGCGGTTACCGGGATGTACTTGCGAGGGCAGGTGCCTAGTGCATAAAGCGCGACGGGAATGCTTTTGATCTGGTAGGTGTCGCGAACGTAGCCGTTGATGACAATGCCGTTGTAGTTGTTTTGGTGGGCAAACTTCATCAGGTTTTCACCTACCACTGCATAATAGGCCTGATCAACATCGACCACTACCACTTTGCCGGTGCCGTCTTCGTCCCTGAGCAATGAGATCAGATCCGAGTTGTTACGGTTCAGCTTTATGGTGATAATCTCGCCCTGACATTTTTCGGCGCCACCATAGTTGGAGTATCCGGGCCCCAGTACGTCGGTCTGGTTGCTGTGGTCATCGCAGATATCGGCGGTAAAAAAGGCCATGAAAGTTTCCCTCAGTTAAATTTGCCCGGGAATTCTAGCATTATGACCCCGATTTCGGCATAAACTTTTGATATCATTGCCTTTTCCGGGAAATTAAGCGTTGGCCCATGGTCCCCTAATGGTGCACATGAGCCCTTTTATACGATCAGGTGTAAACAAACATGAAGGTAGTAACAGGCGTAGTGGGTAACGATATCCACGTGGTCGCCAATCGACTTATCGACCTGTCTCTGAAAGCCAGGGGCTACGAGGTTTACAATCTGGGTGTAAATACACACCTGGAAGAATTTTTCGATGCAGTTGTCGAAACGGGTGCGGAAGTGCTGATGATCTCCTCCCTCAATGGAGAGGCAGAGGGCTGGGGCCGTGAAGTCAAACTGCTGAAATCCAAATACAAGAATCTGGACAACGTCATCATGATGATAGGCGGCAACCTGGTGGTAGGTAGCGGTAACACCGAGGACATCGTGGCGCGCTACAAAAAATACGGATTTGATCTGGTGTGTCACCAGATTGACCTAAATACTGGCCTGGATATGTTGCAAAGCATGATAGAAGAGAGATTCCCCTCATGAGCCTGTTGCAGGAAGAGAGAGAAATCATCCTCGGCAATGAGTATGTCGATAGCTTTGATTTTGCGGAGGTGTCTGATTTTGTGACCAATGCCAGTAAAGAACTGTTCATCTCTCATCACTTTGCTAAACGCGAAAAGATGTTGGTACAGCCCAGGGGTGGTTTCCCAACCTATCAGCAGCAGTATGCCCTGTATGAGTACTTCGTTGACGCCAACGTCGATGTCTTGCCGCTGACTATCGATTCCAATACGCGACTGAACGATTACGCTACGGCTAAGAAAATGCTGCGCCTGAGTGAAGAAAACGACATGGATATGCTCAACGGCTATCCGCTGGTTACTCACGGTTATCGCACCACCCGCAAGATGATTACGCATTTCGACAAACCAGTAAGTCTGCGCCACGGGACGCCAGATGCCCGTTTGCTGATTGAGACGGCTATTGCTTCGGGCATCTTCGAAATCGAAGGCGGTCCTATTACCTATCTGCTGCCGTACTCAAAAAACTTTCCATTGGATAGAGCGTTTCTCTATTGGAAATACGTGGAACGCGTCTGTGCAAATTACTCTGAGTTGAATGAGCCGATTAATCGCGAGTCCTTCGGGCCATTAACAGCAACCCTGGTGCCGCCGTCCATCACTATCGTGATCCAATTGCTGGAAATGCTGCTGTCCCTGGAAGAGGGCGTTAAATCGTTCTCAGTGTCGTTTGCGCAACAGGGTTCGATGAATCAGGATATTGTTACCGGTGCGGTGCTCAAAAGAATGGCCAAACACTATGCAGAGGAAATTGACTGCGGAGACGCGGCGATCAACCTGGTGTATCACCAGTGGATGGGAGCTTTTCCGACCAATCAGGACTTTGCGGATCAATTGATCAATCTCTCTACGGTCATTGCCTCGATGGTGGGTGCCGATAAAATCATTACCAAGACCCGTCAGGAGGCGACCGGTATCCCAACCAAGGAAGCCAACGCCAAAACTGTAGCCGATACGCAGTACTGCCTCAGGATTCTGAATGGATTACCCAGTGTGGTCGATGAAGAAGAAGAGGAAATGCTGACCTTGCAGGTAAAGGCGATCATGGAAGCGGTATTTAACGATCCTGCAGACACCCTGTGGCGCAAAGTGTTTAATTCGATAAAAAATGGCGTCATTGATGTGCCGTTTTCACCGCATATCATTAACCAGAATGAAATGATCACCATCAGGGATGCGGGTAAAAATATTCGCATTATTGAGCGAGGCAATGTACCCATTCCAGATCGATGTTATGAGTATGAAAAATCCCAATGTGATCTGAGCAAAGATACCACCAGTATCGTCAACGACATCATCCACGATATAGGTATCATGCAATGGTAAGCCAGGCAGAAAAACTGCTGATTGATGTGGGTAGCACTTATTTCAAGGTGTGCACGCCTACCTCGATAGAGCAGCACTTCAGGGACTTTAACCAAGATATCCTTGACGACCTGATGAGTAAGTGTGGGGATACCATTTCGCCCTTTGACAAACAAGATGTGCACATTTGCTCTTCGGCAAACGGTGGATTAAGTACTCTCATTATTGGGATAACCAACTCGTTCTCGCTGAAGTACGCGACCAATATCGCGTTCAACTCTGGGATTAACATCATCGATACCATTCTGTTCCAGAATATCGAGGACTACTCGGTGCCCAGCGATCTTATCGATGTGGTTATTGTGGTGGGTGGTGTCGATTCACACAGTAACCTTTACTCTGAAAAAATCTTCAGCTATCTGGACCAACTGAATTACAGTAATGCTGTCTTTGTGGGTTCCACTCAAGATTCGCAGTCTATGCGTGACAATATTGAAAATCTCGTCGTACTTCCAAATATTATTGATGACAAGTTACATATTGTTGAAGAGCACTTGAAAGACTATCTCACAAACCTGTATCAGCAGGATATAGAAGGTAAGGAAGAAATTAAGCATCTCTATGAGATTACCTCAAACCAGATACTGTCCACTCCCTATGTCGTTAACAGGGCGCTGCCTCACATAGAGACCAGAGTGTCGGTCGCAAATCCGTTCATCTTGTTAGATATAGGCGGCGCGACGACGGATATTCATTACTCCAAGGACCTGGTGGACGAAAATATTGTTACTGAGAATGAGTATGACCGTCTGGTCTTTAAACGCCTGGGTGTTTATAAGTCCAGGCAGTCCCTGATCCTAGCGGCACAGAGCAATGAGTTTGTTTATGAACTGCTTCTGCATTTGGGTGTGACGGAAAATATTTACAACGAACAGACCGATAAGGCGACGAAAATTTTGATGCAGCTAGCCATTTTTCTAGTGCTTTGCAAGATGTCCCATTATCGCCAGTCTTACGTAAATCTTCGACTGCTGCAGATTAATTCTATTGTTCTGACCGGTGGTATTACCAAGGTTCTGAGCCAGGATGAAGTAGAAACAATCATCGCTTTTTTTTATCGTAAAATTTTAAGCTCTGGTCATAATCCAGTTGCTGTCATGGACAGCAACTACGATATTTGGACACTAGGCACAAAGGTATAACAATCATGTCTATTAACTGTATCAGGTCAATACTCGAAGATGCTGTTCAAGGCGACAGTGAGAAAACTGCCTTGCTGCTTAATGGCAAGGCGATGTCTTACGCGGAATTGTTTAGTCGCGTCAACCAGGTTGCCTGTTACCTGAATGAGTTGGGTCTGCCAAAGAACGCACGTATCGGTGTTTACTCTAACAAGGGTTTGGAGCAGGTTATTGCTATTCTGGCGATACTTTCTACCGACTATGTGCTGGTCCCTTTGACCCGCCTGCTCAAGCCAGAGCAGGTCGAATATATTATTAACGACTGCGACATAAAGTGCATCATCACTGATAGGATCAAGCTGGAGAGTATCGATGAGATCCAGTTTGACGGTCACGTCATCTCCTTTGAGAGCGCCGCTAAAGATGTCGCTTCATTCGATGAGATCTACAAGTACTATAATAAACCTTACAGCTGCGATATCAGCGGCCACAACAATGCGGTAATCACCTATTCATTCGGTCTGACCGGAACACCTAAGGGGATTGTGATTTCTCATCGCAATCTGGTTGATTCAGCGCGTGTCGTTTCTCAGTACCTCAAACTAGAAAGCGACGATGTCCTTTCCGGCATCCTGATGTTCAATTTGGACTACGGCCTCAATCAGATTTTTTGTTCATTTTACAAGCGCGCAACCCTGGCCTTGCATCGCTTCATTTTACCGGAGGACTTTTTCAATCACCTGATTGATGACGAGGTTTCTGTTCTGGCATTAATGCCAGTCAACATTTCCCAGATGTTTGACGAAGGGAGTCAGCGAGTACCTAGCCCGGAACTGTTCGACAAGCTCAGGATTATCACTTCCTCTGGCGGTAATGTGACAGAGAGAATGATTAGTGATTGCCAGAGCGCTTTCCCGCAGGCCAGTTTTTACTCGATGCATGGCCTGACAGAAGCTTTCCGATCCACCTATCTGGATCCTGCCCAGGTGCAGATTCGTCCCGACTCTATCGGTAAGCCGATTCCCGATGTCGAACTCTATGTGCTAAACGAAGAGGGCAAAGAGTGCGCACCCCGTGAAGTGGGAGAGTTGATTCATCGCGGTGGGTATATCTACCGAGGGTTCTGGAATGGTCCCGAGGAAAATAAACAGCGCTTTAAGTCTATTGAAATTCTGAAGGATGTTATTGACCTGGAGGGCCAGTTAACCGACGAGACCGTGGTTGCCACTGGAGATTACGTCTACAAAGACGAGGAGGGTTATTTCTACTTCGTTTCCCGGCATGACGATATGATTAAGACGCGCGGCTTCAGGGTGTCGCCTTTTGAGGTCGAGTCGGTGGTTCGAAAAAATCTGCCCCAAATCGGCCAGTGTGCTGTGTTTTCGATAGAGAATGAGCTGATTGAAGAAGAAATCGTGTTGGTATATTCGGCGGCCCATGAAATTCCAGAAGAAGAGATTCTTTTTGAGCTTAAGAAGCACCTCGCTTCCTATATGATTCCCAGCAAAGTCGTCTACAAAAAGTCGCTGCCGCTAGTGCAGAGCGACAAGAACCAGGTCAATAAGGATGAGCTGAAACAGGAATTGACCGCTTAATGAAAAACAGCGAACCCCGGCAGCGCCGCCTATTTATTTGGCTTGGCCGTGGTTACCGCTCTGATTATTGCTGGCGACTGAACGCTTTGCTGCGCCCGCTGTCTATGACTACACGATTTACTGTAGAGATCTATTTGATGAAGCACCTCGTTCTTTCAGCCCTGCTTATGCTGGGTAGCTATCAGGCCTTCGCAGAGACGGCTACCGCCCATTTTGCTGGAGGTTGCTTTTGGTGTATGGAGTCCGATTACCAGGGGCGCGATGGTGTCATTGACGTTGTTTCCGGCTTCACTGGGGGCACCCTGAAAAATCCAACTTACAAAGGCAGGCACGATGGGCACTTTGAGGCTATTGAGGTTACCTATGACCCGGCAATAGTGAGCTATCAGGAGTTGCTTGACCGATTTTGGGTGAATGTTGATCCCTTTGACAATAAGGGGCAGTTTTGTGACAAAGGATTTAGTTACCGCAGCGCTGTTTTTCCTGCTAACACAGCAGAAAAAAAGCTGGCGCAAGAGTCGCTTGCCGCGGTAGCAGCGCGTTTTCCTGATCAACAGGTATACACCGAAATTCGGGACGCCAATGAGTTTTGGCCGGTCGAAGAGTATCACCAAGACTATTACCTGAAGAACCCTGTGCGCTATAAGTACTATCGCTGGAACTGTGGTCGCGATCAGCGGCTGGAAGCAATCTGGGGCGAAAGGGACGCGCACTGAGTTCGGTGGCACGATAGTTGATTGACCAACTTTAAACGTTTCTATGGCGTGGCGAGATATGCCCATCTGGTTGGCTATGCATTTAGATAGTGTAAAATACGGGTGCTTTTTCGGCTTGGTAAAAAGTTATGCCAGAACGTAAATTTGAGTACGGCCCGATCGCGGGGGGTGTCTATAGCGCCCTGATTTCCCTCACTTTTTTGGTCGCCATACTTTGGCCATCGTGGCTGCTTGCTTATGTTAGCGGGCTTTTATTTCTGGGCCTTGGGCTCAGGCCCTTGCTGGAGTGGAGTGGTCTGCTGGATCGATACTCTGATATGGAAGCGACACTGGAAGAACGCTTTCATCGTAAGCACGTGAATAAAAGACGTCTTCAAATAGAGCGAAAAGAGCGAGACAAGAAGTACAAACACTCCCATTATCGTGATCCGCGCCTTCCTCATAATTGGTAGCTAACGGTTTCTCATCGTCATAAATTGTGGCCACTAATGACCATTGGAAATGTATCCAGCTTGGTTAGACTGCGGTTGTTTTTTTAAAAGCCGAGCTAACTCAATGTTTGATTTTATCGGAAAAGTTGTCCTGATCACCGGCGGAAGCCGTGGTCTGGGCAAGGCCATGTCAGAGGGTTTTGCGCGGGCAGGGGCCAAGGTGATTGTCTCCAGCCGCAAGATAGAAGCGTGCAAGGCAGTCGCCAAAAGCATCAACGAAGCCGGCGGGGAAGCGATTGCACTGGCTGCTAACGTGGGTTCAACGCAAGACCTCGATCAATTGAAAGACGATGCGCTTGCACATTATGGGCACGTCGACATTCTGGTGAACAATGCTGGTATCAACATCGCAATGGGCGCGCTCACCGACCTGTCACCCGATGCCTTCGATAAGATGTACCAGGTCAACCAGCGTGGCCCCTGGTATCTGGCTTCAAGGCTGGCGCCTCACATGGCGGAAAACGGAGGAGGGGTGGTGATTAATTTTCTCTCGGTGTCTGCTCTTAAGCCACCTGCATTCATGGGCTTTTACGCGGCGACAAAAGCAGCACTGGACGCGCTGACTAAAGTAATGGCCCAGGAGTGGGCTCCAATGAACATTCGAGTCAATGCTATCGCACCGGGAAGTTATTACTCGGATCTCACTGATGGCGCTATTGCTGCCATTCCAGGATTTGAGGAAGGTATTATTGACGCCAATCTGATTAAGCGTATTGCTGCCAGCGATGAAATTCTCAATCCGGTTTTTTATCTTGCCGGTGAGAGCTATACCACGGGTATTACTTTGACCGCAGATGGGGGCATGATGGTTAAGTAGCAGGCTCTGTTTACTGCTAGTCTGTCATGGACTGTGCCATGTCCTGCATGTAATCGATGTACGCCAACTTAATAGTCGGATCGAAGTTTTTTTGGTCGGCAGCCAGCTTCACAATGACGACGCGATTTTTAGGGTGAACGTAAATGCTCTGGCCCCATATTCCGCGTGCAAGAAAGTCCCCATCCCAATCGCGAGGTGTCCACCACTGGTATTGATAGCCCGACTCGTTAGACGAGTTGGTATTTGCGCCGGGCATCAAGTGAGGTTCATTAGGCGTGACGGACTCGCTGGTCCAGCCGGGTGGTAAGATTTGCAGCTTTTCACGTTTGCCGTTATCCAAATATAGCAGCCCCAGCTTCGCGTAGTCGCGGGCCGCTGCGGCTAGTCCGCCCATGGCCAACTCAAACCCCTGTTCATCAAGAGTCCACAGCCCGCTGTATTCCATTCCAAGAGGATGCCACAGCCGATTAGTCATATAGTTAGTTAAGGATTCGCCAGTGACTCGTACCAACAAGATGCCCAGCAGCTGGGTGTTAATGCTGGCGTAGTGATTAAACGTTCCGGGGGTATGCTCTCGTCCTAGCGTATTGATGTATTCGAGATAGCTCATGGGTGGCACCATGCCGGCCATCTTGTTGATGTCGGAGTTCGGGTCTGTATAGGTTTCGTTGAAGCGCATGCCCGATGACATCTGCAGGACATGCTTAACGCTGACGCCATCGAACGTTTTACTGGTCAGTTCTGGCAGGTATTGACGAATAGGGTCATCGAGACTACCAATCTTTCCTTCGCCCAGAGCGATGCCCAGTAACGCGGAGGTGAATGATTTAGCAACTGAGAAAGAGGCGTGGAGGCTTTTGCGGCTATCTCCGTGGGCGTACTTTTCATAAACCACTTGGCCATCTCTGATCACCAGAAAAGCGGTGGTATCAGATAAGCTGATGAATTCTTCAAGGCTGGTGGGGTTGCCCATAAAGTCAGCCTGGTACCTGAGACTGTCATTGCTCGTTCCCAGATCCCAAGGGTCAGGAGAGGGTGTCATTTCAGCTGTGGCTACAAATTGATCTATATTGCGGAAATTTGAAAAGCGGTCACCTGCGAACAGAGCCATGATGCCGCTGGCCTCACCCTCTGCGACAGTGCCGCCGATGGTGACGCCCTGGGCGAGGCTCGTCATAGAGAAGATCGTTAAGCCACTGCACAGCAGGGTTGTCAGGGATAGTTTCAACATTGTCACGCGAACACCTCTGCGAAAATTTAGTATCTCACGGTCACTAAACCACATTTGGCAGTGTTGATGCAGCGTTATTTAAACCGATCGTTTATAGTTCAAGTTTCCCTTCAACAAAAGAGAGATTCGACGTCATGACAGATTACATACCGCCAACGCTGGACTGGGTGCGCAAACAAGTAGAGCTCTACGAAAGCAGCGGCGGTCTTGAAGGTTACCTGCTGGAGGGCACTGATATGCCTTGTGTCCTGATTACCCATAAAGGGGTTAAAACAGGCGCCGTGCGTAAAATTCCGGTAATGCGGGTTGAGGTTGACGGTAATTATGTGCTCATAGGATCCATGGGCGGCCAGCCCAAGAACCCAGCCTGGGTGGCTAACCTCCGAGCCCATCCCGATGTTACGGTGCGCGACCGAACAGAGGTTACCTCGATGCGTGTTCGTGAGATAAATGACCCCCAAGAGAAGGCCAAACTTTGGGCTGCCGGGGTAGAGGCCTATCCGCCTTACGAGGAGTACCAGGCTAAAACGAGCAGGGTCATTCCTGTTTTTTTGGCGGAACCGAGTTAGCGCATAAAAGCCTGGGGCCGAGTTGAATATCACGATGGTAAGTCATGTGAATAAGCTTTTTATTACGGTGGCCAGTTGTCCAAGAGAGCAGCCAGGCATTCAAGTGCCGGGGAAGCTGTTGAAAAAGAGTTATTGTGAATTACGAGATTCTTGGTAGCGCATTAAGCTTAAAGCATCGGTGTGGTGATGGTTAAGAGCAGGCAATTTCGACTATAATTACGGTTTTTTCAGGAGTTCAGCATGGGAAGAGCCTACCAGAACCGCAAGGAATCCATGGCCAAGACCTCGGACCAGAAGGCTCGGGTTTATAGCAGGCACGCAAGAGTGATCTATGTGACTGCGAAACAGGGCGGTGTGGACCCGGATGGCAACCTGGCCCTGCGCAGTGCTATTGAACGCGCCAAGAAGGACCAGGTGCCGGCGCATGTTATCGACAAGGCAATTGAAAAGGCCAAAGGTAACGCAGGTGAGGATTTTGCCACCGCCCGCTATGAGGGCTTTGGCCCTGGTGGCTGCATGGTGATCGTAGACTGCCTCACCGACAATACGAATCGCACCATTGGCGATGTCCGTCAGTGCTTCACCAAAACCAAGTGTAAGATTGGCACCCCCGGCAGTGTCAGCCACTCCTTCGATCACAGTGCCATATTTGTATTCCCGAGCGATGATGAAGAAGCCGTGCTGGAAGCGCTGATGATGGCCGATGTGGATGTGGAAGACATTGAGAGCGAAGAAGGTAGTATCACTGTCTTTGCACCGCACACAGAATTTGCCAAGGCTCGACAGGCGTTACATGAGGCTTTGGGTGACATTGAGTTTGAGGTTGAAGAAATCCAGTTCGTGCCGAAAGACACCGCCCCCATCCCCGCAGATGACGAGCCCATGTTTGAGAAGTTTCTCGAAATGTTGCAGGACGTGGAAGACGTGCAAAAGGTTTATCACAACGTCGGTTAGGCGTTGTCGTGAATCAGGCCCGGCCCTGCAACATAGGAGCTTGGCGTTTGATTCTAAAATATCTCGCTCTCGGGTTTCCCCTGCCAGTAGAACGGTTTGAGTTCGCTTTTACCGGTGTGCACTTCTTTGAGCGATTTCGCTTCATACAACCTACCGTTAGCCATGATGTGGCTGATTTTGTCGGTATTGCGAATATTTTCCAGCGGGTTAGCATTCAGGATTAATAAATCGGCAAGCTTTTTCTTTTCAATAGAGCCCAGGTCTGCATCCATTTTCAGGTAGCGAGCGGGATTGATCGTCGCTGTCGATAGCGCTTCCATCGGGCTGAAACCACCGCGAGCAAAGCTCCATATTTCCCAATGGCTGCCCAGGCCTTCGCGCTGGCCGTGAGCGCCAATATTGACGTTGATGCCGCGGTCCAGCAGCTGCTTGGCTGCCGCCGCAGCATCATCGTCCCTGAACTCATCCTCCGGCGCCATTATCCGACGCACTGAGCTGGCGCGCAGCAGGGTAGGCGGTACGAATTTCGACAGAATCGGGTGCTTCCAGACCTCGGTATTCTGATAGTAATAATTCTCTGCCGTCAGCCCGCCAAAGGTAACGACAAGCGTTGGCGTGTAAGCCGCTCCCGACTGCGCCCAAAATTGATTAACGTCAGAATACATTTTCATCGTGGGTACGTTGTGCTCAATGCCTGTAATTCCGTCAGCGAGGAAGCTCATGTCCTGATGGTACAAAGCACCTCCCTCGGCCACAGACATTAAACCTTCTTGAAAAGCAGCTTCGTTGACTTGCTGGCGCTGTTCACGGCGAGGTTGGTTGTAATTTTTCACACTGATTGCGCCTTGTGCCTTCAGTCGCCGAACGTGAGCGAGAGCGTCATCAAGATTATTGATCAGTGAAAAAGCAGTGCTTTTTGCCCCATAAATTATTTCTCCGGTAGAAAATATCCTGGGGCCAAGAATTTTTCCTGCGCGTGCATATTCGGCTGCAGCAAAAACCTGAAACGCTCTGCTGGATGGGTTGTGGACTGTTGTTACACCCAGCGCCAAGTGCGCCAGCAAGTCCCAGTTTTGTTGCGGAACTATCTGACCTTCACCGTAGGGACCATGAGCGTGAATATCGATGAACCCCGGCAATATTGTCTTGCCGAAGAGGTCGATTACCTCGTAGTTTTCTGGCACCAGAATGTCAGATGATCTGCCCAGCACTTCAATACGGTTACCGCGTATCAGAATAGTGCCATGCCTGATAACTTCGCGATCCTCATTCATCGTAACGATGCGCGCATTAGCGAGCGCTATTCTGGTCTCGGGTATATCCGTCTTGACGGATAGTGACAAGTTTTCGCTGGACACCCTTGGTTGCGCTGTGGGCAGCGTTGCGCCGGCGATCTCAACGGTCTTCAGCAGTGGTCCTGTAGACCAACTAATACTGTCCCCATTCGCAGACCAGTGCATATAAGTTCCTCCGACCGCGGACAATTTTTTCGTCGGAAATGTGGTACCTAAGCCACCGTCTGTAGTTAGCGAGAGTGTTTTTCCTGTGTTAATGGCGGGCTGCAGGTACACATGATGCCCCTCCAGAAAAGCGATGTGACTCCCTGTTGGCGACCGCTCTATTCTTGTCGCTCGTTCGGATTGCGCAAAGATACGCACGTCGTTGCCGTTTGGGGTCATTGATAGCAGTAAGGTGCTCGCAGTTTTGCTGCCACGGCCGATCGCGGTTTCGGCGCGCTCCTGTGAGTAAATACGATCGTCTGCGCCGAAGTGCGGGTAGGTACCGCGCTTGCTTACGAAGTGGGTAATCTCATCGCTTATATCGTAGAGGTAAATACCAGAGTCCACTGTATGCAGTGAGCCCAGCAAAGCGCTAGCAGCGATTTTGCGAAACAGTAGTTGGTCTCCTTTCGGGGAAACAGAAAGCTCTGTGTATTGTCCCGGGGGCACTGTCAGCCTTTTAGACTTGCCGCCGTTTGCGTTAACGCTGCGAATACTCGTCAAAGACTGATCGTTCCAGCGCATGAAGTACAAGGACTTGCTGTCAGGGCTCCAAACCGGACTGTAATCGAAGCCCTCGTTTTTATCGCTGGTTAGCCGCTTGGCGTCTTTGTCGCTGTGTTTGATGTAGAGTTCGCCCAATGATTCGAAGACTACGGCTGAGCCGTCGGGCGAGCGACTGGCAAATCGCACCATTCGGGTATCAAATTCATCGGGAGCAACATCCACAGCAAATTGTATGGGCGGATAGAACTCTCGTTTGTCGACCACACTAAACGGTATTTCGCTTAAGCCTTCGCCGTTCGCGTTAATTTTCCAGATTTTTCCCTGCGCCCAAAAAACAATATTCTTGCTGTCTGGCGTCCAGTCCATATTGGGGTAGACACCATGCACCGCCCAGATCTCCTGCATGTCCTGGTCCAGTGCATCGAAAATCATGCTTTCTTCACCAGTGGCCAAGTCCATGACGAACAGTCGCGAGCGCGCGCGCACGCGTTTGACATAGGCAAGTTGCTTACCATCAGGAGAGGGAGCCGGTCTCGCGGCACCGCCGGGCCCGCCGGCCACGGTATCGATGCTGCCATCGTCCAGGTTAACCCGGCGTATTTGGAATAATTCCTTGTTACTGTCCTGGTGATAGATAAACGTGTCCCCGGGACTGACGTCTCGGCTGAAATAAATGCTTTTACCATCCGCCGAGAAAGTAGGCTCACCTTGCTCCTTCTGGAAGGTCTCGTTGGGACGTGCAACGACCTGCTGGCCTTTTTGGTTACGATTACCATCAACGTGATAAAGCCAAATTTCGCCAGTACCCAGTGACCGGGACGTGGTGAAATGCTTACGCGCAGCAATGTATTGTCCGTCGGGGCTCCAACTCGGGTTGTTGAGCAGGCGAAAGCTTTCAAAGGTCAGCTGACGGCTATCTCCCGAGTCCAGGTCCTGCAGCCATACGTTATCGCCCCCATCACGATCGGAAATGAAGGCGATCTGACTCCCATCTGGACTGAAGCGCGGCTGAATATCCCAGGCCATGCCTTGGGTAATGGCAGTCGCTTTGCCACCCTCGATAGGAAGGCTGTAAATGTCGCCTAGCAAATCGAATACGATGGTGCTGCCGTCTGGTGAAACGTCAAGGCTCACCCAGGTGCCCTCAGTCACATTAATACTGGCGGACCTGGGCTGGGAGCTGAAATCAGGGTTATTCACTTCCCAGCCAGTTTTTTCACCTTCCCGTGCAATCGCCGAGACAGGCATTGATAACAGTGTGATGGCGAACATAATTCGTAGGTATTTAAAGCTCATTAGCGTTCCAATTGGTAGTACAGACTCAGTAGATGTAGCTGGATTGCAGGCCAAGAGGGAGGCCAAGCGCCCAATAGCTTAGTAAATAGAGCGTCCAGAGAATCAGGAAGCTAACCGAGTAGGGCAACATCATCGCTGTGACAGTGCCGATACCGGTGTCTCGCATGTAGCGTTGGCAATACACGACCACTAGCGGAAAATAAGGCATCAGCGGTGTAATAATATTTGTCGTTGAGTCGCCTACCCGATAAGCGGCCTGGGTCAGGTCGGCTGAAATCCCTAACTCCATCAGCATGGGCACGAAGATGGGTGCCAGTAGCGCCCACTTGGCACTTGCCGAACCGACGAACAGATTGAGTATCCCGGTTAGCAGAATGATACCAACAATGGTGAGCGCACTAGGCAGAGCTGCCGCTTCGAGCGCAGCGGCACCTTTGAGCGCTAGCAGCACGCCCAGATTAGATTCTGAAAAGGCAAAAATGAACTGGGCGATGAAGAACATGATCACCAGATAGTACGCCATGGTCTCCATGGACTTACTCATTCCGGTAATAATGTCTTTCGCGCTATCCACTGTGCCCGCGGCGTAGCCGTAGACCACGCCGGGTATCAGAAAAAGCACGAAAATCAGCGAGACGATAGAACCCATTATCGGCGCACCGAGCTCAGTAAGAGAGCCGCCTTTGCCGCGCCAGGCGGAGGTTTCTGGCCAGGCGGTTGCCACTAAAATCCCTATGGCAAAAACCATCGCCCAGAGTGCGAAGCGCAGGCCGCGTCGCTCGCTTTGTGAGAGTTCGTCCATGGTGGGCAAGTCTTCGAGATCCTCATCTATGGCAGATTGCTGTAAGCGGGGCTCTACCCACTTGTCAGTGATAAACCAGCCTGCAAGTATGATTAGGAGTGATGAGGAAGCGGTAAAGAAATAATTATTCAATGGATTTAGTGTGAGTTCAGGATCGATGATCTGAGCTCCTGACTGTGAAATGCCTTGCAACATGGGGTCAATGGCTGACGGAATAAAGTTAGCTGAAAAGCCGCCGGAAACACCGGCGAAGGCGGCAGCGATCCCCGCCAGTGGATGTCGACCTGCTGCGTAAAAAATAACACCGCCGAGGGGAATTACGAGTACGTAGCCTGCGTCCGCCGCAGTATGGCTGACGATACCTACCAGTATTAGCATGGGGGTCAGCAACCAGCGCGCTGTCAGCCCCAGCATGGCTCGCAACGCGGAGTTGATAAACCCAGTGTGTTCGGCGACACCAATACCAAGCATGGCCACCAACACAACTCCAATGGGGTGGAAGTGAGCGAATGTCTTCACCATCGAAGAAAAGAACAGCACCAGTGATTCACCAGACAACTGGTTAACTATCAGCAGGGGCTCCCCGGTGCGGGGGTCTGCCACGCCCCAGTCCACGTAAGATGCTAACCAGGACAGTATCCACACCAAAAATAGCAAGGCGATAAAAAGCAAGGTGGGATCGGGCAGTTTGTTGCCGACGCGCTCTACCGTGGCCAGGGCTCGCTGAGTAATGCCCTGCTGTCCGATCCGGGTGTTTGCCATGGTCTGTCTCCGCTTATCATTCGGTGGGCTGGCGTTTGCGAGAATTGCCGCCCAGTTTAATGGTCTACAGTTGTGGTAACAACGTACACACTATGGACTTTGCAGGGTAACGGTGACGGAGAAACGCTGGAACGAGACGTGGCCGCTCCGTCGCAATGTCTATTCAGTCATCTAACGATAAATGATGAGAGGGGAAATCCATGAAATTTGCATATCACGCGACCATGTGTCCGCCAGACCAATACTTGCCGCTGACTCAGGCGGCTGAAGCTGCAGGCTTTGATACTTTTACGTTCCCAGACAGTATCTGCTATCCGCAGGAGGGAAGCGACGTCTACCCTTACAACGATGACGGAACACGGGATTTCCTCGATGGCGTGCCATTTTTAGAACCCTTTGTCGCTATTCCTTACCTGGCGGCCCGCACTGAGCACATTCGGTTTACCACCTCGGTGATTAAACTGGCTGTGCGCCAGCCCGTGGTGGTCGCCAAGCAGCTGTCGTCGCTTGCAGTGATGATCGGTGATCGCTTGGGGCTGGGGGTGGGCATTAGTCCATGGCCCGAAGACTTTCTGGCTTGTCAGATTCCGTGGGAGAAGCGGGGCAAGCGCATGGATGAAATGATGGAAATAGTGAACGGTCTAATGTCCGGTGAGTACTTTGGATATGACGGTGAGATATTCCAGATGGATCCGATCAAGCTATGCCCCGTGCCCGATCACCATATCCCGCTGCTGGTGGGCGGGCACGCTAAACCCGCTTTGCGGCGAGCCGCCAGGCTTGGGGATGGCTGGATATCTGCGGGATCCTCACTGCAGGAGTTGCAGAGCATGATTTCCCAGATTGAAGGTTTTCGCAAAGACTACGGTCGAGAAAGTGGTGCGTTTGAATATCACGCCATGACGGAAGCTGCATACTCTGTTGATGGGTTGGGAGACCTTGCCGCTGCAGGTGTAACAGAGGTTATCATCGCGTTTCGTAATCCCTATTCGGCAGAACCAGATACCCAGAGCGTCGAAGAGAAGATAGGGATGATCAACTGGTACGCTGACAACGTGATTAAACCCTACCGAGCCTAATGTTTATGAGGGTTGGCGAGCGATGACGAGTAGTAGTTCGCCGACTACAAGACCAAACTTTTTCAGCTTGGACTCGTTAATCAACAGGTCCGGTGTCAACAGGTACATGCGGTCGTCCACGCGTACCTCGATAACGCTATCGTTATAGGGAACTTGGAGCACGTAATCGAGAAAAACGCTGTTGCCCGCTTGCTGCAGCAGCCCTTCTCCGGTGACATCGCCAGCCGTGCCGATATAAGTGCCATCAGGCCTGGGTGTTAAGGTCCAAATCCGTTTTTGCTGTTCGCCATCATTAAACACGAAGTCCTCGTCCAGGGTACCTACACCGTCCCGCCATGTAGCAGCGATAGTGGCATCGAAGGTCCTTATGACTTTCCCACCCCGGTTTTTCACGACTCCGTGAGCGGTTAGTTGGCCATCGAAGAATTGCTCCACCTTGAAGGCAGGTTGCATGTCCTGGTAAGCGGTCACCTGAACTTGAGAGCAGGCTGTCAGGCCCAACACAATGGTAAGGTTGATCAGTAAACGCAGCATGGTCAATCTCCTATTTGAATTGTGTACGAAATATCGACAAAATCCGATCATTCGCCCGGCGCCCCGGCTTCATGAACTTTTGCGAGAGACAAGATGTTAAACATGGATTTTTCTGAGCGAATCGCTATCAACACGCGAGACCGGGAATGGCTCCCTAGTCCGAGGGAGGGTGTTTGGAGAAAGCCGTTAGCCCGCGAGGAAGCGGAGCAGGGGCATGCCACCAGTATCGTGCGCTATGATCCCGGTTCTCATTTTCATGCTCACGATCATCCTTTGGGAGAAGAAATCCTGGTGTTGGAAGGGTTTTTTTCTGATGAAACCGGGGATTACCACGCCGGCACCTATTTTCGTAATCCCGAGGGCTTTCGTCATGCGCCTTTCAGTGTGGAGGGCTGTGTCATTCTGGTGAAGTTGCATCAATTTCAGCCCGGTGACACTGCGCATGTTGTTCTAGACACTGAAACCAGTGCCTGGAGGCCGGGGCAGGGCAGTCTTCAGGTAATGCCCCTGCACGAATGCCAGGGTGAGTCTACCGCACTGGTACGGTGGCCAGCAGGGGAACAATTCCAGCCGCACCAGCATTTTGGGGGCGAGGAGATTTACGTCGTTAGTGGAGAATTTATCGATGAATTTGGTCGTTACCCGGCAGGCACGTGGATGCGCAGTCCCCATCTAAGTCAGCATTGCCCCTACGTCGAGCAGGAAACTGTCATTTGGGTGAAAGTAGGTCATTTACCGCTAAACTGATCGACCAGCAGACGTGTTGCCTTATCGCGGCGCCTGTCCGGGATTCGTCCAGGGTGTTCTCCACAGTTTGCCCTCACAGTGTTGCCGGTTCTTGCAGTCTGGCATACAACCTCTACAGGGAAGCGGGCGCTCACCTTTGGGGTCGCGGATTTGGCTGTAGGTTGGAGGAGAAGTTCGCATCGTTAAAGCCCTGTGGTTTAGCTGGTTATACGCAAGCCGAGACAATCAGGACCAATGCCGGTCCCAGAAGTCTGTGTATTGCAACCGTGCGTAATCAGGTAATGACCTGACAGTCGCGAATTTAAACAAGGAGAGATCCAATGACCGTAGTCGTGAACGAAGAAGCTGTCGCCAAGGCGCAGGCCGGCGAGGAAATGTACCAGAGAGTGCTTGCCCTGCAACCGCAGTTGCGCGCAAATGCGGCCAGCGCCCGCGAGGCGCGGCGTGTGCCGGAAGACAACATCCAGGCTTTGCAAGATGCAGGGTTCTTTCTGGCCCTGCAGCCAGCGGCGTGGGGCGGGTCGGAACTGGACCCTCAGGACTTTTTCCGCATGCAAATGGCGATTGCGGAATCGTGCATGTCGACTGCATGGGCTGGCGGAATTGTCGCTGTTCATGCCTTTCAAATCGCTCTTATGGACTGTCGTGCCCAGCAAGACGTTTGGGGTGATGACATTCACACCCGGATTTCATCTTCTTACGCTCCTATGGGTAAGGTGGAAGAGGTCGAAGGTGGTTTCCGCTTTAGCGGCAGATGGGGTTGGAGTTCTGGCTGCGATCATTGCAGCTGGGTGCTACTGGGAGGCATTTTGCCGGACGGCAGCTATCGCACCTTCCTGGTGCCTCGCGCCGATTATGAGATCGTCGACACCTGGAACTCCATGGGACTGCAGGGCACCGGGTCTAATGACATCGTGGTGGACGATGTGTTTGTGCCAGATTACAGAACGCACAAGCAAACCGATGGATTCGCGGGCACCAACCCCGGTGTCACTGAACGCTCCCCTGCGCTCTACCACATGCCCTGGGCGCAGTTGTTTATTCGCGTAGTATCCACCCCCGCCATTGGTGCCGCACGCGATGCACTGAATTTATACGCTGGCCTGGTCACTAAGCGCGCCAGTGGTGACGTGACTAAATTAGCAGGTGATGTTACGACTCAGACTCGCATTGCCGAAGCAACAAATCAGCTGGAAGAAATGTCTGCCGTGCTGTTTGGAAACTTCGACCGAATGATGTCGGCTTTGCGTGATGGTCGAGAAGTCGAACTGCAAGACCGTATTCTTTATCGCTACCAGGCCTCGTTAGTGATTGAGAAGTCGATAGAGGTGGTGGACTCGCTATTTTCGTCTGCCGGTGGATCATCTGTTTTCGACGGCAGTGACATTCAGCAGCGCTTTCTGGATATTCATACCGCCAGAGCCCATGTTGCAAACAACCCCACATCATTTGCACGTAACCTGGGAGCGGTTGCACTGGGGGCAGATAACTCGGATTTCTTTGTCTAAGGAGTCCGCCTGTTACTGCCATTGGAGTCGAGTCAGCTTCCAGTCGCCATCAAAGTTACGCCACTGGGAGGTGACCTGATAGAAGCCGGCAGCGTTAGGCAGCAGGTTTTCGCCACCGGCGAGGGCAACCCTGGCCGAAGCACTGGCTAAGAACTGCTCGTCAGGATAAATTTTGACCTCAATGTGAGTGACTGCCACGCGAATCCGATGGTAGCGCAGGAAATAGACCGCTAGCATTTTTCTGGCCGCGTCCTTATCGGTGTCTAATTGCCCTGACCTACCCCCCAGGAACGATTCCGCCAGGGTCGCCATAAACTTCATCGAGCTGCGCTCTGCCAGAGCGTCCTCCATACCAGTAATTTGGCCTTTTATGGCTTGCTCCGGCCCCTGCGGCTCGGCGCATGCTGTCAGTAACACGTTGGATATCAAAACTACTGCAATAAGTGTGCGGGTCATGGTGTATTTTGTCCGTCTACAATGGGCATCGTTTAATTTATCATGGGGCAATGAGAATTAAGAGAAAAGGCCCTGGGCCTGCCAGCGGCCTGATGCCGGCGCTGGACCACCTTTATCGCCTCGATGAACAACTGCGGTCTGATCGGGCCAGCAAACTCGAGGATTTGCGTGAGCGTGATCACGCCATTGGAAAATCCTTGTCGCAGGCTGAAGACAGGCAGTGCCTGATGCACTGGCTGGAGGAGGTGAACCCAACAGACGGCAATAAAGCGCCGCGCTGGCTGAGTGAAGCCCATGCTGCCCTGATCATGCGATTGGCTGCGATTCTTTTCGGGTTACTTGCCATGTCTGGCTTTTTGCTGGCCAGTGACCGTGCCCTCGTCAACGTGTTCCTATTATTGGCTCTGTTTGTGCTTCTCCCACTGGCCACGTCGTTGATTGCCGCCTGGGCAATTATTCGTTCCTTACGCGGCAGTACGGCGAGTGTTTTTCCTCTGAATCCGGCTCGGTTTGTCATTCGCTATGCGTTGCCAGATTGGCGCTACCTGCAAGAGAGCAGTTCGGTGGTTCGCCTGTTGCTGTTTAAATATGGGCAGGAGTTTGGTGCCCTGTTTGCGGTCGGTGCGATGATTTCATTTATAGGTTTGCTGGCGTTCAACGATTTCAGCTTTGTTTGGGGCTCCACTTTTGCTTTCAGCGATGCGATGGTGACCCGATTCGCAGCAATATTGGCATTGCCGTGGTCAGCATTGTTGCCTTCGGCTGCTGTATCACCCGAGATTATTGCCGACACTCGCTATTATGCTACGCAGCTTGACCTGGGACAAATATCTGCTGAGAGTCGCCGTGCCTGGTGGCCCTTTCTATTTATGTGCTTGTCATTGTACTCCTTGTTACCTCGCCTGCTGCTCTGGTTGCTATCAACACGAGCTTACCGCAATGAAGTCAGCAGAGCTTTTCTATCAATGCCTGGTGCCAGCAGCGTGCTCACTCGTATGCGAATGCCAGTTGTTTCTACTCAAGCGGCGGACGAAGATCATGTAGACGCCCTAGTTCAACCTGTCGTCTGTGAGGCAGGAACAGTGTTGTTGGAATGGGCAGGTGCAATGGCATTGGCAAGTGGACTCATTGAGGTGAAAAACAGCTTTCAGGCTGGATTGGGTTCTCCCGCCGATGATTTAGACGCTATTGAAGGCATAAACCGGCTGCAGCCGTCACACTTGTTAGTTGCGGTGAAGGCCTGGGAGCCCCCTATGGCTGATTTAGCGGATGTGCTTGCCGAGGTTCACGGTGTCTCAAGGTGCAGTTTGCAATTGGTATCCTTGCCTGGTCGAGAGTTGGGAGAAGCCTCGCTGCGAGACTGGCAGGCATTCGCCAGCGCACTGCCTTTTGCTGCCACGGCACTGGCGCCTCTGGGGGGACAGTAACTAATGTCTGCTGGGAAAGAGGTAGAGTTGCTGCCTAGTTTTGCTGTCGTTGGCAGACCTAACAAGGGAAAGTCATCCATTGTTGCGACTCTGGCGCGAGATGACTCGGTGCATATCGCGGCGCGGGCGGGTTCTACCCGTGCTACCCGTCGTTTTCCATTGCAAGTGGATGGAACAACGTTATACGAATTGCTTGATACGCCGGGAATGCAGCGAGCCAGACAGATGCTGGCATGGTTAAAGACTGACTGTACTGACGCGGCGGCAAGGCCCGCAGCGGTTAAGCGTTTTCTGGAAGCACACAGTCATGACGAGCAGTTCACCGATGAATGCCTTGCCTTGCGGCCTATCGTTAATGGTGCAGGCATTATTTATGTGGTCGATGGTTCCGTGCCCTTTGGTGCGGACTATGAAGCAGAGATGGAAGTTTTGCGTTGGACCGGGCGGCCTAGTCTCGCCCTGGTAAATCCGATTGGGAATTCTGAGTTTGTGGAGCAATGGTGTGCAGGTTTGGGGCAGTATTTCCAGACGGTTCGCGTTTTTGATGCGCATCGCGCTGAACACGGCAAACAGTTGGATTTACTAACGCTGTTTGGTCACCTGGACCCTGAGTGGCAGCAGCCTTTGCAGCGCGCGGTAGAACTGCTCGAGGCGGATCGACATCGGCAGCATCAGGAAGCCGCAGAAATTATTGCAGATCTTATCTACGAAGGCCTCACCTACACAGTCGATCAAGCTGTGCCTGAAGGGGCGCCTGAAACCCCAGTGCGCAAGCTATTATTTGCGCGCTATCAACGACATTTAATAAAGCGTGAGCGAGAAAGTCGCAATCGGGTGGAAGAGCTTTTCTACTATCGGGAGCTGCATAAATCGGAGCAGGGAATTGATTTTGCTGAGGAAGATTTATTTCATCAGCAAAACTGGTATCTCTGGGGTTTAAACAGGCGGCAACTGCTGATTGCAGCGGGGGCCGCAGGTGGCGTTGCCGGAGGTGGAGCGGGAGTATTGGTCGACGGCATGACTGGCGGATTGCTGGGGGGACTGGCAACTCTCGCGGGAGGTATTGGCGGTGCCCTTGCCTCAACCCGAAGCGCGCTCAAATATTCTGATGATATTGCTCGATGGTCGGTCAGTGGCGTACCCACGGGAGGTAATCGTCTTTCTTATGGTCCCTCACGTAATGCCAACTTCCCCTTTGTCATATTGGGTCGAGCGATGCAGCATCATCGTTTAATCAGCCAGCGAACCCACGCGGTGCGCGCGGCTTTGACCTTAACCCAGCCCGCGCTGGATTGGTTGGATGAAAAAGAGCGCCGTCATTTGGCACGTATCTTCGATTCGATTCGCAGTAACAAGCGCGTGACTGAGCAGCGTGCTGAGTTGAAGCGATTGATTCAAGCCTGGTGCTTTCAAGTGGACGCTGGTTGATGTGGTTCAAGATTGCATCAGCGCTTTAGCGGAACAGTGTCAGCAGGCGTTGGTCAATCCAACCATCCATTTTCCAGTTCATCAAAAAACCACAGTGACCGCCGTATCTCGGTGTTTCGATAGTAAGCGCATCAGTTCTGGCGATGCGTTCAATATCGTCACAGGGAATCATGGGGTCGTCCTGACTGAGAATCAGGTGGGCCGGGATGGATAAATTGGCGAGGGTGTTGCCGGTTAGAGCATAGGCGTCATAGTAACTCTCCGGGGTCTCAAAACCGGTGTAGTGGGGCACGAAATACTCGTTCATGTCCGCCAGAGTCTGCATGTCCAGCAAGGTATCGCCGTAGCCGAGTTCCGGGTAGTGCTCTAGTTTTATTTTAAGGGAACGTTTCCAGCGATGAACAAAGTACTTGTGATAAATAGGGTTGCCTGTTTCCAGTTCCTGCATTGTGCGCCAGGGATCAAGTACCGG
Organism: Candidatus Seongchinamella marina; assembly: GCF_026262685.1. Lineage (NCBI taxonomy): Bacteria > Pseudomonadati > Pseudomonadota > Gammaproteobacteria > Cellvibrionales > Halieaceae > Seongchinamella > Candidatus Seongchinamella marina. The sequence goes on from NZ_SHNP01000001.1 coordinate 719,091, forward strand.
ACAAACGGCTACCACCTTATCGATTTTGAGCCCTTGCTCCGGTGCTTTAACAGCCAGGCGTAAAGAAAAGTTGCCACCCAGAGAATGTCCGGCCAGAAAAGTTTTCTCGTGGGGATACAGGGTTTGGATTTCGCTCACTGCATCTATAACTTCCTGCAAACGAGTGGAGTTATAAAGTTCCGGATTGAGTGCGTGGCTAGGCCCGTGATCTCGCAGGTGCAGGCGAAATACGTCGAAACCTGCGTGTAGCAGAGAGTGGGCGTTAGACAATTGATAGCTGGACTCGGCATCGCCCTCCCAACCGTGCAGCAGAATGGCCAGGCCACGAGTAGGGGAGGGATTGGCGTTGTAGTAACCGTGCAGTCGAATACCGTCGCTGCAGTTTAAAACCACACTTTGGGCCGCAGCCTGCAGTGCTTTCGTTCGTCGTTTAAGTGGCCAACTGCGCAGCGGGGTGCTGGAGATGAGTGTTTGCACGTGCGGATTGCGCAGCACCGGAGGTGGATTAAATTCGAGTGTTGGATGGGTGCCGGCATTTAATGGCTTTGACATGTCGAGTCAGTGGGCCGCTAGCCCAGCTCGTCCTTGGCTCGCCCGAACGCCTCAATCGCCATTTCCAGGTCATCGTCGTTAAGTGCAGCGGACATCTGAGTTCGAATGCGAGCTTTCCCTTTAGGTACTACCGGGAAAGAAAAAGCCACAACGTAAACTCCCTGTGCCAGCATAAGTTCAGCAAACCTGGCAGCCTTCGCCGCATCGTGCAGCATCACTGGCACAATGGGATGTTCGCCGGGCAGAAGCTCAAATCCAAGCCGATTAAGGCCTTCCCGGAACACCGAAGTGTTGTGCTGTAGACGATGGCGAAGTTCGGGCGACTCACTTACCAGGTCAATGGCCTTGATTGCACCGGCGACCACCGGTGGCGCCACGGTGTTAGAAAAAAGATATGGACGGGAGCGCTGGCGTAGCAGAGCTACCACTTCCTTGCGGGCCGAGGTATAGCCGCCGCTAGCACCTCCCAGAGCTTTGCCCAGCGTTCCTGTGATGATATCGACCCTGTCCATGCAGCCGCGCAGTTCGTGGGTGCCGCGACCACCCTCACCGACGAAACCGGTGGCGTGGCAGTCATCAAAGTGCACCAGTGCATTGTATTTTTCTGCGAGGTCACAGATCTCATCCAGCCTCGCAATGTAGCCATCCATGGAAAATACGCCATCACTGGTAATCATTTTAAAGCGGGCGCCTGCTGCATCGGCTGCTTTGAGTTGTTCTTCCAGGTCTGCCATATCATTGTTTTTATAACGGTAGCGCTGCGCTTTAGAGAGCCGCACGCCATCAATAATGCTGGCATGATTCAATTCATCCGAGATAACAGCGTCATCGGCGCCCAGCAAGGTTTCGAATAAACCACCATTGGCATCAAAGCAGGACGGATAAAGAATAGTGTCCTCGGTGCCCAGGAAATCACTGAGTTTATTTTCCAGCTGTTTGTGCAAGGTCTGGGTGCCGCAAATGAATCGAACCGAGGCCATGCCGTATCCCCATTCCTCCAAGCCTCTTGCCGCTGCGGCGTTGACCTCTGGGTGTTGCGCCAGGCCAAGATAATTATTGGCACAGAGGTTCAGTACCTCGCCCTCTTTTACGCTGACATGAGCGCCTTGGCGTGTGGTAATCAAGCGCTCGTGTTTGTAAAGGCCCGCTGCTTCAATACCGTTAAGCTCATTCGACAGGTGCTCGCCAAAACGATCGTACATTTTTTACTCCTCAGGCGTCCCAGTTGAGGACGACCTTGCTGGCTTCCCCCGTGTTCATTGCATCGAACCCAGTCTGGAATTCGGTGAACGGCAAGCGGTGAGTAATTACCGGAGAAATATCCAGGCCGGAATCAATCATCACCGACATTTTGTACCAGGTTTCATACATCTCCCTGCCGTAAATGCCTTTGAGCGTGAGCATATTGAAGATCACTTTATTCCAGTCTATAGCCGTATTTTCTGCAGGAATACCCAGAATAGAAATCTTGCCGCCGTGACACATATTGTTGATTAATTCATTAAAGGCCTGAGGATTCCCAGACATTTCCAGGCCAACATCGAAGCCTTCGTACATTCCCAGCTCTGCTTTAACATCAGCTATACGCTCACGGGTAACATTCACCGTGCGAGTAGCGCCCAGAGTTCTGGCAAGGTCCAACCTGGAATCAATGACGTCGGTAATGACAACATGACGAGCCCCCGCGTGCTTGCATACTGCTGCCGCCATTGCGCCAATGGGTCCGGCACCGGTAATGAGTACGTCTTCACCCAGCAGGTCGAATTGCAAAGCAGTGTGTGTCGCATTGCCGAAAGGGTCGAACAGAGAGGCCACGTCGAGGTCTATACCTGGGCTGTGCTCCCAGACATTGGACATGGGCAGGGCAACGTATTCTGCGAATGACCCAGGGCGATCTACACCGATTCCAGAGGTCTGATTGCAAAGATGACGGCGGCCTGCCATGCAGTTACGACAGCGACCACAGACGACATGTCCTTCACCAGAAACGATTTGCCCAGGCCTGAAGTCGTTAACATTGGCGCCGACATCAGCGATTTCACCGACGAATTCGTGCCCTACGACCATGGGTACCGGGATGGTTTTTTGTGCCCAGGCATCCCAGTTGTAGATGTGCATATCCGTTCCGCAAATCGCGGTGCGCTTGACCTTGATGAGTACATCGTTGATGCCGAGTTGTGGCTCGGGCACGTCTTCCAACCAAATGCCTTCGCGGGATTCTTTTTTGACCAGTGCTTTCATGCGTGTTTTTCCGCCAAATTCAGACCGTGGATTTTAGACGCAAATGGGAATGAATAGGTGGAGTGTTAAAAAATATTTTCGCGGGGCCCAAAAACCCTAGTGGGTGTTACCAGCGGTACGGGCTTCTTCCACGCGTCGGCTATGGCTGTTTAGGTTGTCTGTCCCGGAGATACTGGTATCGCGATCGCTGGACCAGGTGCCTTGGCCGTGGGCTGGTTTGCTGCCCTGACCGAAATTGGTGGGTTGTACTTTCACTTTTTTGCGCTCACCCACAGTCGGACAGGCCTTGTCCGTGAAGGTTTTTTTGCCGCTGTCAGGGTCGACACACATGAAAACTTCAGCTGATGACAGCTGTGGCGCCAGTAATGTGGCAGCCAGTAGCAGGGCTATAAAAACGGCCTTTTTCATCCGTGAACGTCTCAAACTGGGTCTGTTTTGACTAGATTAATGGTATTGAGGATAATCGGTCGACAAAATACTCGACTTTTAGCCAGAAAACCTGAGAATTTGGCGTCTACAGGTAGTCGAATCAAGTGCATGGTCGAATTAATCTCAAGTTACCTTCCAGAACTAATACTCTGGGGCTCAGGACTATCGCTGGTAACGTTGGCGGCTGCGGTCTTCGCGGTGCCGTGGGTAGTGGCCCATTTGCCGGTAGACTACTTCAGCGGCCCACGCCGACATGCCTTGCGAGAGCAACTGGGTCTTGGAGCCTTGATGCTGGCGCTATTAAAGAACGTAGCTGGTGGTCTGTTGGTTATGATTGGTTTCATACTTTTGTTCATGCCCGGGCAGGGTGTGCTGATGATGCTGGTCGGGCTGTTGATCATGAACTTCCCCGGAAAATACCGCCTAGAGCGATTGCTGGTGGCCAGAGAGGGAGTATTTCGTGCCTTGAACTGGCTGCGCGCAAAGCACTCACTGCCACCGTTTGAAAACCCCAGACAGTAAATTTAGGGCAGTATTGAGATACCAAAGATCTTGCTCTGGTTTTATAATTGCCTCCTTCACCGACAGGAGATGAATCCAATGATCGGCAAAATGATGTCCATGGGCTTTGAACTCGCCACAATGCCCGCCCGATTGACTTGGCGAAGTGCTCGTGCAATGTCTATGAGTGCCGCTGAATTTCAGCAGTTTTCTGATGAATTACGAGATGCCTCAGAAGAAGTGGCGCGCGAAATTCAGTCCGTTATCTCGGGCGTCGACGCCGAGATGTCTGCGAGGGCCGGTCATTTGAGCGGAGAACAGAAAGCCCAGGCAGCCTCGCTGGCACTGCAAGCCGCCGAACAGCATCTGAGTATGGCGGCGGTGAACCTGTTGCGTGCGCTGTGGCTTTCTTCTGCCGCCGGGCGTGAATTAGCACACGACAAGAACGGCGTTATTATTGAGCACGAGTCCTGAATTTCACACTATTTCAACTAAGCTGATAGTCGAGAGGATAATTATCCAAGATGAGTAACACCCCCATGAATCTGATCAAGTGCATGCTGGCATCGATGGCGCTGCTGTCCCTGTATTCCCTGGCCCAGGAGGGCACATCACTGGAGTCTGACTGGATAGAGCTGGTGAAAGGGCACAAGGGCGAGACAATGGGTGTGGAAGTGACCGACATCCAACCTGGCGACACCGAGGGCAGCACCAGGGTTTATATTGCAGTGCCTAAAGTATCGATGGGACACCCCGACACTATTGAAGAGGTTCTCGTCGTTGGGCAGGCGCCGGAGGAGTCGGAACCACTGGATATCGAGTATGAATGGGTTTATGACTACGATGACGATAACTACGGTCTCGTTGTCCACCTGGGAGAGAGCAACTGGCCCATTCGCCTGTACATGAATTCCTCTCCCGGCTATATTCGCCAGGATAAGTAGCTTGGCTTGCTTTACTGAGACGGCTCTCGATGCCGTTTCCATTATTGGCTCCGGCGAGAATATCTGGTGTCATTCCATGGCTGCCACACCCACTGTTCTGTTAGAGGCCCTTGCGCAACATGCTCAGTCACTTTGTGGGGTGACCATGATGCAACTGCACCTTGAGCACGCTGAGTCTATTGCTGACCCAGCCCTTGAGGGCCATTTACGCAATCGCTGCTTTTTTGCCGGTAAAACAACTCGTAACCTGATCAACGAAGGCAGGGCCGATTATGTGCCTATGTTTTTGTCTGAAATCCCCAAACTTCTTCGTCATGGCGAGCAGCAGGTAGATACCGCGCTGGTGCAGGTATCAACCCCGGACCAGCATGGAAATTGCTCGCTGGGTATATCGGTCGAAGCGACTGCAGCCGCCTGTGATGTGGCCAAACGGATCATTGCTCACGTTAATCCGAATATGCCGCGCACCCACGGTGATAGTTTCATCAACATACGCGATATCGATTACGCTTTTGTGGCCGAGACGCCACTGATCACAATAGCAAGAAAGGATATTTCGGATACCGAGCGGCGTATCGGAGAGATCATCGCTAGTCGGATTAAAGATGGCGATTGTCTGCAAATGGGTATCGGCGCAATTCCCAATGCGGCGCTTTCATTCATGAAAGACCGTCGCGATCTTGGTGTGCATACCGAGATGTTCTCTGATGGCGTGCTGGACCTGATTGAAGCTGGCGTAATTACGAACTCCAACAAAAAGGTTGCTCGCGGACGAACCGTTACTGGCTTTACCATGGGGAGCGATCGTCTGTATCGTTTTGTAGATGACAACCCGGAAGTGACCTTTCTCGATATCGAATTCGTAAACAATCCGGTGGTGATTGCCAAGAATCCTCAAGTGACCGCGATCAATAGCGCTATTCAAATCGATCTGAGCGGGCAGGTCTGCGCTGACTCCATGGGGCACAAAATTTACTCGGGGGTAGGGGGGCAGGTAGATTTCGTGCTTGGTGCTAATTTCTCTGAACATGGAAAATCGATTATCGCTTTGCCGAGCACCGCCAAAAAAGGTGCATTTAGCCGCCTTGTACCGGCTCTGGAACGAGGCGCAGGCGTTGTAACAACGCGGGCACTGGTGGACTATGTCGTGACTGAATATGGCATCGCTGAACTGCGGGGGCGCTCGATTGCTGAGCGGGCCCGGGACTTGATTAATATCTCCCACCCAGACTTCCGTGAGGAACTGGCGCGGGAGGCCAGGGACACGTTGGGTTTGTCTGTTTAGCAACCAATATTAGCCTGCAAGGGCGCTTGACGAATAACAGCTTCATCCTTATAGTACGCCTCCTCAACGCGCCTGTAGCTCAGCTGGATAGAGTACCTGGCTACGAACCAGGCGGTCGCACGTTCGAATCGTGCCAGGCGCGCCATATCTTTCAAAGACTTACGCATTCGCGTGAGTTGTCTCCTCCAAAAAACGTAGAGTTTTCGTAGAGTTTGGCTCTACGATCTCCAGCACCCGTTCAATTCTCGCTGCGGCGTGGCTCAAATGATCCGGTGCCAAATGCGCATAGCGCAGCACCATCTCATACGACTTCCAGTCATTCCAACTTGGTGACGATAACATGGTCGCCTTTGCGGGCCTTGGTTAGAAGGAGCTGGAGACCCTTCCGGTTATCGTTCTTGCCGCTGGCCCTATCTTTAAATAGGAAGTCGCTGTGATCTTGTACTCCGGCCTATTTCAGTGCAGCTAATTGCGCGGTGAGGTCGTGCTGGTGTGTCGACACTCTGGCATAGCCTATGCTTCACCATAGTTACTCCTCGAAGTGTAAATTAAATCGGTTACCTGACAGTGAGTGTCAAAAAAGTGTGGTTAGAGATTTAATGTACATTGCAATGGCGCAATTCTAGAGTGTCAATTAATTCATAAATAACTAGACATCTATTGGACCGAGTTTTATTAGTTGTCCACACACGCCCGAATGGTGACGACCACAACACTTCTCATAGTCTGCTCTTCTTGACCTGGGGCTACAGTGTTACCGATTGGGTAGTGTCTACGGGTAATTTCTATTGCTAGGTCTGCTCCTCCACCGACCTCCAGGCCGCATCAAATGCCGCATCCATCAGCGCGATGGCTTCCGAATCTGTGTTGGCGATAGAGATACGCCCGAACTGGGCTCTGCCGATTTCGTGGGGCGCCTGACCATCTTCCCACTCGGGGTCGTCCAGAGCGAGGTAGGGATAGGAGTAGCCGTGGGGAATGCGGTTGACGGTGATGGCGCAAATATCCCGCTCGTGTTTGAAACCGTGCTGGCCGAGCATGGATTGTAACTGCTCACGAATCTGCTGCTCGTAAGTGGCGAAAGGTGTGCTGTACACGCGGTGGCGTCCCATCCGCAGCTGGTCGCGACCTAAACCCTGCTCTTGGGTCTTAGTCATGGGGGAGTTCATCATGAAGACCACCATGGGGTCGTCTGGCCCCCGTGGGGGCTCGTAGCCACCAACGCTCATGCCGGGTGCACTGCTCACCCATTGAAACGGGTCATGGGGGCACTGGAATATCTGTGCGCCCAGCTTGTCGTAGGCTAGGCCATTATCCAGTTGCACGTTGGCATAGACGAAAGGGGTTTTTACACCGTATTGGAGGCTGTTCCACTGTACGGCGAATCAGTGGCTTCAAAAATTGCGGCGCTTACTTTGGGATATATTGGTATCTCATATCACGTTCTCTTGGCTGCGTTGTTGGTCGGTATTGTAGATCTGCCCGCGATTAGCGGCTACTTCGAAGTCACCTTCAATGTGATGGTAATCGTATTTATCGCAATGGGCTTTGATTTCAAAGCTGCGATGGCCGCTGCTAAACACGCGGCCTAAGTAATCTCTAGTTCAGCTGCGCGATACGTCGATCGTTAGGGCAAGTCCACTCATCCCCGATAACCTGCTGAACACGCAGTTCATCGAGGATGTTGTCGAAGCCCAGCGGGGTCGGTTTTCTTTATTGACGGCGGAGGATTGAGATCCCCCCTATAACTTTTTTAAAAAGACATCAAACGGTTATTTTATGATAATAAAATGGTTGGCTATTATGCTTACGGTGGTTTTTGCGTTGATCATTGGTTTCAACGTTTGGGGTGCGGCAACCCAGGGGTCTCTAGAGCCTGCAGACAATGCCGAGCGCGATACCAGCGCTAATAAGGTGGTGATGGTTTTTGGTGCGACAGGTTCAGCCGGAGGCGGTTTATTAAAAGCCGCCGTCGAGGATAATGAAGTAGAAAAAGTCTATGTCGTTACTCGGCGCAGCACGGATTATATCGCATCTGTTGAAGCTCGCGATAAAGTCTCGGTGATTATGCACAAGGACTTTACAGATTATTCCCAGCTCAATAGTCAACTTGGCGAGGTTAGCACGGTGCTATGGGCGCTTGGCACTTCTTCCATGAGCGTCGACGCAGCGACTTACACGCTGATTCATGTGGACTTTCCCGCGGCCTTTGTGCCGGTCTGGTTAGCCGCGCGAAGAGCTGCCGGTCACATTGATTCCCCCATGGCCTATCATTTTATTGCCGGTATGGGCACTGGCGCCAGCGATGCGCCCTGGGCACACGATAAACGTCAAACCGAACGGGATGTGGCGGCCATGGCCGAGGGCACCGGGCTGCGGTCATTTAGTTATCGCTCGGCTTATATTCGCCCTATCAGTGAAACGACGAATATCGGCCATCATATTACCGAGGTCTTATTGCGCCCCGGGAAGTTGGTCACCAGTTCAAAGAAGCTGGGCCAGGCTATGTTGGAAATCAGTGCCCGTACTCAGGAATTACCCAACGGTACTTTGCTGGATAACGGCGATAGCCTTGCCTATACAAAGGCGTATCTAGCGAGGGGGGAATAGCGTACTTACAACTTAACTCGCTGTAATTGATAGAATCGGCGCATGAATACCTGTAAACGTCATCGATTCCCGCTCGACGTCATGAGCTATGCAGTGTGGCTCTAATATTGCTACAATTCGAGTCATACCTACATCGCACCCCGCACCTGATTCAACCACTCCCCAGACTTGTCAGCAACCTCACTCCAAACATCCTCAGCATCAGGCAACTGCGGATGGCAAACACTATGCATTGCGTCATCAGGCTCTTCACCAGAAATACCCAGGTCTTCATAAGGACAAAGTGCCTGCCCAGCATTACCGAGACCCTGAAATTAGTGCGTTTACAGAATGGGATAGGGCAGTAGATTGAGGTCTGAGGCTGGGTTCCTCTAATGTCAAAAAGTTAACTTGCCTATGCCGTTGTGAAAATAGGCTACTATCAGCACTGCATTGAGTCGAGATAACAATAAGCAAGCCAGGTGTAATATGACAAAACAACAGAAGCATGTGATGTGCCGTTCCTGCCATGCCCACTGCGGGCTTGTTGTCGATTTTGAAGACGGGCTCCCCACCGCCACTCACGGGGATAAAGACAATCCCGCCTTTGCCGGCTTCAGTTGTATTAAGGGACGTCGGCTGGTTAATCACCACACGCTACCCTCGCGCCTGCTATCCAGCAAAAAGCGCCGCCCAGACGGCCAGCATTACGATATCCACTGGCAAGACGCCGCCGCCGAAATGGCCGAAAAACTGCAGGGTATTATCGCCGAGCACGGCCCTGACTCAGTGGCCATGTATATCGGAACCTTTGGTTACAATAACCTCAATGCACACGCCTATAGTTTGGCCCTAATGGACGCTATGGGCAGCGCTATGAAATTTACTTCTGTCACTATCGATCAGCCAGGCAAGGGTATTGCCTTGTCCTGCCATGGACCCTGGCTCGCAGGGCCTTATCGTGTAGACGAGTGGGACGGATTGATGCTGGTGGGCACCAATCCGGTTATCTCTATGAACGGTGGTCTTGGTATGAACCCGGCCAAACGCCTGTTTGATGCGCGCAAACGTGGCATGGAGCTCATTGTCGTCGACCCGCGCAAAACCGAGAGCGCCAAGGAAGCCGATATCTACCTGCAGTGTCGACCTGGCGAAGACCCATTGATACTCGGCGCTATTGCCAAGATCATTCTGGAGGAAGCGCGTTACAACAAGAGTTTTGTCGACGCAGAGGTGGAAGGGCTGGACGCCTTGAAAGCGACACTGGCGCCCTTCGATCCGGGCAAAGTCGCGGCGCATGCAGGCATAGACTCTGAGCAACTGGTTAAAGCGGCCCATATGCTCAGTGGTTGGAAACGTGGCAGTATCAGCGTGGGAACCGGGCCCAATATGTCGGGTTTTGGCAATGCCACGGAATACCTGAATTTGGCACTGACATCCCTGATGGGCCACTGGCGACAGGCCGGCGAGGTCAAACAGAACAGCGGCGTGTTCATCACACCCGCGCCTGCCATAGCGGCGTCTCCAGGGCCAATGCCAGCGTGGGGCTTTGGCCGAAAGATGCGGGTACGCGATCTGGAGGAATCTGCCTCAGGCCTGCCCACCGGTGCATTGGCTGATGAGATCCTTACTCCGGGAGAAGGTCAGATCAAGGCCTTGATTTGCCTGGGCGGTAATCCGATGTTGGCATGGCCAGACCAGATCAAAACCTATGAAGCGATGCAGGCCTTAGACCTACTGGTGTGCTTTGACCCCAGAATGTCAAAAACCTGCGAGCTTGCAGATTACATAATCGCGCCCAAACTGCACTACGAAATAAAAGGCTGTACCGCAGCGCCCGAGCTATTTGGCATGTTCGGCGCCGGCTGGGGATTCGAAGGCCCCTACGGGCAGGTTAGCGACCCTATACTGGACGTGCCCGAGGGTTCGGATCTCTGCGAGGAATATCAGTTCATTCACCGGGTTGCCACAGAGATGAACAAGACGTTGAACGTAAAGTCATTTGCGCTATTCGGCGACCCGCAAGAACAGGACCGGCAAGCGACTCCGGTGCCACCTGGCGAGACACCTGACCCGATGGCCTCGTGGTCTATTTCATTGCGAGGATCGCCCGTAGCCATTAGCGATGCCTTCGATGATCCTGAAGCGCATCGTGGAAAAATGTTTGATCGACCACCTACCACTGTCGAGCCCAAGCCTGATGACTGGCAGGGAAAACTGGACATTGGCAACCCCTCGATGCTGGCGGAGCTGGAGGAAATCTCACAGCGTCTGGCGCAGTCCGACAGTCTTGATGACCAGGATTATCCTTTCCGCATGATCAGCCGCCGTATTAACGAAGTGTTGAATAGCAGCTGGCATGAGGATCCGGTGCAAAGCAAACGCGTGGGACACCACCCGGCATTCATCCATCCCGACGACCTTGCCGATCTGGGCTTATCTGACGGTCAGGTGGTAGAGATAGAATCGGCGCGAGCGATGATCAGTTGCGTAGCAAAGGCTGCCAGCGAAGTACGTCCGGGGTGCGTTGCCATACCGCACAGCTGGGGCACCAGTCCGAACGAGAAAGAAGACCCTCTGGGGCAAGGCGGCAATACCGGACGCTTGTCATTCAGCGACCGGGACTTCGATCGCCGCACAGGCATCCCCCGCATGAGTTCGATACCGATTCGGATAAGAGCTGCCGCTGCGGGTTAACGGGGCGAGGCTCCCATACTAAAACGCGAACTGATCTGCATTGAACGGTCGCTGCATTTCTTTCGTCAAGCTAAACATTGATGCGATGATCGGGGTGAGCACTCCGCCAGTCGCATCGTCTCCGATAGGGCGCTGAGGGTATAGACCACTTAGCCGATGGAGCCAGGTGGGAGACAGAACTGTCAGAGGATCTGGGGCAGAGCATTGTTGTCTTGAGTGGCTGTGGTCTGGAAAAGTTAATGTGCCGATACCCAATGTTATGCTGAACGCACACACGCATCGTGGTTTCTTATGAAACGGTTTTCTTTTCGGATAATTACGGCCCTGCTACTGGTCCTCGTTGGGGCATTAGGTGCAGTCGGATACAAAATCTATGATTTTACCCGGCCAACACAGGTTCTGGCACTAACCACGCCCTGGACAGATAGCGTCGATGCCGATAACCCGCTTCCTGATTATCCGCGTCCACAGCTTCGTCGAGATAATTGGCTGAATCTCAATGGTCGTTGGAGATATGCAGTTACCCAGCGAGACGCGCCACAGCCCAAAAGTTTTGAGGGGAAAATAGTCGTACCATTTGCTATTGAATCGTTTCTTTCTGGCGTTCAAAAACAACTGGGTCCGAATGAAAGGCTCTGGTATCAGCATACTTTCGAAACCCCCTCGCTCAACGATCAGCAAAGACTGTTATTGCATTTTGGAGCTGTCGATTGGGAGGCAGAAGTTTGGGTTAATGGCTATAGGCAAGGAATTCACCAGGGAGGCTATGATCCATTCACTTTTGACATAACAGATTCACTGGTTTCCAACGGGGCGCAGGAGTTAATTGTAGGCGTTTGGGATCCAACGAATCTCGGCCCCGGCGCATATGGCAAGCAGCACCTGGTTCCCCACGGTATACGTTACACAGCAGTGAGCGGTATCTGGCAGACAGTCTGGTTGGAAGTCGTGCCTGCAGATCGTATCGACAAGCTGGTCAGCAGCACCGACCTCGCCGCCAATGAGGTGCAATTGCGTATAGGAACGATAGGAGAGAATCCTACGGATGTTTTGGAAGCAACTGTATTTTCTGGCGATGAACTGGTCGCAGAAGTGCGAACTGCAGCGGGGCGGGACGCTACTGTAGTCCGTATTGTGATGAAAAATCTTCGTCTTTGGTCGCCTGATGATCCTTTTCTTTACGATGTAAAAATACGCATGCTACGCAATGAAGAAGAGCTGGATGTTATAGAAAGCTATTTCGGCGCACGTGAGGTAGCGACATTAAAGGATGCTGCAGGCACTACGAGATTATTCCTCAATGGAAAGCCGGTGTTTCACCTTGGCCTTCTGGATCAGGGCTGGTGGCCTGATGGATTGTATACCGCACCAACTGACGAGGCGCTGGCATTCGATATTGACGCGACCAAACGCATGGGCTTCAACACGATTCGCAAACATGTAAAGGTGGAGCCAGCTCGATGGTATTGGCATGCGGATCGCATGGGACTGCTGGTTTGGCAAGACATGCCTACCGGCGACGGTGGTGCCAGCCGCTATACTCAGATACTACGCCAGACCTGGGACATTATCGCAGCTCTATTCGCCGAAAAGCCTTGGCGAGACATGGTTCGTAACCCGATATCCGCCGCTTTATTCGAATCAGAACTGGCCGCAATGATTGACTATCTCGAGCCTTTCACAAGTGTTGTTGCATGGGTGCCTTTCAATGAAGCCTGGGGACAGTTTGATACCGACACGGTACTTTTCGCAGTGAGCGAGCGAGATCCCGGTCGTTTGGTAGACGGTCCTAGTGGATGGTTCGACACTGGTGCTGGCGATATTCTCGATTTACATGTGTATGGACGCGAAGCTGCGTTTGTCGACCAATTACCGCTCGATCGAGCTCTGGTGTACGGAGAATTTGGCGGCTTGGGTCTGCCCTTGGCTGGCCATCTCTCAGTAGACAAAGGATGGGGTTATGCTGCTTTTGAAAGCAAAGGCGGTTACGAAGCAGCTTACATGGAAATGCTGCTCCTTATCGAAAACCTTGTGCCGCGAGGATTGGCGGGAGCAATTTATACCCAGACAACCGATGTAGAAAGTGAGATTAATGGCCTAATGACCTATGACAGACGGCTATTCAAGATTTCACCAGCACGTCTCACTGAGATAAACGAGCAGGTAATCTCTAAATTGAATGGGGGTGACTGATGTAGTCTTCAAGCACTTGAGTATGAGGATGCCCCTCAGAAAGAAACTTTTTTTGATAAACCGAACACGGCCGGGCTGTTACTATTTTGAGGTTCGGCTGTTGTTTGGTGACAAGCGAGTTATTAGATGAATATAAGTCAACAAGATGCACATAACACTTCCGGACTTACATTATGGTTTAGGGCCGTCATCCTATTTTTTAGCGTCGGCGCGCAACAGGCCGCAGCGGCTAGCTGCTCAGATGAGGTTGTGCTCGATAATCAGCAAGCCATCAATAGCTTTGCAAGCAATTATGCGGGGTGTTCATCAGTCCATAACCTGATTATCGAGGAGAGTTCTCCCGGTAATATTATTTCGCTACAACCCCTCAGTCAGCTTACGCAGATAGATGGGACCTTGCGGGTCATCTACAACTCGCACCTTAAAACGCTAAAAGGCCTAGATGGAATTTCACGCATTCATGGCGCTCTGGATATCGCGTTTAATGACAGGCTGTCCTCTCTGGAGGGGCTCCAGAATGTGTCTCATGTTGGCGGATTTTTGGATATAGATTTTAGCGATTATCTTACTGATATCGACGAACTCAGCAACGTTGAGTCAGTAGGAGGCACCGTAAGACTGATTCAAATGCGCGGCCTTCATGACTGCAAAGGTATCGCGCCTTATCTGCACACTCTCCCCAGCAAAGCCGCTCAGCTTGAAAAAGTAAAAGTCGGCCTTGAAGCGGGGCTGCCAAGAAACGGTTCAGGCGCCAACTCGATTGCCGCCTGTCTCAACAGTTATGAAGGCCAAACTAATGGGCTGGCACTCAGTGGCTCTAAACCCAACGTTGTGGTGTTCATTATGGATGATGTGGGATTAGATCAACTGGCGACCTTTGGCTATGGTGGCGATGTGCCACCAGCCACCCCAACGCTTGATCAAATCGCCAGTGCAGGGGCGCGTTTTACCAACGTTTGGGCCATGCCAGAGTGCTCCCCATCGCGAGTCGCTCTGTTCACGGGGCAGTTACCTGTCATGTCTGGCACCACCGGTGCACTTGGGCCGAGTGACCTCGCTAATGCGCAGCTGAACCCCTACCAGGACACACTGCTCGATCATCTCAATGACGCAGGTTATACCAGCGCCATGGTGGGCAAGTGGCACATGGGTGGCCCCGAAAATAACGAAGCAGAGAAGACCACACCCATCGAGGCGGGTTTCGATTATTACTATGGCAACGTTCATGGCTTCCTTCGGTCTATAGACTCTACCGCAGGTGGTATTGCCTCCAAAGGAACCTACAGCTGTGGATTCGTGCCCAGCTTGGCCAGTGACCCCACTCACGGCGCTGACACCGGCGCCTGTTATTTGGCGAATGTAAATTGCACTGTTATCAGCGTATCGGGCGGTACCGCGGAGCCGGGACGCACTTGCATGGAACAAGGAGGCGTATTTGACCCTGGAGCCGAGTGCACGGCGCCCCCGCCGTCTTTTATCGATTTCGAAATGGAAAACGCCTATTACGTTGGTGATCTTGAAAAAATGAGTAAACCCGACCAAGTCGGTGCGCCTATTGAGATTGAGGAGTTTACAGCGCGCGAATACCGAACCACAGTAGAATCTAACGAAGCGATTCGTTGGATCAACGCACAGAATAGTGACCAGCCTTACTTCCTCGCCGTTAG
Source organism: Candidatus Seongchinamella marina (assembly GCF_026262685.1). Classification (NCBI taxonomy): domain Bacteria; kingdom Pseudomonadati; phylum Pseudomonadota; class Gammaproteobacteria; order Cellvibrionales; family Halieaceae; genus Seongchinamella; species Candidatus Seongchinamella marina. The sequence continues at coordinate 734,189 of NZ_SHNP01000001.1, forward strand.
CTATAGCGCCGCCCATACTCCACTGCAGCAAATTCCACAGACATTCGGTGCTGCGGGCATAGGGGTAACAACTAGCTCTTCTTTTGACTGCAACAATTCAATTGACCAACGATCCCTACAAAAATCGATTATCTCAGTTATGTCCGAAGAAATAGGCAGAGTACTGTTGGAGTCGGGACTGATGACCAGATCTGGCCCTGGCGATTCCCTGGAGCTTACGGCGGCAGGTGCCAAGACCTTGATTGTTATTTTCGGTGACAACGGAACGCTCGGCTACTCAGTAAACCTACCCTTCGATCCGACTCGCGCCAAAGGACAGGTCTACCAGTCAGGAGTACAAGTACCTTTAATAATAGCGGGCGCTGGAGTCAGTGACGTGGGTTTACCGCGTCACGGTTTGGCGAGCATTATTGATATCTATGGCGTGATATCAGATGCCGCAGGCTTAGACTTAGGCCTCGGTAGTTCTCCTTTCGACCCCGTCTCTATCGCTGGTAATCTAGCTCATGCGAGGACAGCTAACCAGCGCAGTCGAATAGCAGTGAATGTTGCACCCAATGTTCAGCCTAACAATGCTTTTAACCCGCCATGCGCGTTGGGTACTGCATGCTCCGTCACCCCTATCAACAAAGGCGTATGTGAGGACAACAATGGGGTGTGGTTTGGGGCCGAAGCGACAGGTGTTACAGCTGCGGGGTCACCTATCCCCTCGTCAGGATTCAACGATTGCTGGACTGTTAATCAGTTTTTACATGGCTTGGGTGAGTCGCCCTTGGCCGTGCTACCGACCGCGCAACAAGCTGCGGCGACCGAGACCTATAAATATGTTGTTACCAGCTGGGTTGATTTTGATCCGCAGAGTAATGGGCCAAAAACTGTCGAGATTGACGAGCTCTTTTTAATCAAGGATGCAAATGGCGACCCACTTATCGATCGTGAATCTTTAAATTTGCTAGCTCAGGACACATTGACAGACGATGCGAGTCTGGCACTGGAAGTACTCCGAGGGGACCTGCAACAATATCAGGCTCTGGGTAACTGGAACCCTGAGGATGGCAACCGAGATGGCGTTGTGAATACTCTCGATCTTGCGCTTGCAGAACAGGTGACGATATCCTGGGGGCTCTCCAGCTTCTACGATGTAAACCAAGATGGCCTCACCAATGCAGAGGATCTTCGGGCGATCGAGCAGGCCATTGCCAGAATACTGGGTATTCCTGTACCCACGCTCCCAACTCTGGGGCTGCTGATATTGGCATTGTCACTGGGTTTTTTGGCTTATAATAGAGGCTTTACGATATTGCAATACCGAGGCATGAAAGATGACTGATCCAAATGTTATCCAGCAATGTAGCTGCCCCTGCGGCGCTTCTACTTTTAAAGTTGTAGCGCCCCCCGTCCTGCGTTTTTACTGTCATTGCTCAATTTGCCAAAAGCTCTATCAACAGCCTTTTGCTGATGCGACAGTATTAAAGTTGAGTGATGTGATATTGCCAGAAGCGCACGAAATTCAGTTTAAAAAGTACCGCAAAATTGTCGGTATTGAGCGAGGCACCTGTTCGCAATGCTGTAAACCGGTGATGGCCATAGCCGGTTCTGGTGCCAAGGGACTCGCTTTCATAGCGGCACAAAATTACGCTGATGAGCGCATGCTACCCCCGGTAAAGATGCATATATTTTATGGTTCGCGTTGTGCAGAAGTAGAAGATGAATTACCAAAGTATAAGGGGTACTTGAGGAGTCAATTTGCGGTGCTTCGCTCTTTGTCTGCCGCAGGTGCCCAAGAATAGCTGTGCCCCTGGCAGTTTAGGCCGGCAACATAGCCTGATGACCAGGCCCACTGAAAATTAAAGCCACCCAAGTGGCCACTAACATCGACGACTTCACCGATAAAGAATAAGCCCGGGTGTTCTTTTGCCTCCATCGTCTTTGAGCTGATGGCGTCTGTATTGACGCCGCCCAAAGTCACTTCGGCTGTCCTATAGCCTTCGGTTGCTGACGGTTTAACGCACCAGCGGTTTAGTAGTAATCCAATCTCTACTAGCCGAGAGTCACTGCACTCTGCCAGCGGTGTGTCGGCCAGCTCGGGCCACCATAGCGCTTGCAGCTCACGGATCAGTGGTTTTGCCAGCTGCTGTTGCAGTCGATTTCTTAGCAAACTTTTTCCGAACGCGTGCTTTTGCTCCAATAACCAGCTACCAGCGGCCTGCCCCGGCAAAAGGTTAATACTCAGCTCCTGTCCGGGGTGCCAGTAATTAGATATTTGCAGTGCGGCGGGTCCGCTGATGCCCCTGTGAGTGAACAGGATATTTTCGAGGAAAGACTGTGTGCCACAGTGCAACTCTACTTCAACTGATAGACCTGAAAGACGCTCGCATATTGGTTTTAGCGCATCGCTGAACATGAACGGTACCAGTCCCGCGCGTCGCTCGGTCAGGGGTAAAGAAAACTGTTGGGCCAAGTCATAACCAAAGCCGCTACCGCCCAGTGTGGGAATCGACAAGGCCCCCGTTGCCACAACCAGTGAACGGCAGAAAAAGTTCTGAGCGCCATCCGAGTCGACCGTGCAGAGTTTGTAGCGGCTATCAGTCTGTGTTTCGGCTATGGCTTCAACGCGTTCTACTTCGCATTTTGATTTAATTGAAACTCCGCCCGATTCGCACTCTGCCAATAGCATGTCGAGAATATCGCGAGCTGAGTGAACGCAAAAAAGCTGTCCATGTTTGCGTTCTTCGTAGGTGATGTTATAGCGGTCTACCATGGCAATGAAATCCCACTGGGAATATTGCTTTAGCGCCGACTTACAAAAATGTGGATTTCCGGAAATAAAGTTCTCTGGTTCTACTGAATAATTGGTGAAATTACAGCGGCCACCACCGGACATCAGGATTTTTTTGCCGACCTTGTTCGCTTTTTCAAGCACCAATACGGAAAGACCGCGACTGGCCGCTACGGCGGCGCATAAAAGACCGGAAGCGCCTGCTCCAAGTACAATGACATCAACGCTTTGGTCGTCGGGCAGAGTCGGCAAGAGGTAGCCTACTTCCGTCTCTTGGAGGAAGTCGGTGACTTTCTCGACCCTGGCTTGCGCGCAGAGCGTCGACTGTCGCTGCCTGAGTCCTTGTTTTTGCTGGAGCTATGCCTGCTTTTTGCGGACTTTCTAGCTGGCTTGGCGTCACTGCCAGTACCTTTGAGGCGATGCTGAGGCTTACGCTTCTTTGCTGCAGATTGAGAAGACTTTTTTGGCGGAGAACCGGTGGAACCGGAAATCGCTATGTTGAGCTGGGCCATCTCTTGTTCAGTCAGGTTACGCCACTGGCCAACCTTTAGTTTACCGAGATGCACATTCATGATGCGCAGACGCACAAGCTGGGTTACTTCGTAATCGAGGAATTCGCACATCCGTCGGATCTGTCGGTTGAGTCCCTCGGTGAGTATGATTTTAAAGACATTTCGCCTGACAACACTGACTTTGCAAGGCTTGGTCACGGTGTCCAGTATGGGAATCCCGCCGGCCATTTTTTCGCTAAAACCTTTACCGATGCTCTTGTTAACAGTGACCAGGTATTCCTTTTCATGGGCGTTTTCCGCCCTCAGGATTTTGTTGACGATATCACCGTCACTGGTGAGCAGTATCAGTCCTTCAGACGGTTTATCCAGGCGACCAATGGGAAAGATACGCTGGTGGTGATCGATAGCGTCTACGATATTCCCTTGCACGCTCCGCTCTGTGGTGCAGGTAATTCCTACCGGTTTATTATAGGCAATATAGACGCGGTCCGATTTGCCCGGGGCGCTACCCATTATCTCCTGCCCATCAACCGTAACCACGTCACCAGACTCAACTTTGGTGCCGAGCTCGGGGCGCGTACCATTAATTTTTACGCGATTACTGGCGATAAGTTTATCGGCTTCACGGCGAGAGCAATGACCAGATTCGCTGATAAACTTGTTAAGCCGGGTGCTGTTGTTGGGGTCCACTGAACGCGCCTGTGATTCCGCTGCTGAAAAGACGCAGCATAGCATTTTTAGGCAAGCGGTAGGGCATAGGTAGCCGGGCTGAAGGTTCCTACCTATGCGTCCCCTGAGCGTTGCCAGTGCAGTACGTTTGGCGCTTAACTCAATAGGCGGCTATCCGGGCCAGCGCTAATCCCTGTGTCTTTGCCCTTGGAGTGAACTGCAGTTCTGCCTTGCATATCTGTTTTTTCAGTAATTTGGTTCAGGTGGATATCGTGCTTTAACGCTCCAGCAGGCGGGCCAGCGCATCCGTAATATGGGCGGGGTGTTCGCTGATGCTGAAGTCGATGAGTTCATGCCAGCCCGAGGCAATGTCATCAATGGATGGGTTTGTTTCAGGGTTCAGAGCGAGTCCCCGACTGCTCTCCCAGCGCATTTTTTTGAAACGACCTGCACCTGCTTCAAACAGGCTCCCACTTTCCTGACATTCCGGGTGGCATAGATACGCGACCAGCGGTGCGACCTGCTCGGCGCGTACCCGGGATCTTAAATCCTCGTTCATTTGTTTGCGATTCATGTCGGTGGCTCCCCATGGCGCCACAGTATTAGCGCTAATACCATGCTTTTCCCCCTCGATCGCTACTGTATTGCACAGGCCGTAAAGACCCATTTTGGCTGCTGCGTAGTTTGCCTGGCCAAAGTTGCCGTAAAGTCCAGCCGCAGATGAAATAAAAACAAGGCGGCCAAAGCCTTGTTCTCGAAACGTGGACCATACTGCTTTGGCCAATTGGTAGGCTGCAGTCAGATGCATTGATATAACCTGGTCCCAATCGCTTTGCTCAAGATTTCCGATACTGAAATCCCGGACCATTCCAGCACTGTGCACCACAGCGTCCAGGCGCGACGTTTTAGCCAAGGAGGCGCTGATAAGTTTGGCTCCATCCTCCAACGGCATGGGAAGATTGTGCGCGCGACCACCTTCGCTAATAATCTCCCGGGTGAGCTCTTGCCCGCTGTTATCCCGGCCAGAAGAATGAATAATCACCTCCGCGCCAGCGGCGGCCAGGCACTTGCTAAATGCGCGCCCCAGTCCTCGATTCCCGCCGGTGATCAGTACAGTTTGTTGCTCAAAATCTAGCGACATGCGTTGTTCCCTACAAGTTTGCGCTGGCCTGTTAAGCCGTTTCTGTCACAATCATAACCTGAACCCGGATAAGGCGAGTTAAAGTGAGCGATTTTATTCATTGCCAGAGCAGTGACAATGGCCTAGTCACGGTCTTGAGCTTTAGAGACGAAAAACGGAAAAATCAACTTTGTTGGGCTGCGATCGATGAGTTGGCCGACGCGCTGCAGGCCGCGCGTGAGCAAGGGAGCAGGGTCGTCATTCTGGTTTCTGATCTTTCACCGCATTGGTTTGAGCACGCCTGGTTGGAAGATTTGATTGCCGGTGTTGAGGGACGAGAGTGCACCGGTGTAGGCGACGGTTGGTTTAGGGCGTTGGCAGAGCTTTCTCATGAAGCTGTGGTCAGCATTGCCGCCATTAACGGTGACGCATCTGGTGGTGGCGCCGAACTGGCCTGGGCTTGTGACTTTCGTGTCACTGAACGACAGGCCCGCTTCGCTCAGATAGAAGTTAACGTGGGTCTGACCACTGGCATTGGCGGGTGTAGTCGATTGTCCCGTCTTATTGGTATTAGTGCCGCCACCGAAATGGTACTTACCGGGGCAGCCTTTGACGCAGTGAGACTGATGGAATTGGGCGGCGTGAATCGATTGGTGAAAAAAGGTGAGGCTTTATCCTGTGCTCGCCAGTTGGCACGGCAATTGGCGCTCAAACCCCCAGGTGCATTACAGGGTTTGAAGCGGGTCTTGCGCCGCGCAGAAAACCTGCCGCTTGAGCAGGCAATGGCATTTGAACAAGAGACGTTTCAGCAGGTCGCTGTGAGCGAAAGTGCGCTAGCGGCTATGAAAGATTGTCAGCAACAATACGATGCCGACCAGTCTGTTGCCGAAGTGCATAGTTACTAATTGCTCCGGCAAAAATATTTTGAGGCAAGGCTCTTAGCATGGTGAACAGTATTGTTTTTCAATTGCTCGATCCAGAAGTGATTGAAAATCCCTATCCCTTTTATCGTGAGTTGCTTGCGCACGCGCCCGTGTATCAAGTGCCAAATACAGAAGTCTATTTGGTGTCCTCGCCGAAATTAATTCATCAGGTATTGAAAAATCAGCAAGACTTCTCAGCTAACCTGACCGGCGTATTAATTAGTGACAGTTCGGGGCAGCCCACCCTGTTTGATTTTTCTCAGTTTGGAGGCACAGTAGATGCGATCGCCAATGCTGATGAGCCTTTTCACTCCGTTCATCGAAAGCTGGTGATGCCGCAACTGACGGCCCGTAAAGTAATGGCGATGGAGTCTCAGGTGCGGAGCTGGGCGGGCGAAGCCCTGAGTCAACTGTTGGCGCAGGGTGGCGGAGACTGCATAGGCGGGCTCGCTAACGCAATACCGGTCCTGGTTATGGCCAGACTCATGGGACTGCCGATAGCAGATCTCGACAAGTTACTTGATTGGTCCTTCAGCGGTGGCGATATTTTGGCGGGTACTGCTACCCTTGAACGTATGGTTGAGCTTGGTGCCTCCACCGCAGAGATGAGCCATTACCTGAGGGGCCATTTCCAGCGTGCGCTTCAATCAGATCCCTCGGACACAGTAGACTGCGTATTGAATGATTTGGCCCAAGGCGTCACAGAGGGTCTGATTGACGAGGAAGAGGCCGTTGCTATCGCGATAGTGCTAGTTGGTGCAGCCGGCGAGTCTACATCCAGCCTGGTTGGTAGTGCTATTCGTATTTTAGCCAGAGACCCCGACCTGCAGAGCCGGCTGCGACAGTCCCCAGAACTCATTGAAAGCTATATTGAAGAAGTTGTGCGTTTGGAGACTCCCTTCAAAGGGCATTACAGAGCTGTGCTGCATCAAACAGAGATAGCGGGCATATCTGTTCCAGCGGGAGCGAAAGTGTTTTTGCTGTGGGCTGCGGCGAATCGTGACGAGACTGTCTTCAGTAACCCTGAAATGATTGACTTGAATCGGGAAAATAAAAATGAGCATTTAGGATTTGGTCATGGCATTCATTTTTGCATCGGCGCAAGGCTGGCGCGAATGGAAACACGGATAATTCTGGAGGAGTTGTTGCAGCGAACGAAAAAATTCTCGTTACAGAGCGAGCATTCCGAAAAGCACGTCTCCAGTATTTTTGTGCGAAGGTTGCATTGCTTGGAGCTTCGAATGAGCGCTGCCTGAAGCAAAAGCAGTCAGCCGATAATACACAGCGCTCACCAGGTCTTACCGATGACGATCGCTTATACCAGTCCAAGCATCTCAACGATGCCATGACTATGCCCAGCGGTGTAGCCACCGTCGACCACCAGTGAATGGCCGGTGACATAGGATGAATCTTCCGACGCCAAAAACAGAGCTGCACTCGCAATTTCTCCCGGGCGACCGAAACGCCCCAGCTTCACCTGTTTACCAATGTCGGCTCTGAATTCAGGCATTGCGTCCATCACACTCTCAAGCATTGGTGTCTCAATAAAGCCCGGACATATGGCATTGCAGCGTATACCCAGGCGTCCATAGTCAATAGCGACGTTCTTGCTCAGCAAAACAACACCACCCTTGGATGCGTTATAGGCACTGCCGCCTTCGGTGCCATTAATGCCTTCTACGCTGGCGATGGTGATGATGCTGCCGGACCGCTGGGCCATCATTTGATCAATGACCGCCTTTATCGACAGGAAGGTCCCTTTAAGGTTGATATCGACAACCTTGTCCCAGGCGTCTTCATCAAGCATATTAATCGGGCCACCGGCGCCGACACCGGCGGCAGTGAGTAGGATGTCAATGCGACCGAATCGGGTTATCAAGTCGTCAGCTATGGCTTTTTGCGCAGCACCGTCAGTGACATCGAGTTTGTACAAGGCATTCTCGGGATCGCCCCCTACCAGAGAGCACCAGTCCTCACGATCTTGTATATCCGTGCCTATCACCACTGCACCCTCAGAGGCATAACGTTGCGCACAGGCGAGGCCGATACCGGAGGCTGCGCCGGTAATCAACGCCACTTTGTTCTGTAGTCTTGCCATGCTAGATCCTCACTTCACTAAGTCATCATTGAGTTTGACAGTTTGCATTCAATGGCACATCTGGATAATTCCTCGAGAGCCTATTTCAGCATTATGTTCGGAGATACTGAAGTTCCGTCTTTGATTCATCGTAGTGCCTTTGGGGGGTGTGAACAATATTGTTGGTCTTTGGCTGCTAAAGCACAAGGTCCTGAACCCGTACTTTCTCAGCAGAAGGATAATCGGAAGCCGCTCTGGCTGCGTACATAAATGCATAAGTAACAGATTAACGATGACATCGACGACGCCTATCGAGTGCCTAAAGTGACAGAGATATATTGGTTCCGCAGCGATCTTCGGATCAACGACAACCCTGCACTGCAATTGCATTGTGGCGTTGATAGGCTGCTTTGTGTGTTCTTCTGGCCACGCGACATCCCCTGGTGCAATCTCAAGGGGCTAGGCAGGCAGCGTGAACGGTTTCTTATCGAGAGTCTGGAGGCGCTGCGCGCCCAGCTGGCAGAGCTCGGTCAGAAGTTGCTGGTCTTCCGGGAGACTCCGGCACAAGTCCTTCCGAGCCTGGTGGATGAGTATAAGGTCACACGTATCGGGGTTGCTCGCAGCCCGGGGAGCTATGAGCGCCTTGAAGAGAAGGCCGTTGCAGCCCGCGTGTCGGTGCCATTAGTGGTGCATGAAGGTAATACCTTGTTCAGTGAGAAGGCATTGCAGTCAACGAAGCTCTCACTCAAGCAGTTTACCCCGTTCAGGCGCAGTGTGGAGCCTTTGCAGGCCTCTAATCCCGCGGGTGTGGCGGTAATGCCTCCGCCACCCCGTGGTTTGAATGCCCTGCCATTGCCCGCTGCCCGGGTTCGACCAGATCCGTCGTTTGGGGCCAGAGGAGGTGCCAAAGCTGGTGAAGCAAGGTTAAAGGTGTGGATGCATCGCGAGGGCGCGGTAACCTCGTACAAGGAAACTCGCAACCAACTCGATGGATTATTTTACTCCAGTTTTTTATCTCCATGGCTGGCCAACGGAAGCCTTGCGGTTAGCAAGTTGGCCTGGGAGCTGGATCAGTTTGAAAAGTTGCACGGGGCAAATGACTCGACACGGCACTTTTATAGCGAGCTTCTTTGGCGCGAATTTTTTTATCGGCGTGAAGTTGAGGACAGTAGTTCTTTATTTCGCGCAAAAGGAACAGCACGAGAACGCAAGCTGGTGACGTTTGATCCGCGTGGATTTGCCCGCTGGTGCGCTGGGGCGACTGACTATCCTCTTGTTAATGCGCTTATGCATCAGCTGGTAGAAAGTGGCTGGATGAGTAATCGCGGGCGACAGATTGCCGCCAGTTGCCTGGTGAATGAAATGAACGTCGATTGGCGGTTTGGTGCCGCGTTTTTCGAACAACACCTACTGGACTATGATGCCGCCAGTAACTACGGCAATTGGCAATATATTGCGGGTGTCGGTGCCGACCCTAGAGGCGGTCGCCACTTTGATCTTGTTAAGCAAACCCGTCAGTTCGATCCTGAGGGAGAGTTCACCCAACGCTGGGAAGGGTACTGCCCTAAACAACCCGAGCATATTGTTGACGCCGCAGATTGGCCATTGGAGTCCTCGTGATAGCACCTGAAGTTAAGCAGCAAACGCTCATTTTGGTACTGGGTGATCAACTGTCTCATGGCAGGGGTGCGTTGAAAAACGCATCACCCGATACCGCGTGTATTGTCATGGCAGAGGTGAAGGAGGAGGCGACCTATGTTCGTCATAACAAACATAAAATTGCTTTCATATTTTCCGCCATGCGCCATTTTCGCGATGAGTTGCGCGCGCAGGGGTTTCAGGTTTATTACTACCCCTTTGAAGAGGGTTTAAACTCGCTGCAGGGTGCGGTAGAGCTGGCGCTGAAGGCTAGTGGCTGTAGCTCGGTCAGGTGCTGCGAGCCCGGTGAGTATCGCCTCTTCAAATCCATGTCGGAATGGGCGTTCTCTGTTCCATTTGAGCGATTTGAAGACGATCGCTTTCTCTCTACCCCTGCAGAATTCGCAGCCTGGGCCGACGGGCGCAAGCAACTGCGCATGGAATACTTTTATCGAATTATGCGCAAGAAGTACGGGCTGCTGCTGGAACTTGACGGCACCGCTGCCGGTGGCAAGTGGAACTTCGATGCGGAGAATCGCAAAGGTTGGCGATCACAAAAACCCATACCCGATCGACCCAGTTTGGAATTGGATGAAATTACCACTGACGTCATCGAATTGGTGCAGCGAGAATTTGCGGAACACCCCGGTGATCTGTCTCAATTTTATTTGTCGGTCAGCGCCGAGGGTGCCGAGGCGCAACTGAGCTGGTTTATCGATCACTGCCTTGCAGATTTTGGCACTTATCAAGATGCGCTGGCAGAAGAGTCACCCTGGTTGTTTCATGGCCTGGTCTCCGCCTATTTGAATACCGGTTTGTTAGACCCGCTTGATGTTTGTAACCGCGTCGAGGCGGCATGGCGAGACGGGCGGGTACCACTTGCCGCGGCCGAGGGATTTATTCGACAGGTTCTCGGTTGGCGTGAGTATGTTCGAGGTATGTACTGGTATTACATGCCGGACTACGCCGAGCTCAATGTGCTGGGAGCAAAGCGAGCGCTCCCGGACTGGTTCTGGACGGCCGAAACTGACATGCGATGTATGCATAAAGCGCTTGCCCAGACGCTGGAGCTTGGCTATGGCCATCATATTCAACGATTGATGGTGATTGGCAATTTTGCGCTACTGGCGGGCCTCGATGTGGAGCAGGTCTGCGCCTGGTTTCTTGCGGTTTATATAGATGCCTTTGAATGGGTTGAGTTACCCAATACCTTGGGGATGGCCCTTCATGGAGACGGCGGTCTGATGGCGAGCAAGCCCTATGCCGCCTCGGGTAAGTACATTCAACGTCAGGGCGATCACTGCCGGGATTGTGTTTACGACCCCAAGAAAGTCACCGGTGAGGGCGCTTGTCCTTATAACAGCTTGTATTGGCGCTTTATTGATAAGCATCAGGCAAGACTTAAATCTAATCCACGGATGGCGCTAATCATGCGCAACTGGGAAACTCGCGAAGCCGACACCAAGGCGACCATAGTGTCGTGGGGCGATGACACTTTGCAGCGACTGGCACCTGATCAGGCTGAGGGCTAAGCATGCACTGTTTTGACCTTCCTGAATTTAATGTTGTGATTGCCGGTGGGGGCAGCATCGGCCGCGCATTGCTTGAGGAAGTGCAGCTGATTCCAGGTTTTAATCAGGCTATCGTGTTGGAGAGAAATCCGGATCCAGCGGGGAATGCATCCGCAGTGCTGCATTTGAAGATGGATGCAAAAGATCCTGATTCTATTAAAGATGCTGCAGCACAGGCGGCCCGACACGTAAATCGGGTACATCTGTTGATTAATACGGTGGGGGTTTTGCACGACGGTAAGCTACGTCCGGAAAAAAGCCTGAAAGCCATCAGCCAGGACAGTCTTTTGAATTCCTTTGCCATCAATGCCGCGTTTTTACCCTTACTGGCACAGGCATTTAGCGCCATGATGCGTCATGACGACCCTGCGATCCTTGCTTCACTATCTGCGCGGGTCGGCAGTATTGAGGACAATCACTCGGGGGGTTGGTATTCCTATCGAGCGGCTAAAGCCGCCCAGAACATGCTGTTAAGAACGTTGGCTCGGGAGTGGCGTCTTAGCCATCCCAAGGCCACGGTACTGGCGCTTCATCCCGGGACTGTGGAATCAAGACTGTCGGAGCCATTCATTTCGGCCAATTATCGCAAGCGCGTTCTCACTCCCGGTGAATGCGCGACGTCTTTGATAAAAGTGATGGCGTCACTCAATGTCAGCGACTCGGGCTCATTTCATGACTGGAAAGGGGAGGTGATCCCCTGGTGACAAAGCAGGACAGGTCAGGGTTCAGCTTACCGATAAGCGCATTTTGGGGAGGTATCCAATGGCTGTAAATCATAAACGGATCAAGGAGCTGTTGGGTGAGCGAGAGGCGTCTGCTGACAACAGCCTCAGAAACAAGGCGATGAGCAGGGCAATGGGCGCAGGCACCCCGCGCACACTTACCCCGCACGAGTGGGAACAGTGGTATGCTCAGCATGGCATTCCTGAGAGCCACATTGGTGGCGAGAATGAGAGTAAACGCAGATGGTGGCAGTTTTGGCGACCGCGAGTGGAACAGGGTAGTTAAGTTCAAACATCGCCTGCGAAGTCAGTAACAATAACAAGACAAACAGGTGTATTGATGATTAAGCAGTTGGCTGCGGTTCTGTGTGTGTTAAGCACAACCGCATGTATTGATGACGAGATGAAAATTAGCGGTTGTGAGCCCATTGGAGCGATCCATCCGGTTTGCGACATGCAGTCCCCAGAAGATATCGCCGCTCTTAATGACGGCCATCATCTACTTCTCGCTCATTTTGGTGGCATGCATAACGGTACCGGTAGCCTGGCCCTGTTCGATACCAGGAATGAGGGTATAACGCCTCTGTTCCCGCCTGCCTCGGGCGTGGTTGATATCGATGGCGCTGATTGGGGAGAGCCAGATTGTGGGCCACCACCACTCGATACATTCAGCCCTCACGGGACTCATCTTCATCAATTAGCCGATGGTCGTTGGCGTTACCTGGTAGTGAACCACGGCGGTCGTGAGTCAGTGGAGTTGTTTGAGCTGTTGGGCGACGGAAACAGTAGTGAGCTTGCCTGGCGAGGGTGTGTTCCCGCCGGTCCAGAAACCTTTATGAACGATGTTGTCGGTATGTCAAATGGCGACCTGATTTATACGCGAATGTTTCATAATTCCAGCCAATTAGAAAAGCTGCTCAGCGCGCTCGGTAAGAATACCGGCGATGTATGGCGATGGAATCGGCGCAGTGGCCTTAGACTTCTGCCGGGCACTGATGCCAACCAACCCAATGGGATTGAGATTGCTGCTGATGAGCGCCATGTGTTCGTTAACATGTATTTCACGGGCGAGCTGTGGAAGGTGGATGTAGAGACGGGTGAAGTTGTTGCAAGGGCGCCTGTGGCTAGTGGGGATAACAGTGCCTGGGGGTCCGACGGACGCCTTTGGGTGACTACGCACGACGATAGTATCCCTAATTTGCTGTCCTGCTTTATGACGCAGACGGAACCCTGCGGAGCAGGCTTTGACATTATTGCTGTGGACCCAAAAACGCTGGCTTTCGAATCGGTGTTCTCGCACAGGGGAGCGCCCATGGGTGCTGCGACGGTTGCTGTACCTCAGGCAGGGCGGGTTTACATGGGGTCTTTTGTTGGCGATCGACTGATTTCCGTACCTGATTTCGGCTCAAATTAGATAGTCATGGATATTAAGTGTGAGGCAGTTTATCCTGCGCTCGCAATGACGTTTTTTGGTTTTTAAGAGGTGAATTAATGTTGAGATCTGCACTAATTTTTGTAGTATCCGGCCTGCTGTTGGTGACTGTAGCGGCGCAAGCCCAGCAGCCGCTGAAACTCATGGCTAACACCTCACCTCCCTATGCCGACCAGAAGCTGCCAGATCGCGGCCTAGCACTGGAAATAGTTGAGCATGTATTTGCCCAGACTAGCGTCTCTCCTGAAATTTCGATAGAGAACTGGTCACGAGCGGTTGAAGGAGCAAAGTTGGGGGTTTATAACGGATTGGCGGCCGCCTGGTATTCAGATGAAAGAGCCACGGATTTGCTGTTCAGTGAGCCCTACCTCAGCAGCAAGCTCATCATTTTAAAGCGTCGCGGTGAGCCGCGTCGTTTTACCCAGCTCAGCCAGCTGTCTGGCGCTAGGCTGGGAGTGCGAGTTGACTATGCCTATGGCGTCGATCTTGCCGCGGTACCTCGCCTGACTCTGGTGCAAGAGAATCACCTCATTCAGAACTTACTCAATCTGCAAAATGGCAGGGTCGATTTTGTCATTGGCGACCGACGCACAATCATCCACCAGTTGAACGAGTACATGGGCGACAAGTTAAACCAGTTTTCCGTGACAGGCATTCAACTTGAACCTGTCGCTCGTCATGTGGCGATTAGCCGAAGCCTGTCTGGGCACGAAAAAGTCATACTGGACTTCAATAAGGCCCTGGCCGCGACTCGCGAAGACGGCAGCCATGACGCTATCGTGACGAAGTGGGACAACCGCTACAGAAACGTCGAGTAGTGTATAGCCACGCTTAGGCTGGCTGGCACTGCGGACAGTGGTACAAGCGCCTTGAGTTAATTTCGCTGTACTTGATCGGCGTGCTGCAGGAGTAACAGGGCAGGTCATCGCGTCCGAATACATAGAAGCGACGGCTGCCTCTGGCTACGCCGCGGTTTTCCAAGGTTTTGGATAAACGAGGGGTGATCGTAATGCCCCGGGTATCATAACTTCGGCGACTAATTTCCAGCGTGCTGCGCGCCAACTTTCCCAGCTGCGCGCGAGTCAATTCACAAGGCTTCTGTTTAGGATGCAAACCGGCGTGGTGAATAACCTCAGACCGCAGGTAGTTACCATTGCCTGCAAGAAAGCTTTGGTCCAGGTACAGCGCTGCCAATTCACGTCGCTCAAACCGGGGGTCTTGCAGTCTTGCAGCTATCTCTCGCCATTCGAGTGCGGGATTCATAATGTCGGGGCCAAGCTTGCGAAGAAAAGGGTGCTCCGCCAGTTCCTCAGTCGGCCAAACGCTGATGTCAGAAGCACTGTACAGCACCGCAGAGTGTGTCTCTGTTTGTAGTAAGATGCGCATCGAACGGTTGCTCTTGGGAAGCTTGTGGCCGGAACAGACTTTCCACACCCCATACAACTGATTATGGGAATAGATGCTGTAACCGTGATCGAAGTGGGTGAGCAAGGCCTTGCCACGAGTCTCGACGTCGATGACCCGGTGCCCCTTTAATTGCTTGCTAAAATGACGCAACCGCGGAAGGCCAAACCGTATGGTTTCAACCGTATTTCCAACCAGCACATTGGCAATGGTGTCTGCGGCTATTCTTATTTCTGGGCCTTCAGGCATGGCTCAACTCCGATTCATCTATAGGTAAGACGTTTGCGAGATTTTTTTGTCGCTAACGCCTGATGTCTTCTACCGCTTCTTCAAGTGCATGCTTTAACGGGGTGTATTGCATCTGCAATTCAGCCTTCGCGTAATTAGGGTCAAAAAGAAGCGAACCTGCAGCAGTCGTCTTAATCACGTCAAGCGGTATAGCAGGTCTGCGTCCTGTGGCCTTTGCCACATATTCCAGCGCGCTTGCGATGGGAAGTAGCCAGGACTCGGGAATGTTGCGAGTAGGGATGGGTACGTTGGCGATGTCGCCAATCAGGTTGAAATATTCCCTAGTGGTTGCTCTCTGGTCGCCGATGAGATACTTCTCCCCTTGGTTCCGCTGCTTTAACAGTGCGCGGGCAATGGCTTCCGCTGCGTCTTTGACGTAAACATAGGTGTATGTGGTTTCTGCTCCCACCAAAGCCGGTAAGCGCTTCTCCACTGCACGGGCAACCTCCATGGTTTGCTTGTCATCACCGGCGCCAATCACAGCGGCCAGGTAAACGATGCTAAGAGGAAGTTGCTGGCTTTCACACAGCTTTATTCCCGCCGCGTCTCCCAGGTGTTTTGAACGGCCATACTCGCTGGGGTGCTGGCCGGCAGGAGACGATTCCGTAAAAGGTAGCGTATCGGGAACACCATAAGCGAGAGGCGTGCTGACTTGAACGACTTTCTTAACCCCTGCCTTGAGACATGCCTGAAATACGTTCTCTGCGCCTTGCGTATTGACCTTGTAGAAGTGACTGCGATCACGTGCCCAGAACTCCCTGTAGCCGGCAAGGTTAATGACGCCCCATGCGCCTTCCATGGCAGCATCCAGTGTTTGCGGTTGGGTGATGTCGCCAATACAGAAACTGATATTCGGGCCCAGAGATGACAGGGTAGAGCGGTTACTGCTTGGGCGGACCAGACAGCGTATTGACACGTTGGGTTCTTGGAGGAGTCGCCTGACTAGTGCTCGACCCACGAACCCGGTGGCACCGGTGACTGTGATAAGTTTTGTCTGACGACTCATCGCGCTAATAATTCCTTGTTTGCTGGCTCATTGAGCGCCCCGGCTAATGAATGACGGGCGCCGTCATTACATCCAGTGATAGTGGCACTTCCAGTGTGTTGTCTGCCGTGCGCACTGGCTGCCCTATCATCTCGTCGTAGGCCGACTGGTGTCTTAACCTGATCGAATCAAGAGGCATCTCGCTCAGTAGCTCCCGAACTTGCTGCAAGCTGTGCCTGCGTAAAATCGACCCTGAATTTTCGGTGAGCAAATAAGAATCGTCTCCAATGGTCAGGGTGACCTGATACAGTGCTTGATCAAGCGAGTGAATGATCGCCTGCGCGTGCCGATCCAGTCGCGAGAGCTGTTCCAAACTGATTTTCATATTGAGGCCGCAGTAGTATTAACGCATTATAAAAATATACGTTGTTTTCCTTACAGCGGATTATGGCGGGCGCTACTGGGTTCTGGAGAGCAAGAATAGGGGCAGTTGGCGTTGCGTGCCCTGCTGATACCGCGCGTATTGCGGGTTGAATTTAACCAGTTTTTGCCAGACCAAAGCGCGTTCTTCTCCGTCTAGTTCACGGGCGTAAGCTTCGCCAACATAGCCCCTGAAGCTGACTCTCGGTTTTGGATTGGCTCTCAGGTTGTGAGCCCAGGCGGGGTCTCTATCTTGCCCCCAGTTTGAGCCTACCAGCACAAAATCTGCAGCGTGAGGCATACATAGAGTCGCTATTTCTCTTTGCTGCCCGGATTTTGCTCCTGTCGTTTCCAGCAATGCCACCGATTGCATCGCCGTATTCAACCAGCCTCTGGAAATGCGTAACAAAAACAGGTCCAGGGGAGGAACGATACGCTTTAGCCATTTGATGACGCTTGGTTGACTGAGCGCGCGTTCTACCAGATTGGTTTGCAGCAGTCCCATGCTCAGAAGCCATCGCCAAGGGCAGGGAGGTGTTCTTCGGCAATATCGCTGGAGGTTCCGAAGCGCCCGCATGCCTGTTCCAAGTCGTTGATGGCCGCTTGGCCAGCGACCCGGGTGAATGCTGCAACGAAGTGTGGAAGCACCATGACAGTCAAATGCCTGTGCGCTTGCGATGAGCTTAAATTCATGCCTGTTGATTCCCTGGGACAAGTAGCGCATAGCGCCGCCCTTGCTTACCCTAGTACCGTCGGTCTATGTTGAGTTTAAAGGTAATATAAACACTACGAAACCAGATGATATTTAGACTTGTATCGCAGCGATCAACCCCATCACTGAGCCATCGCTTGCGGTATATGGATGGATGAGATCGATCCGCCTCGATGGCGGCGTCTTTAGAAGGCAAAGATAATTGGCCTTACACGTAATGTGATGTTCAGGTGGAGTAGGCTGTAATGCAAAAGTCATGACAATAATGCATTGGCGCCAGCCATCATTTAACGCAGGTCTAGTTTATGAAAAATAGTGGCAAATACATTTTCTTCTTCATGGCTCTGTCCGTGATCTCATTGACCGCCTGTGAAGGTCCGGGAGATGGCAAAATAGTGGTTAGCCAGACAGCCATACAAACCAGCACCATCGTCACCAGCGGCTATGCCCCGCGCAATCCCTACCTTGCTGACTCGGTCGCTCCGATAGGTCACATCAACTCTGCTCAAAGTACCGGTGTGAGCCACGCTGGACCTTCAGGCCCCAGTGAAGCGCTCAGTATAGAGAATGGCGGGCTTACCTATACTCATCTTGGCCCTGCTCATTTTGGCTATGCAATATCGCCCGAATACGCTAATGGCAGGCGGGTAATCTGGAGTAACGGGGGAGATCGCATTTCCAAGCTGGATTACGAGAGCCTGCAAGTCATTGACGAGTTCTTCCTGGAAGACTCTCCCGTCTACGAGGCTAGTGAGGGTGCGATTACCACCGAGCAGGCCGATGCGGATATTCGCTGGCTGGACCTGCTGCCCAAGTGGCCCTATACCGGCCTTGGGACCCTGTTTACATCAGTGCCTATGGTGAAAAAGTACCTGGGTGCTGGTTTGGCTGGCGTCTACTACCTTGCCAGTTCCGATAATATCCTTTACGTGGGGGGCAAGAACTCTATTCTGGCTTATGCAGATGCTGATCCACAGGACCCGCAGTCTCGGATCGTACTTAAAAATGAGTGGGTAAAACCGCCAGAGATTACTGGCGGGTTCAATTCAATGAATATGACCTACGATGGCTGGCTGGTATCTATCACCGACGACGGTTGGGTAGTGCTGATCAGTCGTGATTTTTCAGAGTATCAGGCGATGCAACTGACGGGAGCCGAAGTTGCCCCGGCCTGGAATCAAAAAATGCTCGACATGGGAAGACGGCAGGGCTCGGCCACCTGGATACGCAACGGTCCTGCAATTGATGAATATGGCAACATTTTCGTTCCTTCCCTGCAGCACATGCACAAGATCATCTGGAATGGTGAAAAACTGTCTCGCGATGAGGCAGATGGTGCCTGGGTGGTTCCCTACAGCAATGATGGCGAAATCAATGTCACGCTGGAGGACGTACTCAATCCAGATACGGGTAAACCATACACCTTTGTGAATGTGAACTCGGGAACCGGTTCGACAGCAAGCCTAATGGGCTTTGGCAACGAGGACAAGTTTGTAGTGATCACCGATGGTGATGAAGTTATGAATATGGTTCTGTTCTGGCGGGAGGATATCCCTGACGATTGGCAACAAATCGACGGCGCTCCATCGCGTCGAATAGCCGGTATGTTGCGCGCCGACATAGGACGAGACGATGCCGAGGCGGTACAAACTGAACAGTCTGTGGTGGTCAGCGGCTACGGTGCTATGGTGGTCAACAATGCGCCCGCTAGTGTGCCTTTGAAACAGGTGCCCGCTGGCGCCTATATCGGTCTTGCTGGCCACCATCCTGACTTCACTCCCTATGGCATCCAGAAGTTCGCCTGGGATCCTGCAGCTCGCGAATTGAGAGAAGCCTGGGTCAATAAAGAGGTTTCCTCCGCAAATTCAGTACCTATTGTCTCTGCGGCAGCAAACAAGGTCTATACAGTTGGTGCGCGCGAGGGCAAATGGACTCTGGAGGCTTTGGACTGGACGAGCGGGCAGTCTGCCTTCTACTATGAGACAGGATCCAGTCGCTTTAATACGTTGTTCTCAGGCGTGATGCTGGACCAGGAAGGAAGAGCGATGCACACTACTTTTCATGGCATCGTGCGTTACGAGCGACCACCTGACTAATTCATTGATGAGGTACTGCCAGAATTCATGGCCTTCAAATTTTTTGAGAAACTGGTAGACCCTTTTCCACCGCCTGCCCCGGAACGCTCGCCGAGTTCGGTATACCGCTTCTGCCGTCACCATGCCAAGGGCCTTGAGCCCTTTTTGCTCGCGATGGCTCTGCTCAGTACCGCCATTGCGATAGTCGAGGTTTACTTGTTTGACCTGATGGGGCAGCTTGTAGACATTTTGACGTCGGAGACGCCCGAGAGTTTTTGGTCGGGGCCCGGCACTGATTTATTGTGGCTGGCACTGGCAGTGGTTATCGCCTATCCCATCCTGGTAGGTATTTCTTCGCTGCTATTGCATCAGACCCTTATGGGTAATTTCCCAATGCTTGTGCGGTGGAAGACACATCGCTATCTGCTGAGACAAAGCCTGGGTTTCTTTCAGGATGAGTTTGCCGGGAGAATTGCCACCCGGGTGATGCAGACCTCGCTGGCGGTTCGCTCCACAGTAATCAAGCTGTTAGACATTATGGTCTATGTCTCTGTGTATTTTCTGTCAGTGCTGGTGCTGCTGGGAACCATGGACTTGCGCTTGATGTTGCCCATGCTGTTCTGGCTGACCTGCTACGTTGGCCTGCTTTATGTGATAGTTCCGCGCTTGCAACGCATCTCCGAAAAACAGGCCGATGCCAGGGCAACAATGACCGGCCGTATCGCAGATAGCTATACCAATATCTCAACCGTTAAGCTTTTTTCCCATGCCAGACGCGAATCCGCTTATGCCCGAGAGGGGATGGAAGATTTTCTCGGCACAGTGCATCCGCAGATGCGCTTGGTCACCTGGATGGAAACAGGTGTCGCTATCAACAACACTTTTATGTTGGTGGCTGTCGGTTTGACAGCGATGTACCTGTGGTTTCTAGGTAGCATAACGCCGGGCGCCATCGCAGTCGGAATAGCCTTGTGCCTAAGGCTTAACGGCATTAGCGAATGGATCATGTGGGAGGTGTCTGACCTCTTCGAGAACGTGGGTACAGTGAAAGATGGTGCCGGTGCTATTTCCCGTCACATCGCCGTTGAAGATGCGCAAGACGCTGGTGCGCTCATCGCAGGTCAGGGCGCTATCCATTTTCAACAGCTCGGATTCTCTTACAGCCAGAATCGACCGGTTTTCACAGGATTGGACCTGGATATAAAGCCGGGAGAAAAGGTCGGGGTGATTGGTCGATCGGGAGCGGGTAAATCGACACTGGTCAATCTGCTATTGCGCTTTTACGATCTGGACAGCGGCAGTATAAGAGTGGATGGGCAGGACATTCGCAGCGTTACCCAAAATAGCCTGAGAGCCAGTATTGGTATGGTGACTCAGGATACTTCATTGTTGCACCGTACTGTGCGTGACAATATTCTTTACGGCCACCAGGACGCCAGTGAAGAAGAATTGATGGCGGCCATTCACAAGGCGCGGGCGTGGGATTTTATTCAGGAACTTGAGGATCAGGCGGGCGAGCATGGGCTGGATGCCAAGGTAGGTGAGCGAGGGGTAAAGTTAAGTGGAGGTCAGCGCCAGCGCATCGCCATTGCCAGGGTGATACTTAAAGATGCGCCTATACTGGTGCTTGATGAGGCGACCTCTGCGCTGGATTCAGAGGTAGAATTAGCGATACAGGAGAGCCTTTACCAGTTGATGGAGGGTAAGACCGTGATTGCCATTGCCCACCGCCTGTCTACGATTGCCGCTCTGGATCGCTTGGTGGTACTGGACGAGGGCCGCATTGTAGAGTCTGGTACGCATGCACAATTACTGGCACAGGGCGGTATTTACAAGCGTTTGTGGGATTATCAGTCGGGTGGATTTCTGGCTCCTGAATGACTGCCACCTTGAGTGGCGTCGGCGATACAATGGTGGGCGTTCAAGCCGGATCCCAAGTCATCGATGGGCGCATTCAAAGTACTGATCTACCAATATCGATAATGTCAGCACAAGCACAATACTGCGGCCCTACTTAATGCTTGGCAATAATGTCTTCGCTGAGCTTGCCGATGCCGGCAACAGGATCACGACCCAGTGTAAACAAAGGTACGATTAAACGAGAGACACCGATGTCCTCAAACGCTTTGACCGCTTCCAGACCGCCCTTATAGTCCCACATGGAAGTGATTTCTACGCTGTTGTAGTCGCGCCCAGCGTCATCGCATGCGGCCTTAAGTCGCTCCAACAGTGGAGTCAGTCCCGCAGCGTCGTTGGTAGGGGCAAACCAACCATCTCCCAGTTTTGCGATCCGCTCGAAGGCCTTGCCCTTGTGCCCGCCGATAATAATGGGAACGCCTCCCTCCTGTTTTGGTAAGGGGTAACTCTGGAATCCTGACCAGTTGATAAAATCACTCTGGTGCTCCACAACTTCGCCCGACCAGACTTTGCGCATCGCTATCAGATAATCGTCATAGCGGGCGCCGCGTCGTTCAAAAGGGACGCCCATCGCATCGAATTCCTCTTTTAGCCAGCCAATGCCTGCCCCAAGCATAAAACGGCCACCAGAGAGAACGTCCAGGCTCGCCGCCTGTTTGGCCAAAAGAAGGGGATTTGCTTGCGACAGGATATTGACACCGGTGCCCAGGCGCACTGTTTTGGTGTGAGCGGCCACGGCAGTCAGCGCAATGAGGGGGTCGAGGAAGGGGTTGTCAGAACCGCCGCCCATTTTGCCATCCTTGCTGTAAGGGTACTTCGACTCATACTCGACGGGTACCATGACATGTTCGAACGTCCACAGGGACTCGAAATCCAGGGATTCAGCGTATTGGGCGAGTCCGACCAGACTTTCCAGTGAGTCCATGCCGATATTGATGGGAATCAGGCCGAATTTCATGGTGCAGCTCCTGTGATACTGAAGAGACCGGGTGCCCCGGTAAACTAAGCGAACATCATAAAATGCCCATTGGCGAAAATAAAGCGCATGATGATTGCATGCGCTTCATGTGATGGGTGAATATACCCAGCTGGGGGGTTGCGAGATTCAGCCAGATTGATGCTCCCGCATAGTGTCACACAAAAGTGAGGACCCTGAATTGTCGGCACCCGCGCGCTCGTTACAGCTAGGTCTTATCCTGGCAGTATCCCTTCATGCTTTCGATGAGCTGGTTATCGCCATTGCATTGCCTACCATCGCCCGTGACTTGGGCGGCGGTGATTGGTATGGAGTGACGCTTGCCAGTTACATACTCGCCGGCCTGGTTAGCGTGGTCTGGGCCGGCAGTAGTATTGATCGTCGTGGCCCCTTGCGTATTTTCGTTGTCGGCTACAGCTTGTTTGCGGTTGGTCTTATTCTGGCAACGCTGGCTAGCAACATGTGGGAGTTCGTCGCTGCAAGAGTTATTCAAGGGTTTGGTGGTGGTATCAGCTTTACCGTGGCTTATGCGATCACAAATATTGTACTTCCCAAAGATCAGCGGCCGCGCATGGTCGCATGGCTGGACTCGGCCTGGCTGATTCCTTCTCTGCTTGCGCCTGCAATCGGTGGATACATTGTCGATTACCTGAATTGGCACTGGGTGTTCATTGCGCAGCTACCGTTTGTGCTGATCGCAGGCATTCTGCTATACCCGAGGCTTAAGCCGCTAAACAAAACACCAGCGCCGGGCAGTCAGGATTCGCGCAGAGCCATAGGCAGGGCGTTGCGCATTGCCGGTGGTGCTGGTCTTTTTGTTACTGTAATAGCACAACCGTTGAACTGGTTTTGGCTGATTCTGCTGCCACTTTCTGTTGCCCTGGTCTGGCGTCCCTTCCTGAAGGTAATGCCGCCAGGTTTTGCCACCGCCAGAGTAGGATTGGCCGCTGCGGTAATGCTGCACTTTTGGTTGTTTTATGCGTTCTACGCGGCGGAACTTTTCATGCCTTTGATTATGATTGAGTTTAGGGGACTTAGCAGTTCGGTGACGGGGTTGGCATTTACCAGCTGCGCCATCACCTGGGTCGCCGCCTCATTTTTTCAAGCGTGGCTGTGTACTAGAGTTAGCCTCTTTTATTCTCTTTTTCTGGGTATGTGTATTACAACTCTAAGCGTTGCCGCGGCAGCTTCGCTGTTACTTCCGCAAGTGCCCTATTGGGTGGTCTATCCCGCCTGGGCTGTTGCCGGTGTGGGCATGGGGATTTCCTTTAACACGGTGGTCAGCGCAACAATGGATTACACCCGTGAAGGGGAGGAGGGAGCAACCTCAACAGCAAACGGTATCGCTGGATCGTTAGCGATTGGACTAGCTGCGGGTGTCGGCGGTGCGATTATTAACCATGGTGAACAGGCAGGTGTAGGCTTTGCCTATTCTCTGGGCCTGGTGTGGGTCATGGCTGGCATTGCCTGTTTGGCTTGTTTCGGGGTGATCTGGGCCAGATTCCGGGGCGTCGACCAACCGCATTAGCTGGTCTCGCCCGGTTATCCGTTAAGTCAGTTACTTGGGAGGCATGCGAATGCCGCCATCCAGGCGTATGACTTCGGCATTCAGGTAGGGGTTGGTAATGCATTCCATCACCGCAAAGGCGAGTTCTTCGCCGCTGCCTAACCTTTTCGGAAACAATACAGATTGGCCAAGGTGGGCCTTGAATGCGTCTGAATGCTCACCTTCTCCATAGATTGGGGTGTCTATCAGGCCGGGTGCAATCGTATTGACGCGAACACCTACTGCGCTCAGGTCACGGGCGATAGGCAGCGTCATTCCAACGACACCGCCTTTGGATGCAGAGTACGATGCCTGGCCGATCTGGCCATCGAAGGCCGCGCAAGAGGCCATGTTTACGATAACGCCGCGGCTGCCATCCTCATCCAGGGGCTCTTGCTGTGCCATAGCGGCTGCAGCACGACTGAGCACATTAAAAGTACCGATCAGATTGACCTTGATAACGAAGCTGAACTTGTCCAGGTCCAATGGAACATTGCTGCGGTCAATGGTACGGCCAGGGGCGCCTAAACCAGCCGAGTTGACGCAGGCACGCAGTGGGGCAAGCGCAACCGCAGTCGCAACGGCGGCATCGGCATCGTCTGTATTGGTGACATCGCATTTGGCGAAAACACCGCCAATTTCGTCGGCGATTTGCTTGCCGCGCTCCTCGTTAAGGTCGGCAATGACAACCTTAGAGCCGGCTTCAGACAATTGGCGGGCGCAAGCTTCACCGATGCCGGAAGCACCGCCGGTCACGATGGATGAGCTTCCTTCCAGGTTCATACGTGGCATAACTAAATTTCCTCTTGAATGGAATATTGTTGTTGGGGGTTGCATGTTGGGTCAGGGGGTGAGGCCTGTCAAGACACTCGCTTCAACCCTCAAGCCCGCAGAGAGTATCGGTACGAATAATATATTTGATACCTTTTCAATGGGCTCCGAGCTGTGCGCGCAATGTTGCGGATGGTGACCGTGAGGGAAGCACAAAACTCCGCCGGCCGGCGTTTCTATGTCGGCCTCGCAAAAAGAGTCACCGCGACGGGCGGGTAAAGCCATGATTGTTGGCGTTTATCAGGAAGCGAGTCGCCCCACCGACAAAGCTGTTGCTTAGGAAAATGAGAAAAGTAGTCTGGCTGTAACGATCAGGATAAGCATTGCACTCTAGCTCCCGGTCAATGATCCGGCTACTGCCACCCAGACGAGATTGCCGTTATGACGAATGTGTCGGGGTAGGGATACAGCTACGTCCGTGAGGAACCCCATGGCTTTGCTGGCCCAATGTGGGGAGAGTGGGGTGTTCGGTACCGGGTTGATGAGTGGCAACATAGAATTGATCCATGTTGTTCACCACATGAGATCATCCGGAATGTCGTAGTCTTTGTACCAATCTTTTTCTTCCTCATTAAGCGCTGGCTCACTGCTGTCTTTGCAATCTATCACCCTGCCAGGGTCACGTTCAGCGATTTTTTCTGCCACCGGCCAGGGCACCACTTCATACTGATCCCCCTGCTTAACGATTCCCAGACGACCAGCCGATAACTGTTTTTGATCCGCCGGAGTGACGTAAATCTTTTTGACTCTGGTGCCGTCAGTAAAATTAAAACCAATGTCACCCTTGCCTTTGGCAATTTTGTTGATTTCTATCAGCTGCTTGATCTGGGCATTAATAGCCTTACGTTGGGCCTTGCTATTGAGGGCCTGGTTGAGCTCACGATCTCTTTGTGCGTTTTCCTGCAGCGCTTTGCGCGCTGCTTCCCTGTTCTCGTCAACGACTTCCAGGCCTGAGCTCTTGGCAACCCTGACCTGTTTGCGCTTTTCCTTTTCCATCTGACGGGCTTTCTTCTCATCCGTCAGTCCTGCTTTGAGCAATTGATCCTTCAGCGAACCAGCCATATATGGGTCCTTCGTGCGGTCGGGCCTATAATCGCCCGGTGATTTATCTGACTACGTCGTGCATTAAGAGACTGCGGGCTCGGCCTGTCAATCCTCAACTGAGATACTGCTGGAAGATTCCATTTTGGAACAGTAAAGTAGGCGCCCCTGTTTCTGCTGGATAACCTAAGGTCATGATAAAGCTATACGGCGCTTCTGCCTCCCCCTATGTACGCAAGGTGCTTGCAGTCCTGTCGATTAAGCAGCTGCCTTTTGAGCATATTCCGCAAATGCCTTTCGTCGATGACCCGGACTTTAGAAAAATCAGTCCTTTGGGAAAAATTCCTGCGCTGGAGGATGGAGATCTAAGCGTGGCTGACTCCAAAGTCATCTGCCAATACCTGGAAGAAGCCTATCCCACCCACCCCGCTTATCCTGAAAGTCTGCGTGAGCGCACTCGCGCTCGCTGGTACGAGGAACTGGGCGGTTCTAAAGTGACAGAAATGGCTGGGGGGATATTTTTCCAGCGTTTCATGCGACCAATGATGCTTAAACAAGAGCCTGATGATGCCCTGGTAGAGTCGATTATTAATAACCAATTGCCTCCTATGCTGGACTATCTCGAGTCACAGGTGCCGCCAGAGGGCTTCCTGTTTGACTCGCTGGGTGTCGCTGATCTCGCTTTGGCATCTCCGTTCGTCAATGCTGGTTATGCCGGCTACGAAGTTGATCAGGAGCGTTGGCCGCAGTTTGCGGCCTTTTGTGCCCGGGTTAGGACTCACGAAATTGTAGCTCCGCTGTTGCAGTCCGAGGCCAAAATGCTCGGGCTCTGATGACCGCGGATATTGACACTAAAACTGTCATAATAGTAAGCTGGCGCTTTTATTAGTTAATCTTTTTAACAAGGAGTACGGAAAAATGAAGACCCGAATAACGGAAATGCTGGGTATTGAAACCCCGATTATTTGCGGCGGCATGATGCGTGTCGGTACCGCTGAGCTCGCAGCAGCTGCGTCTAACGCCGGTGCTCTGGGTGTAATGACCGCATTGACCCAACCGACTCCTGAGGGTCTGGCCGCCGAAATCGCCAAGTGTCAGTCGTTAACCAGTAAACCATTTGCCGTAAACCTTACAGTCGGCGTGGTCGCCAGCGAAATCAATTACGATGATTACGTCGATGTCATCATCAATAGCGGCGTTAAAATCGTGGAAACTGCCGGTCGCAGCCCGGAGCCCTTCATGGAGCGCTTCAAAGCTGCGGGCATCAAGGTGGTTCATAAGTGTGTGGCTGTACGCCACGCGCTGAAGGCCGAGCGTATTGGTGTTGACGTGGTCAGCATCGATGGTTTTGAGTGCGCAGGTCACCCAGGAGAACAGGATGTAGGCGGCCTGGTGCTATTCCCTGCGGCAACGCAGGCCCTGAGTATACCCGTGCTTGCCTCGGGAGGTATCGCTGATGGTCGCGGATTAGCTGCCGCCTTGTCCCTAGGTTGTGAAGGTATCAATATGGGTACTCGTTTTTTGGTCACCCAGGAAGCGCCTATCCATGAAGGTATTAAGCAGAAAGTTGTGGAGATGGATGAGAACCAGACACGACTGATTTTTCGGAGCTACCGCAACACGGCTCGAGTCTACAAGAATACCATTGCCGACGAGGTTGCCGAGATTGAAGCGGCAGGTGGTGACTTCGGACAAGTGCATCACCTGGTCTCTGGTGCAAATCAAGAGAAGGCATGGAGTACCGGTGACATTGATGCAGGGATGGTAACCGTTGGGATGTGCGGCGGATTGATACATGATATTCCCACCTGTGAAGAACTGGTCAAGAATATTATGTCTGACGCAGAAGCGATTATTTGTGATCGCCTGGCCGGAATGGTAGCTGGATAGGCTGCTAATGTAGCCCACGTTTCAGAGGCGCCTGATAGCCTATCAGGCGCCTATGCTTTCTCGAATATCTCGCCTTTCAACTGCGGATACAAAGTCTGCAGTGAGTCCTGCACATCAGTGTCAAGGTCTTGCCATTTTTCACATAATTCGTGCCATGTGCTCACCTGGAAGGTTTTAGCGACACTGCGAAATTCAGAGCCCAGCAACTCACCGTCATAAAGGGCTTGGTTAAGGTCGAAGGCGGTTTCATTAAATAGCGACTGGCCACGGTTGACTGCCTGTAGGTAAGCCCTATTGTTTTGCTGCATCAGGGGAATGAAGGTCGCCTTGATGCAGTCAAGCAAAAGGTTCAGATCCTCACTGAGGTATAAATCACCATTGCTCTGGGCATGGTCGCCATCGCGAATAAAGCAGAGCCACTTGTAAACGCGTGGTGCGAGTTCCTGCAACAGCTCTGCTGCGCGTCCGTCGACCAGGTTCATGCTCAATTGGCCATAGGCGCTGGCGTCCGCTAGCGTAAAACGATCGCCAAGAAGATAGGGTTGAGCGGCTAGTAGATGATCCAGTGCTGCCAGGTACATTTTCCAGGCTTGATTGAGCATGGAGTGGGTCTCAGGAAACCCCTCGCGCGATGGCGGAGTGATTGCGGGCGTTAGCTCAGCATCAAACCCGCAAGGTGCGATGCTGAACAGGTACGGTAAGCGTCTTACCTGACGTGCTGCCAACTTACGCGCCAAGCGCGCTCGAAAGAAGTTTGGTATGGCGCCACGCAATTCATTAACTGTCATTTCACCCATGCGATTAGTACCGGCCGACGTCACCCAGCGGTTGTGATGCACCATGTACAAGCCAAACTCATCGAAGGCTTCATCAATTAACTGGCAGATAAAACCCAGATCCTGCGTCTTGGGCACCAGGGGTTGGTTAGATGCGCCGAGTGCGTCAAGGTGTCTGGCCAATGCGCTGGAGTCGTAGAAAAATTCCCCGTTATTAAGGCTGTAGTAAGGAACGGCGGGGTACTCGTCTAAAGTGGAAACACTATGTGGATAGCGTTTGACCCTAGCTCGGCGTTTAGCGCTACCGAGTTGCACCATTGCACGCAACGACTGAAACCTACCGCATTGGTCAGGCCAGCGCTGCCAGCTGAGTCGGGAATAATCCGCCAGAGCCTGCATCTTTAACTGAAAAGGTGAGGCCGTTAAGCCCCAGAAAGTAATTTTGCTCATATTGCTTTAATTAGTGTATTAATATGGCGCATATAGTGCCATTATATGTCGAATAAAGAAAATGGGTGGGCCAATACGATGTCGGAAACGGACACAGCTGAGACTGCTGATGGTCGCCGTATGCGCAGTGAGCGTAGCCGTCAGGCTATTATTGAGGCCGCGCTTTATCTTATGAATGAGGGTAATCTGATACCGACTGCGCAGGCAATTGCGGAGCACGCAGGCGTTGGAATACGCTCATTTTTCAGGCACTTCGCCGACATGGATACACTCTTTAACGCCGTTGATGAGCAAAGTCGCAATGCAATTGAGGCGCGCTTCCTTGGCGGAGACAGAGACGGGTCACTCGCAGATCGTATTCTGCATGCAGTCGAGCGGCATGCAGATGGATACGAGGCAGAAACCAACACAATACTATCAACTTCAGCGCAGTTATGGCGATCGGCAGTGCTCAAAAAAAACTATGCCCGTTATCAACGGGGTTTGCGTATAGACCTTAATGACTGGCTTCCAGAGTTGAACGCATTATCTCGTGGCCAGCGGGAAGCGGTGGATGCTATCGCTTCATTCGAGATGTGGCATCGGCTGCGTTATCACCAGGGTTTGAGCAAAGCGGCGGCTATAGCGATTATTTTTGACCTGCTGCTGGTGTTGATACAGCAGTGAGCTTCGGTTGGAGAGAGTGCATATGACCGAAGAGTTTGAGGAGCAGGGTGGAGCCGCCACCATGGATCCCAGCCCACTAATGCGCTGGTTAACTTCCAGAGTGGTCAGACGTATCTGCGGTACAGAAAATGTTGTAAAGCGTCGAAAGAAAGTCGAAAAGCAGCGCGTCAAATCTGGCATGGGACATGTTGTTGAATACTTCCATTACGTGGAAGACGGCTACAGCCATCTTGCATCACAAGTTCTACAGGCGTTCTCTGAGCGTTATGACATTGAGTTAATATGCCATCTAGTGATGGGCCCACAGGGTAAGAATTCGGCTGAGCCTGAACTACTATTGCGTTTGTCTCGCTATGATGCCTTTCAGGTAGCGGCTGACTACAGTTTGAATTTTCCACAGCATGAAGACGCACCGGAACCTTCACTGGTCAAGCTGGCATCGTCTATCCTGGCTGCGCAGACATCGGCAGATTTTATCGAGTGTGCCGCTCACGTCGGTGACGCACTGTGGTCGCGTGACGAGGCCCGTTTACTATCTCTCGCTGACAATCTCGGTCGCGCGACTGACGATGAGCTTGCCAGGAAACTCGATGTCGGTACCGCAAGGCGATCTAGGTTGAAGCATTATTCCGGTGCCATGTTCTATTACGGTGAAGAGTGGTACTGGGGAGTAGACAGGCTGTACCATCTCGAGAAAAGACTCGCCGGGTTAGGGGTAGACCGAGAACAAGGGCAGCCTATGGTACTGCCTCGTCCTGCCGTCGAGACCGGTGAGCTCAGGGATAATGGTAGTTTGACTCTTGAAGTTTTTCCATCACTGCGAAGCCCCTATACCTCTATCGCTTTTGATCGCGCCGTGAAGCTGGCGCAAGATACTGGGGTAAAACTCGCTGTGAGGCCGGTGTTGCCTATGGTGATGCGTGGTGTGCCGGCAACGAGAGAAAAGGGCATGTACATATTTTCCGATACGGTTCGGGAAGCCAGTGAAGCGGGTGTGCCCTACGGCAATTTTTATGACCCCATCGGCGAGCCGGTCAGGCGTTGCTACTCAATGTATCCATGGGCCTGTGAACAAGGCAGGGGTACTCAATTACTGTCTTCTTTCTTGCGAGCTGCATTCGTCCAAGGCGTGAATACCAATAGCGATCGCGGTTTGAAAAAAGTGGTAGAGAACGCGGGGCTTAATTGGGCAGAAGCAAAAAAACACATAGGAACAGGCGGTTGGGAAGAGTTATTAGAGAATAATCGTTTGGCTATGTACGACGCCGGGCTATGGGGCGTGCCCAGCTTCAGATTGCTCGATGAGCAGGGCAATTCAATTTTATCGCTGTGGGGACAAGACCGACTGTGGCTATTCTCCAGAGAGATTCAGCGTCAGCTGGCCAACCGATAGTCGGCTGGCTGACAGTCAAATTAATGCAAAAATGGAGATAAGTATGGGCTTTTCGTGTTCTACCTTGACCCTGGAAGTCGACGAGAATATTGCGACTCTGTGGTTGGACAGGCCTGAGAAGATGAATGCAATTTCATCGCAAATGTGGGCTGACTTTGTAACAGCGCTGGAGGTTGTCGGCAACAACGATGATATTCGAGCCTTGGTTATTGCGGGGCGAGGAAAGAACTTTTGTGTCGGTATTGACTTGGGATCTTTTGCTAATGTGCTAGATTTGTCTACAGCCAGTAGTTGTCTGCAACAGCTCACTCATACCCAGCTGTGCCAGAAAGCCATCAGCGCTGTTGCAGATTGCCCGGTGCCGGTTATCGCGTCGATTCATTCATACTGCCTCGGCGCGGGCGTTGACCTCGCAACCGCCTGCGATATTCGCCTGGCAGCAGAGGATGCCTCTTTCGGTGTGCGTGAGACTAAAATTGGCATCGTTGCGGATGTGGGTACTCTCCAGCGTTTACCTGGCGTTGTGGGTGACGGCCATGTGGCTGAATTGGTCTACACCGGCAAGGATATTAGCGCCGCCAGGGCAGAAAAAATTGGATTAGTGAACGATGTCTTTCCAGATGCCGACTCTGTTTATGCGGCTGCGGTTGCAATGGCGCGTGAGATCGCTGCAAATGCCCCGCTTGCTGTTCGCGGCACCAAGTTTATTCTGCAACAGGGAGAAGACATGACGACAGAACAAAGCCTGCTGTTGAATGGAATGTGGACCATGATGACATCTCTGAACTCCAGCGATATGCAAGAAGCTATGATGGCCTTTATGGAAAAACGCCCCGCAAAATTTACTGGCTCTTAAGGCTGGGTAAATGTCCCGCGCAGGGCAGCAAAAGCGATACTAATTTTTTCTGGATTTGGGCGTCGGCTTATCCTTTGGTCGGCTCTTGCTGTTGGCTCTTGTCTTAGGCCTGGCCTTGGCTTTCGTCGCAGAGGCACGTTTTTTCGCTACGGTCGGTTTTGCTTTCAGGCCCACTGCGTCTTCCAGCTCCTGCAGTGCTTCCTCCATGTAGTCAATCATACGTTGAACGTTGGGTATCGATCGGCGGCAGGCGATGATTCCAAAGTCCACGTTGTCGTTATTGGTCAGTAAGGTGATATTCATTGCCATACCGTCAGTGACAATGGACAGGGGATAAGCGCCGTTAAGTTTGGCACCGTTCCAATACATGGTTTGTTGGATGCCTGGAACATTAGAAATTGTCAGGTTATAGGGCGGTAGTTTTGATATCAGCCCCAGAGGCATTAGCAGCATGGCAGGCGATTGCATCAGCATGCTGATCAGTTCAGTTTCAGTTGAAGACATATCGCTATAATAGTTCTTACCCGCATTAATTGAAGCCTGAATGGCTGTGATGCGCTCTATCGGATCGGCGATATTAGTCGCCAGATCAACGCTGATTGCGGCCACCGCATTCGAGGCATCGAGGTCGCCCGCTTTGCGCAGCGATACCGGCACCAGGGTTTTCAGTGACTCACTGGGGAGTTCAGCATGAGTTTGCAGGTATTGCCTGAGTGCGCCGGCACACATGCCCAGGACGGCGTCATTAAAGGTGCCGTCGAAGGCCTTGGCTACGGCCCGAATTCTGGCAAAGGGCCAGGACTGGGCAACAAACCGTCGCGCGCTATCGATAGGAACATTAATGGCGCTGCTTGGTACATGAAGATGCGGCAGCGACAGGTCGCCGCCCCGACCCGCCCAGGCACCCGCGAATCCTTTTAGGGCGTGATAGACATTGGTGCCACTGTCGAATGTGGCTTTAAGCACATCGGCTACATTGCGAAGCTCTTCATCACTGTGTGCAGGTTTGCGGCCCAATTTAAGACTGTCTTTGTATTTCTCCCAGGTGGCCAGTGAAAGGGGAGACTCATCCAATCTGTAATCAGGATCAGCTGAGAGCATGCTCCGTGACAGGTGCACCGAGCGAGCGCCGTCGACGGCAGCGTGATGGGTTTTGGTGTAGACAGCGAATTGGCGATCCTCTAGGCCTTCGATCATGTGCATTTCCCAAAGCGGTCGATTGCGGTCCAGTAGGGTGCTGTG
The DNA here is from genome assembly GCF_026262685.1 of Candidatus Seongchinamella marina. Lineage (NCBI taxonomy): Bacteria > Pseudomonadati > Pseudomonadota > Gammaproteobacteria > Cellvibrionales > Halieaceae > Seongchinamella > Candidatus Seongchinamella marina. The sequence goes on from NZ_SHNP01000001.1 coordinate 767,100, forward strand.
CAGACGCGAAACAAGGGTGAATAGCTCGCGGTATCTCCCGGGCCTGGGTAGCGCCGAGTGGCGAATATGATAGTCCATGTCCATCGAGGCATCTGGCTCCCAGTAGGCACTGCCGGCTAAGCCCGCGGGTCCCGTCTTAAGGCGGTCACCAAAAGGCGGTAAGAGTGACTGTGCGTTGCGCATGTTGTTGGCCAGGTCATGCAGGAATTCCTGCTCGTCGGCGCCGCCGGGCAAGGTGTAAAGACTGACCCCACCTACGTGCATCGGCATCTCCCTTTTTTCGCTCACCAGGAAGCCTTTGTCGACCATACTCAATTTTTTCATTACTTTTTCTCTGTCACTTTAGCTGTCTGAAGTTTAGACCGTATTCCATGTCTTTGTGTGCAGTCACGAATTTCTTCATTTATGTTAGCGACTCGGCTGCGCTATGGATAGCAGATACCTAAGCTTTGTGGGTCTAATCTTGTTAAACGCTGTTATTACTCCCTTCTTAACAGCGGTCATACCTCATGTATCAGTCCCATGCGGAGTATTTTTGGTTCGGCATGATCGGAAATAATTGCGACAGCGCTTCCCAGAGCAAAAGATAGGGGTTGTGTCGTTGAAAGCTATCTTCATGGCTGGAATCTTTACATACGGCCCAAATAACGACATGATTCCGGTTATTAACCGACCCCATTTTAATAAAGGAACAATCATGGCCATAGGTGTACTGGCGACAATCACTGTGCAAGAGGGCAAGAACGAAGAGTTTGAGCGTATTTTTTTGGAACTTACCGAGCAGGTTCGCGCCAATGAATCGGGAAATGTTTTTTACGCATTGCATCGCAGCAAATCTGACCCCCAGGTCTATAAGGTGATGGAGCAGTACGTAGGCCCGGCTGCTCTCGCCGAGCACGGTCAGTCAGACTACTTTCGGCAAGCGAATGAAAAGCTCGCTGGATTGGTTGCAGCTGCGCCAGACATAGAGTTACTAGATGCTGTGTAAGTTGTGTCCCGGTGCATAAAAAAGCGGTCGTTAAGACCGTTTTTTTATCCCGGATGGGCAATCGTTGATTTGAACTAGAGACCATCGCTGACTTTCACAATTTCATCAGAATTTGCAGGCAGAGAGAATAGAACCCCATCTTGACCCAGGGTGTAGTTCGGGAAAATGTCCTGGGCGCCATTGAGGTATAGCAGTTCTTGTCCTGGAATTATCAATGGTGGAACAATGTGGTAATAGATCAAGTGACCCACGCCTGCATCACGCGCAGTCTCTGCTGCTTCCACAGGACTGGCGTGATAGTCGAGGACATCGTAGGTGATCTTGGCCATGATCTGGTTTCCGGTTTCAACCGCTGCGTCGTGCATCATGTTGACCAGGTTTGGCGCCAGTCCCTCGTGCACCAGTACATCAACACCGGTGGCGAATTTTTCGATATTGGCAGACTTTACGGTATCGCCAGTAATCAGTAATGAACGACCTTTATAGCTAAAGCGATAGCCGACAGCGGGCTCAACAGGCGCATGATCTACCGCTAGTGCCTCAACCTTCAGCTGACCGTCCGATATTAGCGCTGTTAATTCACCTATGGGCGGCTTGTTAAACTGCATGGCCTTTAGCCCGGCGCCACTAAGCGGAGCCACAGTATCGCCGTGGTGATCGTGGCGATAAGTAAAATCTTGTGAGTAGGCAAGGTTGAAGCCCCTGACGACCTTTTTGATGCCCTTGGGCCCATACACGGGCAGTGGTTTGGTATTGTCTCCGCCAGCCCAGCGAATAGTGCCGGTCTCGCCCAGCCCGTCAAGGTGGTCTGAGTGGAAGTGAGTAAGGAACACAGCTTCAAGCGTTCCTGGTTGAAAGCCCATGCGTGCCAAATTCCGAACGCCATTGGTGCCGCTGTCAATCATGAATAGCCGCTGTCCGGCCGCCACTACAACACAGGGTCCGGAGGCTACAGGAGAGGGCATAGGGCCGCCTGCACCGCAAAGGCCGACGTGGAGGCCATCTGGTAGTTGGTCTAGTAGGTTGGCGCCCATTCTGCTTGGAAGGGCTTTTTCCATAGCGCGTTCGGCGATCAGGGCTCGCTGGCTATAGGCGACTGCTGCAAGTGCGGCAATAGCCGCCAGGGCGATAAAAACTTTCCTCATAATGCGTACTCTGCCAGATTGATGTGTGTTGACAAAATTAATGGTACACTTATGGCATTATAAATGCCATAAGTATGGACGTATAACTGCGCGACCTGCAGGAGGAACGAAAAATGAAGCCTGTTATGAAGGTAATAGTGGCAGCGACGTTACTTCTAGCGATCTTTCTGGTTTTGAATACGCTGCTTTTCGTCCCGGATGAAGGCGACAAGGTAGCGCGTGAATCGGTGGCAGTGGATGCCCAGAAGGTTACTGCGCATTTGGCGCAGGCTATCCGTTTCCCTACTATCGCCACCGGAAATGAGGCCACGCAAGAGTATCGTCCTTTCAGAAAGTTTGTTGCCTGGGCTGAACAAACCTATCCGCTGGTCTATAAAGCCATGGATCTGCAAATGATTGCGGAGCACACGATTTTGCTGCGTTGGCAAGGCAGTGACCCCGCTCTGAAGCCGATTTTGCTAACAGCGCATTATGATGTGGTTCCGGTGGTGCCGGGCTCGGAAGGAGATTGGCAACATCCACCGTTTAGCGGCGAAGTGGCCGAAGGTTATGTCTGGGGTCGCGGTGCGCTGGATGATAAAAGTGCCGTTATCGTTATGTATGAGGCAGCCAGTTTGCTGTTAAGTCAGGGTTTCAAGCCGACACGGACTGTGTACTTCAGTTTTGGCCACGATGAAGAAACGGGTGGCAATAAGGGAGCCGCCGGTGTGGTTGAATACCTCAGTGAACAAGGGGTGCAATTGGCCTGGTCGATAGATGAAGGGTCTTTTATTGTCGAAGGTGTTTTACCTGGAATAGATAAGCCGGTCGCCTTGATCAACGTAGCTGAAAAAGGTTATGTCACGCTCGAATTGGTTGCGCACGGTCCCGGTGGCCACTCTTCAATGCCGGCGGCGGAGCTTGCTACGGATATTCTTGCTCAAGCACTGGTGAACCTGCGGCGGCATCCACTGCCGGGCGACTTGGAGGGGCTTAGCGCGGAAAGCTTCGATATTATGGGACGATATCTTCCTTTCGCTCCCCGTCTTGTGCTTGCAAATCGTTGGCTTTTCGGCTCGCTCTTGGAATTAGTATTGAGTAAAGATGCCCGGATGGATGCTCTCATTCGAACGACGACTGCTCCTACGCAGCTGCGGGCGGGGATAAAACCTAACGTGATACCGCCTACTGCAACTGCCATTGTAAATTTTCGTCTACACCCACGTGACACCGTTGCACAGGTGGTGGCACATGTTGTTTCGGCCATTGGCGACGAGCGGGTGGAGGTGAGCGTGTCAGAGGGTGGACTCCGTTCGCCAGCATCAGGTATTTCTTCAAGTGCTGCAGAGGGTTACCAAGTCATTAGTCGAGCGGCTAAACAGATTTATGGCGACATAATCGTTGCACCGGGGATTACCGTGGCGGGAACTGACTCCAAACACTATGGCAAAGTGGCAGACAATGCCTATCGAATCAACTTGATGAAAATTGCCCCCACGGAGGCCTCTGGTTTCCATGGCAAAAATGAACGTATTTCGATTGATAACCTTGTCGCCGGCACCGGTGCTTATTACCAATTGATTAAAGAGTCGGCGGGTATCCGCCCCTAATGCGTTACGAGATTATTTAACAGGAGGTGTTTAAGTGAATAGGTTAGTCAGGATAATGATGGTGATCATCGCTTTGGTTGCGGTTGTACTTTTGGCGCTGCCGACTATTTTACACAAGAGTGGTTTGCACCCGGTGTATAACGGCCTAAGAGTAGAACTACCCGGTAAGCGTGCACTGGTCATTACGACGAGTCATGGTGTGTTGTCGGCGACCGGTGAGACTGAGGGCGCTGCGACTGGAGTTTTTGGCTCAGAGATGACTCATCCTTATTACAACTTCCTGGATGCGGGAATGAATGTGGATATTGCGAGTATCAAAGGAGGTGAGATTCCGGTCGATCCACAGAGCTTCATGTACATGGTGAAAACACCCGAGGACACCAGGTACCTGAAGGACCAGGTCTTTCAGGCCAAAGTAAAAAATTCGTTGAAAATTGATGACGTCGATATGTCACTTTATGACGTTATTTTTATGTCGGGTGGATGGGGTGCTGCTTACGATCTTGGCCAATCAGAAGCCTTGGCCAGCCAGGTGACGCAGGCCTTTTACAGCAATCGGGTCCCCGTAATTGGTGGCGTATGTCATGGGGTGCTTGGACTTATCAATGCCAAGGATCGCAATGGGAAGCTGTTGATCTCGGGGCGAAAAATGACGGGCGTTACCGATAAACAAATCAAGGAGTTGGGTATCAATATGACGCCATTGCATCCCGAGACAGAGTTACGAAAAGCCGGCGTCCAATTTGAAAGTCAGACAGCGTTCCGCGATTTCTTTGCTACCCATGTCACCGTGGATGATGAAAAGCGATTCGTCACCGGCCAAAACCAAAACTCGGGTCACGAGACGGCTCAAAACATGATGAGAATCCTCGCTGAGCGTAAGTAGCCTGAGCTAAGCAATACCGTGGTTTAAACGGAGAGTTTATATCGATTGGTCGCTGCTATTAACGATTTGGATTGCGGTATTTGCTGCGACAGTACTTCGTTCGTTCAGCGGTTTTGGTTTCGCCCTGGTGGCGGTGCCAGTGCTGGCCTTGTTTATGCCGCCCGTCGAGGTAGTCGTGTTGAGCTCGGCGATGGCGTTCACGTTGAGCCTGCTGACTGTACGCAGCTTTTCCTCGGTCATTAGTCTAGGGGAAATCAAGCCGTTGCTACTAATGTCTGCCGCTGGCACGGTACTGGGCGTATTTATCCTGAAGTTAATACCCGCTGAATTGTTTCAACTGTGCGTTGGAGTCGCGGTGCTTATCGCCTGCATGGGTCTTATGGCTTCGGGGACCCCAGTGTCTTTGCATGTGCGGGGGTTGTCCTGGTTGGCGGGTTTGTTGTCCGGTTTGATGAACGGTGCTCTGGCTATTCCGGGGCCACCCATTATTATTTATGCGATGCTCACTGAATTAGATCCTATCCGCAGTCGAGCATTACTCATGGCCTTTTTTTTGGCGTCGTCGGCATTTGCGCTGATCGCCTATGCCGTGGCAGGCGTCATAGAGTTACAATCTGTGAAATATTACCTTTTAAGCATGCCGGCTCTTGTAGGGGGAGACTGGCTTGGCAGTCGCCTTTTTGATCGCTACGGTCGGAGTCTTTACCGAAAGGTGGCACTCTTGGCACTCGCCGCCCTCGGCGTGTCTATCACTCTGAGAGCCCTATTATAGAGTGTGGAAAAGGTTCGTCTTCGCCGGCAGCGGTGTCGTTTTTTGATGCCCACTGGTTGCTTGCACCCAGCCCTGCAGTGTCGATTCGCTGCCACTGAGACGGTCCCAGGGGATAAAAAAAGAGTTTAATCTATGCTCGACTTCCTGTTACAAGTTCGGTAAAGTCCGGCGTAGCCTGAAATCGAATTTATTATTTAAGCTTCACACGCTGTTCTCGTTTGTAAAACCTCGTACTGCAGTTTCTAAATTCAAGTCGACTCTTCATGCTATCAAGTCCAATTGGGCTTACACAAAATTCACAAGTTATGGTTAATATTATGTCTGAAAGAGTTAAGGGAACCGTTAAGTGGTTTAACGAATCTAAAGGTTTTGGTTTTATTGAGCAGCAGTCTGGTCCCGACGTTTTTGCACACTTCAGTGCAATTGCTGGTGACGGATTCAAGACGCTGGCAGAAGGTCAAGCAGTAGAGTTCACCGTCACCGACGGTCAGAAAGGTCCCCAAGCCGAGAACATTGTTGCTATCTAACAATTGACTCGATTGAAGAGAAGGGCAAGTCATTCGTGGCTCGCCCTTTTTTTATATCTGGATTTAGTCGACAAAGCCTTGGTCTGATAAATCCTTCATAAATGATTTGATGAACGCTGAGCGCATGCTGGCGACATCGCTTTGCTCCTCCATGCCTGAATTCACCTGCCACAACCGCTTCTCGGTTTTGATTTCATACAGCTGGGCAGTTAGGTGTATGGATTTGTGTTCTGCCCAGAAGTCAGAGGTTTGGCCAACCTGGTAGGGAACGCCATAAACTCTGCCTCGACCATAGTATCCACCGCCGTAGACTGGCGCGTATCTGTAATATTTGCGGCCCGGATGAAGCACCGCGCTCTCATCTCGTCCTGCAAACAGACTGACCAGCACCGTATCAACTTCGGCCTTTGTCGCCATAGCTGCCGCGTCTTCCTTGGTGATTTCCGTGCCACCCATGAGTGTATAGCTGGCAATTGCATGTATGCCCTCTTTTACCAGTGCCTGAGTAAACTCTTGCTCGAAGGCCTGTCTGCCTTCAAATGTTGTGGCAATAGCGACAACTAGCACGCCGTGCAGGTCTTTAGTATGCACGCTTGGGTCGACCCAGGACTTTTCGACAGTGGCTTTATTGCTGCTGCAACCGGCGAGAAATATCATCAGAAGCATGTTTATTAGTATCGTGGTTTTGATGTTGCTGCCTCATTATTGCCGGTTCGCCATGGCCTGAGTGGCTAGTTTTTTCGAATGCCGCTTTTCTCAAGTGAAATTAGACGTTGTTTGTAGAGTGAGCCAACCGCTTGTTTGAAAACTTTTTTGCTCACTCCGAATGCTGCAGAAATTTCTTCAGGAGGACTCTTATCGGTCACCGTGATAAAGCCGTCATTGTCCTCCAATGCCGCGAGTATCGCATCATTAACGTTCTTAATTCTATCTTTGCTAAATCCGGGTTTGGTGAGTGTCAGGTCCAATCTGCCATCGTCTCGTGCCTGCTTGATGTATCCTTCAATCTGCTGCCCCTTGCGTAATTTTTGGAACAGCTCATTGCTGTAAAGCAACCCCCAGTATTGGTGATTTACAATGGCCTTGAATCCCAGCTCAGTGCGATCGGCAATGATCAGTTTTACTTTGTCTCCCCGCTTAAAGCCCTGAGAGTCGTCTTTAATCCAGTGATCAACGCGGGTGGAACCTGCTAATCTTCCTTGATTATCCAGGTAGACCTTAACAAGGGTGTGCCGCCCTTCGATGAGTTTGTGCTGTTGTTCAGCGAAAGGAATAAACAGGTCCTTGCTCAGCCCCCAGTTAACGAAAGCGCCTACGGTACTTAGGCTCACGACCTCCAGCCAGGCGACTTGTCCAAGTTCTGCTGCGGGGCGATGCGTTGTCGGAACCGGGTCGCCTTCGCTGTCCAGATACACAAAAACCTCCAGCTCATCGCCGGGAGCTGCATTGTCCGGACACTGGCTCAGTGGGAGCAAAAGGCGGCCTCGATCTTTGCCATCGAGAATAACTCCATAGGCCCCTTTTTCTAGCATCTGGAGCTTTTGACATTTGCCGATCTCTAGCATGAATGGTTACCTGTTGCGCGTAGCGAAGCTATTGTAGGGCATTCCGTCGTCGAAGGCTCTCACTCCAGGAACTGCTCCAACCGCATTGATTCCAGCCCGCACGTGGCTACTGACTGGTTGCCAGCACCTCAGAATAACCGGAGCGGTAGTCCGGGTGCCGCAATTGATAGCCGCACGCGTGCAATAAATCATTTCGACATCTCTTGTGACTGACTTGCCCTGTAGTTGAATCCTCTGATGGACTTTTTACAGTGACGGCCAACGCTTTGGCGAGCCATTGCTCTACCTCATGTGCCGGGCAGGGACTATCATCAACACCGTTGTAAATAGGTGCTAAATGCTGATGGTTCTCTGCCATTTCGATTAAATGAAGAAGGAATTCTGCACAGTCTTCGCGGTGTATCCTGTTGGTGTAACGGACCGGTTCGCTGGTGGCCACTTCGCCTCGAGCGACCTTTGAAACTAGTCTCGCACTGGATCCGCCGTAGATACCGGCAAAACGAACGATCGTTGCTGGCAGCTTGGAATCCAGAAACTGGCGCTCGGCATCGATGATAGCGGTTGCCCTTTTATCAGTTTCAGAGAGCGGAGCCGTTTCGTCTATCCAGCCGCCTTTAGCTTCGGCGTAGACGCGAGTGCTGGAGACCATCAATAGCTGGTGAGGGCGATGATTATTGAGGCTTCGTAGTAGATTGCTTGCCGCGGTAGAGAAGCCTTGCCAGTATCCTGCGATGTCCCTGCTGGTTGGATTAAAAGTAGCCAGCACGAAGTCGGGTTTTAGTGCTTCAACGAATACAAGTGCGTCCGGATTGCAATGATCCGCCGCATGCCAGTTAAACTCCGGAGAAAGACCGTCAGGGTTGCGCCTGACCGCATGTACCTGCCAATCACGTGCTGCCAGGGTGCTTCCTACGCGGCGACCCAGGTCGCCACAACCTGTGATTAGTATAGATTTCTGGGCCATAGCTTAGTGCTCACTCGTTCCGCTTTTTTTGCTGTAGGGGTTGCGATACTTTGCCTCAACCTTGGTGCACAGTTTAAAGCTCTCGCCCGCGTGACCAGATATTACTAGTGTAGATAGCCATGGTCACGTAGATATCGGCGGCACCTGAGAACCCGTCGTTGCGGGTATTTATGTTTCTCGGTAAATTGCTGGGGTGACCGATTTCGCTGTCGCTTGTTGCTGGCAGAAGCGGGAAGAAATCCAAGCTGCGGGTGATGGTAACACAGTGGATGGGTAGTGATTTTTTCAATTGCTCGTTCATCATCAGGCCTGGTAATATTGACATTAATTATGCCAAAATATAATATAGCGGCAACGCCTTTAGTTGCATTGCGATTGATTAATGGGAGTGACGTAAATGAATAAAATCTTGAAAGTTCTGATTCTACTACCAGCTATTCTTTTCCTTGTTGTCGGTCTACGTTGGTTAGTAGATCCAGCTGGCGTTGCTCCGTCTTTTGGCCTGTCGCTGTCACAAGGACTGGGCTTGAGTTCTCAGGTGGGTGATATGGCGGGCTTTTTCCTTACCACTTCTATTTGTATGTTGATTGCTGTGATCGGTGGCCATCGTATTTGGTTTTATCCGCCGGTGATGTTGCTCTCTATTACAGCTGTAGGTCGCATTGTGGCTTGGCTGGTACACGACGCTGGTCTGGCGACGGAACAAATTGCCGTGGAGGTTATAGTCTCCGCGCTGCTCCTGGTTGCATCACGTCGTTTACCTGCGGCATCGTAGATTTTGTCTTTTTCGCTATTGAGTCAGCGAGGTTTGCTTGCACTGATTCTAGGCTCTTTGACAGTCTTGCCTAGCCTGGCACAGGCGGCGGAGACATTAGCGGGGGCGGAGTTGGCATCTGCCTCGCGTCCCAATATTGTTCTGATCTTAGCGGATGACCTGGGTTACTCCGATACCGCGCCTTACGGGAGTGAAGTTAAAACACCGACCATCTCAGCCCTGGCTGAGCAGGGTTTGAGTTTTACCAATTATCATACGGCGGCAAATTGCGCCCCTTCTCGGGCAATGCTGTTGACCGGAATCGATAATCATCTCGCCGGTGTCCCAAACATCATAGAAATGCTGGCACCCGAGCAGCGCGCTCATGCTCATTATCAGGGGGTACTGGGAGACAATGTTGTTACCGTGGCGACTTTGCTGGAAAGCGCAGGCTACCACACCTATATGGCGGGGAAATGGCACCTTGGCTCAGCCAGCAATAAACTGCCCATCAGCAGAGGTTTTGAGCAGACAGTCACAATGGCTGATTCAGGCGCTGATAATTGGGATCAGAGACCCTATCTACCCTTGTACGACCAAGCCAACTGGTTTGCTAATGGAGAACGATTTCAGCTTCCAGAAGACTTTTATTCCTCGCGTTTCCTGATCGACAAAACCATTGAGTTCATCGACAGTAACCTTCAAGACGGGCAGCCATTTTTTGCTTACGTGCCTTTTATGGCGGTGCACGTGCCGGTGCAGGCACCTCGCGAATACATCGAGCGCTATGAAGGCGTTTACGATAAGGGGTGGGACGTGTTGCGCGATGAGCGACGAGAGCGAGCTATTGAGCTTGGTGTCGTGCCGCCGACTGCGAACATGGTGAGTATGACAACGACCAAAAACTGGGCATTGCTCAGTGATGAGCGCAAGCGGTATGAAAGTAAACGCATGGCTGTTTACGCCGGTATGATTGAGGCCATGGACTTTAACATCGGTCGACTGGTCGATTACCTGAAGATTCAGGGGCAATACGATAATACGATATTTATTTTCACTTCCGACAACGGTAGTGAAGCCAGCGGGCCAGACAATCCCACTAGCTTGGTCAATAGCGCTGGTACAGGGAACATGGGCTATCACGTCAACTACGAAGGCCTTGGCGAGAAAGGAAGTTATAATTCGATCAGCGCCAGTTTTGCCAGTGCATCAGTCAGTCCCTTGGCGTTTTATAAATTTTACGCCGGCGAGGGCGGCATTCGGGTTCCGCTGATCATTGCTGGTATGCCCTTGCAGTTACAGCAGGGCCTGACGCGCGCGTTCGCGTGGGCGACGGACATTACGCCCACGATTCTCTCCTTTGCCGGCGTTGAGCTCCCCGGTCCCAGGTATGCCGGTCGTCCGGTGCTTCCCATCACAGGTAAGGATTTGTCGCCGGTTTTGATGGGTGAATCGGATCGAATATATGCTGATCACGAAACTGTTGGCTACGAGCTTACCGGCCACGCCGTTCTCTTTCAGGGTGATTATAAGATTGTGGTGAATCAACCACCGGCCGGTGACGGCCAGTGGCGTCTTTACAATATCGTCACCGATCCGGGCGAGACTGATGATTTGAGTGCCCAGCAACCTCAGCGGTTCCAGGAAATGCTGTCAGGTTATGAAACATACAAACGTGAGAACCGTGTTTTGTCGTTGCCGCCGGGTTATAGCCAGATGCGTCAGTTGTTTTCAAATGCCCTGCAAGAGCGCTATGGCGCCAATATAACTGTGATGATTTTGGCGCTGATCGTGTTATTGCCCTTCTTTATTTTTTATAGAGCCCGAAAACACCGGAGTTAATATGACAGATGTTTATACGCTGTATGGAATTACCCATTCTCTTTACACTGGCAGGGCGCGCTCCTATTTAATTAAGAACGGCATCACCTTTCGTGAGCTGTCTACAGGGCATGAAAGTTTTAAGGCCAAAGTATTGCCGCAGGCAAAGTTGCCAACGATTCCTGCGCTGCTCACGCCGGGTGGTGATGTGATTCGCGACGGTGCGGCGATTATCGAATATTTTGAAGCGGACAACGGCCGGCACAATCGACCAGAGGGCCCGCGTCAGCAGATTGTCAGTGCACTATTTGATGTTATCGGTACCGATGGGTTGCTGCGTCCGGCGATGCACTATCGCTGGAATTTTCAGGAAGAAAATTTAGCGTTTATCCGGTACCACTTTTTTCATTCACAGCGCGAAACCCCCACTCGTGATGACAAGACAGAAGCGATGATGCAGCGCATGCAGCATGTGGCGAGAATCTGGGGTGTGAACGAAGAAACCGGTGATTTGGTTGAAGCCCTGTACCTGGAGTACCTCGAAGCACTGAACAAGCACTTTGAGCAGTACCCTTATCTGCTAGGCTGGCGTCCCTGTATCGGTGATTATGGTTTGCTGGCCCCCATGTATGCCCACTTTGGTCGCGATCCGTATCCCGGTCGTATTATGCAGCAGCAGGCAACGCGGGTTTATCGCTGGGTTGAGCGCATGAATCGACCTGATCAGGATGCGCCGGAGTATTTTGACGCTCAAGAGGGCTTCTTGTCTGACGACGAGGTGCCCCAGAGTCTGTTAAATGTGTTGAAGGTGATCGCCGAAGATTTTGTGCCTGAAACTGAAGCTGCGGCAACTGCTATTAATCAATGGCTGCAAGAAAATCAGCCAGATGTTGGCGCTGCGGCTGACCGAATGCTCAATAAGTGCGAATTTGTGCTGCGTGGGCAAGCCATTAGTTCGGTTTCGCAACCCTATCGATTTTTCTTACTGCAGCGGGTTCAATCGCTCTATGAGGCGATGGAGGCCGAGGACCAAGCCTCGGTACAGAAGATGCTCGCGAACTGCGGTATGGAAAACATCCTGGCTATAAAACTAAGTCGGGATATCGAGCAATCAGAAAATCTTGAGGTGTGGGTATAACGCACTTGCGGTTGATCGGCTAACCTGCCATAGCAACTCACTGTTTCAGGCGACTAATCACCTTCGCGGCGAGCGCATCATCTTCCGGATTTTGAGGGACGGGGAACGTCACTCTTGTGGCTAAACCAGCGAAACGAGTCTTGTATTCCTTTGCGATGTTTTCGTAGGTTCCCCGAGGCACGAATTTCTCTAGCATGTCATCTGTAATAATATCGGGCATCTTTTTCCAATCGCCCGAGCGTGTCATATCGAGCAATTCTTGTCCCTTATGCACCCAGCCAAAGCGTTCAAGGCTGGGCCAATAAGCGGGAGTGGAGTAGAGAAATCCGAGCAGTTGCCTTTGCTTCTCCCATTGCTTGGAGACAGTGATCTCATCTTTGCCCGTCGCACACAGTGGGCCCAGTAGTAGCTTGAAGTCAGCGCCTGTGTGTCCGGCCTTGGCAAAGCCATCGCGCAATCTTGGCAGGCAGACTTCCTCAATGTACTCAGGTGGGGTGTTAGTGGGGTGGGTAATCATGCCATCAGCGATTTTACCTACCATGCGGGTCATGTCGGGGCCTACCGCTCCGCAGAAAATGGGAATATCTGGATGCTCAATCGGACCCGGATTAAAAAAGGGTTGTAGCTTGGTAAAACGATAATGCTCGCCCTTAAAGTTGAGTCTGTCGCCGCTCTGAAAACTGTGAAATATCGCTTTGAGTGACTGTACATACTCTCTCAGCTGCGGCACGGGCGAGCCCCAACGTGCGCTGTAGCGTTGCTCAATATTAGGTTTGATCTGGGTGCCAAGGCCCAGCTCAAAGCGGCCCTTTGACAAATTGGCCAGGTCCCAGCTGGCGATTGCGGTGACCATGGGGCTGCGGGCGAAGGCGACCAGGACACCGGTGCCGACAATCAGCCTTTGGGTTGAATTCAATGCCAATGCCGCTAACAGCAGACCGTCGTGAAGAGCGTCAGGCACCTGCAGGCCATCGAAACCCATGGCTTCTGCGCGCGCGGCATGAGCGCCGATTGTATCTGGACCCATGTCTTCTGGCGTGGCGGCAAAGACCTGGAACATACTTGACCTCGTTTGTTATAGGCAGCTAAGCTGATAGTAAGTTTAGCTTACTATATGGGCGGATCACAATGCCAATGACTCAGCAGCACTCGATCGGACAAACGCTCATGCTAGTAGCCCGTGATTTTCAGCGCCGCCTGGATTCAGACCTTGCAGCACGTGGTATTTTGGGTATTCGTCATCGACACAACGACGTTTTTTTGTATCTCGGTCGCAACGGCCCCAGTCGCGGGGTGGATCTCGCCTCAGCGGCGGGTATACGACCTCAGTCGATGATGAAAATCATTCAGGAGTTGGAGCAGCAGGGACTGGTAGAGCGCAGGCCTGATCCGGCTGACTCAAGAGCCAAGCTCGTCAATTTTACTGCTGCAGGGGAATCGTTAATTGACGAATTGAGCGAGTCTACGGCCAATGTCTGGCAACACTACCAAGCAATTATCGGTAGTCAGCAACTCACACGTACCCTGAATAATCTGGATACCCTAATTGCTGAAGAGACAATAGCATGAGCCGAAAAGTAGCGTTTATTACCGGTGCCAGCAGGGGTATTGGTGCAGAGTCGGCTGTTGCGCTGGCACGAGCTGGTTTCGACGTGGCCATCACCGCACGTACTTTGGCTGGTGGTCAGGAGCAAGATTACGGTGGGCGGCTTGTTGGATTGCCAGGTAGCCTCGAGGCAACGGCCGCCGCTGTTGAGCAGGTTGGTGGCAGCGCGTTGTGTCTGCAGGCAGATATTTTGCACGTGGACTCGATAGTGGATGCAGCTAAATCTGCGCTGAGTCACTTTGGACGAATGGATTTGCTGTTCAACAATGCGATCTACCAGGGCGCAGGCGTGTTGGCTGACATTGTTGATGTGCAGTCACAGCAGGTAAAAGCTTTGTTTCAGGGCAACGTTTTTACGCCGCTGGCCTTGGTGCAAGCGTTGCTGCCGGCGCTTGAAGCGCAGAAAACGAGCACAATTATCAACATGGTTTCTTACGCAGCCTTTAACGCGCCTCCCGCATCTGCCACTGATGGCGGTTGGAGTTTTGCTTACAGCGCATCAAAGGCAGCTTTTGCCAAAATGGTGGGCTCTCTGCAGGTGGAGCACGCTGACAGTGGTTTGCGTGCCCTTAACCTTGAACCTGGCACAGTGATCTCTGAGGTGATGCGTGCGGCAGGTATCGATGAGGCAGTGCTTGGGCGTTACAAGCCTTGCAGCCCAGCGACTATTGGTGGAGTCGTGGCATGGTTGGCAAACAATACCCCATCTTCGGATTATCAGGACACAAACTGTATTCGGGGTCCCGCACTGGCCAAGCACCTGAATTTGCTCAAAGCTCCATCATTACTGGGAGATCGCTATGAATAAAGTTTTGTTGGAAAAACATCACGGCTACGCAATTGTTACCTTGAACCGGCCAACGGAAATGAACGCATTGTCCCGTGAGTTACGCGAGGACTTTGTTACCGCTCTGGCTCAATGTTGTGCCGATGAGGCGGTTAGAGTCCTCATACTCACGGGAGCTGGAAGAGCGTTTTGCGCTGGCTTTGACCTGAAGGAATTGTCGGAATCTGCCGGCGACGCCTCGCAGGAAGCAGACAACGCCATTGCTCGCGCGATGGAACAATTCAAGGGTCCCATTATCGGTGCAATTAACGGCCACGCTATAACCGGCGGCTTTGAAATGGCGCTGGCTTGTGACGTCTTGATTGGTTCCGATAAAGCACGTTTTGCCGATACCCATGCCAGAGTGGGTATATTGCCAGGTTGGGGACTGAGTCAGAGGCTTTCTCGCCTGATAGGCTTGTCCCGGGCCAAGGAAATTCACTTTACCGGGGCACCGGTTTTCGCCCAGCAAGCCTATGATTGGGGACTTCTTAATCACGTAGTGAGCGAAGATGAGTTACTGCCACTGGCAATTTCTATGGCCGAGGATATGGTCGCTTGTGTGCCGCATACGCTCCTGGCTTATAAACCTCTCATCGACGATGGGTTTTCAATGTCGCTTGCAGAAGCCTTGCCTTGGGAAGAAGAGCTGGCGATTGAGTCAGCCCAAAAAACAATGGCAGAGATGATCGCTATGCGCAAAGATTCGGTGCTGGCAAAGGGAAGGAGCGAAACCGATGAGTGATCCAGTCGCACTGGTTATGGGCGGTGGCGCCGGCACCGGCAGAGCAACGGCCCTCGCATTTTCTGCGGCGGGCGCGCAAGTAGCGGTTGCAGACATCAACCCTGTCGGCGCAGAGCAAACCGTTGAACTGATCAGGGAGCAGGGCGGCGACGCTATGCTTCTGCGTTGCGATATGGCCGACGGTGAGGCGATCAAGGCGGCTCATCAAGCACTGATGGAGCACTACGGGGCACTGCATTGGGTATCCAATAACGCGGCGCTAGCAGTGCCCAACAAACCCATCACAGAGCTCAGTGATGACGAGTGGGACCGTTGTATGAATGTGACTCAGAAAGGCGTATGGCGTTGCATGAAGCAGCAACTGCCGTTGATTCAGGCATCCGGCGGTGGCGCTATTGTCAACATCGCCTCTGTCTCTGGGCTGCGCGGTGAGACTTTTCAATCAGCGTATTCCTCAGCCAAAGGGGGTGTAATAACGCTGAGTAAGGCCGCTGCCGCAGAGTATGCAAAGCGTGGGGTGAGGATTAATACGGTATGTCCCGGCGGTATTAACACGGGGGGCATGCAGCTTTATCTCGAAAAGATGCCGGCAATGAAAGAAAAAACTCTGAATGCGCATGCGATGGGTCGTCTTGCGGAACCAGAGGAGATTGCTAATGCCGTAGTTTATCTGTGTTCGGATAAGGCATCATTTATTACGGGGCATGACCTGGTCGTAGACGGTGGGCTGATGATTCGCTCCAATGTAATTGATCTGTAAGATGCGCCGAATGAGCCTTTTAAATAAGGGCTCACGGTCTCGCCATGTGATGTATCAGATCAGGTACTGGCCACACATCGATTGAGCGGTCGCCCAGAGTTTTTTCGCCATCGCACTATCGGTCATGTGATTTTGCCCACTGATTACAACCGGATTGCAGTCCTCAAAGTAAGCGCCTGACACACCCTCTAACTGCGGTGAAGTGGCGACATACAGCTGAGTGGCTGCGCCTTGCGCCGGGCTCTTCGCAATAACACCACCAAACCATTCGAAGGCCGAACGCATCAGCACCGGTGCGGTACGCGCAATGTTGGTTTGAACAAGACCCGGGTGAATGGCATTGGAAGACAGGCCAGTTCCCTGCAGCCGTTGTGCAAGCTCGAGCGAAAATAGCGCGTTAGCGAGTTTGGATCTACCGTAGGCTTGTCCAGCATCAAAACTTTTTTCGCCCCTGAGATTATCAAAGTCGATACCGACGGCAGGCGCCTGCCCGTAACCCGAGCGACTGCTCACGTGAACAATGCGTCCGTTGTTCTTAGTCTGCATTAATGGCAGCAAACGGTTAGTTAATATGAAGTGGCCCAGGAAGTTGACGGTGAAAATTTTCTCGATGCCATTTACCAATTCCAGCTCGCCAAAGGTATTAATGCCAGCATTGAGAACCAGTATGTTGGGCGCAAGCTCCAAGGCTGCAATGGATTCTGCGCAATCGACAGTCGACTGAAAATCAGACAGTTCCAGAGCCAGGGGCGTTGTCTTCCCGCTAACGCTGGCGCAGGCTGCGGTAGCTTTTTCAAGGGTTCGTCCTGTGCCGATGACATGCGCGCCTCGCAAGGCCAGTACGCGCATCGTCTCGTAACCCAGGCCAGAGTTACACCCGGTTACCACGGCAACTTTGCCGGCGAGGTCTAAGCCTGCAGTCACTTCTTCGCCAGTAGAATCTGCACCAAAGGAACTGGTGGGCCAGCGGGTATCGATGGACACGGTATATTCGCTATCGCTGCAAGCGGTGAGAGAGGCGCCTGCAGCCAGCGTGGCGGCAGAATAGATAAGCTGTCTTCGGTTTATTTCCACGATTTTTCTCCTTCAGAATCACTACGTCTAGTGTATACGTCCGTCACGGGGCCAGCTTTACTTGCGGCGGGCTGGGCTCCAACTGGCAGCGGTAAAGGTACTGAACGCGCTACGGTGTTTCGAAATAGAGGAAGTATGCAGCTTGTTTTAGGCAGCGCGTGATTACAGAGGCGTTACCGTCACAGGTACACCATTAACGGCGGCGTTACCGGAAAGTTCATCGAGCAGTTGGTGGTCAGTGACATCGTTGCAGCTTACCCCCGGTCGCTGGCTTGCTTTTTCCATTTGAACGCCGGAGCGGTGATGGCCAAAGCCATGGGGGAGGCTAACCACACCAGGCATTAGTTCATCGGTTTGCTCTACGGTAGCCTCTACCGCGCCCACTCTCGAACTGAGGCTTACTCTCAGCCCATCGCTGATTTTATGCTTTGCCATGTCTTCTGGGTGCATCATCAGGGTACAACGATCTCGACCTTTGATCAGCGGGTGGAAATTATGCATCCATGAATTGTTAGATCGAATGTGGCGTCGTCCAATAAGTAACAGTTCGTTTTCCTGATCTTCTGCGAATGCGTTAAAGAGCCTTTCCAGATCCGCCATGGGTAGTGGTGCGTCACAGGCAATGGTCTTGGTGGCCGTAGCCAGGCGCTCAGGCAGTTGCGATACCAGGGGGCCCAAGTCGATGCCTGAGGGGTGCTTCTTCAATAATGCCAGAGACATATCCTGGTCGCTGTAGGGGCCAGCCTGGAGTCCCATATCTATTATCTGTGAGGGAGGTAGAGATTGCTGTGGGGGTAAATCCAGAAGCTTCTCCAGTCGTTTTCCCAGCTCTGAGAAAATTTCCCAGTCGTGCAAACTGCCCTCGGGTTTGTCGAAAACCGGCTCATTGTAGCGGGCCGTATTGCGCACCGCGAATGCGTGAAGGGTCAAGTCGTAGTGATCATGTTCCAGTGGTGAGGTTGGTGGCAGGATAATATCTGCGTGGCGCGTCGTCTCGTTGATGTAAGGGTCCAGGGAAACCATAAATTCCAATTGCGGCAGCGCTTCGTCTAATTGCCTGCCATTGGGCGTAGACAGCACGGGATTTCCAGCACCGGTAAACAACGCCTTGATTTGTCCCTCACCTGGCGTAACGATTTCCTCGGCAATGGCACTGGCCGGTAATTCCCGGTCGAACTCTGGCAAATTGCGAACTCTGCTGCGATGGCGGTTGAACCCGCCAGGCCCATTGGTTGTCACCGTGTCCACCGCAGGTGTGGTGAACAGGCTGCCTCCGGGTTTATCCAGATTTCCGGTTGCGATATTAATGAGCTGCGTAAGCCACTGACACAAGCCACCGTAAACCTGAGTGGATATCCCCATTCTCCCGTAGCAGATAGCACGCTCTGCGCCTGCCAATTCTCTGCTAATAGAGCGGACGGTAGCGGCCGAAATGCCGGTGTGCCTGGCGGCAAACTCGGGTGTAAAACTGTCGATCGCCGTGCGCACGTTTTCAAGGCCGGTGGTGAAGTCTGTCAAGTGACCTGTATCGACCAGGTCTTCCGCAAACAATGTATGCAGGATAGCGAGCAGGAAAAGGGCATCTGTTCCCGGGCGAATGAAGTGATGTTCATTGGCCAGCGCCGCTGTTTCGGTGCGCCGCGGGTCAATCACCACAAGCTTCCCGCCTCGCGCCTGCATTGAGCTCAATCGTTTTTTGACGTCAGGCACTGTCCAGATGCTGCCATTAGAAGCCAGCGGATTGGCACCTAGCATGAGGAAATAGTCGGTGTTATCTACGTCGGGTACGGGAAGTAATAACTTGTGTCCGTAAAGCCAGAGAGAAACGAGATGATGGGGCAGCTGATCGACGCTGGTTGCAGAAAAGCGATTGTTGGTTCTGGTGTGTCGAAACAAACTACTCTGGTGGGTCATCATGCCGTAGTTGTGGACGCTGGGATTACCCAGGTAAATTCCCATTGCGTTTACCCCATGCTTTGCAATGGTATGCGCCAGTCCCCGGGCGGTAGTGTCTAACGCCTCAGTCCAGCCGATGGCTTCCCAGGAGACTTCTCCTGCGGCGTTACGAGATTTTTTTACTGGACCTTTAAGACGATCAGGGTCTTCATGCAAATCCCTTAGAGCAACGGCTTTGGGGCAGATGTGACCGCGGCTTAAGGGGTCGTCTTTGTCGCCCTTGATCGACAAAATCTCCGTGCCTTCTGTTTCTATGATCAATCCACAAATGGCTTCGCAGAGGTGGCAGGCACGGCGGTGTGTTTGTTTAGTCATCGTTGGCTATCCGGCATTCGAGATGTCTAGCATATCCTTTAATTCCCGTTTTACGAACTTTCCGCTGGCGTTGCGGGGGAGGGGATTGTCTAAAATCCAAATATAGCGAGGTATTTTGAAAGAGGCGATTTTGGATTTGCAGAATTCGCGGATGGCGTCAAAACTTAGGTCTTGTCCTTCTTTGAGGAAAATGGCGGCACCCACTTCCTCGCCGAGGCGGTCGTCAGGTACAGAGAATACCGCGCATTCAGCCACGGCTTCGTGCTTGAATATCGCCACTTCAACTTCTGAACAGTACACGTTTTCGCCACCGCGCAGGACCATGTCTTTGGCTCGGTCCACCAGGTAAATAAAGTTGTCTTCGTCGGCGAAGCCGATGTCGCCAGTCTGCAGCCAGCCGTCGACGATGGTTTCAGCCGTGGCTTCAGGTCGGTTAAGATAGCCTTTTATGACTTGTGGGCCCTTGAAGCAGATCTCTCCAGTCTCACCCAGTGGCAGAGTGTTACCCTCTGCATCGATGCACTTTACGTCAAAAACAGGAACGAGCCGACCGGCCGCATTGGGTTTGTTGCTCAGAAAAATGCCCCAACTGCCGGCCACAATGCCGCAGGTTTCTGTCAAGCCGTAGCCTTGTGCGGGCATCGCATTGCCCTCAGATTTCATGACCTTTTCGGTGAGATCTGGTTGCACAGCGGCGCCACCTCCACCCAGCACCTGCAGGGACGAGGTATCCCGTGTTGAAAAATCCTGATGGTTGATAATCTCTCTTGCCATGACGGGCACGCCCGAAAAATTGGTGATTTTTTCTTCTTCGATTATTTTTAGCGCCTCACCGGCGTCCCATTTATAGGTATGCACAATTTTTCCGCCAGTAACGGTAAGCACCTGGGCCACTGCATTGTTGGCGGTTACGTGAAAGAGGGGAGTAGCGATTATGGCTGAAGTCTGTCTCTGGCCGGGAGTCGGTGGCTCTTTACCCTCAACCAGCGCTTGGGCGGTCATCTGGCTCAGGCTGGAAAACAGGCTACTGAAGACATTGTTGACGCAGCCTCGATGAGTCAACTGAGCGCCCTTGGGCTTACCAGTAGTTCCGGAAGTGTAGAAAATGCAGGCATCGTCCTCTGGGCTAATCGTTGCGTCTGGCAGGCTGGCGGGTGCCTTGAGAACCTCCGCCCATGGTGTCGCCCATTGCGGGCAGTTATCAACACGCACTGCAACCACAGCTAAGTTTGCCAAGCCTGACCTGATCTCGCTGAAGCGTTGCAGCCGCTCGCTGTCGCAGATCAGCATGCTGCTTTGTGAGTCTCGCAGTCCGTACTCTAGTTCTTCTGCGACCCACCACGCGTTGACGCCAACGGGAACCGCACCGATACAACTTAATGCCCAATAGGTCAGCATCCACTCGGGATAGTTGCGCATGGCAATAGCGACCCGGTCGTGCTGCTTGATACCGTTGGCACTGAGCCAGTTAGCGATGCGAGCGACCTCTTCATGCGCTTGAGTGTAGGTCCAGCGTTCGTCTTGATAGACCATGTATTCGTTGTCGCCATGTCCCGCTGCGTTCAACCATAAATCCCGAAGAGAGTCAGGCGCCATGGCCCAGGTTTTGAGAGTTTGCCCGGCGACGAAGCTCTCGCGAATTTCAAACATTTGCCCGGGGGCGGTCATTTGGTCTACGACTTGCTTTAGCTGTTGGTACATGGGGTTGATTATCTCGTTGTTGATTGATTGTCAGTTTGGTATCGGCGTTTGACCGAGCGACCATACCGCCCCTTAGACTGTACAAAATGGCATTTATTGTGTCAAAATATATATTAGTCGTCGTGGCACAGGCAGGTCGGGACCAGTTGGGTCGCGCCAATAGGGCCAGGCGGTCACTGCTGGTGCTGCGAATTCTAACATCGTACTCTAGTCAAAAATCAGGGAAACGAAGCATGGCAGTAGTAACCAAACTCCAGCTCAAGCGTTCATTGAACAGTGCGGGCAGCTATCAGGAGTGGCTTGATGCCGCCAAGGCTTACGACAAGTATACCAAACAAGACCTTTGGCGCAGGAAAGATCACAGCAGCCAGTATGATTATGTATCGATTCGGACGCGCCTCGATCGGCTGCGTAGCCTGAAGTCACGCCACGATACCCGTGGAATGCTCTTCACCCTTAATGAGGGTATTCATGGGAACATGGGAGGCATGGGTCGTGCCGGGCTGTATGGTCGCGCGAAGACTGGAACCAAACACCTGGTTGAGGACTACATTGACGAGATAGTGCACTCGCTCAGGTACCTTGCTGAGGAAGACAGTGGTGATGTCAGTGCCGATGAAAAGCTGGATTTTTTCCGTCGCGCCAACCACTGTTTCGGGCATTCTGCCTTCATGATGAGCGGCTCTGGCTCCTTGCTGTTTTTTCATGTGGGTGTAGTCAAGGCGCTGGCAGAGTCGGAGTTGTTGCCCAGCGTAATGTCTGGCTCTAGTGGTGGCGCTATTGTCGGCAGTATTGTCTGTAGTCACACCAATGAGGAACTTCCTGAGTTACTGGATCCAGAGTACTTTTTGGATCGCATACCGACGACCGCCAGCACGAGTGGCGTTGCTCACGTGAGCGAGTTGGAAGAGAGTATCGCCAGCTTCATTCCAGATATCACTTTTGAGCAAGCTTTCGCACGAACGGGTCGTGCGATGAATGTCTCTGTTGCTCCTGCAGAGACCCATCAAACTTCGCGCTTGCTGAATGCAACAACGTCTCCAAGTGTGATGATTCGCAGTGCTGTAATGGCATCGTCAGCGGTGCCAGGGATATTTCCGCCGGTAACCCTGCAAGCACTAGACAGCCATGGGGAACGGAAAAGTTATTTGCCGTCTCGCAAGTGGGTAGATGGTTCAGTCAGCGACGATATGCCCGCTAAACGTCTGGCGCGCCTGTATGGTGTAAACCATTACATTGTCAGTCAGACAAACCCTCATGTGTTGCCTTTCGTGTCAGACGGTCATCGTAAACGCACCGCTATTGGACTTATTGAAAATGCCGCTCGCCGTTCAGCCAGGGAATGGTTTAATGCGATGACTTTGATTCTGGACCGGGCAGACAAGCGCAACGGTACTGTAACGCAGGCAACCAGCCTGATGCGCTCCGTTATCAATCAGGACTATGTTGGCGATATTAATATTCTGCCGGATTATAAAGTGATTAACCCGCTCAAACTGCTGACTTTCCCGGGCGAAAAACAAATGTATAAACTGATCTCGGCAGGTGAGCGCTGCACTTGGCCTAAGCTGGAAATGATTCGTCAGCAAACGAGAATCAGCCGAACGTTGCGCGAAGTTCTGCAGAAGTTTGAAGATAACCCTGTTGTATAGCTAAACGAATTGCGTTTTCTGGTGGTGTATCTTTCGATTCACCGCTGTTCACTATGAGAAGATAATTATGACTGCAGTACCTATAAATAATCGCGTAACCCAGATGACGGGCACCGACTACCCGATCATCCAGGCGCCCATGGGCTGGATAGCGCGAGCCCAGCTGGCATCAGCTGTGAGCAATGCCGGTGGTCTCGGGATTATTGAAACCTCGTCAGGCGAATTCGACAATATTAAGGTCGAAGTCGCAAAGATGCGCGAGCTTACCGACAAGCCCTTCGGCATGAATGTGGCCTTGTCCTATGTTAAGGGTACTAATGTCATCGACTTTGTCATCGAGCAGGAAATTAAGTTTGTCACCACTTCCTCTGGCAGTCCCAGTGTTTGCACGCAGGCTTTCCAGGAGGCTGGTATCAAAGTGTTTCATGTCGTACCAACACTGAATATGGCACTGAAAGCTATCGACTGTGGAGTAGACGGTCTGATTGTTGAGGGCGGTGAAGGCGGCGGTTTTAAGAACCCCGATCCTGTGTCGACCATGGTGCTGCTGCCCCTGATACGCTCGAGGACTGATTTGCCCATTATTGCAGCCGGGGGGATCAGTGACGGCCTGTCCATGGCAGGAGTTTTTGCTATGGGCGCTGAAGGCGTGCAAATGGGCACGCGCATGCTGTCCAGTGCTGAATCTCCGGTGCACGGCAATTGGAAGCAGGCCATGCTGGCAGCCAAGGAGACCGATACGGTATTCCTGAACCAGCAATCTCGGCCGGCTTTGCGAGCCCTGCGTACCCGAGTAACCGAGGAGTTGTTGCCAAAGGGCGCGTTCAATGCCATGGAATACTTCGCACGCGTGCAGGAACTTTATTTTGGCGGTGATATGGAAGCGTCTATCCCTTTGTCTGGCCAGGTAGTGGGGCGTATCGACGAAATAAAGAGTGCGGATCAAATCGTGCAGGAAACCATGACTGATTTTTATGAGGCCATGCAAGGTTTGGCCAGCCAATATACGAATCGCCAAGTTGGATAAGGATATAACATGAGTAATACAGAAATCGAAAGCGTTAACCTGGAAGTTCAAAAGGAGCGCTGGAATCAAACCCGGGTGGTCAAGGCCGCAGTTGATACAAGATTGGCCGAGAATGAAGTGCTGTTGCGCATCGATCGTCTGGCCCTCACGACCAACAATATTAGCTATGCATCAGCGGGTGATTCGCTAGGGTACTGGCGCTTTTTCCCTGCCGAAGACGGTTGGGGCCGTCTGCCTGCAATGGGCTGGGCGCAGGTGGCAATGTCGGCGCACCCTGATATCGCCGAGGGTGAGCGGGTCTGGGGTTTTTTCCCGCTGGGTACGCATTTGAAGGTACTGGCGGGAAAGGTAAGTTCGCAGAGTTTCGCGGATGTCTCTCCTCATCGTGAAGGACTGGCCCCTGTTTATGCGCAGTTCGACCGAGCAACGGCGTATCCAATTTATGAGGAAGCGCGAGAAGATCAGGACAGTTTGTTACGCGGTTTGTTTATGACATCGTGGCTGGTAGAAGACTTCCTCGAGGTAAACCAGTTTTTTGGTGCAGGAAGCTGCCTCATTACCAGTGCCTCGAGCAAGACCAGCATCGCTTTGGCGCACTGTGTCAAACAGCGCGGCACGCTCGCTAGCGTGGCGATCACTTCTGCTGGCAATGTAGAATTCTGTGAGAGTCTGGGGTGTTACGATCAGGTAGTAACTTACGATGCAATCGCATCGCTGGACAATGCCGGGCCGGTTGTCATGGTAGACATGGCGGGCAGTAAAAAAGTACTGTCTGAGATTCACCATCATATTGGCGACAACATGAAGTACTCGTGCCGCATTGGGGCAACCCATGTCGAGGATTTTGGCCCGGTAGACAATTTGCCGGGAGCTACGCCTGAGTTTTTCTTTGCCCCTGGACACCTGCAAACTCGCAGTAAAGAGTTGGGCGGTGCAGAGTTTATGATGCTGCTGGGCGGTGCCTATGCAGGCTTTCGGCAGTTTTGTGATAGTTGGTTAAATGTGGCGCGTAGCTATGGCGCAGACTCAGTCGAAGCCGCCTATCAACAGGTGCTGGCAGGCAAGGCAAACCCTGCCACTGGCCAGATCATCTCTCTTTGGGAAGGCGGGGAATAGGACCGTGGTGCTGTTAGCGTCTTTTCTTGCTCGCTCTTTCGGCAGCTTAGCTTAGCGCTCGCACAATGACCCTGCGCGTCTCTGCGGGGTCGATGACAGCATCAATTTCGGTGGCTGCAGCGGATTCGGTTGCCTTGCCGCGTTCATACATTTCTTCGACAAGCTGGTTAAACAGTGCTTCCCGCTCCTGCGGATCTTCAACGGCATCCAGCTCTTTCTTAAACCCAAGTGTCACTGCGCCTTCCAGTCCCATGGGTCCAGTTTCCCCGGTTGGCCAGGCAGCAGTGAACACAGGCACCTTGAGACTTCCTGCGGTCATGGCCATGGCGCCCAGTCCATAAGCTTTGCGTAAAACAATGGCCACTAATGGCACTCGTACTTTTGCTCCTGCCTTAAACATCGTAGCCATGCGCAGGGCGGCGCCTTGTACTTCGCTATCAGGGCCCACCATGAAGCCTGGTGTGTCGCAGAGAGAGAGCAATGGCAGCCCGAGCTTGTCGCACAGCGAGACAAAACGCCCTGCCTTGTCGGCCGCGTCACAATCTACAGCCCCGCCCAGTACCCGGCAGTCGTTAGCCATTAATCCCATGGCTTTGCCATGGATGCGAATGAAGCCTGTAACGACGGCGCCGCCAAAACCCCGGGTGAGCTCAGTGAATGAGTCGGTGTCGGCGACGGTCTCGATAATGCCGCGAACGTCGTAGGCATAACGTCTGTCGGCAGGTAGCGCGGTGCGCAATGATTCCTGATCCGCACACTGCCAGTCGCTCACATCACCCTGCGTGTAGCTAATAACTTTTTTGGCAAGCTCAGTCGCATGTTCTTCATTGTCTGCCACCAGGTCGACCACAGCATTTTTGCTTTGGACGTCAATGGGACCAATATCTCGCGGTGCGAATTGACCCAGGCCGCCGCCTTCAATCATTGCCGGTCCCGCCATGCCGATCCAGGAACTTTGAGTTGCGATACGGATGTCTGCGCAACCAAACAAGGCAGCGTTGCCGGCAAAACAGTATCCGTTGTTGACAGCAATGGTGGGAACTTCGTTGCACAAGGTAGCCCATTCCACGAAAGAGCTGACGTCCAGAGTGCCGCCGCCTATCTGAATGTCGGTATCACCTGGGCGGCCGCCACCTCCCTCGGTGTACATGATCACTGGTAACTGACGCTCCTGGGCCACATGAATAATTCGATCCAGTTTCATGTGATGGAAAAACCCCTGCGTGCCTGCGAGTACGGTGTAATCGTTAACCACGACCGCTGTCGCTGCACGCTCTTCACCAAACTGAGCGGCATTCACCGTTGCCAGCCCGGTGATGACCCCATCCGCGGGAGTATTGGTTCGCAGGTCTTGTAGGCTGCGCCTTGCGCGCTGTGCGGCTACGGCCAGTTGACCGTATTCGACAAAAGAGTCCTTATCGACAAGTGCCTCCAGATTCTCACGAGCACTGCGGTAACCCTTGGCATGACGTTTCGCTATTGCTTCTTGGCGCTGCTCGTCCAGGGTCATAGCCTGTTGAGCCTGAACTTCATGCAGTTTGCTCAGGTCGCCTTTTCCAGGATTGAACGCTTGTGGAGGTTGTTTGCTCATGCTCGGCCTAAAAACAGTGGGGGTAGGAGCGCCAGTAAAACTGGCCTTCCTTACTTTGCCAATTGCGGTAGATCGAATCCCAGTTGAGGTCCGCAATACGCCAGCCGTGATGGGGTTCAAGGTTGGTGGAAAATACTTTTGCACCATAGTCGCAAAAGCGGGTATCTACGCTGATACGTACTTTATTGTCAGCAGTATTTGGTTCCGCCCTGTGCACCATGGCGGAATTGAAAATTAGCATATCTCCCTGCTCAAAATCTGACACGTGCCAGTGAGTTTCGTCATCGTAAATTTCGCACTGCACTCCGCCAACACCCTGTGCCTGGAACACATTTCTGACGCCGCCTTTATGGGACCCCGGTAGCACAGTGACCCGTCCCATGCTGGCATCCACATCGTGCAGGGCTACCCAAACTCCAGCCATGGTTGGGCCAGAGTGGTGAGAGTAAGCGTCCTGGTGTGGTGGAGTTTCGTAACCTAGCATTCGCGGGGTTGCGATTCTGGCCATTTTGATGGGATACACCCAGGGCTCGCAGCCTTGTATGCGGGCCATTATGTCGAGCATCCAGGGCTGGTGGAAAAACCGGTGGAAGGACTCCAGTTTTTGCACTTGCGGGTAGACTTCGTCCCAGGTTGCATCTGTTTCGTAGAACGGGTCGCCAGTGAGCACGGGTTTGTTGGCACTAGTGTCGAACTTGACATGCGGATTCAGCACTTCAAGCATATCAGCCAGAAGCACTTTGCAGTGATGAGCGGATACTGCCTGCTTGATAAGCAGGTATCCGTCTTTTGCATAGCGCTCACGTAAGGTCGTGTCACTGTCGCTGAGTTGCGAAACATTGAAATCTGAGCTTGTGTTCAATCTGCGTGCCTGTAGCAGGAAAAGAGCCGGAATACGCCTTGCCGCGGGTCAAGATCGGCAGGGGGGTATTATCCTGATATTGGCAGGGGAAAGAAAGCATGCCGCAACGTCGCGCTTGGGTGTCAGCAGAACTGCAGCCGAAGCTTGCCCCACCTTCGCATTACTTTGCGGTCAGGACAGGAGTCCGATCAGTGCAATCACCGCAATAGAAGCGAAAGTCAGCGAGGCCAGCTCGAAGGTCGTTGCACTGCGCTTGGGATTTTCTTCCGAGTCGGCCAGTAGATAATGATCTGTGTTAGTAACTTTCATCGCGGCAGTATAAGCAGCACAGCACTCAAATTCCGAAGAACTGGCTCAAATTGTGAAGCAGTTCAACTTTTATTGCAGAAATTAATGTAGAACCTGGCGACTGGCCCATGGTCTATAGTTTAACGAGTGATTCTCAACTGGCTTATGGCATGAAACTACTAATTCCTATCCTGCTTTTAGGTTGTCTGACTGCCCAGGCACAGACGGTATATCGCAGCGTCGATACTACCGGAGCCGTGAGTTTCAGCGATACGCCGCCGGTGGATGAGCAGGGTGTGGAAGAGGTGCATTTAGACGTGGCGGCACCGCAAGACCCCAAGGCTTATCAGCAGAGTCTGGATGACATGCGCGAGACGACTGATCGAATGGTCGATGCGCGCAGAGCGAGAGAAGAGCATCGTGCTGGGATGCGAGAACTGGCGGCGCGCACCGCCGCTCAGTACGAGCCCCAAAAACAGCAGAGTCTGGTGGATCAATACAGTACTGCCTGGAGCTACGATGGTGGCTACTACAAGCGACCGGCGCTCCCGCCCTGGAGACCGGTTTACAGGCCAACGCCGGAGCAGCCCATTTACCGGCCCCCGGTGCAAGCTCCGTCCGGGCACCCCTTAAATGCTAATTCGCAATTGATGAGGCCAATGCTGCCGCGCTGAGGGGCGCTATCGCCTGATACGCTATCTTGAGCTGGATTATTCGCACATAGCCCATACAATAT
This sequence comes from Candidatus Seongchinamella marina, assembly GCF_026262685.1. NCBI lineage: Bacteria > Pseudomonadati > Pseudomonadota > Gammaproteobacteria > Cellvibrionales > Halieaceae > Seongchinamella > Candidatus Seongchinamella marina. The sequence goes on from NZ_SHNP01000001.1 coordinate 795,504, forward strand.
CGTCTTCCCATTGCACTCGGTCCTTCTCTTGAACTGGATTTGCCCTAACTGTCACAAGCCACTCCTGCAGGAGAGGAATTCTCTTTTGTGCGAAACGGGACACTGTTTTGACTGTGCCCGGGAGGGTTATGTCAATTTACTGCCCGCGAGCCACAAACGCAGCAAGGATCCGGGTGACAATCGCGAGATGATAGATGCCAGACATCGGGTACATCAGGCTCGCCTTTATCACCCGCTTGCCGAGAAGATCGGCATCATTATGAAAGCGCTGATAGGCCAGAATGCGCTGGTTCTGGACCTGGGGTGCGGCGAGGGCTACTACAGCTCTGTACTCCATCAGGTGGCAGGTAAGCTAAGAGTTCACGGTGTTGATGTCTCCAAGCCAGCGATTCGCATAGCCGCCAGGTCCTGCCCCAACGCCCACTTTGCTGTGGCCAGCTCCTTTGATGTTCCGTTGGCGAGCAGGTCGGTAGACGCTGCGTTCAGCGTATTTGCCCCAACCGGCGCAGCGGAGTTGGCGCGTTTGGTTCGGCCCGGAGGTTATTTCCTTGATGTGTCGCCGGCACCGTCTCATCTTTGGGAGTTACGCGAACTTTTATACGATAATCCCAGGGCGCACGAACAGGTAGTAAGGGAGCTACCCTCTTTTGAGCAAGCGAGCAGCGAGGCCGTCGAATTTATTTTAGAACTGACCGCTGAGCAGCTGCGAGACCTGGTTGCGATGACGCCCTATGCCTACGGCGGACAGCGGGAGAACAAAGGGCAGCTAGCCCGGCTGGACGCACTGGAACTGCAGGTGGCCTTTTCTCTCTATCTGTACAGGCGCCTGCCTTCCTAGAGCCGACGCTATTCATTGATTGCCGGAGCGTTAAAGATGGTCTAGAATTTCCGCTTCCTAAGGGGTGGCCACTGCGCCTGAGATGTTGCTTACAGCAGACCCTTTGAACCTGATCCGGATAACACCGGCGTAGGGATAGGTATCTGCCTTTGGCGTCGTCCATGGCCTGTAGCTCTCCACCGCCATCCGGGTCTCTGCTTAATTCACGGAGACCAAGATGAAATTTTTTCCTCACAAAACACTGCTGGTATTTGCGCTGGGCGCTACCACTTTTTCTCTTGCTGATGAGCTCGAAGAGGTGGTCGTTACCGCCGACTTTCGTGCTAGCGAATTAATGACCAACGCATCAAGCGTGAGCATATTGGGGGAGCTTCAAATGCAGGAGCGGGGCGCCCAGCACCTGGAGGACGTGCTCAGTGCTGCGCCTAATGTCAGCTGGTCGACCGGTGCCTCCCGCAGTCGTTTCGTTCAGATTCGCGGGATAGGTGACCTGGAGCAGTATGCAGAGCCAAAGTATTACCCTTCAGTGGGGGTGATGGTCGATGATTTGGAGCTTGGCAGTGCCGCCAACGCAGGCATGCTTTTTGATGTTGCCCAGGTAGAGATCTTACGCGGCCCCCAGGGCACTCGCTTTGGTGCTAGCGCTCATGCGGGCATCGTCAAGATAAACAGTAACGCCCCGACCAAAGAATTTGAAGCTATGTTGCGTGGCGGTGTCGGTAATTATGGCGCATACAACTATGGTGCAGTGCTTAGCGGCCCGCTGGGAGAAAGCATCGCTGGCCGCATTGCCCTGCAGCAAAACAGAGGCGATGGCTATGTTGAGAACGAATACAAGGGCAGTAACGACAGCAACAAATTTGATGAAGTCACGGGGCGCGGGCGTCTGGTGTGGCAGCCCAATGATAGTGCGAGCTATGAACTGGCGCTGTTCAGTTTCGATGCCGAGAACGGCTACGATGCCTATTCTTTGAACAATGATCGCTATACCTGGTCCGATCAACCCGGAAAAGACTCGCAGGATACGCTTGCCCTTAGTGTAAAAGGTCAGTGGGAATTGGGCGCCAGCAATACGCTGCAGGCCGTTGCTACTGATTTGAATGCGGATCTGGGTTATAGCTATGACGCCGACTGGATCTCGCCAGAAGTGTGTGAGATGAATGCCTGTTCTTTTGGTCACGACACCGCGCAGGAAAGATTCGATCGTGATCGCGACCAGACCACATTCGACTTACGCTTGCTAGGCGGCTCGGAATCGATGGCTCGTGGCGACTGGCGCTATGCATTCGGACTATACGGCAATCAAAGCAGTGAGACACTGGACTATGCGTATCCTAGTGCCTGGTATGGTTTGTACCAGAGCGTGAGCGACTATGAGACTGATCGATATGCAGCCTACGGAGAACTGGAGTATGCCTTCAGCGATGCGTTAACGCTTACCGCTGGGCTTCGCCTGGAACGCTTCGAAGATGAGTACAGAGACAGCAATGGCGTCGCTCATGCAGGTGAAGACGATTTGTACAACACAGAATTAAGTTTGCAGTACAGTTTCAGCGACAACGTTTTCGGCTACGCTACGCTGGCTTTGGCCAGTAAGCCCGGTGGCGTTAACGTGGCTGCCAGTTCCCAATACGCGTTTATGAGCCCTGACTTTCAAGGTTTTATGACGGGCAAGCTGCGCTTCGAGGACGAGACCCTGCTGAATCGGGAGTTAGGCTTGAAGCTTCGCGCGCTTGATAACCGGTTTGAGTTGCGAGGCGCTTTGTTCTATGCCACCCGGAAAAACGCACAGTTGGAAAACTGGATGTGGGATGACGCAGCAGGGCTTTGGATAGGGTATCTGGACAGTAACTCAGATTCCGACAGCTATGGCCTCGAGTTGGAAACTTCTTTTGATGCAACAGACGCTATTGAAGTCTTTGCCAACCTGGGCTGGTTGGAAACACAGGTGGATGACATTACTACCTTTGACCTCGATCGCTGGGAGTTTGTTGTCAAGGAGGATCGAGACCAGAGCAAGTCACCCGGTTACCAGTACAACGCAGGAATTCGTGCAGTGCTGCCAGCGGGTGTTTCCGGGGTTTTGGAGGTCGAAGGGCGCGATGAAAGCTATTTTGGTTACTACCACGATGGCAAGCTGCAATCGTATGACCTGCTCAATGCCAGTCTGAGCTGGGCAAACGACAGCCTCCGGTTGAATGTCTGGGGGCGCAACCTGACTAACGAAGACTATGCGACCCACGGTTTATATTTTGGCGCCGATCCTCGGGATGACTTTGGTGCCTGGAGCAATCAGACATATTATCAATTGGGTGCCCCGCGCACTTATGGCCTGGACATCTCCTGGTGGCTTTAGCCAGAGTTTAGCCAGAGTTTAGCCAGGCCCTTGGTATTCATTGGCTGTCATGTAAACGGTCCTGTCGCAGGCGCCGGAGGTGTTACCGCCAATGCACAAGGTCAGCGATTTAGGTCCGGGTTCATAATGGCTAGTTTGAAAGCACAGAACGCTTAATTGAGTGGGAACGGATTATGGCAATGAATACGTGGATAGAAATCTTCGCGACCTTCGCGGGGCTCATCTATATCATGTTATTGATCCGCGAAAATATCATCTGCTGGCCTTTTGGTATTGCCGGGTCGCTGCTTTCAATTTACCTGTTCATTGATGGCAAACTTTACTCTGAGGCGTTTCTCTATTCTTACTATGTGCTTATGGGCGCATGGGGCTGGGTGCGCTGGAGTCGACGCAATAGCATGATGGATAATCCGATCGTGCGTTATGCTCCGCCAACTCATGTGCTTATTGTTCTGCTGTCCTCGCTGGGTGCTGTCGCCTTGGGCGCTTTTTTCAGCAATTTCACTGACGCTCAACGGCCCTACATTGATGCGTTTACCACTGCGTTCAGCTTCGCGGCTACTTACATGGAAGTGAAGAAGGTGCTGGAGACCTGGATCTACTGGATTGTGCTTAACCTGGCGTCTATTTGGCTGTATATGGATCGATCGCTGGATATATACGCCGGCTTGATATGCGTCTATGCAGTAGTGTCTGTGTGGGGCTTGATCCAGTGGACACGCGCTTATCGGCAGCAGAGTTTTAGTTAGCTCTGGCTGCAGCGGCATGCCCGCGCTGTTCTTTGACGGTCAACAGCACCAAAAGCCCCACCACGAAAAACACCAGAGTGGAGATCAATGATAATTGATGGTCTCCGCCACTAAGTCGATTGATCACCCCATAGCTGATGGGCCCCAGTATTGCTGCGGTGCGATTAGCTAAGCCCCACAGACCAAAAATTTCCCCGTTATGGGATACGGGTGTCAGCTGTCCGATGAGTGCTCGTCCACCCGCCTGGGTAGCGCCCATGGCAAGGCCTATCATGTTGCCAGTAATCCAGATATCGGCCTCGGAGCTGGCTTGCAGGGCCACAGCGATAGCGAGAATCCAGATCAACAGGGCTGCGACCAAGCTGTTAACCGAGCCGAAGCGATCCTGAGCGAAACCGAACAGGAAGGCACCCACCGCAGCGGTGAGATTGACTACCATGATCAATATGATTAATTGCTGGCTGTCAAATTGCATAACGTCCTGGGCGAAGATTGCAGCGGTGACAACGACCGTGGCAACGCCTGCCTGAAAAAGCACAATGCACAGCAAAAACCGGAACAAATCGGGCAGTTGCCTGGCATGGCTTAAAGTGGTCAGAACATGGCCAAAACCAGCGCTGATGTAACCTTTTCTCGGTGGCAGTTTTTGTGGGGTAGCTCTTTCCCGCAGCCATACAAACGTCGGGGTTGCAGTGACGGCAAACACGATTGCGGTAATCAGCAGACAGACCGGCACATAATGTGTAGCGTCCAGTCCGCGCCCTGTAGCGTAGTTGATGTAAGCCAGGCAGCAGCCCAGCGTGAGCAAGCCTCCGAAGTAGCCCAGGCTCCAACCATAGCCGGAAATTCTGCCCATATTCTTGTTGCTGGCAATTTCAGGTAAAAAAGCTGCGATCAGGTTTTCCCCACTGGTAAATGCGACTGACGATATTGTGAGCAAAAGAACGGCGAACGCTACATTTTCAGGTCCTACTGTGGAAAGTAGTGCTGTTGCAGCCACACATGCAACGGATGATGCGAATAAAAAAGCCTTCTTGCTGGCGCGAAAGTCTGCAATTGCGCCGACAATAGGCCCACTGATTAATACTATAAAATTCGCAGCGGCAATCGCCAGGGTCCATAGTAGCGTGGCAGAGCCTGGCTCACCGCTATCAAGCTCTGCCGCCACGACGCCAACGAAATAGGCACTGTAGATGGTGGTCAGGACCACAGTGGTGTAGCCTGAGTTGGCAAAGTCATAGAACGCCCAGGAGATAATTTCCCGGGCGGGAACGGGTTTACTGGCTGGGCTTTCTGTCACTGAGCGGGAGCCTTGTGTTGTGTGCTAAGGAATGAAAGCTTGAAAGAACACCTGCAAAATTTAACGATGTTACTGGTGGACCTGGTAATGGCAATTGTCCCCAGGGCCGTGCCTGATAATACCGCGCTGCGCAAATGCAAAATTATCTCCCATCGCGGTGAGCATGATAACCGCGCTGTGATGGAAAATACCTTGCTTGCCTTTGACATTGCAAGGGCAGCCGGGGTTTGGGGCGTTGAATGTGACATTCGATGGACCAGAGACCGGATACCTGTCATCTGCCATGACCCTTCTACCGAGCGCGTATTTGGTAAGGCGATATTAATTGAATCCGTAGATTTTGCAGATTTGCGAGAGCAGTTGCCGGCCGTCCCCACGCTCGAAGAGGTGGTTGCCCGTTACAGCGGCAATACTCATTTAATGCTGGAGCTCAAAAGTGTATCTGTCGCCGATTTTCAGCAGCAACGCAGTGCGCTGCAGGCTGTGCTGAGCAAAATCACGCCTGGAGAGGACTTTCACGTGCTTTCATTGGAACCCGAGTTGTTCGCTGTGGTGGATTTCCTTGAACCACGATTTTTATTACCGGTGGCACAGACAAATACAGCCAGCTTGAGTCAGGTCAGTTTGCAGAGTGACTACTGCGGCCTGGCCGGGCACTACTTGATGCTTTCAGAGAGCATCAGGCAGAAACACGTTGCTGCCGGGCAGATGGTGGGCACAGGGTTTCCGCGGTCTCGCAATTGTCTGTGCCGTGAAGTGGGTCGTGGCGTCGAGTGGATTTTTAGCAATGATGCGGTGTATTTGCAGGGCCAGCTTGCCGCGCTACGGGCTTCACCCAAGGCTTGATGGGCGCTGTCAATTGAGGTTTTTATCAACTAATATTCCCGCCCGCCGCGTCAGGCTTTCGCCTTTGCGGAAATTAATGGGTATGAGAACTCTTTGATGACATTCGATCAACTCGGCCTTTCATCTGCGCTGCTGCGCGCGATTGAAAAAAAAGGCTACAGCGAACCATCACCCATTCAGGCCAAGGCCATTCCCGCGGTGTTGTCCGGGAAAGATGTAATGGCTGCAGCGCAAACCGGCACGGGTAAAACGGCTGCGTTCACCTTGCCTATTCTGCAGCGTTTGAATGCAAGCGCTCCCATCAAACCACACCGAATCCGCGCGCTGATCTTGACGCCTACTCGGGAGTTAGCAGCGCAAGTGGCCCAGAGCGTTAGCAACTACGGTCTGCATATGCCGCTAAAGTCGGCAGTGGTGTTCGGTGGCGTGAAGATTAATCCGCAGATTGCTCAGCTGCGGCGAGGTGTCGATATCCTTATTGCTACCCCGGGGCGTCTCCTTGATTTGCACGGCCAGGGTGAGCTTGATTTTGGAGAGCTTGAAATTCTGGTGCTGGATGAAGCGGACCGTATGCTGGATATGGGGTTTATCCACGATATTCGCCAAATTCTTAAATTGCTGCCAGCTGAGCGCCAGAATTTGCTTTTTTCTGCCACCTTCGCTGCGGAAATTCGTGAGCTGACAAAAAAGTTCTTACAGGACCCGATAGAAGTAGAGGTGGCTTCGCGCAACGCCACTGCCGATAAGGTGGAGCAGTGGGTCTATCCGGTAGACAAGAAACGTAAAGGTGCCCTGCTCAGAGAGCTGGTAGAAGAGAAATGCTGGACCCAGGTACTGGTTTTCTCTCGCACTAAACATGGTGCAAATCGTCTCGCCCAGCAGTTGGTTAAAGCCGGTATTGAGGCAACAGCCATTCATGGTAATAAAAGCCAGGGAGCGCGCACGCGCGCACTCGAAGACTTCAAGAGTGGCAGTCTGAGAGTGTTGGTCGCTACTGATATTGCCGCCCGAGGTCTGGACATTGCGCAACTGCCCCAGGTCGTCAATTTTGACTTACCTAATGTCGCCCAGGACTACGTGCATCGGATCGGTCGCACTGGCAGGGCAGGTGCATCCGGAAAGGCTTATTCACTTGTAAGTGCTGACGAAATCAAGCAATTAAACGATATCGAACAGCTCATTCAGCGCCACCTGCCGCGTGAGTATATCGACGGCTTCGAACCTGAGCATGAAGTGCCCGCGAGCGCTCCTTTACGCAAACCCAGACAGCCTGGACGGCGACCGCCCAAGCATTCCGGCGGTGGCAGTAATGCCGGTAAGCACACAGCCAAAGGTCGCGCAGGCGAGGGGCACAAGCGTCCCAGACGACGGCGTCCAAGGGCGGGTTCGGGTAACAGAGCTTAGTAGCCCCCTTCGCCTGCCAGTATCTTGTCGGCAAAATCATGGCTCAGCGGCTCATAGTGGTCGGAACCTGGTTTCATCACATACAGGGTGTCGCTGACTTTAGCCGGGTCAAAGCGCTGTTCGCGTAGATCCCCTTTGAGCATCTTGAAGGTACCGGTAGTGTCCATTTCCGGCAGTATGCGCAGGAACCGCGGGCGGGCGTATGAAGGAAGTTGCTCACACACCAGTGCTGAAAAGCCAGCTAAATCCAGCTCGCTGACTCCCTCTTCTAACAGTAATGCTGCCATACCGGCTCTGCCGTTGGTATTTGGCACTTCCACGCCGTAGACATTGCTAAATGCGATTTGTGAGTAAGTGTTTATGGCTTCACCCACTTCATTAGTGGAGACGTTCTCGCTCATCCAGCGGAAGGTGTCGCCCACACGATCGACAAACTGATAATGCGGTAGACCGAGAGCAAAGCCGACATCAATTTTTTTCAGCAGGTCTCCCGTATTAAACCACGCGTCACCGTTCTCGTAGACGTCGCGCATGATTTTTTGTTCTGTCGCTTCTTGGCTGGTGTAGCCCTCAAAGGCATTGTCTTGTGTGATCTTTCCTAACAGCAAACCGGCTTCTCCAACGTCAGCCTCGATACAAAACCCCTCGGTATTTTTGATAACCTCGTCTGCGTCTACATCGTACTTAACCAGAGTATGAGGCAATGTGCTGGTGCCAATAGTACAATCCTTATTCAGCAAGTTGACAAAGCCCATGTTGCCTTCGCTGCTGCCGTAAAACTCCGCAACCCTTTGGATGCCGAAACGCTCCTTGAATGCCAGCCAGATATCGGGTCTCAGGCCATTGCCCATAACTGTCGTCAATGGGCTGTTAGAGTCGTCTTCCAAATCCGGAGTGCTAAGCAGGTAGCGGCAGATCTCACCGATGTATAAAAAGCTGGTAGCGCCGTGTTCTCGCACCTCAGTTAGAAATTGACTCCCGGAAAATTTCCGTCGAAGAAGAAGACTGGCACCCGTATTAAAAGCTGCGCCAGCTCCCAGGAAAAGTGCCGTGCCATGGTAAAGGGGAAGGCATAAATAAATTCGATCGCTGACGTCACAGCGCAGGCCCGCCACGGAGCCGACCGTGGAGCTTTGCAGGAAGCGTCGATTGCTTATGACTGCGGCTTTTGGCATTCCCGTTGTGCCCGAGGTAAATATGTAAAGCGCATTATCTGCGATAGTGTTCAGCAGTGTTTGTTTGGGGTTGGATGCGTTTTCATACTCACTTTCTTGAGCCAGGTTAGTGGCCCAATTTGGGCTCTCTGTCACGTTTTGATCGGGAACGTATATCCAGGTTTTAACCTTATTGAGGTCTGCTTCGAGGCGAACCTCGTCTATCGTGGATAGCCGCTCTTCACCGAACAGGCACCATTGCGTATCTGTAATTTCCATGCAGTGCGTAAGCGCTTTGCTCTTGAGGTTGGTGTTAATCAATGCTGCGATGACGCCAAGTTTGTTCAGCGCAAGCAGGGTACCTAAAAACTCGATGCGGTTTTCCATAAACAGTGCGGCGCAATCGCCTTGCCTCAGTCCCATTCCATGCAGGGCGTGGGCGTATTGATTAGAGAGCGCATTGAGGGCCTTCCAGTTTAATTCCCTACCTTCGAAAACGACGGCACTGCACTCTGGGTACCTTTTCGCGAGAACTTCTACCCGCGCTGAAAAGCTGTCTGAAGTGGCAGATGGCTTGGGTTTCATCGCCTTCGCCAGCTTAGCTAGTGTCGGAATTTGCGCCAGAGCGCCGGCTACATTTTTTATAGTCATGTCAGCTGAAATACTCCAAATAGTGCTGCGTGATCTGATAGGTCTCGCCAATGGCCGTTTGCAAGGCGGCGGCAAGAGATTGGTTTTAGGCCTCGGAAATATACACGATCTACGGGCAATAGCGGCGCCCATACTGGAAAAGTGCGCGCATGGCGGCCCTCAAGACTGACAAATAGTTCTGCCAGTCCAAGGTCATCATGGAGGTGATTCTCGGCACGTCGACGCCAGTCATTAAAATCGCCGGCAATGATCATCGGTTCATCGCGTGGCACGTTTTGGTCAATGCGCTCGGTGAGCGTTTGCAATTGCTCGCGACGCTCCTGCTCTAACAAACCAAGGTGAACGCACAGAGTATGCAGGCGTGTTTTTTTGTGGGGCAGTTCGATGACGCCATGAAGAATGCTGCGGCTGGAGCGCGGGAAAATGGAGACATCAATATTTTCCCAGCTGATAAAGGGGTGCATGCTGAGAATGGCATTGCCATGGTCACCCTTTCGGTAAATGGCATTCTGTCCGTACGCAAAATGGGGCCATGCCTGATCCGCCAGATACTCGAAGTGAGGTTGGTCCGGGTAGGAGAACTTCCGCTTTTTAGCTTCGCTTTTGATAGCCGTACCGTGTATTTCCTGCAGAAATACAATATCTGCACCAGTTTCTGCAATACGCTCGCGCATGGACTCCAGCATAAAGCGGCGATTTCCACTGCAATATCCTTTGTGAATATTGTAGGTGAGAATATGAATTTCTTTTGTGCCGCCTGGCATCGCTTAGTGCTCAGTCCGTTGTTGCAGTGCTTTTTTTGTCCAGGCAATTATATAGTCCAGACCGCTGATGGTGGCGATTATAATCACCGCCCCGGTTGTGATGAATATAAGTTCTTCTGGTAGTGCCGGCAGTAACTGGAAAGCCAATACCAACAGGCAGAAAAAGATTTGAACGACCATGTTTATCTTGCTCAGAGGTCTTGCGCCGAAATCAAAAGAACCGATAAACAGGCGATAGCAAAGAGCACCACCGACGATCACGAGGTCCCGGATAATGACAATGACGGCCAGCGTCCAGTCAATCAGAGCCACATTTGCCAGGCAAATAAAGGTGACCAGTATCAGTAACTTATCTGCGATTGGGTCAAGGGCTGCACCGATGGGAGAAAAGTAGTTCAGGCGGCGTGCGGCAAAGCCATCCAGCACGTCAGTTATTCCCGCGATTAAACCAACCCAAAGTCCAAGCTGATATTCATGACGAAGTATCAGTATGCCTAACGGTAGCGCCAGCAGGAGGCGCAGAGTGGTTAATGCATTGGGCAGGTAGTTGAGCATACGGGTCTACTGCCCTGAGTCTGAGATATCCTCTGGTTGCAACAAATAGACAGCAATTTGCTTCTGTTGCAGTTCCGTCAGCGGAAACAGGGGCATTGGGGCTCGCGCCTCGCGCAGGGATTCGATAACAGCATTATAGCCCAAGCGTTCATTCAGACCCTTCAGCGATACGGTGGTGCCTATCGATTCGTGGCAGCTTGCACAGTTGTAGTGTTGATAAAGCTGTGCGCCTTCAGTCGCCATTGCAGTCAGGTTTGACGTTGCGAGCCAGGGAGGTGCCTGCTCATCTAACTTGTTAACGGAGCGACCTGCGATATTGCCCTGCAGCCCCGAGACCTCCTGGCTTATGCGGTAGACTGCGCCTGCATAGTCATCAGAGACATACACTGCAGCATCCGGACCCTGCAGCACATCGACGGGGCGGCCCAGGATGTCGCCATCCTGGTTGAAGCCCGACAGAAAATCCCGTTCCTCAATGCCCGAGTTTGTGAAATGCAGTGATACGACCTTATAGCCATCGGGCGAGCTCCGGTTCCATGAGCCATGCAGCGCAACCAGAGCGACGCGTTCGAAGTCGCCTTTCCAGGTACTGGTTTCTACGAACGTCATGCCCAGCGGCGCATTGTGGGCTTTGAAGCCATGTGCGGGGGACGTGGGTGTACGATTAGCTGCCTGTGGGTCTGGGCCCATATCAGGATCTGGAACATTGTTGTCGTTGAAGTAGGGCCAGCCGTAGAAATTACCTTCCTCCACCAGGTTTAACTCGCAGACAGGGAAATCGTCTCCGAGAAGGTCTCGGCCATTATCAGTGGCGTATAAACCATTGTCCCAGGGAGACCAATCGAAGCCCACGCTATTGCGCAGACCGGTAGCAAATATTTCGCCGCCACTGCCATCGGGATTGAAGCGCATCATGGTGGCACGACGCTCGTCCTCTTCCACGCAAACGTTACAGGTCGAACCTTGAGCAAGGTAGAGCTTGCCATCGGGGCCAAACCGCAATGTCTTGCTCCAGTGATTGCCATCGCCAGTCAGGCCGGTGATGATACTTTCGTAGTCACCGATTGCCCGTCCTTTGTCAAAGCGGACACGACCGACCTGCTCTCGTTCGGCAATATAAAGCCAGCCCTGGTGAAAATCGATGCCCTGTGGCCTGTTGAGTCCATCCACGACTGTTTCCAGCCCATCGTGGCGGCCGTCACCATTTTTATCTTCGCGCAGGAGTATCACGTCTCCTTTATGTGGGCGGCTAACCAGAAGGTCTCCCAGGGGCGTGAATCGCAAGAAGCGAGCTTTAGGGACGTCGTCGGCATAGACCTGTAGAGTGAAACCAGGCGGCAGCTGGTAAATACCGTTATTGCCGGATTCGTCAATCGATGGGCTTTCGACCCCGATGCCAAACTGTGTATTGGCAATCATTTTCAGGCTGGAGGCGCTAATCACGCCACTATTGACTAATAGCGCCAGAGGAGCGCCCAGCAATAAAATAAGTACTAGTAATGCGTATGCCAGTTTCTTCATATCAGTCGTTTTCTCAGTAGTTTGTTCACTTCAATAGCCATTAAGCTGGGTAAAAGGCAAACCAGGATTAAGAGCCACCATTGAGCCGGGAAAGGCGCTGTGTAAAACAGGGCCTCCGCTTCCAGGGTCACAGTATGAATAAAGCGTGTAGCGGTGGAGAGAATGATAACCCCAATTAGCCAAGGATTGGAGAGGGGGGTTATTGGCGAGTCTGGCTCAAATTACGTTTGACTTCCTGCAGATGGTCAGCGAACGCTTCACCTTGCTCCAGCGCCAGGCAGGTGGCAAGTATGTCGACAATAACCAATTGGGCGATGCGCGAAGTCATCGGTGTATATCGGTCTGTGTCCTCGCCACTCTCGACACCCAGTACCAGTGGGCAAGTATTGGCAAGGGGAGAGTGGGGGCTGGTGATGCCAGCAACCTGGCAGCCTCTGCTGACCGCCAGCTCTGCCAGTTCGATCATGGCAGTAGTGCGACCGGTATAGGAAATGCAAATGAGTAAATCATCTGCGCCCAGCCCTGCTGCAACGACTCGCTGATTAATGATGTCGGTATGGGCCATTATCGGTATCGGGAAGCGCAGTAATTTGTGCTGTGCATCCAGCGCTACTGACGCTGAAGCGCCGAGCCCGCAAAGGGCGATGGAACGAGCATTGCTCATGGCAGTTACCACGTCCTGCAGAGCAGCTAGATCGAGGTGGTCCTGAGTATTACTGAGACTTGCCTGCGTGCTCTCGAAAATCTTTGCAGCGACTTTTGCAGCAGAATCATCGGGGTCAATGTCCCTGGTCATGCGGGGTTGCTTGCGCGCCAATTCTGCGGCCAGAGATAATTTGAAGTCCGGAAAACCTTTGTAGCCAAGGCCGGTACAGAAGCGATTAACAGTAGGTTCGCTGACTCCCGCCTGAGCAGCCAGCGAGGCGGTAGTGGAGGCCAGTATGGTTTCTGGATTGGCAACTACGCACGCGGCTATTTTGTGGGCCGATTTACTGCGCTTGCTGAGAGGGTCGGCAAGGTCGGTTAACAAGGTCATTGCCTTTTCACTCCGCTGGCTGGATAAATATGTAATAAAAGTACTATAAGGTGTCTGTTTATATTATGCATCAATAAGTCAAGAAAGATGAATTTTTGAGGAAAAATAGTGCTAATTATTCGTTTTTATCTGCAGTTTTGAGGTATTTAGGTAATTACTTGCAGGATTCTTTGTAAAGGGCTAAAGTTCTTTTATGTAATAAAATTTCATAAGGTGATGCGTGTACGAGCATAATTTAAATGAATTTCGGGTTTTGCCAGTGGTAACGGCCCGCGATGTAGAGTCCACCGTGGCCTTGTCCAGGGCTTTGATGGCGGGCGGAATGCAGGCCATTGAAATTACTTTGCGAACTCCCGCAGCACTGGATGCCATTGCTGCGGTGAAAGAAGCGCTGCCAAAAATGCTGGTGGCGGCGGGCACCGTGACTACCATTGGCGAACTGGAGCAGGTTGTTGCCGCCGGGGTGCCTCTGGCCCTGAGCCCGGGAGGGACGGACGAACTGCTGGCGGCAGCGGCGCAGGCGCCTCTGCAATTTATCCCGGGGGTTGCCAGTGCCTCTGACGTAATGCGCGCAATGGATTATGGCGTCAAGGTATGCAAGTTATTCCCGGCGACTGTGTTAGGGGGACAGTCTATGCTGAAAGCACTGGCAGGGCCGTTTCCCGATATGCGCTTTTGTCCCACCGGAGGATTGAACCCAGATAACTTTCGCAACTTTCTTGCCCTACCAAATGTTGTTTGTTGCGGTGGATCATGGATGGTATCTGCCGAGTTGGTAGACAATCAACGTTGGACTGATATTGAACACCTGGCTCGTGAGGCTATGAGCTAACACTAGTGGAATTCAGGAGAGTAAGGATGACAAAGCAAGGCCCCATCAAGGTGGGTATTATGGGTTTCGGCCAGACCGGCAGGCAGTTGTTTGAACTGGCTTCGCGCAGCAATGACGTAGAAGTGGTCGCTATTGCTGATATAGGTAAGCCTGACATTCTTCACTACCTGTTGAGTTCAGAAGTAGAAGACCCCGGGCGACACAAGCTTGAAGGCAATTTCTTAACCAATGATCGCTGCCGCGCTCGCCTCATGGAAATAGACAGGCCCGCAGAAATGCCCTGGGACATATTCGGTGTCGATATCGTTATCGACTCTACCGGTAAGTATCGCGACCAGGCGAGCATGGAGGATCACCTGTCCAACGGTGCACCTCGAATCTTGTTGCGCACTTTACCGACGGATCATATTGATCGCATTGTTATTCCAGGTTTGAACGAGTCCAGTGCCTGCGCCTCAGATCGGATGATTTCAGCGGGGTCTGCCACCACCAGCGCACTGGCGCTGCTATTACACAGCCTGGCGGAAAGTTTTGGTATCGAATGCGGAAGTATGACGACTGTTCACGCATTCACGTCTGATCAGGCCTTACAGGATTATGCGGGTTCGGATTTTCGTCGCAGTCGCTCTGCAGCGAAAAACATCATTCCCAACAGTCACGAGGCGGGGCTTTGGTTAGGGCAGATCCTGCCTGCCTTTGACGGCAAGATTCTTACCTCTGCGCTCAACGTGCCGGTTCAGGAGGGCTGTTTGCTTGACGTTAATCTGGTAATGACTGATAGCAATGTTGATGCTGAGGCAGTCAACGATGTAATGCGCGCGGCGGCTGCAAAGCACCCCGGCATCATTGGCGCAGTTGAAGATCCGATAGTGTCGTCCGATGTCATCGGTAATCCGCTATCTCTGTTGTTTGATACCAAAGGCACAATTAAGGCGGGGAGCAGCATCATCAAGACTCTCAGCTGGTATGAAAATCTTGGTCATGCTGCGCGTTTGCTGGATGTAATCAGGCTTTACAACACACTGGATCAGCAGCGGGAGGCGGCGTAATGAAAGTTGGTATTAACGGGTTTGGTCGCATTGGGCGCTCTGTGTTCCGCATTCTGGAAAACGTGGAAGGCGTTGACGTAGTCGCTATCAATGATCTTTGCGATAACGATGCGCTGCGCTATTTGTTAAGCTACGACACCGTGATGGGTCCGTTTGGCAAGAACCTCAGATTGGAAAATGACCACTTCATTACCGACAAGGGCGCAGTCAAGCTTCTAAATGAGAGCAACCCTGCGGATATTCCCTGGGGAGAGCTGGGCGTTGATGTTGTCGTAGAAGCGACCGGCGTATTCCGTGCCCGTGCGCAGTTGGAACAGCACCTTGCAGCCGGGGCATCACGGGTCATACTGACTGTGCCCGCTAAAGATCCGATCGACTATACTGTGGTACTTGGAGTGAATGATGATGGCCTCAATCCGGAGCATCGAATAATTTCCAATGCCAGCTGCACCACTAACTGCCTGGCGCCTATGGCGCGCGTGCTCAACGATGAATTCGGTATCGAGGAAGGGGTAATTAATACAGTTCACGCTTATACCAACGACCAGCGCCTGGCCGATGTGCCTCATTCTGATTGGCGCCGCAGCCGAGCCGCTGCGGAAAATATTATTCCCACCTCCACCGGAGCTGCCAAAGCGGTAGGCGAAGTTTTGCCCGACCTGAAAGGCAAGCTGCATGGTATCGCTGCGCGAGTGCCTGTGCCCGACGGCTCGGTTGTTGACCTCTTCGTCAAGCTTGGCAAGTCGGTGACAACTGATGATGTCAATGCGGTGGTGCGTGCAGCGTCAGAGTCGGACAGGCTCGCGGGAATATTGCAGTACAGCGATGTGCCGATAGTCTCGACAGATATCATTGGTAACTCCCACTCCTCTATTTACGATGCGGGCTTTAGTGGAGTGACAGCTAATCGCTATTTACGTGTTCTTAACTGGTACGACAACGAATGGGGTTATTCTTCGCGAGTCTGTGACCTGATAGCCAGGATAGATAGCTGGTGAGTGAGTCGCTTCCACAGCCTGATTACACTGGCTTACGTAGCAACGTCAGCGATCTCGGACGGATTCTCGGAGATACCGTTGCAGCTGCCGAGGGCGATGAGTTTCTGGCTCTGATCGAGCGTGTTCGCGGGCTGTCCAAAGGTGCCCGAGAGGGCTCAGCCGAGGACCGGGCTGAATTGCTTGACCAACTGCGGGTATTGGATAACGATCAACTGGTGCCGGTTGCGCGGGCTTTTGCCCAATTTCTCAATCTGGCCAATATCGCTGATCAACATCACCTGGTTTCCCGGGCGATGGACCCTCTGTTGTCGGCATCACGCAATCTCAATAATAGTCTGGGGGAGTTGCGAGAAGAGGGGGCCAGTGTTGCTGAAATAGAGCAGGCGATTGCTGAGCTCAAAATTGAACTCGTGCTCACCGCACACCCGACAGAAATCACACGCCGCACACTCATTCACAAACATAGCGAAATCGGTGCCTGTCTGGGTAAGCTCGAATTGGGAGGCCTTACGTCGCGCGAGGAATCACAGCTGCAGTCTCGGCTGCGCGAAGTTGTGGCGCAAATCTGGTATGGAGATGACTTTCGTCGGGAGCGACCCACCCCGGTCGATGAAGCCAAGTGGGGCTTTGCCGTCGTTGAAGAATCCCTGTGGCGGGCAGTGCCTGAATTTTTGCGGCGATTAGACGATGCACTAGCGCAACACTGTAATAGTCACCTGCCTCTAGAAGCGGCCCCCGTCAATTTTGTTTCCTGGATGGGAGGGGACCGCGATGGTAACCCCAATGTGACGGCCGAAGTAACCCGGGAGGTTATGCTGCTGTCGCGTTGGCAGGCCGCTGATCTGTATTTGGGTGATATCAATCAACTTCTTGAAGAGCTTTCGATGACGCGTTGCAATGCGGCATTGCGCAGTCTGGCGGGCGATGCTCATGAACCATACCGTGCGATTTTGCGTGAAATACGTAAGTTGTTGCGCAATACAATTGCCAGTATAGAACAGCAGCTGGTGGGTGAGCCCGCCGGTGAGGCAGAGGTTCTGCAAAGCGAGCAGCAATTATGGCAGCCGCTGTTGGCGTGCCATCAGTCATTGACCGAATGTGGCATGGAAATCATCGCAGGCGGCAGGCTGCTGGATGTTTTGCGCAGAATACGCTGTTTTGGCGTCCACCTGGTTCGTCATGACATTCGCCAGGATAGCGCGCGTCATACAGAGGCGATGTCGGAGATTACCCGATGCCTGGGTCTGGGTGACTACGCTGATTGGGACGAAGAGACTCGTCGCGCTTTTCTATTGCGAGAGCTGGGAAACCGTCGACCCCTGATACCTCGACATTGGCAACCCTCGGCAGAGGTTCAGGAGGTTCTTGATACCTGTGCTGTGGCAGCGGAACAACCCCGAGGGGCGCTGGGTGCTTATGTTATTTCCATGGCTCGCCAGGCCTCTGATGTACTGGCAGTGCATCTGTTGCTGCAAGAAGCCGGGGTGAGTGACACTGTGCCAGTGGCTCCGCTTTTTGAAACGCTGGACGACCTATCGCGGGCAAAAGATGTAGTCTCCGATTTACTGCAAAATCACTGGTATCGCGGTCAGATTGCCGGGCAACTGATGGTGATGATTGGTTACTCTGACTCCGCCAAGGATGCTGGAGTACTGGCAGCTTCCTGGGCGCAGTATCGAGCCCAGGAGCAGTTACTGGAGGTGTGCTCTGGTCATAATGTTGAGCTGACGTTGTTTCATGGTCGTGGCGGTACCATTGGTCGAGGCGGAGCACCCGCTCGTGAGGCACTGCTGTCTCAGCCACCGGGGTCTCTGAAGAACGGCTTGCGGGTGACAGAGCAGGGCGAGATGATCCGCACCAAGCTGGGATGGACTTCTCTGGCGGTAAAAACGTTGGCTCTTTATACAGTGGCTATTTGTCGCGCAAACCTGCGCACTCCGCCAGCGCCCAAAGACAGCTGGCGAGAGGTGATGGATGAGTTGGCCGAAAACTCTTGTCGGGCTTACCGTGAAATCGTTCGCGAAGAGCCCGAGTTTGTTCCTTACTTTCGTCACGCTACTCCTGAGCAGGAATTGGCAAAGTTGCCGCTGGGCTCGAGGCCTGCTCGGCGCAAGGGTGGTGGAGGTATTGAGAGCCTTAGAGCCATTCCCTGGATTTTCGCGTGGTCACAAAACCGCCTGATGTTGCCCGCCTGGCTGGGAGCCGGTGCCGCACTGGCACTGGCTCAGGATAATGGCAGAGAGCAACTAATGACTGAAATGGCGGAAAAATGGCCATTCTTTGCCACCCGAATGTCCATGCTGGAAATGGTCTACGCAAAGGCAGATTTGGGGCTTTCTGCCTACTACGATGAAACCCTGGTGCCAGCCCAGCTGCGGTTTATCGGTGAGCAATTACGCGCCCAGTTAACAGCCGACATTGCTACGGTGTTAGGTATTAATGGTCACCGTGAGTTGTTGTCGGATCAGCCCTGGACGGCGGAGTCGATTCGACTACGAAATATTTATACCGACCCACTGAACTTTTTGCAGGCGGAACTGCTTAAACGCAACAGGGAGATGGAAGAACCCGATGCGGAGCGCGCCATTATGGTCACGATAGCGGGAATAGCCGCCGGTATGCGCAATACTGGTTGAATCTCTTGACCCCGCGCAACGGGATGCTGACAATAGCGCCGCGGCTCGTTTCTGGCGAACCCCTCATTTGGAGTCACCCCTATGCATCAATTTCTCAAAATCAGTCTTTTCCTGTCCGTACTGAGCCTGATCGGGCAAAGCGCCTGGGCTGAGGACAGCTATGACAAGGCAATCGGTGCTTTCAAAGGCGCAGGCGACAGTGCGCAATTTTTCGACAGCGCGTATGGTTACGCGGTGTTCCCAACGATCGGTAAGGGTGGTATTGGCATTGGTGGAGCGCATGGCAAGGGTGAGGTCTATGTTGGCGGGCGTCATGTTGGTAATACCACAATGACTCAAATTACGGTGGGCTTTCAACTGGGTGGGCAGGCTTTTAGCCAGATTGTTTTTTTTGAGGACCAGCGCTCGTTCCGGGAATTCAGTAACGGTAACTTTGAATTTAGTGCCCAGGCGACAGCGGTTGCGATAACTGCCGGCGTGTCAGCGGAGGCCAATACAGGTGGCGGTATGACAGCGGGTGCCAGCGGCGGCCAGAATAATGCGGCAACCACGCACGGTGGCTATCGCAAAGGCATGGCGATTTTTACCATCGCCAAGGGTGGTTTGATGTACGAGGCAGCGATAGGCGGCCAGAAGTTCGATTACACGTCTCTTTAAGATAGATTGCAGAAAAGCCTCGGCGCAGACCTAACTGCCGCCGGGTGTGTTATCACATGCAACAATGGCCTGAGCGGTTTGAAGCTGCTCGTGAGTGGCGCCGCCGGTGAGAATAATATGCCAGCCTCTGGGCCCGTGTGCGCCATGCACCAACTGGGCTTCAATGTCCGCTGTGCTTGATGGCCCGGCAATACACTGAATGCCCCGGGGTCTGGAGCCGGCCTCTATATTGGGTTCAATTTGACGCCAAAGCGACTCAAGGTCAGGCAAAAGATTGTTCACATCCAGCAAAACCAGGTGCCGCTCGGGAAGCAGGTTATTGCGGCTGGGGTTGGATTTTCCCGTAAGAAATACCGTCGCACCTGTTTCAGCAACACCCCATTGTGCATAACTCAGGGCGACTGGTTCCCCCGGCTCTACTTCGCCAAACCGCGGGAGAACACCGCCGTCACGCCAGGGCATGGCTGCTAGGTGTGGGTCGTTGCCCGCTACCAGGCGGTGACTGCGAAAATGTTGATAGATGTATTGGCCAATCAACTTCACTGCCTCACTGCGATTGCCAGCAATATCCAGGGTGCCGTGATTGCGCAGCACGTTTGCCATAAAGGCGATGCAGGTATCTTCGTGGGGTAGCGGCGCCGTTGGTGCAACGCCCATTCCGGCCAGTTCGCTCTCGATGGCGGCTGCCCCCTGGCCGCGACTGGCTCCGCGAACTTTAGCCATGATTCTGGACCGACTTTCGCTACTCATCCGCCTTGGTCCTCGCTTTATACTGTTGCATAAAGGTGCCTGACTGCGGCGCTGGAAAGTCTCGTACACTAGTCCAGCCAGCAGCGAATGGCAGCTGACTGAAGCTGCCCTTTTTGCGGCCCAGTCGATGTAATACTGTTGTTAACATAGCGGTCAGGAACTGATAAAGGCTGGGTCGCACTGCCAGCCAGGCATGTAACTTCAAACCGACTCTCCAGCGGGGCGCAGTCATTTTTTGTTGATACTGCTCGTGTCGCAAATCCCTCAGCAGGTCTGGTAGTGGGATATCGGCAGGGCAAACTTCCCCACAGCGTCCGCAGCTAGTGCAGGCATTAGGCAAGGCCTCGCTGGTTTCCAGAGAGGTGAGAAGCGGGGTGAGAATCGAGCCCATTGGGCCTGAGTATACCCAGCCGTAACTGTGTCCCCCGGTCGCGGCAAATACAGGACAGTGATTGAGGCAGGTGCCGCACCGAATGCATTGCAGCATTTCCTTGTAATCGCTGGCGAGAATGTCCGTGCGCTGATTGTCCAGCAGTACAATATGGGTTTCCAGGGGGCCGTCCAATTCACCCTCTCGACGCGGCCCGGAGTAAAAGCTGGTATAGCTGGTTTGCGCTTGACCGGTGGTCGAACGCGCCAGCAATCGCTGCAGCGCGGTGGCATCCTCGCCGCGTGGCAAAATCCGGTCCAGTGTCGTACAAATAATTAATACGTTCGGCAGGTTGGCACACAGGTCACCGTTGCCCTCATTGGTTACCAGCATGGAATAGCCATTTTCCGCAATCAGGGCATTTGAGCCGATGATGCCAACATCTGCCGTCAGGAACGTTTCCCTGAGCACTGATCTTGCTTCGTCTACCAGGTCTTCTGTGGTCTCCAGTGCGCGTTCGCCCAGAGCGTGTTTTTCCAAGAACAGCTCGCGAATTTCTTGTTTCGACTTATGCAATGCAGGAGCGACAATGTGACTCGGAGTCTCACCCGCCTGCTGAATGATGTATTCACCAAGATCAGTTTCAACGACCTCGAGGCCGCCGCGTTGCAGATAGTCGTTGAGGGCAGTTTCTTCAGTGACCATTGACTTGCCCTTGGCGACCCGGTGAGCACCATGCTGCTGGCAAATATCCAGCACAATTGAATTCATCTCATCGGGCGTATCGGCGTAATGGACCTGGTTGCCATTGTTGGTGGCCTCCAGCTCGAAGCGGGCGAGGTAATAGTCCAGATTATCCAGGCTGTGTTGCCTGATTCGTTTGATATGTTTGCGCAGCGCTTCGAATGAGCCAAACTCCTGCATGGCCGCATCCCTGATGATGGGTGTGAACTGCGCTATTTTGTCTCGCTGGGCAACGGCAGCAGAGTCTGCCAGGGCATCGGCAGCTTTTTCTCTAAAATGCTGGCTCTGTAATTCCACTGGATTTACTCTCCTTCACCGATGGCAGGAGAGTAGAGGTCGCCGCTTAGTAGCTCTGCCACATGCCGGACTTCGATGTCGATACCTTCCCTACGAGCCCGCCCCGCGATGTTCAGCAGGCAGCCGAGGTCGCCGCCAGTGATCATGCCAGCGCCAGTTGCGACGGCATCGCGTAGCTTGTCGTCTACCATCTTGCCAGAGATGTCAGGCATCTTGGCGCAAAATGTACCGCCAAAACCACAGCACACATCGGCTTGCTGCATCTCTTTGATATCCACCTCGCATAATTCGCGAAGTAGCTTGCGGGGTTGCTCCTTGATTCCCAATTCGCGCAGTCCGGCGCAACTGTCGTGGTAGGTGACTGTCGGCATTTGAGTCAGAATAGCGGGTGCTTTATCGAGTTTCACTACATCCGCAAGGAAACTGGTGAGTTCGTAGGTTTTTTCGGCCAGGGCGATGGCTCGCTCTTGCCATTCCCCTTCAAGAAGTTTCGGATAGTGCTCAGTCAGCATTCCTGCACATGAGCCTGAGGGAGCAACCACAAACTGCGCATGTTCAAAAAGAGCGATGGTTTTTTTGGCTATGGGAACGGTGGACTCGTAGTCGCCGCTATTGTAGCCCGGCTGTCCACAGCAGGTCTGTTGGACAGGGACATCGACAATGCATCCGGCCTGTTCCAGTAGTCGAATGCTGGCAAATGCGACAGAGGGGCGTATCAGGTCAGCAAGACAAGTGACAAAAAGGGATACGCTGGGAGGGCTGGGGTCGCTCATGCTGGCAAAAGTCCGATCTTTTATAGGTTCAGTATATCTGATTCCGGCCGGGTCTCTAGTCCCTCACCACGGTAGTTGTTCCAGCACCACCAGCATCATTCCCGCCAGTAGCGATAAAGCGGCGACCTGGGTTGCCCGCGCAACGGGGTGATGACTCTCGATCAGCTTGATCAATACAGTCTTGCGGTCTACCCGAATGCCCGCCCGGATCAAGGGCCTTGCCAGGCTATCAAGCTGACTGCGATCCAGCGTCGGAAGTAGCACTGTTCCGGTAAAGATTACCACATCATCAATGATCACAAAGGGCCCCCGGTAGTGAATACGGGGGCCGCTGGCGAGGTGATATAACTGTCGATGGTCGACCAGGACCAGTTGTTCATTGCTTAGCCCCAGGTGCTCCGGTTCGCTGCGTAATATCAACTGCAAGCCGGCAAATGGGCCAATCAGAGCGATCATCGCAGCCAATAGCTGCACTGCTGACACTCCCAGTCCCATTAGCGTGACAAGGACTGCCAGGGCCAGAATGACGCAGGCGATGCTGGCATGCCGTAGTTGCCCCGAACGGGTCGATGCGGCCTGTACCCAATGTATTTGGTCAGCAATATCGTCCAAAGGGTCGGCTCCGCGAGCGGGCCTGCTTTTATACACCAGCGCGCGGACAGAATAAAAGTAGGCATAAGCGAATCCGCCGATGGCTATCGTCAGTAAAAGTACAATGAACGAATACCAAGCCAGTGCTGTGAGCTGTCTTTTGCTGGCTCGCTCATTAATTATGTCCTCTAACAGCGGCGAGTGAAATATTGCTTCCTCTGCTCCCGCTTCTCCGTATCGCAGCACCCCAGATTGCTGTTGACTGAATAGTAGTATTTTACGTCCCCAGTTCACCAGTTGGCCTGCGAGGTTCATTTCATCGCGGGAAAGCTGCCGCACATAACTCCAGTCGCGATCAAACAGGTATAGAGCACTGTCACCATTATCCGGGTTGAATAACGTAACCCACCAGTGATTGCCGTTGCTGGCAAAGTCCCATACGCGGGTGTGCTCTCGCTCTAATGCAGGCGGCGGTAACAGGAGGATTTCATCCAACTGCTGGCCAAAAGCCGTGTCTTCGTAGCGTAATACGCTAATCGCCGGTCCTTGCTTGCTGTTAATAAACAGCAATCCGGAGTCCAATCTTAGTGCGGGTTTATCGGGCAGGGGGCGGTCGACAGCGCTTTTCAAGGCGCCGTTCGCAGAGAGTTTAAGGAGTTTGCCCGCAGATCCATCGGCAATGAAAAAATCGCCGTTCAGGTCGTGCACTCGCAGGCTGTTGAGAGTGGTTGCCGGGTTCTCTGTTCCTAGTGAGGCACAGCTTTCCTGTGTGAGGTCACATAGCCAGAGAATGACGTTATTGTCGGTTTCATTTTTTGAGCTGGCCTGCAGTAACACCTTTCCTGAAGGAGTGTAGCTTACTGGGGCGGACAGGTTTTTTAAGCCCAGTTTTTTGGCTGCAATTGATTTGCTGGCCACGCCAGCCCGGTCATGTATCAGCAGGTAATCACCCGCGATAATCAGCAGTTCTCCCTGCTTGCTGGCTGCGACGCCCGCCGGCCCTGATACGATCGTTTGCGCTGTGAGACTGGCGAAGCGCCCCAATAATAAAAGCAGGATGGCGAGCGCAGCGGCGCCCACAAACAGCCCTTTACGGGTTTTTTCCCGGGCAATGGCGGGTCTTCCTCTCACTTGAGCGCGATTGCGAAAGGCTTTTAGTTGATAAAGGTTAGGTTCACCGGCCTGATGTTTGTCGGTGCCCGAATGATAGGCGGTGCTTTTACGGGGCAGCTCGAGTTTTGATTTGACCTTCGCCTGTGTTGTCTTGAGATTAGCCGCTCCAGACAGGGCCTTAGCGCCGCGCTCTATCGCTTTTTCTTCAAGCTCTCTTTCACGTTCCTCAACTTCTTTTTGATCCCGAAGGCGTTGCTGTTGCTGCTGGGTTCGAGCTTTTTCTTCTGCTTCGCTGGCCTTGCGCTTTGCCTGTTCCAGATGTTCGCGCTCTAGAGCATCCTGCGCAGCTTTTTCCTCCCGTTCAATGTCCCGACGGCGTCTCTCCTTTGCAACTTTTTCTGTTTTTTGCCGGGCGAACTCTTCGGCTTTTTGTTTATCGAGTTTTGCTTTTTCGGCTGCTAGTCGAGCAGTCTCAGCTTGCTGCTGTTTGCGCTCGATTTCCTTGGCTGCTTTGGTTAATGCCTGCTCTTCGGCCAGCCGTCGTTTCTCTTCTGCCTCCTCGGTTTTTCTGCGGGCTATCGCCTCTGCTTTTTCACGTTTAACTTTTTCTGCAGCGGCCTTTTTTGTCGCGGTTTCCTCGGCCTTGCGTTGTTTTTCTTTCGCTGCTTTCGCTTTGCGCAGGGCAGCCTCTTCTTCGCGTTTGCGCTCGTCTTCCTCGGCTTTACGTTGCTTTACCTTCTCAGCCTGGGCTTTACGCTGGACTGCTTCCTCTTTGCGCAGGCGTTTGGTTTCTGCGGCAGCTACTCGTTTGCGCTCGGTCTCCTCGGCTTTACGTTGCTTTTCTTTCTCATCCTGGGCTTTACGCTGAACTGCTTCCTCTTCGCGCAGGCGTTTGGCTTCAGCGGCGGCGATGCGTTTGCGCTCGTCTTCCTCGGCTTTACTTTGCTTTGCCTTCTCAGCCTGGGCTTTACGCTGGACTGCTTCCTCTTTGCGCAGGCGTTTGGCTTCAGCGGCAGCGATGCGTTTGCGCTCGGCCTCCTCAGTTTTACGTTCAGATTTTTCAGCTTGCTGTTTTTTCAGCAGGGCTTCTTTGGCTGCGCGGCGGGCTTTCTCGCTTTCTTCTTCGGCGGCCCTCTGGCGAGCTTGTTCATCTGCTTTCTTTTTTTGCTCTTGGGTGCGACGGTTGAGGCTGTCAAGCTCTGCCTGACGACGCGCAGTTTCCCACTGCGATTCGTCGTCATCGATTTTATGAGCAATAGCGGGCGTTGGCGGTGTTTCAGGGGTGGGCTCTGCCTTGACCAGCTCGGCCGTGACACCCAGTTTGTGAAGTTTGTGAAAATACTCGCCGGCGACCTTTCGGTCGAGGTTGCGCCTCAGGGTGATAGTCTCGCCAGAAAAGAAGTGATCCACGCGCTCGGGGTCGTCAATGCCAAATAATTTGGCAAAACGCAGTTTGACCTGCTGTGGGTCCTTCCCCGGCAGGATTTCGCCCCAAAACGTGAGGTTAAACTTGTTCACCCCCGCGCTGTTGTCCCCATGGTTGTTAATGATTTATGGGTTCAATGTACGGCGATTGAGCCTTGTTTGCCAAGCGGGATCTGTAGATTAGTGCACTCCGTGCATCATCTTCTTCAATAGCGGGGAGAGCAATAGCAAAAGAGCAGCCGCTCCAAGCCCGATATAGAGAAGATCAACGAACAGGCTGGTATAGCTTTGCAGTGCCGCAGCTAAATCTGTTGCAGAACCGTCAAGGGGCTCAATTGCAGCCAGTTTTGATAGCTGTGCGGCGACGAATTCGGAATAAGCCGTCGCTAGAAACCAGGCACCCATCATGACTCCAACGACGCTGGGCACGGCGAGCCGGGTAACAGCCGACAACCCCACTGGGGATATGCACAACTCACCGGTGGTGTGCAGCATGTAAGCCAGTACCATCCAGTAGCCCGCCACCAAACCCGCATTATCAGGGTTGGCGGCGCCCCAAACCAGCGCGCCGAAACCAAGCCCTGCCTGCGCAATACCTAGAGCAAATTTGACGGGAGTGCTGGGTTCAAGCCCGCGGCGGCCCAAACTGGTCCACAACCATGCGAAGAGGGGAGCAAACACAAAAATGAAGAAAGCATTGAGTGAACCGTATTGGGCGGCGGTGAGATTCATGCCGAATATTGTTCTGTCCATGACTCTGTCGGCGAACAGCGTCATGGAACCGGCGCCTTGTTCAAACAAGGCCCAAAAAACCACCGTCGACATAGTAAGTACCAATAGGGCAATCATGCGTTGGCGTTCTATGGAGTCACAGCGGGTAGTGATAAACCAGGCAAGTCCGCACAGAACAGAGAGGGACATTAGGTTGAGCGTTAGGCCCACCACTGCGTGAAATTGCAGCATTTTCCAGATGACAGCCACCCCCAGAATTGCGCAAAGGTAGATGGTCAATTCTCTATTCAGCCCTAATGGCGAGGACGCTTGCAATATCTCTAGGTCTCGGGGCTCGGCGAGACCATGAAGGTGCTTCTGGCCGCCGATAAATGTCGCCAGCCCTACGATCATGCCAATGCCAGCAGCGCCAAATCCATAGGCCCATCCCAACGTTTCTCCCAGATAGCCACAGAGCAGGGCAGCGGCAAAAGCACCAATATTGATACCCATATAAAAAATCGTAAAGCCTGAATCACGGCGGGGATCATCTGCACTATAAAGTCGCCCTACGATGGTAGAAATATTTGGTTTCAAAAAGCCAACGCCGACAACGATAAGTGCAAGTGAAAAGTAAAACACCTGTAGTGCGCCCTCGTCGCGAACGATATCATCGCCGACTCTGTGAGCTTGCTCTCCTTCCATGGCCATACCCAGGTGACCCAACACCAGCAGTACGCCGCCGAAAATGACTGCCTTGCGCATTCCCAGGTAACGGTCGGCCAATAGTCCCCCAATCACCGGGCTGGCATAAACCAGTGCTGCATAGCTCCCCAATACGTCGAGGCCGCCCGCGTCCGAAAACAGGTGGTACTTGGTGAGGTACAGCAGCAGTAAATATTTCATCCCGTAAAAGGAAAACCGTTCCCACAGCTCAGTAGAGAAGCAGACAAAGAGGCCTTTAGGGTGGCCAAAAAAACCGCTATCAGTAGCTGAGTTGGGGGCAGTGATGTCGGTCATCTGGGTATTGATCCTTTGTTAATACGCGGCTTTGCAGCGGCCTGTTTTTATTTGTCTCGGTCGAAAACCTAACCAATTTATCTGCCCGCAGTGCGCTCCTGGAGCATTGTCAGTATCATACTTGCTCCTCATAGATACAAATACTTCGGAGCAATAGCAATGAATGGTGCCGAGAGCCTTTTAACGACCTTGACCAATAACGGCATAGAGGTCTGCTTTACCAATCCAGGGACCTCGGAGATGCATTTCGTGGCCGCGCTGGACGAGGTGGAGGGCATGCGTTGCGTGCTGTGCCTGTTTGAAGGGGTGCTCAGCGGTGCTGCTGATGGCTATGCTCGAATGAAAGGCAAGCCTGCGTCCACATTGCTGCATCTGGGGCCCGGGTTAGGTAATGCGCTGGCCAATATTCATAACGCCAGGAAAGGGCATGTGCCAATGGTGAATATTGTAGGCGATCATGCCACTTATCATCTGGAGTACGACGCGCCGCTGACCGCTGATATAGAGGGAATCGCCAGGCCGGTGTCACATTGGGTGCATACCTCCAGTTCCTCCAGCGAGATCGCCAGGGATGCGGCGGAGGCAGTATTGCAGGCGGGTATTGGCCAGATTTCTACGCTGATGTTGCCCGCCGACGTTTCCTGGGGAGATAACCCCAACGGAGCCGCGGCAGCTGTGGCAGTGCCGGGGCCAGCAACCGTGCCAGCGACAAGAGTAGATGAGGCGGCAGTTCGTCTCAGGTCCGGTGCGAAAACACTGATCTTGATGGGTGGGCGTGAAGTGACCGCGGCGCAGGGCTTGTTAGTGAGTAAGATTACCCAGGTGTCTGGCTCCCAGGCAATGATAGAAGTGTTGCCTGGTAAGGTGGCCCGTGGCGCTGGAACCGCTGTCATTGACAGGCTCGCTTATCTGGCTGAGTTGGCAATTGACAGCCTCAAGGAAGTGGAGCAGCTTATCCTGGTGGGTGCATCCGATCCCGTTTCTTTTTTTGCCTATCCCGATGTGGCCAGTGCAATTGCGCCACCGGCCTGTGACAGATTTATCCTGGCAGGCCCCAACGACGATATTGAAGCTGCACTATCCGCGTTGGTAGGGGCCTTGGGGGCAACGGATATAGAGCCCCAGAGCAATCCTCTGAGCTTACCTGATCTTGCGGAGGGTGAGTTGGATGCAGGCAAGGTTGGTATGGCCATTGCGCATTATCTGCCTGAGAACACGGTGTTGGTTGATGAAGCAATTACGTCCGGAATGCTGGTGAACATGTTTACCGCTACCGCCAGGCCCCACGATCAGCTTAATCAGACCGGCGGCAGTATTGGCTGGGGACTACCAGCAGCTCTGGGCGCGGCAATTGCGTGTCCTGATCGCAAGGTCGTCTGTATAGAAGGCGATGGCAGTGCGATGTATACGATCCAGGCTTTGTGGACCATGGCTCGCGAGCAAACTGATATCACGGTAGTGATATTTAACAATCGTAAGTATTCCATTTTGGAAATGGAGTTTGGTCGAACCGGCGCCCGCGGTGGGATCCCCGGGCCCAGCGCTGCCAGCATGCTCGATATCAGTAGCCCAGATATGGATTTCGTTGCTATGGCCCAGGGCATGGGCGTAGCAGCGACCCGTGCAACGACGGCCGAGGAGTTTAATGAGCAGTTTGCCCAAGCCATGGCTCAGTCTGGCCCACGTTTAATCGATGCCATAGTTCCTACCATTTTCTGACCCTCCCACCTTTGATTGTCGCCCGACGTCATGCTTTTGGCGCCGGGGGCAATGCCCGATTGCCCCCGGTTCGCTTCAAATACGCAGCAACAAAGCAGCGAACACCGGAGTCATAGTATGAGAATGTTTAGCCACCTGTTTGGGCGTTTGCCAGTGGCAGATTGCGCGCTCAATTTCGTGAATGCCCAGCGCATGGTGCTGGACTACGCTCGATTTTTGGAGAATTCCGCCCCAATGCCGGGACGAATCATCGACGCGTCGAGGCTTCCTCATTCCAAGGCGTCGCTTAAACAGGCTCTTTTGATGTGCATTGGCAGCGGCGCCAGCAATAACCTCGAGGAACACCTGAAAGCGGGCTATTTGATGCTCTCGGCATTTCAAACCAATGTGGGCGACGTCGGGCTGGGCACCGACTTTGCAGCCCTGGACCTTGAAGCTGATTTAGTAGATATCGTCGAGCAACTGCAACTGCAACTGCAACAGGACGAGGCAGAGGCGCAAAGCTGGCCTCTCGATGTACGCCTTGAACTCGAACAATTGAAGCAGGATTTGTATGCGCTGGAATTGGAACTGGCGCAGTCACTGCGCCTCTCAGCCTAGAGTCCTGAATCAGGCGGCGTCCAGCCGTCGGCCCTGGACCAGAATTTCATTACGCAAGCCATTGCCGATCGCTTCGGAATCTCGCAAACGTTTGATTTTCTCAAACAGCGAAGCTGCCTGAGGATAGTAGGCCCGCAGATAGACCAGCCACTGCTTGATCGGGTTGCCCACGTGACAAGCATCGTAATGCTCAAGGGTGAGCTGGTAAAACTGCAGCACCAGAGGAACCACATCACTCCAGCACAGCGGGTTTACCGCATCTCCATTAACAGCAGCTTTGACTAATCTGGGAAGGTCAGGGCGACAAAGCGCCCCTCGACCTAACATCAAGTCTTCACAGCCAGTGACCTGCTGGCAGCGCAACGCGTCAGCCGGGTTCCAAATCTCTCCGTTGGCGATCACCGGCATTCTCACCTGTTCTCTGGCCCTGGCTATTTCCTGCCAATAGGCGGGAGGCCTGTAGCCATGACGTTTGGTGCGGGCGTGCACGGTTAGCTCAGTGGCTCCCGCCTCGGCAATACCCGCAACAATATCCAAAAATTGGAGCTGGTCTTCATAGCCCAGACGAGTTTTTACTGTCACTGGCACAGCAGCGGGCACCGCCCGGCGCACGGCTGCTGTAATCGCTGCTACTCGCTCGGGCTGGCGCAGAAGAATCGAGCCTCCGTCTGACCTGTTGACGGTTTTGGCCGGGCAGCCGAAGTTCAAATCAATACCGGGCGCACCAAGCTCTGCGGCGCGGGCAGCATTCTCAGCAACCACAGTGGGGTCACCTCCCAGCAACTGTATATAAACAGGAACTCCAAACCTTGTTTTGCCCGCGGTGTGTAGCTCCGGGCAGAGCCGATAGAAAACCCTGGGCGGCAGTAGCCTCTCGCTAACTCTTACGAATTCAGTCACACAGCGATCCACGCCGCCCAGGCTAGTGAGCAGCTCGCGCATTGTGTGGTCTATCACGCCCTCCATGGGGGCGAGCATCAGTCGCATGTTTAGCGCATCCGGTCATTTGGCGCGCAAGTATACGTCAGGGGTGAGGCGGCGGCCATCGGTCTACCCTTCGGGGTAATGGCACTTGGGAGACAGCTGTTTTATAGTTGCACTCTTTGCTGGCGCGGTTCGCTCCGATCAGTAAACCTATAGTGAGTGAGTGAGGGCAGATGCAGCAGGATATCGTGAGTCAGGGCGTCGAGCTAATGCTTTATGGCATGGGAACCGTTGTGGTGTTTCTGGCGCTGCTCGTGGTGGCGACCACTGTTATGTCTGCATTCGTTGGGCGTTATTTTCCTGAGACTGAGAAAGTCCCTGCGCAGCCAAGAAAGTCGGCAACGGCACCAGATGATAGTGAACTTGTTGCTGTCGTCTCTGCGGCGGTTCACCAGCATCGGGGCCGCAAGTAATAAGCCAGCCCTTCCCAGTTTCGGATACGAGAGGTCCCCATGGACGAAAATAAGCGCCCGTTGGGCATTACCGATGTAGTGCTCAGGGATGCATCACAATCATTGTTGGCAACTCGGGTTCGCATCGATGACATGCTGCCCATTGCCGCCAAACTTGACGAGATTGGGTTCTGGTCTCTGGAGTCCTGGGGAGGAGCCACTTTTGACGCCTGTATCCGTTTTTTGGGCGAAGATCCCTGGGATCGTATCCGTGAATTGAAGAAAGCGATGCCTAACACTCCCCAGCAAATGTTGTTCAGGGGTCAGAATATACTCGGATATCGTCACTATGCCGACGATGTTGTAGAAAAGTTTGTGGAGCGCGCTGCCACCAATGGCGTGGACGTTTTCCGGGTTTTCGACGCGATGAACGATATGCGCAATATCGAGGTGGCTTTAAAGGCGGTCAAACAAGTGGGCAGGCACGCCCAGGGCACTATTTCCTACACCATTAGTCCGGTACACGATATTGAAACCTGGGTGGCTCAGGGTAAGGCGATTGAAGACATGGGTGCTGATTCAATCGCCATTAAGGACATGGCGGGTCTGCTACATCCCTATGATGGCTTTGAGTTGGTTACACGACTGAAGGCTTCCTGTGATATCCCCATCCATATGCACTGTCACGCCACTACTGGTCTCTCAACATCGACCATTTTGAAATGTGTCGAGGCCGGTATCGATAATGTCGATACGTCCATTTCATCAATGTCGATGACTTATGGCCATTCGCCAACAGAATCGGTGGTGGCTATGTTAAAGGGCACAGACCGGGATACCGGCCTGGATATTGAGAAGATGGAAGAGATCGCTGCGTATTTCCGTCAGGTGAGAAAAAAGTATGCTGGATTCGAGGGCGCCTTGCGCGGCGTAGACTCACGAATTCTGGTTGCCCAGGTGCCCGGTGGGATGCTCACCAATATGGAAAGTCAGCTCAAGGAGCAGGGCGCAGCTGACAAACTCGATGAGGTGCTTGACGAAATACCACGCGTACGTGAAGACCTGGGGTTTATACCCCTGGTCACACCGACGTCGCAAATTGTCGGCACCCAGGCCGTTATCAATGTCCTGACGGGCGAGCGCTACAAGTCGATCTCAAAAGAGACCGCTGGGATACTAAAAGGCGAGTACGGAGATTCGCCTGCACCGGTTAATAAGGAGTTACAAGCGCGGGTGCTGGAAGGTGGTGAAGCGATTACCTGTCGACCGGCAGACTTGTTGGAGCCAGAGGTGGATGCACTCACGCAAGAGCTGCGCCAGTTGGCTGAGGAAAAAAATATTGCCCTTAGCAGCGGTGAAGGCGAGATTGACGATGTCCTCACTTATGCCTTGTTTCCGCAGATTGGGCTTAAATTTCTTGAAAACCGCGGTAACCCTGATGCCTTCGAGCCTGCGCCTGATGGCGAATCCGCTGCGATCCCTGTTGCAGCCTCAACAGCAGGTGATGCCGGAATTTATACGGTTAAGGTCAACGGCGCCAGCTATGTTGTCGAAGTTGCCGAGGGTGGAGACGTGTCCGCAATCACGCCATCGGCAGCAGCTGCACCCATTGCAGTTGTTTCTAGCGGCGAGCCATTGGCCGCCCCTCTCGCGGGCAATATATTCAGCGTTAACGTGAGTCCGGGTGAAACGGTTGTGGCTGGCGATGTGGTTATTATTTTGGAAGCCATGAAGATGGAAACCGAGGTACGTGCCTCCCGTGATGGCACGGTTAGCAGCGTCGATGTAAAAGTCGGCGACACGGTCGCCGTAGGCGACTCCTTGATTAGCATAAGTTAGGCGCATGGAAAATCTCTTACAACTTTGGAATTCCTCTGGTCTGGCACAGATAGGACCCGGACAGGCATTTATGCTGGTTATCGGCTTGCTGCTGCTGTTTCTCGCTATCCGCAAAGGCTTCGAGCCCCTGTTGCTGGTCCCTATTGGTTTTGGCGGAATCCTGGCTAATATTCCCGGTGCCGGGTTGGCTTACTCTGCTGTTGAAAATGCCGTACAGGGCGCTGATCCTGCATTAATGTTGGACTTTGCCCGGGTGCTTGGAGTGGCGGCAACACAAAGCGCTAAAGAATTATTGACGGCCTATGCTGCCAGCGATTCCGCTACCCATTTGGCCATCCAGCAGTTGGCCATGGACGCCGGCTACGGCAATGGCATGCTGTACAGTTTTTATTCTGTAGCCATTGCCAGTGGCATTGCTCCATTGGTGATTTTTATGGGAGTGGGCGCGATGACGGATTTCGGACCACTATTAGCGAATCCTAAAACGCTTTTCCTCGGCGCCGCTGCCCAGTTCGGTATTTTTGCGACCGTCATTGGCGCGGTGTTTCTGACCTCTATTGGCTGGATGGATTTCAGTATCTCCGACGCCGCCGCTATAGGTATTATCGGCGGCGCTGATGGCCCAACGGCAATTTACGTTTCCAGCGTGCTGGCCCCGGAATTACTTGGCGCTATTGCCGTGGCAGCGTATTCATACATGGCACTGGTGCCCATGATCCAGCCGCCGATTATGCGCGCATTGACCACCGAAGGTGAACGCAAAATTGAAATGGTGCAGCTACGCCCTGTTTCCCAGCGAGAGAAGATTGTTTTTCCGCTGGTGCTGTTGATCATGGTCGCCTTCCTGCTGCCCGATGCCGCGCCTCTGCTGGGTATGTTTTGTTTTGGTAACCTGATGAAAGAATGTGGCGTTGTGGATCGCCTGTCAGATACCGCACAGAATGCGTTAATCAATATCACCACTATTTTTCTCGGTTTGTCTGTGGGTTCCAAGCTGGTTGCTGATAAGTTTCTCGATGTAAATACTCTGGGTATTCTGGGGCTGGGTATTATTGCGTTCGGTATTGGTACTGCCTCCGGCATTTTAATGGCCAAACTGATGAATCGCTTTGGCAGCACACCCATCAATCCGTTAATCGGTTCTGCTGGCGTATCGGCTGTGCCGATGGCGGCACGCGTTAGTAATAAGCTTGGCCTGGAAGCAAATCCCCACAACTTCCTGCTCATGCATGCGATGGGCCCCAACGTTGCCGGGGTGATCGGTTCTGCGGTTGCCGCTGGTGTAATGATCAGTTTGGTAGGAGGATAATCAGTGTCGGACTTAACGGTGGTCATTAGCCCGCGTTTTTACGAGACCGATGCCCAGGGGCATATCAGCAATGTCAGTATCGTAGGCTGGTTTGAGGCAGCGAGAACATCGCTGCTCACTCGCGTGCTGGCGGACGACGTCAGCTCTCAGGTTCAGTGGATGCTGGCAAACGTGAACATCGACTACCTGGCCGAAACCTATTTTGGTAGTGATGTAACGATAGTCCTCGATAAAGTCACGGTCGGCAACACTTCACTGATCATGGATTGTGTGATGACCCAAGAGGGCAGGGAGTGTGTTCGCGGGCGGGCGGTGCTGGTTAATATCGACCCTGACAGCCGCAAGAAACAGCCGGTTTCGGATGAGCTACGACGTAAGATCCAGGGATTGCTTCCCGAGGGCTAGCGCTCTCCCCAGTTGATTAATTTGAAAAATGAATAGGATGGATCTGCTGGGCCGGGCTTGCCGATGTGCGAGCCTGCCAGCAGCGGGTGATCCAACTGCACCGTCGATGGAGAGTCAACGGTGGCCCAGTCGGCTACCACGGCCTTGGCACTGAATTTCCATACGCCATCTCGCTTTTCGTAGCGATCGAAATAGCGGCCACCGATTAATAAGTCGATGGGCTCTGAGTCAGTACTTATTCGGTGGAAAGCCAGAACGTATATCTCCCCTTCAGCATAATCTCCGTCAAGGACGATATTGAGGTTGGTGACGTTGTGGTGAAGAATTTCCATTGGAGCCTGTATTTCAGGCAATTTGTCGATGAACTCGCTGGCCAGTCCCTTGAAAAAACCACCGTGATCGTCGGTGGCATCCGGGTGGTAAAGGGCTCTCAGCTTTTGATGGTCATGACGGTCAGATGCATTGCAATAAGCATAGACGAGATCGGTGATCTCTTGCTTGTCGATAAGTGCCTGTAGTCGGGCGTCCAGTTTATTTCCCCAAGGCTTGTTGATAGGCAGCCACAGTCGGTGCCAGGCCCATACGGATGGCATCTACTGTTAAGGCGTGGCCAATTGAGACTTCCAAAAGGCCCGGGATTTGAGCGAAGCGGGGCAAATTTTTCAGGTCCAGATCATGACCTGCATTAACGCCCAGGCCTTCTTCAGCCGCAACTTCGGCGGCTGTCATGAAAAAATGCAGCGTCTCTTCCAGCTCTTTTCCGCTTTTAAAGGCGTCCGCATAAGTTTCGGTATACAGCTCAATGCGATCAGTACCGGTCTGCGCTGCTAGACGAATCTGCTCAGGGTCAGGGTCCATAAACAAGCTGGTACGAATGCCCAGCGACTGCAGCTGTTCAATTAGCGGGGCAACTGTATCGCCATCTTTTTTCAGGTCGAAGCCATGATCAGAGGTCAATTGGCTATCGGTATCTGGTACCAGTGTGCACTGGGCGGGACGGATCTCTTTTACCAACGCCATGAAGCCGGGATAGTCGCCCACACCAGAGCGATCACTTTTGCGCGGACCGGTCATGGGATTACCTTCAATGTTGAATTCAACAGTCAGCATACCGGCCAGATCGAAGCAATCCTGCGTGCGGATGTGGCGCTGGTCTGGGCGAGGGTGGACAGTAATGCCGTCTGCGCCCGCGTCGATACACATTTGTGCGTGCCCCGGCACGCTGGGATTAGTGGTGTCCCGTGAATTACGTATCAGCGCAACCTTATTGAGATTGACGGACAGGGCGATCATAGCGCGGACTTACGAGTCACCTCGATAATGCTAATAGCTTCAACGGGCACATTCTGGTGGGCCCCTGCAGGACCTGTGGGGGCAGTCACGATATAGTCCACCACGCTCATGCCAGAGATGACCTCGCCAAATACGGTGTAACCCGGGTTGCTGGGCGTCCAATCTAGGCGCAGGTTGTTGCGCACGTTGACGAAAAACTGGGAGGTGGCTGAGTCGGGGTCGTTAGTGCGCGCCATTGCCACGGTGCCCCGGGTATTATGCAGCCGATTTCTGGATTCACTGGCGATGGGGTCGCGGGTTTCTTTCTCGCTCATATCGGGCAGGAATCCTCCACCCTGGACCATAAAGTCAGGAATGACCCGGTGAAAAATAGTGCCGTCGTAGTAACCGTCATCCACATAAGTCATGAAGTTTTCTACCGTGACGGGCGCTTTGTCCCTGAATAGACGCAGGGTGAATGTACCCTCGGTGGTTTTTACGCTGACAATGGGGTTTGGCAGGTGAGTTTCTTCTGCTACAACCAGGGGGACTGTCACCAGCGCAATAACAGTGAATAAAGTACGCAACATGATCAATCTCCTATGCCCAGCTTGAGCTCTTGCGGCGCTTGGGCCACAAGCGCGGTACTACCAGAGTGATAAACACGCCCATCATTACAGCCAGGGCACCGTTAATAAAGTCTTCGCTCTTCAAATTATCCTGTAGGCGCAAATTTTCCGCTTCCAACATGTCGACCCCTGCGCGCAGGTTTTCTGTCTCTTCAATCAGTCGGCGATTGTCGGTATCCAACTGCATGGCTTTGCCGGAAACCTGCTGTAAATTAGACAGTTCCTGTGAAACGTCACCCAGCTCCGAGTCAGAGGAATTAATTTTTTTGAGCAGCTCAAGTTTTTCGGCTTCCAATGCCGCCACCTGATTGTTGAGCTCGGCGTTTTCGGTGCTCAGTTTTGCGGCACGGGCTTCAGCTGCAGGCAACCTGACCTGAGCGGGAGTGTCACTACTGAGAAATTCGGTGCTCACCCAGCCGGTAGTGCCGCGATCAGTGGTGACTTCAGCCCATTCACCATCTTCGGCGGTGCCTGCCATACGCAGGCGAGTGCCCGGCGTCAGCTTGGCAACCCAGCGATACTCTGCGCCGGGACCCTTATGCAGGACAACAAAAACCTCGTCGCTTACGTATTTTACAGCCTGCGCTTGAGCGGGCAGGGCGGCGAAAACAAAGGCAATAACAGAAAGGTAACGCAACAAAACTGAATTCCTCGATAGCGTTGTAGAAAAGCGGCGCTAGTGTACCGCTGATATGGTGTTATTTGTAAGAGCCAATACTGCTGTGTGCACAGTTGATCTGTGTCAGTCTGAGGCAGTCGATGTCAGGAGGGCTCTTCTTTCAGGTGAGGGCTGATCAGGATCGCCGTCAGTATGGTCAATAGCAGGGTAAAGCCAAGAGCGGAATACAGCTTGTAACTCACCCATGTGGCTTCCGAGAATCTGTAGGCGACCACAAGATTCAGCGCGCCGACAATGGCAAAATTACTGACCCACAGTAAGTTAAGTTTTGTCCAAATGGGTTTCGGCAGGCGAACTTGGCTACCCAGGGTGCGCTCCATCAAGTTTTTCTCGCCAACGAATTGCGATACGCCAAAGGCGATAGCCAACACCCAATTAAAAATAGTGGGCTTCCACTGAATGAACATTTGATTGCGCAGCAGCAGTGTAGCCCCGCCAAAAATAAGCACCGCCAGTAACATCCACATGGCGCGCTTTTCAAACTCCCGGGTGAAAGCATAAGTCAGCACTACTTGCAGCAGCGTGGCCGCCATCAGTACGGCGGTGGCAGTAAAAATGCCATCAAAGGTAAAACTCCACTGTCCAGCAGAGATAGTTTCACCGTTGAGTTGATAGGCGATAAAGAACAGGGCGATGGGTATGAATTCTGCCAATTGCTTCATGGTGCGGCGGGTACCTTGACTGTTATTATGGGAGTAATTCCCGGGCTAATGTTTACGGTCGATCAGTTTAGCTGGCGACCAGATGAGCAAGTGTAAAGATTGTGTTGATTGACTTCCACACCCATACAACCGCTTCCGATGGCGCTCTTACTCCAGCAGAGATGCTGGGGCGTGCTGCCGAGGCCGGAATCGAGCTACTTGCGATTACTGACCACGATACGATGGCTGGGTATCTCGCGGCCGCGGCGCTAGGTGCCAAATACCCCAATGTGGGTCTGGTGCCGGGGGTCGAGTATTCCTGCCGTTGGTCGGGAACCACCATCCACGTGGTTGGACTGGGCATGGATTGCGAGCACCCGGCGATGCGTGAAGGCCTGGCCATGCTGGGTCAAGCCCGTCGGGAGCGGGGCATCAAGATTGCCCAGCGGCTGGAGGCCAAAGGATTCCAAGGAGCGTTGGCCGGCGCATTGGCTGAGGCCGGCGAGAGCCAGTTGGGTCGCCCTCATTTTGCCAGCTGGATGGTGGGCCAGGGGCACGTGAAGGATCATAGTGAGGCCTTTGATAAGTATCTTGGGCAGGGAAAAACTGGCGATGTAAAGGCTTTCTGGCCGGAGCTTGCCGACGTCGTACAATGGATTGTGCAGGCCGGGGGTGCCGCAGTGATTGCCCACCCACTGAAATACAGATTCACCCGAATGAAACTGCGTAGGTTGGTGATTGACTTCCGTGAGGCTGGTGGCCAGGCGATTGAAGTCCTCAGCGGTCGCCAGACCCCGGATCAGACTGGTCAGTTGCAGCGGCTGGCAAATGAATTTCAACTGGAGGTTTCTGCTGGCAGTGATTTCCATCGTGACGGCCCCTACAGTCCCGCCCTGGGTATAGAATTGAGCCGTCTTCAATCCCCGCTTGGTGTATGGCAGCGCTGGCAGCGCATGAACGGTGAGGTTGAGCAGTGAGCCAATTCTTTCAGATCCATCCTGATAACCCCCAGGCGCGCCTGGTGAGGCAGGCAGTGGATATTATTCGAGCCGGTGGCGTGGTGGTGTATCCAACCGACTCCGCCTATGCGATTGGGTGCCACATTGGCGATAAAAATGCACTGGATCGGATTCGTCGTATTCGGAAGCTCGCGGACCGGCACAACTTCACTCTGGTCTGCCGTGACTTGTCTGAGATCGCAACCTATTCCCGGGTGGATAACGCGGATTATCGAATGCTCAAGGCCTGTACGCCCGGTCCCTACACTTTTATTCTCAAGGCCACGTCTGAGGTCCCGCGACGGCTGATGCACGCCAAGCGCAAAACGGTAGGCCTGCGAGTGCCGGACAACAATATTACCCAAGCCCTGCTGACAGACCTTGGCGAGCCCATGATGAGCGTTACGCTGATCATGCCCGGCGATGAATATCCGCTTATAGATCCCTATGATATCCGCGAGACCTTGCAGCACGATGTCGACCTGGTGATAGATGGAGGTTATTGCGGGATGGAGGCCACCACGGTGGTTGATCTGGTAGACGAAACCCCGCTGGTTTTGCGCGCTGGCAAGGGAGATATTGCCCCATTTGAGGATTGATCAGGTATACTGGGTTCTAGATAACTACAGGTAGGCCAGTGTCAGTCAACGAACCCAAATCCGAAGCGCAGGGCGGACCTCAGGAAGCAACTTCCGAAGCAGCTTCCACGGCGAACAACGACCAGCCTGACGCGCCAGCCAAGCCCGCTATGACGACTAACGAAGCCCACCCGCAGCAAGGTGAAATGCCCTTTGCCGTAGTGATGGGGCAGGCAGTGACTGAGTTGCCTAAGGACCTTTACATCCCGCCGCAAGCACTTGAGGTATTCCTTGAGGCTTTTGAGGGCCCTCTGGACCTTTTGTTGTACCTGATCAAGCGCCAGAACCTGGACATCCTTGAGATAGACGTCTCCAAGATCACCGAACAGTACATGCATTACGTGGATTTAATGGACGCGATGCAGTTCGAGTTGGCGGCAGAATATTTGCTGATGGCGGCAATGCTGGCGGAGATTAAATCGCGGATGCTGCTGCCGCGCTCCTCGGAGCTGGAGGAGGATGAAGAAGACCCGAGAGCGTTGTTGATTCGGCGTTTGCAGGAATATGAGCGCTTCAAGAAGGCGGCTGAAGATATCGAAGATATACCGCGCATAGAGCGGGATACCTGGGTGGGAAGTGCCAATCCACCGGATATCAACCGGGCCAGGCCGGACCCGGATGTAGACATGCGCGAGTTGCTAGTCGCTCTGGGAGAGGTATTGCGCCGTGCAGATATGTTCGAGAGCCATCACATCCAACGGGAAGCTCTATCCACTCGAGAGCGTATGTCGGATGTGCTGGAAAGTCTGGCCGGTAAACAGTTCGTTCCCTTCGTGGCCTTGTTCTCAGCGGAAGAGGGGCGTTTAGGGGTTGTGGTGACTTTTCTGGCGGTGATGGAATTGATGAAAGAAGCGCTGGTGGAAATTGTGCAGACCGATTCCTTCGGTCCTATCCATATTAAGGCAAGGTCGGAATAAGATGTCTGAAACAGGACTGGTACAGATCATTGAAGGCGCGCTGTTGGCGGCGGGAAAGCCCATGACGGTAGCGCAGCTGGCGGAGCTGTTTGAAGAGCAGGAGCGGCCCGACAATGCGCTTATTCGAGAGACCCTGAAAGAAGTCGCAGAGCGCTGCGATAACCGTGGATTTGAGCTGATAGAGGTCGCCAGCGGGTTCCGCTTTCAGGTTCGCCAGTCTCTGAGTCCGTGGGTTGCGCGGCTGTGGCAGGAGCGCCCGGCCAAGTACTCCCGCGCCATGCTGGAAACACTTGCCTTGATAGCCTACCGTCAGCCCATCACCCGTGGCGAGATCGAAGAAATTCGTGGCGTGGCGGTGAGCTCCAATATTATTAAGACGCTGCACGAACGGGAATGGATTCGGGTCGTTGGTCATCGGGATGTTCCCGGGCGACCCGCGATGTATGCGACCACCCGACAGTTCCTTGATTATTTTAATTTGAAGAACCTTGATCAGCTGCCCGCGCTGGCGGAAATTCGCGATCTGGATACGCTCAATGCTGAGTT
Source organism: Candidatus Seongchinamella marina (assembly GCF_026262685.1). Classification (NCBI taxonomy): domain Bacteria; kingdom Pseudomonadati; phylum Pseudomonadota; class Gammaproteobacteria; order Cellvibrionales; family Halieaceae; genus Seongchinamella; species Candidatus Seongchinamella marina. Next base: position 836,212 of record NZ_SHNP01000001.1, read on the forward strand.
GGGTTTCACTGATCCCATGCCAGACTCCGCAAAGAACGATGGTGAGAGTGACGAAGCACCGGGTCTCACCGTGGTTGGCGGTACCGATCATGAGCCCGAAAGCGGAGTTGACGCAGCAGCCGACGAGGATGTCGGGTTGGCAGCAGACATTGACGCTGAAGCGCAAGTTAGTGAACCAGAAGAACAAGTGGAAACTGAGCCCGCGGTCGCAGCCGACCAGTCAGGCGCTCAAGTAGGCGATGCGGAGACTGAAGAAGTCGAGCCCCGAAGCATTGAGGACCTTGCCGATGCGCTTGACGGATTGGACGCGCCACACGAGGAAAGTGAAGCTGCGACAGCAAGTGAGCCCCAGAGCACTCTTGCCGATTTAAACAGTGATGCAGTCGAGGCTGTGAAGCCCGACAGCCAGGCCTGAGCATAAATCATCATGGCAGATAAACCCCAGCCCGGGACTACCGAGGACGCCCCGGCGAAATCACTCCCCGGAGAGAAGCTACAAAAGGTGCTCGCCCGCACGGGCCTTGGTTCACGTCGAGAGATGGAGCGTTGGATCGAGCAAGGGCGAGTCAGTATTGACGGCAAACCTGCGACCCTGGGTGATCGAGTTACCCATCGGGAACGCATCAGTGTGGATGGGCGTCCGGTCAATACGACTCCCGCACAGGAAACTCGATGTATTCTGTATCATAAGCCCACCGGTGAGGTGTGCTCCCGCAAGGATCCGCAGGGGCGCCGCACAGTGTTTGAGCGCTTGCCCAAGCTGAAGTCCGGTCGCTGGATTTCCATCGGCCGACTAGACTACAACACCTCGGGCCTGTTGCTGTTTACCACCGACGGTGACCTGGCCAACAAACTGATGCATCCCTCCTCCAATATAGAACGTGAATATATGGTGAGGGTCATGGGTGAGTGGAAGGAGGATATGCTGCAGCGCTTGTTGGATGGGGTGATGCTGGAAGACGGCGTTGCCCGTTTTAGCGATATTCAGGACGGTGGTGGCGATGGCATTAATCACTGGTTCTACGTGGTTATCATGGAAGGCCGAAACCGAGAGGTGCGTCGGCTGTGGGAGTCACAAGGCTTAACCGTTTCCCGTCTCAAACGGGTCCGCTATGGCGAAGTCTTCATCCCTTCCAAAGTGAAACAGGGGCAATGGGTTGAACTTGCAGGCAAAGAGATCAAGTCTTTGTATCGAATGGCCGATCTACCGCTTAAGGACATGAAGCGCGGAACCATCAAGGAACGCGAAAAGATGGAGCGTCAGTTTTCCAAGCGGAAAGGGCCGGGCGGTTCTTCCGCCCGTTCTGGGCGCAAACCGCGCTGACTTTGCTTCGGGCTGCGACCGGAAATTGTCTATTGGGCGTTGAAAGAAATACCGGTAGATCCAATGCTGTCCTCACCCATCAAATAGAGGTAAACCCCCATGATGTCCTCGGGTGCCGGGTTGTCAGTTGGGTTTTCGGCGGGGAATGCTGTCCTGCGCATTGCGGTATTGGTACCACCGGGATTGATGCAGTTCACCCGAATGCTGGAGGTATTCTCCAGCTCCGAAGCGAGCACCTGCATAAAGCCCTCGGTGGCAAACTTCGACACACAATAGGCACCCCAAAACGCTTTGCCAATCCGTCCGACACCGGAAGAGGTCAAGATGATTGAGGACGAGGGTGCGGTCTGTAGCATTGGTAGCAGACGTCGAGTCAATACAAACTGCGCATTAACGTTCACCTGCATCACTTCCTGCCAGACAGCGTAGCTAGAGCTTTCTATGGGCCGGCGTTCCCCCAACAGACTGGCATTGTGCAGTAATCCGTCTAGATGCCCGAACTCTTCCGCAAGGCCCTGGGCCAGTTGAACGCACTGGTCATCAGTGACCTGGGACAGGTCCATGGTCACCAGCCCCGGCTTGGGGTGTCCGGCAACTTCGATCTCATCGTAAACCGCCTCCAGTTTGCTCTCTGTCCGTCCCAGTAGCACGACGGTGGCACCATGGGCCGCATAGGTAAGCGCAGCGACACGGCCAATGCCGTCACCGGCCCCGGTGACGAGGACGGTTTTGCCGGACAGTAGTTCCGGTGTTGCCTGGTAGTTGCGGGGCGCGGGCTGGATATTCATGCTGAAGTTCCGGTGTTACAGGTTAAAAATGAGTTCGGCTAAGTTTTTGCTGTCGCTGATCAGTGCATCTGCGCCCCAGCTAGAGGGCTCATCATCGGCTTCGATATAGCCGTAGGCGGCGGCAATGGTGTACATGCCGGCACGCTTCCCCGCCTCAATGTCGCGCAAGTGGTCGCCGACGTAAATTGCTTCATGCGGCGCACAGCCGAGGTCCCGGCAGTTGCGGTAAAGCGATTCAGGATGAGGTTTGCGATCTTTAACGTCATCGGGGCAGACCAGACTGGGGCAGGGCGGGAGATCAATTTTTGCCATTAGCGGCTCGGCGTAAGCCCTGGGCTTATTGGTCGCTACTCCCCAGGAGATGTTGCGTTTGGCCAGCTCAGCCAGTAGGAGCGAAATACCGGGATAGGGCTTTGCCTCGCTGCCTAACACTTCCGAGTAAAGCTCCAGCAGGCGCAGTCGCTTACTTTCGAAAATAGCGTCATTTGGGTCCAGTCCCAGCCCCAGGCATACCAGTGCTCTTGCGCCATTGGAAACGGAAGCGCGTATACGTAGCGGATCCATTGCTGCCATCCCGTGCTCGGCACGTAGCTGTTGCACGACGACCACGAATTCGTCAGCGGTATCGACCAGGGTGCCATCGAGGTCGAACAACACGGCCTTTAGGTTATCTGATTTCACGCGGGTTTTACCGTATGAACCATGTAGTTAACACTGACGTCGCGGGGGTTGAGCCGGTAGGTTCGAGTAATGGGGTTATAGGTTAGACCTGTCATATCCTCAAGCACCAGGCCTGCGTCGCGTATCCAGCCTGCCAATTCCGACGGTTTAATGAATTTATCGTACTCGTGGGTGCCAGCCGGTAGTAGCCTCAGAATGTGCTCAGCGCCGACGATAGCAAACATAAATGCCTTGGGGTTCCTGTTGATGGTGGAGAAGTAGAGCGCTGCGCCTGGCTTGGCCATGTCGGCGCAGGCTTTGATGACAGCGCCCGGATCGGGCACATGCTCAAGCATCTCCAGGCAGCATACAATGTCGAAGCTTGCCGGTGCTTTTACTGCCAGCTCTTCGGCTGTGCTCTGGAAGTAATCCACGTCTACGCCGGACTCCAGCTGATGCAGCTTGGCCACCGCAAGCGGCGCTTCGCCCATATCTATCCCGGTGACCTTTGCGCCACGTTGGGCCATGGCTTCCGCCAGAATGCCACCACCGCAACCCACGTCCACCAGGCGCTGGCCGGACACCGGCGAATAGCGATCGATATAATTGGCGCGCAGTGGGTTGATGTCATGTAGCGGTTTGAATTCGCTGTTGCGGTCCCACCAGCGAGAGGCCATGGCCTCGAATTTGGCGATTTCCGCAGGATCTACGTTAGCTTCGGATGTCATGTGGTCTCTAGTCGTTGGAGCTGATTTTTTCCTGCCAGGCAGCAGTGCGAGCCAGCAGGTCTTTGATGTTGATATGGGCAGGCACCCCCTCTTTCAACACGGAGGCACCGGCCACCCAGCTGTGGCTCACCTGGTTGCCGTTACAGGCGTACACCAGCTGTGATAGCGGGTTGTAAAGAGGCTGGCATTCTGGACCGGAAAGATCAACGGCGATGATGTCTGCCTGTTTTCCCATTTCCAGGCTGCCGATTTGTTGATCCATGCCCATCGCCCGAGCGCCTCCCATAGTTGCCATGTACAAGCTTTCCGAGGCAGGCAAGGCCGCTGCATCGCCCGCTATCAACTTGCCCAGCATGGCAGCAGATTGCATTTCGCCGAACATATTGAGGTCGTTATTGCTTGCAGCGCTGTCGGTACCCAGCGCGACATTAACTCCCTGAGCTAATAATTTGGTCGTGGGGCAGGCGCCAGATGCCAGCTTCATATTCGATTGCGGACAATGAACCACATGGGCAGCGGTAGCCGCAAGTAGCGCGATATCCTGGTCGCCCAGGTCAGTCATATGCACGCACTGGGTGCGAGGACCGAGAAGTCCGATGGCGTTAAGCGTATCCAGAGGGCGTTCCCCATGCTCTTCCACGGCAGCGAGCACTTCGCCTTGCGTTTCATGGAGGTGAATCTGGATGGGGATATCCAGTTCCGCCGCCAGGGTGGCTACTTTTTGCAAGTTGGGTTTAGACACGGTGTACGGCGCGTGAGGTCCAAATCCAACAGTAATCAGCTCTTGATGTTTGAGGTCATCGCGCAGCCGCAGGCCCTTACTAATATATTCATCAGCGTCCCGAGCCCAGGCGGTGGGGAAGTCCAGGATTGGGAAAACGATCTGGCAGCGAATACCAGCACTGATTGTAGCTTCTGCGCAGGCGTCCGGGAAAAAATACATATCGCTAAACGTGGTGGTACCACTGCGCAGCATTTCTGCAATAGCCAGTTCGGTACCGTCGCGAACGAAGCTATGGCTCACATGCTTCCCTTCCGCTGGCCAAATGTGTTGTTCCAGCCAGGGCATTAGCGGCAGGTCATCGGCGTAACCGCGCAGCAGACTCATGGCGGCGTGGCCGTGCAGATTGACCAGTCCCGGCATCAGGGCCTGTCCGGGAAGGTCGAGTTCTTCGCCGGTCTGGAGTTTCCTCGTTTGTGCTCTGGGCAGAATGTGGCTAATGCGCCCATCGGTGATCGCCAGACTGTGTTTTTCCAGCGTCACGCCACGTGGCACGACAGGCACAATCCAGTCCGGGTGGAGCAGGGTATCGACGGCTGAATTTGTGGCGCTCATAAGGTCCCGTTTCTCAGTGCTGACAGGTTGGATTTGCATAAAATTTCGCCATTGGCGAAGGCTTCAGCGACAATCACCGGAAGCGAAGCAAAGTATAACCTCAGGAGCGCCTGAATGTCGGCGAAATTCTTTAAAAACATGGTAGTTACGGCGTTAATTCCGTATAATTTCTGGCTTGTATTTCGAGGCGTGAAAGCTTGTCTTTGCGGCTCTGCTGAGGTCCGTTTCGGTGCCTTTATCGGAGCGGGCTCGCCGTCGCAGATAACGTAATAATAAGTCCGTTTATCAGGACCTGAAGGAAACAGTTTTACATGGGTGATTTAGCCAAAGAAATTCTTCCCGTCAATATCGAAGACGAGATGAAGCAGTCCTATCTCGATTACGCAATGAGCGTCATCGTAGGACGAGCGCTTCCAGATGTGAGGGACGGCCTCAAGCCCGTGCACCGTCGTGTGCTCTTCGCGATGAATGAACTGAACAACGATTGGAACAAAGCTTACAAAAAGTCGGCTCGCGTGGTCGGTGATGTGATCGGTAAATATCACCCCCACGGCGATTCAGCGGTTTACGACACCATCGTGCGCATGGCTCAGCCTTTCTCTATGCGCTACCTGATGGTGGACGGCCAGGGTAATTTCGGCTCCGTAGACGGCGATAATGCGGCAGCCATGCGTTACACCGAAATTCGGATGAAGAAAATCTCTCATCAGATGTTGGCAGATCTCGATAAAGAGACCGTTGATTTTGTCGACAATTATGACGGCACTGAAAGAATTCCCGCGGTACTCCCTACCCGAGTTCCTACCCTGCTGGTGAATGGTTCCTCCGGTATCGCTGTGGGTATGGCGACCAATATCCCGCCGCACAACCTCACGGAAGTGGTCAGCGGCTGTCTGGCACTGCTGGGTGATCCCGACCTGACAGTCGACGAGTTGATGGAGCATATTCCAGGTCCTGATTTTCCAACGGGAGCCATTATCAATGGTCGCGCCGGCATTATTCAGGCCTATCGCACTGGCCGTGGTCGAATTTATGTTCGCGCCCGCGCTGAAGTCATCCACGACGAAAAGCGCGGCAAAGATATTATTATTGTTCATGAGATTCCCTATCAGCTAAACAAGGCGAAGTTGATTGAGCGCATTGCCGAACTGGTAAAAGAGAAGAAAATCGAGGGGATTACTGAACTGCGGGACGAATCTGACAAGGATGGCTTGCGGGTTGTTATCGAGCTCCGTCGTGGTGAGGTCGGAGACGTTGTACTCAATAACCTGTACGCCCAAACACAGCTGCAATCTGTTTTTGGCATCAACATGGTTGCTTTGGTAGATGGCCAGCCAAAAATTCTCAACCTGAAAGAAATTCTGGAAGCTTTCGTGCGTCATCGTCGAGAGGTTGTGACGCGTCGTACGGTCTACTTACTGCGCAAAGCGCGTGAGCGTGGTCACCTGCTGGAAGGCCTGGCCATTGCACTGGCCAATATCGATCCGGTCATTGAGTTGATAAAAGCTTCTCCCAGCTCTGCGGAAGCAAAAGAGAAGTTGATTGCTCGTTCCTGGCGCCCCGGCGACGTGACCGGCATGTTGGAACGCGCGGGAGATGACGCTTGCCGTCCGGATGAACTGGATCCGCAGTTTGGTCTGCGTGACGGGCTTTATTACCTGTCGCCAGCCCAGGCACAGGCGATTCTGGAATTGCGCCTGCACCGCCTGACAGGCCTTGAGCACGAGAAGCTGCTCAACGAGTACGAGGAAAAGCTGCGTGAAATTGCAGAGTACCTTGAAATTCTTTCCGACGCTGACCGTCTGAAAGCGGTTATTCGCGAAGAGCTGGAAGAAATCGTGACTGAGTATGGCGACGAGCGCCGTACCGAAATTACCGCGTCCCAGCACGACCTGACGGTGGAGGACCTGATCACCGAGGAAGATCGTGTTGTGACCATTTCCCACGGTGGTTATGCCAAAACCCAGCCCCTTACCGATTACCAGGCGCAGCGCCGCGGCGGTATGGGTAAGTCGGCGACGGCAGTGAAGGATGAGGACTTCGTCGAGCATCTGCTGATCGCCAGTACGCATGCGACTATTTTGTGTTTCTCTAACCTGGGCAAGGTCTACTGGCTCAAGGTTTACCAGATCCCTCTGGCGGGGCGGAATTCCCGTGGCCGACCAATGATTAACTTGCTGCCGCTGGAAGAGGGCGAACGGGTAACGTCCATTCTTCCGGTGGAAGATTACACAGAGGGGCATTACATCTTCATGGCTACCGCCAGCGGTACAGTGAAGAAGACGGCGCTGACTAACTTTGCCCGCCAACGCAGTGTTGGCCTTCGTGCCCTTGAGCTGGAAGAAGGCGATGTGCTCGTCGGTACCGCCGTAACCACCGGGGATTGCGATGTTATGCTACTTTCCAGTGAAGGCAAGGCGGTGCGCTTCAAGGAAGGCGATGTGCGGGCAATGGGCCGCACAGCCCGCGGAGTGCGCGGCATTAAACTCGGCGACGGCCACGAGATGATTTCCCTGATTATTCCACGCGAGGGTGGACGAGTGCTGACAGTGTCTGAAAACGGCTATGGCAAGCGCACCGAAATGAGCGAGTTCCCCACCAAGGGCCGAGGCACGAAGGGTGTGATCGCGATGCAAACTTCAGAGCGCAATGGCACGCTGGTTGGCGCAGTTCAGGTCTTTGATGGCGATCAGCTGATGCTGATTTCCAATCAGGGCACTCTGGTTCGCACCCGGGCTGATGAGATTTCGGTTCTGGGTCGTAACACTCAGGGCGTGCGCGTTATCCGCACCAAGACCGATGAGTCATTGGTGAGTGTCGAGCGCATTGAAGAGCCTGAAGACGACGATGAGCTCGCCGCTGAAGCACTGTCAGAGGGGGTGGATGAGACAGCCGCGCCTGCAGCGACAGAGGATGATCAAGGTGAGCAGGCATCACCCCAAGAGCCTGAAGAACCCGAAGAGGACGCCTGAAGCGTCGATTGATGTCAGCCCCGTTATGACGGGGTATACGAACTGATGAGATAGTTGCTATGACCCGCTGTTACAACTTTTGTGCAGGCCCAGCTGCACTACCCGTGCCTGTTCTCGAGCGAGCCAGGGACGAAATGCTGAATTGGCACGGGGCTGGTTTGTCTATTATGGAGATGAGTCACCGCAGCACGGAAGTGATGGGTGTAGCAGCGCGTGCTGAAAGCGCGCTGCGCGAGTTGATGGGTGTTTCTGATGACTATGCCGTATTGTTCCTGCAGGGTGGTGCCAGCACCCAGTTTTCTGCTGTGCCCCTGAACCTGTTAGGTGAAGACGGGGTAGCGGATTACGTGAATACCGGGCAGTGGTCGAAGAAGGCGATTGCTGAGGCGAAGCGTTTTGGTGCTGTAAACGTAGCTGCAAGCTCCGAGGACGCAAAGTTTTCCACCATCCCTCCGCGAGAGGACTGGAAGCTGTCAGACAATGCAGCTTACCTGCATTACACCCCGAATGAGACGATTGGCGGTGTGGAATACTTCTGGGTGCCCGAGGTTGATGCACCGCTGGTGGTGGACATGTCTTCTACTATATTGTCGCGGCCGGTCAACGTCGCTGACTATGGCGTGATTTATGCGGGGGCTCAGAAAAACATTGGCCCTGCAGGCTTAACCCTGGTGATTGTCAGGCGGGACTTGCTGGGTAAAGCTGATGCAAAATGTCCAGCCATGCTCAATTGGCAGAAGGCGGCTGATAACGATTCCATGTACAACACGCCTCCGACTTTTGCCTTATATCTTGCAGGGCTGGTGTTCGATTGGCTGCAGGAGTGCGGTGGACTGGCGGCAATGGAAGTCATTAATCGTCGCAAGGCCCAAAAACTGTATGCCGCCATTGATGACTCGCCGTTCTACGCCAATCCCGTCGAAATACCGAGCCGTTCTTTGATGAACGTGCCCTTTACGCTGGCGAATGACGCGTTGGATAAGCAGTTTCTGGCTGAGGCAGATGCAGCGGGTCTGCTCAACTTGAAGGGACATCGCTCGGTAGGTGGTATGCGCGCCAGTATTTATAATGCAGTCGGTGAAGACGCGGTAGATACATTGATCGCATTCATGAACGACTTCGAGCAACGCAACGGATAAGCCGATGGCGGATTCAGAAGACAATAGAAGTCTACAAGAGGTCAGGGTCGCCATCGACGCCATTGATCAGGAGATTCAGGCGCTGATCAGTCGCAGGGCGAAGTGCGCCCAGCGCGTTGCAGAAATCAAGTTGACCGAGGTGCAGGCTGCGCTGGAGGCGGGCGACGCCGATGCGGAGGTGGTTTATTATCGCCCCGAGCGCGAGGCCCAGGTGCTCAAGCGCATCATTGATCGCAACGAGGGCCCCCTGGAAGGGGAGACTGTTGCGCACATCTTCCGCGAAATTATGTCCTCTTGTCTGGCGCTGGAAAAACCCTTGCAAGTAGCATTTCTCGGCCCTGAGGGAACCTTTACCCAGGCTGCAGCCATTAAGCATTTCGGTCATGCGGGCATTTGCGTGCCCCAGCCAACTATCGATTCGGTTTTCTCTCAAGTGGAGTCCGGTGACTGTAATTATGGGGTAGTGCCCGTGGAGAACTCGACTGAAGGTATGGTGAGTCATACGCTGGATAATTTCATGGACTCTGGCCTTAAAATTTCCGGCGAAGTGGAGATGGCTATTGCCCACCATCTTCTAGTCGCTGGTCACAACGAGAAGGACAAAATTGTCAAAATCTGTGCCCATCAGCAGGCTCTGGCCCAGTGCCGAAATTGGCTGGACGCTCATTGGCCTCACGTAGAGCGGGAGGCAGTGAGTAGCAACGGAGAGGCGGCACGGCTGGCGCTGGAGAACCCCGGGGTGGCTGCAATTGCTGGCGATATTGCCGCAGACCTTTATGGTCTGGAAAAGTTAGCTGAGCATATTGAAGACTATGCTGATAACACTACGCGATTCCTGATCATCGGTCGCGAAGAAGTGCCACCCTCAGGTAGGGATAAAACCTCTATTATCGTGTCTAGCCGCAATAAGCCGGGCGCTTTGTTTACCCTGCTGGACCCTTTCCGTAAAGCAGGCGTCAGTCTTACTCGCATCGATACCAGGCCCTCACGCACCGAAAAATGGGCTTACGTTTTCTTTATTGAGTTCGAGGGTCATCTTCAGGACGCTAACATCGCCGGCATTGTGAACGACCTAGAGGAGCAATCGATTTTGCTTAAGCCTCTGGGCTCTTACCCGCGGGCTGTGCTGTAACATTCCCATGTCAAAACGTGTAAATACTGTAGCCATTCTCGGCCTTGGCCTCATCGGCGGCTCTCTGGCGAGAGCGTTGCGGGAGCGAGACTTTTGCGAACGCGTCATTGCTTACGGGCATCGTGAGCCCTCTCTGCGTCGCGGCAAAGAGATGGGGATCATTGACGACTACACGCTGGATTTAGACGAGGTCGTCGACCGTGCTGATATCCTGGTTATTTGTACGCCAACCCTGATTGCTGCCAATGTGCTGGCTGAAATATTGCCACGGCTTGAGGGTCGAGATAACGCACCTGTAGTGACGGATGCTGCCAGCGTGAAAGGTAGCTTGATGACGGCGGCGGTTAAGGCTTGTCACGGAGAGTTCCCGCCTCGATTTGTGATGGGTCACCCTATCGCAGGTTCCGAGCGCAGCGGCGTTGAGGCGTCCAGAGCAGACCTGTATGAAAACCATCGGGTGATTATTACCCCTGTGAAAGAAAACGATCCGTCTGCGTTAAGCCTGGTTCGGGATATGTGGGCGGCCACTGGCGCTGAGGTAGTGGATATGGATGTGGCGCAGCATGACGCTGTGTTGGCTGCTACCAGTCATTTGCCCCATGTGCTGGCCTACGCTTTGGTCGATGCCCTGGCGCAGACAGAGGGCAGCGAAGATGTTTTTCGCTGTGCCGCAGGAGGCTTTCGGGACTTTACCCGAATAGCATCTTCTGACCCGGTGATGTGGCGTGATATTGCTATCGCCAACAAGTCGGCACTACTGGACGCCATAGATTTGTTCAGTGACCACCTCGGTCAATTACGCACGGCAGTAGCGAGCGAGGATGCAGACGGTATGCATGAAACCTTCACCCGGGCCAAGGCTGCGCGGGACCGATTTTCGGTCATCCTTGCAGAGCGCGGTCAGGACAAATAAACCAGGCTGTTATTCGGCTCTAAAATAGCGGCAGATTTGAGTATCAGGCGGGAGTTTCCACTGGAAATACCGCGGGATTAAACGTTTAGGTCACCCCTGCGCAGGCCCGGGTCCAGAGTGATTGGATTCTCCTGTGTCTGGCTGACGTTGCTGGGATCAACCCAATGGAATTCAAACTATTACCGGGCGGCACTATCAGTGGCGAAGCTCGTGTCCCGGGAGACAAGTCGATGTCTCACCGTTCGATTATGCTCGGCGCCCTGGCAGAGGGCACTACCCGTGTCAGCGGTTTTCTGGAAGGGGATGACGCGCTGGCGACGTTGGCAGCATTTCGTGCTATGGGAGTAAGCATTGAACGCCATGGCGAAGGTGAGGTCGTCGTTCATGGTGTGGGTCTACACGGACTGGCAGCGCCTGATGGGCCTCTGGATCTGGGTAATGCCGGCACCGGTATGCGCTTAATGTGCGGGTTAATGGCTGGCCAGCCCTTTGATACGGTGCTCACTGGCGATGCATCGCTTTGCTCACGTCCAATGGGACGAGTAATCGATCCGCTCAGGTTAATGGGCGCAAAAATCGATGCTCAGGAAGGAGGCCGTCCTCCCCTGAAAATCACTGGTGGCAGTCAGTTAAAGGGTATTCATTACGATCTGCCAATGGCCAGCGCGCAGGTCAAGTCTTGCGTGCTGTTGGCAGGCCTCTATGCCCAGGGGCGAACGTCTGTGACTGAGCCAGCTCCCACTCGAGATCATACTGAGCGCATGTTGCGCGGTTTTGGTTATGAAGTGAAACGGGAAGGTGAGGTGATTAGCCTGCAGGGCGGCGGCAGCCTGAAAGCGGCCGATATTGATGTCCCGGCTGATATTTCCTCTGCAGCATTTTTTCTGGTGGCGGCGAGTATTACTCCCGGCTCGGATTTGTTGCTCACGCACGTGGGCATTAACCCCACGCGCATCGGTGTGCTCAATATCCTTAACTTGATGGGCGCCGATATTACTCTCAAAAACGAACGGGAAGTGGGCGGTGAGCCGGTTGCGGATATCCAGGTGCGTTATGCGCCTCTTCATGGGGTCGATATACCCGAAGACCAGGTGCCCCTGGCTATCGATGAGTTTCCTGCATTGTTTATCGCCGCAGCCTGCGCCCAGGGTCGGACAGTACTTCGCGGGGCAGAGGAATTGCGAGTAAAAGAAAGTGATCGTATTGCAGCAATGGCCGAGGGTTTAAACACGCTGGGGGTCAATAATGAAGTGCTGGAGGACGGCATCATCATTGAAGGTGGCACTATTGGCGGCGGCGAGATTCGCACGCACATGGACCACCGCATTGCCATGGCCTTTTCGATTGCAGCGCTGCGCGCAGAACAGGAGATTGTGGTGCTCGATTGTGATCATGTCGCCACTTCCTTTCCGGGCTTTGACGCTCTGGCCCGTGGTTTGGGTCTGCAAATAATAGTGCAGGCGGATTGATGACTGTCGCTCAGGTTATTACCGTTGACGGCCCCAGTGGGGCGGGCAAAGGGACTGTCAGTCACTTGCTGGCGAATAAACTGGGCTGGCGGCTTTTAGACAGTGGAGCTCTCTACCGGGTGACCGGACAAGCCTGCTTGATCGAAGGGGTCAGCTGGGCGGACCATCAGGCGGTTACTGATATCGCCAGGCATCTGGACGTGAGTTTTAGTGCCGCTGATACAGGCGAGATACTGGTCGCTTATAAAGGTCGTGACGTATCTGCCGCCATTCGCACTGAAGAGGGTGGTCGTGGTGCCTCCACCGTAGCGGCAATCCCAAGCGTTCGCGAGGCGCTGTTGGCCCGCCAACGCGATTATTTGCAGCCTCCGGGCCTGGTGGCTGATGGGCGCGACATGGGTACAGTCGTATTCCCTGACGCCGCCCTTAAATTTTTCCTCACAGCGTCAGCCGCTGAGCGCGCCGAGCGTCGCTATAAACAATTGATTGCAAAGGGGGAAAGTGTTAGTCTCCCGCGCCTTCTCGACGACATCGAGGAGAGAGATGCGCGTGATTCGAGTCGTAGTGTCTCTCCCCTGGTGCCCGCTGAGGACGCCATTGTCATCGACAGTACCGCCACACCCATTGAACATGTGTTCGATCTGGTGGTGCAGAAAGTGACAGAAAAAGGTCTAACTTAGCGCTTAAAAGCAGCTATCTCCTTTTAAACGGCAGAAACATCGTTGCGTCGGCTGAATCCAGTCAGCGCCTACGCTGCGATGTACATTAACAACCCCGCACCGGCTGGAGGCGCGGACGACCAAACCTACAGGTAATGTGTAATGAGCGAATCCTTCGCCGAACTATTTGAAGAAAGCCTTAAAACCGTTGATATGAAGCCAGGCGCCATCGTCACTGGCGTTGTTATCGACATTGATAGCGATTGGGTAACAGTACATGCGGGCCTTAAGTCCGAAGGCGTTATCCCTCGTTCCCAGTTCATCGACGCCGCTGGCGAATGTGCCCTTAATATCGGAGACGAAGTTCAAGTTGCATTGGAGTCCGTAGAAGACGGCTTCGGTGAGACCAAACTATCCCGTGAGAAGGCCAAGCGCGCCGAAGCGTGGAAAGAGCTGGAATCTGCTCATGAAGCAGAAGAAGTTGTTATCGGTATTATCAACGGCAAGGTCAAAGGTGGCTTCACGGTTGATATCAATACTATCCGTGCTTTCTTGCCTGGCTCTCTGGTCGATGTACGTCCAGTGCGTGAGACGACACACCTGGAAGGCAAAGAACTGGAATTCAAGGTCATCAAGCTGGACCAGAAGCGCAACAATGTCGTAGTTTCCCGCCGCGCGGTCATGGAAGCGGCGAACTCTGAAGAGCGCGAAGCTCTGCTGGAAACACTGCAAGAAGGTATGTCTGTCAAGGGTATCGTCAAGAACCTGACAGACTACGGCGCATTTGTTGACCTGGGTGGCGTAGACGGCCTGTTGCACATTACCGATATGGCCTGGAAGCGTATCAAGCATCCTTCCGAAATCGTGGAAGTGGGTCAGGAAATCGACGTCAAGATCCTCAAGTTCGACCGAGAGCGCAACCGCGTTTCCTTGGGACTTAAGCAACTGGGTGAAGATCCTTGGGTCGAAATCACCGGTCGCTACCCTGAGGGCAGCCGCGTCAATGCCAAGATCACCAATCTGACCGACTACGGCTGCTTTGCCGAATTGGAAGAGGGTGTGGAAGGTCTGGTACACGTTTCTGAGATGGACTGGACTAACAAGAATGTACACCCCTCCAAGATCGTCAACCTTGGCGACGAACTAGAGGTGATGGTTCTGGATATCGACGAAGAGCGTCGTCGTATTTCACTCGGTATCAAGCAGTGCCAGCAAAACCCTTGGGACGCATTTGCCTCCAAGTGTCAGAAGGGCGACAAGATCTCAGGATCTATCAAGTCGATTACTGACTTTGGTATCTTCATCGGTTTGGAAGGCAATATTGACGGATTGGTTCACCTGTCCGACATCAGCTGGAATGAGACTGGCGAAGAAGCAGTTCGCAACTACAAAAAGGGCGACGAGATTGAGACCGTCATTCTTTCCATCGATCCTGAACGTGAGCGCATTTCACTGGGCGTCAAGCAGTTGGAAGACGATCCCTTCGGCAACTACGTTTCTGAAAACGATCGCGGTTCCATCGTCACTGGTGAAGTAATCGAAGTCGATGCTAAAGAAGTGATCATCAAGCTCGCTGACGAGGTGGAAGGTGTCCTGAAGGCTTCTGATATCTCTCGCGATCGTGTGGAAGATGCTCGTAACTCCTTCAAAGTTGGCGATTCAGTAGAAGCCAAGATCACCTCCGTGGATCGTAAGAACCGTGGCGTTGCGCTGTCTATTAAAGCCAAGGACTATGAAGATGAGAAGGAAGCGGTTAAGTCACTGAAAGAAGCTGAGCAAGAAACAGCTTCTCCAGGTACTATCGGCGACCTGATCAAGGCCCAGATGGCAGACAAGTAATATTGTCACTTCGTCGGGCTAAGGGCCCGACGCCATTTAAAGGGCTCACTTCGGTGGGCCCTTTTTGGTTCTGGGGCAGGGCTGTCTGGCTGTCGAGCGTTTGTTTCCTGAGGTCCTGCAGGACCAATTTTAGGCCCGGGCTTAGGTATGGAGTGCCCGCGTAGGACAGCAAAAACTGTGATAAAAACACACTTTTTCTATATAAAATAACAACTTGCGTAATAAGCGATCTAGGGCCACAATATTCATCTGGTAAAAAATATTCGAATAAGCCCGATGACTAAAAGCGAACTGATCGAAACCATTGCTGCTAGACAGAGTCAGCTGTCCTCAAAAGACGTTGAGTTGGCGGTGAAAACAATTCTGGAGCATATGTCCCACTCCCTGGCCGATGGTGAGCGGATAGAAATCCGTGGCTTTGGTAGTTTCTCTCTGCACTATCGAGAACCCAGGCGTGGCCGCAACCCCAAGACCGGTGATGCCGTTGAGCTCACTGGGAAATACGTGCCTCACTTCAAGCCTGGAAAGGAATTGCGCGAGCGGGTGAACTTGGGGCTGCAGATGGGCCTGTAAACTTGCCCTCGTAGATAGAGGCGGTATGATCGTGAGGTCGTACCGCTTTTTTGTTTCTCTAAATTGGACCCCTGCATGAAGCTGCTTCGAAACCTTCTCTACATCGCTCTGGTACTTGCAATGGTTGCAGTTGGCGTCCTCTTTGCTTTGCAGAACGAAATGCCTGTGCCACTGGATCTCCTAGTGGTCACGTTTGAGCCTCGAAG
This sequence comes from Candidatus Seongchinamella marina, assembly GCF_026262685.1. NCBI lineage: Bacteria > Pseudomonadati > Pseudomonadota > Gammaproteobacteria > Cellvibrionales > Halieaceae > Seongchinamella > Candidatus Seongchinamella marina. The sequence continues at coordinate 851,950 of NZ_SHNP01000001.1, forward strand.
TCTCGCCCTGTGGTTGCTAATCGCCTTTGCTGTAGGTGGAATGCTTGGTATGGCGATGTCCTCGGTATTAATGGTGCGCACCCGCACCTCTCTGGGGTCCGCAAACCGTAAGCTGGCCCGGAGCAAAGCGGAGTTGGATAAGCTGCGCACGGCGGGCCTGAAAGACGGTGAATGATTATCTTGTATTCGCTCTTTTCTTTGTCGCGATTGTCATAGGCTGGTACCTGGGGCGTCGCGGCCAAGCGAAATCTGCATCCGCCCCCGATCTTCCGGGGCAGTACTATAAGGGGCTTAACTACCTGCTGGACGGCAAGCCCGATGGGGCAGTTGATGCTTTTATCAACGCTTTGGAAGTGAACAGCGAAACCTTAGAAACGCATATCGCGCTGGGTAATTTGCTGCGTAAACGGGGTGAGGTGGACCGGGCCATCCGTATTCACCAGAACCTGCTCGCGCGCCCCAGCTTACCCAGAGCGCAGGTGCATCAGGCCCATCTAGAATTGGCCAGGGATTACATTAGCGCGGGATTGCTGGATCGCGCGGAGCGACTTCTGCTTGACCTGGTGGCGGAATCGCCGATCCAGCGTCGCGATAGCCAATTACATTTGTTGGACATTTACCAGAGCGAGCGCGAGTGGCAGCAGGCCATCGATATCGCCGTTGAATTATTGCCGCGCAAGAGTTTACTGGGGGGTACCGCAGGGGCTGCCGCTGACGAGCCCGGACAGTCAGTGCCGGTGATTCTGTCGCATTACTATTGTGAGCTTGCCGCCGAGCGTCGGCAGGACAATGACTTGCAGGGTGCCAGGCAGCTGCTGCAGGAGGCGCTCGCTATGGACAAGCAAAGTGTACGCGCCTCGATGATGTTGGGCGATGTTGAGTTTGACGCCGGTCGATTTAAGCAAGCGATCAAAGCCTTGCGCCGAGTTCGCCAGCAAGACCCCCTTTACATCAGTGAGTCGGTTCCCAGTTTACGCGCGTGTTATCGAGAGCTGGGCGACGAAAAGTCTTTGTTGGCTTATGTGCGGGAGTGTCTTGATAGCCATCCGTCCCCACCTCTTTTGTTGGCCGCCGCTGAGGACATCAGGGAAATGGACGGGGGTAGCACTGCCGAGCAGTTCCTGATTGAGCAGTTGGACAAAATGCCTTCTCTTCGAGGCATGGAGAAATTGGTGAGTTTCCGAATCAGTGCGAGTGAAGATAAGCCTCGCGAGGACCTCAATTTACTGCAACAGCTGGTTCAGCGCCTGATCGAACAGCGACCATCTTATCGTTGCAGTCATTGCGGTTTTGCCGCGCGTCAGCTGCACTGGTTTTGCCCGGGCTGCAAGTATTGGGGCACGATTCGCCCCATCCGTGGCACCAGTATGGAATAATGCAGTCCCCTGGAAGAGAAGTATCTATGAGTGATAATCCCGTCATTGTGGCCCTTGATTTTCCCGCTGCGGAGCCTGCCCTGGCGTTGGCTGGTCGGCTCTCTCCCGAACTGTGTCGCCTGAAAGTCGGCAAGGAGCTATTTACCCGCTGTGGTCCGGGACTGGTGGAGTCGTTGCATGGAATGGGCTTCGACGTATTTTTGGATCTTAAGTTTCACGATATTCCGAATACCGTAGCCGGTGCCATTCGCGCAGCGGCCGAGCTAGGCGTGTGGATGGTTAACGTTCATGCGGGCGGCGGCCGCCGCATGCTGGAGGCCGCGCGGGATGCCCTGGCGCCTTTCGATAACAAGCCATTGCTTATCGCAGTGACCGTACTGACCAGTATGTCCGATGATGATCTTGCCGAGATGGGTTATACCGAGACAGCGGCTCAACGTGTTATGCGGTTGGCTGCTTTGACTCAGGACTGCGGTCTTGACGGTGTGGTCTGTTCCGCTATGGAGGCGACGCAGCTGCGAGCTGCTCGGGGTGACCGCTTTTGTCTGGTGACACCGGGTATAAGAATGGCAGGGGATGCAGCTGGCGATCAACGACGAGTTGTGACCCCCGTCGATGCGGTGAAAAATGGCTCTGACTATCTGGTAATAGGTCGCTCTGTTACGGCCGCGGCAGATCCCCTGATGGCATTGCAACGCATTCATATCGAATTGAGGGCGCTCCGCTAGAAAAGATCAAATACAGTCGTCGGGGTATGGCACGGGCCTTGCGCTGCTAAACTTTCTCTCGATACGGATAGCTGCATGGATGCAGAGAGCTGATCAGGGAGATCAAATATGACTAATCGACAAAATCGTAACGCCGGCGCAGCTCGCGCCAAATTCATTGACCCCTTCAAATACCTGGCACTGCTTGCGGTGCTATTGAGCGGGATTATTATCACCCCGGTACAGGCCCAAGAGGAGCAAGTGCCACCGGGGATGACAACCATCGTTAATATTAATACGGCAGATGCCCCGACGCTCGCCGCGGGGCTATACGGTATTGGCACATCTCGAGCCGAGGATATAGTTCGTTACCGAGAGGAATTCGGTGCTTTTACCACATTGGACCAACTCACCGAGGTTAAAGGGGTGGGTAAATCGACGCTCGAAAAGAACCGAGCACGGATAACACTGGAATAAGACCTGCGCATCCGTATTATTAGGGGGCATATGCCCCCTTTTCTATACATCTCATTGTGAAATACCTGGTAACCGGTGCAACCGGCTTTATCGGCTTGGAACTCTGTCGCCAAATTCGCCAGGATGGGCATGAATTGATTGCCTTTAGTTTGCGCGGTGAGGCGATGCCGGACGGCACTCCCACCAGGGCAGTAGATTTCAGCAAGGAAAATCTTTCCGCAGCTGAGCTGAACAGCGTGGACACAGTTTTTCACCTCGCCGCAATAGCGCACCAGCAGGCTGGAATTGCGGATTATGACGCGGTTAATCATTGCGCCGTACTTGAGCTCGCCAGGCAGGCGCATACGGCGAGAGTGAAAAACTTTGTTTTTCTCAGTAGTGTAAAGGCCATGGGCGCGGGCGATTATCCCGGGGCCAGAAGTGAGCAGGACTGCATTTCTCCCCGGGATCCATACGGGCTGTCGAAGTGGCAGGCGGAGTCGGGGCTCAATCGAGAGTTTAGTGCCAGTCGCATGCGTGTTTGCATACTGCGCCCGGCGTTGGTGTATGGTCAGGGTGCCAAGGCCAATCTTGCACAGCTGTTAAAGTGGGTGGGCAAAGGCCTGCCGCGGCCGCCAGCTGAGGGCGCGCGATCGATGATTTCGAGCGGCGATCTGTGCTCCCTAATGCGACTTGTCGCAATGGCGGCGGCGCCTGGGGTATCGACTTTTATTGCAACTGACGGTGAATCCTACAGTACCCAGCGTCTCTACGACGCCATTCGTGATGCCAGAGCTATGAATAAAGGTATTGCATGGTGTCCTCGCTGGGCCTGGTGGCTGGGTTGTGGCTTATTAGACCTCAAACGGCGTTCAGCGGAACCTACCAGAGCCAAGCTGTTTGCCACAGAGTTGTACAGCAATGCTGCTGTGCTTGACGCCACCCCATGGCGTCCCCGCGAAACATTTGAAAGCACGCTGAAGAGCGCGAGAGGGGTACTTTGATCGTATTAGCCATCACATTGCTGACGTCTTGGCTGCTATGCGGTATTTACCTGCGAATCGCCCAGCGCTGGCAAATATTTGACCTGCCCAATGAGCGCAGTTCTCACCAATTGCCGACGCCTCATGGTGCGGGGGTTCCGCTTTTTATTGCCCTGGGCATCGGCGTTGTTACCGCCGCTGTAATGGGAGAGAACTGGCCGCCCCAGTACTACCAGCTACTGACTATTGCGGGATGCCTGATGTTGGTGGGTGTATTGGATGACCTGCGCGGATTATCGGTGGCCCTGCGCTTCTCGATCTACGGCTTGAGCAGCGTACTGGCGGTGACGTTTATTTTCAGTCCATGGCAGGATAACGTTACGTTTGCGCTGTTATCCGCTGCGCTTGCTGTCGCGGTCCTCATCTGGATGTTGAATCTCTACAATTTCATGGATGGTATTGACGGGTACGCGGCGAGCCAGTGTCTAGCTGCCTGTTGTGGGGCGGCGGTGCTGGCCTGGAGCATGGGTCCCACCTCGAGCTATCCACTTTTTTGCTTACTATTGGCGGCTGCACATGCTGGTTTTCTGTGCTGGAACTGGCCATCGGCGAGTGTGTTTATGGGAGATGCGGGCAGTGTCCCCACAGGTTTTCTGCTGGCAGCCCTGATGTTGTTGGGTGAGGCGCAAGGCGAGCTCCCATTGGCCTGTTGGTTGATTTTACTTGCGGTATTTGTAACCGATGCCTCTGTCACGCTGCTGTGGCGAATTACCACTGGGCAGCCCTTTACTCAGCCTCATCGTCTGCATGCCTATCAACGACTCAGTAGGCATTGGGGCGGGCACTTGCCGGTGGTGTTGACCCTACTTGGCATCAATGTTCTTTGGCTGTTTCCTTTAGCTGCTTTGGTAGCTTCCTTCCCCAAGTATGCAATTTTATTGGTAATTTTGGCATATTTTCCTCTCGTTTGGGGCATGGCTATAGTGAGGAAATTCAGCTAGTATCTCTGCTCCGGTCGCGCCATAAACATTATTACAGCGGCATGATGACCAAACCATTAAGAGTGAGGAAGAGGGCTTGCTGAAGTTTTTTGGCCGTATTGTTTCGCGCTCTGCATCCGGGATTCTCGGAAGCCTCCGGGACGGTCTTGAAAAACTGATTGAATTACCTCGCAATATCAAGCAATCCGGGCTCTTGGCTCTGGATATGTGCTTTGTTACTGCTTCTATGTGGACTGCCGTTGCCTTCCGTTACGGCCATTTAGACTTTTCTCTGGGTTCAACTGAATTTGTCTGTGCGATATTTACGGTTCTGGTGAGCGCTTTTATTTTCTTGCGTCTGGGCCTGTATCGCGCAGTCATCCGATTTATGGGACAGCAGGCTATTTGGGCGGTAATCACTGCAGTCAGTTATTCCACCTTGATACTGGGAGCGGCCGTATTCTTCTCGCAGGCCGATGTGCCGCGCTCCATGCCCTTTGTTTATTGGGGCCTGGCTTTACTGACCATTGGTGGTACGCGCCTCAGCGTTCGTGCCTACTACCAGGCCAAACTCCGCTCGTTATCAGAGAATGTAATCATCTACGGTGCCGGTGAGTCGGGGCGACAGCTACTCACAGCGCTTAATCATGGCGACCAGTACAGAGCCGTGGTGTTTGTCGACGATGACCAACGCCTGAATCAGTCGGTGATCAATGGTTTGCAGGTCGCCAGTCCCGGTGAAATTGAACAATTAATCGCTGAGCACGATATTACCCAGGTTCTGCTGGCAATTCCCTCTGCCTCTCCGGAGCGTCGTAAGGAAATTATTAACTCCCTGGTAGGTCTGCCTGTTTATGTGCGGACTGTTCCGCGAATCGCAGAATTGGTAGCGGGCGAGGCGAGTGTAATTCAGATTCAGGACGTGGATCTTGATGATCTTTTGGGGCGCGAGCCTGTGCCACCTAAGCCGGAATTTATTGACCGTTGCATCACTGAAAAAGTAGTCATGGTGACAGGTGCAGGTGGATCAATTGGCTCCGAGTTGTGTCGGCAGATCGTCAAGTCTGGCCCCAGGGAACTGGTATTGCTGGATAATAGCGAGTACGCGTTGTACAACATCGAGCGAGAACTGCGCGATTTAATGGATGCGTCAGGACTAGACATCCAAATGGTGGCGTTGCTGGGGTCTGTTCAGGATGGCCGCCGGCTCGAAAGCGTATATCGAACTTTTCAGGTTGAGACCGTCTATCATGCAGCTGCTTACAAGCACGTGCCCATGGTTGAGTATAATGTGGCCGAAGGTGTCGCCAACAATGTGTTTGGGACCTGGCATGCTGCGGAGGCTGCGCGAAAGGCCGGTGTCGATACCTTTGTCTTGGTGTCGACCGACAAAGCAGTCAGGCCGACCAATATCATGGGTGCTTCCAAGCGTTTTGCCGAGATGATTTTGCAGGGGCTGGCGCAACGGGACACCAGAACCCGTTTTTGTATGGTTCGATTTGGGAATGTTCTGGGCTCCTCAGGGTCGGTAGTGCCCCTGTTCAGGGAGCAGATAGAAGCTGGAGGTCCTGTTACAGTAACCCACCCTGAAGTGACCCGCTATTTTATGAGTATTGCTGAGGCGGCGCAGTTGGTGCTGCAAGCCGGTGCAATGGGTACTGGAGGCGATGTTTTTGTGCTGGATATGGGCGAGCCAGTGCGCATCGTCGATCTGGCTCGTCGAATGATTCGTTTAAGTGGCTATGAAATGGATCACGATAACCATGTTGGCCATCATATTGATATAGAGTTCATTGGACTGCGCCCTGGCGAAAAGCTTTACGAGGAGTTGCTACTGGGTAGCAACGTAGCCGGAACGGGTCACCCGATGATCATGCGGGCAGAGGAAGAGTGCCTTTCTTACGGTCAGATTCATGGCTACGTCACCGACTTGGTGCGCTACTGTGATGACATGGACTGTGCTGGAATTACTTCGGTGCTGCGCAAGGCAGTCAGTGGCTTTAGTGAGCATGAAGTGCGTCACGACCTCGTTTGGAATAAGCAGGCTGAGCTCGACGCCCAGCCGCAGACCACTGTTGTCCCTTCCAATGTGAAAGAGCTCTTCCCCGATAAATCATCCTGATTTAATCGTCTACATCGTCCACCGAGTATTGCCCGCTGAGGCGACGACGTATGTGCGCCCAGGACATGCCCACTGCCAGCAGCAGAGCTACCAGTGTTAACGCAAGCCAGGTGATAGCGCCAGTTGCGTCCAGACTGAGCCAGCCTTGATCTACCAGTAGCCAAATCACGCAGGAGAACAGCGCAGTTCCCAAAATGATGCCCAGTGGCCCTAATGCATTAAAACTGGCTCGCAGAAAAATAATCCAGCCTATTGCCAACACTACTCCCAGCAGCGCAGGCACAGGCCCGAATTCGGTACCTTCGGCAAATACCCATCCCAGATAGGAATAATCAGTAGGGTTATAAGTTCCAAACACCAACACAGCGGCAAAGATGAACCTTGCGATAAAACTGACCGTATTAAATTCATTCGACATCACATTGTCCCGTTCTAAAAAGCGAGTGTTGTCAGGATAGATGACTCAAGTCGTGGGAAGCAAGTCGCGCACAATGGCTGTCACCTCTATTTCGGTCATATAGCGGGGAACCGGATAAAGGTCTCCCGCCTCAGCCAGGGCTTCTTCAACAACACTGGGAATATCACTTGCCTGCAGTCCATTAGGCTTTAATGGAAGCTCTGTCTCCGTCCGCAGGTCTATAATCGCTTTGATAAACTTCTGCGCGAGGGAGGAGGGCGCTTCTCCGTTCTCGCCCAGTCCTACCAGCACCGCCAGGTCAGCGAGTCTTTCATGGACGCAGTTTCCGTAAGCTGATAACACCTCAGGCAGTACCATAGCGTTGGCGTTGCCGTGCGGGGTTTGGCAGATCCGACCCAACTGGTGCGCGATTCCATGAACATAACCTACCGAAGTGCGGCCAAAAGCCGAGCCTGCGTAGAAGGAAGCCACAGCCATAGCGTCTCGCGCTTCCATGTCATCGCCATCGTGCCAGGCCCTGGCCAGGTAAAGGAACGTCAGTCGAACCGCAGCTTTGGCCTGGATTTCTGTGGCAGACGTGGAGGCTGTGGACAAATAGGATTCAACAGCGTGGGTGAGGGCGTCCATTCCGGTCGCCGCCGTAATCAGTTTAGGCATTCCCTTCATTATTTCCGCGTCCAGCGCGACGTACCCAGGAATCAGTTTGCTGTCCACTACAGGGACTTTTCGGTGTGTTTCCGGGTCGGTAATGACGGACGCGAGGGTGATTTCGGAACCTGTTCCAGCCGTGGTTGGCACGGCGAACAAGGGAAGTCCTGGGTTTTTGGACTTCTGAATGCCATCAAATGATTTGAGGTCACCAGGGTTGCTGTATAGCAGGGCGATGAGCTTGCCGGCATCCAGCACTGAACCCCCGCCGACTGCGATTACCGCTTCGCACGCCTCGGTTCGCAGTAGCGCTTCTCCCGCTTGTACCTGATTAAACGCGGGGTCGGGCAGAACACCATCGAATATTGCATATGCCACACCATCCTTCTCCAGCTGCTGCTTGATGCCGTCTAGAATCCCCGAGCTTCCCAGAAAACTGTCGGTGACAATCAGAATTTTACGAATGCCTAATATTGCTACCTGCTCAGTGAGCACAATGGCCGAACCCTGGCCCTTGTAGACTAACGGTGAATTTCGTGGAAGGAGGCGTAACAACCAGGTGACAGCGAAGGCCCGAATTTTGTAATAAAGGATTTTCACAAGTGTTGTTCCCAGGGTAAAAAAGGGGCTTATGATACTCCTGCAAAGTAGGGTCAGGCTACTTGGTTTTTTGCCCTCGGTAGGTTTTTCTTGCGCTGCCAGCGGGTGATGCTCGGCAAGGGCCTCAGGTTTTTCTTATCTATCGCCCTGGCGACGTTTTCGTTGACGAACTCGGTCATGGCGGCAGTGATTTGCCGCGCCATTTTATTGCCTTCCCGGTTAGTGGACATCACCAGCAGGTGTGGGTTGAGGGGATCTAGTGGCAGTTCATCCTGCGCTCTTTGTAAAATCATGAGCCTGGCTGGAATTTCAAGCGCTTCCTCACTGTTGACGCCTTCTCTCTTAAGGCGCTGGGCAACAAGATACTCATGCTCTTCAGCGTGTCTGCCAGCCGACACTAGAAAATCATCCTGGTGAATGATGCTGAGAAATGGGATGTCATAGGCTAGCAGAATATCCAGGGCTTTCAGGTGGCGTCTTTGATACTCCACTGGGCTATGCAAGCCGGCATTTATCTCTTTCGCCAACCCGTAAAGTGAGGCGGTTTTTAGCAATCGACCCCCAACAAGGCGCAATACATAGGGCATGTCCGCATTGAGCATGCGCTGCTGTACAGGTCTTTGTTCTAAGATTTTTCGCAAACCAACGGTCATGCCATTGATGAACGGGCGGGATATCCTGCGCTTCAGGAAGCGGTCCAGCCCGGTGAGAGTTGACGCACTCTCGGCGAGATCACTGGGATGAGCCGGTCCTAATTTCCCATTCTCATCCAATTTATAAATGCGCTCAAACCCCGAATAATCCAACGCGGTATCATGTCGGACATGCGATACCAGTGACCTCACGTTCTCACCAGTGTTCGGTCCATCGCAAGGAGACCATGTAGCAAGGTGGATAATGCCGCTGGCTCGCAGAGCGTCGATCAGCTGGCGGTCTTCGGCCTTGAGTTTTTCGTAGGCTGGAATATCTGCGTCATAATCAGTTAATACAGAGAGCAGTAGGTGGTCAGAAATCACCCCGGCTATGGAGTGCCCGGCAATGGGCACAGCTCTGCCCTTGCGCCAGTTACTGAGGATAGCCTTGCGCAGCGCGCGTGCGTAGTGTGGAAAAATTTCATCGCTATCCATGAACTTGGCGCGACTGCCCCTATGCAGGGCAGAGACTGTCCAGGAGCTGGGCAAACGAATGAGTAGGTTGGCGAAGCTGAAGAGCCCCATAAATCCATGCATAAGCAAGATGTGTACACCGTTTTCTTCATCTCCAGCGCGGGTCTCTGCTTTGTTTTGAACGATCTGGCCCCGTTCACTGAACTCGAAAATCGTTTCATCAAAGTGAAGCGATTGTTCGTCGGCGAAAATGTACACTTTCTCTGCAACGTCGGGACTTTCACGCAGCAGGCGCAGGGGTGTTTCCATGACAGTTTGTTCGAAGTCGGCCGACTCTTCCATTTCAAAACGGCCAAGGGCTTTTAATTTAAGAGAGCCGGAGACAATGAGTGATATGCGCTCAGCGTTGATCAGAACTCCCCTATTAAGGGCCACTCTGAGAGCCCCGCCGCCCCGCTTTAATAGCAATGTGCCAGATTCTCGGTCGGCCAGCTCTGGCATATGGGGCGCGAGTGCGCCAATCGCCCCGTCTTTTCCTATGCCACTGACAATACAGTGGAAGGCCATAGATACGCCCAACTTGCTCTGGATGTCTTGCTGGTAGCGCAAGGACTCTTGCTTTGCCAGCTGTATCGCGCGTCGCGACTTCCCGTTGTCTAAGGCTTGCTTGGCCGGTGCCAGGTTGATTGGGTGTACCAACGTGGTAATCATGGCATCAATAATATCGTCCAGATCTGAATCTGCGGACAGTTCGAGGCTGCCGGCCAGGACTTTAGTTCCCCGCTGTTTGCGCAGTTTTTCGGCGAGCGGGACGATAAAATTCATAATTAGTGACTGTTCTGCGCTCTCCCAGCCGGGTTCTCCGGTGGTTTCTTCCAGAAAGTAGAAGCGGACAAACCTCAACCAATCGATACTGTTATGGTGGTAATTAAGCCAGGCATGATATTGGGATTTGATCGTATTGCCACCGCCTATGGCAATGGTGAAGTAACTGCGTTTATAGTGCCCCCAAACCCGGTAACGACCACGATCACGCCAGTCGTTAAACTGCTCTTGCAGTACCTGGGCGGCATGCCGTCCCGCCAGCGCGAGGGAAGCGGAAATCCCGACATGAATGCCGGCTTCCTCCTGAATCAGGGCGAAATTGTTAGGGCTGCTGCCAGGCTTCATGTTTTATTCCGTTACTGATGTTCGCCAAAATAGGCTCTGTGTAACTTATCCGTTAATACCAGTAGATACGAATGCCTGAAGTAAAAGCCCAGCCTTCGTACCGACCGCCATCCCCGACAGTGTCCTTCATCTTCCCGTACTGGAGGCCGTTCTGCCACTTCAATTTTTGCCCGTAGAAAAAGTAGTTGGCTCCCAGGTAAAATTCGCTGTATTGGTCACCTTTATCGCCGACAATCTCCCGCTCATAGCGGCCCAGTCGCAGTCCGTTGGCTTCTTTACTATCCAGGTAGGTATAGCGCGCAACCCATTGGAGTTTTTCAGAACTGCTGTAAAATGGCATGAGCACCAGCCCCCAGATGTCACTCTGTTCTCCCCAACCGTTACCGGCAGATAGGTCTGTCCACAGCCCCCAGTGGCCATTCTCCCACTGACTGACCAGGTTGGTCACGTTGGAAAAATTGCGGGTGTTATTGAGCGGGTCTTGATCTTGATAAACGTAATCGAAGCGCACCTTTGCCGTTTTCAGTTCCAGCATTGATGAGAAATTCCAGCCCAGAGAAGTGAGGGTAAAGTAACTGCCGTCTTGAAAACCAACCTCGTCGTCAGGGTCACCAGAAAAAACGCCAGCCCGGTATGTAAGACCGTTCTCTAACTCACCTTTGGCACTGACACCTGAGAAATACTCAGCAGTAAACCAGAGGTTATTGGTCAAATTATTGCGTTCTGTTGTCAGTAGCTTTTTGGATGAGGTGGCGCCGTCCAGGGTGAAGCCAGCAGAATGCTTGAGAAAACGAAGATCCAGCTCTTCCCCCGGGTTCCAGCCGACATAGGCATCGGTCAGCCTGCTATACCAATCCCCAACGGACTCTTGAAGATCGAAATCTCCTTCCAATTGCACGACCCAATCATTGGCGAGCTTGGATTTAAAGCCAAACCGAAACCGTCGCCATAGTAAGTCGTCGAATTCGCCTTCATCTGCATCAGCGAATATGGCGTCTGCCTGCAGCCTTCCTGACAGGGCAAAGTTCTTGACTAAGCCAGCACCCTCGGAGCCATCATAGAGTTTGAGTTGATCCCAGAGGTTATCGTAGGAAGATTGGGCCTGGGCTGGACTCGGAGAAACAGTGATCAGAGCGAGGACCGCAAAAAAGTATGTTCTAGCTGATGGCATAACTGCCAATCCTCGAAGCGACGACGGATTACCCAAGTGAGTTTATCAGGGCAGGACTTGAAGGGAAGTAGGGAGGCGAAGAGTTTGCTTTATCCCAAAAAAAAGGGCCGCATGATGTGCGACCCTCTCTTTGTATGGCTCCGCCTGCTGGGCTCGAACCAGCGACCCAATGATTAACAGTCATTTGCTCTACCAACTGAGCTAAGGCGGAAATGCTCTCTTCAGAGGCCGCGTATATTAATGATCACCGGGGTTTGGGTCAACAGCAATTTTGGGATTATTTTGCAATCTGGACAGGGCCTCGATTGAGGCTGCAATTGATCGCTATGTGGATGATAATAAACGGCTATTTTTCATTTAGGTCGACGCCGTGTCACGCCCATTTAAAGTTGAGTCCAGTTTCCAGCCAGCAGGGGATCAGCCCGAGGCCATTCGCCAGCTGGTAGAAGGTATACAAGCAGGTCTGGCGTCCCAGACCCTGTTGGGGGTGACGGGTTCAGGCAAGACGTTCACTATGGCTCACGTGGTTGAACAAATGCAGCGGCCAACGATTATCATGGCCCATAATAAAACGCTCGCTGCCCAACTCTACGGTGAGTTCAAAGAGTTCTTTCCTAATAACGCGGTAGAGTACTTCGTCTCCTACTACGATTATTACCAGCCTGAGGCTTATGTTCCCTCTTCCGATACCTTTATCGAGAAGGATGCCTCAGTCAACGAGCACATTGAGCAGATGCGGCTGTCGGCGACCAAGGCGCTGATGGAGCGCGAGGACTGTCTGGTGGTTGCTACCGTATCAGCGATATACGGATTGGGTGACCCTGCCTCTTATTACAAGATGCGTATGCATTTGTCGCGGGGTGAAATTATTGATCAGCGCGAGGTTTTACGTCATCTCGCTGACCTGCAGTACACCCGTAACGATGTTGACTTTGGGCGTGCAAACTACCGCGTGCGTGGCGACGTTATCGATATTTTTCCCGCGGATTCTGAGCGGGAGGCGGTGCGCATCGAATTGTTTGATAAAGAAATTGAAAATATCTACACCTTTGATCCCCTTACCGGAGCGGTAGAGAGTAAAGTGCCGCGCATCACGATTTTCCCGAAGAGCCATTATGTTACCCCTCGCGACACCATGCTTCAGGCTGTGGAACAAATCGAGGCCGAGTTGGCAGTTCGTCTCGATCAACTTAAGGACAACCAGAAGCTGGTAGAAGCCCAGCGGTTAGGTCAGCGTACGAAGTACGACATGGAAATGATTCGCGAGCTGGGTTATTGCCAAGGGGTGGAAAATTATTCTCGCTACCTGTCAGGTCGAAAGGCAGGGGAGCCGCCGCCGACCCTGTTCGAGTATTTGCCCGATAATGCATTGGTTATTATTGACGAGTCTCATGCGACTATTCCTCAGATCGGTGCCATGTACAAAGGTGACCGCTCACGCAAGGAGACGCTGGTGGAATATGGATTCAGACTGCCATCTGCACTGGATAACCGGCCCTTGCGTTTCCAGGAGTGGGAGCAGCTGGTGCCACAGGCGATTTTTGTGTCAGCTACCCCCGGTGCTTACGAAGCAGACCACGCCGGGCGGGTGGTAGAGCAAGTTGTCAGGCCCACGGGCCTCATTGATCCTGAAATTGAAATTCGTCCTGCAACCTCGCAGGTTGACGACTTATTGGGAGAAATCAAACTCACCGTGGACCGGGGCGAGAGGGTATTGGTGACCACTCTCACCAAGCGCATGTCCGAGGATTTAACGGAGTATTTAGCAGATCACGGCGTTCGCGTGCGCTACCTGCACTCTGATATCGATACGGTCGAGCGCGTAGAAATCATCCGTGACCTGCGGTTGGGCGAGTTTGATGTGCTGGTGGGTATTAACTTGCTGAGGGAAGGACTGGATATGCCGGAGGTGTCGCTGGTGACCATTCTTGATGCAGACAAAGAGGGTTTTTTGCGCTCTGAGCGTTCATTAATCCAGACCATTGGACGGGCAGCCAGAAATCTCAATGGTCGGGCTATTCTTTATGCAGACCGCATGACGGGTTCAATGGAGCGAGCGATAGCAGAGACTGCGCGGCGCAGGGAAAAGCAGTTGGAACACAACGAGGAACACGGCATAACGCCCAGGGGGGTGGAAAAGTCGGTCAAGGATATTATGGAAGGCGCTCGGCGGATGCCAACCAAGGGCAAGGGCAAAAAAGTGGCGGAGCCCAAGTTGGCCTTTGGTGCCGAGGTGGCCAGGCTGTCGCCAGCGGCTTTGTCTCGAAAGCTGAAGCAGTTGGAGTCTCAAATGCAAGAGCACGCCAAAAACCTGGAGTTCGAGGAGGCGGCCGCTCTGCGGGATCAGCTGACCGAGTTCAAGCAAGTCGCGTTTTTGGCGGAGTAGTACCTAGGCCTCGTCTCTCGACATTACCCGTTCGAAATAGGCTATTGCTGCGGGGGTAGCCGTCATTTCAATCGACTCTTCTTCGCCGTCTGGTCCTAACCAGCTTGCAAGGTTTGACAGAACCGATTCCACAGGGCTCGTTGCCGTGCGCATCGCTCTGCTCTTCACCGGTTTAAGTGGCAACTCCTGTTGCGCTTGGTGTGAGTGATCTCTTCCTGCTGGAAATGCGGTCATTACGGGTCTCCTCGTTTGTCAATGAGAGCATGTTAAGGAGAGATCACTGAACCACACATGGCCGCGAGCGACAGTGTGGTGGCCGTGTGCGCCTTTCTGCTGCGGCCTTTTTTTGCTGAGCTTTATGCGGCGGGCAGAGTCATAGTCACTTTTACCCCATTGGGATCATTCATATTTTCGGCGTATACCTTGCCCTTGTGGTAGTCACTAATCAGTCGCACCACGTGCAGTCCCAATCCAAGGTGTACAGTTTCGTCACTGTTTTGGCGCACCGACACCATAGGTTCAAACAGCTTGCTCTTGAGGTTCGCAGGTATTCTCGGTCCTTGGTTACAGACCGCGACAGCCCAATCACCATCGATAGCTTCCAACTGCAGTTCGATGGGCGAGCCGTCGCTGCTAAACGACACCGAATTTTCCACAAGTTTGTCCAGTGCCTGGGCAAGTAACTCCGGCGCCGCCCATGCAAGTGCTTGCTCTTGGCTGGTATTCAATGTGATAGCGTTAGTGCTGTATAAATCGCTATAGGCGGCGCACATCTCTCGCAATAGTGTGACCAGGTCGAAAGCAACGGTCTGGTTGTTACGAATACTTTCCTCCAGCCTGGATGCTTCGCTCATTGCATTGAGCATACGGTTAAGTCGACTGAGGCCGCCTCTTGCCCGCTCGAGATAAATGTCGGTTGTTTCTGTATTGCCCTGCTCCAGGTTTTCCAGCGAACTCTGGATTATCGCAATCGGGGTTCTGAGCTCATGCGATAGTTTGCGGCTCAAGGTTCGCAGGTACTCGTTGTATTCCCGCAGTTTTTCCAGCAGGTCGGCATAGTGACGCGACAATTCTCCTATTTCATCCTGCGCCCGACTGCGCGGGAATTCACCTGCGATAGCCCCTTCGGTATCGATGACTTTACTGGCTGCATCACTGAGACGTCTGATTCGGATTGATAGCAGTGTGGCATAAGCGAGCAGGCCCATTGCACCGATGCCAATAGCGAGCAGGCTATAACCGAGCAAGCGGCTGAATGCCTGGTCGGTGAGCGACAGGTACTGCTCTCCACTCTGGCTTACTATCACGCTACCTATGACCCTTTCACCGTGAAAGATGGGCGAGGCAGCCGCCAATAGAGTGCGAGTTTGACTGGCAGCAGCCCGATAGCGTGAACTGCTGTGCACACCGGCTAATGCGCTAGCTACGCTTTGTTTAGCGATTTTACCCGGGTTACCAGCGACGGGGAGGGAGGGTAGGTCATTCTCAGCCAAAATGCTGCGATAAACCCATCGAAGTAACCAAAAGGTGTCTGAGTTCGCGGAACCCACAGCGATTGGCTTTAATTCACCGACCCGCCAACGTCTGTTGTCAGTCACCTGGATTTCACGAGTTGCATGAGAAAATGGCGCCAGGGAATCGAGCAGCGCCGCGGAAGTATAAATTAGCCAGGGGGGAGCACTGGTCTCCAGCGCTGAGATGTTGCCAAGAGTTTCGAAGGAAGCGTTTTCTTTGCCGCTTTTATTGACGATATAGAAGCCAAGCCGTTCCCCGGTGTAAGCCAGCGGTATTTCCAACTCAAGGGTGTAACCGCCCACCGCATCCTGCCAATAGCCCTGTATGCGTCCAGGGTCATTGCCGCGCCACCTGCGATTAGCCGCGCGGGCCCGCAGGTTTCCCGGCGCAGCCGTAGCGATGACATATTCTTGTCGTTTCCCGTCCTGCCAGGTTCTCAGAATCAGGCGGTCTCCGTTGGGCTCACGGGAGAGCCCGGGGTTGTGGTAGATCACCTCTGGGTCTTTCACCTGTATTAACAAATATAGATTAGAGCCGCGCGTCACCGCTCGATAGCTCAGGGCCAGCGGCATGCTCAGGTCAGGGTTACTCAGGCTGGTTTTTGGCACATCTTCCCAGCCTTCGGCATAGCCATCCAGAGGGACGTACTGCGCCGATGGCAGTGCATACACAGGTGGCCGAGTATCGGCGGGCGATGTGATGCGAGCAGGGTCCGGATAGAGAGTTTTTTGCTCGGCGCCTACCACGGCGGCGACTGCCTCCGCTGTGGCCCGCAGACCCTGTTCCTGCCCCTGGCGAAGGGCTCCCTCCATTTCACGGATGAATTGACATCCTGCCCAGGGCAACGAAAGCAGCAGCAGGGAGACCAGAATCAACTGGCGCCGCAGGCTGAATTTTAGCCCTTCCATCGGTAACCCACGCCGTAGGCTGTATCAATGCTGCCAAAGTCAGCATCCAGTGCCTGAAATTTGCGCCTGATTCGCTTGATGTGGGAAGTGATGGTGTTGTCGTCCAGTACGACATTGGCACAGTCCATTAGCTGCTGCCGATTTTTGACGTGCCCCGGGTGGAGTGCAAGCGTATGCACCATCCAGAACTCGGTTACGCTAAGTTCCAGGGGCAATCCACGCCAGTTGGCTGTCATTCGCTCTTTGTTTAACTCCAGCGCACCTTGTACAACAAGATGCTTTTCCTGCTCCGGCTTCTGCAGAGCCTTGACCCGGCGAAACAGTGCATTAATCCTGGCGGTTAATTGTGCCTGGCTAATGCCTTTGGTGAGGTAGTCATCGGCTCCCAATCGGAAGCCGGAAATAATGTCCAACTCGGAATCTCTCGCGGTCAGAAATACAATCGGTATACCGGGAGCGCGGGCGCGCAGATCTCGGCAGAGTTCAAAGCCGCCTTCCATATCCTTGCCGAGTCCTACATCGATGATGGCAAGGTCAGGTAGCTGGATAGCGAAAGCCTCTGCGGCGCTGTTGCGATCGGCAAATAAAGAGACACGAAAACCTTGCCGCTGCAGGTGGTCACGGTAGTTTGCGGCAATGGCCGCCTCATCTTCAACGATGGCAATGTGCTGTTGCATATGGTCCCCGGTCCTTGGTGATTCCGCTATGGTTTCAAATATACCTTGTTAGCTCAAGCGCTCGTCATAATTGATCATAATTGGACATTGAAATGCCATTATTCGTGCCGTTGATTGCCATTGTTGGGAGTTTAGATAGAGGAAATCTAATCTGGAGTTTGAACAATGTATTTATCTCGCATCCATCAATTGTTTTCCCGTGATCTAAAGCGCTTCGGAGGCTGGCAATATTGGCTGTTGTTCCGGTGTCTTCCTATGTTGGTGTTCACCGCCCTATCAATAATGATCCTAGCAAGTACTAGTGCGCAGGCAGAAGACTATCTGGATGATGTGGCCAGTGGTCAAATGCTACTGCGGGAGGAGGGTGAAGATTACCAGCCAGCGCCAACCCAATCGACCAAGGTGGACTTGGTAGTGACAGGGATGCTGGCCACAGTCACTGTGGAACAGGAATTTCACAATGCGGGGGCCGATTGGGTTGAGGGTGTCTATGCCTTTCCGCTGCCTGAAGACGCGGCGGTGCGACGTCTAGAAATGTTGATAGGCGAGCGGCGAATTGTCGGTAAAATTCGTGAACGAAAAGAAGCTAAACGCGTTTACCAGCAGGCACTTAAGCAAGGGAAAAAGGCTGTTTTGGTGGAGCAGCAGCGGCCGAACTTATTTACTAATCGGGTGGCCAACATCGCTCCGGGAGAGAAGATTACTGTCAGGCTCGAGTACGTGCAGAGCGTGGAACACCGCAGTGGACGCTTTTCTTTGCGCTTGCCTACCACGATCACGCCACGATACATGCCAGGGATTGAGACAGAAACGGCAAACCAGGATATGAACGAAAACGTTGCTGTGACCCCCAGCCATGGTTGGGCATGGCCCACAGATCAGGTCACGGATGCACACTTGATTTCGCCGCTACAGTATTTCGCGCAGGGATCGGATTCAGCGCCCTTAAACCGGATTAAAATTTCAGCACGATTAGATATGGGCATGCCTCTAGCCAGTATTGAGTCACCCTATCATGAGATTGCTCTCAGTCGTCGCGCGGGTGTTTACAGCGTCAAGCTGGCTCAGGGTAGCGCCGAAATGGATCGGGATTTTGTGTTGCAGTGGTCTGCGGCGTCAGGAAGTCTCCCGGGCGCTGCCTTTTTTACTGAGCGTGTCGATGATCAGTACTATGGTCTGCTGATGTTGGTGCCGCCAGCTTCCCAGAGAGCTGCTGAAACCGTGCCCAGGGAGATTGTGTTTGTTATAGACACTTCAGGCTCTATGGGCGGCGTCTCTATCAAACAGGCGAAGGGAAGCCTCACCAGGGCTTTACGCCACCTGGGCCCGAATGATCGTTTCAATGTGATTGAGTTTAACTCGAGTCATCGAGCATTGTTCCAGCATGCGGTGCCTGCCAGTCATCACAACCTGCAGTTGGCGAGCGAGTATGTTCGTCATCTGGAAGCGTCCGGCGGGACAGAAATGATGCCGGCTCTGCAACTGGCCCTTAAGTTGCCTGGAGCGCAGGATGAGCTCCGCCCCGAGCCTGCATTGCGCCAGGTGATTTTTATCACCGATGGTGCGGTGGGAAATGAATCTGCGCTATTTGAACAAATTGTTGACAGCCTGGGCGGTAGTCGGCTTTTCACCGTCGGCATCGGTTCAGCACCTAACGCCTGGTTTATGCGAAAAGCCGCGGAATATGGACGTGGTACGTTTACCTACATTGGCGATGTGGCTGAGGTGGGTGAGAAAATGGATGCATTGTTTCTGAATTTGACCCGTCCTGTTGCGACCCATCTGAATGTCGATTGGCCCGACGGGGTTGATGTGTGGCCCGCACGAACGCCTGATCTTTACGCCGGAGAACCGCTGTTGATTGCGGTCAAATTAGGCGACGAGTTGCCTATTGATGGTTTGAAAATCCAGGGATTGTTGGGAGAGACAGAGTGGTCGACGAAGCTGCAGTTTCCAGCCGCATTGAATCCTTTGAGCATGAACAATAGTGAGGGTGTGGCCACCTTGTGGGCCCGCAAAAACATCGAGGGGCTGATTGATGAAAAGTACCGAGGTAAGAGTGAAGATTGGGTGCGACAGCGAGTATTACCTCTTGCGCTAAAACACTCTTTGCTCAGCCCCTATACCAGTTTTGTTGCAGTGGAGGAGGTTGTTTCTCGTTCCGAGAGCGAGGCAGCAAAAAGTAAGCCTTTGCCTAATACGCGGCCACAAGGTCAAAGTCCTCAGTTTTTTGCCTATCCCAACACGGCGACGACTGCGGCTGCCAACATCTGGTTGGGCAGCTTTCTGCTGTTGATAGCCCTGTTTATTATCGCGATAAGGGAGCGAGGTGCTGATGCCTGATTTGATGGCACGCGCACTGTTGCCACTGCTGATACTGCTGGCATTGCAGCAATTGGGAAGTGCAGGACTTATTAAAGCCAAAGCCGGACTGGCCCCTCTGATGCTGGCAAAAGCCTGGGAGCAGAGCCTTGCCTCCGAGGGGCGCCCCGTGAAACCGTGGCCATGGGCGGATACCTGGCCCGTGGCGAAGTTGCAGGTTCCTTCGATGGGGATCTCACAGTTTGTTTTAGCCGGCGACACGGGCAATGCTCTGGCCTTTGGACCAGGACATAATCTTGCGTCGGCTGCATTAGGGGCGGCGGGCCCTGCAATGATAGGCGGGCATCGAGATACCCATTTTCAGTTTCTCCAACACCTCAGAAAGGGTCAGCGAATAGTGCTGCAGTTGCCCGACGGTTTTTTGAGGCACTATCGGGTGAAGCAAATGACTGTTGATACTGCATCAGGTGACATGCTCTGGCCCAATGTTGGAGAGCAACTTCTGTTGGTGACTTGCTATCCTTTTGATGCGTTTGTGACCGGTGGTTCAGAGCGTTTTGTGGTGACGGCTGAGCCAGAATCCCTGCCACTGCAGACATTGGACGCATTGGGTGGCGAACCACAGCGAATATTGCTTTAGGCTAAATTGTGATTTTAGAAGCCCTGGATCTTGCTGCTATAATCCAGCGCCCACTGAATGACGATGCACAAAGTTATGCCTACGACTACTATGAAGCCACTGGATTCTGTCTGGCTGATGATGGAAACACCGGATACCCCAATGCATGTGGGTGTTCTGGCGAGCTTCGCGAAACCCGGTAGTGCCAGCAGGAGTTTTTATGCTGATATGGCTGAACAAATGCGCGCGGCGCAGGTTGTTTCGCCCTGGAATAGCCGCTTGTCTAGGGGATTAAGCCCGGGCATGGTTCCGGACAGAGAATTCGACATCGACTATCATTTCAGACGTTCAGCGCTTCCGCAGCCGGGGGGCGAGCGAGAGCTGGGAAGAATGGTTTCTCGTTTGCACAGCAATCCACTGGATCGAAGTCGGCCTCTTTGGGAATTCCATTTGATTGAAGGTTTGGAGCGTGACAGGTTCGCCTTCTACGTTAAAATTCACCACGCATTGGTAGAAGCCGTAAACGGAGTATCTGCACTGCTTTCTAATTTATCCTCTCGATCTCGAGTGCGCACAGCGAATCCTCTGTGGTCTCAGCCGCTGACTGACCATGACAATGACGATCTTACCGCGGGGCTGAATTCATCGGATCTGGCCGAGTCTTTGGACTCGATAGCTTCTCTGGGTAAAGCTGCGATGGGAATTGTGCAAGGCGCCGTTCGCCCGGGCGAGCGTAACAGTTTTTTATTTCCCCGCGGCACTCCCCGATCAACTTTGAACAGACGGATTAATTCGCAGCGTCGATTCGCAACTCAGCAGTTTGAAGAGCAGCGTATCGCCGCTTTGGCGAAGGCCACTGACAGCACGGTTAATGAAATTCTTACCTATCTTTGTGGCAGCTCTCTGCGCCGGTTTTTTAAGGAGTACAACGCGCTGCCTGAAGAGTCACTGATTGGCGTAATGCCGATTTCATTGCAGGAGCATGGTGAGCATTTAGCGGGTAATGCGATTGCGGGATTGAGGGTTCCTTTAGGCACTCATGTTGGCGACTCTGTCGCCCGCCTCGATACTGTGAAAGAAGCAATGAAGCGAGTGCGGAAGGATCGTGCAGCTTTGCCTCGCGAGACAGTGACACCCTATGTTCTGATGAGGGCGGCTCCAATGTTTGCCAGCCAGTTGAAAGGCGTTGGGCAGTTCGTACCGCCATTATTTAACCTTGCAGTTTCCAATACACCGGGCTCAGAGAAGCCGCTTTATTTTAATGGGGCTCGCCTGGAGGCGGTATACTCCTTGAGCCCACTGTTACAATTTAATGCGCTGAGCATAGATTGCGTAAGCTACGCAGGCACTTTCAATATCGGCTTCACTGGCGCCCGCGACACATTGCCTCGCCTGCAGCGAATGGCAGTCTACTTCGGTAAGGCTCTGGAAGAGCTTGAGGAACGGGTTGCCCCGGAGGAGGGTGCAGCATGAACAAACTCGCCAAATTAGCCCTGGACCAGGGTCTTGCCTTAAATCATCGCATGTCCGGCGTCACCGCAAACAGTCTTGATTGGTTGTTCAAACGAGACACATTGATCAAGTCAGGGCGAACCTGGTTTGAGCTGGTGCACGATGGCGACTTGATGTCGGTACGATATTACGAATTACCCGACGAAGACGAAATCGGCCTGGTTGACGGTAGCACTATGCCGATAAGGCGCGAGCAACATCCGGTGCCTCTGGTCTTGGTGCCGCCGCTGGGTGTTACAACGGAAACTTTCGACTTGATGCCCCAGCGCAGCCTGGTGCGCTATTTGGTGGCACGTGGGTTTAAGGTCTATCTACTGGATTGGGGCAAGCCGAAAAAAGAACACGCTCATCTGGGTATGTTGGATTATTGCGAGGACATGATGGGCACTGCCCTGGATAAGGTTCGTCGCCATTCTGGCAGTAAAGAATTGTCTTTGATGGGATGGTGCATGGGTGGCCTGTTTTGTCTTTTCTATCAGGGAATCGTCAAGGATAGGAGTATCCGCAATATTGTGACTATCGCCAGTCCTATTGACCTGGAGACAGGCAAGGGTGTTATTTCCATGGTTGCCGGTGTTGCGCAGGCGCTGGACGGGCCGGCTCAATTGGTGAGCAACTACACGAATCTTCGTCTCAATACGCTAAATCCCGCTCGCTTGTCTATGCCCGATTGGGCGACCACAATAGTCTTTAAATTGACGGACCCTGTGGGAAGTGTGACCACCTATTGGGATTTGGTGACCCGGCTATGGGATCGGGAGTTTGTGGAGTCTCATTCCACCACGTCGGACTATCTCAATAATATGTTGCGCTATCCTGGCGGCGTAGTGCGGGATATGGCCGGCGAGGTTGTCAGCGAGAATCAGATTGCCACTGGTCGGGTGCAAATACGCGATAAGGTGGCAGAGCTCGACAGTATCCAATCCGCCCTGCTGGCATTCGCAGGTGAGACCGACAACCTGGTTCCACCTGAGGTAGCGGAGCGTAGCGTGGAAATTGTCGCCTCAAACGACAAAGAGTTCCGCGTTGCTCCCGGAGGGCACATGGGGGTGATTATCGGCAGCAAGGCCCAGAGTGAGGTATGGAGTCAATCTGCTGATTGGTTGGAAGAGCGTTCCCAGGCGAAGCCGGTGAGGGCAAAACGCAAGCCCGTGTTAAAAACCAAGGCTGCAGCAAAAAATAAGGCCAAAGTGCGGCCGAAGCTCAAAGCCAGGGCGGCGCGGAAATAGCCAGCTGGTAGCGTAAATTCTTCCTCTTTAATTAACGCCCTAGCTCCATTAGAATGCGCCTCCGGCCCAGATAGGGGCCGGCATCAGCACAAACATTCAAACTTAGGGTAACGGGTCACTGAATTGGTCACTAAAACACGGAATCGTTGCCGTGAAAATGTGAAAAGCTTAGTGAAAACAACCAGTTACGAAGCGCCATGTGGCCACTAGTAGGGGCCACCACTGACACCAGGAAAACGCATGCCTGTTATTACTCTGCCAGATGGCAGCCAACGCTCTTTTGAGAACCCCGTTTCTGTTCACGACGTCGCCGCCGATATCGGTCCCGGCCTGGCCAAAGCGGCCCTGGCGGGCGTGGTTGATGGCCGCGAGGTAGATACCTCCCATATCGTTGAGGCGGACGCTGCGCTTGCCATTATCACTGAGCGCGATGAAGCGGGACTGGAAGTAATCCGTCACTCCACAGCTCACCTGCTGGCTCAGGCAACACAGCAGCTATTTCCCGGTATCCAGGTCACCATCGGCCCGGTGATTGAGGATGGTTTCTTTTATGACTTTGCCACTGGCCATAATTTTACTCCAGAAGACCTCCAGAAAATCGAGCAACGGATGGAAGAAATCGTTCAGCAGGACCTGACGGTGGAGCGTATTGTCTGCAGTCGTGAAAAGGCGGTCGAAATTTTCCGCAATATGGGCGAGCGCTACAAGGTACAAATCATTGAAGATCTGCCTGCTGACGAGGAAATTTCAATTTACCAACAAGGTGCCTGGATGGACCTCTGCCGGGGTCCCCATGTACCCAGTACAGGGAAGCTCAAAGCGTTCAAACTGACCAAGGTAGCTGGAGCTTATTGGCGCGGTGACTCCAACAACGAAATGCTGCAGCGTGTTTACGGCACAGCCTGGGCAAATAAGAAGCAGCTTAAACAGTACCTCAATAGAATCGAAGAAGCCGAAAAGCGCGATCATCGCAAGATCGGTAAAAAACTTGATCTGTTCCATACCCAGGAAGAAGCCCCGGGCATGGTTTTCTGGCACCCCGCTGGTTGGAGTATTTACCAAACAATTGAGCAGTACATGCGCGAGGCGCAGCAGCAACACGATTACCAGGAAATTAAAACACCACAACTGGTCGATTTGTCCCTGTGGAAGAAGTCGGGACATGCCGACAAGTTTGGCGATGACATGTTCATGCTCAAGGCAGAGGACCGCGAGTTTGCTGTCAAACCTATGAACTGCCCCTGTCATGTGCAGGTGTTTAATCAGGGCTTGAAGTCCTATCGTGACTTGCCACTGCGATTGGCTGAATTTGGTTCCTGCCATCGCAATGAGCCCTCGGGTTCATTGCACGGGATCATGCGTGTCCGCGGCTTTGTGCAGGACGATGCCCACATTTTTTGTACCGAAGAGCAGATCCAGCCTGAGGTTTCTTCTTTTATCGATTTCTTGCACGCGGTCTATGAGGATTTCGGCTTTTCCGATGTGATCTATCGTCTGTCGACTCGCCCGGAGCAAAGGGTGGGTTCCGATCAGGACTGGGACAGGGCGGAAAAAGCCTTAGCCGACGCACTGAATGCGCAGGATCTTCCGTGGGAGACATTACCAGGAGAGGGCGCTTTTTACGGTCCCAAGATCGAATTCTCGCTCAAGGATTGCATTGGTCGAGTCTGGCAATTAGGTACCATTCAGGTTGATTTTTCCATGCCCGGTCGTCTTGATGCGCAGTACGTAGCGGAGGACGGTTCTCGTCAGGTGCCGGTGATGTTGCACCGGGCCATACTTGGATCTTTCGAGCGATTTATCGGAATATTGATCGAACACTATGAAGGGATATTCCCCACCTGGTTGGCTCCAACACAGGCTGTAGTGCTCAATATCACCGATAAACAGTCCGAATATGCCAAATCTGTGGAAGATTCCTTAAAAAACAAGGGCTTTCGGGTCATTTCGGACTTGAGAAACGAGAAGATCGGCTTTAAAATCCGCGAGCACACGATTCAGAAGGTTCCGTACCTGCTTGTGGTAGGGGACAAAGAAGTAGAATCACAGACATTGGCCGTGCGCGCCCGTCGTGGTGAGGACTTGGGATCCATGGATTTCGAAGCGTTTGAAACGCACCTCGCAGACGATGTAGCGCGACGCGGCCGTATTGCATTGAATTAATGGAGATACAGCATTAAGAAAGATAGCGGCAAAGGCGCCAGCAAAAAGGCGATCATCAATGACCAGATTACGGCAGACCCCGTGCGTCTGGTTGGAGCCGAAGGAGAGCAGGTAGGCATAGTTCCGCTGAGCGAAGCGATTGCAGCGGCTGAGGCAGCTGGTATGGACCTCGTTCTAATAGCTGATTCGGAACCCGCAGTCTGTAAGGTAATGGACTACGGGAAGCATATATTTGAAGCAAAGAAGCAAAAATCTGCTCAGAAGAAGAAGCAGAAGCGTACCCAGATTAAAGAAATGAAGTTTCGTCCAGGGACGGAGGAAGGAGATTATCAGGTAAAACTACGCAACCTGACACGTTTCCTTGAAAACGGCGATAAGGCCAAAGTAACGCTGCGTTTTCGTGGTCGTGAAATGGCTCACCAGGAAATTGGCATGGAGCTACTCAAACGAGTAGAAGCTGATCTGGCCGAGTTGGGTGGTGTCGAGCAATTCCCGAAAATGGAAGGCCGACAGCTCACAATGGTTATCGCACCCAAGAAGAAGAACTGATGGCATTGTGACGCCTCAGTTTCTTTAATTTTTATTACTCAAATGCGGAGTATTTGATTATGTCAAAAGCAAAAGTTCACAGTGGTGCTGCTAAGCGGTTTAAGAAAACCGCCGGCGGATACAAGCGTAAAAGCGCGAATAAGAGTCACATCCTGACCAAGATGACTACCAAGCGTAAGCGTCAGCTGCGTGGAACCAGCATGATTGATAAGAACGATGTTGTTCTGATCGATCGTATGATGCGTGCCAAGTAACGGTAAAGGAGAAGACTTATGCCTCGCGTAAAACGTGGAGTGGTGGCTCATCGCCGTCACAAGAAAATTCTGAAGCAGGCCAAAGGTTACTACGGTGCCCGAAGCCGTGTATTCCGAGTTGCCAAGCAAGCCGTTACCAAGGCTGGCCAATATGCATATCGTGACCGTCGTCAGCGCAAGCGTCAATTTCGCGCGCTGTGGATCACTCGCATCAATGCCCAGTCTCGAGCCAATGGCCTTAGCTATAGCCGTCTGATCAATGGTCTTAAAAAGGCCGATATCGCGCTGGATCGCCGTGTATTGGCGGACCTTGCGGTTCACGACAAGCCGGCTTTTGCAGCGATCGTGGAGCAAGCGAAAGCCTCTTTGGCTTAAGCCCACCCCCACCGCGGAAGGTTCGCGGTTCGCTGGCTACATGTAAAACAAAAAGGGAAAGGGCTCAGCTCTTTCCCTTTTTTTATGTACAGGAGATGCGGTATGTCGCGAAAGCTCGGCAATAGGGTCCGCACGCTGGGGAACAGATGCGTTCTCCCAGTCATAAAAATACTAGCGTCACTCTCGCGAAGGCGGGAACCCAGAGGCCTTGATAATCTTCTGGATACCTGCCAACAGCGGGGAGACGAAAATTAATCACTCAGAGATAGAGATTAATGGAAAACCTTGAAGCACTGGCCAGTGAGGCCAAAGCTGCAATAGAAGCAGCCGGTGATGGCGCTGCACTGGAACAATTGCGGGTGGATTATCTGGGTAAGAAAGGCGCGATCACGGCGTTGCTCAAAGGCCTGGGCAAGTTATCTGCGGAAGAGCGGCCGCAAGCTGGCGCTCAGATCAACCTGGTGAAACAGGAGTTGCAGGGACTGATTGGCGAGCGCAAAGCAACATTGGATGCGTCAGCGGTAGCCCGGCAATTGGCGGCCGAAACCATCGATGTCACGCTCCCTGGGCGCGGACAATCTACCGGCGGTATTCACCCGGTTACCCGCACCATGGAGCGCATGGAAGCTTTTTTCGCCGCCATTGGCTTTGAGGTGGTTGAGGGGCCTGAGATTGAAGACGACTACCATAACTTCGAGGCACTCAATATCCCCGCTCATCATCCCGCGAGAGCCATGCACGACACATTTTATGTCGACGAGCACACGGTGCTGCGAACACATACGTCACCAGTGCAGGTGAGGGTGATGGAGAGCCAGGAACCGCCGCTAAAAATTATTTGTCCGGGGCGTGTGTATCGCTGTGACTCGGATCTGACCCATACCCCCATGTTTCACCAGGTAGAGGGGTTATTGATAGATGAGCATTCAAGTTTCGCAGACCTCAAGGGTGTCATCGAAGAGTTCTTGCGCGTGTTCTTCGAAAAGGAATTGGATGTCCGCTTCAGGCCGTCTTATTTTCCTTTCACTGAGCCTTCTGCAGAGGTCGATATTCAATGCGTGAACTGCGGTGGCGACGGTTGTCGAGTTTGTAGTCATACCGGATGGCTGGAGGTTATGGGTTGCGGAATGGTGCACCCCAAAGTCTTCGAATCATCTAACATCGACACTGAAAAGTACTCGGGCTTTGCCTTCGGTATGGGCGTCGAGCGCCTTGCCATGTTGCGCTATGGCGTCAACGACTTAAGGCTGTTCTTTGACAACGACCTGCGTTTCCTCGAGCAGTTCTGACCACAGCGATTTCTGGAGAATATAGATAGTGATTATCAGTGAACAGTGGCTGCGTGAATGGGTTAGCCCCGAAATTAGTACCGAAGACCTGGCGCACCAAATTACCATGGCCGGGTTGGAAGTGGATGCGATCGACCCTGTCGCCGGTGAATTTACCGGCGTTTTAGTGGCAGAAATACTCTCCGCCCAGCAGCACCCGGATGCGGATAAGCTGCGGATCTGTGAAGTAAGCACGGGCGCCGAGACGGTGCAAATAGTGTGTGGCGCACCCAATGCGCGTGCTGGGCTCAAGGCACCACTGGCAACCGTCGGGGGAGTGTTGCCCGGTAATTTCAAAATCAAGAAGGCTAAACTGCGGGGTGCAGAGTCCGTCGGGATGCTCTGCGCAGAGCAGGAGTTAGGTTTATCTGACGCCAGTGATGGTTTGATGGAATTGGCCGATGACGCCCCGGTGGGTGTTGATCTTCGTGATTACCTCAAGCTGGATGACCGAATGATTGAAATCGGTCTTACGCCTAACCGCGCTGATTGCCTCGGGCTTGCGGGCATCGCGCGGGAAGTAGGGCTGTTGAACGAGCTTGCAGTGAAAGCGCCTTTAATAGAGGCCGTACCAGCGTCAATAGAAGACTCTTTTCCTGTTGAGTTGCTGGCTCCCGAGCGTTGTCCTCGGTTTGTTAGCCGAGTGATTCGCGGGATCGATATTTCCAGTCCCAGTCCACTGTGGTTGCAGGAAAAATTGCGCAGGGTCGGCTTGCGTTCTATTGATGCAGTAGTGGACGTCACTAACTTCGTAATGATGGAGTTGGGGCAGCCCATGCACGCC
This sequence comes from Candidatus Seongchinamella marina, assembly GCF_026262685.1. Classification (NCBI taxonomy): domain Bacteria; kingdom Pseudomonadati; phylum Pseudomonadota; class Gammaproteobacteria; order Cellvibrionales; family Halieaceae; genus Seongchinamella; species Candidatus Seongchinamella marina. Next base: position 880,308 of record NZ_SHNP01000001.1, read on the forward strand.
TTTGACTACGGTAAGCTGGAGGGCGGCGTCAGGGTTCGCACCGCTGAACAGGGCGAGAGTTTGGAGTTGCTGGACGGCCAGACTGTAGAACTGGATAACGAGACGCTGGTCATTGCAGACCAAGGGAAAGCAGTAGCCATGGCCGGAGTCATGGGAGGGCAGGGAACTGCTGTCAGCGACAGCACAGTCGATCTGTTTCTTGAGGTGGCTTTCTTTACACCAGAGCTGATGGCAGGAAAAGCCAGGTCCTATGGTATGCATACAGATGCATCTCATCGCTTTGAGCGAGGTGTCGATTTCAAACTGCAGGCCACCGCTATGGAGCGGGCTACCGCGTTACTACTCGAAATTGTTGGCGGAGAGGCGGGTCCACTGCAGGAGACGGTCTCTGAGCCCCACTTGCCTGTTCGGCCGGATGTTTCGCTGCGCGCTGCGCGCATTCAAAAATTGCTCGGCTTTGAGATGGACAGCGAAGAGGTTGTTCGCATTCTGGCGGGTCTTGGTTTGGGCGTGACTGCCACTAATGAAGGATGGAGTTGCACGGTGCCAAGTTGGCGATTCGACATTGCCATCGAGGCGGATTTGCTGGAAGAGCTGGCCCGGGTTTATGGCTACAACCGATTGCCAGTGACGCAGATCAATGCCAATCTTGAGATTCCGTCCCGTCCTGAACAATCATTGGCATTATCGGATCTGCGATGCCACCTGGCGGCAAGAGGCTATAGAGAGGCTATTACCTACAGCTTTGTCGATCCTAAATTACAGCAGATGTTCGACCCCGGTCTAAAGCCAGTAGCCCTGAGTAATCCCATATCTGCTGATATGGCCGTTATGCGCACCAGCTTACTTTCCGGACTTGTTGCTGCGGTATTACGCAATACCAATCGTCAGCAGCCGCGAGTACGGATGTTTGAAACAGGCCTGCGTTTCTTGCCAGGTGAGGACGGTCTGAAGCAGTTGCCCAGTCTGGCGATGGTGATGACTGGCAGTCGCTTCGAAGAGGCCTGGAATGCTGATTCCGATGCAGCTGACTTTTTCGATTTGAAGGGTGATCTGGAGAGCCTGCTTGAACTTACCAGGGCGTCTGAGAGCTTCAGTTTCAGCGTTGCCAGCAGAGATGCTTTGCACCCTGGTCAAACAGCCCTGATTTACCGTGATGAGGAGGTGGTGGGTTATTTGGGCGCACTGCACCCTTCGTTGTGCAGTGAGTTAGGTCTGAACGCACCGCTTTATGCCTGTGAGATTACCCTTTCGGCGTTGCTCCAACGCGATCTGCCCGAGTTTGCCGAGCTCTCCAAGTTCCCCGAAGTTCGCCGAGATTTGGCCGTTTTAGTGGATAAAACGGTTCCGTCTCACGAACTTATGGCAAATGTTCGTGCCTCAGCAGGGACTTACCTCACGGACTTAACCCTCTTTGATGTCTATGATGGCAAAGGCATTGATCCTAAACGAAAAAGTCTGGCCCTGGGTTTGACTTTCAGAGATTCTTCACGCACTCTTAGTGACGAAGACGTGAATCTGGCAGTCGACCAAGTCGTTGATTCGCTGGAGAAAAAGTATAAAGCCGAGCTTAGGAACTAGGTAACGGGACGATGACCGCGCTAACAAAATCTGAAATGGCAGAACGCCTGTTTGAGGAGCTTGGGCTCAACAAACGGGAAGCCAAAGAGATTGTTGAGCTCTTTTTCGAGGAGATCCGCGCCTGCCTCGAAAACAATGAGCAGGTGAAGTTGTCAGGCTTTGGCAATTTTGACCTGCGTGACAAGAGCCAGCGGCCGGGGCGTAACCCGAAAACCGGGGAAGAAATACCGATATCAGCCCGTAGGGTGGTGACTTTCCGTCCTGGACAAAAGCTCAAAGCCCGAGTAGAGGAATATGCTGGAACCGAGCAATAACCATGAACTACCCGCCATTCCGGGCAAACGCTACTTCACCATAGGCGAAGTCAGCGAGCTCTGTGCCGTAAAACCTCATGTATTGCGTTACTGGGAGCAAGAGTTCCCTCAGCTAAAGCCCGTTAAGCGCCGCGGAAACCGCCGTTACTATCAGCGTGACGACGTGCTCACCATCCGTCAAATCCGCGGCCTACTATATGATCAGGGCTACACGATTGGTGGCGCTCGACAGCGCATGACCGACCAGGACAATGGCCCTACAGGCGTCGATATAACAGCGGTTATTCAGGAAACTATCGAAGAGTTGGAAGAACTGCTGAAAACGCTATCGCCCTCGAAATAGTATTTGTATGCAGTGCGGTATTGAGTATAATGCCGCCTCGCTGGTAAAGCGGGTTTCGGGGCGTAGCGCAGTCTGGTAGCGCACCACACTGGGGGTGTGGTGGTCGTAGGTTCAAATCCTGCCGTCCCGACCATAAAACTGTTGAAAAAGGTCACCTAAGAGGTGGCCTTTTTTGGTTTTGGTGAGGCGATTAACCGCCTTGGCGCTCTGACCGGGGCGGTAGCTTACAAATCGTTAGATTATTTTCGAAAATGATGGAATAAAGCGGGTGGCATGCACGTCATGTTTTTAAAGTGGAGTGAAACACCACCTCGAGGTAACGGGTTGTCAGTTATTTGGATACGCGCGAAAGTCCACACGGACATCACAGAATGCGTTGCTGCCACCGCCGACCTCACTCTTTTCGCTATAGATCTGGACAAGGTAGCTTGTTTGGATCTATGGCTCATGCCTCCCAGAGCGGGGACCGCTAGCCCTCCGCACTGAACTTCAGGGCCTGTCACCTACATGGGGTGGCAGGCCCTGTTTCTCTTTTAAATCAATCATTTAGCGTTCGCTAAAACCTTTTAACGCTTAGCGTCGCTGTGACTTCCGTAGATGTTTTGAGCATAAAAAAGCCCGGCGATCTTGCGACAACCGGGCCAAGGGGTATATCTATGGACCTACTCGCTCCAGTTGGAGGAGATGATAGATTTTTCCGCCGCTGCGTTAAGTGCTATACCCTCAGCTTTCTCAGCCAGGTAATTGGTTACTACATCTGAATCCCCCGCGCCCGCAGGGCGGAAGTCAGAAGCGTCTCCTGGGATGCTGGTGGGAGCCAGGACGCGAGTATTCCAGCGGCCGTCATCACGGCATGCAACACCATGTTCTGCGGCGCCTTCGAGCGCAACAAGGTACTCTCGGCACCAGGTGCCATCGACCGCCTTAAAGCTGAGCACCGGGCGCATTTCTCTGCCATCCGAGAGAGCCTTCCACCCGTCAGCCATAGAGGGCGTGGTCTCTAGTACCGAGGCAAGTGATGGAGCGGTGGTGGCGGGCGCCTGCCACTGTGGTGCTAATACCAGGCCAGCCGCAGCTATTAGGGACGCTGCGACTGCATATTGCCAGGCGGGTCGCCTGCGCTGTGGGAATGCCACAACGTTTGCGGGGGTTGGGCGGAGCATGTCGAGAATATGTTTTGGGGCCTGGTCAGTACCGGAATATGCCTGCCTAAGTCGGTTATCAAGGCTCCCGAGGCGATTTAGCGTATCCTGCAAGTCTGGCTCAGCAGTTAGACGCTGCTCCAGTCGACGGGTGGTGTCGTCATCCAGTTCCTGGTCCAGATACTGGGACAGTAATTCGTAATCCTGCTCGTTCATAATAGTGTCTCGTCAGCCATCTGTTTAATCGGGGCTGTAGTGCTGTAGTAAATTCTTCCTCGCTCTGGCGATGCGACTCATAACGGTCCCAACGGGAACCTCGAGTATTTCTGCTGCCTCAGCGTAGGTCTTTCCTTCTACGGTCACCAGGGTCAGGGTTAGCCTTTGCTCATCCGGCAGCTTTTCCAGCGCTGCTGATACAGCTTCTAATTTCCGTTCGCCGCCAGCGACTTCCTCGGTAGAATGTGACTCGTCATCTTCATCGGCTAACGCCGGATAACGCTGTCTAACACTCCTGGCTCGCAGCTCGTCAATCCAGACGTTTTTGCAAACCCGGTAACTCCACTTGGCAGGATGAGCGTCTTCTGGCATTCCTTTTTGCAACAACTTTTCAACGGTCGTTTGCAAGAGGTCGTCCGCGTCAGCGGCATTGCCAGTCAGCGAGTAGCAGTAACGGCGTAATCCACCCAGTTCGGCCATTAGGGCTTCACGTTGCGAATCCTTGAGCGCTGACATACAAATCCTGTTAAAATACTGGACGTTTAGCCGCATTATTTTATTCCATCAATTGGAATTTTTCTTGGCGCGGCACGTCATTAATACACTAGACGACGTTTTGTTGCGACGGTAAATATTAGCATGATTTGCGCAAGTTACTGAAAAATATGAACATATTAGATATATCCAGTGGTATTGGTCTGCTGCGTGCGGCTCTCATAGCGCTCAGTTTGGTCATTGCTATTCCTTATGGGGCGTTGGCTCAGGTTCCTGGGCAGCTGGTCGGTTCGGTCATTGAAGACGATCTAGAAGAATCTGTCGAAGACGTCGTCGAGGAAGCCGTAGACGACGCCATCGCAGAGGCAGCTGAGGAAAGCGCGCAAGAAGCAGTAGAAGAAGCCATCGAAGACCGGTTAACGCTGGGCCCTGGCGACCGCGTGGTCGAAGTAATAGAAGAACAGGTTGAAGAAGCTGTCGAGGAAGTAGTCGAGCAGGTAATTGAAGAAGAATCAGAACAGATAGTCGAAGAAACCATCGAAGGCAGCGTGGAAGACGCCATTGAAGATACGGTTGAAGAACAGATTGCCGATGCGGTCACTGAAGACGTCGAAGAGAACGTGGAAGAAAGTGTCGAAGAGGTCGTTGAGGAGGCCGTCGAAGAGGCCGTAGCCAGTACAGTAGAAGATTCGGTTGAAGATGAAATACAAGATGCTGTGCAGGAAGAAGTAGCTCAGAGTGTTGAATCGAACGTTGAGGAGAGTGTGGAAGGCGAGGTTGAAACTGCGGTCGAGAGTAGCGTAGAACAAGTGGTTGAAACCTCTGCTGAATTGCAAGTGGCTGACATCGTAGAAGAGCGTTTCGAAAGTCAGATTGATGACATTCTTGATGACCTGGAGACCGATCTTGATGTCGATGAGCAAAGAATACATCGCGAGCAGTGGCTGGTAATGGCTGAGCCTGCGGTTTTCGAGGAGTTAGCTGAGAAAGGTTACCTTTTCGATACCGTCACCGATCTGCCCGCTCTGGGCATGCGCATTGCGGAGGTGGCCGGGCCATCCAGCTTTGACATAACCGAGGTACGCCGCGGAGTGCTCGATGTGGTGGGCAAGGATAGAGCTGAGGTGGACCTTAATCACATTTATACAGCGGGATCACAGCTGGCGGTAAATAACACTGGTCTTACTCCCAGGGCTGCGATCAATATGCCTGAGCGAGGATCGCAACTTACACCCCGTATCGGGATGATTGATAGTGGGGTGGATCTCGACCACCCGGCATTCACGGCTGCTAATATCCAGAGCCGTTCTTTCGTGTCGCAGGGAGCACAGCTCCCCGACTTTCATGGCACCGCTATTGCATCAATCATCGCGGCTAATGACGCCGGTTATCAGGGACTACTACCGAATGCCCAGCTGTATGCGGCTGCGGTTTTTGAACAGGACGCTGAAAGAGGTGAAATTGCCTCGACGGTAAGTTTGCTGCGAGCGCTTGATTGGCTGATGTCGGCAGAGGTTGATGTCGTTAATATCAGTCTGGCTGGCCCCCCTAATCGATTACTGGAAGCTGCGCTTCAACGCGCCGCCGAGCGGGAAGTGCTGGTCATGGCTGCGGCTGGAAACGGCGGCCCGATCGCCAAGCCAATGTATCCGGCTGCGTATAATTCGGTTGTAGCGGTGACTGCAGTCGATGAGGGCCACCAGGTGTTCCGTCTGGCGAACCGTGGCGATTATCTTGATATCGCTGCTCCGGGTGTTGGTTTGCTGCACGCGAAAGCTGGGGGAGGCTATGTTGCGTCTTCGGGAACCTCTTTTGCAGTGCCATTTGCGGTAACCGCGGCGGCCAATCTCATGAGTCAACACCCTGAAAAAGACGTGATGACATCATTATACCAATCAGCGGAAGACCTTGGGCCCCCAGGACGCGATGAAATTTATGGTTATGGGTTGCTGCGCTTTGACGAGTCTTGATTACCAGCTGTATGACAGCCGGGTCCCTACCACCTCTTGGTCATAGTCTGAGCGTGGGTAATTAGAGTCGTAGTCAGCGTAGCCCGCGTAGACCGCGATTGCGCCAGACCCCAGAACCGGGTACTCAATATCCACCTGCCATCGATGTCGCTTGTCATCGCGCTCCTCTCCTATACTTGGCGTTACTGAGCTGTAATTACGGTGTTCATAACGCCACGAGAACTCAGTCTTGAGGACATCGCCAAATGCATCAAACCTATGGACATAGCGGGCCTTGATGTTGTTGGCGGCGTAGTCGAAACGATCCTCTATCGCATCTTCATCTTTGTATTTGTAACCGAAATTAAAATAGCTACGTAAGCCCCGGCGAAAATAGTAGAGATCCAGTTCGCCCGCATGGCTTTGGGCATCGCGTCCCTGGTTTTGTTCAATCGTTTTGTCAGAGTATACGTAGGCTCCGCGGGCGAACCACTTTTTGGCGAGAAACCCGGACAGGTACGGGGAAGCCCGGTAGTATTTTAAAAAAGCACTGCCGTCGAGGCGAGCGTTGATATAGTAAAGCGATAGTCCGGAGTTGATCTTGCGAAAGCTGGTGCCGAGATCAAGTCCCAGCAAATGTGTCTGCCTGTCAAGAAAACTGAACTGGTCGTAGTTGCTTTGGCTGAAATTGTAAGTAGCTGCGACATTGGTTGTGTCATTGAACTGATGATCCAGTTGCAGTTCCACATCCATATTGAGTGAATAGTCGCTCTCGCTACTGGAGGCATCCAGTTCGTCGATAGTGACGTTGCTATCATATTCAGCTCCCAGTCCTACTTCAGCTGAAAATTCAGTTGAAGCTTGACCCTCATCGCAAACAGCAGGCGTGGCGAACAACACGCTGGCAAGGGCGCAGGAAGTTTTAATCGTGTGTGCCGACAGCTTCATTCGGGGTCCTGGTAAAGTCGTACTTGTCTGTTCCGGGGGTTGCTTCCGGGGCTTGGACCAATGATAGCAAAAAAAAACAGGAGGAGGTCACATTGGAAATAACACCGCTGACGTGCAACTTAGAGGTCGATGTAGCGGCTAAGAACCCTGATTATGTTCAGTGATCTAGCCGCGTTATCTGCTTTTGGTCTTGGCTTTGGCAAGCCCTGTCGCTAGTTCGCAAAGCGAGTCCCCTAAGGAACGTGTGGCGCTATTGCATGGCGTGTTCAGATCGGCTTGTCTTAGACGCCTCTAAAGTGGAGTCGAGAGCGGAGGGGGCTTTCGATTTTTGGGGCGAATTTAAGCCGCTCGCTATAGATCAGTTGGGCTGGCGACAGCAGTAGTTTGTGCGTTAATTGGGACCAGTGGGGTTTCAGCCAGGAGTCATTGCGGGCAACTTGAGAAATACCACGTCTCTACCGGGCTTTCCCGATCAGCCCAGCGATGGAACTGTGTCTGTTGCAGAAACTATCGTTCCGGGAATGATGGACTTTTTACAAGTACCTAGGCTGCATAAGACCATGATTTTGAATTCCGTGGTCTGGGAACAAACTGAGCATTTTCTGCGAACGGGGGAATTTACCCGGGGGCTGATTAAGTATCTTTTAGCCGTTGCAGTGATTCGCACCGTCGCTCTAAAGTGCTAGACTCTTTCGCTTTCTCATACTCTGTTTTCAGGAGCTAACCGATGTCAAAATCTGATGCCGAACTTCACCACGAATGCATGAATCGTTTTATTGATCTTGCCAATACAATCAAGGATGAGAACGTGGGCACTCACGTTATTTCCGCAGCTATGATGTCGGCATCTGCCGTGTATGCAACGTATGTGTCCGCGGGAAATGAAGGCGGACTTACAGAATCAGGTATGGAGAAGGTTATTGACGCCTATCGGCACCAAATGCAACAGGTGCAAGCGATGAAAAAAGCGGAATTTGACCGAGCAAACGAGGCCTCTTAAATTCAAGCAGGGTTATTACGGTGAGAAGGCCAGAGCCTGGTGGTGGTATTTAAGCCTTTGACTGCACTCCTGGCCCCTGACCGTATCATCATCGTTACCCAGGCCTACTTCTTGGGCAGGGCTGCATTTTTGAGAGTCACCATCCTTGGCCGGAGGCTTTGACCTAGCTACCGCTTTGGTACTGCGATCGCGTGCGCGCGTCGGGATAAATTTCAGTCAGCGCCTGCGGACTGCCCATTTCGTTGATGATCTGCGCGTGCTCACGCCGCAACAGAGACGGTTCAGCCACGCCACAGGAATGGGAAATAACTTCGACCTCGTGCATAAGATTCTGCGCGTACTTGGCGACGCGTGCGGCCTTATCTGTTGCGTCCAAGCCTTTTTGCAGGTCCTCATCATGCGTAGTGATGCCTGTGGGGCAGGTGTTTTTATTGCATTGTAATGCCTGAATACAGCCAAGTGCGAACATGAAGCCCCTGGCAGAGTTTACGCAGTCTGCGCCCAGGCAAAGAGCGGCGGCAACGCCTGCCGGGTTGATCATCTTGCCCGAACAAATCACTCGAATTCTGTCGCGCAGACCGTATTCTACCAGTTTGTCCACGACTAATGGCAGACTGCGCTTTACCGGTAAGCCCATAAAATCTATCAGGCTCTGAGGTGCCGCGCCGGTGCCCCCGTCGGCACTATCGACAGTGAAAAAATCAGGGGCATAGTCCAGGCCCTTGTCCTGGATTGCCTGGAACAATTCGTCCAGCCATGCTGATTGCCCAATGACTGCTTTGATTCCAGTAGGCTTGCCGGTTACCTGGCGTACTCGGTGAATCATCTCGAGCAAGTCTGCAATAGAGCTGATGTCGGGATGGCGGTTGGGGCTGAGGGAATCCTCGCCTGCGGGTATGCCCCTTGTACTGGCAATGACCTCGGTGACCTTGGCTGCAGGAAGTATTCCGCCCTTGCCGGGCTTAGCTCCCTGGGAGAGCTTTATTTCGAACATTCGCACCTGCTCATGAGCCGCGATTTCACGGAGCTTGTCGTCACTCAAATTGCCCGTCTGATCTCTCACCCCATACTTAGCTGTGCCGATCTGGAAAATAACGTCACAGCCGCCTTTAAGGTGGTAGGGGGAGATAGCGCCTTCGCCAGTATTCAGCCAAATCCCTGCCTTGGAGGCGCCGGTAGAGAGGGCTGCAATTGCCGGCGCAGACAAGGCACCGAAACTCATTGCAGAAATATTGAAAAATGAAGAAGTTTGAAAGGGATTAGCGGCGAAGTTTTCACCGAAGCAAATGTCTGTTCGTGGCTTTACTTCCTCTTCGAGCGGCGGAAACAGGCCGTTTAGAAAAATAAAATCTCCGGGCTGATTTAACGGATTGGTTGATCCAAACGCCACGGTGGAATCAATGTCCTTGGCAGCACGGTATACCCATGAGCGCTGAGCGCGATTGAAGGGGAGCTCCTCGCGGTCAAGAGCGAAAAAGTACTGTCGAAAAAATTCCCCCAGATGTTCAAAAAAATAACGAAAGCGGCCAATAACGGGATAATTGCGACGTATGGTCTGAGAGGTCTGGGTGATATCGACTACGTACATATAAACGATGGCAATGATCAACAGGCCAAACGCAAGGCTCAGCACAATAGCGCTCACCTCGATAAAACCAAGGGCAAAGTCCTTGAGTGTATCTATCTCCATCTCCACCACCTGTTCTCCAATTTTTTACCGAGAGTAGAGCTGGCGAAGAATTTCTCGCCAGCGATACCATCAAGTTCTTATAGACAGGGCACGCCACCAGTCGTCGCTAAACCAGCTTCCTAGTCTCGCGGTGGAAGGCCGTGCACCATGGTAATGAATTTCAGGTCTGTACCGGCGCGGCGAAACTCTGACAGTTGCTGGTAGTCCGGGTCGTTATACCATGACTTGGCAGCGTCTTCGTTCGGAAATTTGAAGATAACCATTCGACCTTCCCTGGGCTCTGCGCCCTCGAAGGTCACTGGCTTGTCGTCGAAGGTAAAAAATTCGCCTTGATGACGATTTAATATCGGAAAAAATCCTTTTTCATATTTACGGTATTCATCCTTGTCGTGAACGATGAAATTGGCAATGACGTAAGCTGGTGCATCAGACATGTGTTATTTCCTGTGTTGGGGGTAATTAAATGTTCGTTAGCCAGTTGGCTACCGCTTGGCCGATTTCGACAGGGGAGTCTTCCTGCAAAAAATGCAGGCCGTTGACGGTAACTTCTTGTTGGTTGGGCCATTGCCGGCAAAATTCGCGGGCCGGGCCGGTCAGGATTGATCCTGGGTCCGCGTTGATGAATAGCTTGGGAATGTCGCTGCCCGCCATAAAAGTGCCGTAAGCGTTGACCAGGTCGACCATGTGAGCGGGCTCGCCATTGATAGGGATATGCCTTGGCCAATTGAGCGTAGGCTGACGATCGTCCGATGATGAAAAGGGTTCCCGGTAGGCTGCCATCTCTTTTTCGGTGAGCTCGCGGATGACAGAGGTTGGCAAAACGGCTTCAACAAACATGTTTCGATTCAAAATGAGGTCTTCCCCTTTTTCAGAGCGAAAGCCTTTGAAAATTCCCCTGGCGCCTTCAGGCCAGTCATCCCAGTTGAGTGGACATACGATAGCTTCCATATAGGCAACGCCGTGAATCGCATTCGGGTTATTCATAGCCCAATGGAAACCCAGGCCGCTGCCCCAATCGTGAATCACCAGAGTGACCTTTTCTTCTGCGCCCAACTCCTTCAAGAGTCCGGCCAAGTAGTGATAGGCCACCTCAAAACTGTAGCGATCGGCGCCGTCGCTTGCGGGCAGTTTGTCGGAGTCACCTTGGCCGATCAGGTCTGGAGCGATTACTCGGCCACTACCCTCTAATTCGGGAATGACGTTGCGCCACAAAAAGGAAGAGGTCGGATTGCCGTGTAGTAATACGATGGGGTCACCTGAGCCCACATCAACATAAGCAATTCTTTTGCCGTCAACAGTGGCGAATTTTTTTTCATAAGTCATCGTTTCGGCAATCATGATGTGCTCCTTATGGGGTTAGGCGGCGATGCCAAATAGAGTGAGACTGATGTCTATCGATTGTTGTAGACGAATTCGGTCAACCTGCTTTCTACATTGGACGCGAATGCCGAGATTCAGTGTCATCAAGGTTTCAGCCAGTTCAGCAGGGCTGTGGGTGTCGGTCATTTCGCCAGTCAATTGTGCGTTCGTTAGCAGCTGCCGAAATCGGTCCTGTATTTCATCCAACTTGGTTTGTGCCAGTAGCTGTAACTCGGGGTCAACGTCCGCCATTTCCAAGACGCTGTTGACCATCATGCAGCCCCGGGAAATTCGCTGCTCGGGTGCCTCGCTGACGGTTTGTAAGAAGAATGTCCGAATCGGGGCAAGGTTCTCGCGGGAAGATCCGGGCATCGCCAAAATAGCCAGCGTGCGGTTGCCGAATAACTCAAGACACTCCCTGAATAGCTCGCGCTTGCTGGAGAATGATGCATAAAAGCTGCTTCTTGCCACACCCATGGCGCCGAGTAGTTCTGGCATGGACGTGGCCGCATAGCCCCTGCGCCAAAACACCTTCAGCGCTGCATCGACCGCTGCATCCCGCTTGAAAGAGGAGGGGCGTGCCATAAGAAATCATCGCTCGGCTGTTTAAGAAGACAATAATTCTGAACCGATCGGTTCAGAATTTCAAGTCAAGTAAGAGCAACCTCGCCTCGTTTAATCTTTTCTTCTTCCTCCTTGAACCTCCGCAGTCGAGCATCCAGCGATTGCTCATGTCTCGCTCGTATTTTTTCCAGCTCGTTGAGGCGTTCCTGAACCTTGTTGTTGAGCTGTTGTTCCTTTTTCCAGAGTTCGGCAAGCCTGTCTTCGCGCGCGCGATCAGCCAGTTGACGGAGATGGCGAATTTCACTCACTTCAGTCATTTGCTGCTGCTCGTGTTCCTGCCGTTGTATTCGCAGGCTGTTAATGGCTTGCTGATAGGCTCCCTGTAACGACTCTGCTTTCATTGCCAGTCGTGCTTGCTCTTGCTGCAACACGGCTCCCGCTTCCTGCTGCAAACGGTCTATTGCTAACAGGTCCCGCTTTACCTGTGCTTCTGATGCAGCAATTTTCGCTTTCAAGCTTTCAATAGTTTCCTCGGCCAACTTTTGACAAGTCGAGCGGTCAATTTCAAGTTGTGTAGCGGTGCCTTCGTCTTTCTTTAATGCCGTTGCAGTTTGCTCATTCACTTGCTTGATTTGGCGCTGCAGTTTGTGTTTCTTTTCGGCCTCCTCTGCAGAAAGAATGGAAAGGCTTTTGTCGAGTTGTTCCTTGCTCTCGGCTTCCAGCTGCTGCAAGCGGGCAAATTCTTCCTTCGCGGCGAGCAAGGCTGCCTCCCTCTCTACCTCGACGTTCTTCAGGGCTGATGCATTTTCGTCTTTCACCTCTTTCTGCATCTGGCTCAACTGCTTCAGCTTGCTCTTGTGACTGGTTTTCGCGTCCAGTTTCAGGTCTTGCAGTTTTGCCAGGATTTCATTGGCAGGCGGCACGGCTGGTTCTAAAATAGTCGCTGAGGTCTCTTCAGGCTCAAGCAGAGCGTCGACTGCAGGGTCGCTGATAATTTCGCCCTTTCTGGCACGGTGAGGGCTGGAGGCAAAAAACACGCCCGTATTCTCCTTCTGTACTCGGGTCATTACCTGCTGTTTGGGTGCGTCTGTGGGGATAGCCGAAGACTCAGTAGGCACCAATTCTGCTACTCCACCGATATCAGTAATCTTTCTGAAATAGTCCGCTGCCGACTTGCGTCCCAAATTACTACGTAATACGAAGGTACCCCCGGAGAACAACTCGTCCATAACGAGGGGGTCGCGAACTTGAAACAACTCAGCCAGGCCCTCGCGAACGTGAGCAGGGTCGTAGTTAGGCAGAATATCTCCTTTGAAGGTGAGGTCAAAATTTTTCACCCGTTGGTCCTGTTTTCAGATGATTTCAGTCATCGAATTTAGGTGCGCGCGGGCTGCATTTCCAGATAAAACGAGCGAAAAGTAGAGATTTGTTCGATCAAATAAAGAGGCGTTTTAATCAGCTCATTGGTCAGTCTGATGGTTATCAAACTGCCTGTTCAAGCTGTGAGCGAAAGGCTTACCTCACCCTGTCTCCTGCATGCGCTTAGGGGATGCGCACACATTCACTATTGAGTGACACAAAGGATGCACGCGATGAGCACGTGGCTTGCAATGTGCAATTATTTTAGGTTGAGAGTGGTACCGGTGAACGGACTTGAACCGTTACTCCCGAAGGAACCAGATTTTGAATCTAGCGTGTCTACCAATTCCACCACACCGGCATTTTACTCTTAACCCATGACGTCGCAGCATCTCGTTCTCCACTGCTCTGTGTCTCAGCTCAGAAAGGCTGAATTGGCAAAGAGCGCCTGGACGTCTGTTTGGAGAGCGCCGGATTATAGCAATCGGCCTCTAAACTGCAATATTTTTCCTTAACCCCGCCCCTATTTGGTTGTAAACTCCGCGCCAGTTCCGTCGAGAGCAGCTAATTTATACCCAGGCCGCTGAAAGTGCGGATGATCTGAGTACCTTTGAGGAGAAAAGAACATGGCCATGAAACTGGTTAAGAAAACTGCAGATTACAGCATCTTCAAGCGCAGCGATGACCGCTATGCGGTAAAGGATGCCAACAAAAATGCTGTTAATGCTGAAGAAAAAGTCAAAATTTTACTGGCGGAAGACCTGATAAAGGTAGCAGCGGCGGCTGCACCCGAAGAAGCGCCGGTTGAGGAAGAGACCGCTGAAGAAGCTGAAGCTGCTGCAGAAGAACCTGAAGCTGCAAAAGAAGAATCCGAGGCTGCCGAAGAAGAGGCTCCTGAGGAAGAGTAATCTCTTTAGCAGGTTGCACCCTTAGAAGCCGGCCCCTGTGCCGGCTTCTGTGTCTATGAATGGACGTCAGTGAGTGTGGATCCGCTGGTTTACGGTATTAATCGATGAAGCGTACAGATTTTTCCTATCATCTTCCTGAGGAACTGGTAGCGCAGTATCCATTACCTGAGCGAAGTGATAGTCGGCTATTGTGCCTTGACGGTTCTGATGGGGCGATGGCACATCGCAATTTCACTGATTTCCCAGGCTTGCTAACAAGCGATGATTTGCTGGTCTTCAATAACACTCGAGTGATTCCGGCACGCCTTTGGGGCCAAAAAGAAACGGGCGGTAAGCTGGAAATCCTGATCGAGCGTGTCATTGGCACACACTCGGCCCTGGCTCATATTCGCTGTAGTAAATCCCCCAGACCGGGCACCCGAATTTTGCTTGCAGAGCGTGAAGGCGCTAGCCCCGGCGATTACCGTTTGGAGGTTACGGGGAGAGAGGGGGCATTGTTTATGCTCTCCAGTGAAGGCGGCCTGCCACTGACTGATATCATGCGGGATATAGGACACATGCCGCTGCCACCATACATCGCACGGCAGGATGAAGAAGCTGACCAGGAACGCTATCAAACTGTGTTTGCTGAGCGCGAGGGTGCGGTTGCTGCGCCTACCGCGGGGCTGCATTTTACTGACGATCTGCTGAGGCAGATCGCCGAATTGGATGTTCGCACTGCCAAGGTGACTCTGCACGTTGGAGCGGGTACTTTCCAACCCGTCCGTGAAGACAATATTCTCGATCATATTATGCATTCCGAATTTGTAGAAGTAGGGGAAGACGTCTGCGCCGCGGTTAGTGACGCACGTGCACGGGGCGGCCGAGTCGTAGCGGTGGGTACTACCGCCGTGCGCTCTCTTGAGTCTGCCAGCACCACCGGTGAGATAAGGCCTTTCGTCGGAGATACGGATATTTTTATTTACCCGGGGTATCAATTCCGTTCGGTTGACGCCATGGTGACGAATTTTCACTTGCCGGAGTCTACTTTGCTGATGCTGGTAGCCGCTTTTGCGGGCAAGGAGCATATAATGAACGCCTATGAGGAGGCGGTCGCAAGGTCTTATCGATTTTTCAGTTACGGAGATGCCATGTTTTTGAGTGCGGGAGAAAGTTCACAATGAGCCGTGATTGTCGCATGCGCTTCGAGCGGTTTGGGAGTGATGGGGATGCGCGCCGAGGCCGTCTACATTTTCCCCGTGGCACCGTTGAGACCCCGGCATTCATGCCAGTGGGAACTTATGGCACCGTAAAAGGCATGCTGCCCAGGGATATTCATGAAATTGGCGCCGAGATCATTCTGGGCAATACCTTCCATTTATGGCTTCGCCCCGGTACTGATATCATCGAGCAGCATGGCGATTTACATGACTTTATGCACTGGAATGGTCCAATCCTCACCGATTCAGGCGGGTTCCAGGTGTTTAGCCTTGGCGATATGCGGAAAATTTCTGAAGAGGGGGTAAAGTTCCAGTCGCCGGTGGATGGGTCGAAAGTCTTCCTTGATCCGGAAAAATCAATGTCCATACAGCGCAAGCTTGGGTCAGACATTGTCATGATATTCGATGAGTGCACGCCTTACCCGGCCACGGAGCAGGAGGCTAGCGATTCCATGAAGTTGTCTCTGCGCTGGGCGGCGCGCAGCAAAACCGCGCACGCTGATAGTTCGGCAGCGTTATTTGGTATTGTCCAGGGCGGCATGTACTCCCACTTGCGAGAACAATCGCTCGTCGGTCTCAAAGAGATAGGCTTTGATGGCTACGCTATTGGTGGCCTGTCTGTGGGCGAGCCCAAGGACGAAATGATGTCTGTGCTTGAGGTCATGCAGCCTCTTCTTCCTGAAGACAAGCCCAGGTACCTCATGGGAGTGGGTACACCTGCAGATTTGTTAGAGGGCGTGCGCAGGGGGGTGGATATGTTTGATTGTGTCATGCCTACTCGCAATGCTCGCAACGGCAATATTTTTACCTCGCACGGAGCGCTTAAACTGCGCAACGCAAGACATAAAACCAGCACCTTGCCACTTGATGAGGAATGCGGCTGTTACACCTGTAAAAACTTCAGTCGCGCTTATCTGCACCACTTGGACAAATGTAATGAGATTCTGGGTTCTCAGCTAAACACTATTCATAATTTATATTTCTATCAGCAACACATGGCGGGTATTCGAGAAGCTATCGAACAGGGCCGACTGGAGCAGTTCGCCGACCAGTTCTATGCGGAGCAGGAACGCGGTGTTTAGGTCTGGCATTACTTTCCGGACAGAGGCGCTGGCCTGATGGGCTTGCTATCTCCCATTCTGCAAACACTGGAAAATTCGCTGGTGCTGAATGGCTTAGTCTGGGACCACAGCGACCTGCCGCAGGCGGCAGTGCTGGTGATGCTGTCAGACGAGGCTGAGCCCAGAGTGCTTCTGGGTAGACGGGCAAAGCACCTGAAAAATCACCCGGGTGAAATCGCTTTTCCCGGCGGTAAGCGCGAGCCTGAAGACCTTACCCCTTGGGTAACTGCAAGACGCGAGGCCTGGGAGGAGGTTGGGGTTCGAGAAGAGCTGGTACATGCGCTCGGAGAATTATCTCCGCTGGTAACAAGAACAGGGTTTGAAGTTCACCCCTGTATCGCTCGTGTACCTGCTCAATTGGAGCTGAAAATTGACTACGGTGAATTTGACTCGTTGTTTACCCAGCCTTTGAGCTGCTTTGCTGATGTTGATTTGTTTCGACTGGAGCGAATGCAGGTAAATGGCGCTGAGAGAATGGTGCCGCACTATCAAATGAATGACGACAATATCTGGGGTGTAACAGCTGCCGTGCTGGCTATGATGGCAAATATTGCCTACGATGCGGGCCTTGATTTACAACGTGATTGGAATACTAGACCATGAAGTACTCTCTGGGGAATAAACAGGTAAAGCTGTTAGGCCAAGGCCATTTTATAGCGCCCAATGCGGCAGTGATTGGTGATGTCACTTTGCATGACAATGCCAGCGTCTGGTTTAGCTGCGTACTGCGTGGTGATGCGGATCGTATTGAGGTTGGTGCAGGAAGTAACATCCAGGATGGCACTGTTATGCACGCTGACCCAGGTTACCCAATGATCGTTGGCGAAAATGTAACAGTGGGCCATAACGCCATGCTGCATGGCTGTACGATTGGCGATGGTTCGTTGGTCGGCATCAATGCGGTCGTGCTCAACGGTGCACGTGTGGGCAAAGGCTGTTTGATAGGCGCAAATGCGCTGGTTACTGAAGGCACTGAAATTCCTGATGGCTCGATGGTGCTAGGCTCACCGGCTAAAATTGTCAGGCAGTTGAGTGATGAGGCGCAATTGCAACTGCAGCGTAATGCCGATCATTACGTAGGCAATGCCAAGCGCTTTGTTCAGGACTTGGTTGAGCAGACATGAACGATATTGGCCCGCAGTCACCTTGCATTTCAATTTGTGTTCTGGACGGTAATGATATTTGTCAGGGTTGCTTTCGCAGCGCCGGGGAAATCACTGAATGGTTTATGGAGAGCCCCAAAGGCAAGCAAGATATTCTGGAGCGGGCAATCGCGCGCCGCAAAGACTCATTCCCGGTAAAGCTGCTGTAAATAGAAGCGCTTAATTTGTCGGTTCAGCAGCGACCACATTTGCCTTTACGGCCTGCACAACATTACCTTCAAGTTCGAGAATTTCCAGTCGGTAAGTGTCTATAGACAGGCCGGCATTGGCGTCAGGAAAGCCTTCCAGGTATTCGAGGATCAGGCCACTGATTGTCTTGGGGCCGTCGGTGGGCAGATGCCAGTCCAGGGATTTGTTGATTTCTCGAATATTGGCAGTGCCTGCAATAATAAAACTACCATCTCGCTGGGGAAAAATATTGTCCTCGGTGCCTGCCATGTTAGAGGTGAACTCGCCAACGATCTCTTCAAGAATATCCTCCAGTGCGACCAGCCCCATCACTTCTCCGTATTCATCTACAACGACAGCAAGGCGGCTCTTTTTCTGTTGAAAATTCAGGAGCTGGGTATGCAGGGGAGTGCCTTCCGGTATGAAGTAGGGTTTTTCCATTTCCCGTTCCAGCGCATTTCGATCTAGTCCCTGGCTATCGATTACCCGGCTCATATTGCGCATGTGCAGCATGCCTACAATATTGTTGATGTCTTCTTTCCATACGGGCAAACGGGTGTGAGAGCTGGTTTGAATATAGCGCAGGATCTCATCGTCGCTGTCATCGAGGTCTATACCAAAAACATCGTTACGCGGAACCATAATGTCGTCGACGCTGACTTCTTCAAGGTCGAGAATGTTGAGCAGCATGCCGCGGTGGCGTGCGGGAATCAGCTTGCCTGCGTCGGTGACGATAGTACGCAATTCGTCCGATGAAACGTGTTCGTCATTTTGTTTCGCAGGGTCCATGCCAAACGTGCGCAGTAAGCCGTTGGTTATCCAGTTTACTGCAGCGACCAGTGGGTACAGTATTTTCAATAGCGGTAGCAATATCAGGCTGGCAGGGAACGCTATTTTTTCAGGGTGAAGTGCTGCAATAGTTTTCGGCGTTATCTCAGCAAAGATCAGGATGACCAGGGTTAGAGCGAAAGTGGCAATGAAAATTCCCGCGTCGCCCCACAGTCGTATGGCGATGACCGTGGCGATGGCCGAGGCAAAAATATTGACCAAATTGTTGCCGATCAGAATCAAGCCGATAAGCCGGTCTGGGCGTTCCAGTAATTTGCCGGCGCGAGTAGCGCCTCGGTGCTTGTTGTTCTGCAGGTGCTTCAATCGATAGCGATTGAGGGACATCATGCCGGTTTCTGAGCTTGAGAAAAAACCGGAGAGAAGAACAAGTGCAGCCAAAACCGAGAAGAGTAGACCCAGCGGTGCTTCGTTCAAGGTGGGTATAAACCTGTAATAATTTCTGAGTCGGTATCTTGAAGAAAAAGATCGGTAGGAGCAAGCCCCCAGCGGGCATGATTAGCCGCGCTGTAATATCAGTTCGAGGACCAGTTTGGAGCCAAAGAAAGCCAGCATCAGTGCGGCGAAACCGGCGAGCGTAAGACGCACGGCTGTTTGACTGCGCCACCCCAGCTTGTGGTGGCCCCATAGCAGCACGGAGAAGAGAATCCAGGCGAGCATAGTTAGCGCAGTCTTGTGCACCAGATGCTGGGCAAAAATGTCATCGAGGAATATAAAACCACTTATGATGGAAATTGTGAGCAGGACCACGCCCACCAAGAGCAGCTCAAACAGCATGATTTCCATGAGCTGCAGGGGCGGTAGTATTTGGACAATACCATGAGTATGTCGGTGGCGTAGCTGGTAGTCCTGGGCGGCAACCAATGCTGACTGGGCTGCAGCCAGGGTAAGTACTGCATAGGCCAGAATAGAGCAGCCAATGTGCAACAGCAGTCCACCGGGTAATTGAGTGGTAATTGATGCTGTCTCGGGTGCGAAAGTCGACACAAGCACCGACATCGCCGAGAGCGGAAAAAGAACGACAAGCAGGTTTTGCAGTGGGCGTCGAAGCATCAGCAAAACACACACCAGGTTAACAGCCAGAAACATCAAGGCGGAAATTTTGTAAAACCCGAGGCTGAGGCCGCCGGTAACACTGACACCCTGCACGGCCACGATGCTATGGCAGACCATCGCAATGCTGCCCATGACGGCAACCCCGCGGCTTAACCCCTGGCGTTGCTGAAAAATGTGCATGAGGTGCAGACCTGTCGCGGTCAGATAAAGTAATGCAGCAATAGGTGCTAGGAGGCTGGCAGACATCAGTTTGGGGGTTGGACCGAGGTGGCGTATACTCTGTCCTTTGTACAGGGGTGGCCCAGCAGAATCAATAGCGGCTGCTCTCCATTATGAAGTTTGAGAGTATTTAGATGTTTCAAAGTCTCAGCGATCGCCTGTCAAACAGTCTGCGTTCGATTACCGGTAAGGCAACCCTCACCGAAGATAATATCCAGGAAACCTTGCGTGAAGTGCGCATGGCGCTGCTGGAGGCCGACGTGGCTTTACCGGTAGTGAAACAGTTCGTGGAGTCTGTGAAACAGCGGGCTGTTGGCCAGGAGGTGATGAAAAGCCTCAGCCCGGGACAAGTTTTTCTGAAAATAGTCCAGTCCGAGCTCGAGTCTGTTATGGGTTCCGCCAACGAAGGGCTCAATCTTGCAACCCAGCCCCCGGCGGTGATTCTCATGGCTGGTCTGCAAGGGGCAGGCAAAACAACCTCTGTGGCCAAATTGGCCAAATTGCTGAAAGAGCGCGATAAAAAGAAGGTGACGGTAGTGTCGGCTGATGTCTACCGTCCTGCCGCAATCAAGCAGCTGGAAACCCTTGCAGCTGAGGTGGGTGTCGATTTTTTCCCTTCCGAGTCCTCGGAAAAACCGGTCGACATTGCCACTGCGGCACTTAGCCATGCCAAGAAGTCATTTTCTGATGTACTCATCGTGGACACCGCGGGTCGTCTCGCGGTAGACGAGGATATGATGGCTGAGATCGCGCAGCTTCATGCATCAGTTAATCCCATCGAGACCCTGTTTGTGGTCGATGCCATGACAGGTCAGGATGCAGCCAACACCGCCAAAGCTTTCGGAGAAACGTTGCCTTTGACCGGTGTCATTCTCACCAAGGTTGATGCTGATACGCGCGGTGGTGCGGCCCTGTCGGTGCGCTCGATCACGGGTAAGCCTATTAAATTCCTGGGCGTTGGCGAAAAAATCGCAGCCCTGGATCCGTTCCACCCGGATCGCCTGGCGTCACGCATTCTTGGCATGGGTGATGTACTGTCCCTGATCGAAGAGGCAGAGCAGAAGGTCGACAAGGATAAAGCTGCCAAATTGGCCCGCAAGGTCAAAAAGGGTCAGCGCTTCGACCTCGAGGACTTTCGTGACCAGCTGCAGCAGATGAATAATATGGGCGGTATTACCGGCATGTTGGATAAGATGCCGGGCATGGGAAACATGGCACAAATGGCTCAGCAAAACCTGGATGTGAAAATGTTTGCCCGTATGGAGGCGATGATCAACTCTATGACCCCCAACGAACGGCGTCGTCCGGAGACGATTCAGGGGTCTCGCAAGCGTCGTATCACCAAAGGTTCTGGTACTCAGGTGCAAGACCTCAACCGCCTGTTAAAGCAGCATAAGCAAATGCAGAAAATGATGAAGAAGATGAAAGGCGGGGGTATGCAGAAAATGATGCGCGGCCTTGGTGGAATGATGCCACCCGGCGGCGGCGGTATGGGTGGTCCAGGTGGCATGCCTCCGGGCGGAATGCCGCCCTTCAGATAGATTGTTTAAGACTTCTGGAGTCCGGATCGCAAGACTGGCTCCCTTTGTGCAGATGGGTCCTGAACGGAAGCTACTGCGCTCCCCAAAGGAGGTCTGGTAAAGGTAACTGGTTTCGCAGCTAAGCTGCGGAATTACCTAAATAAATCCCGCTTTTGGGGTTTTATTCCACAGCTGATTTCCGTATGATACGCCACCTTTCCGGCCGGTGTGTCGGTTTTTGTCGTGGGTAGCTGAAGCAAATCGACTCAGATGCCTCTAATTTTTCAGGAATTTTAAGCAAATGGTAACAATTCGTCTTGCACGTGGTGGCTCCAAGAAGCGCCCCTTTTACCACCTGACCGTAACTGACCACCGCAATGCGCGTAACGGTCGTTTCATCGAGCGAGTGGGCTTTTTTAACCCGGTTGCCCGTGGCCAGGAAGAGCGTCTGCGCGTCGACGCCGACCGCATCGAGTACTGGCAGGGCCAAGGTGCCCAGCTGTCTGAGCGTGTTGCCAAACTGGTCAAGGACGCAGCAGTAGCCGCGGCTTAAGGCCGGGCGACCGGTCTTTGATGAATGAGTCCGGATCCAACCCCCTGACCGCCGGTAAGATTACGGGCTGTTATGGCATAAAGGGCTGGGTAAAAATACATTCGTTCACTGATCCTGCGGAGAATCTCTTCCGCTTCGGTAAGTGGATGCTTCAGCGTCGAGGTGCACTGGTAGCGGTGGAGTTCGATCATTGGAAGCCACAGGGTAAGGGCATGGTTGCCCATATTGCGGGAGTTGATGACCGCGACCTGGCAGAATCCTATAAGGGACTGCAAATCGTGGTGGAAGCCGATAGTCTTCCACCGCTGGAAGAGGGCGAGTTTTATTGGCGCCAACTGCAGGGTCTGCAGGCTTGGGGTCGGGAGCCAGATTCCGGTGATGACAGAGTGTTGCTGGGCACCGTGGATTACCTGATCGAAACCGGTGCCAATGATGTGTTGGTCTTAAAGGCCACTGGCGACAGTATTGATGACAAGGAACGGCTCATTCCCTATCTGCCCGGCGATACAGTCAGCAGGGTAGACCTGGAAGAGGCAGTGATAGACATAGACTGGTTTATTCACGAAGAATAGGTCGGCAGAAATAACCGGGGGGGCAGGATGCAGATTGCACTGGTAAGCCTGTTCCCGGAAATGTTTGAGGCTGTCAGTGAGTTCGGTGTTACTGGCAGGGCGGTGAAACAGGGCCTGGTTCAGATCAGCCACAGCAATCCGCGGGATTACACCACCGACAAGCATCGTACGGTGGATGACAGGCCCTTTGGTGGCGGCCCGGGTATGTTGATGAAAATAAACCCTTTGCAGCAAGCAATAGCTGCAGCAAAGGCGGCGACAGGGGAAGAGGCAAAAGTAATTTACCTGTCACCTCAGGGTCAGCGGCTTGATCACAATAAGGCTGTGGCACTTTCGCGAGAGCGAGCGCTGATATTGGTTGCAGGCCGCTATGAGGGTGTTGATGAACGTCTTATAGAAGCCGAAGTCGATGAGGAACTATCCATCGGCGATTATGTACTAAGTGGCGGTGAGTTGGCTGCCATGGTAGTCATCGATTCGGTGACACGCCAGTTGCCAGGTGTTTTGGGGCATGAGGACTCTGCACAAGAGGATTCTTATGCAGATGGATTGTTGGATTGTCCGCACTACACAAGGCCCGAGGAGTACCTGGGTAAACGGGTACCTGATGTTTTGCTCAGCGGAAATCACGAGTTGATTCGCCGCTGGCGCCTGAAGCAGGCACTGGGCAGGACGCAAGAGCGTCGCCCGGATTTGCTGCAGAGCCGGTCAATGACGGCCGAAGAGAATGAATTGCTGGCGGAATATCTCCGTGAGCGAAGTTAATTAACGAGCCCGCTAGCTGTGAAGCTACGACTGGAACACTAAAGGAGCGCACCATGAGCACCAACAAGATCATTTCTCAGCTTGACGCTGAACAAATGGAAAAAGACCTGCCCGAGTTCGGCCCCGGTGATACCGTGGTTGTTCAGGTAAAAGTGAAAGAAGGCGAACGTGAGCGTTTGCAGGCCTTTGAAGGCGTTGTTATTGGCAAGCGTAATCGCGGCCTGAACTCTGCTTTCACCGTGCGCAAAATCTCCCACGGTGTTGGTGTTGAGCGTACTTTCCAAACTTACAGCCCTTTGGTTGACAGTCTGTCCGTCAAGCGCCGTGGTGACGTGCGCCAAGCTAAGCTTTACTACCTGCGTGAGCTGTCTGGTCGGGCTGCCCGTATCAAGGAAAAGCTGGGTTAATCCAGTTTTACCTTAGCAGTCTTCGAAAGCGGCCTTTATTGGCCGCTTTTTTATGCTCATAGGTTAATCCTGCTTTGTTATCCATCGAAGTGCGCCTGCCCAACTTATTCGCCGATCGTGGTAGTGTAGTGGAATGACCTCCGAGCTCCTCGTACACCCTGAAATTGAACGCTACATTGACGCCATGTGGATGGAGAAGGGGTTGAGTGATAATACGCTCAGTTCTTATCGACGTGATTTAAGGCAGTTCAATGACTGGTTGGCGAAGAGTAAAAAGAGCTCAGTTATTCGCACTGACAGGGCCGAGCTTCAGGCCTACCTTGGTGCGCGGTTACAGCAGGGGCAGTCGCAGCGCTCTGCCGCTCGATTTATGTCCTGCGCGCGAGGTTTCTACAAATACCTGCTGCGCGAGGGCAGGTTGACCGTAGACCCCACCCTGGATGTAGACAGTCCAAAGCTGGGACGCCCTCTGCCCAGGTCATTGTCCGAGGGCGATGTTGACAAGCTATTGGATGCCCCGGACCTGGATATCGCGCTGGAGTATCGTGACAGGACTATGCTGGAGATGCTTTACGCCTGTGGCTTGCGCGTTAGCGAGTTAACCGGATTGCAAATAAACCAAATCAGTATTAACCAGGGAGTTGTCAGGGTGTTTGGTAAAGGCAGCAAAGAACGCCTGGTACCCATGGGAGAGGAAGCGCTAGCCTGGTTGCAGGGCTACCTGGCAGGCCCCCGGGCTGAGCTTCTCAAGGGAATTCCCTCAGATGTAGTGTTTCCGAGCAAAAGAGGGCGACAGATGACTCGCCAGACCTTCTGGTATCGTATTAAAATCTACGCCCAGCGCGCTGGGATCAAGCAGAACCTGTCTCCCCATACGTTGCGGCATGCATTTGCTACCCACCTGCTTAACCACGGTGCTGACTTGCGGGTAGTGCAAATGTTGCTGGGGCATAGCGACCTGACGACGACCCAGATATACACTCATGTGGCTAAGCAGCGAATGCAGGAATTGCATGCGCAGCATCATCCCAGGGGCTGAGGAACTCTCGGCGTTAAAATTGTTCAAACAGGCGATGCATAATTTATCCGGTGGCAGGCGAGGAGTCTGTCACCCGCAATTGAGGAAAAACCATGGTATTTCGATTTAATCAGTCCGTTTCTGCGTTTCTGCTGCTGGCGCTGGCAGTCTTCGCCCAGGCGGGGACTCCAGCTGATAAAGCCACTGTGGCAAAGGTGCGCGCTGCCCTGGATAGTCCGGCAATGGGGCTGAAGGTGGCTACCGTTGAAACCAGTGAGGTCCCCGGGATGCTGGAAGTCCAGTTCGAGGCTGGGCCTATGGTTTATGCGACGGAAGATGGCAGTTATTTTATCCTTGGCGATTTGTTTCAGGTGAATAATGGCCAATTCGTAAACCTTGCAGAAAAACGCCGCGATAAAGAGCGATTGGTGAAGATGGAAGCGGTCGATACCAAGGACATGATCGTTTTCCCGGCGCAGGGTGACACACTTGCTCATATTTCAGTGTTCACAGACGTGACGTGCTTTTACTGCCAGAAGTTGCATAAAGAGGTACCTGAGCTCAATAAACGTGGCATTGAAGTGCGCTATCTGGCCTATCCACGCTCTGGCATGGACTCCCCGGGATATCGCCAGTTGGTAGGAGCCTGGTGCGCGAAAAACCCGCAGGAAACATTGACCAGCCTGAAAAACAAGGAATCTGTTGCGGTTAATCAGTGTGATGATAATCCGGTAGCCCAGCAGTATCAGTTGGGTCAAGAGTTGGGAGTGCGTGGCACACCCGCGATGATCACCGAAACAGGCCAGATGATTCCTGGCTACCAGAGTGCTGACCAGTTGATGGTGACGCTGGGCCTGAACTAGCCACTAGCTGCTTCAAATGGGCGACAGTTATCGCTAACTGACGCCTGACCTTGCTTCCCTGCCTGTGCGGGGATGCCAGGGTCGGTTAATTTGGCACCATTAAGCGCGGGTACAATGCCACAGTTACGGCCCCGCGCGTTGACATAACTCCTCTGAAACCTTACTGTTCCTGACCTTTCCCGGTCATCAATCCAGCCTCTTTGGGCCCCAATTCAGAGTTAATACTGTGGACGAGCAATTTCGGCGGATATCACGCCTTCCCCCCTATGTTTTCAATATTATTGGGGATTTGAAACAGCAGGCGCGCGCGGCGGGTGAGGATATCATTGATTTCGGCATGGGCAATCCAGACCAGCCGACACCTAACCACATTGTCGACAAGTTGGTGGAAACCGCCCAACGGGGTGATACCCACCGTTATTCGCAGTCCAAGGGCATTCCGCGCCTGCGCAGAGCGATTTGTGACTGGTATCAGCGTCGCTATGACGTGACCCTGAATCCGGAAACAGAAGCTATTGTAACTTTGGGTTCGAAAGAGGGGCTTGCTCATCTGGCCCTTGCGACGACCGGCCCCGGGGACGCGATTCTGGTGCCAAACCCCTCTTATCCAATTCATCCTTATGGCTTTGTCATTTCCGGGGCGGACATCCGTCACGTGCCCATGGGCGCAAATGAGGAGGAGTTCTTCGACGAACTGGACAAGGCAATTCAAAATAGCTGGCCGCGGCCTAAAATGCTGGTGCTGAATTTTCCATCGAACCCAACAGCTTATTGCGTTGAACTTGAGTTTTTTGAGCGTGTGGTCGCTATCGCCAAGGAGAACGAGATTTGGGTCGTGCAGGACCTGGCCTATGCGGATCTTTGCTTCGATGGTTATGTAGCACCTTCTATTTTGCAGGTAGAGGGCGCAATGGATGTTGCAGTAGAGTTCTACAGCATGTCTAAAAGTTATAATATGCCGGGGTGGCGCGTGGGTTTCTGTTGCGGCAACCAGGCCCTCGTAGGTGCTTTGGCTCGCATCAAATCGTATCTTGACTATGGGATGTTCACGCCTATTCAGGTCGCTGCTATTGCCGCGCTTGAAGGTGATCAGAGCTGTGTTAGTGAAATTAATGCGATGTATAAATCCCGCAGGGATGTTCTGTGTTCTGGGCTCACCGATGCCGGATGGCCTGTAGATCCACCCAAGGCGACCATGTTTGTCTGGGCGAAAATTCCCGAGTGCTATTCGAACCTGAATTCACTGGAGTTCAGTAAAAAATTGCTAAAAGAGGCTAAGGTTGCTGTGTCACCCGGCGTGGGTTTCGGTGAATACGGCGAGGGCTATGTGCGCTTCGGCTTGATCGAGAACGAACACCGAACTCGACAGGCTATCCGCAACATTCGAAAAATGATAAAAAATGATGGGGTCGCAGCGGCCTAGCCAGAGTTGTATCGGGGAAAGTAGCTAATAATGAGCTCAAATCTTGTAAAAATCGGCATTTGCGGTCTTGGCACTGTTGGCAGTGGCACCTTCAACGTGTTGAATCGCAATGCACAGTCGATTAACGCTCGCGCCCAGGCTGAGCTGGAGGTGATTCACATCGGTGCTCGCCGTGACAACCCCGACTGTGACATCGGTGAGATTCGGGTTAGTCGGGATATTTTTGACGTCGCCAGAGACCCCGAGGTGCAAATTCTGGTGGAGTTAATCGGCGGTACTTCGGTTGCTAAAGAGCTGGTCGAAGAGGCGCTGCGCAATGGAAAACACGTAGTGACCGCCAATAAAGCACTGGTTGCAGAGTTTGGTAATGAGTTGTTCGCACTCGCAGAGCAGAACAATGTTGTTATTCGCTACGAGGCAGCGGTGGCTGGCGGCATTCCCATTATTAAAGCTTTGCGCGAGGGGCTTGCGGGCAACCGTATTGAATGGCTTGCCGGTATTATTAATGGCACGGGCAATTTCATTCTCAGCGAAATGCGTGAGAAGGGTCGAGACTTTGCCGACGTACTCACCGAAGCCCAGGAACTGGGCTATGCCGAAGCCGACCCTACTTTTGACGTAGAAGGGATTGATGCCGCGCACAAGCTGGTAATCCTCGCGTCGTTGGCATTTGGTATGCCCCTGCAATTTAGCTCTGTCTACACCGAGGGGATTACCAGACTCACTACACAGGATGTGGAATACGCTGAGGAACTGGGTTATCGCATCAAGCACCTGGGCGTTGCCAAGCACAGTGCCGACGGCGTAGAACTGCGGGTTCATCCCACGTTGATACCTGAGGGGCGTTTACTGGCTAACGTAAATGGCGTTAAAAATGCGGTGTTGGTGGAAGGAGACGCAGTTGGTCCCACTCTATACTACGGCGCAGGTGCGGGGGCAGAGCCCACCGCATCTGCAATAGTTGCCGATATCGTTGACCTGGCGCGAGAGCTGTCTGCTGGACAGTCCTGTCGAGTACCGGCCTTGGGTGTTGCTACTGCAGACCTTAAGGCTTTGCCTGTTTTACCGATGGAGCAGGTCGTCACACCATGGTATCTGCGGATTATTGCAGAGGATAAACCCGGCGTATTATCTTCGATAGCATCAATTTTTAGCGATCACGGCATTAGTATGGAAGCTTTAATTCAGAAACCGCCGGCGGAAGGTGAAACTCGCGTGCCTTTGATTGTTCTCACCAGTCGCGCATCGCAAGGCAGCATGGATGTAGCGGTCGCCACTATCGAGGCATTAGAATCTATTTCAGGCGAAGTAGCCCGCATTCGGGTTGAAGCACTGGACGGTTAGGGTAAAAGAAGTGAAATACATTAGCACCCGGGGCCAGGCCCCTGCGCTCAACTTCGAAGAAGCACTGCTGACAGGGCTTGCCTCGGATGGCGGTTTGTATGTTCCAGAGTCTTTGCCTACTTTCAGCGCCGAGGAAATCGGCAGTATGGCAGGTCTGAATTATTCTCAGCTGGCACATAAAATCATCACTCCCTTTGTGGGCGAGTGTATTCCTGAAGATGATTTAAAAGCAATCCTGCGAGAGACCTACGCTGAATTTCGCCACGATGCTGTGGCGCCAATGATTCAACTTGGTCACAACCAGTGGGTGTTGGAGTTGTTTCACGGTCCTACGCTTGCGTTCAAAGACTTTGCCCTGCAGCTGCTGGGGCGTCTGCTTGACTATGTGCTGGAACGAAAGCATCAAAAAGTGGTGATCATGGGCGCGACTTCGGGGGATACAGGCTCCGCCGCCATTGAGGGCTGTAAGCGCTGTAAGAACATCGATATTTTTATACTGCACCCTCATGACCGCGTCTCCGACGTACAGCGCAAACAGATGACAACAGTGGTCGGAAGCAATATTCACAACCTGGCGGTGCAGGGCAATTTTGATGACTGCCAGGCGATGGTCAAAACCAGTTTTAACAAGCGTGATTTCCTGCCAAAAGATCGCAGGCTGGTGGCTGTTAATTCGATTAACTGGGCTCGGATCATGGCCCAGATTGTGTATTACTTTTATGCTGCTGTTGCGCTTGGCGCACCCGGGCGCAGCGTCGCTTTTTCTGTGCCGACGGGAAATTTTGGCGATATTTTCGCCGGCTACCTGGCCAGCCAGATGGGTCTCCCCATTGAGCGCCTCATTATTGC
Source organism: Candidatus Seongchinamella marina (assembly GCF_026262685.1). Classification (NCBI taxonomy): domain Bacteria; kingdom Pseudomonadati; phylum Pseudomonadota; class Gammaproteobacteria; order Cellvibrionales; family Halieaceae; genus Seongchinamella; species Candidatus Seongchinamella marina. The sequence continues at coordinate 909,262 of NZ_SHNP01000001.1, forward strand.
TACCAATCGCAATGATGTGTTGCACCGAGTTATGAGCAATGGCAGCTACGGGCGCCAGCCGCTTGAGCATTCTCTGTCCCCGAGTATGGACATTACTGTTTCGTCCAACTTTGAGCGTTTGTTGTTTGATTTGTATGAACGTGATGGTGCTTCCATTGCACAGCTGATGGCTGACTTCGACCAGGGCGACATCAGCTTTTCACAACAGGCGATGGCCAAGGCCAGTGCATTGTTTTCCAGCCAATGTGTTAATGATGCGGAAACCTGCGCTCAGATGGCAGCCACGTGGAAAGACTGTGAATATATGTTGGATCCGCACAGTGCGATTGGTGTGAAAGCGGCGTTTGATGCCAAGGTTCCCGCCTCGGTTCCCGTGGTAACGCTGGCCACTGCTCATCCGGCGAAATTCCCCGGCGCGGTGAAGGCAGCCAAGCTTGATACGGAACCATCGCTGCCCCATCACCTGCGTGATTTATTCGATCGCCCTGAACGATTCGAAGTCTTGCCCAATGACCTTTCAGCAGTGCAGGCGTTTATGCTGAAGAATGTTAACGCCTGATTTAGCGCGATTGTGAACAAACTTATTCGTCGGCGCGAAACTCACTCCTCAGTCCAGTGGGACGAAAATAAGCTGCATCCCCTCCTTGCCAGGGTCTATTCCGGCAGGGGAGTGCGGTCATCTCAAGACCTCGACCTTGGTCTCACCCACCTGCTGCCACCTGCACAATTACTTAACGCAGAGCGCGCAGCGAAAATGCTCGCTGACGCATTGGCTGAGCAACAACGCATTCTTATTGTTGGCGACTATGATGCAGATGGCGCGACCAGTACCGCGCTGGCTTTGGATGCACTGAAATCATTTGGTGCCACGCAAGTGTCCTACCTGGTGCCCAATCGATTTGAATATGGCTATGGCCTGACCCGAGAAATTGTTGAACTCGCCCTGGAGCAGGGTAAGCCCGACATCATCATTACTGTAGACAACGGTATCTCCAGTATTGATGGCATTGCCACTGCGCGGGAACAGGGTATCAATACACTGATCACCGACCATCATCTCGCTGGCCACCAATTGCCGGATGCTGACGTTATCGTTAATCCCAATCAGCCGGGCTGTAACTTTCCCAGCAAAAATCTCGCTGGTGTTGGAGTCATTTTTTACATCATGATGGCCTTGCGGTCCGAGTTGCGGAATCGGGATTGGTTTGCCGATAGAACAGAACCTAACTTGGGGCGACTCACCGACCTGGTTGCACTCGGCACAGTCGCCGACGTTGTGCCCCTGGATCGAAACAATCGAATATTAGTTGCAGCCGGCCTGCAGCGTATTCGCGCAGGGCAGGCACGCCCGGGCATAATTGCCCTGTTGGAAGTGGCCTCTCGCCCGCTGCGCGGTGTGGTGGCATCAGACCTGGGATTTGCAGTTGGACCTCGCATTAATGCTGCGGGCCGGCTGGACGATATTTCGGTGGGCATTGAATGTTTGTTGCAGGATGAGCCTTCGGCCGCCCGCAGGCTCGCAAGCGAACTGCACCAGAAAAACCAGGACCGCCGACAAATTGAGCAAGGTATGCAGGATCAGGCGCTCCAACTGCTGGATGAATTAGCCCTGGATGAAGTCGGTGTGCCCGTGGCTATGACGCTGTATCAGGGCGACTGGCACCAGGGCGTTATTGGCATACTTGCTTCTCGGATTAAAGACAGGCTGCATCGACCAACAATCGTTTTTGCCGATGGTGATGAAAGCGAAATTAAAGGTTCCGCCCGGTCCATCAATGGAATTCATATTCGTGACATACTCGACGCGGTTGCCACCCGTCATCCGGGCATGATTCTCAAATTTGGCGGGCACGCTATGGCGGCGGGATTGACCATTCCGCGCGAGCTTTACCGTGACTTTAATACAGCATTTATTGCGGAGGTGGAGCGCCATGCCAAAGATGTCGAACTGCAGGCCGTAGTCGAATCAGACGGTGAGCTGGGGGCTGGCGATTTCGCCCTGGACCTCGCGAATGAGCTGCGTTTTGCGGGGCCATGGGGGCAGCATTTTCCGGAACCGGTTTTCGATGGCCATTTTAAAATCGTTCAGCAGCGACTGGTTGGCGACAAACACCTCAAGTTAGTGCTGTCTTTGAAAGACAGTCAACAAATCATCGACGCCATTGCCTTTAATGTGGACCTGGATGTTTGGCCGGATGAGTCAGTGCTCGAGGTGGAGGTGGCTTATCGGTTGGAAGTTAACGAGTTCCGAGGTAAGCGCAGTGTGCAGTTGATGGTCGAGTACTTGCGGGCGCTCTAGCCTAGCTGTCCTCCGGATTCCCAGACGGGCGGAAATCCAGAGAACGCATGAAAATTTTCCTCAAATAGTCTGCTCAAGCGAGAGTTTCAGTTTATCTATCATCTCATCAACCTGCTCACGATTAATAATTAACGGTGGACACACCGCAATGGCATTGCCGGCCACATTACGCACGATCAGACCATTTTCCTGTGCTGCCAGGGTCACCTTTTTTGCCAGAGCGGCATCAGGTGCTTTACTGTCGCGGTGCTCAACCAGCTCGATAGCGCCGATCAGGCCCGCACCGCGTACTTCGCCGACTTGTTCATATTCCATAAGCTCGGCAAGCCGTGACTGCAGGTGTTCTCCCTGAGTCGCTGCATTGTCATAAAGACCGTCCCGTTCATAGATTTCCAGGGTTTTCAGTGCCGAGGCACAAGCTACCGGATGCCCCGAGTAGGTGTAGCCATGGCCGAACACACCGACTTCTTCGCTGGCCGCAATCATTGGCTCGTACATTTCGCCGCTGATAACAGAGGCGCTAATAGGGTAATAGGCGGACGACATTTGCTTGGCAAAAGTCATCATCGAGGGTTGCTGTATGTTGACCGTTTCACAACCGAATACTTTACCGGTGCGGCCAAAACCGGTGATGACCTCGTCAGCCCAAAATAGAATGTCATACTTTTCCAGAATGGCTTGTACTTTTTCGTAATAACCCGGTGGCGGCACCAGTACGCCGCTCGCACCGGTAATAGGTTCGGCGATAAACGCCGCTATGGTATCGGGGTCTTCTTGTAGAATGAGCTGTTCCAGGTTGTTGGTGATGCGATCAACGAACTGCATTTCGCTCTCGTCGCCCTGGGCTCCGCGATAGTAGTGTGGGTGGTCTGTGCGCAAAACGCCCAGTGCTTCCAGCGGAGCGTCGAAATGCGCCAGGTTAGCCGGCAAGCTGGTGAGTGAGCCTGCTGCTACGGTCACGCCGTGGTAAGCGCGATCACGGGTAATAATTTTGCGCTTTTCGGGTTTACCAATAGCGTTGAAATAGTAGCGGAGCATTTTGATATGGCTGTCGTTGGCATCGGAGCCCGAATTACCGAAGAACACCATCGCATCTTTTACCGGCACCATGTCTGCGAGTTTATCGCCCAGGTCAATAACTGGCTGATGTGTTTTGCCACCAAAAGTATGGGAGAAAGATAACTTGCCCAGCTGGTCACTGATGGCATCGATCAGCTCGCGGTTACCGTAACCGAGGCCGGTGCACCAGAGGCCTGCCATTCCCTCGAGGTACTGCTTGCCGTCCTGGTCATAAACATAAACACCGTCTGCGCGCTCGAATTTGAGCTGCTCGGTAGCGGCCAGGTTAGTTGTGGGGTAAATGACTGCTGACATAATAAGTACCTTATATTGTCCGTTTTAGGCTTGGGCGATGCCGCCCATACAAATGTATTTCACTTCGACATAATCGTCGATACCGTAATGGGAACCTTCCCGTCCCAGGCCTGATTCCTTGACGCCACCAAAGGGGATCAGCTCGGAGGTGATCGCTACTTCGTTGACGCCCACCATGCCGTACTCAATCGCTTCGCTGATCCGCCAGACGCGGCCTAAATCATTAGTATAGAGATAGGCAGCCAATCCGTACTCGGTATCGTTGGCCATAGCGATAGCCTCGATCTCATCGCTGAAGCGAAGCACTGGGGCGACGGGGCCAAAAATCTCCTCGCGAAAGACCCGCATGTCATTGGTGACATTCGCCAGTATGGTGGGCTGATAGAAGTTTGGCCCCAGTTCAGGCATCGCTCTACCGCCCAGGGCCAGGCTAGCACCGTCGGCAACAGCATCTTGCACCATAGCGTCTACCTTCAAAAGTGCCTTTGGTTCTATCAATGGCCCAAGGGTGTTGCTTTCATTCATGCCATCGCCCACGCGAAACTTGCTCACCTCTTGGGTAAGTTTCTCGATGAAGGCGTCATAGATAGTGTCCTGAACCAGCAGACGATTGGCACAGACGCAGGTCTGGCCTGCGTTACGGTATTTGGTGTCAATGGCTCCCTGGACCGCAGTATCCAGGTCTGCATCATCGAAAATGATAATAGGAGCGTTGCCTCCCAGCTCCATGGAAACCTTTTTTACTGTAGCGGCGCTCTGCGCGAGCAGATGTTTGCCGACGGGGGTAGATCCAGTGAAGGTAAGCTTGCGAATGATGTCACTGGAGGTGAGTTCGTCGCCAATTGCAGGAGCATCGGTGCCGGTGATGACATTAAATAAACCGCCGGGTATGCCCGCTCTATCTGCCAACTCGGCCAACGCCAGAGCCGACAGAGGAGTCTCGGCTGCAGGTTTGAGCACCACGCTGCAGCCTGCGGCGAGGGCGGGCCCCACTTTGCGGGTGATCATCGCACTGGGAAAATTCCAGGGTGTGATCGCTGCGACCACACCGACAGGCTGCTTGATGACAATTGAGCGTCTGTCATTTGGGCCAGGAATCACATCGCCGTAAATTCGTTTGGCTTCTTCAGCAAACCATTCCACAAAAGATGCGGCGTAGGTAATTTCCAGGCGTGACTCAGCAAGTACTTTGCCTTGCTCTGCCGTCATCAGGCACGCCAGGTCTTCCTGGTTGTCCATGATCAGGTTGAACCAGCGGCGTAATATTGCGCTGCGTTCTTTCGCTGGCTGCTGTCGCCAGCTGATCATTGCCTGCTGTGCTGCTGCAATGGCGGCGCGGGTCTCTGCCGCACCCAGATCCGTCACATCAGCAATCACCTCGCCAGTTGCCGGATTCTTCACAGTGAAACTGGACCCGTTGGCCGCCGGGCGCCACTCACCGTCAATGTAAGCCATGCTCTTCAGCAGGGTGGGGTCGCTGAGCTGCAGTTTCATGGTATTGATTCCGATAGAGTATGGCGATGTAGAGCATTTTATGTATTGTATTTGTCACTGCAATCGATATATTTGCACCTATGTGGTGATTAAAAGTAAACAGGAGTAGCCGTGGAACTATTGAGACGCAACTTGCCGCTTAACGCTATGCGTGCTTTTGAAGCCGCAGCCAGACACTGTCATCTGCGTCGAGCGGCGGCGGAACTGGGGGTCACCCACGGTGCGGTTTCCAGACAGGTTCGCCAGTTGGAGGAACAGTTAGGCATCCTGCTTTTTGATCGCAGCAGGAATCGGTTGACCCTGACTCAAGAGGGCAACCGCCTGGCGCAGGCGGTGGGTGAGGCACTGGACCGGCTGACGGAGGGAGCTCTTTCTGTCGATCCAGCATCCTTGCCTGGCGAGCTCGTGCTGGCCGCGCCGCCCTCCATATCTGCTTGCTGGTTGTTAGCGATGATCGGTGAATTCAATCAGAGCTATCCTGAAATTGAAATTCGTCTGGATAATATCCTGCCGATGCAACGAGAGTTGCCCGCAGAAATAGAGGTTGCCGTTTGTTTTGGTGAACCCATAGCGCCTAAAAAAGTGGTACGAGAACTGTTTCGCGAGAAATATGGGCCGGTCGTGAGTCCATCGCTGTTGCCCACTGGAGGTAGCGTTCTGGAGCCTTCGGAGTTGCTCAGATTGCCCTTGATTCATGACCGTCATGGACGCTGGCAGCGTTGGTTATCGAATAATGGGCTGGAGCAAAGAGAGGCTCGCACTAACCTTTACGTGCAGGATTCCTATTTAGGGATATGCGCAGCTCGCGATGGCTGCGGCGTGTTCCTTGCCGATCGGGTAGAAGTCTCCACCGATTTACGCAACGGCAGCCTGGTGGCACTGGGCGGTCAGACCGTAGAAGCTCAGCATTCCCATTACCTGGTGACTGGACAACCGGGCGTAATGAGCGCCCGCGCCCAGATCTTCACCGAATATCTAGGACGAGCGCTGAGCACGGAAGTCACCGAAGAAGTAGTTGCTTGATGAATTGAACATCGATGCACGAAAGGGTTGACCTTCTAGTAACTGGAAGGTTTACATTAGGGTGATGGGAACCCGGAGACGACAATGAATATCTCGGAAGCCGCCCGACGCAGTGGGCTCAGCAGTAAAACAATTCGTTACTACGAAGATATTGGCTTGACCGCTCCTGTCGATCGGACAGAGAACGGCTACCGGGTATACGAAGATGGCGCGGTGGAGGAATTAAAGTTTCTAAGTCGTGCCAGGGATGTGGGTTTTGACCTGAGCGAATGTCGGCAACTTTTGGGCTTACATCGCGACAGCGGCCGGCAGAGTCGGCATGCTCGCGCCCTGGTGTTGGAGAAGACTGAGCAGCTGCAGCAACGGATCGATTCGCTGTTGGCTATGCAGCAGGTTTTGCGGGACATGGCCAGTCGTTGTCACGGGGACGAGGGGCCCGATTGTGCCATCCTGAACGATCTTGCCAGCGCTGATGATTCCTCGCTATGAGTAAAGAACACGAGAGTAAAGACAGTCACTGTTGCGCGAGCGGCACTGAGGCGGCCAGCGCCGCTGAGAGTTCTGAGGCACCAACCGCCAGCTGTCATGCTCCAGAAACTGATGGCGACAGTTGCTGTGAAACACCGGCAAGCAGAGACTATTTCTTCTGGGTCTGTCTGCTTGTTGTTGCTGTTGCCTACTCTATAGGGGCGTTCAGCCAACACGATCACGGTGGCGTGTTAGGCGTTTTCACCGGCGGTATATTCGAGTTGTTTAACGCCATGTGGTGGGGTATCGCGCTGGGAATAATTTTCGTCGGATTGCTGAGTCGGGTGCCACGGGAATTGGTGATGGGTATTCTTGGGCGTGATGGAGGTATCCACGGGCTGTTTCGAGCCACCCTCGCGGGGGTGTTTCTGGACCTCTGCAGTCACGGCATTCTCGCGGTTGGGATGAAGCTCTACGAGCGTGGCGCGACGGTGGGCCAGGTGATGGCTTTTCTTCTGGCCAGTCCCTGGAACTCATTCTCTCTCACTCTGATTTTGTTTGGACTGATTGGCGTAGTTTGGACCTTGCTCTTCATTCTGCTGTCATTGGTGATTGGCTTAATTTCAGGAATGATTTTTGACGCACTGGTCTCTCGCGGCACCTTGCCCTCCAATCCCTGGCGGGAAGAGTTGGGCGAGGAACGCCCGCTGGATGAAATGTGGTCCGAGGTTCGCCGCTCCATGCGTTTCTCGCTTGGGGGAACCGTTGACATCCTCAAAGAGGGGTTTGCGGGGTCAAGGGTTGTGATTCGCTGGTCACTATTTGGCTTGATTTTGGCCGGCGCAATACGCGCTTTGGTGCCAGAAGATGCTTTCGCCGTCTGGTTTGGTGCAACATTTGCGGGACTCTGGCTGACCTTGTTGGCTACCACCGTCATTGAAGTCTGCTCGGAGGGCTCTACACCCATTGCGGCCGACCTGATGAATCGCGCCAACGCGCCCGGTAACGCGTTTACATTCTTGATGGCGGGCGTGGCGACTGACTATACCGAGGTCATGTCGATCAGGGATACCACCCGGTCATGGAAGATTGCACTGTTTCTGCCCCTGATTACAGTGCCACAGGTGATGGTCATTGGCTTTATTCTCAATCAGTTTTGATGGTCAATCAGAAGTCTGGTGCGCACTCACCTGTTAACCACTCGCCACTGGTCGGGTGCTCAAATCCGATGAAGCTTGCATGCAGTAACATCCGGTCGGCCATTTCCAGGGCTTGCTGATGGGCATACATATCACAGCCCAGAATAGGATGCCCCAGCTCGCGCATATGAATACGGAGCTGGTGAGAGCGGCCAGTGACAGGTTTTAACAACAGCCGAGTGCGGTCGCTGAGTCGCTCCAGTATCTCGTAGCGGGTCAGGGCGTGCTTCCCTTGTTCATGATCAATCATCTGCAAAGGCCGGTTTTCCCAGTCACAGCGTATGGGCAGTTCCACTTCGCCTGAGTCCTGCTCGACCAATCCAAACACTACAGCGTGGTAGCACTTTTCTACCAGGCGCTCCTGAAACTGACGGCTGATATGGGCATGGGTGGGCTTGTTCAAAGGAATGATCATGATGCCCGAGGTATCAAGGTCCAGTCGATGAACAATACTCGCCGTGGGGTAGTCCTGTTGCAGTCGGGTAATAAGACAGTCTTTGTTGAGCGGGTGCCTGCCGGGAATGCTCAGCAGGAGATCGGGCTTGCGCACCAGCAGTAGGTCGGCATCTTCGTAAAGAATGCGTATCTCTTCCTGGCTATGGGGAACAATGTAGGGAGGTAGGTCTGACATGGCGCGTAGTGTAATCGCCGCAGTTTTTATCACAACCGTTATAATGCCCGCACATGTCTTCCTCTCATAAAAAATTGAATTCTCGTTTAAAGGAAATTATTCCCAGCGCAGAGCTGGAGGTGATGACTTTGCCAAATGTGCCTGAGCTCAAGCTCTTGTTGTTGGCGAAAAACTATCCGCAGGGAGCGCTGAGTGAGCAGGAAATGCAGCGGGTGATGAACAATCCGCTGTACTGGGTTTTTTGCTGGGCCTCGGGCGAGGTGCTCGCCCGCTACCTGTTAGACCATCCAGAGCAGGTGAGTGGCAAGCGAATACTGGATTTTGGCTGTGGCTCCGGTGTCGTCGCTATCGCAGCGGCTATCGCCGGGGCAGGAGAGGTTATCGCCTGCGATATCGACCCGTTGGCGCTGGAAGCGACGGCGGTGAATGCGAAACTCAATGGTATTGACCTGCAGTTATGCGATGACTATTTCGATATCGAGGGCGAGGTAGACCTGATTATTGTTGCTGACGTACTTTACGATAGCGAAAACTTCGTCTGGTTGGAGAGGTTTTCCAGACGAGCTCCGCGTGTGCTCGTTGCTGATTCCAGGGTGAAAAATTTCGACTATCCCCCTTTTAGCCAAATCGATCAGATGGACAGCTGTACGCTGCCTGACCTCGATGAGTCTGCTGAATTTCGCGATGTGCGAATTTACCTGGCGGACAGGTCACAAAGCACGGAAGAAACCTTGGTCTTGGTTTGAGGCGGGTAATTTAGAGGCGTTGGCAGGGTAATCAACACAACGACTCGCGGTTGGCATCAAAAGCTGCCTTGCGTAGCAATGTGCATTGGTGAGACAGCACGATTTTTTGTACACTGGCCGCTGCCATAGACATCAGGAACTGCTGACGCATGAATCCCAATTACCTGGATTTTGAACAACCAATCGCAGAACTCGAAGTGAAGATCGAGGAACTGCAGTTGGTTGGCTCGGATAATGAGCTCAATATCGGTGAAGAAATAGAGACCTTACGCGACAAGAGCACCAAGCTCACCGAGAAAATATTTTCCAATTTAAGTGCCTGGGATATTGTTAAGGTGGCGCGCCATCCGCAGCGTCCCTATACCCTGGATTACATTCCCCAGATATTCACTGAATTTGATGAACTGCACGGCGATAGGCACTTTGGGGATGACAACGCGATTGTGGGAGGTATGGCGCGTCTGGAGGGACGTCCCGTGATGGTTATCGGTCAAGAGAAGGGCCGTGCTGTCAAAGACAAGGTGATGCGCAATTTTGGCATGCCCAAACCCGAGGGCTATCGCAAGGCTTTACGTCTTATGGAGATGGCCGAGCGTTTCAAGATGCCGGTCGTCACGCTCATTGATACGCCGGGAGCCTATCCGGGCATCGATTCAGAAGAACGCGGTATCAGTGAGTCCATCGCTCAGAACCTGGCGGTAATGTCGCGACTGGCCACACCCATTATCTGCATTGTGATAGGTGAGGGCAGCTCAGGTGGTGCGCTGGGCATAGGCGTCGGTGATCATTTAGCCATGCTCCAGTATTCCACCTACTTCGTTATTTCCCCCGAGGGTTGTGCCAATATCATCTGGAAAGATTCAGCTAATGCGCCTGACGCCGCTGAGGCTATGGGTGTAACGTCCTCTATCCTGCAGGATTTGGAAATTGTAGATGCGACTATTGCGGAGCCCCTCGGTGGAGCTCATCGAGATGTTGCGTTGATGGCTGAACGCATTAAAACTCACCTTATTGAGCAGCTGGATGTCCTGCAGGCACTTCCTCTGGAAGACCTTTTGGCCAAGCGCTACCAGCGGTTGATGTCCTACGGTAACTAACGCGCAGATGTACCTGTTTTATGGCAAAGGCCATTAGTCATAGCAATCTGAATGCGGAGCTCTCCGCATTCAGTGATGCGCCTCACTGGTACGTGGCCTACAGCGGTGGGATTGATTCAACCGCACTATTGCAGCTGGTTAACAGCTGGTGCAAAGCTAACGGCCAAGCGCCACCTCTCACCGCGCTGCACATTAATCATGGTCTGCAGGCCCAGGCTGCAGACTGGGAGAATCACTGTGCCTGGATTTGCCGCTTTCTTGATGTTCCCTTTCTTGCCTTGAATGTTGATGTTGATCCCGATGGCAAGGGCGTGGAATCTGCCGCCAGACAGGCGCGTTATGCTCGCTTCGAAGAACAGCTGGAAGAGGGCGAAGTGTTATTTTTTGGTCATCACCAGGATGATCAGGTGGAGACATTTTTCCTGCGACTATTGCGAGGCGCAGGCGTCGATGGTCTGGCCGCTATGCCGCGGCAGCGAGAGCTGGGCAAGGGCTTGCTGCTAAGACCGTTGCTGGATTATTCCCGAGCACAATTGGAAGCCTATGTTGAGGCCCAGGGACTTCGTTATATTGAAGATCCTTCCAATCAGGATGTGTCCCTGGACCGTAATTATCTGCGCCAGGATGTACTGCCGGTGTTGGCCAGTCGATGGCCTGGGTATCGTCAGACAATCACCCGGGCAGCAGGGCACCTGGCGTCGGTTTCTGGGGCCAGGGAATCAGCGGTGACCATCCCCCAGACCTGCTACAGCGCGCTGGGTGATCCGGGTCTGCCAGGCGGTGTCTTGAAAGTCGATGACCAGGTACAGGCGGCGCTGGTATTGAGAGGGTGGCTGAAATCAGGGGGCTACCAGGCTCCGGATCAGTCGGTTCTGGATGAGTTTTTGCGACAGCTACGGGCGTCTACTGGAGACGCCAGGCCACAGTTGAATTCGGGTAGTTATCGCTTACAGCGCTACAAAGAGGCCATATACCTGCTGCCAGAGGATCCAGGGCCGGTTGATCAAGAGCTCGCAATAGCTCCCGGAGGGGTTATTGAGATCCCCGGCGTTGGCCGCATTAGCTTGCGGCGCACCGAGAGCGAGGGCATCTGGCTGGCGGCAGATGAGAGCCTATCGCTGCAATGGCGAGATGGCGGCGAGCGCTGCCGTTTGGCTGGGCATAAGCGGAGCAAAAGCCTCAAGAAAGTCCTTCAGGAGTCTGGAATACCGCCCTGGTGGCGACAGCGTGTTCCCTTACTGTACCTTGAAGAGGAGCTGCTTAGCCTGGGCAGCGTGGGCCCTTGTCAAAGCAGCCGCTGGGGAGTCAGTGGCCAGGATGCAGAAGCTCCCTGGGAGCTGGTTTGGGAACCCACTATTGCCAGTGGATACGATTGAGCTCCCTCTGCCTTTCTGTTAGTCTGGTTTCCCATCATTTGACAAGACTTCCACCGCGCCGAAACGTGCACCGTGGAGGTTTTTTGTATCCCGAAATACAGCGTAATTAAAGGTTTTTCATGACGCGTTATGTCTTCGTCACTGGTGGTGTGGTTTCCTCTCTGGGTAAAGGGATCGCCGCCGCCTCCCTGGCAGCAGTGCTTGAGTCACGAGGGTTGAAGGTTACGCTCCTCAAGTTGGACCCCTACATCAATATAGACCCCGGAACGATGAGTCCTTTCCAGCATGGCGAGGTGTTTGTCACCGAAGATGGTGCCGAAACCGATCTCGACCTTGGGCACTATGAACGTTTCACTCGCACGACCATGAAGCGCAGCAACAACTTCACCACCGGTCGCGTCTATAACGCCGTGTTACGCAAAGAACGCAGGGGCGATTATCTGGGCGGTACCGTGCAGGTTATTCCTCATATCACTGATGAAATTAAGCGCCGGGTTATCCTGGGCGCTGGCGACGCCGATGTGGCATTGATTGAAATTGGCGGGACAGTGGGTGACATTGAAGGTCTGCCTTTCCTTGAGGCCGCCCGCCAGCTTAAGGCTGAGATGGGCCCCAGTCGCGCGTTGCTGATGCATCTTACCCTGGTGCCCTATATTGCGACTGCCGGAGAGATAAAGACCAAACCTACCCAGCACTCGGTCAAAGAGTTGCGCGCCCTCGGGCTGCAGCCAGATATCCTGCTGTGTCGCTGCTCCGTGGACATCGAGGAAAGTGCCCGCAAAAAAATCTCCTTGTTCACCAATGTTGAAGAGAGGGCGGTCATTCCCTTGCGGGATGCTGACTCTATTTATCGCATACCGGGCATGTTGCATGGTTTTGGCCTTGACGACTTTGTGGTTGAACGATTTGGAATCGACTGTAAAGAGGCCGACCTGGGTGAATGGGATGACGTGATTGAACGCGAGTTCTGTGAGACCGCCGGAGAAGTGCGAGTGGCCATGGTCGGTAAGTACATGGACTTGCTGGATGCTTATAAATCGCTCAATGAGTCACTGGCGCACGCCGGCCTGCAAACTCTTACCAATGTTCGCATTGATCATATTGACGCAGAAGAGATCGAGAAAAACGGAACTGCCGCCCTGGAGGGAGCGAATGCGATCCTGGTTCCCGGTGGCTTTGGCGATCGTGGTATCGAAGGAAAAATCACTGCCGTGCAATACGCTCGCGAGAACAATGTGCCATTCCTTGGTATCTGTCTGGGCATGCATGTGGCACTGGTAGAGTACGCCCGCAATGTTTGCAAGCTTGAAGGTGCTCACTCTACTGAAATGAATGCGACCACGCCTCACCCGATCATAGGCCTCATTACCGAATGGCAGAACGCTGACGGCAGCACCGAGCAGCGTACTGAATCTTCAGATATGGGGGGTACCATGCGTCTTGGTGCACAGCCCTGTCATCTCGAGGATGATTGTAAGATCCGGAGGATCTATGGCGCCGAGACTATAGAAGAACGCCATCGCCACCGTTATGAGGTTAACAACAATTACCTGGAGCAGCTTTGCGGCGCAGGGATGAAAGTTGCCGGCTGGTCCGCCGATCGATCGCTGGTGGAAATGGTTGAGCTGCCGGATCATTCCTGGTTTATTGCCTGCCAGTTTCACCCCGAATTTACATCCAGCCCCCGGGGCGGACACCCTTTGTTTACCAGTTACATTGAGGCAGCCATAGAACACGCAGCAGTCTAAGCTGGCTGAGACGTCGTTGACACACTATGAGGACAGGCCGTGACTGACCAGACCGTCACCCTCGGAGATATCCGATTTGATAACAGTGCCCCCTTCGTTCTGCTGGGCGGCGTTAACGTGCTTGAGAGTCGCGATTTCGCCCTTGCGGTGGCGGAGCAGTATGTGACTGTGTGCCGTCAGCTGGGCATCCCCTTTGTGTTCAAAGCTTCCTACGACAAGGCCAACCGCTCATCCGTGCACTCGTTTCGCGGTCCCGGTTTGGAGGAGGGGCTGTCTATTCTGGCTGACGTGAAGTCGACATTCGATGTCCCGGTTATTACCGATGTGCATAGCCCTGAAGAAGCGGCGCCTGCTGCGGAAGTGGCTGACATTATTCAGCTCCCCGCGTTCCTGGCCCGACAGACAGATCTTGTTGCAGCCATGGCTGCTACCGGCGCGATTATCAATGTGAAGAAACCGCAGTTTCTCAGCCCCTCCCAAATGGGGAACGTGGTGGATAAGTTTGTAGAGTGCGGCAATAGCCGAATACTGCTTTGCGAGCGAGGCAGTAATTTTGGTTATGACAATCTTGTGGTCGATATGCTCGGCTTCGGCGTAATGAAGGAAACATGCGGTAACGCCCCACTGGTCTTTGATGTTACCCATGCCCTGCAATGTCGTGATCCTGGCGGGTCTGCTTCCGGTGGGCGTCGCAGCCAAGTGACAGACCTGGCAAGAGCAGGTATGTCCACCGGTTTGGCCAGTCTCTTTTTGGAGGCCCATCCCGATCCCGATAACGCCCGTTGTGATGGGCCAAGCGCGCTGCCTTTAGACCAACTTGAACCCTTTCTGGCGCAAGTTAAAGCCGTGGACGATTTAGTTAAATCACTGCCACCCTTGCAAATCGATTAGAAAATACGGAGCTACCTTATGAGTAACATCGCAAACATCCAGGCTTTGGAGGTCATGGATTCCCGGGGCAATCCCACCGTTATGGCGGAAGTGACCCTGGAGTCTGGCCAAGTAGGTTCGGCATGTGCACCCTCAGGCGCATCTACAGGTTCCCGTGAGGCCCTGGAATTGCGTGACGGTGACGCTTCCCGCTACCTGGGTAAAGGGGTTCTTAAAGCGGTGGCCAATGTGAATGGTCCAATCCGGAATTTGCTGTTAGGTGCTGATGCTGCGGCACAACGTGATCTGGATAAAGCAATGATTGATGCTGATGGCACCGACAACAAGGCTGAGTTTGGCGCCAACGCGATCCTCGCGGTGTCACTTGCGGCGGCTAAAGCAGCTGCCCAAGCCAAAGGTATGCCGCTTTATCAGCATATAGCAGAGGTTAACGGCACAGCTGACTATTCCATGCCTGTGCCCATGATGAATATTCTCAACGGCGGTGAACACGCCGATAATAATGTGGATATTCAGGAGTTCATGGTCCAACCAGTGGCTGCGCCAACTTTCGCTGAAGGCCTTCGCGCCGGAGCTGAAATATTTCACCACTTAAAAAAGGTGCTGGCCAGTCAGGGGCTCAATACCGCGGTGGGTGACGAGGGTGGTTTTGCACCCAACCTGCCATCCAATGAGGCGGCTTTGGAAGCTATCGCCGTAGCGGTTGATAAAGCGGGGTACAAGCTGGGTTCGGATATCGTTCTTGCGCTGGACTGTGCTGCCTCTGAATTTTATCGCGACGGCGTTTACGACCTGGCCGGTGAGGGCAAGAAGTTTTCCAGTGATGCCTTTACCGACTATTTGGCCGACCTGGCCAACGGACACCCTATCATTTCCATTGAGGACGGTCTTGATGAGTCCGATTGGGATGGTTGGAAGCTGCTCACCGACAAAATAGGCGACAAGATTCAGTTGGTCGGTGATGATCTTTTTGTAACCAACACCAAAATCCTCAAAGAAGGTATCGATAAAGGGGTCGCCAATTCTATCCTGATTAAGTTCAACCAGATTGGCACTCTGACTGAAACCCTTGATGCCATCACCATGGCTAAAGCTGCCGGATACACCGCGGTTATTTCACATCGATCAGGCGAGACCGAAGACACGACTATTGCAGACCTTGCGGTGGCGACAGCGGCAGGCCAGATCAAAACAGGCTCACTGTGTCGTTCTGACCGGGTGGCAAAGTACAATCGCTTGCTGCGTATTGAGGCGGAGCTCGCTGGCCGCGCTCCCTATCGCGGCATGGCGGAATTTCAGCGTTAAGCTGTAATTACCTTGCGCTGGCTGTTCGGTGTTTTGCTAATCCTGTTGGTGATACTGCAGTATCGCCTGTGGATTGCTGAGGGGAGCATCGCCGAACAACAGCGTCTGCAAGTACAAGTCGAACAATTTATTCAGGTTAACGAGGCGTTACAGGCCCGCAATGCAGTGCTGGAGCGAGAGGTTCTGGAACTGCAAAGTGGAAGCGCCGGTATTGAGCAGCGTGCCCGTGAACAGCTTAACCTGGTGCGTGAGGGCGAAACCTATTTTCAGGTAGAGGACGGGGAAGCTAGCGCCACGCTATCCGCGCCCGAAAAGGTCAAACAGTGAGTCGTCGCTTACACGTTGTTATTCCCGCCGCTGGCATAGGCTCACGCATGACGGCGGACACTCCCAAACAGTATCTGAAAATTGCTGGTAAAACGCTGTTGGAATATAGCGTAGATACCCTGTTGCGAACGCCGGGTATTACTTCTATTACGGTCGCCTTGCACCCCGATGATACCTTTGCCGCAGATTTGCAGATACTGACAGACCCCAGGGTCAGCCGGGTTGCCGGTGGTGATGAAAGGGCTGATTCGGTATTAGCCGCGCTGTATGCCGTAGCAGGAGAAGAGGGCGACTGGGTGCTGGTGCACGACGCGGCCCGCCCTGGCCTGCGTATCGCGGATGTTCAGCGTTTGATCGCGGCGGTAATTGCCAAAGGAGAGGGCGGGATTCTCGCCGAGCCTGTGGTGGATACGGTCAAACTTGGTGACGCAGTAGGGCGGGTAGAGAAAACGCTTGATCGCAGTGCCCTGTGGCGTGCGCAGACACCGCAAATGTTTCAGTTAGGGGAGTTGATCTCCGCTTTGGAGGCGGCGAGCCAGCGTGGGCTTGCAGTCACCGACGAAGCGTCTGCTATGGAACTCGCAGGCCAGCCGGTACAGTTGGTGTCCGGCTCTCCTGCAAACTTGAAAGTCACAGTGCCTGAAGACCTGGAACTGGCTGCCTGGTATCTATCCCGGCAAGGGGAATCTTGATGAGTGTTCGTGTTGGGCATGGTTACGATGTTCACCGCTTCGAGGAGGGTGACGCTGTCGTATTGGGTGGCGTGCGTATTGAGCACCACCGCGGGCTGGCTGCTCATTCCGATGGAGACGTACTGATTCACGCCATTTGTGATGCGCTGTTAGGGGCAATCGCGGCGGGCGATATTGGACGACATTTTCCCGACACCGATTCAGCAAATGCAAATATAGACAGCAGAATATTATTACGAAAAGTCATGCAGTTGGTCGCCGATAAAGGCTATGTGCTGAGCAATCTGGATTCGACCCTGATCGCCCAGACACCGCAGATGTCGCCACATATTGAACAAATGCGCAGCAACCTGGCGGCTGATTTGTTGTTACAAGTAGGGCAGGTCAACGTTAAGGCGACCACCACAGAAAAGCTGGGGTTCGCCGGCAGGGAGGAAGGCATTGCCGCCCACGCCGTGGTGCTATTGGAGACTAACTCTGCGTGAGTGGCCCGTGGCCAACCGTCTCAGCTGAGCTTGTTGCTAGTGGCAAGTTGCGCAGCTCGCCTGAGGACTTTCGAGTCTACGAGGACCTGGGCTTTGAACCAGACGGTGATGGCGAGCATGTATTTCTACACCTGGAAAAGCGCGAACTTAACACCGCTGATCTGGCCCAGCGCCTTTCCAGTCTCAGCGGCATCCATCTGCGGGACATCAGTTTTAGTGGTATGAAGGACCGCAACGCAGTTACCCGCCAGTGGTTCAGCGTCAGGATGGCGGGCAGGGTTGAGCCCGATTGGCAACAGCTGGCTCATCAGGGTGATGTCGCGGTTTTGGCGGTCGCACGGCATCGCCGCAAGTTGAAGCGAGGTGTGCACAGGGGCAATCGTTTTGTGTTGGTGCTGCGAGAATTGACAGGCGGGCGTGAGGCCATCGAATCTCGATTGAGGCATCTTAGCTTGCATGGCGCACCGAATTATTTTGGTGAGCAACGATTTGGACGCAACGGCTCAACTCTGGCGCAGGCCAAGACCTGGATGGCCTCCGGGGGTCGGCGCATCTCCCGCAATAAGCGCAGTATTTACCTGTCAGTCCTGCGGTCCCAGATGTTTAATACCCTGTTGGCGGATCGAGTCAGTGTGGGTGATTGGAATCAGGTTTTGCCCGGTGATACCTGCGTACTGCAGGGAACTCGCAGTCAGTTTACCTGCGAGCAAGCTGATGCAGACATTGTGCAGCGTTGTTTTGTCGGTGATTTGCATCCGGCGTTGCCGCTCTGGGGCCTCGGCGTGGAGCAACTGTCGGCGAGTCTGTTGGAGCGTTGGTCTGATGTTCTTGAACAACAGGCAGCGATTGGCGATTTTCTAATTCACCAGGGTTTGGAACTGGGCCAGCGGCCGACACGGCTTATCGCGGATGACTTTTGCTGGCAGTTTTGTGATGATGGCAGCCTGCAACTCGAGTTTCGTTTGGCTGCCGGCAATTATGCTACGGCTTTATTGGCTGAGTTTGTCCAGTATGGGTAATTCAATGCGGCGCAAGAAGAGTTTAGGGGCGTTTTCGGAGTGGTAACGGGCGTGAACAGGGTAGATCTCAATGGTATCGGGATGACGTCACAGCGCACTCGTGAGCGCTTGATTCAGCGCCTGGTTGACCAGGGTATCGACAACCATCAAGTGCTTGACGTCATCCGCACAACGCCCAGACATCTGTTCCTCGATGAGGCCATGGCTCACCGGGCCTATGAAGACGTGGCTTTGCCAATTGGTTTTCAGCAAACCCTTTCCCAGCCCTATATCGTGGCTCGCATGACAGAGCTGCTACTTGAAGGCGGCGCTCCTGAGCGGGTGCTTGAAATAGGCACAGGTTCTGGTTACCAAACAGCGATTCTCGCGCAGCTGGTCGACGAAGTGTATAGCGTCGAGCGCATCAAGCCCCTGCAGCAAAAGGCCCGGCAGCGTATTCGCCAATTAAAGTTGCGCAATGTTCAGATGAATCATGCCGATGGCGGTATGGGATGGGCTGAGAGAGGTCCCTTCGATGGCATTCTGGCCGCTGCGGCGCCCGAAAGTATCCCGCAGGAATTGTTGCAGCAGTTGGCGCCCGGTGGACGGCTGGTGATTCCGGTGGGTGGAGAGACCCAGCATCTGCACGTTGTGGATCGTACCCACGAGGGATTTGAAACGACGGTGGTCGAAGCGGTTTACTTTGTCCCGCTGCGCCCCGGAACGGTGAGATAATTTTGAATCATTTTGGCATTTTTTTGCGTGGCATGCTGATGGGAGCTGCGGACATTGTTCCCGGTGTCTCCGGTGGCACTATGGCGTTTATCACCGGCATTTATGACACCCTCTTAACGAGTATTCGCTCGGTAGATCTGGACTGTCTTCGCCTGTTATTGAAATTCGATATTCGCGGTGCATGGGATCATGTTAACGGCAGTTTTTTGCTCGCGCTGTTGGCTGGGATTGCTACCAGCATACTGTCTTTGGCCAGGCTTATCTCCTGGCTGTTGGAAAATCATCCCGTACCTTTGTGGGCGTTTTTCTTTGGCCTGATATTGGCATCGGCCCTGGTGTTATTGCGCCAGGTACAGGGCTGGAGTATTGCCCGAACCCTGTGTCTTGTTGCTGGTCTTGGGATTGCGGCAACGATAGCGCTTTCCCCCACGGTGAACATGCATTTCGGCATGGCGGGTATATTCCTCTCAGGCTTCCTGGCTATTTGTGCCATGATTCTGCCCGGCATTTCCGGTAGTTTCATATTAGTACTGCTGGGCATGTACGGCACAGTCCTGAGCGCGCTCAAGTCGCTAGACCTGGGCTTCATCCTGGTGTTTGCTATGGGCGCGGCAATTGGCTTGCTGACCTTCTCTCGCCTGCTGCATTTTCTGTTGCACCGTTTTCATGAAGCTACTATGGCGTTACTGACGGGATTCCTGTTTGGATCCCTTTTGGTAGTCTGGCCCTGGAAACATGTGCTGGTTTGGATTGAGGGCAGTCATGGCCAGCTTAAACCAGCGCAGCAAGTTCCTGTCATGCCCTTGGAATTTACCGTGCTCACGGGGGAGTCTTCGCAACTGGTCTTGTGCCTTTCACTGATGGTGGTCGGCTTTGCCCTTGTGTGGCTCATCGATGCCCGTTGGGGTGGGAAGCAAGAGAACCCCGCCGAACAGTAAGGCGGATACTCGCCCGCTTGACGGGCATTGAAAAGGAGAGTGCGCTATCAGGGCGCTTATTTGCAGTGTACTGCTTCTGCTCCTGGTGGTTGCCTGTGGTGGCAATCCGCCTGCGCCTGTGGAGGATCGTCAGTCCAGGGCAGGCGCGGCTGCGGGAGGGTCGGCGTACAGAGTACAGAAGGGCGATACGTTGTATTCCATAGCATTCCGATATGGTCTCGATTACCGTGGCCTCGCCGCGGCGAATAGTATTCCCGCCCCCTATACCATCTTCCCGGGACAAGCTCTGAAACTGAAAGAGGCTAAGCCGCCGAAGGTCACCCGTGCGAGCAGTAGCACCAAAAGCGCGACAGCATCATCAAAGCCCTCGTCGCAACCCCCTGCGGCCAAACCAAACACGACGGTCACTCACTCTTCATCAACAAAGGCTACAAAGCCCTCATCTCGCCCGACTGCGGCAAGCAGTTCGTCGGTTGGTCCTGTAAAGGCCTGGCGCTGGCCTACTTCAGGAAAGGTTGTGCGTAGCTATTCATCCACTTTGCACAAAGGCATTGATATCAGTGGTAGCCGGGGTGATTCGGTGCAAGCCGTCGCAGCAGGGCAGGTAGTGTACGCCGGCACGGGCATTGTCGGACTCGGTGAACTAATCATTGTCAAACACAATGAAGTTTACCTCAGTGCCTATGGGCACAACAGTCGCCTGCTGGTCTCAGAGGGCGATGGGGTGAAAGCCGGGCAGCAGATTGCAGAGAAGGGCAGCAGTGGCACTGATACTGTGAGGTTGCACTTTGAGATCCGCAAGGAGGGCAAGCCGATTGACCCTCTTCGGTTATTGCCCAAGCGCTAACAGGTGTTGCAAAGTATCCACGGGCGCCCGATTTTGACCGAAAGCCAGTTGATGCAATTTTTTGCATAGCTGCTTGTAATTGTTCTTTAGGATGAGGTAATCTGGCCGGCCCGGCGGGGAATACTCTCTACACTTAATAGAAGAATTGAGGTATAGCCATGGAACTGGAAAGCACTGCCAGCCCGAAACGGAATTCGAAATCGGGACGAAAATCAAGAGCAGCGACGAACACTAAGCCCAAGACTCGAGCTTGCGGCACCAAGGATGCAGCGAATGCAAACAAGGTAAAGCCCGCAGTTGAGGCCTCCGGTGCTGACACTCAGGTGACAGAAGAGGCTCAGTTTGATCGAGCCAAGGCTCGAACTGCCACCGCACGCAAAGTCGGAAAGTCGCTGGACGTCACTCAACTTTACCTGAATGAAATTGGCTATTCGCCACTGCTGACAGCGGACGAAGAAAAGTACTATGCCCGCCTTGCCATCAAGGGTGACGAGTCTGGTCGTAAGCGCATGATCGAAAGTAATCTGCGGCTAGTCGTCAAAATATCCCGACGGTACATCAATCGCGGCTTGACCCTGTTGGACCTGATCGAAGAGGGGAATCTTGGCCTGATTCGAGCGGTTGAAAAGTTCGATCCCGAGCGAGGGTTCCGTTTTTCAACCTATGCCACCTGGTGGATCCGACAGACGATTGAACGGGGCATCATGAACCAGACTCGCACCATCCGCCTACCCATCCATGTCGTTAAAGAACTCAATGTTTATTTACGTGCCGCCCGTGAATTAACCCAGAAACTGGATCATGAGCCTACGGCCGAAGAAATAGCTGACATGCTCGACAGGCCTGCGGCTGACGTAAAACGTATGCTGGGCCTCAATGAGCGAGTGACCTCGATGGACACGCCGCTGGGTCCGGACTCTGACAAGGCGGTAGTCGATACTATTGCCGATACTCATGAGAGCGACCCGTCGCAGTTGTTGCAGGATTCGGACATCAAGGACAGCATCGGTTCGTGGCTGAATGAGTTGTCTGAAAAGCAACGGGAGGTCGTTGCGCGCCGTTTTGGACTGCGAGGGTACGAAAGTAGCACTCTTGAAGAAGTGGGCCGGGAAATTGGCCTGACTCGTGAGCGAGTGAGACAAATTCAGGTGGAGGCGCTCAAACGCTTGCGTGGCATTATGGAGACGCAGGGTCTCAGTGGAGAATCGCTGTTTAGTTGAGACTTTATCCTGATATTAAAAAGGCCGCCCATCAGGCGGCCTTTTTTGTGCTGACGCGGTTAGCCCCTGGGGCGTCCAAGCAATAATATAGCAAGCCCGAGCATAAAGGGACCGGTGCGCTCGAGGATGTCGCCAGGGGTGTTGGGCAGCAAGTAGCAGACCACTGCCGCGAGGAAGCCGCAGCCCACTGCAGGCAATAGCCTGCCGGCAGGGATGCTGGCACCGAGGGCGTGACAAACAATCGCTGGGCCCAGAGCGGAGCCTATGGCGACCCAGGCAAACAGAACTCGCTGGAAAATGGTCGACGGTAGGTAAATGGCTACCGCCATTGCCAATAAGGATATGACTGCAATGGTCAGTCGAGATGCCAATAGCGCATGCTGCGGGTAGTGTCGGGTAAGCCCCAGGTCGTGGGCTACGGTTGTTCCTGTCACCAGTAACATGCTGTCCGCAGTTGACATGATTGCTGACATTACGGCCGCCAGCAAGACGGCGGCGACCACGGAAGGAAAGAGGGTGCTATTGAGTGCGAAGAACACTTGCTCACTATTCTCCAGCTCCGGAAGCAGGATTTTACCGGCAAATCCTACTATACACATGCAAAAAAACACCACGGTATACCAAGCGGTGGCGATCAGCTGTCCTTGCTTCAAGGCGCGCTCGTCCCGCAAGGCAAGAAATCTCGCCACCAGATGAGGTTGGCCCAGGGACGACAGGCCAACGGACAGGGAGCCTGCTATTGTTCCCGCGGCAATCAGGCCAACATTGCCGCCCAGGGGAGCTGCAAAATTGCTGCTGTCTGTTGTCAGCAGAGCTTGGTAGAACTGCGCGGGGCCGCCCAGATGGAGCACTGCAGCTGCGGGTAGCAGGATGGCAGTGAAAATCATCAGCATCCCCTGCAAGGTGTCGGTGATACTTACTGCCCAGAACCCCCCCGAGCAAGGTATAGACCAAAATGATGGAGCCGCCCAGCAGAATGCTTTGGCTGGCATCGAGATTAAAAGTGGAGGCGAAGGTGTTCCCTGCACCCTGGAACTGGGAGGCTATGTAAACCACAAAACAAAACAGAATAATCAGTGATACGAGCGCTATTAAGCGGTTACGCTCGGTGCCCTGGGTGTTCCCGGCGATTAATTCTGTAGCGGACAGGAGGCTTTGTTGTTGGCCCTCACGCATTATTCGGGGAGCAAGTACAAACCAGGACGCAGCGCAAACCAGGACAGCCCCCAGTGCCACCCATAGCGCCGAAAAGCCGATGCTGTAGGCAAGGCCGCTCATCCCCAATAGGGTCCAGGCGGAGGCGGCACTCGCCGCGTAACTGATCGCCGCAACCCAGGGCCCTAGTTGCCTGCCGGCGAGGAAAAATCCTGTTCGCTGTTGACCCTGCGCTGTGCCCAGAAACCGATCAGGATTAATACAACTTTGTAAACGATCAGGGCAGTAAGCACTACACGGGTATCGAGCAAGGTGACTCCTTCATGGGATTGATGTTTCTCAAAGGGCTGGCTGGCACCTCATGTCATGCTGTATACATATCACAGGCGGCGGGGAGGTAGCCAATGCATTGGTCAAAGATGCGCCCAGGCCAGGCTGACGCTGATTTCAGTTATTGATGGAGAAGAATATGTCGGACGGACAGAGACCGTTAGAGGGAATAAGGGTCATAGAAATGGGGCAGCTATTGGCGGGGCCTTTCACCGGCACAATTCTGTCTTATTTTGGTGCAGAAGTGATTAAGGTCGAGCCACCCACCGGCGACCCCATTCGAGGTTGGCGGTTGCTGGATGAGAGTGGCACCTCTTTTTGGTGGCGCAGCCTGGGGCGCAACAAAAAAAGCGTTAGCCTGGATCTTAAGTCTGAGCGCGGGCAACAGCTCGCCAAAGAGCTCATTAAGACGGCTGATGTCGTGGTGGAGAATTTTCGCCCGGGCCTGATCGAGACGTGGGGTATTGGGCCCGACGAAATGCGGGCCGAAAAGCCCGGGTTGATTTATGCGCGTATTTCGGGCTATGGCCAGGATGGCCCCTACGCAAGCAAACCCGGATATGCCTCAGTAACTGAAGGGTTTGGAGGCTTTCGCTACATTAACGGTGAACCCGGTAAACCACCGATTCGCACTAACATCAGTATGGGAGATACGCTGTCGGCTATTCACGCTGCCCTGGGTATTGCCCTGGCGATTATTCAGCGCAGTAAACCCGGAGGGGAAGGGCAGGTTATTGATGTGGCTTTATACGAATCTATCTTCAACCTGATGGAAGGCATTGTGTCCGAATACGACGGCGGCGCAGCGATTCGCGGGCCCTCCGGAACCACAGTGACCGGCATCGTGCCTACCAACACCTACCTCTGCGATGACGGCAAGCACGTGGTGATTGGTGGCAATGGAGACTCAATATTCAAGCGCCTGATGGTTGTGGCGGGTCGCTCAGACATGGCCGAAAACCCGCAAATGGCGGATAACTCCGGTCGCGTTATACATCAGGAGGAAATTGACAAGGCGTTGTCTGATTGGTGTGCAGTACATTCATCGACCCACGTGATTGGAGCGTTGGAAGAGGTGAGAGTTCCCGTCGGGCCTATTTACAGCGTGGAAGATATGGTGGAGGACGAGCACTACAATGCTCGTGGCATGTTCGAGAGCGTTGAAATTAACGGTGAACCATTGAAAATTCCCGCTATCCTGCCGAAGATGTCGTCGACGCCTGGCCGCACCGACTGGCCCGGCGGCGAGATTGGCAGCCACAATGATGAGGTTTTGAGAGGGATCCTGCAGTTGGGTGACGAGGATCTGGCTCAGTTGCTGGAAGCGGGGGTTATTACCGCACAGCCAGAATAAAGAACCCGGGGTCGGCATTTGTCAAAGCAGACACAGCGCGCTCGCACGTATAAGCGTCTGCAGCAAGCGACTAAAGACAGTTGTTCATCTCCGCTTTGATTGGTAGCAGGCGCTGCAGGGGGCCTAGGGTTGCTGCCTGGTTCTGCAGACCATCGGCGTTTTATAACGTATAGTCTGGCCGCTTCATCGGCCCCACTGAAGTTGATCTGACGGGTAGGAAAAATTCGGGCGGCTCTGTTTCCGGGTAGCCCTCACCCCAGTTTACGGGATCCCCTTTCATCTCTACGCTGGCGCTATCTGTATACCAGTCGACCAGCTGTCCGTCACAGCGCAAAATTCACACAGTGCCATTTTCTCCGGAGGTGAAGTCTCCGTGACGGATGCCTTTTGGGCGAAAAAAATATTGGCCCTTGACCATCTCACCAAAGTTATAGTCGAAAGTACCATCCAGACAGCAAGCTGTATCCCGTCAGCACCATCTGGACACATTGACCTGATTGCTTAAGAGACACATTTGGCTCATGGTTAATCCCAAGAGGAACGATGATGACAAAGCGTAATCACAACAAACGCAGTTCTGAACAGACTGTACGCGATATCCGCAGGGCAACACGACGCCAGTATTCCGCGGAGGAGAAGATTCGTATTGTTCTGGACGGCCTCCGAGGCGAGGACAGTGTAGCCGAGTTGTGCCGCCGTGAGGGCATCAATACCAACGTCTACTACCGCTAGCCCAAGGAATTCCTGGAGGCAGGTAAAAAAACGCCTGGCTGGCGATACCGCCCGGGAAGGTACCACCACTGAGGTCATAGATCTCCGCTCAGAATCTGCCGCCCTCAAGGAGGCCTTGGCAGAGTTGCTCATGGAAAACCGGTTGCTCAAACCAAGCGTGACCGGGGATGGGGCGGACGATATATGAGATATTCGGCCTCGGAGAAGTATGAAATCATCCGCCTGGTGGAGCAGTCCAGCCTGTCGGTTAAACAGACACTTACCCGTCTGGATATCCACCGGTCCACATTTTATGCCTGGTTGAAGCGCTATGAAGCTGGAGGCATTGATGCACTTGAGGATCGAAAACCTGTTCCCCGCTCTGCCTGGAACAAGCTGCCTGAAGATGAGCAGGTGGCTATAGTGGATCTGGCGCTGAAGAAGCCGGCGCTTTCACCCCGGGAAATCGCGGTGACGTACACGGACGAGAAAGAGCGATTTGTCTCTGAATCTACCGTCTATCGGCTCCTCAAAGCCCAAGACCTGATAACCAGCCCCGCCTATATCCTGATGGAGGCAGGTGACAAGTTCTAGCATCCGACCACCCGGGTGAACGAGATGTGGCAGACAGATTTTACCTACTGCAAGATCATCGGTTGGGGCTGGCATTACCTGTCGACAATTCTCGACGACTACTCCCGATACATCCTGGCCTGGCGCCTGTGTACAACCATGGCGGCTAGCGATGTCTCAGATACGCTGGACGACGCGCCGAGCTTTACCGGCCTTGATCAGGTGAAGGTCAAACACAAGCCACGCCTGCTCTCGGATAACGGTCCCTCGTACATTGCCAGCGATCTGGCGGATTACCTCGGCGACAAGGGAATAGACCATACGCGGGGTCGACCGTATCATCCGCAGACGCAGGGCAAAATCGAACGTTGGCACCGTTCACTGAAGAACCAGATCCTGCTGGAGAATTACTATTTGCCCGGTGATCTGGAACAACGTATCGGCGAGTTTGTGGATTACTGCAATCACGAACGCTACCACGAGTCACTGAATAACCTGACGCCAGCTGATGTGTACTATGGGCGGGGACAGCAGGTGCTGGAACGTCGCGAGCAGATAAAACTGAACACTTTGGCGATGCGTCGCAAGATGCATTACGATAACCAGATGAAATCACAGACCCTGATGAGCTGAAGTGTCTCTTAAATCAGAACGCAATCTGTCCAGAAGGCTTTGACGACGTACACGCTGGGCAGGTGGCTGCCGTTACCTGCCCGGTACTCGCTTTTGCGGGTGATGAGGACTTGCTGAAAACCGCAGTAGCCCCAACCCTTGCGCTGTTGCGTGATGGGCATAAGGCGACGTTGCCGCAAGGTGCGGGCACTTATGCTTGTGAGCAGAATGCGTCAGAAATGGCAGTGATTCTTCGTGAATTTTTTAGCACTCGAAATAAATCCAGGGAGTACTAGAGCATGGATCTTAACAGGGAGTCTCTTGGCTTGGGCAAAAGTCCAGCACTCTTGCTAGTGGATATGATCGAGGGTTTTACCAACCCTGACTGCCCTCTCGGGTGCGCCTGCCCCGAGGTGGTGGCTGCCAATAAAATGTTGTTGGAGACATTTCGGCGGCAGCAGCGCCCGGTGTTTTTTACTTCTGTGGTCTACCACAACGAGAGCCAGGCGCGTGTTTTTCGGGATCGTGTGCCAGCATTGAACGTACTGACTGCTGACTCCCGCTGGGTGAAAGTGGATCAGCGCTTGAGCCCTGAGCCTGGCGAGCCGGTGATTGAGAAACACTGGGCAAGCGCTTTCAGAGCGACTGATATCGATAGCATGTTAAGGGCAAAGGGGGTCGACTCTCTGGTGGTTACCGGACTTACAACAAGTGGATGCGTGCGAGCCACCGTGGTCGACGGATTGCAGTACGACTACCGGGTGGTGGTTCCACGAGAGGCGGTAGGTGATCGCGATAGTGACGCGCACGAGGCGAACCTTTTTGACATGCACGCAAAATACGCAGATGTTTGGAATCTGGCGGATGTTTTAACTGCGCTCGAAAGGGTGAGTTGACCCGTGAGTAATTCGCAAGCTCCCATTGTTATTGCAGGCGCTGGCCCGGCCGGCTGTCTGTTGGCGCTATACCTGGCGAGCAGAGATGTGTCTGTGGTTCTGTTAGAAAAAGAGCCAGAACTACCGGTCGACCTGCGCGCATCTACTTTTCATCCGCCCAGCCTGGAAATGATTGCCGATCTTGGCTTTGGGATTATTGATGAAATGTTACACAAAGGCCTGATCGCTGATCGCTGATCGCTGATCGCTGACCGCTATCAGTATCGTGATCGCCGCAGTGGTGAGGTGGCCAACTTTGAAATGGATTTATTGGCCGATAGCACACGCTATCCGTTTCGCTTGCAACTCGAACAGTACGAGTTCACGCGGCTGGTGGCCGCTGTGCTTGAGGGTATCGACTCTGCAGACCTGCGTTTTAATGTAGAAGCCAAGGGCTTCACTGAAACTGCAGGCCACGTCATCGTTCAATTGGATACAGCGGCAGGAGAGGAACAGCTCCCGGCGTCTTTTTTTGGTCACTGCTGAAGGCGCCCGCAGCCAGATTCGCAAAGCCGCGGGGATTGACTACCTGGGGTTTACCTACGACGAAAAATTCCTCGTGGCGAGTACCCAATTTCCTTTTGAAGAAGTGTTTGATGACCTTTCCTGGGTGAACTACGTGTCGGACCCGGACGAATGGTGCGTCAGTGCATTGGAGTCGTTAGCCGGTGCAAGTCTGCACAGCTCACGGTGTAAAGCAGATTTGCGGCTCGCGTTGCGCCTTAACCTTGAGCCGCACGCTCCCCTGCGATGAAGCCAAACACCATGGCAGGTCCTAAAGTGGCACCCGGACCCGGATAGGCGGGCAGCAGAGCAGCAGTAGTGTTCCCGCAGGCATAGAGCCCAGCTATGACTGCGCCATCCTCATTCAATACTTGAGCGTTGTCGTCGATGACCAGGCCTCCCGCTGTTCCCATTTCTCCAGGATAAAGAGCGAGGGCGTAGAAGGGTGGTTTTAGCAAAGGCGCAAGACAGGGGTTGGGCTTCACCTCTGGGTCGGCGTAGTAGCGGTCATAGCTAGAGTCACCTCGCTGATAGTCAGCGTCTTTGCCATCAACAGCATATTGATTAAAACCCGCAACGGTATTTTCTAAGCCACTCGAGTCGATGCCGACCTTGCTCGCTAACTCTTCCAGGCTGTCTGCTTTGCTAAGAAACTCCGGCGTCCACCAGGCTTTGGGAATCATCCAGTCGGGGAAAAACTTCCCCTGAATAAGAACGGAAGCGACCGGACGCTGCTGTCGGAAGTCGGCATCGAAAATCATGTAACTGGGGGTGTTTGCTTCGTCCTTGATCATATCGGCAACAAAGCTCACATAATTCTGCGATTCATTACTGAAGCGCGCTCCCTTCCTGTTTACGGTAATGGAGCCGGCCATGCCTTTTTCTACCTGGCTCAGATAGGCCTTTGGCTTGCCGGGTACTGTGGCAGTGGTAAACCACCAGCCCCAGTCCATCTGGGCAGTGTCTGCGCCTAATTTCTGGGCGGCAATTATTGCATCGCCGGTATTTTGCAGGTTGCCTGCACTCCATTGTGTATTGGTGGGGGAGGGTAGGTATTGCTCTCGCATCGCCTGGTTACGCTCAAACCCGCCAGCTGCGAGCACCACGCCCTTGCGGGCTCGCACGAACTCACGTTGATTGTTACGTTCTATGACGATTCCAATTACACGGCCATCCTCCTGCACAAGATCAAGCATGGCGGTGCCGCGCCACAGGGGAATCTGTCGATCCCGCAACGCCAGGAAAAGGCGCGCCACGCCTGCATTGCCCATGGTGAGCCTGGCATCTCGCAGGGTCTTTAGTCGAGTCGGAAAATCAATCAGATATTTGAGAACCAATTTGGCGGCTAGACTAAACCAACCTCGCGTCGCCGCCAGGACAACAGCTCCCTCTACCTGGGTAAAGTTGATGCCCCCAGGCATTTGTGTCTGCGGGTGTTGAGGCGCAAGGTTATAAAAGTCTTCACCCATTGCACTGGCATGCAATGGCTCTGGTTCCATAGAGCGATTGCCAGTCTTGCCTCCGGGGCCATCGGGAAAATAATCTGGATAATAAGCGAGATTACGATAACGCACCCACTCGGTGTGTTCGTGCAGGTAATCAATCACTGCCGGGCCTCTCTCAAGATAAGCTTCCAGCAGTGCGGGATTAATTGTGTTCGACGGAGTCACGTGATCCAGATAAGCCCTGGCGTCTTCTAGAGAGTCGTCTGCTTTTTCCGCTACAGCATAGCGATTGTTTGGAATCCAGACCCCACCACCGGAACTCGCGCTAGTGCCACCGAACTTCTCGGATTTTTCGATAACAAGTGTTTCTGCACCACCATCCGCTGCGGCAATAGCAGCGGTGAGTGCGCCGTTGCCAGAACCCACGACAACGACATCGAATTCATGATTCCACGTTTTTCCGTCCCCAGCGTTCAAATTTCTGCTCCCTCTGTAAAGACTGTCCAGCCAAACCCACCCATGACAAACATTCCGTCAGCAAGCTTGGGATTATAGGCATAAACAGGATGTAACTGTGCTCCTGCCGTTGCCAGTTTGATGAGTGACCCATCGAACCCCCTCAGAATGAATTGCAAAATGCAACTTAATATGAGATTTGGGTTGCGAGGCAGAGCTCACATGGAGCGCCAGGGCCTCTTAATCACCTTGAATTATAAAGGTTTCTTTGATGGCACACTTTGTGCAAGAGCATAAGCAGTGGGAAGAATTCGGAGTATTGCCGAATCGCCTGTGATTAACAAAAACGAACGGAGTCCATTATGTTAGTACTGTCGCGAAAAGTAGGGGAATCCCTGATCATAGGAGACGACGTAGTCGTCACTGTGTTGGAGATCAAAGGCCAACAAATCCGAATCGGAGTTAGTGCGCCTCGTGAAGTAGAAGTGCATAGAGAAGAAGTGTACGAACGTATTGCCGCTGAAGGTTTCAGGACCCCAGCAGAGGTGCCAACACTTGATCAGGTTCACAGAGAGTTGCGCACCAAGAATCAGTTGCGAAGAAGAAAGGTAGGTGAAAGAGTATGAGCGCGGCGTTTACCCATGGCGGGTTGGATAGAACATCTCCCAGCTGGGCGGTGGTAGACAGTGACGAGCGTGATAGCTCGAATTCGCAAGGTCGATCAGGGCGAGAGTCCGGCTTCGGCCGGGGGAGTCATCCTGCTTTTGTTTATGGCGGAATTGACCGTGACCCGATCCTCTGGCACAACGAGTCTGCGGCACCCGATCTGGCTATAGAGTAGGGCGTAAAACCAAGTATATTGCCCAAGTCGATAGGTCTGCAGCGCTGCCTGGCGCCCGCCAGGAGTTCATGACGTTAGCAACACCTGCAGGCGAATAGTCCCTAAGGCCGCTGCTTGGCTTTATTGTCCTTCAAAAAATGCTCCAGCATTCCTTCCAAGCCGTTAAGTTTAACTTCATAGATTAACGCCATTTGGCTGCCCAACTTACCCTGGGGAAATCCCTTGGCGTGGTACCAGACCAAATAGGGTTCGGGTAAGGTAAGCAGTGGTCGGCCCTTATATTTGCCATAGGGCATCACCTGGTTGATGGCGTCTACCAAGTCCCTGTTATTCATTCAGGCTGCAAACTCCATAAGCAAGACTGAGCTCTCATTATTGCAGTATATCGGGTAGCTTGTTTTTCGGTGGCAATGAACGGGGCAGCGTTTTACGGGGCATCAATTCGTCGCTGTTGGCAGCATGGTATACAGCTGTTGCCATCACAGCCGCGGCTTGCATCAAGTCTCCCGGTATTAAGTGGTCGGCGTGATCCACGTTGCTGTGATGAGTGTTCACGTAGTAATCCAGGGAATCTTGGACAAAAGAAAATCCCGGTAAACCCACTGCATCGAAGGACAAGTGATCCGTGCCGGTCGTGTTGGTGATGGTGAACATGTCGACCTCCTGATCAGCGAAGGGCGCTAGCCAAGCCTCCAGGACAGGTCGCGCCATATCATTTTGTTGCAGATAAATACCGCGGATCTTTCCGCCGCCACCGTCAAGGTTGAAATAGACTGAGAGCTTGTTGTGCTCGGGTTTGAGTTTCATTGTGATGGGGTCGGCGAAATGGTCTTTCACGTAACCACGGGAGCCACAAAAACAGGTTTCCTCTTCACCCCAAAGCGCGGCTCTGACGGTACGCTTCATAGGTAGCTTAAGCTTTTTCAAAATGCGCATTGCTTCCATGACTATCGCACTGCCTGCAGCATTATCAGTAGCGCCAGTAGCGCCGTGCCATGAGTCAAAATGCGCTCCCAACATTACCACTTCATTTCTACGGTCAGTGCCCGGCAATTCTGCAATGATATTAAGACCATCGACGTCTTCATAAATTTCTGCATCGACGTCCACTTCCACTGTCACCGGGACATCGCGGTTTAGGAGTCGGTGAATTCGATTGTAGTGTTCCGGCATGAGAGCGACAGAGGGTGGTGGTAGCGAATCGCCCGAATAGGGCGAACCATAGTCGCTGTGCATTATGACTCCGGCGATGCCAGCGCCGCCTGATACAAGAGCGGCGCCCACTCCTTCCTCAACGAGAAACTGCCCCATACGGGACATAATTCGAGCATCGAGGCGCCAGCGATCTGCAGCGAACTCGATAGGAATGACGTTCCACACCTGAGAGCTCTCTTCTTTGTCAATGGGATAGGCCAGCATTGGCCATTCCAGTGTGGGCACCCGGCCGGGTTTTAGGGGCATGTCATAATCGTTGGCAACCCCAGAGGCAATTTCTTGTTCTCCCAGACGATAGGTCTCGGGCTCTGCCGGTATTTTGAACGAGTGAGGATGATCCAGCATCACGATCTTTCCCTCTAGTTGACCACGATACTTACTTTTCCAGCGTTCAATCTGATGCGCCGTTTTTTCAATATCATCGTTCACCGACGCCATACTGGGGTGGTCCCAGAGCGGTGCGAACACGACCTCGCCTGATACCGGTCCATCAGTCCCGGGAGCAAGGTCAGCGGGATAGGCACTCAAGGTGGTCTCTTGTGGAGTTTTCATTTGCACATGCACCCTGGACCAGTCCCAGCCGCGTCCAAATTTGCCCCAGGCTTCCACCTCGACTTGTTCGATTCCGGCCTCTTTGAAAGCCGCAACCGCTTTGTCGGCGGCACTTCGGTAGCTCGGAGAACCCGCCATGCGAGATCCGTGCTCATCTGCAATGAGGTGTATATAGTCCATCACCTGGGAATGAAAATAGGCCTCCTGCTTTATCAGGTGCACGGCATTGAGATCGGCGGTTTCGGCACGGGCAAAGCCTGCAAAAAACATCGCTGCCAGGGCAACCCATCGAGAATATGGCTTCATTGGTGACTCACTGTCTTTTCGTGTCCGAAAAGTTTAGCGCATGCCAGATGGAGTAGAAAGGCTCAAGATGGCCGATCTGCTGGGGGGTGTGCGAACTTCAGAACTTTCGCAGCGTCGCGAGCAGTATCCTCTCGTATTTTGCGTGAGCTCGCGTAAACTTGCGCTGCTCAAGCAACTGCCTGACGGGGGGTAATGTGGAAAAGATCACTATTTTCGTAGACGTGCAGAACATTTACTACACTTGCCGTCAAACCTACGGTCGCAATTTTGATTACAATAAGTTCTGGGCAGAGGTCACTCAAAATCGTGAGTTGGTTGGAGCCTACGCCTATGCGACTGATCGCGGTGACGCCAAACAAATGCAGTTCCAGAGCATCTTGCATGCGATAGGTTTTACGGTAAAGCTCAAACCTGTACTCAAGCGACGCGACGGTAGTACCAAAGCCGACTGGGATATTGGTATAGCCCTGGACGTCTACGAAGCTGCACAGCAGTGTGACACTGTGGTGTTGCTTACGGGCGACGGTGACTTTGGGTTGCTGCTCGATCGAATAAAACGGCGTTTTGACACCAACTGCGAGGTCTACGGGGTGCCTGCTCTCACATCGGACATACTCATCTCAGCAGCAAGTCGATTTGTTCCCATCGACGCCGCTTTATTGTTGAGCTAGTGGTTCTTGATTTAAAAAAGCAGCATAGCAAAAATCAGCGCACCGGCCGAGACAGTCAGCAGTGTGGGCCGGCGAAGCCGTGCGGCGGACACTCCCAAGAACAAGCCACTGATAATGACGAACAGAAGCCCGACCGAAAAGGCGGTTTGAAAGATCTTGAATGCAGATGGGCCGTGACCTTTATGAAGTTCCATCAATCGGCTTTGCAGGTTAGGTCTTACATGAACGACCTCAACGCCTGTCTGTAGTAGCTCGATTACATAGTAATCCTTGGAGGTGGGACGCGTGTAAAGGCTGTTGCCTTTCACTTTGATATATTCGTAGTCGTAGGACTCAACACCGGCATTCACAAGCAAGGCTGTCACATCGGCTTTAAGCGTGCTGGAGTCAGCGCTTATAGCCACGTCCTCGCTGCTGTAGATAGTATCTTGCTCGACTGAGCCTTTGATGCCGGCGAGATAGAGGCCGCCAGATATGGCGACCAGGAAAACTGCGGGTGCAAAGAAAGCTGCCAGGTACATATGCAGTGTCAGCAGTTGTTTACGCGTCAAGGGCAGCTCCTTCTGAAAGTTTCCATGATAGTAAAGCGCAAGATGTCTGACGGACAAGCCTTCGGGAAAAAACTTAACAATTGGAGTCCCAAACGCGGATAGAAGAAAATTATGCACAAGACGCCGAAGCTGTTGCAGGCAGGAGCACCATAAGGGTGATAACGCCTTATTGTCAGTGACCTGCGAACGTAGGACAATCTTGCTCTTACTCTAAAATCGGGTGCGCCTGGCGGCGACTCCCTCAAAACAGCGTCTTTGCATGTCCCAATTGCTTGTCATCGGCTACGTCTGGCCTGAATCTCTGTCTACTGCTGCTGGCTCACACATGCTGTCGATACTGCATGCATTCATTAGCCAGGGTTGGGAGATTACATTTGCCAGCGCGGCGGCGCGCAACGAGCAGATGGATGATCTTAAAAGCCACAATGTCACCTGCGTCGATATTGTGCTCAATAGCAGCAGCTTTGACAAATTTGTCGAGCAGTTGCAACCCAGTGTTGTTTTATTTGATCGCTTTATGACTGAAGAGCAGTTCGGCTGGCGGGTCGAAAAGAGCTGTCCGCAAGCGCTGCGCGTGCTTGATACAGAAGACCTGTTTTGCTTGCGCCACGCTCGTCAGCAGGCGTTCAAAGATACCGGCCTTATTAATCCGTTGTTGAGCCCCTCGCTATTATTTTCGGAACTGGCACAGCGTGAAGTTGCCAGCATCTTGCGCTGCGACTTATCTCTGATAGTGTCGGAAGTGGAGTTACAGTTGCTCACAGAACTTTTTAAAGTTGCTCCGTCATTGTTGCAGTATTATCCATTGTGCTTTTCACCCGAGGCGATCGCTCAGACAAGGCCGCCACTGGAAGATCGTGACGGTTTTATCGCGATAGGAAATTACAGGCACCCGCCAAACTGGGACGCAGTACGTTGGCTAAAAGAAGCGATCTGGCCGGAAATTCGGCTGTTGCTTCCTGGCGCCCAGTGTCGAATCTATGGAGCGTATACCCCACCTAAGGCCACTGCGTTACACAATCCGGAGCAGGGCTTTCATATTATGGGTTGGGCTAGCGATGCCAGAACAGTGATGCAATCTGCTCGCGTAAACCTGGCCCCTTTGCGTTTCGGGGCAGGGCTTAAAGGCAAGTTGGCGGAGGCAATGCTTTGTGGAACGCCGAGTATCACAACTTCCATAGGTGCTGAAGGTATGGCCGGTAACCTCTCATTTGCTGGTGCAGTCAGTGATTGTCCATTTGGGATTGCCAGCGAGGCGGTGGCACTTCACCAGGATGAAGAGCAGTGGGCAGTCGCACAAAGGAACGGTTATTGCATTGTTCGCCAGCGCTTTGATCAGCAAATTCACAACCGGAGTTTATTCAATCGTATTACGCTGTTACAGGGACAACTAGACGATCATCGGCTGCAGAATTTTACTGGTGCCATGTTGCGCCATCATCAACACAAGAGCACTCAATACATGTCG
Source organism: Candidatus Seongchinamella marina (assembly GCF_026262685.1). Lineage (NCBI taxonomy): Bacteria > Pseudomonadati > Pseudomonadota > Gammaproteobacteria > Cellvibrionales > Halieaceae > Seongchinamella > Candidatus Seongchinamella marina. Next base: position 944,834 of record NZ_SHNP01000001.1, read on the forward strand.
CAGTGGATTGAAGTGAAAAATAGGCTCGCCGAGCAGCTTAGCGACAATTAATACCATCGCCGTGTTTAGGTGCTAACTTCTCGTATAGTGTTGCCAGGGCGTCTCGCGCGTCAGTAGCGGGTGAGTTGCAATCGACTAAGACTGGTTTTTCTTTCTCGAGCCCCGGGATGATTGCTTGTTGCGCTTTTTCTGCTCTTGCTTTGCAGCCTCAATATCCTGCTTCGCCTTTACGATTTTTTCTTCGGCCAGAATCATATCGGGAGTTTCCAAACTGATTCGTCCTAAAGTTCCTGAACGAAATTCATTGACCAGAATGCTGGAAACTTTTTCCAGGTCTACATGCCCACCGGCTCTTAAGCAGCCGCGCCGGGCGCCCAACTCTTCCAGAAACTCGACATCGCTTTTGGGGATGGCGTCAAGATTGTAACGATCCACCAGTAGGCCGGGGTGATATTCAAGCAAATAAGCCGTCAAATAGAAGGCGAGGTCTTCTACTTCCGTCGCCGTATCTCTTATCGCGCCCGAAACTGCGAGTCTGTAGCCACTGTTTTCGTTGTGAATCTTCGGCCATAAAATCCCGGGCGTGTCGAGTAATATAAGTTCATCCTGAATGCGAATTCGCTGCAAGCCTTTGGTGATGGCTGGCTCGTTACCGGTTTTTGCCACTTTGCGACCTGCGAGGATATTAATGAGACTGGATTTTCCAACATTGGGAATGCCCGTGATCATGGCCAGGACGTGAGTACGCGATTTTGATTTATGCGGAACCAGCTCGCGTACCAAACTCATCAGCCTTTGTATTGTTTCAGGCTGGTCCAGCGTAGTGAGCAAGGTTTTTACCGACTTGACGCGTTCGAAATAGTCCTGCCATTGTTCGGTCATCTCAGGATCGGCCAGGTCAGACTTACTGAGTATTTTGATACAGGGCTTATTTTGGGCCAGCTTGGTAATGGCCGGGTTCTGACTGCTGTAAGGAAGGCGACAATCCAGAAGCTCAATGACTAGATCTACGTCAGGTAGAATTTTCGTCATCTCTTTATTGGCTTTGTGCATATGGCCTGGATACCAGTTTATCGCCATATTTATCAGGTCCTTAATTTATTGGCTGTGTCATCCTGTATCGATATGTGGTCTTCGATATAGTTTGCGTGCCCGGAACGCTGTCTATTAAACCAGAAGCTAGCTAATAAGTTAAAGTCTCAGCTTGATGTGGGTCGAATATTAAATACGGTTGAGGCTTTTGTCAGAGCACAGAAGGGCAGAATAATCGAGGCCTTATCCTGAGGATGTTAGCGTACCCTGAGCGACCAGAAAAATACTACCGCATTGAGGCAACCGAAAAGCACGAAGGGTGTAGATGGTCCGAAGTTGGCAAATAGCCAGCCCCCACCGGCAGTGCCGACCAAGATGCCAATGGCACCTGCCACGCCAAACAAGCCGATGATCGCGCCTCTGCGGTTGGCTGCTGCACGTTCTCCTACCAGCGCCTGGCTGCTGACGAAGGCACTGATTTCGGCGACACCCATTATGGCGAGCAGGCCCAATACCCAGGGCGCAGTCGGGTCCTTGACCAGGAAAATAGACAAGTACACTGCCGCGGCCAGTCCAGAGGCGATGCTAACGGCGGTGATGCGACTGACTTTGTCGTTAATGTAGCCCATGACGAGGGCCCCCACTAGCGCACCGGACACCACCGCCATAACTCTGGGGACGGCCAGCTGGAACATGGCCTCGCTGGGCTGTAAGCCCAAATTGCCTGTGCCGTACTGCACCAGCCAGAGGCTCAGAAATGCACCGGTGACAGCCAGGTCGCCCCGGGATATGAAGGCTGCGCCGTAAGAGAGCGCAATACCCGGGTCGCGCGAGGCCTTGCACCCTTCACGGAGCATGGTGGTAATCGACTCACCGGTTTCATGGCTTACCTTACCAACATGCGGCGCAAGGCCAACAAGCACTACCAGGGCGCCAAACACGCCGAGGCTGCCGGCAATACCAAATGTCATTTGTTGCGCTGCCAGTTGGTCGTAACCCTGGTTGGCGAATACCTGGGGAAGAGCTCCCAGGGCGGGAGGTAAAAATGCCCCCAGCGTCGCTATCAGTGCCTGTAAGCCGTTGGCTTTGCCACGCGTACTGTCGCAAGTGTAGTCGGCAATAACGGTGACCATCATGCCTATCATTGCCGCGCTGCCGAAAGCAACAATGACTCGATAGGCAATCAGGGTAGTCATCGAATTGGCGTGAGGGTAGAGGCTGAAGCCCAGCGAGGTCATTAGTAGCCCAAAGATGTACACCGGCTTTCTTCCATAGCGGTCGGCCAGTGCGCCCACAGGACCAAAGAATAAAATGAGGATGATTTCCTGTAATGCCGAAAGATTGCCAGTGAGCATTGCCTGTGCTGACCGTTCAATGCCCATTACCTGCAGCAAGCCAGGCTGTAGCATTGCCAGGGCGCCAGCGTAACTTGAGGAGATAAATGCTGCAAAAAAGTAAGCGATTAAGTGATGTCGTTTGACGCCATCACTCAGATCAATGCCAAGGAAACGCGTTACCATGTTATAGCCCAAAAGCTTCGAACTGGTCTGGCCGTTTGCGGATCATACCCATTGCAAATCGCCGGGCCATTTTGCCGCCGGTGAGCCAGCGAACCATGGTGCCACTGCGATGGGTACTGAGGATACCGTCTACAAGGAAAGGTGCAACGGTATCGACAGTGTCTACCAGGTTATTCATTGCTTTTCTCGATTTTTCAAAGTACTCGGGATTGTCGCGTGCTTCGCGCACAACCGCTTCTGTGACGATCATACCGGGGTGGGAGGCCATATTGCTACCTACGCCTCTGCAGCAACAATGCTGGAGGTCGGCTTTCAGCATTTTTTCCGCGCGCGTAGAGAAGGTTATGGCGGAGACATGGTAATGCCACAACCTCATGCGGCCCCTGGAATTTATGCCCGGGCATTTGTCGAAGGTCGCCTGGACGAACAACAACTGAAAAACTTCCGTCGGGAAACCAAGTCAGGGGGAGGGCTGTCTTCCTATCCCCACCCGCGATCAATGCCAAACTTCTGGCAAATGCCTAACGCTTCGATGGGGCTTTCAACGCCCTCGGCAATTTACCAGGCCCGCTTTGCCAAGTATTTGGAGAACCGCGGCCTAAAGCCTGATAGCGGCGGTAAATTCTGGTGCTTTATTGGTGATGGTGAATCCGACGAGCCAGAGGTGTTGGGAACAATCAATATCGCCGCGCGTGAAAAACTGGATAACCTGGTATTGGTGGTTAATTGCAATCTGCAGCGCCTTGATGGTCCTGTCCGGGGCAATGGCAAAATAATTCAGGAACTGGAGCGATCTTTTCGCGGTGCAGACTGGAACGTGATTAAAGTGATTTGGGGTAGCGGTTGGGACGCCCTGCTGGCGATGGACAGTGAGGGCGTACTGCGACGGCGCATGGAGGAATGTGTTGATGGCGACTACCAGCGTTATTCGATATTAGATGGGGATGCACAGCGCGAGCACTGGGTCCATGGTGACCCTGCATTGGAACATATGATGAACTCCCTGACTGATGAGGAACTCAAGCAGATAAAGCGGGGAGGGCAGGATCCCAAAAAAATCTATGCTGCGTTCAAGATGGCCAGTGAGGCCAGTGATAAACCCACGGTGATACTGATTAAAACGGTGAAGGGCGACGGCATGGGGCAGGCGGCACAAGGTAGGAATACTGCTCACCAGAAAAAGGATCTCAACGTCCAGGAACGTATCGAATGTGCTCACTCCTATGGCATTCCCCTGGATGACGGAGCCATAGCGCGAGCCGAGTTTTATCGGCCGGCCCAAGACAGTCAAGAAATGCGCTACTTGCAACAGCAGCGACAGCGCCTGGGCGGGTTTGTGCCGGCGCGCTCGATAAACTGTCCTAAGCTGTCGCCTCCAGACCTGAGTTTATTTCAGAGTTTTATAGAGGGAACAGGTGAGCGATCGGCGTCTACGACCATGGCCATGGTGCGTATGTTGGCGCAACTGATGAAGGATGAGTCCATCGGGCGTTATGTTGTTCCTACAGTGCCTGACGAAGCTCGAACTTTTGGTATGGACGCCTTATTCAAGGTGGCAGGAATCTTTTCACCACAAGGCCAGAACTATACGCCTGTGGATGCAGACTCCCTGCTGTCCTACAGGGAAGCGGTAGACGGGCAGGTTTTGCAAGAAGGTATTTGCGAGACAGGGGCGATGGCTTCGTTCATGGCGGCAGGCAGCGCTTACGCGGTGCACGGTGTGCCCACCATCCCTTTCTACATTTTTTACTCTATGTTTGGGTTCCAGCGAGTGGGCGATATGATCTGGGCCTGCGCCGATATGATGACTCGGGGTTTTTTATTGGGTGGCACGGCGGGGCGTACCACGCTTAATGGTGAAGGCCTGCAGCATGAAGATGGGCACTCCCATGTTATTGCCAGCACGCTGCCCAACCTCAAATGCTACGACCCTGCTTTTGCCTATGAACTGGCGGTTATTGTTCGTGAGGGAATAAGGCGCATGTATCAGCAGGGCGATAATATTTTCTATTACATTACCCTGTTTTACGAAAACCAGAGGATGCCAGCCATGCCAACACACAAGCATGTGCAGGAGGGCATAATCAGAGGCGCGTATTGTTTCCAGCCACGCGAGGGTGCGGGGCAGGCGGTCGATTTGCTGGCCAGTGGCGCACTAATGCAGCAGGCGATTGAAGCCGCTTCTATGTTGTCAGCGCTTGGCTATGCTCCGGCTATATGGAGTATCACCAGTTATACAGAATTGGCACGCGAAGCCGAGTCCTGTGAACGCAAGGCTCGACTGAATCCACTGGTAGCAGCCCCTGATTGCCATCTGCAGAAGATTTTTGGTGACCTGACAGGTCCAATCGTAGCCATGAGTGATTACCAGAAGAGTCTGGCAGGTTCTATCGCCAAATGGATGCCTGCATCCTACACCGCGCTAGGCACTGATGGCTTTGGGGTCAGTGGCACACGCCCGGAATTGCGTGATTACTTCGAGGTGAGCGCCAAACACATTGTTCAAACAGTTCTGGTTGCGCTGTTCCGGCAGGGCCTGATTGACGAAAAAACCCTTACGCTGCAATTGACGCCGCTGGGTATTAAGCACAACAAGCCCGACCCTGCCGCTCGCTGACTTTGCCCGGCTGAAGGGTAGTCCTCAACTTAATTACAATTCTTAATAAGAATGATTTGCATTTAGATCAATCTTTGGCTAAAGTCCTTCCCAGCTGGCGAGAGCCAATCTGATTTACAACGTAAGAGGGGACACAATGACCAAATCGAGCCTTTACAAGGCCTCCACATTTTTACTGCTGAGCGCTGCCAGTGTTGGTGCAACCGCTGCCGCGCAAACCCCCAACCTGGAAGAGATGTGGGAGTTAATTCAGCAACAGCAGCAGGAGATCGAAGCACTGAAGGCTGAGGCTGCCATTCGAGAAAACCAGTTTTTAGTGGTTGAAGAGCGCCTGGACGATACTGCCGATGCAGTGGTACAGGTTGCCGAAATGAGGCCTCCCATCAGTAATGCCGGAGGTAATACCACGCTGGGCGGTTATGGGGAAATGCACTATAACAATCTGGAAGATCAGAACAGTGATGGTGAGAAAACCGAATTAGATTTTCACCGCTTTGTTCTCTACCTGGGTCACGAATTCAACGAGAATACGCGCTTCTTCAGTGAGCTGGAGCTGGAACACTCACTGTCTGGTGACGGCAAGCCGGGCGAAGTCGAACTGGAACAGGCTTATGTAGAGCACGACTACCTCAACAACCATAGCGTGAAGGCGGGCTTGTTCCTGATGCCTGTCGGTTTGATGAATGAAACGCACGAGCCGCCCACCTTTTATGGGGTAGAGCGTAACCCTGTTGAGAAGAATATTATTCCTGCGACCTGGTGGGAAGGAGGTTTGGCCGTCACAGGGCGCTTTGGTCAAGGCTTTAGCTACGACGCCACCGTGACCTCAGGCCTCGGACTGGAAGACGGTGAATACAAGATTCGCGATGGCCGTCAAAAATTAGCCAAGGCCAAGGCTGAGGCACTGGCTTACACCGGTCGCTTGAAGTACACCGGCGCTGCCGGCCTGGAGCTGGGAGTTACCGCTCAGTATCAGGAAGACCTTTACCAGGACATGCTAGCTGAGACCATCGATGCCACCCTGCTTGAAGCACATGTCAGCTGGCAGACAGGCAATTTCGGACTACGTGCTTTATATGCCCGCTGGGATATTGATGATGCGATCAACGCTATCAAGCTGGGCGCCAGTGAACAAACGGGTTGGTTCATCGAACCAAGCTGGCGCATAAGTGATAGCTGGGGTGTATTTGCCCGCTACAACGAATGGAACAATCTGGACGGGGCCAGTGTAGACGGTGGTATTGCCCAATTGGATTTGGGTGTGAACTATTGGCTGAATCCTAACGTGGTGTTCAAGCTGGATTTCCAAAAACAGGAAGCTGAAAAAAGAGGTGCCAAGGAATTAGATGGCTTTAACCTCGGGGTGGGCTACCAGTTCTGATGAGCATGCCCGGTCAATGGCTGAAGCTGCCTCTGCGTTTTTTACGCAGGGGCTTTTTGCTGTTTGCAGTGTTGGTCCCGCTGGCGGCGGCAGAAGATTATTTGAGCACTGACGAGTTTCTCAGTCAGGTGTTTGGGAGCTCAGTGCCAGCGGCTGAAAAAATGTGGATTAGTGCTGAGCAGCGTCAGGTAGCTGTTAATAGTATTGGTCTTGGGCGGCCGCCAATTCGCGTTCACTATTGGCGTGAGGGCAAGCGCAGTGCCTGGATTTTGCAGGAAGTAGGCAAAGAGAAACCTATAACCATCGGTGTTGGACTGAATGCCGGTCAGGTGGAGACGGTTCGTATTCTGGCTTTCAGGGAGAGTCGCGGGTGGGAGGTCAAGTACCCTTACTTTACTGAACAGTTTAGTGGAGCAACGGTCGATGAAAATAATCGATTGGATAGACGTATCGACGGCATTACCGGCGCGACGCTGTCTGTGAATGCAGTTCAGAAAGTAGTGCGTTGGGCAGTATATCTTGATCGCGGTCTTGAGCCTGCGATAACTGCTGATGCCCACTAGAATCTTTCGTCAGATACGCCTGTTTTTACTGCGCTGGCATCGGCGCCTGGGCGTGGCTGTATCGCTGTTGTTGATTTGGCTGGCCCTGTCGGGTATTGCCCTTAATCACTCGTTCGACTGGGGGCTTGATCAAACTACCGGGCCACAAATACTGCAATCAGTTTATCGTGGCGACAGCATTGAGTTCACCAGTTACAAAGCCGGTGACATGTGGGTCAGCCATAACGGGGCCAGCACACTCTACGTGCAGGGGAGGGAGTTGGGTTACTGCGGTACGCCGTTTGCCGGTGCCGTTTCGTTTGCCGGTGAGTTAATTGCAGCCTGCGGCGACACCCTACTGCTGATAACACCAGCTGCTGAACTCATAGAGGCTATCGATATTGGCTATGACCTTGAGGCAGCACCTACCGGAATCGGCATAAACACATCAGGACTCTGGTTAAAAAGCGATAATGGTGCATATGCCGTCGACCTGAATAGCCTGACATTTACGCTCTCCACCGAAGCGGTCAATGCGGTTGATTGGGCAGTTCCCGGGCGGCACGGGGACACAATTCATGCTGCTTTAGAGAAGGCTTCGTTCGGCAAAGGAGTGTCCTTGACACAAATGTTGCTGGACCTGCACAGCGGTAGGTTTTTTGGCAAGCTGGGAACGGCAGGAATGGATATGGTGGCAGTGCTGTTAATATTGCTGGCTAGTAGCGGTGTGTGGGTGTGGACGACCAAGCCCGGGCGTTTCCGCCGAAAGCACTCTCGTGAAAAGTATTAGACCCGGGGCCCGTTAACGGTTGGAAAGCCCATTAGCCCATCTATTTGTTCTTCCCCGTGTACATGTTGGATGATTCGGAAAAGCAAACCCGCCGCTGAACCATTAAGTAAGGCATCAACCACCATGTCATCGGTATCAACAGCTGCAGCGTTATTTAACAGTTTGCGGAAAGTTCGGGCGAAGTTTTCTGAGTGTCGCTCGCGGATATCAGTACCGTAGAAAATTTCGCACAGTATCGTCATGTCTTTCCGGTTAGTGACCGCCAGTGAAATCATCTTGCGTATAAACCATGAATGGTCGCCGGTAGCAGTGCGGTGACGCTGTTCAGAGAATTCCTCCCCGCTAATTTCCTCTGTACCGGTTGGCCCACATACAGACATGTAGTGAAAGGCAGCAATAGTGCCTAATTGTTCCTGCACTAGCTCGCTTAACTTGAAATAAGAATCTCGCTGGGAGTGCACTTCAAGTCGGCGGGCGCTTTGTTCCTGAATGGAGATCGCTTTGGTGTTTGCCGTTATTTCTTTTTGCTGCATGAAGTGGCCGATCACCAGCCACAAAAAAGCCAGGGGAGCGAAAGCGCCTTCCAGGAAACTGCCAATATCTGCAGTAGGAAGGTGTACGAAATTGCCCCAGCCAACCACCTGGAGAAGATAGAGTAATCCGGTGCTAATCCACAGCAGTGTGACGCTCAGACCAAAGGCGACACGCCAGTCAATGGGCAAAAAGCCGCCGGAGTCGCTAGTACTCATTGCGCGGCCCTCGCAAATCCCCTGAGCTCAGCATTAAAGCACTGTCAGCCATATTGCGTGGAGTACGCCGGGCACCCACATCAGCAAGCACAGTACGATGTTAATGACGAGGTCAGAACCGATACCTTTTTTTAGATATACGGCCACTGGCGGAAGAAAAATAGCAACGACCAATGCGATAATTTTATTATCCATTTTGATTACCTTTTGCTGTGAACGAATTCCCAGATATCAATATAAGGGAGCGGAAGCTCGAAGGCTATTTTATTGACGCTTTGATTGCTGTCGAAACTCCTGAGGAGAGACACCGTGCCAGCGGCGAAAGGCCCGACGAAAATTTGCGCTATCGTGATAGCCCAACAGCGCCGCAATGGACTCAACGCTGAGGCCGGAATCTCGCAAGTGGTGCGAGGACATTGTGGCAAGAATTTGATCGCGTATTTGCCGATAGCCACTGCCTTCTCGTTGCAGACGCCTGGCGAGCGTTCGCTTGGAAACGAACAGTGATCGTGCCACGTCCTCTTCATTTACGCTGCCGACCGGCTGCGCCAGAAGGTACCGTTTGACTCTGTCTGACATGGATAACGAGGTTACCGGAACCTCTTCTAACAGGCGTGCACATAAAGACCTGGCAGCAGCGTGAGAGTCAGTTTCACCAGAAGGGTTGAGTTCTGCACCCATTGCAACCGGGATCTGCAGGCAGTTTTCTTCCTGATTAAAGAGCACCAGTGAATGAATGTAATCACCATAGCTGGCAGCGTAATCCGGGGATTCATAGTTTAACTTGATCAGTGCTTCGGTTAACTTCCTTCCCAGAAATGACTCAATAAGCGACTGTAAAACCAGTACAAAACACTCTAAAAGCATACGTGATTGAGTCGCGTCTGCACGCAACCGATAATCAACTTTACAGGTAAGCCATCTATCGTCTTGTTCAACCGTCAGGTAGGCGAAAGGGATGCGTATCGGTAAAAAGTCCCTGAGCGACATTAGAGCGGTCAACAAGTCAGGACTAGAGAGCGCTACATAGCCGATTGGACCGTGTGCAGAAGGCTGTAACTGCCTGCCCATTCTTAAGCCAAAGTCGGGCGCATTGCCAAGGACTCTGGCGTTTTGCATCACTCGCAACTGCTGTTCCCCGGTAATTCTGGATTCATCTCCCGCTAATAAAATCTCAGGCGCAAGACCGGTGCCAGCAAGAAGTTTTGAGAGGTCGCGCTCCAGTAGGCCGAGTTCCCTAGCGATAATGCGGGAGTAACTACTGGGAATGAAATAAGGTTCGCTGTCTGGCTGCATACGGTTATTGTCTTTTAATGACCCCTTAGTGTCAAAAAATGACCTCCTCATGAGGAGAGTGATCATTAGACAATGACGCCACTTATGTTAAGGAGTCCAGCAATGCCCAAGATCACCCTGATTGAGTTTAATGGCACCAACCACACTATCGATGCCGACGTTGGTAAATCCCTGATGCTCAATGCCATCGATAATGGCGTACCTGGCATCGACGCCGATTGTGGCGGCGCCTGTGCCTGCGGCACCTGCCATGTATTTCTCAATGAAGATTGGTCAGAAGCAGCAGGGGTAGCCAATTCCCTGGAAGACGCCATGTTGTGCATGCGCCCCGACCGGGAGGAGGTCTCACGACTGAGCTGCCAAATAGAAATTACCGAATCGATGGACGGGATGACCGTGCGAATGCCTGAATACCAGATGTAAATTGATGCAACAGGAGAGAATAGTGTGAGCCAGTCAGCGGCACAGCCCGACCCTTTGAGCGCTGCATTGCAGGATATCGACTTTAGCGATCCACGAATGTTCCAGCGTAATAACTGGCATGGCTATTTCGCCCGACTGCGGGATGAGTCTCCGGTGCATTATCAGGCAGAAAGCCCCTTTGGTCCTTTTTGGTCGGTGACACGTTTTGCCGATATTGTTGCGGTAGACAGCAACTTTGAGGACTTTTCTTCGGAGCCAACAATCGTTATCGGCGATCTTGATGACGATATGCCGTTAGAGCAGTTTATCGCGATGGATCCGCCTAAACACGACGTGCAGCGCAAAGCTGTGCAATCTGCAGTAGCACCGCAGAATTTGGCGCAGATGGAGGCACTCATTCGTTCACGGGTTGCTGATATTCTCGACCAATTGCCGATGGGCGAAACCTTTGATTGGGTTGAGAAAGTTTCTATTAATCTGACCACCCAAATGTTGGCAACGCTTTTTGACTTTCCCTTTGAAGAGCGTTCCAAGTTGACTTATTGGTCTGACATGGCAACCGCCGCGCCTGAAGTTTCAGGGGGTGAGGCGGACCCTGAAGAGCGTCAAGCCGCGCTGATGGATTGTCTGGCCACTTTTACTCGCCTCTGGCATGAGCGCAAAGGCACCGAGCGCAGCAGCCTCGATCTTATTTCCCTGCTGCAGAAGGATCCCAATACCGAAGATATTGTCGATAAGCCCATGGAGTATCTTGGTAATTTGATATTGCTGATTGTGGGGGGTAACGATACCACTCGTAATTCAGCGACCGGCGGCGTGCTCGCACTCAACCAAAATCCGGGTGAGTACGACAAACTGCGTGCTGATCAAAGCCTGATTCCCTCAATGGTGTCTGAGATTATTCGTTGGCAAACGCCTTTGGCTCACATGCGCCGGCGCGCTGCCCGCGACCTGGAGCTGAATGGCCAGCAGATCAAAGAGGGTGACAAGGTTGTGATGTGGTACATGTCCGGCAATCGCGATGAGCGGAGCATTGATAACCCTAATGACTTCATCATTGACCGGAACAACCCGCGGCACCATATCGCGTTCGGTTTTGGCATACATCGCTGTATGGGGAATCGCCTCGCCGAGATGCAACTTCGAATCCTGTGGGAGGAAATCATGCAGAGATTTAGTCATGTGGAGGTGATTGAAGAGCCGCGGCGTGTGCTCTCAAATTTTGTGAATGGCTATGAAGAATTGAAGGTGCGAGTGCATCCGGTATAGCACTCGCTGGAGACCAATGAGTTTGCTGGTGTAATCGCAGTAGTCCCGGGTGGCAGCTGTGCTATTGAGGGCAGATGACGGCTAAGTGCCGTAAAGAGGCTGCTTTGCAAAAAGTTGCAACTTGCTGTCTGCAGGTTGGCGAGAGCGAAAATCAGCGTTCCAGCAGTTCCAGTTTATTCGGTTTGCCGGCCCATTCCTCAGCATCCGGCGCGGGTCCTTTCATTTCGGTAATACAAGGCCAAACTTCTGCCAGTTCAGCATTCAGTTCCAGGAATACTTGCTGGTCTTCGGGCAACTCGTCCTCGGAGAAAATGGCGTCTATGGGGCATTCCGGTTCGCACAGTGCGCAGTCGATACACTCGTCCGGGTGGATTACCAGGAAGTTGGGACCTTCGTAGAAACAGTCGACCGGGCAGACTTCCACGCAATCCGTGTGCTTACACTTGATACAATCTTCGCCAACAACAAATGTCATTCTCTACAAACCTCTATGCAATCTTGTTCACTGCCACCCTTGCTTCAATTTAGGATCCAGTGGGTTTAGTGTCTCATGGCCCCCGCCGGAGACAGGAGCGATAGTGCGCGAACGGGCTCTAGCGATCCAGCTCCAAACTAGCGCGCGATAGTTTACCCGCAAGGCTTCTTGATTTGAAGGGCTCCGGGCCTAGAGTTTTCGCTTTAACTCATAGAGTTTTTCCAGCGCCTGCCTGGGGCTAAGGTCGTCTAGGTCGAGCGCTTCCAGGTCATTTACAACCGGGTGGGGAGCAGGGCTGTTGAAAAGATCCACTTGAGGTGAAGGCGCAGCTCCCAGGCCTGGCCCGGGATCTTTGCCTGGGTTCTGGCTCACCGCTGCGTCCGCTGCTTGAGACTCATCAGGCCTCGCTTTCTCCAGGGCTTTTAATTTATCCCCCGCTGCTTGCAACACTCGCGACGGAATGCCTGCCAGTTTGGCGACTTGCAGTCCGAAGCTGCGGTTGGCGGGCCCATCCTGAATATGGTGCAGGAAGACCACGTGATCCTGATGCTCGGTTGCGTCCAGATGCACGTTGGCCATGGTAGGGCACTGCTCGGGAAGCGCAGTCAACTCAAAGTAGTGAGTGGCAAACAGGGTGAAGGCTTTTACGTTCTGTGCCAGCTCAACAGCGGCTGCCCACGCCAGGCTGAGTCCGTCAAAGGTACTGGTGCCGCGTCCTACCTCATCCATTAACACCAGGGACCGTGGCGTGGCATTGTGCAAGATGTTCGCAGTTTCGGTCATCTCTACCATAAACGTAGAGCGACCGGACGCCAAGTCGTCTGATGAACCGATACGGGTAAATATTCGATCCATGGGCGCTAGCCGTGCCGCAGACGCCGGAACATAACTACCGATATGAGCGAGTAGGGCAATGACTGCGTTTTGTCGCATGTAGGTAGACTTACCACCCATGTTGGGGCCGGTGATAAGCAACATACGTCGCGAGTCGTCCAGCAGAGTGTCGTTGGCAATGAACGGTTCTTCGAGCACCTGTTCCACCACTAAATGACGACCCTGGCTCACTTCAAAGACCTGTTCGCGATCAAATTGTGGTCGGCATAAGCTTAAACTGTCGGCGCGCTCGGACAGGCATGCCAGAACATCGATTTCCGATACAGCAGCTGCGGTGTCTTGCAGCTGGCCCAGTTGTTCGTTGAGGCGCTCGATCAACTCTTCATAAAGTGCTTTTTCCCGAGCCAGTGCTCGACTCTTGCTGGAAAGTGCCTTGTCTTCAAATTCTTTGAGTTCGGGGGTGATAAAACGCTCTGCATTTTTGAGTGTCTGGCGTCGAATATATTCCGCGGGTGCCTTATCCGATTGGGCGCGACTTATTTCGATGTAATAGCCATGCACCCGGTTATAGCCGACCTTTAAAGTTGATATCCCGGTGGCCTCCCGTTCCCGCTGTTCTATTTCCAGCAGGTAGTCAGTGGCGCCAGTGCTAATTTTACGCAGTTCATCCAGTTCAGCATCGTAACCATTGGCAATCACACCACCCTCGCGGATCACTACTGGGGGGTTTTCGATGACGGCTCGCAGCAGCAAGTCCACCGTGTCGGGGTAATCACCCGCTTGGTCAGCAAGTTTGCTCAACAGCGTTGCCGAGCACTGTCCTAGTTCTGAGCGCAATTGAGGTAGGGCCGCAATTGAGCTAAGTAGTCGAGTCAGGTCTCGGGGCCGGGCACTGCGCAGTGCCACCCGGGTAAGAATGCGCTCCATGTCGCCAATCGGCTTGAGTGCGTCACGAACGGTTTCGTAATGATAATTGGCACATAGAGCGCCTATGGCATCCTGTCTCGCTTCCAGTGTCGAGATATCGGTAAGGGGCCGGTGTAGCCAGCGACGCAGGAGGCGGCTGCCCATGGCAGTAACGCCTTTGTCGAGAACCGAATAGAGGGTGTTGGTGTCTCCGCCAGCCATATTGATATCGATCTCAAGATTGCGACGGGTAGCAGCGTCCAGGATCACGCTAGCCTCGCGGCTTTCATGGCTCATGCTGCGAATATGCGGAAGACTGGAGCGTTGGGTGTCCTTGACGTATTGCAGCAGGCAGCCGGCGGCTCCTATGGCAAGCTTCAGCCGATCGCAGCCGAAGCCCTGAAGGTCGTGAGTCTGGAATTGGGTATTGAGGGCTCGACTGCCAGATTCATTGTCAAACTCCCACTCCGGCTGGGCTCTGGCTCCCCGGCGGCTGGTGATGGCGGTATGTCCAATGGTGTCGCAATACAGCGTCTCTGCCGGATCGAGTCTTTGCAATTCGCCGGTGAGGGCCTCGTCGCCTGACACCTCCAATACCCTAAATCGACCGCTGGCCAAATCCAGATAGGCCATGCCGTAATCTTCGCCGCGCTGTGATACAGCCAGTAGCAGATTGTCTACGCGCTCTTCCAGTAGCGCCTCGTCGGATAGCGTCCCGGGTGTGACTACCCGGACTACTTTGCGCTCAACCGGCCCTTTGCTGGTAGCAGGGTCGCCTATTTGTTCGGCAATCGCGACCGAAACACCGGCCTTCACCAGTCTCGCCAGGTAATTTTCTGCGGCGTGGTAGGGCACGCCACACATGGGAATAGGCTCACCATTGGACTTTCCCCTGGCCGTCAGGGTGATGTCCAGCAGTTCAGCTGCGGTCTTGGCGTCGTCGTAAAACAGTTCATAGAAATCCCCCATACGATAAAACAGCAGGTCCCGTGGGTGATCGGCTTTGATCGCCAGAAACTGAACCATCATGGGGGTGTGTTCGGAATTATTTTTGGTCGTCGCGTTGCTCAAAATCTTTACAGTCAGCAGGTATGCGTGAGGGTCGCTAACAGTAGCAGCTTTCGGGTCGCTGATGTAGCGCAAACTGCGTCGCGACAATCAGTCCGCCGGGTATCGGTTTCCTTTGACGGCTGCCCACGATGATCAGGGTGCGGCGGAGGTATCTCGTGCGAGCCCTTAAACGGAAATCAGAGTGTGCGATTCAGCTTAGGGGGAATAATCGGGCTGTCCAATGAACAGCCCTGGAGGTCGTTTTAGCCCTTAAAAGCTTTGCTGGGGTCGCTCACACCGGGTGCGTATGTGCCTTTAATGTAAGCCAGCATCGTATCGGCGTCAGAGACTTCGAAGGGGTCGGTAGGGCAGTTGTCGGCGAAGTCAGGCTCCACAAACATTTTTTCTATTTTGCGATCATTAACCAGCATGGAATAACGCCAGGAGCGCATGCCGAACCCCACGTTGGACTTGTCAACGAGCATCCCCATTTTACGGGTAAATTCGCCATTGCCGTCGGGCAGTAAGGCAACATTCTCATTACCGATTTGCTTGCCCCACTGGAACATGACAAAAGCATCGTTTACTGAAACACAAATGATGGAATCTACACCCTGTGCCTTAAACTCTTCGAACAAAGCCTCGTAGCGGGGCAGGTGGTTAGAGGAGCAGGTAGGGGTGAATGCACCCGGCAGCGAAAATACTACAACCCTTTTGCCGGCAAACAAATCATCGGTACATTTGTCTTCCCAGCGATAAGGGTTGGGCCCTAGGACAGATTCGTCGTGCACGCGAGTTTTGAAAGTCACGTTGGGTAGTTTTTCGATTGCGCTCATAATGATTTCCACTGATCGATGATTGAAGGTTATAATAATAGGCTATCAAGAACACTGGTTAAAATTAGATTTAGCTATCGGGGCGACTTGGTTTTACCTATCGTGTTTGCCTGCTAATATCTGGCATTGGGTGCTGTTCCGGCAGACTTTGCTTGAACCGAGCAAGTCAGGGTTCCAGTTTGAATTATTCCCCTTATCAATGACTACCGTATGCTCAATGACCGAGATTGATTTTCAAGCCATCGTTTCACGCTCTCCCTGGTTTGAAGGCTTGCCAGAAGAGGCGTTGGGGAAGCTAGCGGCTGCTTGTGTGCGCCGGCACCTTGATGCTGGTGAGTGTATTTATCGCCAGGGTTTCCCTACGACTGAGGTCTATTGCATCACCAAAGGGCGGGTGCGGGTTTCACTGCACAGTCCCAATGGCCAGGAGTTCGCGCTGATTGAAAGGGAGCCGGAGGCCTGGTTCGGTGAGCCGGGATTGTTGAATGACGAGGGTAGGGTGCTGGAAGCCAGTGCCATTGACGCTGTCGAGTTGCTGGTTATTCCGCGGGAAGCGGTCCTGGAGATTGCTGAGCTGCATCCGCTGACTTACAAAAACCTGTTTCATTACAATATGCAGACTCTCCGTAATATGCATCAATTGGTGGGTGGCATTCTGTTTTACCCGCTAAAAGCAAGAGTAGCAGGTCGGCTTTTGTACCTGTTGGAGGGACATGGGCAGCAGACGGAAGAGGGCTTTCTGTTGGATATAAAGGTAAGTCAGAACGATTTTGCTCGCTTGGCGCTGGGTTCCCGGCAACGCGTCAACAAAATATTTCGCGACTGGAGCATGCGTGGCCTGGTGGAAACTCGTAACGATTTCTTGCTTGTTCCAGATCCTGAGCGGTTGAAGGAAGAAATTAGTCTGTTTGAGTAAGCAGGGAGTCACCTTGGTGACAGGGTCGGCTCCAAAAAAACTGCTAGCATCCGATTTGAATTCCCACCCCGGCCATTAGTTCGCCGGCATTCATACCCACAAAACTGCGGAAGCCAAGATGTTCAAACTTGATCCTCAGGGCAGCTATATGATGCCTGCCCATTTCGGCCCCAGACCCTTTTCTCCCAAGTCCAGTGGTTGGTATCGAGATGTCACCAGCATGACGGTGGCTTTTGTTACCGAGCGGGAGGCACTGGCAGCATATCTCCCTGCGCCATACCGCGTGGCTGATATTCCAGTGGTCACCATCACCTACGCCTGTAATCGACAAGTTGATTGGCTTGCGGGGCACGGCTACAACCTGGTCGCGGTCAACGCTGCGGCAGTGTTTGAAGGCGAAGATGAAACGCTGGAGGGCAACTTCACGTTGATTATGTGGGAGGATCTCGCCGATCCCATTCTCACCGGCAGGGAGATGCAGGGCATACCCAAGGTGTATGCCGATATTACCGAGCACAGCGTAATAGATGGACACTGGCACACCAGCGCGGGTCATTTTGGACACAAGTTCCTTGATGTGAACATTACAAACCTGCGCGAGCCGACTCCAGAGGAAGTTGTTGGCAATGCTCGGGCTCGCAAGGGCAAAGACAATCCGATGGCGTGGCGTTATATGCCCGCTGTCGGTGGCTTTGGCCAGGCGCTAAATGACGCAACGACATATCCCTCGGAGAATGTCATTGACGAAGCATGGGTGGGAGAGGGCAGTGCAGCATGGCAACACCTCACCTGGGAGCAGAACCCGACCCAGTTTCATATCGTTAATGCGCTGGCCGATCTGCCAGTCCTTAGCTGGCTGCCCGCAACGGTTGCCAGGGGTTCGACTAATCTTGTGGTGCTGGATCGACTACCGCGAAGGATTAGCTAGGCATCGTTATGGCCATACCTGAAATCAAAACAGTGTGTTTTGTGGGCGCCGGCACCATGGGCTGTTACAACGCTTTGGCTGCCGCGGTCTCTGGCTATCAGGTAGTTTTATACGATGCCAGCACTGATAGTCTCGAACGTATACCAGAAGTTCAGCAAGAGCTGGCGATGATGCTTGTTGGCGGCGGCTATTGCAGCGAAGCAGACGTGCACCAGGCGCTCACGAGGACTCGTGTGAGTGCTGACCTGAGTGATGCGACAGAGGGCGCGGATCTTGTCAGTGAATCTGTATTTGAGGAAAAGCAACTTAAGCGTCGGGTGCATGCAGAGCTGGACGAGTGTTGTCCCGAACGCACCATACTGACATCAAACTCATCAGGGTTACTGGTGTCCGATATTGAAGATGTGGTTGCCCGGGGTGATCGCTTCGCGGCAATGCACTCGCATCTGGGGTCAGCCTTAATCGATATCGTTCCGGGAGCCAGGACTTCGGCGGAAACTCTGGATGTACTGAAACGTTATGTGCTTAGTATTGGCGGTGAGCCGCTGGTACTGCTCAAAGAAAACCCGGGTTATTTGCTTAACGCCATGCTGGGTCCGGTGATAGGAACGTCACTTGCGCTGTGGACGCGGGGTGATTACTCACGTGATGAAATTGATTCAGCGTGGATGGCTCACCTGGATGCGCACATGGGCCCCCTGGGGCTGATCGATTTCTTTGGTATACCGCTGGTGCGAGACACCTGGCAACACCGGGATAAAGGGGACGCATTGCAGGCCTTTCGCAGCGACATCCTGGAATCACTCGAGTTAATGGTCGCTGATGGCAAGCTGGGCATGAAAAGTGGATCTGGCTTTTATCGCTATCCAGAGCCAGCTTATCAGCAGTCTGGCTTTGTTCGCGCTTGTTCCGACCTGCCAGCGTCACGGATACTGCAAGCAGTCCTCATCGCGCAGGGGGTGATATTAGCCGCTGACGAAATTGCTGATCCAGGCGATATAGACAGGGCCTGGTGTGTCGGTACACATCTGGCTAAGGGACCGTTCCAGCTGTTGGCCGACTCAGCCAGGGAAACACTGGAGGGTGATTTACTGCAGCTCTTGGAGCTGAAGCTCATGGGCAGAGCGGATGTAGCTCGAGCGCTGGAATGGCTGCAACAATAGAACAGGCGTCAGGATGATGCCATTCAGTAGATTTGGAGCGTTTGTCTGGTCTCAAGGGCAAGACAGCTGCGGTCAATGGAGGGTAGGGACTGCGGTTTGCTTTAATAGTGAGGCAGGCGCCTACACCAGTGGAACTATTATTGCGGTGCACGACGCTTCTTTGATCAATGATCAAGGTTTGCGCAGTCCTCGGCCGGAGCAGCTTGTTTAATGGCAGCGATACCACTTAGTACACGACTCAGTTACGGTGTCGGACAGTTATCCGACGGCGTCAAGCAATCTGCTTTTAGCACCTTTCTGTTTTTTTATTACAATCAAGTGTTGGGGTTGTCGGGCAGTCTAGCGGGTTCGGCGGCACTGCTGGCGCTATTAGTGGATGCAATCACTGACCCCATGGTGGGGCAATTGTCGGACCGATTTCAGTCGCGGTGGGGAAGGCGTCATCCTTTCATGCTAGCCGGGGCTGTGCCCTTTGGTATAGCGATATTTATTTTGTTCAGCCCGCCAGCTGATTTGTCCCAAGCGGCCTTGTTTGCGTGGATGCTTGGAGGTGCAATCAGCGTCAGGCTAATGCTGACACTGTTTTATGTGCCCCACCTGTCCCTGGGTGCAGAGCTGGCCAAGGACTATTATGGGAGGACATCACTGATTGGCTACCGGGTATTCTTCGCGTATGCCGGTATCCTGGTCACCAGCGTGGTCGGTTTTTCCCTGTTCTTTCCACCGTCAGAAATGTATCCCAACGGGATGCTCAACAAAGCCAGTTACCCTGGCTTTGGCTTGTTTTGCGGGATGATGGGTTCTACCGCCATGCTGTTGTCTGTTGCCGGCACCTGGCGGTCTATTCCTGAACTTAGCAAGCCGGTGATAACAGGCAATGAGTCTACCGCCTGGCTGGCGTTTATCGGTGTATTCAGAACGCTGAAACTCGACTCGTTTCGGGTATTGTTTGCAGCAATCCTGATGTTTTCTACCCTGGCGGGAGTGTCACAAACACTGATGATTTACGTGGCAACTTATGTGTTTGAGTTCAAGCCGGGGCACCTCGCCGGACTCGCAAGCTCAGTTTTAATAGGCATTACTTTTGCTTCGTGGGTGGCTCAGGGGCTTTCTGCTCGTTTCGATAAAAAGCGGGCACTCAGAATCTGCGTGATCACTGGCGGATTTTTCGCATTCTCACCACAGATACTTTATTTCGGTGGGTTTTTGGGCCAGGTAGATGATGCCCTGAAGTTTACCCTGGTATTTAGCGTCAACGGTATTTCGCAGATCTTTTTCATTGCCTACATGATCTTGCTCGACTCGATGCTGTCAGACAGTATCGATGAACATCAATTAAACTGCGGCAAGCGTGAGGAGGGCCTGTTTTTTGCTGCTCGCTCTTTCGCAACCAAGGCCAGCTATGGATTGGGCAGCTTTTTAGCGGGTATCGGTTTGGACATCATCGAGTTCCCCAAGTCGGCGACACCGGAGACTGTGCCCGTTGAGGCAATCATAAAGCTGGCGATTCTTTCTGGCCCGGTACTGTTGTTCTTTTTCATTGCCACCGTTTTGATTTCCAATCGTTATCCAATGAGTGAGGCAAGGCACAGGGAAATCATGGGAAAAATTGCGCAGCGTGAGAAGCCGGAATTCAAGGACTAAGTCGCGAGCCTCAGTTAAACGCAGAAGCGTTTCTGACCAGCAATTTAACCAGTATTTCGGCGTGCCTTTCAACCACTGCATCTGTTCTTGATTCAACATTAAACAGTAGTTCGCACTCAGGGGCGAAGTAGAACAGTGTTGAACTGGCGCTGATCAGTATGTAGTACCAGTGCACAAAATCTTCGCGATCCAGTCCCAGGGTTTGGTTTGCGAGGGTTTCCATGGCAATGCAGGCAGGCCTGATATGGCCGTCTATGAGGTGTTGAATACGCCAGGACTTCGTTGTTGCTTCCTGGCTTACCAGTGCGCTGACCTCGGGATGAGAGGCACTAAAGTGCACGTAGAACCTTACAATAGTGGCCAGCTGCTCTTCCTTGGACAACTCCTTGAGAATTACAAAGCGCTGGTCAATTTTGCCACGCATTTGCCCAAAACAGGCATCTGCCACTGCCCGCCAGAGCGAATCCTTGTCAGCAAAGTGATAAGCCACAAGCCCCCGGTGGACATCCGCCGATTTCTCTATGTCCCTAACGGTAACGCCGTCATAGCCGCGATAGGCGAACAGGTGCGTGGCCGCATCCAGCAGTTTTTGCCGGGTGATTTCGGTTCGCTCCTGAGTGCGTTTGGCCTTCTCTTTTTTTGGCGTGGCTATACGTTGCATCATGGCTAGTATAACCGAGTAATACTGGAAATAGATATAAAATTTGTAGACATGCTAAATATTAAATATTAAATTAGCATAACTACTAATTAATTCAAAATGAGGACACGCATGAACGCTAATAGCAAAAAGAGACTAGCGCTCGCACTGGCGGCCGCCACAGCAGGCTTGGCCGCATCTGCAGCGTCTGCACAGATGGTGCTGGAAGAGGTCGTAGTTGTGGCCAATCGCGTGGAATCCAACCTGATGGAAACGGCGACTGCGGTCACTGCCTTCGACTCGGGAATGCGTGACCAGTTGGGTATTGAGAATGCTCAGGATATTTCGGCACGCACCCCCTCTCTCACTATAGCCCCCAGCCGTATCAGTATCAGGGGTATTGGACGTCCCACCGTAGCACTGGGTTCAGACCCGGGCGTTGGGCTCTATTGGGACGGCGTCTACAACACCGAGAACGATGTCTTCAGTTATTCCAACTTCCTCGATATCGATCGTATCGAAGTATTGCGTGGACCTCAGGGTACCCTGTACGGACGCAACTCTATCGGTGGTGCGATCAATTTCATCAGTAAGCAGCCAACGCAGGAGTGGGGAGGAAAGATCGTCGCCGAATTGGGTAATTACGATTCCTATATTCTCCAGGGCATTGCCAGCGGTCCGGTGACCGATAAGCTTTCGGTACTGGCAGCATTGTCAAAAATTGAGCGTAAAGAAGGCTTTCAACAGGACGTAGATAGCGGTCGAGATTATGATCTAGCGGAGAGTACTTACGGAACAGTCGCCTTCACTCACGATACGACTGATCGCTGGAGTAACTCTTTAAAAGTGTATACTCGCGACGGCAGTACGACGCCAGAAAACCCTTACGTGCTTGACGCTTTTTCGACTGACTTCATACCGATTGTCAACGATGTAGAAACTGGAACTCAGCTTAACTTTGGGGGTTTCTTTCCCGGAGAGAGCTTTGTAAATACTTTGCAGGGGATGACCAGAGACAATCCAGCCCTGCGCAATGAAAAAGATGTATCAATCGATCGCAAACCGTTTGTGGATAATGAGCGTGATTCTGCAATTTTTATTAGCGATTATGATGCTGACAGCTTTGCACTTAAGTACACCTTCGGATATTCCAAGTTTGAATATGCTTCCGATTACGATGCAGATTTAATTCGCGCTGAGGATTCCGGCCTGGATTGGAGTCAGTTGGAGTTGGCGCCCGGATTGCCTGTTTCTCTTCTCACCGGTTACACGTTTACGCCTGCGGATACCACTCGTCCATTTTCTCAGGAGTCTACGTTCACCTCGCATGAGCTGCAGTTTATCAGCGACTTCGATGGCGATATAAATTTCATCGGTGGTCTTTACTACTATGACAGTGAAGAAGATCAGGCGCTGGCGTTTATCGAGCATAACCAGGAGTTGAGGGAGACTTACGCCGTTCTTGCGACCTTCGTGGGCAGTGGGCCCGTGCCAGTGGATTTGGAGGATGGCTACTTATTCCGCGGTGAAGCGGCCATCGAAACTACCTCATATGCTGCTTACGGACAGATGAACTGGGATATGACTCTCGATACTATCCTGACCCTCGGCTTGCGCTACACCTACGATGAAAAAGACGCTAGCGATAATTATTTTGTCCAGTGGGTTGGCGATCCGGATGACCCAACTGTTTACCGTGATATCAAGGACGACTGGAATAAGGTGACCTGGCGTGTAGGCGTGGATCATTTCTTTAATGACGATCACTTTGTGTACGGTTTTGCTGCAACCGGTTATCGCTCGGGTGGCTTCAATTTAATGACCCCTACTGGGGCTGACCAGGTCGGGGCAGTAGACCCTGAAGATTTGTTGTCGTTCGAAATAGGCTACAAAGGAACGTTCTGGGATCAACGCCTGAATTTGACCACTGCGGTTTACCTTTACGATTACGAGGATCTGCAGGTACTCAGGTCGGACATTGTTGAAGGCGTGCCTCTGACTGTTTATGAGAATGCAGAAGAAGCAGAAGCCTGGGGCGTTGAGATGGAACTGGTAGCACTGCTCACTGAAGGCTTGACCTTCAGTATGGCCGCATCCTACAACGACACGGAATATAAGGATTTCAGCTCAGTAGACAACGAAGCCTGTAGCCTTGGCCCGCTCAGAGAAGGCAACAGCCAGGATCTGTTGTGCACTGAAGCTCAGGATCTTGCCGGCAACAGTTTTCCACTCACTCCGGAAACCAGTTTTTCTGCCAATCTGATTTATGACTGGGAAATGCTGTCCCTTAACTGGATGGCGACCACCAGTTACCTGTATACCGACGAGCAGTACACATCGCTGTTCAACAACGATGATTATGATCTGCTGGATAGCTATGATCGTTGGGATGCTCGTCTATCTGCTGGTTCCACTGACCTGACCTGGGAAGTCACTGCTTATGTCAAAAACATCAATGATGATCGCGAGGTTTTCTTTAAAGGGCGGCCCAGTACTATCAACGATACAACCGGTTACGATCTTACAGCGCCGCGCACATACGGCCTCAGGTTGACCTACAACTTCTAGCACAATGGAAGTTAACGAGAGCAGCTAGCATGCATCAGCGCAAAAATGTTGTCTCCGGTTTTAAAGCACGGCTTGCGTCGGCTGTTGTCATTCTGAGCTGCTTTGCTCCACTGTGGGTCAACGCCGGCCCCGAGGCGCCGGGGGGAGTTGATCGCGAAGCTGTGATCATCTGGAGTCAGGGCGTGCGCCTTGCCGGCGATGTATATCGTCCTCATGACAGTATTGACGGTCACAAGTTGCCCGGCATCTTGATGGTTCCGGGCTGGGGCGGTAACAAAGAAAACGTGGGCAAGAACTATGCTAGCTACTTCGCAGAGGCAGGGTTTGTCGTGCTTGCCTTCGATTTCAAGGGTTGGGGTAAAAGCGACGGACCGTTACTCGCGGCGACAAAGCTTGAGCCTACCGAAGAATCAGCGGAGGTAACACTCAAAGCCACTCATGTTCGCAAGGTGGTTAGCCCTTTTTCTATGGCTGCTGATGTCAGGGCAGCTCTTCATTATCTCGGGGGTGAACCCGGTGTAATGTCGAACAAACTCGGTATATGGGGTACCTCCATGGGTGGCGCTCTGGCACTGGTGAGCGCGACCGGCGACGATCGCATTAAGGCCTATGTCACTCAGATGGGACCAGTGAATTATTCCTACAATTTAAAGCAGTTGCCTGCAGAAATGATGAGGCAAGCGGAGGCCGAGGCAGCGAGAGGTGAAATACCGCCTTATCCTGGGCCTGAAAGTGAAAGCGATCCGCGTCTTCGCGGTTATCCAGACTGGGTTGCATTAAAGCAGTTCGAGCCATTGGCTACGCTGAATCGGCTGGATGCGCCAACATTGATCATTGATGCTGAAGACGAGACCTTATTCGACCCCTCGAAAAACGGGGGGCTGTTGTATGAATCGATAAAAGGGCGACTACCCTCGCGTTATGTCACTTACCCTGGTGGCCACTACGAAATGTACCAGGGAGAAAACCTCAGCGCTTCAAGAGGTGAGGCACTGGCCTGGTTTGTTAAGTACCTGAATTAGGTTTCCCCGCCCAGCAAAATTTCAAAGAAAGCGACATCTAAACGTTCGCTGTTTATACTGCCGGCCCTCTGTCTCAAAATCGGAAGCGAGTGAATGAGTAAATTAAGTGATGATCCCCGCATAGATCCGCGTATCAAGGAATTAATGGGCTCCATGCCAGTCGCGGCTGCAAAGAATGTTGAGAACCGGGAGAAATTACTAGAGAGAGCGAGTAGGCCGGAAAGCTTGGCGCGGATGAACGAAATGACCGCAATGTTTGAGCTGGCAGACAATGAACAGGTTGCGCCTTCTGATGGGCTGAGTATCACAGAGCATGAATTTGTCTCGCAGCCGGACGGCAATACCATCAAAATCCAGTTCATCCGTCCTGATTCTGATCAGCATCTACCGTGCGTTTATTACATCCATGGCGGTGGTATGCAGTCCATGTCCTGCTTTAACGGGCTTTATCGCGCATGGGGTAAGATCATCGCTGCTCAGGGAGTCGCGGTGGCGATGGTTGATTTCCGAAACTGCGTAACGCCGTCCTCAGCGCCCGAAGTCGCGCCATTTCCGGCGGGGCTAAATGATTGCGTATCAGGGCTACGCTGGCTGGTGAGCCAGGCCGAGGCGTTGGGTGTCGACTCCCAGCATATTATTGTCTCTGGTGAGAGCGGCGGCGGCAACTTGACACTCGCCACTGGTTTACAGCTGAAGAATGATGGCGATATTGGTTTGGTCAGGGGGCTCTATGCGTTATGCCCCTACATCGCAGGCGCCTGGCCGCAGGACCGTTACCCTTCGTCGGTGGAAAACAACGGCTTATTACTGGATCTTCATAATAATCATGGCGCTGTGGCCTATGGTATTGCTGAATTCGAGAACGGAAATCCACTGGCATGGCCAGACTTTGCCTCAGAAGAAGATGTAAAGGGGCTGCCGCCCACAGTTATCAGTGTCAATGAATGTGACCCGTTGCGAGACGAGGGCATTGCCTTTTATCGTTTGCTGCTGCGTGCTGGCGTGGCCGCCCGCTGTTTGCAGGTGATGGGTACCATTCACGGAACCGAGATTTTTGCCGTGGCCTGTCCGGACGTGAGCCGCGAAACCGCAGCCAGTATTGCGCGTTTTTGCCGCGAAGCCTGATCTTCATAAGCTCTGCACCCAACCCCGGGTGCGGGGTGACTGAATAAAAAAATAGCGATAACCAAAACTATGCAAAAAAATTCAGCCAGCTCGAGACCATTGAAGGAATCGTTAATCCTGCCCTGTGGAGCCACACTTGCCAATCGTATCGCCAAGGCCGCGATGACAGAGGGTCTCGCTTCAGCCGATGGGTTGCCTACCCCCGAGCTTGAAACGCTTTACGGGTTATGGAGTGACGGGGGCGCAGGCATGTTGCTGTCAGGCAATATACAAGTGGATGCCGACCATTTGGAACGACCAGGTAATGTGGTTATAGATCGGGAGCCGAATGAGCAGATGAAGGCTGCTCTCGCCTCTTGGGCGCAGGCAGGCACACGCCAGGGTAATCACTTCTGGGCGCAGATCAGTCACGCGGGAAGACAGACCCAGAACAACGTTAATCCGCATCCCAAGGCCCCCTCTGCAGTGAAACTTGGGCTACCTGGTGGACAGTTCGGCGAGCCCGTGGCGCTTACTGAAGCTGAAATACAAGACCTTGTGGGCCGCTTTGCGCTGTGCGCCCGGGCGGTTAAGGAGGCAGGTTTTACTGGCGTGCAAGTTCATGCTGCTCACGGTTACTTGTTATCCCAGTTTCTCAGCCCGCGCTCTAATGTGCGCACCGATCAATACGGAGGGGTGCTCGAAAATCGTGCGAGAATGTTACTTGAGGTTGTGCGCGCTGTGCGTGAGAGTGTTGGCCCCTCTTTTCCCGTGGCGGTTAAGCTGAACAGCGCAGATTTCCAGCGAGGTGGATTTGATTTTGCCGATAGCTTGCAGGTTGCGCAGTGGTTACAGCGAGAAGGTGTCGATTTATTAGAGATCTCAGGTGGTACTTACGAGCAACCCAAACTTCTGGGTGTGGAAGGGGTAGAAGAGGTTGATCCGCAGGAGGTGGCGCAGTCTACCCAGCAGCGAGAGGCTTATTTTGTTGATTTTGCCGTCGCCATGCGCGAGCAGGTTTCAATTCCATTCATGGTGACCGGTGGTTTTCGTCGGCGCGACGCAATGGAGCAGGCGGTCGCTACTGCAGGAGCAGACATCATCGGTATTGGACGTCCCATGTGTGTGATGACTGATGCGCCGGAACAGTTATTTAAGGGACTCGATGAGCTTCCACGTTATGAGAATGAGCTGTCTTTGTTTCCCCGTTGGCTGAGCTTTCTTAATCGCAGCCAGACACTTCGTACCATGGCGACGTTTAGCGTGCAGTATTGGTTTTACGCGCAGATTGATGAATTGGGACGCACCGGGCGTGCCAGACCTGAAATGTCAGTGTTCAGCGCGACGCGCCGTTTGATGGCGTCGCAAAAGCACTTGATGGCTCAGCGTTCCAGTTAGCCATTGGCAAGAAACCGCCGGGAGGCGGGAATAGCCCTCTGGCAGTTAACCTGGCCGGTGAAAGCTTCGTAGTTCGGGCGAACCTTGCTAACGCTTAAATGCTGTTCAGGCTTCTGTATCGATGTCGATGAGCAAGTCGTCCGCAGCGACCTGGTTATTGGGTTCTACCAGCACTTCGGTAACGGTACCTGAGGCGTCGGCGACAATCTCATAGTGCATTTTCATCGCTTCCAGTACAGCGAGAGTCTGCCCGCTTGCTACCTTGTCTCCTGCGCTAACTCTTATTTCCAGTAATAGACCGTGCATTGGAGCGACGACTTTACCGCTACCGTCAACCTCATCCTGCTGGCCATCAAGCCGAATTTGATCCTCGTAAACGTTGGTTCGACTGTTTATAGACAAATAAATTTTTCCCACACGGGGTTTCATGTATCGGACAGTGTGTTGCATGCCATCGATACTAATGTGAGCAGTGGTGCCTTCCGTTGAGATCAGCTCAACGCTGACCTCGTTATCTGCGTTGAATACTTTGTAGAGCTTGTCGCTAAGGGGCGTCACGCTCAAATCGTGGGTAGTTACCTCACTGTGGGTATATTTTTTTCGGGAGATCAGTGGGCTGGCGCTGGCCCAGTTGCGTAACTGGGGGGCAACAATGACTGCGCGATCGTAAAGCTCCTCGTATTCAAGTGATAGCTGTAGTGCCGCGGCGACAGCGCTATCGGTAAAATCGGGCTCCGGACTGCTTGTCTCTCCCTCCGCAAATTCCTCGGCGATAAAAGCTGTGGTGGCCTGGCCCTCTGCAAAACACCGTTTCTCAAGGCAGGCCACCAGGAAGTCGCTGTTATGTGTGGCGCCGAATAATACGGTTGCGTTCAGGGCTTCGATCAGGCGCAGACGGGCGATATCCCGTGTCGGACCGTGGGCTATTACTTTAGCGACCATCGGGTCATAAAAAGGTGAAATTTCCTGGCCTGTGCAGATACCACTGTCGATACGCACGCCAACGCCGCTGGCAGGAGACCATAGGTCTATCGATCCTGAGCTTGGCAAGAAATTTTGAGCGGGATCTTCCGTGTACAAGCGGGCCTCAATGGCATGTCCGGTGAGCGTAATGTCCTTCTGGTTAAGTCCCAGGGGCTCTCCTTGGGCCACCTGTAGTTGCAGTGCAACAAGGTCCAGGCCGGTAATCAGTTCGGTGACTGGATGCTCGACCTGTAAACGTGTGTTCATTTCAAGAAAGTAGAAATTGCCTTTTTCGTCCAGCAAAAATTCAACCGTACCGGCACCGCGATAATGAATGCTTTTTGCGGCTGCTACAGCTGCTGCACCCATCTCGGCGCGCAAGGTGTCGGTCATGACGGGGCAGGGCGCTTCCTCAATTACTTTTTGGTGGCGGCGTTGCACCGAACAGTCGCGCTCTCCCAGGTGAATCGTATTTCCCTGAGTGTCAGCAAATACCTGCACCTCTACATGGCGAGGCCGCACGATGGCCTTTTCCAGAATGAGTTCACCGTTGCCAAAGGCTGATTCAGCCTCGGCGCGCGCTAGTTTGATGGCGTTGACCAGTTCAGCCACGTCGTTCACCAGGCGCATGCCTCTGCCACCGCCGCCTGCCGCCGCCTTCACCATTAATGGAGCGTTGATTTTCTCGCCTTCAGCGATCAGTACCCTGTCGCTTTGGTCTGCACCTTCATAGCCGGGGACACAGGGTACCTTAGCGTCTAGCATGCGGCGTTTGGCTTCTGCCTTATTGCCCATCAGATGAATGGCATCGGGGCTGGGGCCGATAAAAATCAGGCCAGCCGCCTCGCAAGCGACGGCGAAGTCCGCATTTTCACTGAGGAAGCCATAACCGGGATGGACGGCTTGTGCTCCACTGATTCTCGCCGCCTCAATAATTTTTTCCTGTACCAGGTAGGACTCGTTAACAGGGCTGGGTCCGATGAAGATAGCTTCATCGGCCATTTTTACGTGGGGAGCTCCTGCGTCTGCATCAGAATACACCGCGACAGTACGATAGCCCTGTGCTTTGGCAGTGCGAATTACCCGGCAGGCTATCTCACCCCGGTTAGCGATCAATATGCTGGAAAATTTGGTCATTGTTTTCTCCGCTTCCTATTCTGCTGCCCAGCTGGGTTTGCGCTTTTCCACAAAGGCGCTAACGCCCTCCTTGCCCTCGTCGCTCAGCATGCACTTGGCGAAGCCTTGCGAGGCGAAATCCAGAGCATCAGAACGTGTTCGGCGAGTCGTTTCGAAGACTATTTGTTTCGTTGCGGCATTCGCACTCGGTGCACAAAGCCTGATTTGTTCAAGCACGCCCTCGCATTTGGCTTCCATGTCATTGGCATCTTCTGCGAGAATGTGTCCAATGCCGTAGTCGACCGCCTCGCTACCTTTGAACCGGGCGCCGGTCATCATCAACCGGCGAGCCTGCGTAAGACCTACACGTTCTGTGACGAAAGGTGCGATCTGCGCTGGCGGTATACCGAGACTGGTTTCACTGAGTCGAAACCTGGCGTCCCTCGTCACTATGGTGATATCGCCGACGCAGGCGAGACCCAGACCGCCGCCGATTGCAGCGCCCTCAACAAGCATAATGGTTGCCTGGGGCTGCTCATTCAATTTGACCATCAAGTTGCCAAAGCTGCGATTGCCCCTCGCTATCTCCTCTTCGTCAGGTGCGCCGCTCTGTAGCCCGGATTTGAATCCCTTGATGTCACCGCCGGCGCAGAACATGCCGCCTTTGCCGCGAAGAATGAGGGTGCGCAACGAGCGATCCTCTCTCACCGCGTCTAACACCGCTTCCATTTCTTCTACCATCTCTGCGGACAGCGCGTTTTTAGCTTCTGGCCGATTAAACCAAATCGTCAGGACGCTACCTTGCTGTTCAAGGACCAGGCACTTGGTTTGGGGTAATGTCGTCATTTGTTATCTC
Organism: Candidatus Seongchinamella marina; assembly: GCF_026262685.1. Classification (NCBI taxonomy): domain Bacteria; kingdom Pseudomonadati; phylum Pseudomonadota; class Gammaproteobacteria; order Cellvibrionales; family Halieaceae; genus Seongchinamella; species Candidatus Seongchinamella marina. The sequence continues at coordinate 974,872 of NZ_SHNP01000001.1, forward strand.
CTGCAGATTACACTCTAGCGATGCCGAAACTGTTTTCTCTCACCGTGCGATTGCGCTTTTCCCATACGGTTTCCAACAGAAACCCGAGCGTTTTTCGCGAATCACGTGGATCTATCATGCCGTCATCCAACATATGACCAGAGGTGTAGTAAGCACTGGACTGACTGTCAAAGAGATTGGCGAGATAAGCTTCTTGCTGCGCAATAACGTTCTCGTCCACATCCTGACCGGCGGCTTCAGCTTTGCCTCGCGCAACCATGGACATGGTTTTCGCTGCTTGTTCTCCGCCCATGACTCCCATACGCGCTTGGGGAAAAGTGTAGAGAAAGTCAGGCTCATAGCCGCGACCGCACATGCCATAGTTTCCTGCGCCGAAGCTGGCGCCGGTCATTAAGGTAATACGGGGTACTTCAAGATTTCGCACTGCCTGGATCATTTTTGCGCCGTGCTTGATCATCCCTGCTTGTTCAGATTTGGTGCCAACGATGTAGCCGGTTGTATTCTGTAGGAACACCATTGGAATATCTGATTGATCGCAGAGCTGCAAAAATTGCGTCGCCTTATTCGCTCCATCGGGGTCTATGGGGCCGTTGTTGCCAATAATACCGACGGGTAAACCGAATATTTCCGCCTGCAAACAGACGGTGGCTGAACCATAGCGTGATTTGAAGTCCATAAAGTCGGAGCCGTCGACGATACGTGCAACGAGTTCACGCATATCATAGGGGGTGCGATAATCGCAGGGGATCACGCCAGCGATTTCATCGGGATCGTAAAGAGGTTCCAGGTAGTGGCCTCTGTTTGGCGCGTTACAACTCTTATTCCAACGTAATCGGTGAATAAGCTCTCGGCACATCTGCACCGCCTGGCCATCATTTTCTGCGAGGTAGTCGGTTAGACCCGATATATTAGCGTGCATTTCTGCGCCACCCAGTTCCTCCTCGTTGGCTATTTCTCCGGTGGCAGCTTTGAGCAGTGGCGGACCGGCAAGAAACGCCCTGCCATTGCCTTTAACCGCAATAACGTAATCAGATAAACCGGGCATGTAGGCTCCGCCGGCGGTAGATGAGCCGTGCAGAATCGAAATCACTGGAATACCAGCCTTTGATAACTTCGCCAGATTGCCAAACAGGAAGCCGCCGTTGGAGAAACTCTCCACGGTGTACTTGATAAGATCGCCGCCAGCACTTTCAACCAGATGCACCAGTGGAAGCTGTTGTTCCAGAGCAATTTCTTCTGCCCTGGTGATACGATAGCCGCCAGCAACCGTTAATGAACCTGCCTGAATTCCACTGTCATCCACGACAATGATGCAGCGAACGCCACCGATAAAACCAATACCAGACATTACTGTAGAGCCGGGCACTGATTTGTCTGGATCGTCAGTGTCCAGTAAATAACCAGCGATATTACCGATAGACATAAATGGCATACCGGGGTCCAGCAGGCGAGCTAGTCTTTCGCGGGGAGTGAGTTGTCCTCTAGCCTCGAAGCGCGGGCGACGCTTCTCGGAAATTGTTGCTCCCCGGCTGTTCAGTTCACGCAGCTTTTGAATATGCTCCATCATGTCTTCCCTGTTTTTGCGGAAGCCTTCGGAATTCGTATTGATTTTGGACTTGAATATGCTCATGAAAGAGTCTCCGCGATTGATGCCGGAACAGGAATCGGAACGGATAGCAGTAACTGCGCATAGCCCTTGCCCTGTGGGTCATTGCGAATGCTGGCTATGCCGCCACCGCCGAGTACCTCGTGCAGTAAGAAGTTAATAGCATTTGATCCAGGAAGGAGGAATCGCTCCACAGCACCGGGCTCGCTGCTCTCCAGAAAATGCGCAAATCGGGCAGTGACAGCTTCAATACTAAGGGCCTGGTAGATGTAAGGCAGATAGCTTGGATCGCGAGCAATGATGCCCACATTGGCTTTAGCCCCCTTGTCGCCGCTGCGTCCCCAGGCGAGTTTTATGAGTGGAACGTTAACTGATGGTTCCGCGGCCGCACTATCTGGAGCGCATGGTCTTTCGATGTGGTCCACATTAAGCGGTTGCCCGCGCACTTCATCACAGGGAGTCGTCTGTCCATCGAGGTCAATGCTGACCTCCACTCTTGCCTTGTCGATAAGAAAAGAGAACAAGCGGACAACGGGAGAGGGTTTGGGGCGCCCTCCGGCAAAACCGGACAGCCCCGGTGGCGTTGCTAGCCCCAGGCCTACAGACTCCTTTAGCATGATGCCAATGCCCATCATGTCCGGATGTTTGGCGGCTATTTTCATCACCACTTCACGACAGTCCTCTACTGCTGAAAAATCACCATACTGGCTTTCGGTGCCCAGCAGTTCGATGCTGGTTTCACTGAAGTCGTCAAGGCCAACTGCGCTGAACACATTGCGCGATGCTTCGAACACGGCTTTGCCCAGGGCGTTTGCCTTGCGATCGGCGTCCAGGCCATAAAAACTCATATAGACACCGCCACGAAACTGGTCCGCATAGGTGGCACTGACCTTGTAAGTATCGGGAGCAGGGCGACCCGTTGCGCCGCTAACGCTGACTCTGTTGTCATCCACCTGCGCCAGAATCGCAGTAGAAAAATCGCAAATCACGTCGGGCAGCATGTACGCCTGTGGATCTCCAATTTCGTAGAGCATTTGTTCGCTGACCGTGCCCACGGTTACCAGGCCGCCAGTGTTAGCAGGTTTGCTGCAGATGAAACTGCCATTCGCTGCTATCTCAGCGATGGGGTAGCCCATATTGGCCATGCCAGTGATCTGCTCCCAGTCGGTGAAATTACCGCCGGTGGCCTGCGGGCCACACTCGAGTATGTGTCCAGCTAAGGAGCCTTGAGCCAACTGGTCAAGATCGTCCCTGTTCCAGTTAAATTCATGAATACAGGCACCTAGCGTAACCGCGCTATCCACGCATCGGCCAGTCACTACAATATCGGCACCCAGACCAAGTGCCCTGGCTATTGGGAATGCTCCAAGATAGGCGTTGATGCTTTGTATTCGCTCTACCGCCGGGAATTCTTCGTCAGAGAACATCTCTCGGACTCCACTAGCGGACAGCTGTGCTGTTTGCGGCATTAAATCGTCACCACTGACACAGGCGACTTTGAGTGCGAGGCCCTGCGCGGCAATTTCCGCACGCAGTGCATTAGCGCAGGCCCGGGGATTGGTGCCGCCTGCATTGGAAATGACTTTTACGCCGCGTTCGGCGACCAGGCGCAAGTTCGGTTTCATGGCCGCCGTGACAAAATCGACGGCGTAACCCTTGGTCTCGTCCTTGGCCCGACCTCTGGCCATGATGGACATGGTGATTTCCGCCAGATAGTCATAAACGATGTAGTCCAGCTCGCCGGCGCTTAGCAGCTGTGGAGTTGCTCGAGCTGCGTCGCCCCAGAAGCCGCTGGCCCCGCCGATGCGCAATACCTTGTCAGACATTTATTTTTCTTTCCTGTCAGCATGGATGAGAGCAGGCAGTTTACTGAATGCATCTAGTCAGGTCATGGGATATGGCGCCATACTCGCAAGAGTTTGCGCCACGCAATGCTCCGAACGCAGATGCCTGCTTGGTGTTGCTGCTTGCGATAATTCGGGGCTTAGAAAAGCTAATGCTGATATATTGAGGGTCGCATCGCATCGCATCAGGTATTTCCCGCTGCAAATGGTTATTGGCTCACCAAGCCCAGAGAGTAAATTCGACAATAGGTATGTCCACGCGAGGAGCTTGCGCGGGCTGATGGACCTGGCGACGGCTTTGGGTGCGGATTCAGCTTGTATCGCGCGAGACGCGGGTCTGGACACCAGTCTTCTGGAAGTTCCCGACGCCCGGGTGCCCGTTGCTGTGTTCTATCAGTTGCAACGAGAGTTTTTACTCCAGACCGAGAACCCTGACTTCGGGCTGCTCAGTGGTCGAGTGACATACATGGAAGCTGCGCACGTACTGGTGTATCTCGCATCGGCCTCAACGACACTGCGAGACTGGCTCAACTTAATGCCCAGCGTCTCCAGTCTTCTCGGGGATCTGGGAGTGATCAAAATCACTCGCAACGTGGGTGAGTTCGTCATGGAATGGCACCCTGAGGATCCGCCGCAGGCAAAGCGCTGCCTGATCAGCGACAATATCCTGTCGACTACAGCGTTACAGATGGACAGTTACTGCCTGTTGCCTGTGCGTCCACGTCGTGTTGACTTGTCTTACCCGCGGCCAGAAAATATTGATGTGCTGGAGTCGACTTTTCGAGCGCCCTTGTTTTTCAATCAGCCCCGCAGCGCGCTTTATTACGATCGTAAGGTACTGGATTTCCCCCAGCTACACGTCAGTACGCGTATCTATGAGGCAGTGGAAGAGGAGTTTTCCCTGTTTTTTAGCAGTGATAACTCAGCAAGCGATCCGTTTTCTCTCGCGCTGCACTCGGCTATTCGACGTCAGGTTCCCCTGGGAGGGGGCTCCATCGACAGCATAGCTAGCCATATGAATATTTCCCGGCGTACATTGCAGCGTCGTTTAAAAGAGCGAAACACCAATTTCCAGCAGCTGCTGCAGAGCGTTAAATCAGGACTCGCCAAGCGTTACCTGCAAGAGAACCGACTGAGCGTCATCGAAATCGCTTTTTTGCTAGGCTACGGTGACCCCTCTTCATTTTCAGCAGCTTTCAAAACCTGGCATGACTGTACCCCCACAGAGTATCGTCATGACAGTCTGCAAAGCCGCCCCCGGGCTGAACATGGCTCGGGTTTGATTCAAGACTCCGATTGATCCCACCAGGGATAGAAGGGCGGCATATTGACCGAGCACTTATCGGTAAAATTTGCGGCTCTCTTTTCGCGAAAGGACTGTACGCCTTCTTTGCCACTGCTGAGACTGGCGTAAAAAATCGCCAGCGAATCCACTTTGTGGGCTTCAATTGGATGCGGCGCCGCAGCATTTCGGTACATCATTTGCCGGGTCAGCGCGATCGCGACGGGACAGTGCTGGGCGATTTTTTCGGCAATGCGATAAGCCCCGGCGAGCAACTCGTCGGCCGGCAATACAGACTTTACAAGTCCGGCAGATAGCGCTTCGTCTGGCCCGATAATATCCGCGGTATAACACCATTCAAGTGCTTGTGAAACACCGACGATACGGGGTAGAAACCAGGTGGAACAGGCCTCTGGTGTGATGCCGATTTTGTTAAAAACAAAGCCAATGCGGGTGTTTTTGGACGCCAGGCGAATATCCATGGCGCAAGTCATCGTCGCGCCTATGCCGACTGCGGCACCATTGATTGCGGCAATCACTGGTTTTTTACAATCGTAAATGGCGAGAGTTACCCGGCCGCCCGTATCTCTGACGCCGGAGATAATATCCGGATCGTTAAGTCTTTTCTCCATGTCTTCCATGGTCGGTGACCGCGCCTCATCAAGACCAAATACATTGCCTTCTCCCGAGAGGTCCATGCCAGCGCAGAAAGCGCGCCCCGCGCCGGTGACCACAATGGCACGAACTTCATCGTCCTCGCTGGCACGGTTAAATGCGTCAATCAGTTCGTGAGCCATGACGATGGTAAAAGCGTTGAGCTGGTCCGGACGATTGAGAGTGAGGGTTAGAATGTGATCCTTCACTTCATACCGTATTGTTTCATATTGCATAAATTGTGATCTCGAATGTGTTTTGAGTAATGCCAACGGGGTAAGGCCGGACTCGTCTATGTTAACGCCAGGTATTGATATCGACAACGACGAGGATTACATCAGTAGCCTGTTATGGAACAATGACGCGATACCACAGGAAGGATAAGTGATGAGCGTGACGTCCGCAGTCAGTTCCGATAAAAAAGTCAGTAGCAAAGTCGCCGGCTATGGTTTGTTTATGCTGACGCTGGTTTATGCCTTTAACTTCGTCGACCGACAGATTCTGGTGATTTTGCAGGAACCCATCAAGAATGACATGGGGCTTTCCGATACTCAACTGGGTCTTTTAAGCGGCTTTTCTTTTGCTTTAGTGTACATCACAGCTGGTATCCCCATCGCCTACTGGGCCGATCGTACTAACCGTCGCAATATCATCACAGCATCTCTTGCCGTCTGGAGTGGGATGACCGCTTTGTCGGGTCTTGCGCAGAACTACAGCCAGTTACTGCTGGCGAGAATCGGGGTAGGCATCGGCGAGGCGGGCGGCAGTCCGCCTGCTCACTCGATGATTAGTGACTACTACCCGCCGGAGCGCAGAGCAACCGCGATGGCTATCTATACCACCGGGCTCCATCTGGGAATTCTGATGGGGTTTATTGTTGGCGGATTGATCAGCGAGTTCTTTGGTTGGCGTATCGCTTTTTTCTCCGTTGGTATTCCAGGGGTGCTGCTGGCAGTTGTCTTTTATTTCACGGTCAAAGAGCCACCGAGAGGACAATGGGATGAGTCGGTCAACATGGCGCACAAACCGTCTCTGGGTGAGACGCTCAAGCACTTGTCTTCGGTGCGCAGTTTTTGGTATCTGGCCCTGGCAGCTGGGGCGACATCGTTTGCGGGTTATGGCAATGGCAATTTTGCGCCGTCTTTCCTGATTCGAAATCATGGTTTTAGCGTGGGTGAAGTTGGTGTAGTACTGGCGATATTTGGCGGTGGTGGGGGCATGATAGGCACGTTTTTGGGCGGCTACCTTACGGATCGCCTGGGTGTGAGAGACCGCCGTTGGTACGTTTGGTTGCCGGCGTTGGCAGGCATTATTGCGCTACCGATGGGTTTTCCCTACCTGCTGCTAGACAACACAACGGTCGTTATTGGCCTGATGTTCTTTGTTACTCTATTTTTAAATACCTACATGGGCCCTGTGGTCGCTACCTGCCACGCATTGGTACCGTCCTCTATGCGTGCCATGGCTTCCGCGATACTGTTTTTCGTGCTGAATATGATCGGGCTTGGGCTTGGACCACTGACGGTTGGTGTCCTTAGTGATTTGTATATGCCGCACTTCGGAAACGATGGCTTACGCTATGCAATGTTGACGGTAGGCTTGTTAAGTTCAATAGGAATAGTGTTGTTCTACTTGGCGGGCAGGCATCTTGAAGCAGACGTCAAGAAGGCCCAGGCAGTTGGCCAGGGCGATAGCTAGTGTTCGGTGAGCTTTCGGGCGACCCAATACCAAACAGCCAAATTCATGTTGAGCCCGATATGGCTGCCAAGCACCTCTATATTGTGAACATTGGGGTAATCACCTCGCTGAACGGATGTACGCCAATTGACGACACCGTCCCCCCGGGTGTAGATGGCCGTAGTAGGCACCGGTGGCGGGGCGGGGTTCACCATCTCCCTGTGATCCCCAGGGTTCAACCTTCTGTAGAGTCGTGAGGCGTGAGATGCCTCTTCATGCCCGGAGCCAAAGGGGCTGCCAAGGGTAATGACCTGGCGGACAACACCGGGCTCCCTGCGAGCGATTTCGCGGGCGTAGATGCCACCTAGAGAATGACCGATCAGGGTCACCTTGCCACCGCCTGCGACAGCAAGACTCCCCAGCGCCCTGGTAAGACTGTCCTTATCGAAACTGGCAGTACCCAGATTGCGGCCCTGCTCCCAGCCACTGGCCTGATACCCCAAACTGTTCAGGAAGCAAATGAGTGGACCGTTGCCGCCATCATCGCCGAGAAAGCCCGGTATCACCATGACGCTGTGTTTTCCTGTGGCTTTTGGCATTTTGCGCAAAAGTGGGGTTGCCAGGCCAAGCACGGCAGCATCCAGTAAAGCTCTCGGGCCGTCAGTAAGAGCAAGAGCCAGCGGAGGAGGGTTCAAGAGGATATTCCTCGCAATTGTGATAACGATGGCAGTCGTTCATCGAAACTCGCTTGCACGTAGTTTCGGTAGAACCCTGATTCGGGCATGATGTTGCTATAATCTCTCATCGCACAGACAATAGAAGCCTCAAAGCGTTTTGTCGAGAGCAGTTGGCACTGCACCAAAATTCCTGAATGATTGCCTTTGCTAAGGGACGTCTCCGTGCCAACTTAGGCAAAATTCTTCGCCGCGAGCTCCGTGAATCAGGCGCAACTTGTAATCGCAGTTCAATAGTGGCATAAAGAGTGCCGAAAACTCCAGACACCGCTATAAACTTAATACAAGGGAGCTCCCCCATGGCTGTAAAAATTGTACCTAAGGATGAGATGGTTAACGCGATTGGTACCAAATTTGAGCCCGGCGATTGGATCGAGGTTACTCAGGGTCGTATCAATACCTTTGCTGACTGCACCGAGGATCACCAGTTCATTCACGTGGACGAAGAAGCCGCTAAAAACACGCCCTTCGGCACTACTATCGCACATGGATTCCTGACACTCTCTTTGCTGTCGAAAATGGTAGAGGGCAACGGAGTCGTTCCTGAAAATACGGTTATGGGCCTCAACTATGGCTTTGACAAGGTTCGCTTTCTTGCGCCCGTCGCCTCTGGCAAGCGTGTGCGCTGCCACTCTGAAGTGCTAAACGTGGATCGCAAAGACGATAACCGATTCCTGATAAAGCAGGGGGTTTCCGTTGAGATCGAGGGCGAGGACACGCCGGCGCTGGTTGCCGAATGGCTTTCCATGGTTATCACTGGCTAGGAAACGATTAAGCTCGCTGCCATCGATGTCATCCCCACGCAGGCGGGTGATGACTGCGCAAAAAATTTATCTTATAGGAGTGTTTAACAATGTCTATTCGCTATGACGGCAAAGTTGCCATCGTTACCGGTTCTGGCCAGGGTCTGGGCCGTAGTCATGCCATCGAACTTGCCAAGCGCGGCGCCAAGGTAGTCATCAACGACCTGGGCGGCAGTGTTGATGGCTCAGGCGCAGGCTCGGAGTCCGCACAGGCTGTGGTTGCTGAGATTGAGGCGCTGGGTGGTGAAGCTATTGCCAATGGCGCAAACGTCGCCCGCTACGAAGAAGTTGAAGCGATGGTCAAGCAGACCATGGATAAATGGGGCCGGGTAGATATTTTAGTCAACAACGCCGGAATTTTGCGCGATAAAAGTTTTGCCAAGTGCGACCTTGACGATTTCAAGCTGGTGGTGGATGTGCACCTGATGGGCACGATTAATTGCACCAAAGCCTGCTGGGATATTATGCGTGAGCAGGCCTATGGCCGTATTGTGGTCACAACCTCTTCTTCGGGCATGTACGGAAACTTCGGTCAAACCAACTACGGCAGTGCAAAGATGGGCGTAATTGGCGCCATGAATACGCTGGTGCAGGAAGGGGCCAAGTTCGATATACGCGTCAATGCCCTGGCGCCCACTGCTGGAACACGCATGACTGAAGGGCTGATTCCTGAAGAAGCCTTTGCATTGCTCACGCCTGAGACAGTGACGCCAGCGGTTCTGTACATGGTCAGCGAGGACGCTCCAAACAAAACGATTATCTGCGCCGGCGCGGGCGCTTACTCGGTGAGTAAGATTGTAGAAACCGACGGCGTGTGGCTTAAGCCAGAGGATCAGACCCCGGAAGGCATCGCTGCGAACTGGGACGCTATCACCTCCCCGGTGAATGAACGCCAGCCAGAAGCGGGCTTTGAGCAGACCGTCAAGTTTACCGGTAAGGCGATGGAAGGCCTTGGTTTGGTAGACAAGTAAATAATATCGAGGGTGCCTTTGGTGCCCTTTTTTGTATCACTGGAGAAAAATCATGAAAGAAGCAGTCATTGTATCCACTGCACGTACCCCGATCGGCAAAGCCTACCGCGGTGGGTTTAATAATTTGGGCGGCGCCAGTCTGGGCGCTGCATCTGTTGCCGAGGCGGTCAAGCGTGCCGGTATTGACCCCGGCGAAGTTGAAGACATCATTATGGGCTGTGCGCTGCAGCAGGGGCCAACCGGTGCCAATGTGGCTCGCCAGATTGCTTTGCGTGCAGGAATGCCCATAACGACCTCTGGGATGACTCTGGACCGCCAGTGCTCTTCTGGCCTGATGGCGGTTGCAACTGCAGCCAAGCAGGTGATGTACGACGGAATGGACGTGGTTGTTGGTGGTGGCCTGGAATCGATCTCTTTGGCCCAAACCGAGCACATGAACCTGCATCGCTTCGTGGATGAAGAGCTGATGGCAATGCATCCTAATATTCATATGCCTATGCTGCAGACCGCCGAGACGGTTGCCCAACGCTACAATATCTCTCGCGATGCAATGGACGAATACGGCCTGCAGTCTCAGCAACGGACAGCCGCTGCCTATGAATCTGGCAAGTACGCAGATGAGCTGGTTGATGTCTCTTGCATGCGCACGGTTTGGAACAAAGAAACGGGTGAGGCCTCTGAGGCTGAAGCGACTGTATCTGCTGATGAAGGTTTGCGCGCCACGACAGCTGAAGGCCTGGCCAATCTAAAGACGGTTGTTGAAGGGGGCACGATTACGGCGGGTAACGCCTCACAGCTGTCTGATGGTTCTTCTGCGCAGGTCGTTATGGATGCCAAACTGGCGGAGCAGCGAGGTCTCGAGCCCCTGGGTATTTATCGCGGTATCGCAGTTGCCGGCTGTGAGCCTGATGAAATGGGTATAGGCCCGGTATTTGCTGTGCCCAAATTGCTCAAGCAACACGGTTTGTCGGTGAATGATATCGGCCTGTGGGAGCTGAACGAGGCGTTTGCCGTACAGGTCATATACTGTCGTGATCAGTTGGGTATCGACAACGACAAGTTGAACGTTAACGGCGGCGCGATCTCCATCGGTCATCCTTACGGGATGAGCGGGTCACGCATGATTGGTCACGCCTTGATTGAAGGCAAGCGCCGCGGTGTGAAGTACGTGGTAATTACCATGTGCGTTGGTGGCGGCATGGGTGCGGCTGGCTTGTTCGAAGTTGCCTGATTGACTGGAGATTTATGATGAAAGCGATTATTTGTAAAGAGCACGGTCTGCCGGAAAAGTTGGAGCTGACAACCGAGTGGCCGGAACCCGAGCTTGGTGAAAACGATGTAATCATTGATGTTAAGGCCGCGGGGCTTAATTTTCCTGACGTATTGATGATTCAGGGCAAGTACCAGTTTCAGCCAGACATGCCTTTTGTGCCCGGTGCCGAGAGTGCCGGCGTCGTGAGTGCGGTAGGCGACAAGGTCACTCGCTATAAAGTCGGTGACAAGGTTATCTCCATGGGTGCATCGGGTGCGTTTTGCGAGCGTATTGCGGTCCATGAAATGGGTGCTTTCCCTCTGCCCGAAGGCTTGACCTTTGAGCAGGCAGCAGGGGTCAGCATTACGTACTTCACTTCTTACTATGCGTTGAAGCAACGTGCCAACATCCAGCCGGGTGAAACTCTGTTGGTTCTGGGTGCGGCCGGAGGCGTGGGTACGACTGCCATCGAACTTGGCAAATTGATGGGCGCTAAGGTGATTGCTGCGGCCAGTTCTCCCCAAAAGCTCGAGCTGTGTAAGCAACTGGGTGCCGATGAGGTCATTAACTACTCTGAGGAGTCGCTTAAGGATAGAGTGAAGGAGTTAACTGGCGGCAAAGGCGTCGATGTGGTTTACGACCCCGTAGGCGGTGATTTCGCCGAGCCTGCAGTGCGCAGTATGGCCTGGAAAGGACGTTATTTAGTCATAGGTTTTGCCAGTGGCCCTATTCCTCAAATCCCCTTGAATCTGGCCCTGTTAAAAGGCTGTTCTTTGGTGGGTGTTTTCTGGGGCAGGTTCTCCGGCGAAGAGCCGCAGGAAAATCTCAATAACATCACCGAGTTGTGGGATATGTTCACCCAGGGCAATCTCAGCCCTGTGGTGACTGACGTATTTCCCATGGCACAGTATGAAGATGCTTTTAATTGCCTGATACACCGCAAGGCAAGAGGGAAGGTGATTCTCACTACCCAGTGAGATTGCCGGCGACAGAGGGCGAGCGCTGTTAACGATTCGCTTTGTTGTAAAGTCGATGGTTGCGGTTCTTGTCCTTTTAACTTTCTGTGCGGCGCTGCTGCTCGTTTGATTGTGGCCCCCGATTCGCGGGAAATAGCGGTTCCCAATTATGGATTGCGCGATCCGCATTTGTTGCTTGAAGCGGATGCTCAGTTGCATTTGAATTATGTCGGCGCCGGTGAACAAGGAATCGGGGTGGCAATGCTGGAGTAGCATCCCTTTACTGAATAAATGAAACGGTAATTGAGCAGGTGTCTGTCACCTGTGTGACACCAACCAACGTCTGCGCACTGATATCGTTGCGGATAGTATTTTTTCAAACCATTACAACACCGGAGTTTTTAGCCATGCCAGCACCCTTATTGAGCCGTCGTGACCTTGAATTCATGCTCTACGAAGTGTTTGAAGTAGAGTCCAGCCTGACCCGCGAGCGCTATAGCGACCACAATCGGGAAACGATTGATGCGGCTATCGATGTGGCGCAGGCGATTGCAGAAAACTACTTTCTACCTATCAGGCAAAAAGTTGATACCAATCAGCCGACATTTGATGGCGAAAAAGTCCAAATGATACCGGAGATCAAGGTGGCGATTGATGCGGTAATTGAGGCCGGTCTGGCGTCTCCTGGAGCAGATTACGAGTTGGGCGGTATGCAATTGCCCGCACTGGCGACCGCCGCTACCGGTGCCTATCTCAACGCTGCTGGCAGCACGACCATGGGCTATATCGGGCTCACCAATGCCAACGCCAACCTGATTGACGCGCATGGCACACAAGAGCAAAAGGATAAGTGGGTGCAGCCCCAGCGAAGCGGCCGTTTTGCGGGCACTATGGCGATGAGCGAGCCCGGTGCTGGCTCCAGTCTTTCAGATCTTACGACCACGGCAATACCTCAGCAAGATGGCACTTACCGGATCAGCGGCAACAAAATCTGGATCTCCGGTGGAGACCATGAGCTGACAGAGAATATCGTTCACCTGGTGCTGGCGAGAGTCAAGGGCGCGGTCAAGGGCGTTAAGGGGATATCCCTGTTTATTGTCCCTAAATTCATGGTGAATGATGATGGCAGCCTCGGTGAGCGAAACGACGTTACCCTGGCCGGGCTGTTTCACAAAATGGGCGGTCGCGGGCAAACGTCTACAGCACTCAATTTCGGTGAGAAAGAAGGCGCAGTCGGTTACCTTGTGGGAGAAGAGAATCGCGGCTTGATGTACATGTTCCATATGATGAACGAGGCGAGAATTATGGTGGGCAGCGGCGCCGCCATCATCGCACTTGCGGGCTATCAGTACTCATTGGATTATGCCAAGGAACGCCCACAAGGACGCTTGCCGTCGGCCAAGGACCCATTGGCGCCACCGGTAAATATTATCGAACACGCCGACGTGAAGCGTATGCTGCTGGCGCAAAAAGCCTACTCAGAAGGAGCTTATGCGCTGTGTTTATTCGGCACCATGCTGGCAGATGATGAGCATACGGCCCACACGGAAGAAGAGCGGGCAGCTGCCCATGAGCTTCTCGACTTTTTAACACCGATCATCAAGTCCTGGCCATCGGAGTATGGTCCCAAGGCCAACTCTATGGCGATACAGGTCCTGGGTGGGGCGGGATATGTTAACGAGCATCCGGTCGAGATGATGTATCGCGACAATCGCCTCAATCCGATTCATGAAGGCACGACGGGCATACAGTCCCTGGACTTGCTGGCGCGCAAAGTGCCGCAGAACGGGCTCGCGGGCTACACGGCATGCCTCAATGCAATAGGCGATACCATCGCCGAGGCACGAGCCAGTGCAGAAGTTTCAGAAGCTGCAGAGCAGTTGAGTGCCGCCGTGGATACGCTGAAACAGGTCACAGAGTTCCTGTTGGGCTCGATGGCGGAAAAAGATATCGACCTGGTACTGGCCAACTCGGTGAAGTACCTGGACTTGTTTGGTAACGTGGTTATCGCTTGGATGTGGCTGAAGCAGGGAATCGTTGCTTGTCGAGGTCTGGCCGCAGACCCACATGAAGAGGACGCCAATTTTTATCGCGGAAAATTACAGGCGATGCAGTATTTTTCTCGCTACGACCTGCCTGAAATTGAAACCTGGGCTGCATTGCTGATGAAGCTGGACGGTACCTGCAAGGATATGCAAAACAACTGGTTCTAGTGAAGAAGTAAACGCTTGTCCTGGCGCAGTTGTTTGGCAGATGCGAGAACGCGCACTATTGCGATGTTAGGGAAACCGGTCTCGAAGTCGGTTTGCTCAGTTAACAGGAGTCGTGAAATGATCAAGGGCAACTGCCATTGCGGCGCAATATCATTTGAGCTGGACGATCAGCCGGAATGGCTCACCCAATGTAACTGCTCTATTTGCAGGCGTCTGGGTACCGTGTGGGCACATGCGCCCGTCGATAAAGTGACGCTAAATGCTGACTCCGGTGCATCTATCGCCTATTCCTGGGGTGATAAAGAGCTGGCGTTTCACAGCTGCAAAACGTGTGGAAGTACGACTCACTGGGTGAGCCGTGAGCCCAAGGAAGGTGCGGTGATGGCGGTTAACACATGCCTCGTTGAGCCTGCGCAGCTTGCGAAAATCAGGGTGCGTCAGTTTGATGGTGCCGATAGCTGGCGTTATCTTGATTGAACGGGGCGCCAATTTCTTTTTACCTACAAATATTGGCGTAATATTAGCGTGTCGCCCCGTTGGGTGAATTCAATGTGCTTGAGAAAGGTCATGCCCAGAAGTATTTGATTCATAGCCAGGCCCGGCGCAATTCCAGCCTGCACATCACGTAACTCAATTTCTCCCACTGCCACGCTGTCTAGCGATGCTGCGTAACTAGTGGATATGCCGTTTGCTGTCTGAGTGCGGTATGGGCGTCCCCGTGGTATATCCAGTTTTCGCGCAATCGCTTCAGGAATGGCAACGCCGGTAGCTCCCGTATCCAGCATGAAGGTGACAGGCTGGCCATTAATCGTGCCGCTGGTCACGTAGTGCCCAAACTTGTTGCGCTGCAGTACCACTTCTCGCATACCCGCTTTGGAATATTGGGTGTCCAGACGTTGGTTGGGGTTGAATTGTTTTTCCAGTACGTCGCCAAAAAATAAAATGCCCAGGCCCAAAAATACCATCCAGGCCAGGATCATCATTCCCAGTCCCATGCGCTTTTGTTCCTTGATAGAGTCCTGGGAATTCATTGAGTTAGACCGGGTATTCAGTCCAGATCACTAGCATCGTGGCGCTCTGGCACTCTTTCTTCTTCCGGTCCCCAGGCTTTATTGACGCGTTCGCCTCGCTTCACGGCCGGTCGGCCTTCGATTGTTTGAGCCCAGCGTTTGACGTTAGTGTAAGACGCGACGTCCAGGAATTCCTGAGCGTCGTAAATTTCGCCGGTGATCAGTTTGCCATACCAGGGATACACGGCCATGTCGGCAATGGTGTATTCGTCGCCTGCTAAATAGTTTGCCTCGGCTAGTCGACGGTCGAGCACATCCAGTTGTCGTTTCACTTCCATTGCGTAGCGATTGATTGGATATTCGTATTTTTCCGGCGCGTAGGCATAGAAATGCCCGAACCCGCCGCCCAGGAAGGGGGTGGCAGCCATTTGCCAGAACAGCCAGGACAGGCACTCGGCGCGTGCAGGCTCATCTTTCGGAATAAAAGCGTCGTGCTTTTCTGCCAGGTACAGCATCATCGCGCCGGACTCGAAAATGCGAGTTGGGGGCGTGGTGCTGTGATCCATCATTGCCGGAATTTTCGAGTTGGGATTGGCAGCGACGAAGTCGCTACCGAACTGGTCGCCCTCACTGATATTGATCAGGTAAGCGTCGTACTCGGCATCGGTCTTACCCAGGGCGAGTAACTCTTCCAACAAGATCGTAACTTTAACTCCGTTGGGCGTGGCCAGGGAGTAAAGCTGCAAAGGATGCTTGCCTATCGGGAGTTCTTTCTCGTGGGTAGCGCCCGCAATCGGTCGGTTGATGTTGGCGAAACGGCCGCCACTCTCTGAGTCCCAGGTCCAGACCTTGGGGGGTGTGTAGGTAGTAGTCATAAGTTGCCGATGTCCTCAAAAGTTTCAATTTGGCGGGGGTTGAATTTTCCAGGTCGCCCGTCCATTCCAGACATCACAGCTTCGGTCTGATTGTCCTTGCCTAGAATGCGGCCCTGTAGCTTTTCTTCCAAACGCAGGCCGTCACTGTCACTGCCGTGCCAGCCATGATTCAACAGGTATTTCCCGTAGGTGATTGCATCCGGGCTGCGACCGGCAATGTCATGAGCCATCGCCAGGGCAGCGCTGACCGGTTCTTCGTCTAGCCGGGTGACAAGGCCCAGTGACATGGCTTCTTCAGCATTGACGACCCTGCCGGTGAAGGTGAGTTCCTTGGCGATGTCCAGGCGCACCAGGTCACGCAGGGTCTGTGATGCCGACATGTCCGGGATGAGTCCCCATTTGATCTCCATGACTGACAGTTTGCTTTCGGGGTGAGCAATACGAATGTCCGCCCCCATGGCGATCTGGAATCCGCCGCCATAAGCGACGCCATGCAAGGCACAAATGACTGGCACTGGCATCGCTTTCCACACATACGCGGGGGATTGGTAGTAGTTTGGCCAGAAGCCGCCGCGGCCGGGGCCGAAGAAGTTGCTGTTGAGTTCGCCGCTGGCAAAGTTTTCCAGATCCAGGCCAGCGCAGAATCCGCGACCTTCGCCCGATAGAACGACTGCGCGGACATCTTTATTAACAGATAGCTCACGACCGGCGTCAGTGATGGCCTCGAACATCTGCCAACTCAGGGCGTTCATTTTCTCGGGTCGATTGAGGCGGGCGTGAGCAACGTGATCGTTGATCTCAACAGTGACCAGTTCAGACATGATATTACCTGTGTTGGGAATGGCTAGGGAGCAAGAGTATACAGATTCGAGGGCGGTGTGTTCACCGCTTACTCATTGAATCTGTCCGCGAGGAAATTGACGAACAGGCGCACTTTTGCAGACAGGTGCCGGTTGTGTGGATAGACCGCCCAGACGCCCGTGTCCGTTGGGTTGTAATCTTCCAGAACCGGCAGCAGCGCACCATCAACAATATCTTGATCAAGATAGAAGCTGGGCAGTTGGACTAGACCGAGCCCTGCCCGTGCGGCGCGCAGTAATGAACGCCCATTGTTGGAGCGCCAGTTGCCGCTAACCCGCAGATCCTGGTTTCGTCCATTTTCACGGAAACGCCAGCTGTCGAGTGTGCCCAGTAGACAGTTATGGTTAGTCAGGGAGTGGATGCTGCTGGGTGTGCCATTGCGCAGTAAATATTCCGGCGATGCGCAGGTGAGCAGTTTGCGGGTACTAATACGACGGGCGATTAACGAGGAATCCTTCAGTGTGCCTGCCCTGATCGCTACGTCGTAGCCTTCTGAAATCAGGTCGATGAGCCGGTTACTGAAGTTCAATTCTACGATGAGGTCGCGGTATTCAGCCATAAAGTCCAGGGCTGCTGGGGCGATAAAGTCCTCTCCAAATGCGCCAGCAACGGTCACTCGCAGGATGCCGCGTGGATTGGCCTGCAGGTCGAGTACTGCTCGCTCCGCCTCATCGAGGTTGTCCAGTACTTGTCGGCATTGCATATAGAATGCCTGGCCGACATCCGTGGTCGATACTTTGCGAGTTGTTCTGAGCAGTAGCTGGGCATCCAGCCGATTTTCCAGCGCGTTGATCTGACGGCTCACGTGAGAGCGAGAAACTCCAAGGTCATCCGCGGCACGGGTAAAACTCCCCAGGCGCACGACTCGCTCAAAGGCTTCTATATTTTCCCAACGGTGCGATGCCATGAATAAGGCCCTCATTGTTTCCATATAACAACAGTGAGGTGCAAGATAGAGTATTTATCTTGCTTATGGCAACTAATTAAACTACGCCGATTTTGCGATAACACCAAATCAGGGAGAGTTTAATGAAGACACGTGCAGCAGTCGCGTTTGGAGCCGGTAAACCACTGGAAATATGTGAGGTGGACCTTGATGGGCCGCGCGCGGGCGAAGTATTGGTCGAAATAAAAGCCACCGGCGTTTGCCACACGGATGCGTTTACCCTGTCAGGAGATGACCCCGAGGGCGAATTTCCAGCCATCCTTGGCCATGAGGGCGCTGGCGTAGTCGTCGATGTTGGCCCCGGTGTTAGCAGTTTAAAGCCCGGTGATCACGTCATCCCGCTTTATACACCAGAGTGCCGCGAGTGCAATTTTTGTCTGCACCCAAAAACCAACCTGTGTCAGTCCATTCGCGAGACACAGGGACGTGGCGTAATGCCCGATGGCAGCAGCCGCTTCTCGCTCGATGGTAAACCGATACTGCACTACATGGGGTGCTCTACTTTTTCCAACTATTCGGTAATGCCGGAAATAGCATTGGCTAAGGTGCGTGAAGACGCACCTTTCGACAAAATTTGTTATATCGGTTGCGGTGTAACCACTGGCATAGGTGCCGTTGCTTTCACGATGAAGGTGGAACCTGGCTCAACCGTTGCAGTCTGGGGTCTTGGGGGCATTGGTCTGAACGTGATCCAGGGCGCCAAGATGGTAGGCGCTTCGCGAATTATTGGCGTCGATATCAATCCCGATAAAGTCGGACTGGCGAAAAAGTTTGGCATGACCGACTTCGTCAATCCAAAAGAGGTGGACGATGTGGTTGGCCATCTGGTTGAAATTACTGGCGGTGGCCTGGATTACACTTTCGAGTGCATTGGTAACGTCAACACCATGCGCCAGGCGCTGGAGGCCTGTCATAAAGGCTGGGGAGAAAGTTGCGTCATTGGTGTTGCCGGCGCGGGTCAGGAAATTTCCACACGGCCATTCCAACTGGTTACCGGTCGTAGCTGGAAAGGCACTGCTTTTGGTGGCGCTCGCGGCCGTACCGATGTGCCAAAAATCGTTGATTGGTATATGGACGGGCGTATCAATATCGATGACCTTATCACTCATACCATGCCATTGGACGATATTAATAAAGCGTTTGATTTGATGCATTCCGGCGAGAGTATTCGTTCGGTCGTCACTTACTAACGGAATTGATAATGGAAAAAATCGGCGAAAATATTTGTTTCGGTGGACGTCAATTGCGCTACTGCCATGCCTCAGATGTATTGGGCTGCGAGATGAATTTCTCCATTTATCTGCCCCCACAGGCGGAGCAGGGCAAAGTGCCGGTGCTGTATTGGCTTTCCGGCTTGACCTGCACCGATGAAAATTTTGTGACCAAGGCAGGCGCGCAGCGATACGCCGCAGAACACGGTATTGCAATCGTTGCACCCGATACCAGTCCTCGCGGTGAGGGTGTGCCCGATGACCCGGAGGCCGCATGGGACTTTGGCCTGGGCGCCGGGTTCTACGTCAACGCCACGCAGTCGCCCTGGTCGCAGCATTACCGCATGTATGACTATGTGGTCACCGAGTTGCCAGCGCTGCTCAAGGCACAGTTCCCAGTGGATGAAGCACGGATGGCTATCTCAGGTCATTCCATGGGCGGTCATGGCGCATTGACTATCGCACTGAAAAACCCGGGGCGATTCAAGTCGGTATCTGCATTTTCCCCCATTTGCTCTCCCTTGCGTTGCCCGTGGGGCGAGAAGGCGCTGGGCATGTACCTGGGGGACGACCGCGCGACTTGGGCTGAGCACGACAGCTGTGCGCTGATGGCGCATGTTGAGGAAAAGTTACCTGCTTTGGTTGATCAGGGTGACGCAGATAATTTCCTGCAGGAGCAGCTTAAACCCGAGTTGTTGCAAGAGGTTGCCAATAGTGTTGGTTACCCTTTGGAACTGAGGATGCAGCCTGGTTATGACCATAGCTACTTCTTCATCGCGAGCTTTATTGGCGAGCACATTGCGTTTCACGCATCGCACCTGTAGTTGGGTGGTGGGCGCCTGACGGCGTCCCCAAAATGAGCCATACTCAAATGAGTAGACGCGAGTATAGAGAGGCGCCATTGGACACTGAAAGATTGCTGGCACAGTTACTGTGTCAGTACGAAAATACACCTGGTGGTCTGTTGCCCCTGCTGCACGCAGTGCAGGAAGATCTGGGGTATGTACCCCCTGAATCAATTCCGGCTATAGCCGAGGTGATGAACCTGTCCGCGGCTGAAGTGCACGGTGTGATCAGTTTCTATCACGACCTGAAAACCAGCCCCGTTGGTCGTCATACTTTGCAGGTATGCGCGGCAGAATCCTGTCAGGCTGCGGGCGGCAGAACACTGGAGCATGCTGCTCAGGAACAGTTGGGAATAGGGTTTGGTGAAACCACCGATGACGGTTCGGTAACGCTTGAAAAAGTCTACTGCTTGGGCAATTGTGCCTGCTCACCATCGGTGCGTATCGATAACGAAACTTATGCTCGCCTAGATGCTACAGGCCTGACGGCGTTAATAGCGAACATTGGTCAGGGGGAGGGCGCATCATGAGCCAACGATTTTTTATACCTCGGGATACTACGGCAGTTGCTGTTGGCGCGAACGAAGTGGCCAATACGCTGGCAGCGGTGCTGTCAGAGCAAGTGAGTGAAGCCACCATTGTGCGCAACGGTTCCCGTGGCGCGTTTTGGCTAGAGCCCTTAATGGAAATTGAAACACAAGGGGAGCGCGTCGGATTTGGCCCGCTATTCCCTGAAGATGTTGCTGATATTGTTGCACTGTCGCCTGCCGACCGCACCGAGCATCCAAAGTATTTGGGAAAGCTCGAGGAGCACCCATGGTTTGCAGGACAGCAGCGTTTGACGTTCGCTCGTTCCGGGCTGGACGACCCGCTGTGTCTGGATGCTTATCTCTCGCGTCATGGCTTTGATGGCCTTGAGCATGCACTGCATTTGCCGCCAGAAGGCATTGTCGACGAGGTGACGCGTTCTGGCTTGCGTGGTCGTGGGGGTGCTGCTTTCCCTGCGGGTATTAAGTGGAATACGGTGCTGCAGGCCGCTGGCGACGAAAAGTATATAGCCTGTAATGCAGACGAGGGTGATTCCGGCACCTTTGCCGATCGCCTGCTGATGGAGTCCGATCCCTATATGTTGATTGAGGGAATGACGATAGCGGGGCTCGCCGTAGGCGCACAACAAGGTTATATCTACCTGCGCTCTGAGTATCCTCACGCCTGGGAGGTTATGCACACTGCCATTGCCAAAGCCGAGGCGGCCGGTTACCTGGGAGAGGGCATCTGCGACAGTGATCGGCAATTCCATCTGGAGTTAAGACTGGGCGCGGGCTCTTATATTTGCGGTGAAGAAACCGCCATGCTGGAAAGTCTGGAAGGTCGTCGCGGGGTGGTAAGGGCAAAGCCGCCGTTGCCTGCGATTGAGGGCCTTTTTGGCAAGCCTACGGTAGTAAACAATGTTCTCACCCTGGCTGCTATCCCCACTATTATGGCGGGCGGTGCGGAGGCTTACGCCGCCCTGGGTCAAGGCCGTTCGCTGGGTACGATCACTTTACAACTGGCGGGCAACATTAAAAACGGTGGCCTGGTTGAAGTGCCTTATGGTGCCACTTTGCGAGCGGTTCTGGATCAGTTTGGCGGCGGCACCCGTTCGGGTAGGCCGATCCGAGCGATACAGGTGGGTGGCCCATTGGGTGCCTATTTACCGGAGCCACTTTGGGACACTCCGCTAGACTATGAGGCCTTTGCCGCGGCTGGAGGCATGTTGGGCCACGGCGGTGTCGTGGTGTTTGATGACACCGTCGACATGGCACAGCAGGCACGTTTTGCAATGGCCTTTTGTGCCGAGGAATCCTGCGGTAAATGCACGCCCTGTCGAGTGGGGTCTGTTCGCGGTACCGAGGTAATGGATCGAATTATTGCCAGGGAATCACTCGATGAGAACATGGCTTTGTTGGATGACCTTTGCGAAACCATGGAATTGGGCTCGCTTTGTGCCATGGGTGGACTGACGCCAAATCCGGTGCGCAGTGCACTGCAATATTTTCCAGAAGACTTCGCCTGAGGCGGGAGAACACGATGCTGCAATATTACGAACCGGAAAAAGACTACGGCACGCCCCCGGTCCAATCTTCCGAAATGGTGTCGGCAAATATCGACGGTGTTTCTATAGAAGTGCCTGCGGGCACCTCGATAATGCGAGCCGCTGCTCTGGTGGGAATCAAAGTCCCCAAGCTTTGCGCCACCGATTCGATCGACGCCTTTGGCTCCTGTCGTATCTGCCTGGTTGAGATAGAGGGACGCAGAGGTTACCCCGCTTCCTGCACTACGCCGGTGGAGGAAGGGATGCAGGTGCAAACTCAAACGCCGAAGTTGGCTAAAATTCGCAATGGAGTGATGGAACTTTATATTTCGGACCACCCGCTGGATTGTTTGACCTGCCCGACCAACGGCGACTGTGAGTTACAGGACACTGCCGGCGAGGTTGGACTGCGCGAAGTGCGCTATGGTTTTGAAGGCGAAAACCATTTGGCTGCGGAGAAAGACGAATCCAATCCCTACTTCACGTTTGATCCTTCCAAATGCATCGTCTGTTCGCGCTGCGTGCGTGCCTGTGAGGAAACTCAGGGGACCTTCGCGCTGACCATTGAAGGCCGCGGCTTTGACTCCAAAGTCAGCGCCGGTGGCGTTGATTTCCTGAATTCTGAATGTGTATCCTGCGGCGCCTGTGTTGATGCCTGTCCAACGGCAACGCTCACTGAAAACAGTATTATTGAACAGGGGAAACCCGAACATACGGTGCTGACAACCTGTGCTTATTGTGGCGTGGGCTGTGGCTTTCGCGCGGAGCTTAAGGGCGAGCAGGTAGTGCGAATGACGCCGTGGAAAGAGGGTAAAGCTAACGAGGGACACGCCTGCGTAAAGGGTCGCTTTGCCTTCGGCTACGCTACACATCCTGATCGTATTACATCGCCGATGATTCGAGACAGTATCGATGAACCCTGGCGTAAGGTGAGCTGGGATGAGGCAGTGAATTTCGCGGCGCAACGTTTCCGCAAAATTCAACAAGAGTACGGACGTAATAGTATCGGCGCTATTAGCTCCAGTCGCTGCACTAATGAAGAGGTCTATCTGATCCAGAAACTGGTGCGAGCGGGCTTCGGCAATAATAATGTTGATACCTGCGCCAGAGTTTGTCATTCGCCGACGGGTTTTGGCTTGAAGACTACGCTGGGTGAATCAGCAGGTACCCAGACCTTTGCGTCTGTGGCAAAGACAGATGTGGCAATCGTAATGGGCGCCAATCCCACCGAAGCGCACCCCGTGTTTGCCTCGAGGTTAAAACGGCGGCTGCGGGAGGGGGCCAAACTGATTGTGATTGACCCCCGCAAGATTGAGCTGGTGAGCTCGCCGCATATTCGTGCCGATTATCACTTGCCGGTTAACCCCGGAGCAAACGTCGCCCTGCTGAACGCTCTGGCGCATGTCATCGTTACTGAAAACCTGCACGACGCTGAGTTCATCGGCCAGCGCTGTGAGTCAGAAGCGTTCAGTGAATGGCAGGCGTTCATTGCCGATGACAGTCAATCCCCTGAATCACTGGAACAGGCCACCGGCGTCGACCCACAAACCCTGCGTGAAGCTGCGCGTTTGTATGCCAGCGCGCCTAACGGTGCCATTTACTACGGTTTGGGTGTGACCGAGCACAGCCAGGGTTCCACTGCCGTCATGGGTATTGCTAATCTCGCCATGTTGACCGGTAATCTTGGTCGTGAGGGGGTCGGGGTCAATCCCATGCGCGGCCAGAACAATGTGCAGGGCTCTTGCGATATGGGCTCCTTTCCCCATGAATTGCCCGGTTACCGGCACTTGTCGGATGCTGCCACCCGCGCACTGTTTGAAGCAGAATGGCAGGTGGATCTGGATCCGGAGCCTGGCATGCGGATTCCCAACATGTTCGATGCTGCGGTGGACGGACAATTCCGAGGGCTTTATTGCCAGGGTGAAGACGTGGCGCAGTCCGATCCTAATACGCACCACATTGAAGCAGCTCTCGGTGCACTGGATTGTTTGGTGGTGCAGGATATCTTCCTTAACGAAACGGCCAAGTTCGCCCATGTCTTTTTACCCGGCGCCTCTTTTCTTGAGAAAGACGGTACGTTTATTAATGCAGAGCGTCGGATTTCGTCAGTACGCAAAGTAATGTCGCCTCTGTCAGGGAAAGCGGATTGGGAGGCTACAGTGGCCTTCGCCAATGCCCTGGGCTGTGACATGAATTACCAGCACCCCTCAGAAATTATGGATGAAATTGCCAAGCTGACGCCCACTTTCCATGGTGTCAGTTATTCCTTATTGGATGAACTTGGCAGTATTCAATGGCCTTGTAATGAGCTTGCCCCTGAGGGCACGCCGACCATGCACGTGGACGAATTTGTGCGCGGTAAAGGTTATTTTGCGGTTACCGAATTCGTGCCTACGGAAGAACGAGCCAACAAGCGCTTTCCGTTGTTGCTCACTACCGGACGTATCCTCAGTCAATACAACGTCGGAGCGCAGACCCGTCGCACTGAAAACAGTACCTGGCATGAGGAGGACTTGCTGGAGATTCACTCCCATGACGCGCAGGAGCGAGGCATCAACGAAGGCGACTGGGTGGGGATTCAAAGCAGGGTAGGCACCACGGTGCTGCACGCACACATTTCTGATCGGGTTAAGCCGGGAGTGATATACACCACGTTCCATCATCCGGTATCAGGCGCCAATGTGGTGACTACCGACAACTCGGATTGGGCAACGAATTGCCCTGAGTACAAGGTGACTGCCGTTCAGGTTAGCAAGGTTAATGAACCTTCTGCTTGGCAGGCGAGGCAGCAAAAGTTTGATCGCCGTCAGCATCAGCTGCTGAAACAGGCGACGGAGGATGCCTGATACTACCTTTACCCTGTCGCGCAAGGTTTGGCGCCAGGGTCGTGTTAGCGAGGATTCGGACCAGGTTGTAGAAGAATCCCCCGTAGCGCTGGTTTATAACGGTATATCCCACGCCGTAATGATGGCTACCCCTGCAGATCTGGCCGATCTGGCTTTGGGCTTCAGCTTGTCCGAGGGCATTCTTGCTGACGCTGATCAATTAATTGGCCTGGATGTGGTGGCGAGAGATCAGGGAATCGAGGTGATCATGGAAATCAATGCTGAGCCTTTCGCTGCCCTCAAACAAAGGCGTAGAAACCTGACCGGTCGCACCGGCTGTGGGCTGTGTGGGGTGGAGTCTTTGGAACAGGCAATTACGCCGCCTCGCCAAGTCACTGCGGACGTGCGCCTGACCCACGAGGCGGTTCAACTTGGTTTGCAGGGGCTTGCCAGGGCCCAGATGCTGAAAACAAAAACCGGCGGCGTTCACGGCGCCGTCTGGTGTGATGCAGCTGGCAGTATCCGGTTGGTACGCGAAGACGTAGGCAGGCATAACGCGTTGGATAAATTACTGGGCGCGATGGTGTCTGGAAAAGAAGGTCGAGAAGGCTTCGTTTTGCTGACCAGCAGATTGAGTTATGAAATGGTGGCAAAAGCGGCAGCTTGCAACGTGCCAGTGTTAGCGGCCGTGTCCGCACCCACCGCGCTTGCGGTAAAGCAGGCCGAGGCCGCCCAAATCACGCTCGTTGGATTTGTACAGACAGGCAGGCAGGTAATTTACAACGGCGAATTCAGATTTCAGGAGGCACAAGACTAATGTCGGGGCAACAGATCGAACACCTTGTCAGTATGGCGAACCAGATTGCATTGAACTTTGGTGAGAAGCGCAATCTAACAGAGGCAGCACGCAAGACTGGAGAGCATCTGAAAAAATTCTGGACTCGGGCTATGCGTGAAAAATTATCCATTGAAGCCGCGGACAGCGAGGTGCCTCTATCCCCCGCCGTCAACTTGATGCTGGAACAGCAGCGCGGCCAGATCGGGAGTTAATGTTTATGAATACGCGTTTTTTCAGTTTGATCAGCCTGGCGGCTGTTGTATTGCTTGTTGTTTCTCCGCCTTTGCTTGCCGACGCACCAGACCCCCAGATTCGTGTGAGTGGCCAGGCCGAAGTGAGTATTGCGCCGGATATGGCGCTGCTGCAACTTACAGTTATGCGCGAGGCAGGTACTGCGCGTTTGGCATTGGATGCTAATTCCAGTGCAATGGCTGAGGTGTTAAAGGCTATGCGCGCTGGTGGTGTTGCGGAACGGGACTTGCAGACCAGTAATTTTTCAATTCAACCTCGTTACTTTTACCCTAAGCCTCGCAGTGAAAAGCCACCGGAGTTAGCGGGTTATATTGTTCGAAACAGTATTACTGTGACAGTACGTGATTTGAAGGCATTGGGAAGCCTGTTGGATAAGTCGGTCAGCCTTGGCGTGAATGAAGGTGGAAATGTTAGCTTCACTAACGACGACCCCTCCGCAGCAGTCGCAACAGCCCGCGCCGGTGCTGTGAAAGACGCCATGGCCAAAGCGCGCACCTTGGCTGATGCCGCGGGCGTGGTACTGGGAGATGTCAGCGAAATTTCTGAACAAACTCACATGCCGCAGCCGCGACATTATCGCTCTGAGAAAATGATGATGAGTGAGGCGGCCGATGCGGTCCCGATGATGGCAGGTGAAAATAGCTATCAGGTGTTGGTGCACATGAGTTTTTCCATCGATCAGTAGGCGCTCGCACAGCACTGTTGATTCATATTTCGCGCCAACCGGTGGGATTAGGATAGTGCAGTGGCTGGAAAGGGTGGCTTTAGCCGCCCTTTTTTATGTCCCGGGTTCAAGCGTCGTGAACCGTGGCTTTGATAGTTCCATTTAAGAATGAATATGCTAAATTGCCATCATAAGGCCGCAAATTCGGAGTCAACATGCGCTGGGACGATATAGACAAGCAGGTATGCTCGGTAGCCCGCTCACTCTCGGTCGTGGGAGAGCGTTGGACTATGCTGATTATTCGGGACGCATTTCTGGGTACGCGACGATTTGACCAGTTTCAAAGCAACCTGGGCATTACCAGGCATCGCCTATCGGAGCGATTAGGCAAACTGGTGGATGCTGGTGTGTTGGTGAAAGTGCCCTATAACGAGCGCCCCCTGCGTCATGAATATCGACTTACTCGCAAGGGACTGGGGCTTTATCCGGTGCTAATGAGCCTGGCTCACTGGGGCGACGAATGGATGGACAAGGGAGAGGGCGCTCCGCTGGAGTACGTGCATCAAAACTGCGGTCAGAAGACCCAGCCCACGTTGACGTGCAGCGAGTGTCACGAGCCACTGCGGCCTGAAGAGGTGACTCCCAGACTGGGGTCGGCACTCAAGGAATTGGCAGAACGCTTGCGAGTAGAGGGCGAGACCTTCGACGAGATTCCGCCGTTGCTGCGACGTTCTGTGTAATCGTTGTCCAGCCGTCTAGTCAGCATATATTCGACTAACCCTGGTCCGAATTACGGACTTCCCGCCTTATTAATCGTATGAAATAGTTACGTTAGCTGCCACCGCAAGGCCTGTGTTTAAGGTATAGAATCGCAGACCTAATAAGTTTGTCACCGCAAATTTTGTTCACGCGAGGGATTACTACAATGCAAAACTTCAAGCAAGCGGCGATGGCTGCAGCCGTACTTTCAGTCTTATCTTCAGGGGCAAATGCCCAGTTGGAAGAGGTTATCGTCACTGCCTCCAAGCGGGTTGAGAGTCTGCAAGACGTCTCTATGAGTATCTCAGCTATTTCAGGCGAGTCGATTACTCGCCTGGGTGCTGCAGATTTCAATGATTTGGCAGCTTCTGTTCCGTCACTGTCTTTACGTTCGTCCGGTCCCGGCCGCACCAAGCTGAATATTCGTGGAATATCTGCAGCCACCGGCGTAGCGCCAACCGTCAGTTTCTATATCGATGAAATGCCAATTTCGACGATCTCATCCGGTTCCTCGACTTCTTTTGCTCAAACCATCGTGGACCCAAAGCTTTATGATCTGAAGCAGGTGGAAGTTCTGCGCGGCCCACAGGGGACCTTGTACGGATCCAGTTCGATGGGTGGTACGGTTCGACTGATAACGGGTCAGCCGCTCGTAGGCGAATCAGAGGGCAGCGTTAATGCTGAACTCTCGGATACCAAAGAAGGGGGCATGAACTATGTTCTCAATGGCATGTATAACGCCCCCGTGAGTGATAACGGTGCATTGCGTGTGGTTGGTTCCTTTACAGATCGAAGCGGCTTTATTGACAGAGTAGATCGTGAGACAGGTGAGACGTTTGACGATGAGGTCAATTCAGAGGAATCGACTGCGTTGCGCGTTGCCTACCGGCATGAGTTTGATAACGCTTACATTCAGCCTTTTGTGTTCTACCAGAAAAATGAGATGGATGGAAAGCCAAGCTATGACGGCCCCAATGACGAGTTTCTTCAAGTACGCGAGTTCGACGCAGCAGAGCCGTTTGAGGATGAATTCACAATGTTTAACCTGACCTATGGTCAAGATTTCGAATCTATGGCTCTGGTGGCAAGTCTTTCCCAGCTCAATCGCGAGCTCGAAAATGTTGAAGATCTTACAGACCAGACTTTTGCTGCAGTTGGTCAGGGCAGTGAAGCAGTCTATGCCGACGAGTCAGTGGATTTGGACGACCTGACCTTTGAGGCGAGGTTGAGCTCAACCACTGATAATTCGCTGCAGTGGCTTGCCGGCGTATTTTATAAAGACGCGACAGCTGACTCTGGCTATCGTATGCAGCGCGGCTTTGACATTAACCTTTCTCCCTTTGGTCTCGCTAATACCCAGGATGAGAAGAGCTATAAAGAATATGCTGTGTTCGGTGAGCTTGGCATGGATATTGGCGAACGATTCACTTTGACCGTAGGCGGACGCTACCTGGATTACGACTTCGATCAGTACAAGGAAGATTGGGGTTTTGTCTATGATGGCGCCAATGGTGGAACAGACAGGGATCAGGCGAATATTCTTGACCTCTCGGTGTCTGATGATGACGTTCATGGCAAGGTCACGGGTAC
Organism: Candidatus Seongchinamella marina; assembly: GCF_026262685.1. Taxonomy (NCBI): domain Bacteria; kingdom Pseudomonadati; phylum Pseudomonadota; class Gammaproteobacteria; order Cellvibrionales; family Halieaceae; genus Seongchinamella; species Candidatus Seongchinamella marina. The sequence goes on from NZ_SHNP01000001.1 coordinate 1,003,614, forward strand.
ATTCCATGTGACTGATGTGAGTCAAGTGTACGCGACCGTCTCGAACGGGTCGCGCCCCGGCGGCGGTAATCGTTCGGTACCTCGCAGCACTAATCCAGCGGAGACAACAGCCTACGCCTGTAACCAGGATCTGAACGAACTAGGAATTTCCGGTAGCCCCGATTCCTATGAAGGTGATGAGGTTGTTAATACAGAATTGGGTTGGAAAACCATGATTGGAGACAGCCTGCGCTTCAACGGCGCTGTTTACCAAATGCAGTGGGACGATATCCAACAAGTTGTTAACACGAGTGGCGAGTGTGGCTTTAACTTCACTACCAATATTGGCGAAGCTGAATCTCGCGGTGTCGAGATGGAGTTGGCGGCGTCTATTACTGACAATCTGAATCTAAACATGGGTGTAGGTTATACGGATGCCGAGTTTAAAGATGATGTGCCTCAGGCCGGCATAGAGTCTGGCGACTTGTTGGCCGATGTTCCTGAGTGGACCTACAACATCTCGCTGGATTGGACGATTCCAATCAAAAGTGGCGAAGTGTTCACTGTATTAAGCTACAGCTATGTTGATGAGACGCTTGAATTGGCAGGCCAGCCCGGTGACGACCTGACTGACAATGGCATTATTTCGGGTAACGTAAAGCCCGATTATGAGATTGTTGACTTACGCGTCGGCTATACCAGTGATGGCGACTGGGAGGCGGTGCTGTTTGTCGACAACCTGATGGATGAGGAAGCTATTTATACCTACAGCGATGTGCTGGCATTTAATATTCCAGCTTATGATCGCACGGTACGCAATCGTCCGCGCACCTATGGCGTGTCAGTTAGCTATAGCTTCTGATAAACGCCGGCACAAAAAGGCCCTGCACGTGAGTGTAGGGCCTTTTTTAAGGTTATAGTGAGGTAGGACGATAATAAGAATATAAGCACGAGGAAATACATGAAAGTGAAAGAGTTGGGTCTGGTGCCACAGATATTAATTGGTGTCACTCTGGGTGCACTTACCGGTGTATTGTTTCCCGAGCTCGGAAAGACACTGGGCCTATTCGGCCAGCTCTTCGTAGGTATGCTTAAAGCAGTGGCACCCTTGCTGGTGTTGGTGCTGGTGATGTCGGCTATTGCCAACCGTCATGAAACCGGTAGCGATGGTCGCAAAACGCTGGTGGTTTTGTGCCTCTATCTGATCGGTATGGTGAGTGCGGCGTTAGTGGCGTTGCTCCTCAGCCAGCTGTTTCCTCAAACGATCGCGCTGACCGGAGCTGCTGATGGTGCGCCGCCTGATGCTGTCGGTTCGGTGTTAACCGATGTTCTATTTAAGTTGATCGACAATCCTATTAATGCGCTCTTAACTGGTAATTTTCTTGGATGCCTTAGCTGGGCGGTTCTGTTGGGTGTCAGTTTTCGCGCTGCCCCGGCTCCCTTTAAACAAAATTTACAGGTGTTGGCCGATGGCGTCAGCCAGATTGTGCGCTATGTGATTCGTCTGGCTCCTATTGGCATCTTTGGCCTGGTTTGCGTCACCGTGGCGACAGTTGGCGTCGAGGCCCTGGCGAATTATGCAAACCTGGCGGTGTTACTGGTAGCGGCAATGCTGGTGATGGCCCTGTTTGTAAATCCTTTATTGGTCTTTTTGCTGACGCGCAGTAATCCATATCCGATAGTGTTTCGCTGCCTCGAGGAGTCGGGGATTACCGCGTTCTTCACCCGTAGTTCGGCAGCCAATATTCCGGTGAACCTTAACCTGGCCAAAAAGCTAGGGATAAGTGAAGAACTTTATACAGTCACGATCCCGGTGGGCGCTACGGTAAATATGTCTGGTGCGGCGATAACGATCACAACACTAACCCTGGCGGCGGCGAATACTCTTGGTATTGAGGTTTCGCTGGCTACCGCGCTTTTGCTGTGTGTGATTAGCGCGCTGTCTGCCTGCGGGGCCAGCGGCGTTCCCTCGGGCAGTCTTTTGCTAATTCCCTTGGCGTGCTCTCTGTTTGGGATACCTCTTGACGTGTCCATGCAGGTGGTCGCGGTTGGCTTTATCATCAGTGTCATTCAAGACTCTGCAGAGACCGCTCTAAATTCCAGCACCGATGTGGTCTACAGTTATGCGGTCGATCGTTGGAGAAAAAGCGAGACACAGGTCTCTCAACCTCAAGGCAGTTGAGATCTCACTTCCGCTAATTGCGCGCAGAGATCGGCTGCGCCCAGGGCAATGCGGGCAGTCGGTCTCTGGATGATATCAGGGTGGATGTGGAGTAGGGCATCTCGCTTGACGGCGTGCAGGCTGTCATAGCGTTTCCAGTCGTCAAGCCATTCCGGTCGAGCTACCCCCATGCCACTGGCTACGATCGCGTCTGGGTTAATGTCCAGAACTGACTCCAGGCTGATTCGCGGAGCGAGCTGGGTTTCTGCAGCAAACACATTGCTTCCCCCGCAGAGGTCTATGACGTGGCTAATCATGTGTTGACCATTGATAGTCTGTAGCGGTTTATTCCATATCTGATAGAACACAGTCAGAGGTAGCTGGTTTTGATGGAGCACGCTTAGTTCTTCAATCGTATTTTCAAATGCTGTCGCGTTTAATTCGGCCTCTGCTTCAGTCCCTGCAAGCACGCCAAAGTCACGGATACTGTCGGCGATATCCTCCAGTTCCCTGGGTTCGCTGACGTAAACTTTAATCCCGAGACGCTCCAGCTGTGATCGAGCGGCGGTGCCATTGCCTGAGCCCCATAACACGACCAAATCGGGATCCATTGCCACTACGGTCTCCAGACTCCAGGCATAAGCGCTCCCGACTTGCGGAATAGACCTGGCCTGCACAGGATGGTCACTATAGTTAACGACCCCTATCAGCTTATCTCCAGCACCTGCGCTAAACAGGTTTTCCACAATATGCGGAGCGAGACCGATAATAGTCTCGGCTGGCTTAGCCAGAGTAACTTCTCGGCCAATAGAGTCAGTAACTTGTGGGCCTGCTAGACCGACACTGCTAAAGATGAGCGCAATTATAAGACCAAGCAGGCGCTGCATTAGACGTGGACAACCAGGGGTGAGTTGTTCTCAGGATGGCGCTGTACCAAGACACTGACATTAAAAATCCGTTGAAACATTGTTGGAGTAAGCACTTCCTCGGGTGTGCCGTAACTGTGTTGCGTTCCCTGATGCATGACTAGCAGCTGGTTCGCATGGGCTGAAAGCAGATTGAAATCGTGGGTTGCCAAGATAATTGTGCAACCTGTTTTTGCCAGTGTGGCAACGAGGTCTAGAACCATCCGTTGATGTGATAAATCCAGAGCAGAGTTGGGTTCGTCCAGCAGCAGCAGTCTGGTCGGGGCATCCTCTTCTCGCCAAACCTGAGCTACTGCTCGCGCCAGCTGCACGCGCTGTTTTTCGCCTCCAGAGAGCTGCGTGTAGGGGCGATGTCGAAGTTCCGTGGTGTCGGTCGCAGTCATTACCTCTTGTAAGACTTCTTTGTCACACAGGTTGCCCGAAGCATGGGGAGTTCGGCCTAGTAGGATGACTTCTTCCACGGTAAAGGGGAAATTCAGGGCGGCGCTTTGAACCTGCATCGCCAGGGCGCGAGCTCGGACTAATAACGGCCAATCTTTAAGCGGCATTTCATTGAGATACAGCTCACCGGAGGTGCAGGGTATGCCGCCGGCAATGCAGTGCAACAGGCTGCTCTTTCCGGCGCCATTGGGGCCCATCAAACCCAGTACTTGTCCGGCCTTCAAATTGAAGGAAATGTCTTGTAATAGTGGGCTGCCATAAGGGGCAGCACAGACCGAATTTAGCGATAGCACGTTCACTACTGCATTCCGTAATCGCTGCGGCGATGCAGGAGCGAGATAAAAAATGGCACGCCTATACAGGCGGTAACGATGCCAACGGGCAACTCTGTTGGCGCAATCACGGTGCGGGCGACGATGTCCGCACAGACAAGTAATATGGCTCCTGCCAGCGCAGACGCCGGCAATAAATAGCGGTGATCCGGGCCAATTAGCAGACGCACGATATGGGGAATCACCAAGCCTATAAAAGCGATCGTTCCTGCCAGTGCAACCGAGGTGCCCACAGCGACGGCAACGACAACGACAATCCAGGTCTTGGTTTTTTCCACATTTACGCCCAGATAGCGGGCTTCTGACTCCCCCAGCAACAGCGCATTAAGAGCGGTTGCATAGCGTGGCAGGGTTAAGACAACGAGTAGACATACCGCCAGGGCAGCGGTAACTCGTTGGTAATCTGCGCCGTCCAGTCCCCCCATGCGCCACAAGCTGATGCGCCTGAGTATTTCATTGGAAGAGAATAGCTCCAGAATGCTATTCATCGCGCCCGCCAGAGCAGTAATCGCGATACCTGCCAATAACATAGTGGCTACCGAGGTGCCCTGTTCGGAATTCGCTAAGCGATAAACAATGATTACCGCCAGCATGCCGCCAACGAAGGCGCCCACTGAAATCAATCCGAGACCTCCCAGGCCGGTAATCCAGCTACCAGCGCTGGCGATCATTATACTGGCGCCCAAAGATGCACCGGCGGTCACACCGATGAGTGAAGGGTCTGCCAGCGGATTGCGAAAAATACCCTGCATAGCAGCGCCGCTGATGCCGAGCATCGCGCCGACGATTGCCGCCAGTAAGGCTCGAGGCAGCCGAATCTGCCCGATGATAACGGACGCCCGGTCTCCCGATTGCTGGAGCAACTGTGTCAGCGCCTGCAGACTTTCTTCTACACCGAGACTGACACTGCCCCAGGCTAATGCCCCCAGTAATGACAAGGGCAGCAGCAATAACAAAATGACCAGTAGTCTTTTTGCCTTGATTTCGCGGCCAATGATCATGCGGCATCGAACCACTGGGAGAACAGTTGGGTAACTTTATCGCTGGTTGGCTTGAGCAGAACGGGGTTCATATCGGCCAGGGCGGGGACCCCGGGCGCTTTGGCCTGTGAAGCCTGCCTACGAGCGACTTTTCCACCTTGCGTGGTCACTGCGCTGTTGAGTAAGCTATTTTGAGATTTGAATGGAGCTGGACTAACGCTCCGTCGAAAAAGTATGCGATACAAGCCTGCCACCAGTGCGCTCTTTCCAGCATCCGACGTCGTTGCCTGTATCATTAGTGCTGCGGGCACAGTCAGTAGTCCACGCCCAGCCTGGCTTTCACACCCGCCTGAAAGGCGTGTTTTATTTCTTTTACCTCAGATACAGTATCCATCAGCTGCTGCAGTGCGGACCCGCCACCGCGGCCGGTAACGACTACACTCTGGTTGCGAGGACGGTTGGCAATGGCTTCAAGTATTGTTTCCTCTGGCAAGTATTTGTAGGCCAGCATGTAGGTTATCTCGTCGAGCACAACCAGGTCGTAACTCGGGTCGTCCAGCATCGGACGGGCCACCGCCCAGGTGTCTTGGGCTGCCTTGATGTCGCCTTCCCGGTCCTGGGTGTCCCAGGTAAAACCGGTGCCCATCTGGTAAAAGTCGACCTCCGGACAGTGATTCTTGAGATAAATTTCTTCACCGGACAGCTGCTGCCCTTTGATAAATTGAATGACGCCGACTTTATGGCCGTAGCCCAGTGCCCGCATTACCATGCCAAAGGCTGAACTGGACTTGCCTTTGCCGTTACCGGTTAGCAGAATCGAAACACCGCGCTCTTCGTCAGCGGCTTCAATATTGGAGTCGACTTTGGCCTTTTGTTTCTCCATGGAGGCTTTGTGTCGGGCGTTCTTTTTTTCGTCGTTCATGCTAGTCCTCAATATGGCCTGTTTGCTGGCAATCGAGGGAGGGAATCAGGGAACGCGATAGCGAGATCGAGCAGCCTTTAATGAAGCCCTCCGCCTCATCGGTGCAAAGTCCAGGCAGGTATCGGGCTTACAGTCATTGACTGTATACCGTTGCGGGGGCAGCGGTGGTATCTCACCACACTTCCCATTTAACCCGCCCCTCAGTTAGTCCTGTGGCGGGCACCTGGCACGGGCTGGATTGTGGGCGCGAGCCCGGTCTTTGTCAATCTGAAGGTATCTGAAAGCACTGCATAATGTCGTAGAATGCAAAGCTCATGCGTTGTGAGAAATCGATTGTGACAGTATCAGAAGTTCAGCGAGAACAAGTGGCCAGGCTGTTAGGCCGCAAGCCTCGTGGTTTGGAGGATGTACCTGTCTTGGGACCCGACGGACAACCCAGGGTGATACGTGTAGCGTCATTGGTAAACGAGAAGCCTTTTCCAACACTATTCTGGTTGGTGGACCCAGACTTGAATTATCGGATCGATGGTGAGGAGGCAAACGGATTGATTGCCCTGATGCAGGCTAAAATCAATGATAGCCTCGAGCTCAAGTCTGCTATGGTTGAAGATCATAAGTGCTACATCGCTCTTCGTGACAGCTTCATATCAGAAGAAGAGCGACGGCATATTGAGCGCCTGGGCTTCACCGATGTATTCCAGTTAAAGGGCGTAGGCGGCATCGCAGACTATACTCGCATACGCTGCCTGCATACCTGGTATGCGGCGCATCTAGTGACTGCAAATACAGTGGGCAAGTTGCTGGATGAACATTGGCGACAAAATCTGGACTCGTCTTGTCATTAATGGCGCAGGATTTATTGTAATTTGTGGTGATCGCTAACTTATAGGGTGTCTTATGTTTGTTCGCATGTCGGTTGTTGTTTTGCTAGCTTTGGTTCTAAGTGCTTGCGGTGACGCGAGCACGGTTGGCAATGAAGCGGTAAGCCGCAGTCTCAAGCCTGCCGACGCTGAACTGGCCAGTATTTATAACCGCAGCTGTCGCAGTTGTCATACGGTCGCGGGAACGGGGTCCCCGCTCACGGGTGACAAGATTGCATGGGCTCCGCGCATGGCAAAGGGTATCAACACACTGCTGGATAATGTGGTTAATGGCTATGGTGGAATGCCGCCCCTTGGGCTTTGTATGGACTGTGATGCTGACCAGTTCGAGGCGTTGATCGTGTTCATGGCGACAGGGCAATAGCAATGTTGAATAGACGCAACCTGATTGCGGCAATGGGTGGACTCGCATTGGCGAGTCGCTATGGTGTACTTCCTGCAATGGCTGCAGAGAAACGTCGCCTACCATGGCGCAATTGGTCGGGTTCCCAGCAATGTCTGCCTCAGTCGCGTATTGCGCCCGCAAGCCTGGCCGAACTGCAGGAGTTGGTGGCAAGTACCGAGGGAATTATTCGCCCGGTTGGCGCTGGGCATTCCTTCTCTCCTTTGGTTCCAACGGATGACACCCTGGTTTCCTTATCTCGATTGGGTGGCGTGAGTGATGCCGATAGTGCGACGCTGCAGGCCACAATTGGCGGAGGCACCCGCTTGGGGGATATAGGGCAGCCGCTGCAAGATGCAGGTCAGGCATTGATTAACATGCCTGACATCGACGAGCAGACGCTCGCTGGCAGTTTGGCGACTGCAACCCATGGTACGGGCGCTGGGTTGGGCTGCATGTCTACCTTTGTAAAGGGTCTACAAATTGTCAACGCTCGCGGCGAACTGGTGGATTGTGATGCGCGCAACAAGCCTGAATTGTTTCAGGCGGCCAAAGTTTCGTTGGGCAGCCTGGGTTTGATCACTCAGGTCCGAATGCAAAGCGTGGAGCCCTATCGACTGCGTCGCGAAACCGTGTGGATGGAATTTGAAGAAATGTTGGAAAATGCCGACAGCATGGCTGACCAGCATCGAAACTTCGAGTTTTACTACGTGCCGTTTTCCGGTATGGGTTTCACCGACGTTCATGACCTCACCGACGAGCCTGTGGGTACCACTGGCAAGAATGACCCCAACGAAGGGGCAATGGAACTTAAGATGCTGCGGGATTGGTTGGAGTGGTCACCCACCCTGCGGCGATTGGTTCTGGGCTCCTATGCCAGCACTATTCCCGATGAGATCACCATTGGTAACTCCTGGAAAAACTATGCCAATGAACGCAACGTGCGTTTTAATGAGATGGAGTATCACCTGCCGCGAGAGGCGGGCTTAAAGGCATTAAGAGAAATCGTTGCAACGCTTGAAAGCAGTCATCATGAGGTGTTTTTCCCCATTGAAGTTCGCTATGTCAAAGGGGACGATATCTGGCTTAGCCCGTTCTATCAGCAGGACTCTCTGTCAATCGCGGTACATCGTTACTTTGAAGAGGATTACAAACCCTACTTCAAAACACTGGAACCGATATTTAGAAAATATGGCGGTAGGCCGCATTGGGGAAAACTGAACAGTCTGGGCGGCGCCGACTTCAAGGAATTGTATCCACACTGGAACGACTTCGCTGAGGTGCGTGCCCACATGGACCCAACAGGACGCTTTCTTAATCCGTACCTGCGTGATTTGTTTATGGGCGAGACCGGCTGATGAACCGACGTAGCGTGCTGCTTGGAGCGGCCGGATTGGCGGGTGCCGGGTGGTTGCTGCGTCCCACAGATACGGGAGAGAACCACGCGCCGTATTTTCAAGCGCTAAGCGAAGGTCTGGGTCAGCAGGGCAGAGCGGTGCCTACTCTGGTTATAGACCGCAACGCATTGCATGAAAATATAGCGACCTTAAAGCGTCATATTGATGATCGCTTTGCCTATCGTATCGTGGCTAAGTCGCTTCCGTCCCTGCCGCTGCTAGAAGAGGTGATGAAATACTCGGGCAGTAATCGACTGATGTTGTTCAACCAGCCATTTATTAATCAGGTGGCGGTGGCTTTTCCAGAAGCAGATGTTCTACTCGGTAAACCGATGCCCGTCGCTGCGGCAAGAAGTTTTTATGCAGAATATTCAGGTGGGCCATTCACCGCTTCCCAACAATTACACTGGCTGCTGGATACACCTGAGCGCGTTATGCAATATGCTGCTCTGGCGTCGGAGTTGGGTGAGACCCTGTCCATTTGTATTGAGCTGGATGTGGGGTTGCACAGAGGTGGAGTCAGTAATGATTTTGACTTTCTTGAGATGTTGACGCTGCTGCAGGATTCGGAGCATTTAAAGTTTCGCGGACTCATGGGTTACGAACCGCACATTGTGAAAGTGCCGGGCAACCCGGAAACCTATCGAGATGCTTCGATGGCTGCTTATAGCCATTATCTTGAACTGGCTCGCAATACTTTGGCCGCGGATTGGCCAGTGGCTCCCATCCTGAATGCGGCGGGGAGCCCTACCTATCAGCTATATGATCGCGGTGACTATCCCTTCAATGAATTGGCAGCGGGCTCGTGCCTGGTGAAGCCTTCTGACTTCGATCTGCCCTCGCTGGAAGATCATATTGCCGCCAGCTACATCGCTGCCCCGGTGCTTAAACGGCTTGAGCAAACACGTATTCCAGGGATTGATTTGGGCAAGTTGCAGGCTATGTGGAACCCAAATCGCGAGCGTGCGTTTTTCACCTATGGTGGCTATTGGAAAGCAGAACCGGTCTCTCCCCGAGGCCTGAGTACCAATCCGCTGTACGGTCGTTCAACTAATCAAGAGCTGTTTAATGGTTCCAGCAGTGTTGATCTGCAGCCTGATGACTGGGTGTTTTTGCGCCCTACGCAGAGTGAGTTTGTGTTTTTACAGTTTGGTGATATCGCCGTTTATGAAGCGGGTCGCGTGACCGAACAGTGGCCAGTGTTCATGACCGAGGCCTGAATTTGGGCTTTGCGGTCCCCGCCAGTGCATGAGAGCTTTAACCTGTGCATCCCTGACGAACAAGGAGCCCCGTTGCGCCAGCGTTGCGCGGCTCAAAGTATCTCAGAAGCCTAACGGCAGCAATTGATCTTGGGTAATAGTAATACCCTCTAATGCCAAGAGATCATGCCGGTGTTATATTGTCCGCCTTTTTTAGAGGGTTATCTCTCTTAGCTAAAGCCACAGAAAGGTTTATTGAACATGACTGCCAATACAGACGATCTCCGGATTCAGAAAACCAAGGAGCTGATGTCTCCTGAGCAATTAATTGGAGACATTGGTGTTAGTGATGCTGCTGCCTCTGTCGTCGCCAACGCGCGGCGAAGCATACACAACATACTTACTGGCGAAGATGATCGCCTGCTGGTAATCGTGGGCCCCTGTTCTATCCATGACCCGGATGCCGCGCGGGAATACGCAGGGAAATTAAAAGCCGCGGCCGACGCGGTTGCCGACGATGTATTCGTGGTGATGCGAGTGTACTTCGAGAAACCACGCACCACGGTGGGCTGGAAAGGCCTGATAAACGACCCCGATCTGAACAATACATTTCAAATTAGCAAAGGTTTGCACCTCGCGCGGAGGCTTCTCGCTGACCTTGCAGACATGGGGCTACCGACCGGCACTGAATACCTGGACTTGATCAGCCCGCAGTATTACGCGGACTTGATCTCCTGGGGGGCTATTGGCGCGCGCACTACCGAGAGTCAGACTCATCGGGAACTGGCGTCCGGCCTTTCTTGCCCCGTCGGCTTTAAGAACGCTACAGACGGCGATATTCAGGTCGCTGTCGATGCTATTAACTCAGCCTCACAGCCTCACAACTTTTTATCGGTGACCAAGCAGGGACACTCGGCAATTTTTCAGACCGCTGGCAATGAGGACTGCCATATTATTCTTCGCGGAGGCAGGCACCCCAATTACGATATGTTCTCAGTCGATGACGCCAGTAATATGTTGACCAAGGGAGGTCTGGCCGCACGAATCATGATTGATGCCTCCCATGCCAATAGTCGAAAAATTCCCGCTCGCCAGCTGGATGTAGCCTCAGATATCGCTACACAGGTGGCTCGAGGCAACAACAATATTTTCGGCATCATGCTTGAAAGTAATCTGGTAGAGGGTCGCCAGGACGTAGTGTCGGGGCAGCCACTAACTTACGGGCAGAGTATCACTGACGCTTGCGTTAACTGGGATGACACCCAGTCATTGCTGCTGGAACTGGCCACTGCGGTGCAACTGCGTCGCGGCTAGCGCCTGCGAGCTCGTTCTTTGGCCGCAGTCATTTGGTCCAGGTAAGTCAGCATCTCCATGGTATTCGTATCCGGATCGAGAATCCTTGACTTGTATACATCAAACACCAGTTGCTGTACTTCGGCGTTGTCAGGCCTTGCGTAAAATAGCCAGTCAGTAAGGTGCGATGCAAGCCGAATATCCTGAGTAATCAGTTTGCGAGCATAGCTGGTGATTGCCGGGATGTTGCCGCCCGCCAGTTCGATAATCATATTGCCCTGCTGCTCCATAGAGGCGGGGGTCCAGTTTGAGGGAATATCATCCCACCAGCCGGTGTACTTCTTGATCACCATTTTGGAAATGTCGTTGGGGGTGACGTACTGCACGTTAAGGCTGGGGTGATTGGCCAGATGCTCCGGTAGTTGTACGGAGCCAAAAATCTGTTCCTTACGCTTGCCTGCGTTGAGCCCATCAATCGTGTGGTCGACGATGTAGTCGAAAGCCTCTGCCAGCGCCAGGAAGTTCTCTTGAATGACCGCAGGTTCAGTAATTTCTTTACCGTGAGCTGGTAGCAGAATTTGTGGATTCAGTGCAGCCATTTCCTTCATAGCCACAGACCATTCTTCGACATGGCGTTGTGAGCGCTTGCCATTCCCTGCGTTGGGGAGGAACCCCTGGTAGTAGTCGGCGCTGGCGAGCGCCTCACGGCCGGGGACCCAAACGTAAAGCTGATCGTCAGTTTCTCCTTTGTGATGTTGCAGTATAAAGGTTTCGTCACCGACTTCGATTTCAAGTCGGTCAGTGAAATAGCGGGTAGGCCATACCAGGTCAGAGGTGGAGGCGGGCAGCTGATCTTCCGGCTGACTCATGTATCTGGCCAGTGAGCCTCGCAGTCGAATATAACGATTGAAGCGAGGTTTGAGTAAATCGTGTGCGATTATCTGCGGTGTTTCTCCGGCTTCTATAATCGCCCAGGTACCGTAAGCGTGATCAACATGTCCATGAGAATATATGACGGTGTGGATGGGCTTGTCTGTTACTGAACGTATGGCATCGAGAACGGCAGGGCCTGCAGGCCCCATGCCGGCATCGACCAACACGACACCTTCCTCGGTGACAAAAAATGCCGCGTTTACGATGGGCATTCGAATCAGGTAGCTGCCAGGGCCGACTTCAACAACATGGGTTTTCTTGCGTACGTCCTCAATGGCAGATTTGGTGCGACCGAACATATTTTGCGCTGCTTCGATTGAGTATTCGCCACCGAAAGAACCGCCTTCCATCAGGCGGCTGATGATTTCGGGGTTTTCTGCTAAAACCATGGTGCGAGTTTTAACGCCAGCTGAATTCCCAACCACTTCAACAGCGGCCGATCTGGCCTTATTTGCTGTATCCCGAGCGACGGTGGCGATATCAGTATCTGAAAGCAGCATTCCAATCAAAAGTGAGAGGGCGGCCACAAGGCAATAGCTCAACAGATTTTTCACGTAATTCTCCAGAAATTTTCCAGCATTTTATCGGTCAGGTGGGTGTTTGATAAATGGCCATTCGGGCCGAATTATGCCGGCTGGACTGTACCTACAAAAAAGGGCAACCCTGGGGCTGCCCTTCAGTGATCATCCGGCATTATGCCTAGAAATTGTAACGGGCAGTGACACCAATAGTGCGCGCGGCCTGGATGTTGGACTGGGTGTAAGACCCCCCGCTAGCGTCAATATCATAGGAGTCCGGTCCCTGTTCAAAGTTGACTTCATCGGAATCAAGCAGGTTTTTGGCCCAGAGAGAAATGTCCCAGGTGAAGTCACTGCTGCGCAGTCCCGTATAGACGTTGATCACCTGAGTGTCTTCGAACGTGGCTCTGGTGTTGCCAATACCTGCTGATGCAGTAGTGTTCTCGCGCTCATCGGTGTATTTGTACAAACCGCGTATGTACCACTCGGTGGATGAGAACGAAACAAAGAACTCCGAGTTGAGGCTGACGGTGAGCTCAGGCTCTCCACCAAGGCTGTCACCGCCAATATCACAGGAACCTAGAATCTCGCCCGGCTCGCGTTCGTTGCAAGGTGCTTGAGCGCCATCGTCCCATTCGCCTTTGGTGTAGGAAAATGCGCCGCCGGCGATCCAGTTCTCTGTTAGCAAGTACTGGCCTTCCAGCTCTATCCCCCAGATCGACGCATCACCGTTATAGATGAGCCCGCCTGATATATCCTGCGGTGCGCCATCGTCGTCGATAACTTGCACGCCGCGGACAAAGCCCAGATAGCCATCGAAGTCTTGATAGTAGAGGGCGCCGTTGAGGGTGCCCCGTCCATCCATATAACGCCCTTTAAATCCAATTTCCAGTGAGTCACTGGTTTCTTCATCATGAATTAAGTCGCCCTCACCGTTGGGGAGGAAAGCAACATTGGGTGTCGGGTTAATCGATGTGCCACTGGGGCGATAGCCTCTGTTATACGCACCGTAAACAGTGGTGTTATCTGTCCATTCGTAGCGCAGCGTCAACGAGCCGGTTACTGCATCTTCCAGTGTTTGCTCAAATTCATCGCTGACTCCCTCAATCGGGAAAGTCTCGGCGATGCCTGCTTCAATCGCTGGGAGGGCCGGCAGAAGGAAGTCTGGTACATAGTTTAAATCGCCGAAAAACACGTCTGCTCGTCTGAAAGAATCGTAATCCGTGTAACGTAAGCCTGCTTCCAGACTCACGTTATCTGTCAGGTAAAACGTATTGTGAGTGAACAGCGCCCATTCGGTCCTGTCGACTGGAATGACCCCGAATGAATAGAATGAGATTCCTCCGAATACTGCTGTATTGGCGAGAAAACTGGTGTCTGTTTGCTGGTCGAGGTAAAAGGCGCCCACCATCCAATCCCAGAACTCATTGTCCAGGGACGAAAGTCGGAACTCTTGTGAAAACGCTTCGACCAGCGTGTTTGCGCTCTGGTCGGTGAGGCTTCGTGTGTCTGGGACGTAGTTGGCTCGATCATTTTGTGTGCCCGAAAGCTTGTCACTATCAGTCCAGCCGCTAATAGAGATAAATTCCAGATCTCCGATAGCCCAATCAACTTGAAGATTGTAGAGGTCGTACTCTAGGTTGCCGTAGTCGTTAGTTTTGCCTAGCGCAGTTGTGTCTTGAGGGTTTAGTGTGGGGCGCTCGCCCAGTGAGTCTGTGCCATTCATTGCTTTGGGGTCTTCGATTTCTCGATCGAAATACTGATAGACAAAAGACGCGGCAAGTTCGTCTGTTACCTGCCACTTGGCGCTCAGGCGCGCAGAGGTAGCTTCCGACTTAGGATCGTCCAGTCCGGTGGTGATATTGTCAACATCGGTGGAATTGTTTTCGTCGTAAACAGCAGCAATTCGTACGCCAAATACGCCATCTACGATTGCCCCGCCCCACGCTGCCTGCGTGTTCAGTCCGTCGTTATCGCCTACAGTCGCTTCAACATAGCCGCTGCTCTCGAGTACATCGGCACCGCGGGTAATCAGGTTAATAGCGCCGCCTGGAGATGTTCTGCCCTGCAGTGTACCCTGTGGACCTCGCAAGACTTCTATTCGCTCCATGTCATACAGCTGGGAAAAGGCAACATCTGTGCGGATTACCTGATCATTCCAAAAAACGCTGACCACGCCGCTCGCTCCCGCTTCTGGATCGAGGCTGATGCCTCGCATCGCGATGGTGCTATTTCGGGCATTGGGAGATAACAGGCTCAATCCTGCGGTTTGCTCTTCTATGTCACCAAAAGCCAGCGAGTTGTACTTCTCCAAATCTTCGCCAGTGAGTACGTTAACGGTGCCTGAAATTTCCTGAATGGTGGCTGCGCGTTTTGTCGCCGTTACGATGACTTCTTCAAGCACAAGTTGCTGGGCGACGCTGGGGAATGCAATCGCAGCCAGTGAACTGGCGAGTAATGTTCTTTTTACGGAGTGAGTGTTAAGCATTGTCTACCTCGGGCAGATTAGCCAGCAAACGTTATGTGCGGTTATCGCTTGCTCGCAGTTAATTATTTTTAGTTCAGTCACCATCCGCTGCGAGGGTGGTGTCATGGTCTTAGTATATCTCGACGGTACAACAATAAGAGGAGCCAGCGAGCTTAATAATGACCAAATCGGTCAAAACAGGTTACCTTAACTTGATCTGGACGCTGGAGTTTAGTTCTTTGTACTCGAACTTCGCCCGCGCAGGGGCTATTCCATTAGTGGCGAGCACTGATCAAACTGGCTACAACAACGGCCATATAGAACGAACCGATCATCGCCTGCATGTAGGCGAGGGTCCGGCTGATAGCTATGGCAGGTGTGATTTCGCCGTACCCGACAGAGGTCATGGTGATATAGCTGTAGTACAGCGCGTTAGAAAAATTGTCGCCCCAGTAGATGTGCTCTATGCCATTGAAGGCGTGCGGGAAAAATTCCATAGTAATTAAGTAAAGTGTGGCCCAGATCAAGCCCAGTAATATGTAAATCGCGAGCGCACCAACGACAATATTGGTGGTGACTTTTTCTGGAAATAATACTTTACGAGCAGTTGTGAGAGCGACTCCCACGTAAAAGATAAGGGTGAAGGTCAAGGCGGCAACAGGGCCGGCTGACCAGTCCGAATATCGGTTGAAAATATTAGCCGTGGCGATGATAACGAACATGATCAAGACAAAATAACGCCAATAGCGACCAAAATTCAGGCTCATGTAGGCGACAACGTGGGTTAACAAGATAAACAGTTCGACTAGCATCATTCCCTTGGATTCGGGCACCGAATCGACAAAAGCGGAAGCCAGTAATAGCAAGAGCAGTGCAGCAGTAAAGTAAATGAAGTTGTTCTGCTGGGTGACATGTTTCATGCATTCATTCCGTTTGTGGCAGCGCCATTAGGCTTAAAAATTCCAGCCAATTCCTGTGCTGATGGAATAATCAGTGGTCGTATCCGTATTTTCCGCCTGGTTGTCCGTTGTGATCCAGGCAGTAACGTCCCAAAATAGATCGGCCACCAGTTCCCAGCGAATTCGGATGTTGCCGTCGGTGCGAATTCGACCGCCGTCAGTAAGGCTTGGGTAGACAGAAAAGTTCAAATCAATGTTCATTTCGGGTGAAGTGAACTTCCACGTTGATAACGTGGTTGATAAGTACAATTCCACATCCTGGCTTTCATCTTCGCGCTTGAATTTTTCAGAAATTACCTGAAGTCCCGTGGTCCCCGTGAAACGGGTTTTGTGAGTATCAATCCAATATCTGCCCAAGCCTCCGCCGGCACCGATGCGTCGTTTCAGTTCGAGTTCGTCATTGTGTTCAAAGTTGGCAAATACCGAGCGAAAAGAATCAGAGCGCCTGCGATTCCATACCGTACGACTAATATCATAGCGCGAACTATTGGATTGATCTTCCTCAGTTGAAGTGAGGTCCGTGCGGCCGCTTAGAGCACTGCGTGAACTCTCATCTTCATAACTGACGGTAGTATTAAAAGAAACTTGTCCAATGTCAGTCGCTTTTGTGTAAGCGAAGGTGGTTGAAAGGTAGACGTCCAGGCGGTCGAGAAATTTTTCTTCTATCGGACGTATCTCAACCACATTAAGCCACTCAACCTCATGCTTGCCAAAAATATCCACCAGAGCAATCTGTCCAAGCCTGGATTCACTATCGAAAGAACCGTAGAGTCGCTCGCCATCACTGAGTCGTAGTTCATAGTGATATTCGCTCTTGATGGCAGAAATTTCAGGCCATTCAATGCGTAATTTTCCCATGAAGTCTGTGCTGACTTCGAGAATTCCTCCTTCAAGCAAGACAATTTCTCCGGTGATCCGATCACCGTTATACATGGTAATCACATCTGTCTTGCGATTTGCCTGCACGTTCAGGCTTATCAAAGACAAAAGCACCAGAAGTATCAGCAATAATCGCTTGCGTATTATGGACGGTGTGAAAAAGTCTGCTTTCATAGTTTAGTGAATGTCGTTTTTGCTTGTTTGTAAAAGATAACATACTGAATATCAGTTGGTTATATTCCCCTAACTACTCAGTGTTGCTCTTTGTTATTGATCGATAGTTTTAGTAATGAGAGTCAGGTATGGCAGGTAATTGCTGCTTACGTCAGCCTCTATTCCCGAGCCACCGGATACTCCCGACTTGCCCAACGTTGAAATTTCAAACGGTCCCTTAACGCGCCCCCAACGCACGTGAGAATAAAGGTAAGGCCGTCCCCAGGGGTCTACCGGAATCTCTTTTAGATACCCTCCCTCTCGATAATTCTTTAACCGGTTGCCGCTTTCGGGTTTCTTTACTAGAGCTTGAAGCCCTTGTTCTTCTGTTGGGTAATAAAAGATTTCAGCGTAATACTGCTCCATCGCTCCGGACAGTAGTGCCATGTCATTAGTGATTTTTTTTAGCTCCAGGGCTTTTTGGTCAAAAGGGCCGATGCCAGTCTGTTCATGCAGGCGAGCGGCAGGAGCTCGATCGCAAAAAATGCTCCAGTCCATGTCGGAAGGATTCTTATCAAGTGTTTCGCCACGTACAATAAAAGGCTGATTAACGCTGCGTGTTGTATAGGATGTGGTGGCAGTGAATGATCCGCAGACCGCCTCGCCGGGATAACTTTTAACGTCTTGGAATTCCAGGTCTGAGGTGATCAGCAGACTATCGGCGAGCAGATCTTTTGCCTTTTGGGTCTCAGAAGAGCACCCCGCTATTGTGAGTAAAAGTAAGACTGAAGCAGTGCGGATCAATCGGATAATCTCCATTGTAGTGATGACTCTAAAGTGTTTGCTAAGTTTTTAGGGGAAATCTTTCCTCTGTCTTACTCCACCCACGATTGGGGAATATTTTCCTCTACTAACTGGGCGATACTAATGCTGGTGATATTATGTTCTCGACCGACCTCGGAGGCAAACAGAGATTCTTTGCTGCTTCGCGCGATGACCATTGCGCCAGGGTATTTTTTTCGTAACCAGAGCGCCGAACGGAGATTTTCTTCTTCGCGACCGGTCCCCAGTACAAAAACGGTATTGTCGCCTTCCACACTGGCATCGCGCCTGACTTTCTTCCAGACCTCGGGATTGGCGATGTCGCCATCGAAAATTTGCCTGTCATAGGCGCCGGAGAATTCCATCTGCTCATCTGCGACCAGTACTCTGCGTTGAGCGTCTTTGTCGATGATAAGCACCGTGTCCAACTCATTGACAGCGCTGCGCTGCAGCTCCTCCAGAATGGTTTGTCCGAAGCGGCCGAAGCCGGCAAGTATGACAACATCTTTGCGTACTGTTTGTCGAAAGTGCTGCAGCATCTGATTGCGGACTAAGCCAGATGCGGCCAAATGATAAGTGTTAAACACCTGGCAGCTCTGGGCGACTCTGGTATTGGCCATTGAGCGCATGAAGCGCAGACCTGCACAATGAATGATCAACCGATCGGCAATCGCGGGAGCCAGATTTAACAACACACTGGCTGCTTCGTAGCTGCGCAGGCTGTTGTTGTCCAGAAGGAGGATTTTTTTTGCTCGCTCAGGCTTGAGCTTCCTAAGGAAGAATTCATGTGTGATATCGCCGTTGACGACGACAGCACCGAAACTTTGTTTGAATTCCTCCATTAGTGTTTGTTCTGCGCTACTGACAACGACGACAGATACCCTGCGGTCGTTTTCACGCAGTACCCGCAAGTAGCTAATGGTAAGTTCACCATCGCCTACTACGATAATGTGATTGTTGAGACGTTTTAGCTGCCAACGTTGGGGCGCGAGTGCGTGCAGCAAGGCACTAATTAGGCCCCAGGCGGCCAGCATGGGTGCACCAAAGTAGGCAGTCCATAACATTGCCTGACCCAGCGCGGGCCCGCCAGTTGGGGTTCCAAGGTCTACGCCACCGACGACGAACAGACTTAATGCGTAGTAGGCTTTGGCCATCAAACCGGCTGTGGCCAGTTCCGGGCGCTCGGTGACAGAGACACCGGATTCGAAGCCGATTAGAGCCAATAGAAATACGACAATGGCACCGGCGGGCAGCCAGGGAAATGCTTCAGGAGTATACTTTTTTTGCATAGGTCGGATGATACCTCACCCCGAGGGATCAGTGCATGATAGGGCGCAATACGACCTGAAATCAGGCTGGTCCAATGATCCTCCATTTGGCCTTAGCGGGCCATATATTTGTGAGTTTCGGCCATTGTGCTACAGTGCGATCTCTGCAAAAAAAGGCCCTGCGATAACATGCCCAGATCTATTCAGGACTTGCCCCAGCACCCGGCGCGGGTGCTGCTACCGCCACTAGAGGTCCTGCTGGACATGGGCTTTACGCCCAAAAGCTGTTTGGCTGGAACCGGTGTCTCGCTTGCCCAAATGAACAATATCAACACCCGAATCAGTCTGGAGCAGGAGTTGCGTTTCTACAGGAATGCACTGGACCTGACAGGTGACCCAACCATAGGGCTCAAACTGGGGGAGCCCTTTATCCCTCAACGCTATGGTTTGTTTGGTTATGCATTGCTCAGTGCAGAGACCTTTCGACATGCTCTGACCATTACCGAAAACTTTGGCCGTCTTACGTTTAGCTTTTTCAGCTTTAGTTTTGGCGTCGACGGGTCTCAGGCCTGGTTCTCTATCGGCGAGCCGCCGCCTATAGATCAGGAGCTAATCGATGTGTACATGGACAGGGATATGTCGGCCGCTGGCGTTGATTTTACCGAGGTGCTTGGAGTTGGTTTCAGTATCGACCGAGTGCTGTTGCCGCATGATGGTAAGGGGTTTAAACAAAAATACCGCGATCACTTTGACTGCCCCATTGAGTTTGGTGGCGCTGAAGGGCGGTTCTACTTCAGTTCAGATCTGCTGGACAAGCCATTACCAAAAAGTGACCCGGAGTCCTCTCGCCATCTTCAGCACCAGTGCCAGATGCTAATCGCCAAGATGACATCTCACGGCAGCTTTGTTGATGAGGTCAGGTTGTTAATGCTTGCAAGGCCGGGTTACTTTCCCGATATAGATGCGCTGGCGGGAAAAATAGGGATGTCTGCGCGAACATTGAGGCGCAGGCTAAAAAACGAGGGGAGCACGTTTCGAGAGGTGCTTGAAGAAATTCGCTATGGTCTTGCCCGCGAGTATCTCGCCAATACCCATTTACCCATGGACGAAATTTCACTGCTGTTGGGTTATACGGAGCCCGGTAATTTCAGTCATGCCTTCAAGCGCTGGAGCGGGCTGTCTCCGAGCCTATGGCGACAACACGCAGATTCTAGCTGAACAACGACTCGCAAAAATGGAGAATCCAATGGGCTATGGTTTACCTCTAATGATGCAGCGGGGCATTTTCTCGCGAGCATTAGCTGTCTTGATAACTTGCCTGACGCTGGTGATAGCCAGTCCATCCGACGCAACGCAGTACACGGAACAGCGTGAGCCCTGTGCTGAGTTTAATGAGCAACGGCGTCCGTTTTTTGGCGATGTTCATGTGCACACTCGATACTCGCTGGATGCCAGCACCCAGGGAACGCGAACCTCTCCTGCCGAGGCTTATCAATTCGCCCGTGGTGACGAATTGGGCATCCAGCCCTGGGACATAAATGGGCAACCCATGCGCAGTTTGCAACTGCGCCGATCACTGGATTTTGCAATGGTGTCTGACCACGCTGAATTAATCGGCGAGGTACGGATGTGTAATACACCGGAGATTGAGGGTTATAGCAGCTGGCAATGCAAGGTTTACAGACACCTGCCACGAGTGGCCTATTACCTGTTTAACTACATGGCCACCATGCAGCAATCACACCTGGGGATGTGCGGAGAAGAGGGTGAGCGATGTCGTGAAGCGGCGCTTGTGCCATGGGCTGAAATGCAGGCGGCGGCCGAGGAGCACTACGATCGAAGCGACGGCTGCGAATTTTCCACTTTCGTTGGCTATGAATGGACAGCCATGCAAAGTGGTAGTGGCGGAAACCTGCACCGCAATGTCATATTTCGTAATGCTGAAGTGCCCCAAACGCCAATAAGCTTTATCGACAGCCCAGGCGCGAGTTTGCTTTGGCAGGCACTGGAACAACAGTGCACTGACGGCGAAGGTAACTGTGACGCTTTAGTTATTCCTCATAATTCCAATCTCAGTGCGGGCTATATGTTCAGTGGCGAGTTGGACGCAGGGGGTCCAATGACCGTCGGCTATGCGCAGCAACGCGCAAAGTTTGAGCCGCTGGTGGAAATTATGCAGCATAAGGGTGCATCCGAATGTTATTACGCTCCCGGTATTACCAGCGATGAACTTTGTGCTTTTGAGCAACAACCCAAGGACAACATCGCCGGTTACAGCTCGCCTCCAATGCCTGACACTGGTTTTGTTCGTCAGGTGTTGGCGACTGGTATAGAGCTCGAGGCAAAGCTGGGTTCAAACCCTTACCAGTTCGGCATCATCGCCAGTACTGATACGCATCTGGGCGCTCCTGGTTCTGTAGAGGAAGACCGCTTTTTAGGACATGGCGGTGCAGGGGTCCCGGCTCGCGAAGAGATACCTCCCGGCTTGCCTGACAAACTGGAATACAACCCGGGTGGTTTGGCGGTATTGTGGGCGGAAGAGAACAGCAGAGACTCACTCTTTTCTGCAATGCGTCGACGTGAAGCCTACGGTACCAGTGGCCCGCGTATTAGTAGTCGGTTTTTCGCAAGCTGGCAGTTCCCTGATGACCTGTGTCAATCATCTGACCGTATCGAGCAAGCTTATTCAACTGGCGTCCCCATGGGCGGGCTGCTCGCTGGGTCACCCACTCCCGGCGCTGCACCTACATTTTTACTGGCCGCCAGTCAGGATCCTGGTACTGCCAATTTTCCTGGGATGCCCCTACAGCGTATTCAGGTGGTTAAGGGGTGGCTTGACGAGCATGGTCAGACTCAGGAGAAAGTCATTGATGTGGCGGGTAATTCCGACAATGGAGCCAACGTTGATCTAGAGACCTGCGAAACTCGCGGTAAAGGTTTTGCGCAGTTATGCGCTGTCTGGAGGGATGACGAATTTGACGCAACGCAGCGTGCTTTTTACTACTCCCGGGTCGTAGAGAATCCAAGTTGCCGCTGGAGCCAGCGGCAGTGCGTCGCAGCGAAGGTGGATTGCAGCGCCCCCGAGACCATTGGCGAAGGCTTTTCTGGTTGCTGCGCGGCTGACCATCGGCCTGTTATTCAGGAGCGCGCATGGTCCTCTCCCATCTGGTATGCGCCCCCGGGGCCTAGTCTTGCAGAAACTCCGTTGAATCAAGCACGTTGACGTAGGTACAGGAGCTAAAGCCATTGAAGGTGGTGGTCGTTGCTGACCCATAGGCTCCCAGTAAGCCGAACTCGATGTAGTCGCCTGTTCTCAGCTCTTTGGGGAGCGCGGTAGATTTCGACAAGCGATCTACCGGGTCGCAGGTGGGGCCAAACACGTGGTAGTTCGACTCCGTTGCAATGAGTGCTTCGCCTTCTCTCCAGGCCCGCACAGGCAAGCAGATGTCCACCAGGGATTGCTCTTGCATCCCGCCGTACACGCCGTCGTTGACGAACACACTCTTGCCGCAGTCACGCACGTGAATCACTCGCGCTAACAGAGAAACCGATGAGGCGACCATGCCCCTGCCAGGCTCACAAATCAGCGGGATATCGCTATCAAAATATTTGTCCATTGAGGAAGAAATCACCGAGAAATACTCTTCCAGTGCGGGAATAGAGGTGTCTTGATAGTACTCGGGGAATCCACCCCCCACGTTGATGAATGCTGGCTTGACGCCGGCGCGGCTGAGGATGCGCGATGCCGCCTCCAGGTAGCGCTCATACATTTGCGGATCAGTGCACTGTGAGCCCGGGTGAAAAGTGAGAGCAGGGCGCCCTCCGATTTTTTCAATGGCCTGCAATAACTCAACAGCATAGTCTTCGGTGGCACCGAATTTGCTGCCGAAATCATAGGCTGCCCCAGCGTGCTCCAGCTTGAAGCGCACCGTATAGGTCACATCCGGATCACCTCCGGTGCAACGGTGAATTTTTTCCAGTTCCGACATCTCGTCGAGGGCGAAAGAGCGAACGCCGTAACGTAAGTAAGACTCTGCGACTGCCTCTTCGGCTTTAATCGGGTTGTTGTAATGAAGTATTGACCCCGGGCAGTATTCCGAAACTCGACGAACCTCATCGAGCGACGCTACGTCGAAGTTTTGGAGGCCGGTGGCGGCCAGCGTTTCTAACACCCTGACCTCGGGGTTGGCTTTGACGGCATAACTCACTGTGCCCGGGAAATGCGTCAGGAAGCGCTTGGCTCGAGTCTGAAGGGTGTCAGGGCAAAACAGGTATAAAGGATCGGTGGGTTTCAATTTTCCAGTGATCTGTGCGGCGTCCTGATAAAAGTTGGCCGTTTCAGGTTTGTCAAAAGCGGTAGCAACACTGCCAGTCATATCAATCACCCTGTGTTTGTTATTTCACTATTATCGGGTGCCAGCGTGACCAGCGAATAGTTGCAAAAACTGGTTAATATGCTCAAATGATAGGCATTATGATTAATGTGATGATCAAAGTGGTGAATTTATGGATTTAAGCAGAAATGATCGACGGTTGATTAAAGCCTTGCAGCTTAATGCCAGACAGACCATTAGCGAGCTGTCCCGTGAGTTGGACCTGTCGCGCACCACCGTTCAAAAGCGCCTTTCCCAACTGGAGGCAAGTGGAATCATTGCCGGTTACAAGCTCAAACTGGGCGATGCTTACCAATCACGCACGTTCCAGGCGTATGTCAACCTGGTGGTAGATCCGCACCTGGGAAGTCAGGTGGCTAGTGCTTTAGAGGGCATGTCAGAGCTGGAGGCCCTTTATACGGTGTCGGGAAAAATTGACCTGGTGGCGATTATTCGGGTCAATGCGCCGGCGGAACTTGATTCCGTGCTTGACCGAATTGGAGAAATGGATGGTGTGCGAGATACGGACTCGGCTATCGTGCTGTCGACTAAATTTGATCGACGTTAGGGGCGTACTTAGGACACGCTCATTGAAGCGGTGCTGAATTCAACGTCAAAGCACATGAATTATTCTTTACTGGCAGTCGTTTTAAGCTTGTCGCTGCGATCCTTGGGTTCGCAGCGGCTTTTTGGCCGGATTGGTGGCAGCTGGCCTGTAAATATAGACCATAGCGTTTTCGCTATTTTTTCGAGGCAGTCGCTGTTCGTGCAGGCAATGGTCCCATCATTGGCCCTTGTCACGCAGCGCAGTGATGCCGACAACCGCAACCGCCGCTCCGTTGTCTTGGCTTGCCTTGGTGGATAAGTGCGCAATACCGGTCAAGATCGATGAGCTACTGCGAGAACAGGACGAGTTGCATTTCCATTTCTTTATGCAAGGGTTCCAGACGGAGCCCCGCGCCTAAAAGTCTCACTGGACGACTGCCTCGCTGCCACGCACTGTGCAATAGAGCTTGATAAGCCCTTTCATTGAGCCAATGCCCTCCGCTATCCGATATTATTTCTTCTATGGTGGTTTGTTCAAAGTTATCGAACTTTACTTTTACGAAGCGCTTGTGCGGTCGATAACGTTCCTCAATTTTATGAAAGCGTCCTTCCAGTTCGTCCAGCAAACGAGTCAGGGCTTGATCCATCTGCTGCAGCTGTTCGATATCGGAATGATAGGTGTTTTCAACCGAGATCGACTTTCGCGTGCGACTGGTTTGCACGTCTCTGTCGTCCAGGCCGTGGGCCACTTTAGCCAGCCTGGAACCGTACTTTCCGAATCGCTTCACCAGAACTTCCAGCGGAATGGATTGCAGTTCACCGCAGGTTGTCGCGCCCAGTTTTTCGAGCTTGGCAGCGGTAACAGCGCCGACCCCATTGATTCTGGACACCGGAAGATCCACGACAAATTCGGCAACGTCTTCCGGCGTAATAGTGAAACAGCCGTCTGGTTTGTCCCAGTCACTACCCACTTTGGCTAGGAATTTATTTGGAGCCACTCCGGCTGAGACGGTCAAGTTCAGTTCTTGCTTAATGCGGCGCCGAATGTCTTGTGCGATCAGGGTAGCGCTGCCGTGAAACTGCTCACAGTCGCTGACGTCCAGGTAGGCCTCATCCAGGCTTAAGGGCTCGATTTTGTCGGTGTAGTCTTTGAATATTTGGTGAAATTGTTGGGAGACCTCTCGATATAGGTCGAACCTCGCGCTCAGGATGATTAAACCGGGACATAGTTGCAGGGCTCGGCTACTGGGCATCGCCGAACGCACGCCGAATTTTCGGGCTTCATAGTTGCAGGTTGCGATAACCCCACGACGTTGTGCACTGCCGCCTACCGCCACCGGCCTGGCGGCAAGCGAGGGATCTTCGCGCATCTCGACAGACGCATAAAATGAGTCTGCATCGACATGGATTATTTTCCGCTGCCCCATGTCAGATGTCAGGCCCTGCGTTTGATGGAATCCTGGCGTGGTTGTTCTCTGCGGCTGCCATTGGCAATCCTTTAGGGACGATACGAGAAGTCTAATACGAAGGGGCTGTGGTCGCTAGGCGTCGACTGAACGGCAGGTGTCCATCCAAAAGCGAACCGACTCTAAACCGAAGCGCTTGCGTGGCAAGGCAAAGTAAAAGGTGCGCCGCATATCGCGCCGCGGCAGGGTAAGCGGTACCAGGTCCCCGTTGGAGAAGTTACGCTGGAGCACGATGCGCGAGAGACAGCCGATTCCCAGTCCAGACTCCACCGCGTTTTTAATGGCCTCGTTGTGTTTAAACTCCATGAATACATTGAGTTCTGGCAAAAGTCCGGCCATGGCTTTGTCAAACGTCTGCCGGGCGCCTGAGTCGGGTTCCCGCAGTATCCATGCGGCACTCTTTATATCGCGAGTAGATAGGCTGCTTTTGGATGCGAGCGGATGGTTGGCGGCGCAGAACACCACCAGTTCATCATCGCGCCATGGAATGAGTTCTAGTTCCCTGTGCTGTACTTCGCCTTCAATCATTCCTATGTCGACCTCGTAATTGAGTACTCGGGCAACAATTTCGGGAGTGTTGGCGATGTCCAGGGTCACGTCTGCGCCAGGGTACTGCCCCAGGTAACCTGCCAGGTAGCGCGTTGCCAGATGATTGCCTATGGTGAAACTGGCACCTACCTTGATGTGTCCAAGTTCTTTGTGAGACTGCAGAACTTCTTCGAAGCTTTGGGCATGCTCCAGCAGTGACTGTGCCTCTTTACGCACCGTTTGGCCGACAGCATTGAGTATCAATTTGTTACTTGCCCGGTCGAAGAGGGCAATTTCGTAGGCATGCTCGAGGTTCTGTAAAGCTTCACTCGCCGCCGACTGCGACATATGCAGGCTCTGGGCTGCCCGCGAAATGCTCTGTTGCTGGGCAACCTCCAAAAAAATCTGTAATTGGCGCAAGGTGTATTTCATCTGTGGCTCTTGATGTATCGGAAAAACCGATGGAGGTATCCATAATATCCTGTTTTACATATGGCTCCAATGGCCGTACCCTGCGCTTCGCAATAATAACTTCAGCATGCGGTCCAACCTGTTCGCCTGCGATCACTTGAGGAATAATGCTATGGCCGATCAAAAAGCCACCAATGTGCACTGGCACGAGGGTGATATCACCCGTGAACACCGCGAGAAAACCCTTGGCCACAAGGGCGCCACGCTCTGGTTCACCGGCCTTTCCGGTTCAGGCAAAAGTACAGTAGCGGTAGAGCTCGAGGGTACCCTTCACGAGATGGGTGTCACTTCTTATCGCCTGGACGGCGATAATGTCCGGATGGGTATCAACAAGAATCTGGGTTTTTCAGCTGAAGACCGAACAGAGAACATCCGCCGGATCGGCGAAGTGTCCAAGCTTTTCGTGGATAGCGGCGTAATTGCGCTGTCCAGTTTTATCAGTCCCTATCGCGCTGACCGTGATCAGGTGCGCGAGCTGCACGAAGCGGCGGGGATGGAGTTTATCGAGATTTTCGTCGATTGCTCGCTGGAGGCGGCTGAGAGCCGGGACCCCAAGGGCTTGTACAAAAAAGCGCGTGCGGGAGAGATCAAGAATTTCACCGGTATCGATGACCCTTACGAAGCACCCAGTAAGCCTGAGATTCACTTGCACTCCGACCAGCAAGAGTTGGCAGAGGAAGTACAGGAAATTCTCGCACTGCTGCGTGAGCGCGGCATTATCAGCGCCTGATTGGAGAGTACAATGATTAAGCCACATGGATCTGACGAACTGAATCCACTGTTTGTCGACAATAGTGAACAGCGCCACGCTTTAGAAGCAGAGGCGGAAAACCTGCCCTCGATTTTGCTCAACTCCGCGGCCGCAGCCAATGCGGTAATGCTGGGTGGCGGTTATTTTAACCCACTGACCGGCTATATGAATCTGGCAGACGCAATGGCGGTGGCAGAAAACATGCACACCAGTTCGGGCCTGTTCTTTCCAGTGCCAGTCCTCAATCTTACCAGTGAAGCCGGTGTCGAAGCAGGAAGTCGCATTGCATTGCGCGACCCCAATGTCGAAGGTAATCCGGTGTTGGCAATAATGGACGTGGATGCAGTAGAGTCGGTCACCGAAGAGCAGATCGACTTCATGGCGGAAAAAATATTCCGCACTCTGGACCCGAATCATCCCGGCGTAGCTACCTTCAAGAGCCTGGGTAAAACTATGCTCTCTGGCTCGATTCAGGTTTTGAACTTCTCTTATTTCCAGGCAGACTTTCCTGACACTTTCCGCACCGCTGTCGAGATTCGCAATGAAATCGCAGAGCACGGATGGAACAAGGTTGTCGCCTTCCAGACGCGCAACCCCATGCACAGGGCCCATGAAGAGCTATGCCGGATGGCGATGGAAGATCTGGGCACGGATGGCATTCTCATTCACATGCTATTGGGTAAACTCAAGCCGGGGGATATTCCAGCTGAAGTTCGCGACGCCTCTATCCGTAAAATGGTTGAGGTGTATTTCCCCGAAAACACAGTGATGATTACCGGGTACGGCTTCGATATGCTCTATGCCGGTCCCAGAGAAGCCGTGCTGCACGCGGTATTTCGTCAAAATTGCGGTTGTTCGCATCTGATTGTCGGTAGAGATCATGCTGGCGTTGGCGACTACTATGGCGGCTTCGATGCACAAACAATCTTTGAAGAGGAAGTGCCTGAGGGTGCGTTGGAACTGCAGATATACAATGCAGATCACACTGCCTATAGCAAAAAGTTGAATAAGGTAGTGATGATGCGTGATGCGCCTGACCACTCCAAAGACGATTTTGTACTATTGTCCGGTACGGCAGTGCGAGAAATGCTGGGTAAGGGCATTGCACCACCTCCCGAGTTTTCGCGTCCCGAGGTAGCCAAGATCCTTTCTGATTATTATCAACTGTTGGATAGCTGATAAGTAGTTCTGGCGGGATGGTCGCGCTGCGAGGATCCCGCCACACTCTGGAAATAGGCGATGGACTACGACATTTTTAATGGCGATGCCGATGGTATTTGCGCATTACTACAGTTACGCAAGGCGGAACCTCGGGATTCAACCCTGGTAACCGGTGTCAAGCGCGACATTAACCTTATGGGCAAGATCCACGCGGAACGCGGGGACAAGCTAACTGTTCTTGACGTCTCCATGGATAAGAATAAATCTGGCCTGGAAAAGGCGCTGACAGCCGGCGCCTCAGTGTTTTATGTGGATCACCATTTTCCTGGAGAGATACCGCAGCATCCGGGGCTGGAAACTATCATCAACGAGGCTCCGGACGTGTGCACAGCGGCGTTGGTCAATGGCTATCTGCAAGGCTCTCATCTGGATTGGGCGGTCACAGGCAGTTTTGGCGATAACCTGAAAGAGACGGCTCGCACCCTGGCTAAAAACCTGAATGTTTCAGCCTCGGATCTGGACAGCCTGGAGCAGCTGGGCGTATGTATTAATTACAACGGTTACGGTCCTTCGATAGAGGATTTGCACTTTGATCCCGAAGATCTTTATCAGCGGCTGTATGCGGCTCCCAGCGCCCTGGAATTCGTTAGCGCTTCGCCGGATTTTGCTCGGTTGAGTGAAGGCTATGCCTCTGACATGGCGATGGCACAGGGTTTACAGCCCAGCCACGAAGGAACGAGGACAGCGGTTTTCCAGTTGCCGAATGAGGCCTGGGCACGTCGTGTGAGCGGTGTTTACAGTAATGACCTTGCTATTGCCAATCCCGATCGTGCTCACGCGGTATTGACCTGTAAAACTGACGGCGGCTACCTGGTCAGCGTGCGAGCACCACTTAACAACAAACAGGGCGCTGCCCAGCTTTGTATGCAGTTTCCGACCGGGGGCGGCAGAGCTGCCGCCGCAGGCATTAACGACTTGCCTGCAGACAGGCTGGATGACTTTGTAGAGGCTTTCTCTGTTACTTACGGGAACTGAGACTTTAAAGTAATGATACCTCGGTAGATCAAGGCGCTGAGTCAGCCAGTTTTTGCACGCGATCCACAAAGTGCCAGGGAGCGAGCATGGGCTTGAGTTCCTCGGCTGGAACCGGTTTGCTGAACAGATAGCCCTGAATCAGGCTGGCACCGTTACGGGTGAGAAAGTGAAACTGTGACTCCGTTTCGACGCCAGACGCCAGCACACGTAGTTCCATGCTTTTTGCCATGGCGATGATCGCGATCACAAGATTTGCACCATTGTCTGATTTCTCGGCGTCGATAAGAAAACTGCGATCTATCTTGATTTCGTCCAGGGGGTACTGGGCCAGGTAGTTAATCGGTGAGTAGCCGGTGCCAAAGTCATCGACAGAAAGATAAACTCCACTTGCTTTAAGCAGCGCTAAGGAAGCGATCGTTTCGGGGTCGTTGCTGGACATGACTGCCTCAGTGAGACCGAGCTCTAATTGACGGGGGTCGATACCGGTCTCGTCAATGACCACCCCCACGCGTTGGATGAAGGTAGGGGTGAATTGCTCAGCGGAAACGTTAATGGCAACCTTCGCCAGCTTTATGCCCTCATCTTCAAAGCTACGAAGTTGTTGGCAGGCCTGTACCAAAACCCAATCGCCAAGTTGCCCCATCAAGCCTATATCTTCGGCCAGGGTGATCAGTTTTTCGGGCGGAATCGAGCCCAGTTCCGGATGCTCCCAACGCAGTAAAGCCTCGGCACCCAGAACCGAGCCCGAATGGGTATCGATCTGGGGTTGGTAGTGCAGGCTGAGCGCATTGCTCTTTACTGCCTTGCGCAGGTCGGACTCGAGGCGAAGGCGGTCTTCGCCTTCCTGTGCCATGTTGCTTTGATAGATTCCAATTCTCGCGCCGTCGGTTTGTTTGGCGTGAAATTTGGCGATACTCGCGGCTTTCAACAAGCTCTCCACATCCTTGCCGTCATTAGGTGCTATTGCAATTCCCAGGCTGGGGTGGAGGACTAAATCGCGACCCTGGATAGCGAGTGGGGCGGTGAGTTTTTGCACCAGACGCTGCGCCACCAGTTGCGCTGACCCAGCGGTGTCCAGCTGGTTGAGGATGACAGTAAATTCGTCTCCTCCTAACCGCGCTACATCGATCTCGGTATTGCTACTGGCATAGCGGCCGACCGAATCACTGTCGCGAACCGCGTGAGACAGGCGCCTGGCCACCTCAACAAGCAGTTGGTCGCCAGCACCAATACCCAGAGAGTCGTTAACTCGCTTGAAATCGTCCAGGTCGATAAACAGCAGGGCCAGGGTATGGCCACTCCGCTGGTTCAGTTTTAGCAGTAAATCCAGCTGTTCGGTGAGCAGGCGACGGTTGGGAAGTGAAGTCAGGTTATCGTAGTTAGCGAGGTGATGAGCTCGATTCTTTGCTTCGTTGGCTTCCTCAACGACTTTGTTCAGTTCCACATTACGCTCAGATAATTGCGAACTTCGCTCTTCGACCTTCAGGCTGAGTAGTCGCTTATCTACTTCATGAACCTTCTTCGAGTCGCTTAACCCTTCAATGACACTGTTGAAGAGCCGCGCAATTTCTTGGATCTCGCCGCTGCCCTGAACTTTAATCGGCTCCTTGACCTGCCCGGACGCTATCGAGTCAGCGATATTTGCAAGCTCACGCAACGGGCGGGTGACTCGATATGTAAACGCCCATGCGATCGCCCCGCACATGAGTGCAAATACAACGTTGATCATCAGCACTCGGGTGCCAGCTGCGATTGCCTTGGAACGCAGAACAGACGGATCCCAAAGTACCTGCACGTAGCCAATGATGCGCTGGCTGGAAGAACTTGGCTTCATTGTCATGGCAATGGCGAAATCGGTAGCGCTGAGTCCTGTTTTGCCGGTATTCACCTCGGTGAACACTGGCAAGGTTTGGTAAATGGGCGCGTCTGGATCGAACAATGCGCTACTAAAGCCTGTTTCCTGTGGTGTCCCGGTAGAACTGTCGAAGGAGAGTAAGCCCGGGTCCCCTGGTAACAGGGAACGTCTGATCAGGTTGAAAGCAGCTGGGGTAAAGGCAGTTGCGTCAGGGCGCTGTGCCGAGACTAACATCTTGCCTTGGCCATTATAGACCTGGGCGGAGGCGCTGGAATCTTCCCTGAGAAACTCGTCCAGTCGTGTTTTCAAGCGCTGAGTGTCGGCACCGTAAATAGCGAATTGAAGATCCGGATGGCTCAGTAACTCTGATTCCACACGACCGGTGACCACAGATAACTGAGTACTGTAATCCCGAGACGCTGTCGTCAGCCCGGATACGATTCCCATGAGTACAATGGCCAACGCTATTAACAGGCTGAATCGCGCAGAAATGCTCAAACTACTGGCACCGCCGGTGATACGGCTTGCCTGCCGCAAAAAAATGCATGCCAGCTCATCCCTATTATTTTAGTCTTGATTTAATGTGGCTGTCCTTTGCGGCAACACCTTGTTTTTGCGTTATCGATCGGACAAATGTGTCATCAAAACTAGCATGCGCTATCAACATCTGGCAATTTCAATTGCTGGTTTTAACCAGGTATTTTTGCCTGTAGAGGGCAGAGAAAAGGCTGCAGCACGAGGGCTCAAGGCTCCATAGAGGCTGTATCGCAGTAGCCTTCGCCGTCGCCGCCATACCATGTGGTGGGGTTCAATTGAACGTTGAGTTCCACTCCCGCCTGATAACGTTCGACCACATCGGGCGTTGAGATAAACGGGCGTCCCAGAGAGACAGCATCAGCATGGCCGCTGGCGAGTGCCGCTTCAGCGGATTGTTGGTCGTAACCGCCATTGACCATTAGCTTGCCGGTGTAGAGCTTGCGTATGTCGGCGGGGCAAAAGATACCGGGTTCAGCGTCAGTGCTATTACTAACGGCAATCGAGTCAAACCCCCGCTCAACAACTTCCAGAAAGGCCAGGCGCCTTTTGTCCAGCTCCCTGATAGCGTGGCTAAAAATG
This sequence comes from Candidatus Seongchinamella marina, assembly GCF_026262685.1. NCBI lineage: Bacteria > Pseudomonadati > Pseudomonadota > Gammaproteobacteria > Cellvibrionales > Halieaceae > Seongchinamella > Candidatus Seongchinamella marina. Next base: position 1,035,808 of record NZ_SHNP01000001.1, read on the forward strand.
GACCTTGGGTCGCTGTCTGTGCAGTCCCAGGTCACAGTGAACGGAGACAGCCTTACGGAGGTGCGGTTTGCGCCAACGGCAGCGCAAACAGAATCCGTTACCTGAAGCAAAAAACGAGCACGGTTTTCAATGCTTCCACCAAAGTTATCGGCCCTTTGATTGACGCCATCTCGCAAGAATTGGTCTATTAAATAGCCGTTTGCGGCATGGATTTGTACGCCGTCAAAGCCTGCTTCCATAGCGTGAATAGCTCCTTGCCTGTATTGCTTCACCACTGCCGGTATTTCTTCTACTTGCAGTGCTCGCGGCGGGGTGCATGGCACGAAGCCATCGGCAGTGAAAGTGTTTACTTGCCCGGCGACAGCGGAAGAAGACACAGGGGGCTGTCCCTGATCTTGAAAACAGGCGTGCGACACTCGACCTACATGCCAAATCTGGCAAACAATTTTGCCACCCGCCGCATGCACCGCATCCGTGACTTTTCTCCATCCGGCGATTTGCTCCGGGGTTTCAATTCCGGGAGTGGCGACAGACCCCGTGCCTTGCTGTGAAATTTGGGTGGCCTCACTGATGATCAGTCCAGCGCCTGCTCTTTGAGCATAATAATTCAGCATGTTGTCGTTAGGAATGCGCTCTGGGGCTCGGCCCCGGGTCATGGGGGCCATGGCGATGCGGTTCGTCAGTGGCAGCGCACCCAGCGATACGGGGGATAAAGCTTTGGGGGAAATATTCAACAGAGCACTCCAACTGGGCAGATTCTAATCGTTCGAGTCTTATTATCCTCGCGGAGACAGCGAATTCCAGTGCGCCGTTGGGATAGGAGGCGATGGTTTGTCTGATCAGACTGTGATGATCTCCGGTTGTCCCAGTGGGCCACAACCCAGTATGCTAGGCGTTCTGTCTGTGGGAATTTGAATCGCTCAATGATTGATCAGCTGTTGATTACCGCTTTGTTTCTGTGCCTTCTGGCCAGCCTTATATTTACCGATTGGCCTGCGGTGTGGGTGTTTACCTGCACCACGCTTGCGGCCTACTTTTTGGGATTTGTCGATACTGCCGATGTGTTGGCGAAGGCCTCCAATAGCGGGCTTATGACCCTGATATTGTTGCTGCTGGTGTCAGTAGGACTGGAGAAGTTGTCCTGGCTGTCGCGCTTGTCAGGAAAGCTGATTACATCAGGTTATTCGGCGAGCCTGCTGCGACTGGGAGTTGTCACGGCGTTTTTCTCTGCGTTTGTTAATAACACTGCAGTAGTGGCAACGCTTGCGCACACGGTGCGCAGTAACAAACACCACCCCGCGTCAAAGTTGCTGATCCCCTTGTCTTACGCTGCCATTCTTGGGGGCACCATGACTCTGATCGGTACATCTACCAACCTGATCGTCAGCAGCTTTCTGGAGGATGTTACCGGGCAAGGTTTGGCCTTCTTTGACTTCTTTGTAGTGGGTGCCTCCGTCACTGTTCTGGGGTTGGTGGTCATGTTACTCAGCGCAAGGCTTCTGCCAGCATCTCAAGACGACTCAATAGATATCAACGAATACCTCATTGAGGCTGAAGTGGCCACGGATTCACCGCTGGTGGGTAAGAGCATCATGGAAAACCGCTTGCGCGATATGGATGACTTGTTCCTCGTCGAAATTGTACGTGATGATTATCTGATCTCCCCAGTGGCACCACACGAATACGTCGAAGCAGGCGACAAGCTGATATTTTCAGGAGACGTCAAGCATTTAAATGCACTGGAACGATTTAACGGTCTGCAATTGTTCGCGGTGGAAGAGGGCTTGTTGCGCGAGAATATGATGGAAGTTATCGTCATGCCCAATGCATCCATCGAGGGTAAGACGGTCAAGGACAGCGGCTTCCGCTCGCTGTTCGATGCCGCTGTAGTGGGCATGCGCCGGGGCGGCAAGCGGCTGTCCGGAAAGCTAGGTAACATTACTATTCAAGCAGGCGACAGCATGATGCTGGCTGTTGGTCCGGATTTCAATGAGCGTAAAAACCTGGACAAGAATTTTGTAGTTGTTGATGATTCCGTTGGAGGAGCGAAAACCACGCCGATTCAGAACTACCTGGTTACAGCCACGCTGCTAGTCGTTATCGCCCTGGCAACGACCGGAGCGGTTCCACTCATTAAGGGAATGGCGTTTCTACTTGTCAGCATGTTGGTTCTGGGCGTGGTTCGAGGATCTGAATTAAGGCGCAGGTTTCCATTCGAGCTCTGGCTTATTATCGCGTCTGCATTAACCTTATCCCAGGCGCTGACCAACGCTGGCTTGGTTGAGACGCTGGCTAATTTTCTGCACGACCACTTGGCCCCGCTGGGGCCATATGCAGCCTTGGCCGGCATCTATTTTGGCACCTTGTTGCTGACAGAAACAATGACCAACAACGCTGCAGCGGCACTGGTATTCCCCATCGCCTTTGGCTTGGCGGAGAGCTATGGGCTGTCCTATATGCCGTTTGTCATGACGGTGGCTTTTGGGGCGAGTGCAAGTTTTCTCACACCCTATGGCTACACCACCAACCTGATGGTGCAAAACCTGGGTCGCTATGAGCTGAAGGATTACTTCCGGGCCGGGCTGCCTTTATCCATCGTTTATTCCGCAGTGGTCATTGTTTTACTGCCTATCGTTTTTCCATTTTGATGGGCCGGTCAAGACCTCTTCCAACCATTGGGTGATACTGCTGACAACTCCGTGAGGAGACCTTGCCCACCTGCTATGGCCCAGGTAACATCCCTGTTCTTGTTCGCTCAGGGTGACTCTATGAATTGTTGATTGGGTGTAGGGTGCCAGGGCGCGCTCGACTGCGCTGTCGGTGCAGAAGTTATCCTCCTCAAAGCCGATAGACAGCACCGGTCCCTTGAAGTTATTCACCGCCGCAGCTAGGCCCCTGCGCTTGTCAAAGTCAAAGTTTCCTGTTTTAGCCCACTGTCGCCACTGGTTCATCATGTCCAGGGATTCTCTTTCGCCAAACCCCAGCAGGTGCCCGGGATAGAATCCGGGCGCGACCGAAAAAAGGGGAATTAAACCGCACAGTAGTTGCAGCATGCGCTGTTGGCGGCCGGCATAGTCGTTGATGTAAGGGAACGCACAGGCCAGGTGAACCACGGCATGAATCTCTTGTGGATGCATGCCAGCGTAGATGGTGGATAAATGCCCACCAAGGCTGTGCCCACCAAGCAAGCGCGGGACACCGGGAATCTCTGCGGCAAGCCAGTTCATGGCGGCGGGAATATCACAATCCAGGGTTTCGTTGAACGAATAGTTGCTTTTGTAGCCTGGCCTGAAACTACTGAGTCCGTGACCTCGCTGTTCCAAAATGGCCGTGGCGCAGCCTTGCTCGGCGAGCCCCTCGGCCAACTTACAATACAGTTTTGCTTGTATCCCCAGCGCCGGTTGCAGCAATAAAGTCGCCCGGGGGCTTTGTGCACAAAACCAGTAGATGGGGACCGAAATTTTATCAGCGGTTGGAATGTATTGAATTTGCATGAGAGATTTATATCATATTATCTATCCCGGTCCGGACTATATTCCCGTTGGCCTTTAATGCCATCGAAATCGGTTGATCTGGTTGTTGCTCGCAGCGGGAAGCAAAACTAAGCTGTGGTACTCGCAAACAGGGGAAATAAAACTCATGGCTGACGAAGATATTTTGGCGCGGCTGGATCGCTTGGAGTCCTTGGACGAAATTCGACAACTGGCCGCCAAGTATTCGCTGTCGCTGGACATGCGCGACCTGGACTCTCACGTCAACTTGTTCGCGGAGGATATCAGGGTCAGCAGGGACAAGGTGGGCAGAGCCTATTTGAAACATTGGCTTGATGACACCCTGAGGCTCCAGTTCACTGGAACCTCTCACCATATCGGTAATCATGTCATTGAGTTTGATGACGTAGATCATGCCCATGGCGTGGTTTACAGCAAGAATGAACACGAGACTGCTCGGTCTGATGGCGGCGCTGAATGGGTCATTATGCAGATGCTTTACTGGGACAACTACGAACGTATAGACGAGCGTTGGTATTTTCGCCGCCGGCTGCCTTGCTATTGGTATGCAACCGATATCAATAAACCACCGGTGGGTGACAACAAGATGCGCTGGCCTGATCGGGAGCCCTATGCCGGGGCATATCATGATCTTTGGCCCAGTTGGCAGGACTTCTGGAACAATCCGCCGGGCTTGGATGAACCGGAGGTTGCCTCACCGGCTCCGCTGGATCAATTTCTTAATACAATGCGCCGTAATGCTGGCGAACCAAAAATCAGGGTACGTTAGGAGGCTGGTATGGATTTGTTTACACCTTTAGCGTTGGGCGATCTGCGTTTGCGCAATAGAATCGTGATGGCGCCAATGACCCGCAGTCGATCCAGTGTCGATGCGACGCCCAATGATTTAATGGTGGAATATTATCGCCAGCGAGCCGGAGCTGGTCTGATTGTATCCGAGGGGATAGCCCCTAACGCTGATGGATTGGGCTACTGTCGTACGCCGGGTTTGTATACTTCAGAGCAGGTGGCCGCCTGGCGCAAGGTCACTGACGCAGTTCACGACGAAGGCGGTACGATTGTCGCGCAGCTTATGCATGTTGGTCGGGTGTCGAATCGACTGAACAAACCTGATGGTGCCGAGACTGTAGCCCCTTCGGCCATTGCCGCGAGAGGCGAGATTTATACCGATCAGGCAGGTATGCAGGCACTGGACACTCCAAGAGCCCTGACCATTGAAGAAATTACAGGTGTTGCAGAGGGCTATCGCAGGGCGACCCAGAACGCCTATGACGCCGGTTTCGATGGTGTTGAACTACACTGTACCAGTGGCTACCTGCCAGCACAGTTTTTGTCCACTGGCAGCAATCAACGCGAGGATGAGTACGGTGGCAGCGTGGGCAACCGTTGCAGGTTTGTATTGGAAGTACTCAGTGCTATTTCTTCAGTGGGTGGGCCGCGGAAGGTCGGTATGCGAATTTGCCCGGGCAACCCGTTCAATGATCTCAAGGACGAGAATCCAGAAGAGACTTTCACCTGCTTGCTCAAACAAGCCAGTGCTATGGGCCTGGCTTATCTCCATGTGATTCGAATGCCCTCCGCAGGAATCGACAATATCGCGTTAGGGCAACGCTTTTTTGCTGACAGTTTGATTGGCAATGACAGTTACCGTTTCGATGAGGCGACGCAAGCGATTGCAGACGGAGGCCTCAGTGCGGTGTCGTTTGGCCGGGCATTTATCGCTAATCCAGATTTACCGATTCGCTGGGCGTCCGGGGCCAAACTAGCGCGACTTGATCCGGGGACACTTTACACTCCGGGCGCGGATGGATATACCAGCTACCCAAAACTTTAAAGACAGAAGGAGCTACAGGTGCCGGTAAAACCCGTTGATCTGGCCGGAAGTAAATTATTAATCACCGGGCCCACTGGCCAGGTGGCGCTGCCAGTGGTGGAACACTTTGCCGCTATTGCAGATGTCTATGCATTGGCGCGCTTTTCCAAGCCAGCGGATAAAGAAAAGATCCAGGCACTGGGTGCTACGGTGATACAGGCTGACCTAGCGAAGCCCGAAACCTTGCAAGCTATTCCGGCTGACATCGAATATGTGCTCAATTTTGCGGTAGTAAAAAGTGGTGACTTTGATTATGACTTAGCAGCTAATGCCGAGGGGCTGGGCCACCTCATGATTCGATGCAGTCGCGTGCGCGCGTTTGTTCATTTTTCATCGACTGCAGTTTATGAGTATGCAGGGCAGGAGCCGCGCACAGAAAATGCGCCTTTGGGTGACAACCATCGAGTCATGTTTCCCACCTACAGTATCTCCAAAATAGCGGCGGAAACTGTATGCCGCTTTACAGCGCACCAGTATGGCATTCCAACCACCATAGCCAGGCTTAGCGTACCCTATGGAGACAATGGCGGCTGGATGTACTTTCATATGCTAATGATGCAGAAGGGTATACCTATCGAGCTGCATCCAGACCAACCGAATTATTACAATCCGCTGCATGTTGCAGACTATATCGAGAAAATACCCTACCTGTTGGGAGCGGCGAGTAAGGAAGTTACGACGCTTAATTTTGGTGGCTCAGAGCGGGTCAGTATTGAACAGTGGTGCGCTCACATTGGAGAGCTGACAGGCTTTGAAGCGATATTTGCAGCGAACCCCAACGCTTTCGGCAGTCTTGCTATTGATACAGAAAAAATGCACGCGTTGATAGGCCCAACTCGGATGGATTGGCGCGAGGGTATTCGTAGCCAAATCGAGCATTTGGCTCCCCAATGGTTGGTCTCTAAGAACTGAATCCGCTTACTTAACGGCGCCGCCGCCGTCAACAGAGAGCAGTTGACCGGTGATAAATGAGGCGCGATCGCTACACAGGAACACAACCGCTTCGGCAATTTCCTCAGGTTCTCCCAGGCGATTCATTACCGCTGCGCGTTTTAGCCCTTGTGCCATGTCAGGCTGATCTTCAAAATATTTCTCCACGCCCGGTGTTCGGATCACGCCTGGCGACACAGCATTGATGCGAATACCCTGGCCACCGTATTCAGCAGCGGAGCTTTTTGTCAGTAAATTGACGCCGCTTTTCGCTGCTGCATAGGCGGTGTTGTAAGCCTGCCCGCGAAGTGACGCATTGGAAGAGATGTTAACTATAGCGCCGCCGCCCTGAGCAAGCATCTGTGGAATTTCATATTTCATGCACAGCCAGGTATTGGTCAGACACATTTGCAGGGTTTGGTCGAAAACCTCTCGCGTATACTCGTGAATAGGGCCTGCACCGCGGCTAAGTGCTGCACTGTTGCAGGCAATGTCCAGACGGCCATAGCTCTTGATAACCGAGTCGATCATGGATTTCACTGACTCTTCGTCACTGACGTCGCCGAAAGCAAAAGCGGCATCTCCACCTGCTTGCTGGATCAGGTTAACCGTTTCCTCGCCCATATCCCTGTTGAAATCTGCGACCATGATTTTCGCGCCTTCTGCAGCACAGCGCATAGCAATGGCGCGCCCGATGCCCTGGCCTGCGCCGGTGACTACACCTACCTTATCGTCAAGTAATCCCATTCTTATCCCCGGATACACTGCATCAGGCGAGTTCCTTGCCTGTTTTTCGAAGTGCGACCAGCACCATTGGTAATACCAGTACAGCAGCCATAGAGCCAGCCCACAAGCCTTTGAAAATGGCATAGTGCAGTGGCGCAATCTCGGTGACACCTAGCAGGTAGAAGCCAAGGAGAGTCGTCGGCGCAATCACCAACATGCCCACGAGTCCAAACACAATGGCACTCTTGCCGGTGGAGTAGGGCAAAAGATTAGCCAAGCACTGGATGGGTGATTCAGGCCCAAGGCTCATGGTCTGCAGTTTACCTTTCTTTTGTTTGGAGCGCTGTAAGGGAATGACAATTAGCGCGACAATAAGCGGGAGAAGTAGTGCTGTGGCAGTGACATCAATGGCGAAGCTGTGCTCTCCACCCCACTGCAGGGCCGGGCCTGATCGAATCAGGAACCATGCGATGATGCCGTTAAATAGTGCATTGGACAGGCCGCTCACCAACGCCTCGTGTTTGAGATGCTCTCTCGTTGCTCCTGACACCATTACTCAACCTGTTGTTGTTCCATAATCTGCTTATGATAGGCTTACGGATATCTCAGGGTAGGGCCACTTAGGTCACATTTATAAACATTATCTACCGAAGCCTCTATGAATGAAGTTAGCGTTTCTGCCCGCAAGTTCCATCGTCTTTTTGATTATTTGAAACGACTGGAACTTGATGTCGATGCCATTGCTGCGAGGGCCAGGCTTTCACGCCAGCGCATTTTGAAACTCGACGAGGCCGAGACCATTCCCGGGCAGCACTATTCCAGGCTTTACAAAGAAGCGGTCGTGGAGATGCAGACTCTCAAGCAACCCCTGCCATGGGCTGCGGGAGTCGGCAGTGAAGCCTTCGAACTTATGTGCCATTGCATGATAGGTGCGCGTACCCTGGGCGATGCACTGGTGCTTGCTGTGCGCTATGAAAAGATGGTGTACCCAATGATAGGCCATCGGGTTTGTCTGGATGTTGAGGGCGATACCGCGATCCTGGGCTATCACATTCGCTTCACTGAACGCGGCGCGGCTCTAGTGCCTGATAACTGGGACAGGGCTGATTATCAGGATACCGTGGCAAAGGCGTCTGGGCTGTTGATTTGGCATGCACTCTGTGGCTGGTTGGTAGGTGAGTCGCTGGCGATAGAGCAGGCCAATATCTCAGCACCCTTTCTCAATAGTGCTTATCACGAAAGTCTCAGTGCGAATTTTCATAGCAAGGTCTTGTTTGATGCGCCGGATACTAATTTCTCTTTTTCTGCTGAGCAGTTGGAGCGTCGTATTGTTCATACTGTCGACTCCTTGCGGGAGTTTCTCGAAAACGCAATCTATCAATTGATCTTGATCGAGCGAAAGCCCGCCAGCACCAGTGCAGCCATCAAATCATTAATTACTATTGACCTTGCAGTGGGGCTGCCTTCGTTCTCTGATATTGCCGCACAACTGCACATGTCTGAGTCCAGCCTGCGACGCAGGTTGCAGGGCGAGTCCACCAGTTATCAGCAGCTTAAAGATGAGGTTCGGTGTCAGGTGGCGATAGACAAGTTGCTTAACGAAGATTCCAAAGTAGCTGACTTGTCGGACTACCTTGGCTTTACAGAGCCCAGTTCTTTTGTGCGGTCTTTCAAGAATTGGACGGGTGAGACGCCTCGAACCTACCGGGAAAAAATCCAGGCGCTTGCCCAGGATCTCAGCTGAACTGAAAAGCCAGTTAATCTGGCCGCTTCCGCTTCAGACTAAACAGTACGTTCGATCATAATGGTCCCTCGATATTCAGCAATCAGGAGGCGTTAAATGTTGTTGCAAGGAAAAGTGGCGCTGGTCACTGGGGCGGGGCAGGGGGTAGGACAAGGTATTGCCCTGGCATTGGCAGCAGAGGGAGCACGGGTTGCTGTCACTGGAAGAACCCTGTCAAAGTTGGAGTCTACGTGTGAACAAATTATTGAACGCGGCGGTGATGCGGTGGCAATAGAGTGTCAGGTAAAGTCTCTGGAGTCGCTGACCCGCTGTGTAGAGTCTGTGGTGGCTCATTTTGGAGGATTGCAGATTCTGGTGAATAATGCCCAGGAAGTGCCGCTTGGGACGCTGGAGCAGGTGAGTGATGAAGCGTTTACCGCCGGTTTTGAGTCGGGCCCTTTGGCGACTCTGCGGATGATGAAGCTCTGCTACCCTCATTTGAAGGGCGATGGCTCGATCGTTAATCTTGGCAGTTCCGCTGGCAAACGCTGGGATATGACAGGCTACGGAGCCTATGCCGCTACCAAAGAGTCGATTCGGTCGTTAACCAGGGCTGCGGCCTGTGAGTGGGGCGCTGACGGCATTCGTACCAATGTTATTTTGCCCCACGCCAAGTCTCCTGGACTCGCCTGGTGGATAGAAAACAAGCCGGAAGAAGCAGCTGAATTTATCCAGAGTATCCCGCAACAAAGGGTAGGTGACTGCGAGGACGATATCGGGCGATTTGTGGCACTGTTATGCAGTAAAGGATCATCCTACGTGAACGGGCAGAGCATCGGTTTAGACGGCGGCCAAGCCCTTATAGCCTAAGGAGGTAATGTGCGAGTAATGGTAACAGGTGGGACCGGGTTTATCGGTTACCACACAGTAATGGCGTTGTTGGACGCGGGACTGGAAGTGAGCCTTCTGGTTCGTAGTATAGATAAAATGGAGCGTATGTTCGGGCCGGGGGTGATTCAGCATCACACCGTTGGCGATATAGGTGACGCAGCTTCTGTGCGGCAGGCCCTCGAGGGCTGCGATGGCGTAGTGCATGTGGCAGCGCTGGTGTCCACCCATGCTGCTGATGCCGAGCGCGTTTATCGGACCAATCTGCAAGGCGCGCATAATGTCTTGGGTGAGGCCGCTGAGATGGGCATGCAAACTATTATCCATGTGTCTAGCGTGACTGCTATTTATGATCCTGCAGATAGCGTACTCAACGAGGACTCACCGCCGGGCCCCAGTCCCAGAGGTTATGGCCGCTCCAAGGTCGCTTGTGAAGAATACGCCCGCTCGTTGCAGGCCCAGGGGCATCCGGTTTTTATTACTTATCCCGCATCGGTGATGGGGCCAGATGCCCCGGAGATGACAGAAGCCCATATTGGTCTGCAAACTTACCTGAGCAAATTTGTTCCGCTGATGTCGAGCGGCAATCAGTATGTTGATGCCCGCGACATTGCGCGAGCACATTTACACATTCTGCAATACGAGGTTCCTTCCAATCGCTATGTGCTGGGCGGGCATTATCTGAGCTGGAAAAAGCTTGGGCCTGAGCTAGAGGCATTGACCGGTCGCAAGATTATTCAGCTACCGATCAGCGGGGGCCTCATGCGGGCTGCTGGTAGCTTGGCCGATACCTTGGCACCTGTTTTAAAGTTGGAATTGCCCGTTACCCGGGAGGGGCTCAATTACGCCACTCAATGGGTCCAACTCGATAACTCACGCATTGAAAATGAGCTGGACTTTGAGTTCCGCCCACTCGAAGAAACTATGGCGGACTCGATTCGCTGGCTTTATCAAGAAGGCCATATCACCGCCAGGCAGGCAGGGCGGCTGGCCCAGTCCAGGGATTAACACCCTGTTTGGCCGCCTGGCGAGACTCTCGGTTTGCAAATAAGCCTCCAGCTTAACGCTCTCCGTCTTAGGGGTCTGCCTCGTGGGTCAAATATGGCCTAAAATCACAAAATCATGTCCCATATCAATATCCCGATTAGTGCTAAGCTGTTGTAATATCCGCCGCCTCGGGAAATAGGGACATGTGCGACCAGGCTGCCCGTGGTAATGGCTGGATAAATTTGAGTTGAAAGATCGTCGCTAGGGCGATAGTTCTCGTTTGTTGCAGACTGCGTTCGCAGTCATGAAGCGGCAGTTGGGGGCGTCACAATATAGTGAACGGACACACTGGCCAGAAGAAGATAGAGATTGCATAAAAGATCCCGTGCTCCAAGGGCGTGAATCCACGCCTGGGGGCAATCGGCTTGCACATTGAAATGGAACATGACGATAGCGGTAAAGCCGCAATATGCATTAAGCACCTATTAATACTCGTAGAGGGAAGTACTATGAAGAAGAAGCTGCTAGCAATGTCGGTCCTCGCCGCCATCAGTACGCAAGCATACGCTTTTCAGTTTGACACATCCGATGATTGGGAAATTCGCTGGGACAACACGGTAAAAGCCAACGTGATGTCTCGGGTGGAAAAGCAGAACAAAAATGTTTATGAAGGCGGTAGAGGAAACTCCGCCGTTGGTGCTGGTCTTGCGGATGATGCCGACCTCTCTGTTGATCGTAGCAATCTCGGTATCATCAGCACTCGTTTGGACGTGCTGTCTGAATTCGACGTGATTTGGAAGGATGATTTCGGGTTCCGGATCAGCGGTTCTGCGTGGTATGACCACGCTTATAAAGATTCAGACCACCCGTCAGAACGCATTCAAACCTGGGCAAGCCCCAGTGTAAGTCCGGGCAAATATTCAGATTCGGCCGAAGACCTTCACTATCTTGGCGGCGAAATTTTAGATGCCTTCGTATTTGGTAACTGGTACATCGGCGATACTTCTCTCGGTGTGCGTGCTGGACGGCACACTATTTATTGGGGCAATAGCTTGCTGGCAACAGGCGCGATCGCCGGTGTGGGCGGTGCGATGGCTCCCGTTGATTTTATGAAGGCTCTCTCGGTACCTGGCTCTGAAGCCAAGGAACTATTCAGACCTACTGCCAAGCTTTCGACAGTTTTTCAGGTCACTGACAATCTAACTCTTAATGCTTATTACAGCTTTGAGCACGAGCGTTATCGCCTGCCTGAGACGGGTACTTATTTCAGCCCAGCGGAAGGCCTGACAGAAGATACAGAGTTCGCAACTTTTATAGCAGGAGATCCGCTAAGAGTTGGCCTGGAAGGCAATAAAGACCGTGCTGACAGCGATGAGTGGGGGTTTAACCTCCAGTATTGGGTTGATGCGTGGTCGCTGGAGACAAGTTTTATCTACCTGAATTATGTGGATAAAAACCTGCATGGTCTGCACGCGGGTTTTGATACAGGGCAATACGCATATTTTGCGGCAGGTCAAGGCGATCCGCTCGCAGCGGGATTACTTGGAGCCTGGAATGGCGGCTGTGCCGTCGGGCTGTTGGAGCCTTGCCCGCCAAATACACCAGACATTGATCCCAACACAGGGACCGTTGTACTGGGGCAAAGCCGTTGGCTGTTCAAAGATGATATCGATCTTTATGCCATTTCACTTGCCAAGGAAATTGGCGGCATCAGCTTTGGTGCGGATATCGTTTTGCGCCAGGATACAGGCCTTGCTCCCGATCTGACTAACTCTTTCCAGCGTTTTTATGGCGCACCTGAAGGGTTTGTAGGTTTGATTGAAGAGAACCTGCCGTTTAGTTATCTGCCCGGGGAATGGGACGAGTACGACTCCAGTAATTACCTGGGTCCGGTCGGAGATGTTTGGTCGGTCGTTATCAACGGTATTGGCCTTCTGAGTAGTGGCCCACTGTGGGATGGCGGTACGTACATTTTCGAGGCCACGTTCCAGATGTTAGACAAGTGCACCGAAGGCTGCTCTGAGGGAGCGAGCGGAGACGTGTCGCTGCTGGATTATCGCGTCTATGAAGACCGCGTTGTGAGTACCGTCGGGGGCGTATTCAAGCCGACCTGGTACCAGATTTATCCCGGCTGGGATCTCAGTGCGATCGCCTCGATTTCATACACGATTGACGGTGAAAAGAGCCCCTTCACTTTTGGTGGTGATGAGGAGCGCGGAAGCGGCAGCCTCGGCTTGGAACTGAGCATTGACCAGAAGTGGACTGTAGATATGCGTTACAACGCCTTCTTCGGTCCGGTCGCAGCAGGCATTGGCGGTTTGTTGACCGATCGTGACAATGTTTCCATTACTGCCAAGCGAACCTTCTAGGATTGGTCTAGTCTATTTGCAAGACGATTTATGTATCGTATAAGAGGATCTTAAGATGATGTACAAAAAAACTCTGGCTGCGTTATGTTTTAGCAGCTTAGTGACGTCCACTGCGCTTGCGTCTGTTTCCACTGAGGAAGCGGCACGTTTGGGTGTGGACCTCACGCCAATGGGCGCCGAGGCTGGCCCGAATGCGGACGGCAGTATTCCCGCCTGGAATCCTGCGGGTACGCCCATTCCACCAGACTTCGTTGCTGGGTCTGACAACTACGTAGATGCGTATCCGGGCGAAGAGCCGCTGTATACGATTGACGGCAGCAATTACCAGGAATACGCGGAGGTACTTACTGAAGGCTCCAAAGCGATGTTCGAAAAGCTGGGCGCCGACGGTTTTAAAATGAATGTATATCCCACCAAGCGCGACTTTGTCGTACCGGAATGGGTCTACAGCAACACCGCGAAAAACGCCACTGGCGCCACCCTTGAAGACGGTGGCCAACGAATTGCAAACGCTTACCCGGGTGTACCTTTTCCGCTGCCTCAAAGCGGACTGGAAGTGCTTTGGAATCATCTGACTCGTTATCTCTCTGACCACACGGTTAAGTACGATACTTATTATGTGAGCTCTAATGGTAAGCCAATCTTGTCCACCACGGGCCTGATGGGCAATGTGTTGCCGATGTATAAGTCGCCAGAAAGTATCATGGACGATACTCCCTGGTTGAAGCTGCGAATTAACTACAAGGCACCTGCCCGACGCGCTGGAGAAATTCTGCTGGTGCACGAGCCCGGAGCTGACTTTACCCAAGGTAAGGGTCGTAAGGCCTGGCAGTACCTGACAGGACAGCGTCGTGTTCGTTTGGCGCCAGCCGTAAACTTCGATACGCCAAACCCCGGTGTTGCGGGAACCTCTACCTACGATGATTCGTTCATCATCAACGGTTCCCCTGAGCGTTTCGACTGGAAGCTGGTTGGTAAGAAGGAAATGATCGTTCCTTACTCTTCTTATGACTTTGTGTTTCAGCGCGAACTTAAGGACACGTTAGGGGAGAAGTTCATTGACCCCGAGGTAGTGCGTTGGGAAAAGCATCGTATGTGGATTATTGAAGCGACGCTGAAAGAGGGTAATCGCCATCTTTACAGCAAGCGTCGTTTCTACATCGATGAAGATAGCTGGGCAGGTTTGGCTGCGGAGAACTATGACGGCCAGGGCAACATGTGGCGCGTTCAGTTCGCTTACGGAGCGAACTTATATGACATCAAGTCCAACTATCATTTCGCCTACGGTGCCTATGACCTGGTTCAGGGGATATACAACCTGAATACCAAACCATCGCCCGGTGGATTTAAAAACGGTGTTGACCAGAAAGACAGCTGGTTCAGCCCTAAAGGAATGGCCCGCGGCGGTGTACGCTAGGGCGGCCTGATACAGGGGGCGTTGTTTCGGCAGCGCCCCTTTTTTGGTTTTAATTTATTGGATAAAACGGGAAGTAAGTCCATGGGAATGAGACGCGCACTAATCGGTATCGTGCTTGCAGGGTTGCTGGCTCCAGTCGCAGCGACGACATACGCCAAGACTTATGACGTGCTCGAACTTCCGGCAAGCAAGAGTGAACTGGCAAGCGAGTCGCTGATTTACACGATTAGAGAGTTTCATGGTCGCTTCTACGCCACTGGGCATCGCGGTCACATTCTGATCTCTGAGGATGGAATGAATTGGCAGCAGGCCGACGTTCCGGTCAGAAGCAGTATTCTCGACATACACTTTCCCACACCTGAGCTTGGATGGGCTGTCGGGCATGAGGGCATTATTCTGCACTCAAGCGATGGCGGTAAAAGCTGGTCAAAGCAATATGACGGTTTACGCTATGGTTCGGAGGGGCTGGTCTATTACTCTGACCTTGCCGAGAAAAATCCCGACAATGAGGACTTTCCTTACCTGGTAGAGGAGATGCAGTTTGCTGTAGACCAGGGGGCAGATAAGCCGTTGTTCAGGGTCTTTTTCCATAGCCCAAGCCATGGCCATGCCTTTGGTGCTTACGGCATGATTATGAAGACAGAAGACGGTGGTGAAAACTGGATTCACGTCTTGGAAACAACCGAAAATGATTCGTTTTATCATGTTTTTGACTTTGCTCCGCTTGCAGGCGAAAAGCGCTTTTTCCTTAGCGGCGAAGCAGGTTTGTTTATGATTGGTGATGTCGAAGCCAAAACGGCGACGCTGGTCGAAACAGTCCCCTGGGAAGGTAGCTTCTTTGCCAGCGCAGCCTCTAATAGCGGAGCCGTGGTCCTCGGCGGTTTGCGCGGTCGTATGTTTCGCACAGAAGACGAAGGCCAGAGCTGGGAGGAGGTCATAAAACCACCCAGTAGTTCTATTGTGGCGGCTACCAAACTGGATGACGGTCGGCTGCTCTTCGCAGGCATCGCAGGTGAAATTCTGTTTAGTGTCGATGACGGTAGAAGTTTTAATTATTTGCCCGTATCCAGCGGCAATCGCGTCTACACCGTGGAACAAGGCCCAGAAGGCAGCATACTGGTGGGTGGCCCAGCGGGCATTCAGAAACTCGCTCTTCCAAACCAATAAAAAATTATCGGAGACAACACCATGGCGCATGTAGAACAGTCAGAACTTCCGGTAATTTCGGATCTGAACGAATTTGATTACGACTCGGGAACTTTCCTCGAAAAACTGGTTTTTAACAATCGCGCAGTAGTAATGTTGATATGCGCGCTGGTTACCCTGGTCTTGGGTTTTCAGGCTTTTCAAATTGAACTCAAGGCGGGCTTTGAAAAAACCCTGCCCAAGGCGCATCAATTTGTTATCAATTATGAGGCTAATAAGAACGACCTTAAGGGCCTTGGAAACAATTTACGTATTGTGGTCGCGGTAGAAAAAGGCACCATTTTTTCGGCGGAGAACCTGAAGTTTCTCGAAGAGGTTAATGACGCGATATTTTTTATTCCTGGCGTCGATCGAAATGGCATGAAATCTCTGTTCACGCCGAATACGCGTTGGCGAGTGGTGACAGAACAGGGGTTTGAGGGCGGCCCGGTCATTCCAGGTAACTTCGATGGTTCTGACGGTTCTATCGCTGAGGTGAAGCGCAATATTCGTCGCGCCGGAATCATGGGCGACCTTGTAGCGAACAACGAGAAGTCAGCTGCGATTATTGTGCCGCTGCTCGATAAGAACCCGGAAACGGGTGAGCGTCTGGATTACTCTGAGCTAGGCGATAAGTTAGAAGAAATACGCGCTCAATTTACCGAAGGTAGCTCGGACAAATCTATACACATTATTGGCTTCGCCAAACTGATTGCTGACCTTATCGACGGGTTGTTCGCAGTGATGGTGTTCTTCGCAGTCGCCGTTGTTATCGCGACAGCGTTACTCTACTGGTACACACGGTGTTTCCGTTCAACAGTGATGGTGATTGCCTGTACTCTGGTGGCGGTTGCCTGGCAGTTGGGCATTTTGTCGATGCTCGGTTACGAACTGGACCCGTTTTCTATTCTTGTACCGTTCCTGGTTTTCGCTATTGGTGTTAGCCATGGTGCCCAGAAGCTCAACGGCGTGTTGCAGGATATTGGTCGCGGCACTCACCGTTATATCGCTGCCCGCTACACCTTCAGACGCTTGTTCCTTGCAGGGGTCACTGCATTGTTGTCCGACGGAGTCGGCTTCGCCGTATTAATGATTATCCAGATTCAGGTGATTCAGGATTTAGCGATTACGGCGAGTATCGGTGTGTTGGTGTTGATCTTCACTAACCTCATCTTGATACCTATCGTGCTGTCTTACACTGGCGTCGGGCGCAAGTGTGCAGAACGTGCCGCTCGCCCAGTTAAAAGTGCGGAGGAAATGCACATTGTCTGGCGTTTCCTGCTCTCCTTCACCAAGCCGGGTCCTGCTGCCGCGGCAATTGCCGTCAGTGTGCTTCTTGCGGTGGTGGGTTTGTATGTCGCAATGGACCTGAAAATTGGTGATCTCGATAAGGGCGCGCCCGAACTACGTGCCGATTCAACCTACAATAAAGACGTGGCGTTTATGACTGAGAACTATTCAGTTAGCACTGATGTTTTTGCCATCATTATTAAGACAGCTCCCGATGGCTGCATCGATCTCGAAGGTTTGAATCTGGCTAATGAGCTCGAGTGGCAGTTGCGACAGGTTCCCGGTGTGGAAGATGTGAGGGGACTGAACGTTCGAACTCGCGAAATTATGATGGGTATTAATGAGGGCTTCCCTAAATGGCAGTCCTTGTTCCGCAATCAGGATACGGTTAACTATGCGGTCAGCGAGCTGGTGACTCTGGAGTATGTCGATCCCGGCTGTTCGATTTGGCCTATGCTGATTTATCTTGCAGACCATAAGGCTGAGACCCTGGAACAGGTGGTCACTGCCCTGGATACGTTTAATGAGGAATGGGGCGAGGTCGAGAAGATTGAGTTCATGGGAGCCGCAGGTAGCTCAGGCTTCGAAGCCGCGACCAACATTGTGGTGAAGAAGGCCAATCGTGAAATGCTGTTCTACGTGTACGGCGCGGTTATCGTGCTGTGTATGCTGACCTTCCGTTCAGTGCCCGGCGTGATTTGCGCGGTGTTGCCCCTCATGCTCACCTCTATTCTTTGTGAGGCTCTGATGGTGTGGCTAGGTATGGGCGTGAAGGTTGCCACTCTGCCGGTAATCGCACTCGGCGTGGGAATCGGGGTGGACTACGCGCTCTATGTGTTAACGGTGATATTGGCAAAAGAGAAGCAGGGCATGGATCTGACTACCGCTTATTACGAGACGCTTAACTTCACCGGACGTGTGGTGGCGCTGATTGGTATCACATTAGCTGCCGGGGTGATTACCTGGGCGGCCTCGCCCATTAAATTCCAGGCCGATATGGGTATCCTGCTGACCTTCATGTTCATCTGGAATATGTTCGGTGCCTTAATTTTGATGCCGGCTCTGGCTTGCTTCCTGGTCAAGCCCAATAAAGAAGTCGCCGAGGCATAAAATAACAGTTGAACCAAGCGGCCACCGGGGTATCTCGCTGGCCGCTTTTTTGTCTCCTCAATAGTCTGGAGAGTGTAATGAAATATCTGGTTCGCTCAGCCACCTGCCTGTTCGTTGTAATTGCGATCAGTGCCTGTTCTGCGCCATCGATTGATGAGCAACCCGCCCAGGAGTTTGCCGTTGAGGGCTTGCACTCGGTGAGCGCCACTGGTTTTGAAAAAGCCTACGTCCTGCCGGGAGCCAACCTAGCGGATTATAGAGCTGTTGTTTTTGAGCCTTTCCGCTCGGCAGAAGCCGACGTTACCGGCACGACAGTAACAGGGACTAATCGCAGGGATTGGCAGATGACACCCGCACGTCAGGTCAAGCTTTCGCAAGCATGGGGTAATGCCACTGGTCACGCGTTTCGTGATTATCCGCGGGAGGAAACTCGCGAGCAGGGTCTGCGGGTAGAGGCCGAGCTAACCCGGATCAGCCCCGGTCGCTCTTCAAATACCTCAGCGCTGACCGTGGGCTCGGCTTCAAGTGCCAATCGGGAAGTTGTGAATGTGTCGGTAGAGTTTCGCTTGTTCGATGAGGCGTCAGGCCAGTTACTCGCTGTTGTGCGAGACCGTCAGGCCATTGGTGCATTGCAGTGGACGCGGGCAGCGGGTGTGGATATGGCCAACCTGCTTAACAGTTGGGCCGCGCTGCTACATACCCGGATTTCGGGGCATTAGGTGGTTTGTGAGGGCTGGCCGTGGCGCTCAGAACCCAGATCGCTTTCCGAGTGACCGGAGCCTATCTGTTCTTGCCACACCCCGAGACCGAGAACGATTACTGCGATTGAAATAACGTAGACCATGATGAACCTCTTAGTGATCGCCGGTGTTGGTTCTTCCGGCCACGGGTCTAATGTAGGGTCTGAATGTTTATTCTTCAAATGGCGATAAGTCATTATTAATATGAATTAAATTCATTAATCGTCATATTGGTGGGAGCTTAAATGGAGATTAGGGACCTGGGTCAGCTAGATCTAAACCTGCTGGTGGCGCTCGAAGCGCTGTTGGAGGAGCGGTCTGTTTCCCGCGCGGCTGAGCGTCTCTATATCACCCAGTCGGCCATGAGTAAAACCTTGGGAAGGCTGCGTGATTTGTTCGATGATCAGCTGTTTGTGCGCCGCGGGTCTGGCATGGTGCCTACGCCTCGGGCGGAACAACTGGGCTTAACGTTGCCGGAAGTGTTGCGCGCGGTGCAGGGAATGGTCCAGCCTTTAGAGTTTGATCCGCTCGCGTATAAAGGGCATATGAACTTGCTGGTGCAGGGACATATGGGCGTGTGGTTTCTTCCCTCTTTGATTACCAAGCTCGCGCAAACCGCGCCTGGGCTAAAAGTGCGTGCCTATTCCCGCGCCGATCAACCGTTTGAGCAATTGGCAGATGGGGCACTCGATTTTGCGCTGCAGGTCGAACGACTACAGTATCCAAAGGACCTTGAAATAAGTACTTTGGCTTTTGCTCAACCGGTGTTGCTGGCGCGCAGGGGGCATCCACTGGAGGGCACCGAGTTTGGCATTGACGATGTCGCCCGTTATCCCCAGGTAGCGCTGCTATCTACTGATCTGAGTGAATTGAAATTTCACGAGGGCAACGCAGCAGCAATTTTAGAGTACGAGCGACGTGCGGACCCTCACGTGGAAACAGATGATTTACAGACTGCTGTGCAAATTGTCAGTCAAACCGACTACCTGTTTCCTGCCCCACCGATGTTTATTGAACAGTTTAATTTGTCGCGAGACATGGTAGCTCTGCCTCTACCCGGAGTGGGGGCATTTGCAATCAAGTATGTCGCGGTGCGTCATCAACGGGTGCTGGGATCTGCGCCGCACGAGTTCTTTTATCAACAGGTACTTGAGCTTACTGAAGAGTTCAGGCACAAATTTGGGCTGCCTGATCTGGCAGAACTTCGCAAGCTACGCTAGCTGGCTTACTGAAAGAGAGGCGAGCTGCTATCCTGCTTTTGAATCGAATAGAGGGCCATATTTTGCACGAAGACCGCTTAACCATTGCTATGCAAAAATTTGCAATTGCTGTATGTGGATTGACATTCATGACGGGGCTGGCCGGTGCTCAGCAACTGGAGGATAGCCTAGAGGTTGTGACAGACACTACGACCAGCGCCGTGGTCTCACAACAAAGAGTGGATGTACTATCTCGAGAGACTCGTCTTCTGCTGGAGGAATACCGAAGCCTGAAAGAGAGTGTGGAGTACGAGCAGGCCTATACCCGGGAACTGGAGCAGTTGGAGGTCTCTCAACAGCAACAAATTGATTCTCTCAATCGCCAGATAGCACAATCGAGAATAACCCGTCAGCGGATTGTTCCGCTAATGCGGTCAATGGTCGATGCGCTGGAAAGCTTTGTTGTGCTCGATTTACCCTTTCACCAGGAGGAGCGTATTGCGGCGGTGCTGCAACTGAAGCAGCGATTGGACAGGACGGACATCTCAGTATCTGCACGGTTTCGCTTGCTCCTGGAAACCTATCAGATCGAACAGGGTTATAGCGGAACTGTAGAAGCCTGGAGAGGCCCTCTTAACCTTGAGGGGGAAACTTTTTCCGTTGAGTATTTGCGTTTGGGGCGAGTCGCGCTGTTTTACCAGAGTCTGGACCGTAAAAGCAGTGCCTATTGGGATCGCGATACCCAGTCCTGGCTGACGTTAGAGGCAGAGCACAACCGCTCACTGTCTCAGGCGATGCGAGTGGCGCGTAGCCAAACGGCGCCGCAGTTAATGGCATTGCCCCTTATGGCGCAGGGAGGCCCGCGATGAAGCAATGGATAGCAGCGACTCTCGTTATTGCTTGTTGGCTACCTGTCGCTTCTCTGGCTGAGCAGCAAATCCAGGACCTGGATCAACTACTGACAGCGGTCAAACAGCAGCAAGCTGAGCAGCGTGAACTTAATCGACAGCGTGAACGCGAGTTTCTGTTTGATAAACGGCAACAGCAGCAGCTCTTGCAAAAAGCACGAAGTGATTTCGAGAAGTATCAGCAGGAAAACCAGCCACTGCTGGCAATCACCGATAAAAATGCAGATGAGCTCGCCCGCTTGGAGAAAGAGCTTTCCGGGGTAGTGGGCGATATGGGCGATGTTTCCAACACATTTCGTGAGTTCGCCGGTGATTTTTCTGCGGTGCTAAGGGAGTCGATGGTCAGCGCTCAATTTCCTAAGAGACTAGAGCAGGCGCAGGCTCTGGCAGACGCCGATATTCAGGCCAGCATTGAAGAAATACAGGCCCTTTGGTTGCTATTGCAGGAGGATATGACGGAGTCTGGCAAGGTGGCGCAATTTCCGGCGGCTGTGATCGACAGTGCGGGTGCGATGCAATCGGTTGACGTTCTGCGAGTTGGCGTGTTTTCCGCCTGGAGTAGTGGAGACTTTTTACGCTATGTCCCCGAGACCGCCGAATTACTGTCCTTGAGTCGGCAGCCGCCGATGCGCTATCGCAACGCGGCTCGTGAGTTTGCACAGGCTGATAGTGGTATTTACACACTGGCGATCGACCCGACTCGCGGCAGTCTATTGGGCATGCTCAGTTTTACCCCAGATTTACGCGAACGCATAGAGCAGGGCGGAACCATCGGATTTATCATTATTGGCCTGGGGATGTTGGGCATAGCGCTGACACTTTGGCGCTTGGTTTATTTGCTGGGTGTTTCTCGCCGTATCAATCGTCAGCTGCGCACTGTGTCCGTCCCCACAGCGAGTAATCCCCTGGGTAGGGTACTGCTGGCCGTTGAGGGCCTTTCAGTGGAGGATGATGAGCTCGTGCAACTCAAGCTGGACGAGGCGGTTCTTGCAGAAATACCGGCGCTGGAAAGAGGCAATGGACTGATCAAACTATTCGCTGCAACCTCACCTCTGCTAGGCCTGCTGGGCACTGTGACGGGCATGATTCTGACCTTTCAGGCTATTAGCCTGTTCGGCACCGGTGATCCGAAGTTAATGGCGGGGGGGATTTCCCAGGCATTGATGACCACTGTCTTAGGCCTGGTTGTTGCCATACCCTTGTTGTTTGGTCACAGTGTTGTAGCTTACTTATCGAGGGTCATGGTCCAGCGGCTGGATGAACAGTGTGCCGGTGTTTTAGCGCGCTCAGCTGAAAAGCAGGAGCCCTGATCAATGGTGCTCTGGTATGAAGTCACCGACTTTATGGATCAGGGAGGTCCAGTGTTATGGCTGTTGTTTTTCACCTGCCTCTTGCTTTGGCTGTTGATTTTAGAGCGAGTCTGGTTTCTGCGTTTGACCTGGCCCCCACAAGCAAGGACCTTGATCAGTGAATGGCAAGGCCGTGCGGATCGCAGGTCATGGAAGGCCAAAAAGATTCGCGAGTCGGTGGTGTCCGAATCGTCAGTTCAACTTCACGCACAACTGTCGATGATCCGTGTACTCGTTGCTATGTGCCCTTTGCTTGGCTTATTGGGTACGGTACTGGGAATGGTCGGTGTATTTGAAGTGATTGCCGTGAGTGGAAACGACGATGCCCCAGCGATGGCAAGGGGGATTTATCGGGCCACCATTCCGACCATGGCCGGGCTGGTTGTGGCTCTTACGGGAATCTATTTTACCGTTCGCCTGGGTCAGTTGGCGGATCGCCGTGCCAGTGCTCTGCGCGATGCAATGCCTTTGCTAGACACAGCAGGGGGGGCGACCCAATGATTGCCAGACGCCACCTTCCTCCGGCTGATGAAACCGAGCTGGATATGACGCCCATGTTGGATATCGTGTTCATCATGCTCATCTTTTTTATTGTTACAACGTCCTTTGTAAAAGAGTCGGGCGTCACTGTATCAACGCCCCAGGCCGACACGGCTGCGCCACAGGAGAGTGCCAATATATTCATTGCCATCACCGCCAATGGGGAAGTCTGGATAGATCGACGACCGGTGGACCCCCGTAGCGTTCGCGCCATCGTAGCGCGCTTGCACGCCGATAACCCCGAAGGTTCGGTCATCATTCAGTCGGACGGCGAGGCTTCTACCCGCATGTTAGTGGAGGTGATGGATCAAGTACGCCTCGCAGGAGTGGAAGGTATTGCTATTGCAGCTGATAAAGGCCCGCAATGACGAGGAGTATTCCCTTCAGGTTATTGCCTGCTTTCGCTGGTGCCCTGGTAATTAGTCTGGCGATTTTTCTGTTTATGCAAAGTCTGATCAAGCGCGGTCAGAGCGAGGACCTGCAGTTGGCGGTCTATCAAAAGGTGGAGATTCTGCGCCAACAGCCTGAAACAGAAGAATTCGAGGATATGAATGAGGCGCCCCAGGAGACGCAGCAGGAACCTTTGATGGAGCAGTTGCAAATGGCTCCGCCAACACCCCAGCCACAGCAGGCGCTTGAAATGCCATCACTGGATCTGGGTGTTGGCGATCTTGATATTCGCGCAGTGGGTGATAATTTTAAGGCTCCGTTGGGTGCCGCTGGTGTTGTTATCCCCGGTGGTGGACAGGATGCCAAAGGGTTTGTGGAAGTGGTTCCCTACAATACGCGTAAGCCCAATGTTCCGAATGTCGCCTGGCAGAATAAGATAACGGGTTGGGTATTGGTCGCGTTTACGGTGACGCCCGGTGGCGATACGCGTGATGTACGCGTGTTGGATGCAAAACCTCGCGGTGTATTCGAGGAAAAAGTGATTGCTGCTGTGGAGGATTGGCAGTATTCGGTGAAGTTCGCCGGTAAATCTTCTGCCAATGTGGTACTGACCCAGCGTGTCGATGTTCGTTGGCAGGATTTCCCTAACAACATTCCCAACGTAGACTGACCGTGTCCGGACTCAAATTCATATTGCTGCTTGCCTGCTTGTTCGCGCCGGTCACTTTTGGGCAGGAACAGGGACAATACCGCAGTCGAATCATGCTCGACCCATTAGGAGAGATGGGCAGGGGTTCCGAGATGTCTGTTGCAGAGCTTGAGAAGCAGATTAGTAGTATTGAAGATCCCTACGCAAAGTCCAGTGCCGGCCGCTTTCTCGCACGACATTATGTGCAGCAAAAAGACTACGCCAGCGCAATCGCCTATTACGAAGAGGCGTTAGACGCAGCGGGTCTGTCGGATGTAGCCAACCGGGAAATGCTGCGCGAACTTGCTCAGGTCTATTTGCTCGATAGCAATCACTCCCTGGCCGCGGTTGTTTTACAGCGCGCCCTGAATATTGACCTGGTCCCTGACTCTCGAGATTTTTTACTGCTGGCGCAGGCGCACTACCGTATGGGCGACTACGTGGCGGTGGTGGTCG
Source organism: Candidatus Seongchinamella marina (assembly GCF_026262685.1). NCBI lineage: Bacteria > Pseudomonadati > Pseudomonadota > Gammaproteobacteria > Cellvibrionales > Halieaceae > Seongchinamella > Candidatus Seongchinamella marina. The sequence continues at coordinate 1,060,088 of NZ_SHNP01000001.1, forward strand.
CGCTTGATGGAATTCAAGCTAATGGCTTAAAGCTCGAAGTGCAGCAATTGCATCAGGCTCTCGCACTCTACTATCGAGCCGGCGCTTATGAGCAATGTGAAAATATTCTTAAACAGCTGCTTAAAGTTGAGGTTGATAATCCAGAGAACTGGCATCAACTGGCCTCAGTTTACCTGCAACAAAACAAGCAGAAACAGGCTTTGGACCACCTTAGTCTTGCGTTTGAAAAGAGGGTTCCTTTTATCGAATCAGAACTTTTGTTGCTGGTAGATTTACAGGCTGTAAGTGGCAATCCCTATGGTGCAGCAATGACTCTGCAAAATGCGATTGCACAGGACGCTGTTTCGGCTGATGCCGTCAACCAGCGCAAGTTGTTTGAGCTTTGGTTGCAAGCGAGGGAACGAGATAAGGCCAAGGCCGCGCTGGTGACCGCAGCACAAATTAGTGGTGATACCGAGCTGTACTTGTACCTGGCTCAACTGCAAATGGAAGAGGAAGAGTGGCTGCCCGTCCAGTCGACACTGCTTGAAGCTTGCGAAGAGCGGCTACAGGACAGGTTTGTCAGCCGGGCTAACTTACTGCTGGGTGTGAGTTTATTAAAGCAGGATAGGGCGCCAGAGGCTCGAAGGGCATTTATTAACGCGACACTGGTGGGCGGCGCCAATGCCCAGGCGGCGGAGTGGCTCTCATTTATGGATGCGCAGCCAGCGACTGAAAACGAATTGCGACGTGTGAGGGGGCCCTGCTATGGCTCTGAAGGTAAGAGAGAGCCCCTGAAGAAAAATTTAGGTGAGCCAGCACTTGCAGTAGACCCAATGACGGAGATTGCCGCTGCCCCTGTTGCAAGCGGTGACCCGGTCGCTGTAAAAACGATTGCCAAGATGCGATTTTTTTATAGCAGCCATAGTGAATCTCTGGCTGATTTGTTGCCGCAGGTGCGTTCCCTGGCGGGGCGCTTGAACGTTAGTCTGGTTAAAGCCGCAGGGACAGCAGATGGCTCCGTGCACGTTTTGGGTATACCAGGAGAAGACTTACGCCTGGCGATGCCAATTCGTGGGTCGGCGCAGGCGAAGGGTAGATACCGGATTTATAATGCCAAAGAATTTCGATGTGCATGGAAAGTTGTCGCGCTTGATGGAACAGCCTCCTCAGGAATGTTGGAGGAATTTACCCGGGATATATTGACCTCTGGCTATAAGGCAACTGGCGGCTACCGGCTGGTGGTAAAGCAGGGGAAGCCTGTAACAATTGAGTTACAGGTGGGAATAGAATAAACAGCTTAGGCGAAGATGGCAGATCGGAATGTATTCTTTTCGTTTTTTCCAAGTGTTTTTACAATAGAGCAGTGATTGGGCCTCGCATTATCGCCGCGGGAAAGTCCATCGCCACCACCGGCCGTCACGCGATTTTCACCAATGGTCGTAAGCGCGATCTTATGTTTGATCTGGGGCCAGAAGGCGGTGTGGTCAATGGCCCCTATTCAGGTTGTTGATGACTGGATTGCTGGCACTGAGTGAAAAGCCCTTACTGGCTGTGGTACCAGATTGGAGATGACCAGGCTCGTTCCTGCAGAGTAGGGGAATAAAAGGCAGCGCTAGTGGGGTCAATACAGCATTTGCTGTATACATCGCCAGTCGCGCCAGACGCCTGGGCCAGGGCCGTTGCTTTTTCTGCCTGGCTGGCACAGTTCTCTGCAAACGGATTTACACCCGCTGCCTGGCACTGCAATGTGCTCCAGCGACAGCTGGGGTTCTCCAAAACCCGAACATAGTAGAACGAATCTTCGTTCACCTTGAATTGTGGGTCACGCCATACCTTGCAGCTTTGGGTCATGCCCTGGTCGACGCGCTCACAGTTGGCAGGGTTTATTCCCGCTCCGTTGTCTTTGCGACCGGCGATATCGAAAACCTGTTCGCGACTGACTCCGTTTTCATCTACCCAGCCTTTGATGATTTGTACTCGTTGGATATCCGTACCAGCACTTCCCTGTGTTCCAGGGTCTTTTTGTACGCTGACCAGAAAGTCCGGGCTTTCGTTAAGGCCGCGAATATTTCCACCCATCGGAACTCCATTGGCATAGGCTTGTTCCAGCATGTCATAGGATTGACAAAGCTCATCCGCGAGGTCGCCAGCGAAGAAACGCAGGCTGGGTCGAGTGCCACTAGTGGCATAAGTTTCTTTGCGCCTGATTGCCGCGAATATACTATCGCGGGAATTTTCTTCCGCCCAAACTACAGCCAGACCACCGGGGTTTGAGAAGAAATGATCCTGAACGTTGGTGTACTGGGCATCGCGTCTTCCCAGGTGGCCCACGTAGTTATTTTCCTCGGCACTGCCGGGGGCTGCACTATGGGAATCGGTGCTGCCGATGAAGCCCATCACAAAGGGGTTGGTGCCTGTCTGTTGCTTAATTTTGAGGCCATCCTTGAGTGCATTTCTCACCATGTTGCGGCGCGCGAACTGCTCTAGTGGAACTTCCAGCGCCCGATCGGTTCGTACTTTTCCATGCACAGTCCCCATCATGTTCAGGTTGTCTGCGGGAATTTGTTCAAAGTCACAGGCCTCATCGATGGTATCCAGCCCCATTTTACGCAGTCGATCGAAACGGCATTCCGATGCACCCTTGTGCTGTATCAGTTCAACCACGGGTTCGAAAAACAACCTGTCCAGCGTTTCGCGCTCATTTTCAGGGTCCCTGAACATGCGGCCACCGGCGAGATTGGAATTGTGTGGGATGGAGAGCACATCACAGGTGTTGTCCTGATCGGTACATCGCGTTCTCAGTTGCCGCCACAGACTGGGGAAACTGTCGTAACCGGTGTCGTAAACTGAGACGGGCATTGCGGGCACCTCGGTATTTCTGAAGATGACGTTACGGTGCATATTGTTTTGGTCAAATGCTTCGGTATATTCGTAGGCGACAAAGGTGGTGAAGCCACATTCTTCACTGCGATCATAGTGATCCTCCGCGGCCTGTTGGGTCTGCTGCCAGGTTTCCCTGTCTCCCTTGTCACAATCAGAAACGCTGCAGGCGAAAGATTTACTCGGAGGATCTTCCAGTTGGCCGCCCAGATCTGTCCACCAATTGGCAGCAAGCAGTTGTAACCAAATGTTGCTGGCTCGGGTCATCATGCAGTGGGGCCACCAGTAACCGAGTTTTGAATCGTCCAGTGTGCAGACATTGATCTGACCGAAAAACTCAGCGTGATCCGTTACCGCAGTAAAATCCAATGGCCTGCCAATTCTCGCTTCAATGGTTTGATCGCCGTTGGCGTCGGGCAGAATGATTGCACCGCCCTTGGCGTATCGATAAGCATCCCAGGGATCGCGCCGCTGACTGGAAAGGTAAGAATCAAAGGAGTAGCTAGTGTGTACGTGGAGGTCGCCAAACAGGGCCTGGCGCGTCAACTGGTGGTCGCGGCAGGGTTCTCGGAGCTCAGTGCGTTCAAATGACTCTTTTGCTGTGCTCGGCAAAGTCAGCAGTAGTAAGCAAAGAATGCCAAATCGATGGAAAACCATCATGTAAGACTCACTTTTTTATGTATTAGAGCGCCTCTACTAATTTTCGCGCGGAGAGGATTGCACCATCAATATAGCTGATATCCTGACAGTCGCCTATGCGGTGTACTGGTCCCCGATAGTCCTCAAGCTGGTCCGCGATACGGGTGTCGCCCTCGGTGCCAATGGCGATGATCACCTGTTTGGCTTTCACACTTTGTTGAACACCGTCATGTTGGAAACGAACTGAATCTGCGGTGATTTCATCGATGGGGGAATTACTAAAAATGGTGACATTATGCTCTCGCAGGGTATGCAATACCCTGGCTCTGCGCACAATAGCCAGTTCGGCACCCAATGAGGGTCCTGGTTCTATAACCGTAATCTTACGACCCCGTTCTACCAAATACTCTGCCAGTTCAAGCCCAACCAGGCCTCCGCCAATAATTGTGACTTCGTCTGCAATGGGCATCCAGAATCTGGATGCGAAACGCATTAGGGAAATACTGCGCAATGCCTGGGTCATGTTACCCGCCCACAAAATCAGCCTGGCCAACAGTGACAGTTTCGCAGCTGCTAGCTTGTTTCCTCCAAAGAGGACACCGCGCAATTCATCGCCATCAAAAACATGGCGTTGGGACTTGCCTGGGATATTTGGGGCTTTGCGAATGGCCCCTGTCGCGAGCACGACATGATCTGCGTTGAAGCTGCGAATATCTTCAGCAGTGGCAGTTTTACCCAGTTGTACCTCTATCGGCAATCGATGCATTTCACCTGCGAGATAGTCAATAAGTCGTTCGTTAGGCTCGTAGGCCAGTGCAGCTATTCGGGCAGTGCCGCCAAAATCTTTTTCACGCTCCCAGAGTGTAACGTCGTGTCCTTTCTCCGCAAGCAGTCGCGCCGATTCCATGCCGCCGGGCCCACCACCAATAATCAAAACCTTTTTGCGATCGTTACAGCGGGCGATGATGTCGCCTTCATGCTCACGGCCCATGCTGTGGTTGACGGCACAAACCATAGGCTGGTTGATAAAGATCTGGCTGACGCAAATGTAGCAATAGATACACGGTCGGACCTGTTCCGGCGAACCTGCCTTTAACTTGTTCGGCAGATCCGGGTCGGCAAGCAATTTTCGCCCCATCGCCAGGAAGTCGAAGTGACCTGCCTGCAGGTGTCGCTCCCCGACTTCTGCTTCAATGCGGCCGACACCGATAACCGGGATACCCACGGAAGCTTTTACCTGTTTTGCGAAACTGATGAAGCCACCGGGTTCGTGTACCAGAGGTGCCTCGGTAAAGGCGATTGCGTGTGCCACGTTGCCATAAGCGCTCACATCAATGGCGTCTGCACCGGCTTGTTCGCACAAGGCTGCTGTTACCGCGCAGTCATCGGGCGTAATGCCGCCCTTAGTCCGATACTCCATTGCATCCAGTCTTACCAAAATTGGAAAGTTCGCCCCTGCGGCCTGGCGGATCGCGCTGATCATTTGGGTCAGGAATCTCGCCCGGTTTTCACGGGAACCACCGTAGTTGTCTTCGCGCGTATTGGTATAGGGGGACAAAAAGCTGGCCAATAAATACCCGTGGCCAGCATGCAGTTCGACTCCGTCAAACCCTGCACTTTTTGCTCTTAGTGCGGCCTCTACAAACTCTGCGATAATCGCGGCAATATCCTGCTCAGTCATCTCATAGTATTGAGGACCCTTGCCATCAGGCCCCGCAGCTTTGATGAAGTGTCCGATTTCCTGCTGGGTCAAGACATGAAACATGTCGCTGGCGGACCGTTTTAGCGGCGAAGGTACAGGTATGGGTCTTCCAGCGGCGGTGTCTTCCTGTGCGATCTTGCCGCCGTGATTGAGTTGTGCAACGATTTTGGCACCGTGCCGATGCACACGCTGAGCCAGTTGGGTCAATCCAGGAAGGAACTTGTCATCCGAGAAGGCGACCGTATTAGGCATGGTGGAACCATTGGGAAAGCAGGCAGCCGAAGTTTCTAAAACAATTAACCCGGTGCCGCCCTTGGCACGCGCCTCGTAATAAGCGATTAGGCGTTCGTTACATTGTCCGTCTTCGGAGGCAAAGTTAGATCCCATGGCGGCAAGTACAATGCGATTGCGTAACTCCATTGACCCTATGCGACCAGCAGAAAGCAAAATATCGAAAGATAAGGACATAAAATCGGCCTCATGGGCTTTTATAGACGCCTAATCTTAACGATGCCGGCTACGGCGCACAGTACTGCTGAGTTCAATCTTATAAACATCTGCGTTCTGACCGGGTCAGGAGTGAACGTAAATGTTTATAAAGTTGGAGGCAGAAGTTCTGTCAGAGGAGGGCTTGACTGCCCATACTATTGATCGTGCGGGTACAAAAATATATATTTGGTGCCTGAGATAAACATAATAACTCATTTGGAGATGCTCTCATGTTGAAGCAATACAAACTTTCGGTTTTGAGTCTAGCGGTCGTCGCCGCAATGGTTGCGTCTAATAATGCCAGCGCCCAGTTGGAAGAGGTGATTGTCACTGCTCAGAAAAGGGCTGAAACATTGGTTGAGGCCCCTGTTGCAGTGTCTGTGGTGACGGCACAGGAGATCAATGATCTGTCTATTTTTCAGGCGGACGAGCTCAGCAAACTAGTGGCCGGCATGGAAGTGCGTTACGAGGGAGACAGCAATGTCGGCGTGGGCCTGCGCGGTGTCGGTACGTTCGCACAACAGTCCGCGCCTGCGAGAGTGGGTGTATACCTGGATGACTTTTACATGGCATCGCAGGCAGCGGTTGCTCTAGCGTCTATGTTCGATATGGCTAATATTCAGGTTTTGAAAGGCCCGCAGGGTACTCTTTATGGTCAGCCATCGCCCACCGGTGCGCTTGTAATGGCGTCTCAAGATCCCAATTTCGATGGCCTTAGCGGTCACATACAGGGTAGTTACATGGACCCTACCGGTTACAACGTGCAGGGAGCGATCAACGTTCCGGTTACAGACACCTTTGCTATCAGACTGGCAGGTCTGGTTGATGAGCGGGAAACAGGGACAAAAGTAGTGCGCGATCCTAGTGTGAACTTTATTGAAAAGTCACTCGACGAAGAGCGTAATCGCTGGGGCGCAAGAGTCAAGTTGCTGTGGGAACCCACTGAGGACTTTCAGGCTAAGTTAGCGTACCTGTACATGGAGAGCGATGCGTCTGAAACGTATCGAGTCGTGGAAGCGGTTGCCGGTGGAAACCCCAACCTGGTGAATTATCCGAATTTGAAAAAGGGCGCTCGCACATCGATTTCCGACAACGCTGACGAAACCAGCAAAGAAGACACTATGGTCACCCTGCACTTGAACTGGTCGGTAGGTGATGTCGAAATAAAATGGTTCAGCGGTATGCTTGAGTCTATCCAGAACGTGATTAGCGATCAGGATATCTACGACCTGCCGACAGGAATTCTTGAACAGAAAACCGAGTTTGGTGAGGGAGGGGGCAGCAACCAGCATGAGCTGCGTATCAGCGGCACAGCGTTTAATAACTGGGACTGGGTTGTAGGCGGATACTATGCAGATGCTGATTCACTGACCGGTGTTGTCGTCAATCAACACATTTACAATTCGGCGGCTGATCCGAGTCTGGGAAGCCAAGGCGTCTTTCCGTTCACCTTAGACATTCCAATTCCCTCGCGCATAAAAGCAATTTTCACACACAACACGATCGCCCTGACTGACGACACTGACCTGACAGTCGGTTTGCGTTATAACTCTTTCACACAGCGGGCTGGAAACGTCCAAAGTGGTGATTTTCTGTTTGGATCAAGTATTTTACCCGGCGGCGAAATTACCGATCCGATTATAGTCATCGAAAATGCGTTCCCCTGTTTTGATGGCCAGGTGGCGCCTTGTGAATTGGGAGAATCGTATGACGTGAGTGAGTGGACGGGCACTGTAAAACTTTCGCACCAATTCAGTGACGCGTTAAACGTTTACGGCACACTGGATCACGCCTATCGTCCTGGCGCTGCTAACTTTGATACCACAGGAGTTTTTACTCCTGACCTGAATGCGTACGACGGTGAAGAAGTCGACAGTATGGAGGTGGGTGCAAAGGGTGAGTTATTCGGTGGTAGCGCCCGGTATACTGCAGCAATATATTTCAGCACTTATACCGATTATCAAGCGCGAGCTAATTTTGAAGCTTATAACCTGGCCACAGGCGCTAATGAAATTATTACTAATTCTCCGTGGGTCAATGTCGATGAGGCAGAGCAGTGGGGTATTGAGGCTGACCTGCGCTGGTACCCGGTAGACAACTGGATGCTGTTCGGCGGTGTCAGCTATGCTGACGTTGAGTTCAGTGCCGGCGACATTCCCTGTACTGATCCCGGTCAGGCACCGGTCGGCCCCGATAACCGCTACAATACGTGCGCTGCTGACGGCTTGAATGGCAGTGAACAGCCGCAATTTAATGCCACTTTGCAAACGGAATACACATTCCCGCAATTAATGTTCAACAGTGATGTTTACGTTGGCGCCCTGTACGCCTATCGTGGCGAAATTGAGGACATTCCTGGAGATACTACCGGCCGTTTGGATGCGGACGCCTATGGCACCCTGGACCTGTTCACAGGGCTGCGAGCGGAGAGCTGGACTCTGCAAGTGTTTGCGAAAAATATCACTGATGAGGATGGTGTCTACTCCCGGCGCCCGGTGGGCCTCGAGTACAATGAATTGACCATGACACCGCCTCGTACTGTAGGCGTAACTGCCAGTTATAACTTCTGAGTAAACTCGCAGGACTCTTGCATAAACCCGGGCTCGGCCCGGGTTTTTTTTTGATCATCGATGAGAATAATTTCTAAAATATTTATTGTTGAGGGTTTATAAAATGGCTTATCAGTGCATTACCACAAGTCGGGAAGGTCGAGTGTTTATCCTTACTATAAACCGCCCTGAGGTAATGAATGCCATAAGCCCGGCGGCGAGCACTGAAATGTCTGCGGCACTGGATGAATTTGAATCGGATGATGCCCTCTGGGTCGCGATCATCACTGGCGCAGGTGATTCAGCGTTTTGTGCCGGTGGCGATATCAGTCTGATGGCAAAGGCAAAAACGGAAGAGGATTATCAGATGCCGTCCAGTGGTTATGGTGGCATAACGAATCGCACCAGTTGTTATAAGCCGATAATTGCAGCAGTAAACGGCATTGCCTTTGGTGGGGGGTTCGAGGTTGCCTTGGCCTGCGACATTATTGTAGCAGGAGAAAATGCGATATTTGGTTTGCCAGAACCCAAGATTGGCACGGCAGCTGTTGCCACAGGCATGCATCGCTTGGCGCGTGAAGTGGGCCTAAAATCTGCTATGGCTCTGTTACTCACTGCAGGTTCCATAGATGCAGAGCGCGCCAGGCATCTTGGATTGGTGGCTGAAGTGGTTCCGCAGTCGGATGTAATGGCAGCAGCGCGAAAGATTGCCGAACGTATTATGCGATGCGCGCCTCTGGCGGTTCAGGCAACTAAACAGTGCGTGCTGGAAGGACTCAACTACGCCGGTGTGCCGGCTGCGCAGCAGGCACAGGAGGCAGGAAAATTCGAACGCCTTGATGTCATGCTCAAAAGCGATGATATCCGCGAAGGCCTCAACGCCTTTATGGAAAAGCGCAGGCCCGAGTGGACGGGGCGTTAAATTCAGTCACTGCAAGACGGCTTGTTACGAACGCTGGTTGATCAGCAATAGGCGCCGCATCAAAAACGATCCCTATTTTTAATTGAACGGCCGCCTGAGCCGTCGACACTATTTAACAGGAGTACACATGAGGTTTTCACTATTAACCGGTCTGGGAGGCGTTGAAGATTATCTGGAAATCGCGCGCACTGCCGAGGACACAGGATTTAACTCGCTGGCGATACCGGACAGTATTTTCTACCCGGAAATTACTGAGTCTGATTATCCTTATATGAACACTGATTCGGTACGTCAGGTACTGGATGGTGTTCCCGTTCTCGATCCGTTTGTTGCCATAGCGACGATGGCGGCTGTCACTAAAAAATTGCGCTTTTATCCAGCGGTAATGAAAGTACCCGTAAGACAGCCCTTGGTGTTGGCCAAGGCCCTGTCATCGCTGGCGGTGGTTAGTGGCAACCGTGTCAGTCTGGGAGCAGGCCTGAGTCCATGGAAAGAGGACTTTACTTTCAACGGGGTCGATTTTGACGGGCGTGGCAAGCTGTTTGATGAGTGTCTTGAAATTATCAGGGCCGCGATGAGCGGCAATTACTTTGAGCATCAGAGCGATAACTTCGCCATTGGTCGTTGCAAATTATCACCAGCACCCAGTAAGAATGTACCTATCTTGATAGGCGGGCATGCTAAACCAGCGCTTCGCCGTGCCGCTCGAATAGGGGACGGCTGGGTATCAGCCAATACGGACTACCAGACTTTACAGGGTCTGTTGTCTGAGCTTGCAGAAATGCGTCGGGAGTATGGGACTGATGAGCGAACCAATTTTGAGATTCATGCATTTGACGTCTATGCACGCAGTATCGACGACTATAGGCAGCTGGAGCAGTTGGGAGTTACCGATATCTGCGTGACTCCCTGGAACCCCTATGATCCAGACATTAACCGGGATAAAAAGCTCGCAGCCATAGAGAGTTTTGCAAAAGTGATTATCGAAAATTACTGACAGCGTTCGCTGTTACCTCGATCATCTTGTGAGATTGGTACTAAAAAACGGGCAGTGCAAAGCGTGCTAGAATTTTTCCGGGCGCAGCATGGCGTCATGTCCACCATCGACAAACAACATAGCTCCGCAGATGAACCCGGCGTGCTCACCTAACAGAAAGCTGGCGGCCTTGGCCATATCCTCGGGTTGCCCCGGGCGCCCCACCGGAATAGACGCAATGAATTGTTTGATGGCGTCGCCATAGGTGGGATCGTCTTCTACTGCTGCGCTCAGTGGCGTTTGCGTGTAGCCAGGACCTATTGCGTTCATGCGAATGCCTTGTGCGGCATACGCAGCTGCGTTGCGTCGCATCCAGATCGTAACTGCTTGCTTGGTGCCTGAGTAGACTGGTTGTCCTTGCATCTCGTCAGCCAGCGCACAGGCTTGATCGCCGTCGTTGTTGAGTAAACTTTCCACGAATGTGGGATTGGTTTTCATGGGTGCCGAGTTTGAAGATATCATTAGCACCGCCGATTTATGCTCCGCCAGGTGTTCTCTCAAGCCCTCGACCAAATCCACGCTACCAAAGTAGTTCACCTTGGTGATCAGGCGGTTGTTAGGTACGTGAGAGCCAATGCCTGCGCATGCGACCAAACCCTGGAGTCCGCTTGCTGTCATCTCGCGAATGGCTAGCACAGCGCTAGCGCGACCCTCTGGAGACGATAGGTCGGCAACGATATCTGCTTCCTGAATATCGATAGTTAATATGCTGTGGCCTTCCGATCGAAGCTGCTGCGCGATGGCCTTACCGATTCCGCTGACACCACCGGTGATCACGTATGTTCCCATGACTCTATCCTCTTAATTTTTATGTTTGATGGGAGGGGATTTTCACTTTACGTTGCGATTATCCAGTGTCAGTTCCCAGTCGGGTACATGCAATTGAGGTGTTTTACCGCCATCAACGGGCAGTACCACGCCAGTGATGAAAGTAGATTCGTCGGATGCGAGAAAGCAAACTGTATTGGCAAGATCCTCTGGCGTACCCAAACGCTGGATGGGGATTGAATTTGCCATCAACGTTTTCATTGCCTCGTTCTTCCCAACCGAAGCGTTCAGGCCTGGTGTTTCTACAGCGCCGGGAGCAACCACGTTGACGCGCACGCCATAGGGTGCAGCTTCCATCGCCGCACACATGCTGAACTGGTTAACTGCTGCTTTTGCTGCGGAGTATGCGCCGGCAGCCAAGCCGGCACGAAGGCTGCTAACAGAAGATATGTTAATGATGGATCCGCTGCCCTGTGGCTGCATCACTCGCAATGCAGCCTGAACGCCGATAAAAACGCTCTCCACGCAGACGCCGAAATTGGCTCGCCAGTCTTCTATATTCTGATCCAGAATCATCCCGCCGATCACCGTAGGCGCATTGTTAACCAGTATATCCAGGCGACCATATTTATTGGCGGTGTCGCTGATTAATTGGGCGAAGGCATCAATATCGCCAATGTCCAGCTCAACACCTTTGAACTTGCCATCAAACGCGGCGATTTCATCTCCAAGGCTATCCAGGCGCGGCATGCGACGAGCGCATGCAATGACCTGTGCACCTTCGCGCGCCAGTTGCAGCGCCGTCGCTCTACCGATGCCCATGCTGCCACCGGTGACGATTGCGACTTTGCCTTCAAATCGTTGTGCACTCATGTATCTAGCTCCAGAAATTCTGATATTAAGGGGTTAAAGCGCAAGCACTGCGGTTCCGGTGACATGAAACCCGCGGCTGTTTTTTCCGACGAAGTCCACACTGACCTGCTGGTCTTCACTGAGTGCTGAGACCTGGCCTTGCATCACCATAGTATCGCCAGGGACATTGGGCGCGAGAAGCCTGAAGCTCAGGTTTTTTAGACGGCTGGTCGGTCCCGCCCAGTCACTGAGATAGCGACCGCACAGGCCGCAGGTAGTCAGTATGTTCATAAAGATATCGGGCATGGCTGCGGCGCGCGCAGCAGGGGCGTTGTGGTGCACATCGATAAAATCCTGTGATGCCAGAGCCCCGCCAATAATTAATTTATGAGTAATGGGAATGGTCAGTTCAGGCAGCGCTTGTCCTGACTTTAGTTCGTTGAAATCCAAAGCCTTAAAGTCAGGTTCAGGCGTATCGGATGCCATTGCCCTGGCTGCAGTAGTAGACGTGTCTGAGTGTGCTGTGGCGTCTTCGGGCGAGGAGTCTGCCTTGTATTGGAAGTAGGTGATCAAAGCTTCAGCAAAGCAGTCTTCGGTGTGATCGAGGTACTCAACACGCTCAGTGACAAAGTAGCCTTGGCCCAATGCCGTAGTTTTCAGGGCGCTGATGCTAATCACCGTGGTGTAGTGGTGTGGACGATCTCCTTCCTTCAGATAGCGATGGAAGTTGATGTCATAGCTCACGGCTACATTGTCGGGGAAACCCCTTTCCGCCAGGGAATCAAATACCTCGTAGGGTGGGGCATCGGTGGAACCGGGAGCGTATGCCATATTGATATCACGCATCGTCCACATTTGCATTGTGGAGGGAGGCGCGATTGCGCCATCAACGCCGACGCAAGACTGATACACAGGATCGAGATACAGGGGGTTTTTGTCACCCATTGCGCTGCACCATTGCCAAATTTGTACCCTGCTGACAGCATTGTAGCTGTTATAGGGTCCCAGGCGATTTCCTGTCATCGATTCAAGGTCGATCTTTTCGATAGCATTCACAAGTGATTTCTCAAAAATAACAGGCTAACGATAATATCTTCACTGGGGAGCTGCCAGCGCTGAATCAGTCTATTGCATAGACATATGCGACCACTGCAAATGCACTGGACCTTACAGATAAGGGCGGCTAGTGGCCGCCCTTGGTAGCGTTGCGACTGCTAAGTCAGCTGTGGCATTAGCCAATCAGACTGGCGGTACTGAGAAGCCGCCCCATACTGGCATGTAGTTATCGTCGTAATGGCTCGCCATTGAGGTGTGCAGGTCCTCAACTTCCCACTTCGTTGCTCCCTTGGGATTAACGAAAGCGTCGCGCAGCGTGGGCCTCTGGGCCACTTGTACTTCATTACCCCAGACAACATAGACCTCACCTGAGATCTTGCCGGCCTCAGGAGAGGCCAGATACCCCACCAGTGGAGCCACGTTGGCGGGGTCGAAAGCGTGAAAGCCGCCATCGGCAGGCGGTGCGAACATCTCGGCAGTCTGGCCGCCAGCTGTCATATCTGTGAGTGCACGGGGCATGATGACGTTGGCAGTGATGCCGTACTTGATGAGCAACTGGGCAGCGCCCATCGTCATTGCGACAATGCCGGCCTTAGCCGCGGCGTAGTTGGGTTGTCCCGCAGAACCATACAGTGCCGCTTCTGATGAGGTGCTAATCAATCGGCCGTATACCTCATCGCCGGCTTTGGCTTTTTCGCGCCAGTATTTGGTGGCATTGCGCATGTTGACGAAATGGCCGCGCAAATGAACACGAACGACAGAATCAAATTCTTCGTCAGACATGCCGAAAATGGTCTTGTCGCGACAAAAGCCAGCGTTATTGATCATGATGTTCATATCGCCGTAGCTATCCAGCGTTGCTTTCAGCAGGTTCTCAGCATCGGCAGAATCGGCGCAATCACCGTAGACGGCCATCGCCTCACCACCGAAGCTCTTAATCTCTTCGACAGCTGACTGTGCAGCTTCTATGGCATCGGGCAGGCCAATGTCATTGATGACAACGCGCGCACCCTGTTTCGCCAGTTGAATGGCTTCCTCGCGGCCCAGGCCGCGCCCGGCGCCGGTAATGACGGCAACTTTTCCGGTCAGGTCTCCCATTGAACTCTCTCCTTAAATACGTTCGATGATGGTGCCGGTGCCCACAGAGGAGCCGCAACACATGGTGATTAGCGCGGTGCTTTTGTCTGCCCGCTCCAGTTCGTGAAGGGCGGTAGTGATCAGGCGAGCGCCGGTAGAGCCGACCGGATGGCCCAATGCAATGGCGCCGCCGTTGACATTTACTTTATCGAGGTCTGCGTTATGAACTTTAGCCCAGGACAGTACTACCGCCGCAAAAGCTTCGTTGATTTCGACGAGGTCGATATCATCCATGGTCATGCCACTGCGCTTGAACAGTCGTGTGGTCGCATCAACAGGGCCGTCCAACAAATAATAGGGATCTGTGCCCACTACACAATCCGAAATGATACGAGCTCGGGGTTTCAGGCCGCGAGCCTTCGCTTCCTCAGCCGTCATCCACAAGACGGCGGCTGAGCCGTCGGAAATTTGGGAAGAGTTGCCTGCTGTGTGAATATTGCCTTCCATCACCAGCCGCAGTTGGCTCAGGCCTTCCAGAGTAGTATCGCGTAAACCCTGATCGCGGGAGACGGTTCTGGTTTCACCGGTTGGCGCTCCATCTTCGCCCAGTATCGGAGCCTCGACCGCGAAGGTCTCACGATCAAATCGGCCTTCGTCCCAGGCCTGCTTGGCTTTACGCTGTGAGTGGTATCCCAGTTCATCTGCCATGGCCTTGGTGATCCCTCGATTGTCAGCAATTCTTTGAGCGCTGGAAAACTGATCCGGGCTAGAGTCCCAGGGCCACTCTGATGGAATAAAGTAACCGGGCCCGTTCATCACATTAGCGCCCAGCCCGACTCTGCTCATCGACTCCACGCCACAGGCAATGCCGATATCAATTGAGCCAGTGCCGATCATCGATGAAATCATGTGATTCGCTGTTTGCGCGGAGCCGCACTGGTTGTCCAGTGTGGTGCCTCCAGCAGTGTATCCCTTGCCCAGGTTGAGCCAAGCGTTGCGGGTAATGTTACTGGATTGCTCGCCTGCCTGGGTCACACAGCCGCCTGCGAGGTAGTCCACGTCGCTGTACTCGAGGCCACTGCGCTTCATGATCTCCGCCAGTGACAGGCCCAGGAGTTCAACGGCATGGAAACCACTCAGGTCGCCGACAATGGGTTTGCCACGGCCAATAGGCGTTCTGACTGCTTCTACAATGACTGCTTCGCGCATGTTCGATCCTCATCAGGGGGAATCCGGCGTCGCCGGACAGAAATTCGGTGGGGCCCTAGTCTACGTTAGACAAGGCCGGTAGCAATAACATATTGCGCCATTGCCGGATGCCTATTGTGCCGTTTTCGCTGATCCAGCTACAGGGCGTAAACTCGATAAAAGACAATGGTTTAGCTGGTTAGCCTGAGAGCTGTTCACTGTGGCGAGGGGCTCGCGGCAGTCGCTTCTGTCCGTAAAATACAGCCATCAGTCTTTACAGAGATAACAGTGTGAAACAGTATAAATACGATGATATAGAAGGCATGCAGGAACTGCTGTCAGAAGAGTTCGGTAGCTGGAGCAGCGAGGTTGAGGTCAGTCAGGACATGGTGAACCAGTTTGCCGAGTTGACGGGAGATGACTACTGGTTGCATACCGACCCGGAAAAAGCCAAAACAGACAGCCCGTTCGGTTGCACTGTGGCCCACGGTTTTCTCACCTTGGTATTGATTCCGAAAATGCGCGGTGAGCAAAGTTATGAGGTCATCGGGTTTAACAACATGTTGAATTATGGTTCCGATAAGCTTCGATTTACCGGTGTGGTGCCGGTGGGTTGTTCCATCCGCAGTCGCAGTCGGATCAAGGAGATAAGCACTACGGCCAAGGGTACCAAGATGGTCATGGAACAGCATATTCATGTGGTCGGTCAGGACGAACGGCCGGCGGTGATCTACGAGCTGATTTTTATCTATATGTAATTTTAAAGCGCGGCCCACTGAGGGCGAATTCCATAACGCTATCCATTGAACGCCCGGATCGCCAGGTAATCCCGTGACAACTCCTTCGGGTCGAAACCATAGATGCCCGGCGATGTCTCTCTTGGCTTGAGAATAGCCTGCAATCTTCCCTGAGGATTAAGTACCAGCAACGCAATACCATGGTTCACCCGATAGCCCTGTTGGTCGAGGCTGCCATCGGGCTTGAACATGAGGTCGAGGCTGGAAGCGATTCCCAGGCTATTTTCGAAAGCGAGATGGGTATTGTCCGGGTCATCAAGATGGGTCAGGCCGATGATGTCAGCATCAAAAAACGGCAGGTAGTTGGCCAGCTGTGCTGCGGTATCGCGGCGGTGGTCGACGGAATAAAACAAAATCTTGGGCTTGCTACCAGAGTCTATCTCCTCTTTCATTCTGGTTAATTGAGTGAGGGTGGTGGGGCAGACGTCTGGACATGCAGTAAACCCGTAAGACACAAGATGCCACTCTCCCAGCAGGTCCTTGTTCGAAAATTCATCACCGAGATGATTGATCAATTCGAAGTCGGCCAACTCACGAGATTCGATAAGCAGCACTCCCTGGATTTGCGGCGGAGGAACAGCACGATTAATCCAGGATACGATCACTGCGATAAACAACACGCTATAGGCGATGCTGAAGCCCAGGCGCATGCGATTGCGAGATGAAAAATGCATGTTAGCGATCGAAATAGGTGAAGCGCGTCAGATAGGTATAATCCCCCTCTATTGTCATCAGCGTGATAAGGACACCGATAGCAATAATGGGTAACCCCAGCGTGTATTTAAGACTCAGGCGTTCCCAGGAGAGATGCATAAAAATCGAAATAATGAAGCCGGCTTTCAGGAACATAAATATCAGAATGAGGGTCCATCGCAGATAGCCCTGTACCTGGAACCAATCCACCAGGTATGACAAGGTGCTTAATACGAACAAGAGTATCCATACCTTCAGGTATATCCCAATTGGATGCTGTTGGCCTGCAGTTGTGTCGTTCATAGTGTTACCTCACCACAGATAGAAAAAGGCAAAGATGAATACCCAGACTAAGTCGACGAAGTGCCAATAAAGGCCAGTTATTTCGACGATTTCATAACCTTTTTTCTCATAGTCCCCCCGCCTCACTTTGAATGCGACGACAGAAAGATAGATCACACCGGCAGTAACGTGCAGACCGTGAAAGCCGGTGATCATAAAGAATGTGGAGCCAAACTGAGCGGCGCCCATCGGGTTACCCCAGGGCCTCACTCCCTCCTCAAAAATCAATTTGGACCATTCGAAGGCCTGCATGCCCACGAAAGATGCGCCCAGAAGGGCGGTGGCGGCCATTAGCATGACGGTCTTTGATCGGTTGCCGCTGTAGGCGAAGTTCACAGCCATCGCCATGGTGCCGCTGGAAGTGATAAGCACAAAAGTCATTATCGCGATCAGTACCAGAGGTAGATGGGAACCGAACAGCGTCAGTGCGAAGACTTCACTGGAATTGGGCCAGGGCTCAGTTGCCGCCAGGCGTGCGTGCATATACCCAGTGAGAAAAACGCTGAAAATAAAGGTATCCGAGAGTAAGAATATCCACATCATCAACTTGCCCCAGGGCATGTCGAAGGTCTGCTTGTCTGCCGACCAGTCGGAAACCATGCCGGGCACACCGGGTGATGTATAGCTGCTGCTCTTGTCTGTCTGCAGACTCATTCTCTGCTCCTCAGAAGCCGCACATGGCGGCCAGCGCGTTAATGGTTTGAGGTGAGCTGGCCAGTAATGCAAATAGCACCATCCAGACACCCAGTAAGAAATGCCAATAGGTGGCACAAAGTTGCAATGGTTTGGCAATCGCAGTGACAGAATCCACTGCCCATGTTTTCGAGGCCAGGTAGCCGAGAACAATAAGGCCACCAACAAGGTGCAAGCCATGCACAGCTGTCAGTAAATAGAAGTAGCTGTTGGCTGGGTTGGTGCTTATATAGAAACCAAGCTGAGACAGCTGCTGCCAGAGTTGTAACTGTGCGAACAAAAACAATACGGTGAAAAACACGGCCGCACTGACGAAACCGATAGTGCGATTTTGCCGCTCTTGCTGAGCGCTCCATATCCCGGCCTGCATTGCGGCGCTCGCAAGAATCAGGAACGAGGTGTTAAGCCACAGACGAGAAGTGTCGGTAAAGGGCTGCCAAGGTGCGCCGGCCAGTGACTGAAAGTCAGGGTATTGTGACCGAGCGAGATAGGTGATCACAAAAAGGAAGAACAGTACCCCAACGACCGCAAGAATGAATCGCAGCGCAATGCGTGCGGCTGCAACCGAGTCTACTTCAGGTATTAGATTCAATTGCTCGCTGGCCTGGGTAAGCCAGGGCTTCTGCCTGAGTGTCTGCAAGGGTCGAATCATTTTCAGCTTGCCTCGCCGGCTGTGTGTTCTTCGGGGCTTACGGGGTGGTTTTGGGGAATAAAGTCTTCCTTGGCGCCGGGAACGCTAAAATCATACGCCCAGCGATAAACCTGTGGCAGCTTATCGCCCCAATTGCCGTGATGCGGAGGCACATCTTTTGTTTGCCACTCGAGACTGGTGGCACCCCATGGATTGTGTGCCGCCTTTTCTCCGTAGCGCAAGCTCCAAAAAATATTGTAGAGGAAGATCAACTGCGACAGCCCTACGATGAGTGCAGAAATCGTGATGCTGGCGTTAAGCGTCTGAGCAGACTCAGGAATGAAATCGGTGTCTCCCATTGCAAAGTAACGCCTTGGCACACCGAGAACGCCGATATAATGCATTGGCAGGTAAATGGCATAGGTGCCCAGGAAAGTAAACCAGAAGTGAGCTTTGCCCAGGGTGTCACTGAACATGCGCCCCGTTATGAGTGGGTACCAGTGATAAATGGCGGCAAACAACACCATGATTGGTGAGACCCCCATTACCATGTGGAAGTGAGCCACAACAAAATAGGTGTCAGACAAGGGCAGGTCGATGGTGACGTTACCCAGGAATAATCCGGTGAGCCCGCCGTGGGTAAAGGTAAATATGAACCCTATTGCAAACAGCATTGGAACAGTGAAATGGATATTTCCTCTCCATAGCGTCAGAACCCAATTATAAACTTTGATCGCCGTGGGTACTGCGATGATCAGGGTGGTAGTGGCAAAGAAAAACCCGAATGCAGGGTGCATGCCGCTAACGTACATATGGTGAGCCCAGACGACGAAGCTCAGGCCTCCGATGGCCACAATGGCCCATACCATCATTCGGTAGCCGAAAATATTTTTGCGTGCGTGTGTAGCAAGAACGTCAGAGACCATGCCAAAGGCGGGTAGGGCGACAATATAAACTTCAGGATGGCCAAAGAACCAGAACAGGTGTTGAAACAGCACCGGGCTGCCGCCGGTATAATCGAGGCTCTCGCCCATAGAAACCAGGGCGGGCATAAAAAAGCTGGTACCGATAACTTTATCCAGCATCATCATGATGGCACTGACAAGCAGCGCGGGAAAGGCCAATAAACCCAACACAGTGGCAGTAAAAATTCCCCAAATTGTCAGAGGCATTCGCATCAGCGTCATACCGTGAGTGCGCGCCTGTAAGACAGTGGTGACATAGTTTAAGCCGCCCATGGTGAAGGCGATGATGAAGATCGCCAGTGAAGCCAGCATTAAAATGATGCCCCAGTCATAGCCCGGTGTGCCCTGCAAAATTGCTTGTGGAGGGTAGAGCGTCCAGCCGGCCCCGGTTGGTCCGCCGGGAACAAAAAAGCTCGCCAGCAGAACGATAACTGAAAGCAAGTAAGTCCAGTAACTCAGCATGTTCATGTAGGGAAAAACCATGTCCCTGGCGCCGATCATCAGTGGAATTAGGTAATTACCAAAACCGCCCAACAGCAGGGCAGTGAGCAGATAAATCACCATGATCATACCGTGCATGGTGACGAACTGGAGATAGGAATTGGGGTCGATAAAATCAAAGCTGTCAGGAAAACCGAGCTGCAGTCGCATTAGCGCGGACAAGACTAGCGCGACCAGACCGACAAACACCGCCGTGAGCCCATACTGGATTGCAATGACTTTGTGATCCTGACTCCAGACATATTTGGTAATAAAAGTGTCTGGGTCGTGCATGGTGTCAATCTGGTCTGCAATGGCAGTGTGTTGCATTGATTACCCCCGCTTTCTTAGTGTTCCATTTTATCTTTGTGTTTTCACATGGTGTTGAGATAGGCCAGAAGATCATTTACTGATTGTTCGTTGTGCAGTGCCCGGGACATCAGAACCATTTGGTTGCCGTAGTTGTCTTTCTTGTGAGCGCCCCTGATTCCGCTGCGGAAGTTTGCCAGTTGACGCTTAAGGTACCAGTCGTGCTGTCCCGACAATTTAGGAGCTTGCAGTGCATAGTTTCCCTGGGCCTCGCCGCCATGACATGCGCCGCAAGTGACATAGTGGTCTGCTCCCTTCGCGACGTTGCCAAGCAAAGAGCTTTGCATGTCTACTGCCGGCAGCGACTCTATGTAAGCGACCATGTGGCGGACTGCATCATCGTCAGCAAGCATGGCCGCCATGGGTGCCATTTGTTGGCCATAGATATCATCCTTATGCGAGCCGCGTACGCCATCCTTGTAGTACTGAAGTTGTCGCTCCAGATACCAGCCCTGTAAGCCTGCGAGAGCTGGCGCGTTTAGTGCCACGTTTCCTTCGCCCATGGCACCGTGACAGGCGCTACACACTGCGTACTGACCTTCTCCAATGCTAGGGTCTCCGGCGATTCTTCCCTGCATCATTTCCCAGGTAGGTTGCTCTGCCAGCCATGCATTGAAGTCATCACCGGTATTAACGATCACTTGGCCACGCATGGCGTAATGGGCGATGCCACACAATTCCATACAAAGGATGTCAAAATTTCCGGTACGCGTCGGTGTAAACCAGAGGTAGGTCACTGTGCCTGGAATCAAGTCCATCTTTACGCGAAATTGCGGCACGGCAAAGTCGTGGAGAACGTCCTTGGAGCGCAGCAGGACTTTTACTGGACGGTCGATCGGAAGATGTAGGTCCTTATTTCGCACCAGGACATCGTCTCTACCTGCAGCGTCGTCTGGCGCCATACCAAACGGGTTATCCGGGCCGACATGGCGTGAATCGACTTTGCCGAGTACGCCGTCCTCACCAGGGAAGCGATAGCTCCATTGCCACTGCTCACCTACCACTTCCACAATATCGGCATCTTCCGGCGGATCGATAAAATCAGCCCAGACAATGAGTCCTGGAGCCAGCATGGCGACTACGCCAACGGCAGTAATACCGGTAAGCCAAATTTCCAGCTTCTTGTTCTCGGGCTCGTAGTGCGCTCTGCGGGATGGGTCGTGGCGATAGCGGAAGATGGCATAGGCCATAAAAAGATTAACGGCTACAAAGACAAAGCCTGTTATATAGAGAGTGATGTCAACGGTAGTGTCGACGGCACCCCAGTTGGAAGCTAGCGGAGTAAACCACCAGGGACTTAGCCAGTGAAACAACAGGGTAGCTATTACCAGTAAAACCAGTGCTATCGCCAGCTTCATCGACCATCTCCCTGCTTATTTTTTGTTATTTATCTGCCAGTCATGACTGCTTTGTTACAATGCCTGCCACATTGCTACTGATCTGCTTGCACAGATCAAGGTGCTAGTTGCATAAACCTGGACCATTTTTGCTGTGCCATGACAACTAATTTTGGAGTGGCGCTGCCCAGGCCCGCATCTTCAAGGCCAGGATGTGAACTCACCACTTGATTCAGTATTTGCTCCTGGTCCGGGTCGAAATCAACAAAAAGAATGTGTTTGCCTTCTTCCAAATCGCCTTGAAACCGAGCGAAGTCGACGTGTGGTTCCTGTATACCAATCAGCCCTCCTTCCCAGGTGCAGAATCCGAGCACGATCACTGACAAAAATATTGCGGGAACCCAGGTGTAAGTCTCGTTAATACCCGTGACCCAAGCGATGAATAGTACTGCTATAGCAGCTAAAACCCCTACGACCGCGCCGCGTTCGGTACCGTGAACGACATCTTTTTTGAGTACGGCTTCGACTTGATGAAGGTGGTGTTCTTCTACACCGGTGTCGTCATTACTAAGAACGTGAATCTGTGGAGTGGTGACACCGGCTGCTTCCAGGTCTTTCTCGATCTGTTCCAGGTCATCCAGGTCGGTGCTGATGTAGTAGTGTCGTCGCATACCGTGTTACCCCTTTATCTGGCTTTATCTTGCCGGGCTATCACGAAATTACCGTCGTTAGAGAATTCCGCAGGCCGGACAACTCATGACCAAAGCCTTCAAATTTATTACTCGCACTTTCAAGCGCGAGTGGTGTGATGGCTTATACCGAGTATAGCACTCGGGTATAAGGAGAAAAGTGTAAGTTCCGTTTGGTGCTATTCAGGCCTGTTTTTAAGGTCTTTTAGCGATTTAAAAAATGATAGATAGACGAATATGCTATTAAAACAGTAATAATTTCGATTTTTTGTAAGATATTTTTTGCGGGAAAAGGAAAAGTACTGCTTTTTAAGACTATTTAGCTACCAGCAGCATTTTTTTAAGACGCATTAGTTGTTAAAAAACCAATTTTAATCCTCTGGTATGCGCAAAGGCTTTAATATGATGGCCGCGACACAACAAACACAGGCAAATAAAACAAGGCTGTTTGCATAGGTTCCCAGTTCGTCATACATCCTTCCTATTATGGCGAAGCCGGGCATGACGCAAAGCGTTATTATCGGGCCCATTAAACCCATTGCGCGGCCAAAGCTGGCAAGCCCGAACACTTTTGCCATTAACGCGCCCCAAACGGGCAGCATGCCGCCGGCCGCGAGACCCAGCAGGGCAGACCCTACTAGCATCCACAGGTATTCCGGTTCCGTTGCCAGGACCAAAAATGCGCTGGCTACGAGTGCCTGAGCAACCCAGAGCGCGGCCTTGAGACTGAATTTATCTGCGGCCATGCCGAAGAGGATTTTGCCGCAAAAGCCGGCGATTGCTACTGACATAATCAGGGTTGATGCCTGCTCTTTACTGCCGCCCAGGTTGATCGCATAAGGCGTGAGATTAGAAAGTACTGCGGAATAAGCGCTGAATAATAAACCCAGGCTCAAACCGAGGTACCAAAACCCCGGGGTTGAAAGAATAGCTTTCATATCAAATTTTTGTCGTTGCTCTGTGTTTGCTGAGGCGGCTTGATTGCCTACCTCTGCCGATAGACCCAGGTCTGCGGGTTTTGACCTTATGGTCAGGATGACGGCAGGCAGCATAATTAACAGGATGCAGTACGACAGGTTTTGGACTGCAACCCGCCAGCCCCCTTCGTCCAGCCAGTGACTGATCAAGGCAGGTATGAGAACACCACCAACTGAGGTGCCCAGGGCTGCAATGCCAAGGGCACGACCGCGACTGCTGGAAAACCACCGGGAGATAACCGCGGAACTGCTCATAGGGCCCACCAATGAGTTGGAGACAGACATCGTCAAAGCAAATGCCAGAGTGTATTGAGTAATGCTGGTTGAAGCTGCCAGAGCGTAAAGACCCAGCGCACAGAGCAGGGTGCCTGTGATCATAATAATCCTGACTGAGTAACGATCAATCAGGAAACCACCCAATGGTTGAAGAAACAGCCCCAGGAAAGTTGCGCTGGTGAGGCTGTACATGACTTGCTCGAGTGAAACGCCGAACTCCGCTCGCACTGGTGCAACAAGAAGGCTCACCGAATAGGTAAAAAAGCCAACTACAAAAAGCTGCGCCGTGAACGCGCCGCCAACTATTCTCCAGCCGTAGAACATCTCGTTAACCTATCCGGTGTTGCCTTATGACGCAGTCATTATTTCTCCCTTGTCTGCGCAGTAGAGATTAGTGCGGTGCTCCATCAACCGGCTAGTCAAGCTTACCAAGAATCGCGCCACCGGTAGGAATGCCTACGCCGGAAGTCACCAATGCATGGTCAACATTTTTACTGGGCTGGTTCAGGGATTGCCCCCGCACCAGCCTGGTTGCTTCCACCAGGCCATTGACGCCGTGGATATAGGCTTCACTAAGCTGGCCACCGTGGGTATTGGTGGGTAGGCGCCCATCAGCTCGCAGGGCACCGTCAAGGACGAAGTCGCCCGACTCGCCAAAGCCACAGAAGTTCCAGGCTTCCAGCTGCCACAAAACAATGGGCGAAAACGCATCGTAGATAACGGCAGCGTCGATATCATCAGGAGTAAGCCCGCTCATCTGGTACACATTCTTGGCGGCTATTTCCATTTCTGGAATGGCGGCAAATTCGTCGCGGTAGAACGAGGTCATCTGTTCCTGGTCGGGAGCAGAGGCCTGAGCCACGCCGCAAACAGTAACGCCGGGCTGCCTGAGATCGCGCGCTCGTTCAGGGGTGGTCAGAATTATCGCCGAAGCGCCATCACTTTCCTGGCAGCAATCAAACAATGCCAAAGGGTCAGCGATCATCCGCGCCGCGTCGTATTCGGCTCGATCAAATGAGCGTCCATGGAAGAACGCATTCGGGTTGTTTACCGCGTACTCACGGGTGGAATGAGCGACCTCAAATAGTGCATCCTTGGTCACGCCGGTATTATGCATCCAGCGCTGGGTGAACATCGCTACCCAGGAGGCGGGGGTAAGCAGGCCATAGGGCATGTACCAGCCCCAGTGGATTGCATCAGCGGTGGTGATCTCGCCAGAAACCCCGCTTGAAAAACGGTGGCCGGACCGCCCGTTGAGTGCGCGAAAGCACACCACAACTTCGGCCATGCCCGTTGCAATCGCCATCGTCGCCTGGTGAAGCGTGCCAGTGGCGGCACCGCCACCGTAGTGTGAGCGTCCCCAGAAATTCAGTCCACCACAGCCCAGGGCGCGGGCGACTTCTATTTCGTCGTTGCTGTCCATGGTGAAGGTGGCCATGCCGTCTACATCCGATGGCTGCAGGCCGGCATCATCTAGAGCTGTTTTGATAGCCTGCACTGCCAGGCTGAGTTCCGAGACGCCGGAGTCCTTGCTGAATTTGGTATTGCCTACGCCGACAATAACGGCCTTGTCTTTAATATTAGCGACCACGACTCAGCCCTCCTGTGGCAATGCCAGTTTTACGGTGCCCTGCATATGCATGCCCCAAATATTGTTTTCGCCCAACACAGCAACGTTGACCTCACCCGTACTGTCATCTTTTTCGGTGACTTCCCCGGTAATGGTCATCACCATGCCGGGAACGTTAGGTGCCCCCAGCTTAAGGTCCAGTGATTTGATGCTGGCATCCGGTCCGCTCCAGTCGGTGACGAAGCGGCTCATCAGGCCCTGGCTGGTGAGAATGTTCATAAATACGTCCGGTAAGCCGGAGGCCTGTGCGACTGATTTATCGTGATGAACCGGTTCGAAGTC
Source organism: Candidatus Seongchinamella marina (assembly GCF_026262685.1). Lineage (NCBI taxonomy): Bacteria > Pseudomonadati > Pseudomonadota > Gammaproteobacteria > Cellvibrionales > Halieaceae > Seongchinamella > Candidatus Seongchinamella marina. The sequence goes on from NZ_SHNP01000001.1 coordinate 1,085,389, forward strand.
GCGGGTCGCCAGGGCGCCGCCAACAATTAGGCCGCTGCTGATATCAATATCCAGGGGGGGTAATTTGTCACCGACAGATACGTCGGCGCAGCTCAATGTCTGGTATTCGCTCATTGCTTTGCTCCTCGTTACGCCGGGTAGAACTGTGGCAGGGTGTTTTTTTCGTCGACTTGTTCCACTTTACCTTTCAGTTTCATGCCTATGTAAATGTCAGAGGGCTCGCAGCCCACGACATTTGACACAATGCTTGTTCCCTCACGCAATTTGATCACCGCACAGATTAGCGGATACTGATACCCGGGAATTTTTGGGTGGTGCAACTCGGTGTAAGACAGAACCTCACCGTCCAGACTGGATTCGATGGAGTCCCACTCCATTGACTGGCACTCACCACACATTGGGCGGGGAGGGTGGCGCAAGGTCTGGCAATTCTTGCAGCGCTGAATTAACACCTGGCCCTTGTCGCAGGCGTCCCACCACCAGCCATTGTCGTGGCCACGGGGAGAGGCAATGCGGCTGGGTACAGCCAGCTTTTCTTCAGCGGCAGCAGCAGGCTGCTCCTGCGGAATAAACTTGAGAACCCGAAATCGTTGAGTACCGATTTTCTCGTTGTTCTGGTCGGTGAACGTCGCCAGGGTTTCGAAAAAATAACCGGGACCGCGCGCGGTAGATTTTCGCTCGGAAAGATTATCTATCACCATCTCAACATGGACGGTGTCACCGGGGCTGACTTCCCTAAAGTACTCCTGCGTGACGTTAGTGCCCAATACGCCGGTGAAGCCATATTCGTTAAACAGTTCAACCATGTCAGTCTGGGGATCTGAGGCGCGCCCCGTGGTCACCGTATAGCCTTCCTGGTTCCACACATACAGCATGGCTGCGGGGGCGATGGTTTTTCCGCGCGCGCTGCTGGCCGACCACTCCTCGTTGGTGTAAGCGGGGTTGTTGTCGCCCATTACCTCGGTCCAGTGCCTGATCATGGCTGGGTTCACTGCGTCTGCAGCGGGCGTTCTTGCACAAACCTGCGCGCCTGAGTAGGCGTAGATTTTTTCTTCGAAGGCGTTTTGCTCTTCAGGTGTCATTGAACAAGCTCCAATCGGGTTGTTGTTTGATGTTAGTTCTAGCGATGCTGGGGCATGCCCAGCCCGTGAGTCGCTACCAGACCTCGCAGCACTTCCACTACGCCGCCGCCAAAGGTGTTAATAGTGGCGCGACGGTATTCATGTTCCAGGTTGCCGTGAAGAACAGCACCTTCACTGTCGCCGGCAATAAGCGAGTGTGGTCCCACCACGTCCATCAACAGGCGGCATATTTCTAATATGATTTCGGTGGAATAAACCTTAATGGCAGAGGGAAACACCGGGCTCATTTCTTCCTGGTCCAACTGCCAGGACATGCGGGCATTCATTACCCGCATGGCTTCTAGGTGTGCGTAGACCTCGGCAAGGTTACGCTGGGTACCGGGATTGTCTATCACCCGTTGTCCATCGGCTCCCTTGGTGTCGTGGACCCAGTTCATTACATCTCTGAATATTTTCCAGCCCTGAATTCCCCAGGCGGCAAGCCCAATGCGCTCATGATTGAGTTGTTCGGTGATCAGGCGCCATCCAGCGTTCTCTGCACCAATAATCATGTCCAAAGGCACCTTTACGTTCTCGTAATAGGTGACATTGGTATGCACACCACCCATGGTGTGGATGTCGCCACGAGAGAAACCCGGATCGCTGGTTTCGGCCACGAGTATTGATATTCCCTTGTGCTTTGGTACGTCGGGGTCGGTACGAACCGCGAGAAAAACATAGTCGGCGCCTTCGGCGCCACTGGTGTACAGCTTGTTACCGTTCACAAGGTAGTGGTCATCGTGCTTCACGGCAGAGGTCGTCAGTGCTGCGAGGTCAGTGCCAGCCGAGGGCTCTGTGTAGCCAATTGAGAAATGTATTTCACCCGCTGCAATGCCGGGCAGGAAACGCTGTTTTTGGGCCTCTGTGCCCTGGCTCATCAGTGCCGGGCCGACGGTATTGAGAGTGACGAAGGGCGTTGGGGCGCCAGCGAGGAGGGCTTCTTCATAGCGGATCAGCTGCTCTGATTCAGTCAGACCGCGCCCGCCATACTGCTCGGGCCAGCCTACAGCCAGCATTTGATCCTTACCTTGTTGGCGAATGAGTTCCTTATAAAGGTCCCCGCTCTCTGCGTTGCGGAGCTCTTCTCGATATTCCGGCTTGATCAGGCTGGAAAAATAGGCGCGAAACTCTCTTCGCAGCTCTTTCTGTTCGGTGGTGTATTCGACGTGCATGGACTGTTCCTCATTCGCGATGACACAATAATATTGAAATTGAATTCAAATTCAACTATTTTATTCGCATGTCGAAATCAGCAGTCATCGAAAAAAGTCATGAGAAAGCGCTCAGTGCACGAGGGCAGAGGGCCCGCGCTCGTCTAATGGCGGCGGCCTTGGTGGTGCTTGAGCGCGACGGCTACCACAAAATGCGCATCGTAGACGTGACCCGGGAGGCCGGCGTGGCTCAGGGTCTGTTCTATCACTACTTCAATGACCTGAAAACCCTCACTGTAGAAGTATTGACCGAGTTTGCTGAGGCTGCGAGGGACCCTGCGGAAATAGAGAAAGATGTCGAGCCCGGAGATTGGTACAGTCGAATTCACGCTTACAACCTGGTGATTGTTCGCAGCTATGCCAAGCGTCCAGGCGTAATGCGCTGTTTGCTGCAGCTGGCTGACGAAGATCCGGATTTTGGCAGCATGCTGCGGAACAATTATCGAGAGCAACTGATGTGGCTGGTTGAGCGAATGCCTGGCCTTTTCCCGGATGTGAAGTTCAAAAAAAATCAGGCCTTGATGGTGGTTTACTCGTTAGCTGGCGTCGGGGAGGGGTTGATTAGAGAGTACTTTATCAATCGCAGCGAGCCGTTAATGGCCGCAAATTTGAGTGTAGATCAGTTCGCGGAATTGATGTCCACCATGTTCTACCGAGCACTGTTCCTTGAACATCCGGAGCAGAATCAACTTAAATACACACGCAATCTGGCCGCGATGGTCAGGAGACACTGAGGCAGTAAAGGCATGGATTTCAATTACACAGAAGACCAGAGTGCAATCCGAGAACTCGCTTATCAAATTTTTACCGATCGAGCGACGGATGAGTTTCTGTTGAATTTTTCTCGCGGTGACGAAACTTACGATAGCGGCTTGTGGACCACCCTTGCTGAGCAAGGTTTGCTGGGAATTGCTGTGCCGGAAGCGGTCGGCGGCAGCGGACTTGGACTGACCGAGCTGTGTCTGATGCTCGAAGAACAAGGTAGGAGAGTGGCGCCGATACCGCTTTTTTCCTGCCTGGTTTTGGGCGGGTTACCCATTGCAGAGTACGGCACTGATCAACAGCAGCAAAAGTGGCTGACTGAATTGGCCAGCGGACAATCCAAGTTCAGTGCGGCTATTGCCGATCTTGGGATGAACAGCGCTTTAACCACGTCTGTCACGGCTGGTCGCGGAAGTGACGATAATTGGACACTCAATGGAACCAAGGCACTGGTGCCCGATGGTGCGGTGGCAGATTATATTCTGGTGCCTGCCGCAACGGGCGAAGACGAGACCAGCGTTTTCGTTGTGCCAGTGGCGCAAACCGGGGTGGACCTGACCGCGGTAGAAATCGGTATTTCCGGGCAGAGAGCTGCCCACCTGACCTTAAACGATGTCCGTGTGACCAGCGAAGCGTTGCTAGGAGCGCAGGGTCAGGGCGACACGATTGTTGACTGGCTTGAAGAGCGTGCCAACATTGCACATTGTGCGCAGCAGGTTGGGGTGACGCAAGAAGCGATGAAGCGCACTGCGCAATACGTCAGCGAACGCAACCAGTTTGGCGTTCCACTGGGCAGCTTCCAGGCTCTGGCTATGCGCATGGCAGATAGTTACATCGATGTAGAGGCTATCCGCACCACCTATTGGTTGGCACTGTGGTGCCTGAGCAATGGCAAGGAGGCACGAGCCGAGGTTCGCGCTGCCAAATGGTGGGCCTGCGATGCATCGCATCGTGTGGTCTGTACCGCGCAGCACTTGCATGGAGGCATGGGAGCAGACGTTGAATATCCCATTCATCGCTTTTATCTGATGGCGAAGCAGATCAGCTACTCGCTGGGCAACGCAGGCCAACAGCTGGAGAAGCTGGGCGAACTTTTAGCGGCTGACCGTACGCTCGGTTTCCGCTCTCTGGAGGTTTGACGGAGTCGCCCGCCTCTTGTTCGTCGCTAGCGGTCCTCGGGCCTAACCGGCCCGAATGCGTTGGATACAGGTTTTAGTAGGGCTTGTCCCCATCGATGGTAATACGCTCCATTCTTCGATGTGCCGGGAAATAGTCGTTGATAGGCTTGTGCTGGGTGCAGCGGTTATCCCAAATCACCAGACTGTTGGCCTGCCAATGAAAGCGGCAGGTGAATTCGTCTGTTGTTACATGCTTATACAGAAAGCCCAATAGGGCATCGCTTTCATCACGGCGTAACTCGTCAATGTGGGTGGTGAACAATTCATTCACGAATATCGCTTTCTTACCTGTTTCCGGGTGCGTGCGTATGACTGGGTGGCGAACCGGGGGATTAGCGGCAACCGCGTCCTTCAGGCGCTCAGCCCCGCCCGGTTCTGCAAGACTCTCCTTGAATCCCCAGCGGAAGTCGTGAACCGCGTTCAGATCCTCAAGGAACTTCTGCATAGGAACGGACAGCGCATCGTATGCCGCAGTCATGCTTGACCAGAGTGTGTCGCCGCCCTTGAGAGGGATGATGTCTGATTTCAGCATGGTCGCCATTGGCGGGTGCTGATTAAAGGTCATGTCTGTATGCCAGGTTTCGATTTTAGTCGGTTTTTCCGGTGTGCTTTCCAGAATGGTGATTTCGGGGAAGCCCTCGACAGTCTCATAGGCTGGGTGAGTCTGGACAGGACCGAAAGAGAGGGCGAGGGCCTTCATGTTGGCGGGGCTGATATCCTGGTCACGAATAAAAATGACCTGATACTCATTGAGTAGTTTGCGAACGCGCGCAAAATCGCCTTCGCCCAACTCCCCAGACAGGTCCAGTCCATGTATTTCAGCGCCCAATGCGCCGGCCATTGGTTTGATATCAAGCATTTGAAAGCCACTCCCCTGAAAACCCACTATTCTAGCATTCGATTGAGCTCTGCATAGTGTTTTGAATGCTATTTAGGAATGCGGGCAATCACCTTCAACCCCTTCCTGGTGTTCTCTGCTGTCAGTGCGCCCCCGTGCTGGACAATCGCACGGTGAGCGATTGATAGTCCGAGCCCATAGCCGCCGGCATCGCGACTGCGCGCGCTATCAACACGATAGAACTCATCAAAAATGCGCTGCAAGTCTTGCTCTTTAACACCCGGCCCGCAGTCCTCGATGCTGACCTGGTAGCTACCTGCCGTATCTATGACCTGAACTCGAACTTCGCTCTCTTCGGGAGTGTGCTGTAAGGCGTTGCGAATTATATTTTCAAAGCTTTTGTGCAGAAGGTCACCACTACTGGCAACGATGGCTTCAGCTAATCCGGTCGACAGCGTGACCTTCTTAGCGGTTTGATTACCTTCAAAGCATGCGTCATCGCAGAGTTGATACAGCAGTGCGATCAGGTCGACGTGTTTGTCTAGCGGCAGGGAATTTTCTTGCGTAGATAACAGCTGGGCTATCAGGTCTTCCAGGCGAACCGTTTCATTATCCATTCGACCGAGAAGGTCGAGCCGCAAATGCTCATCCTCCATAGCGAGCGCAAGCGCAACACGCATCCGCGCCAGGGGAGACCGTAGCTCGTGAGAGACATCACTGAGCAGCTGCTTTTGCTCTCGCATCCGGGTTTCCAGCTGTCTTGCCATGGTGTTGAAGTCACGGGCCAGTTCGTCAGTTTCGTCTCCACCGTGGTCGCGCACATGAATTCGAGTGTGTAAGTCGCCATCGGCTAATTTTCGCGAAGCATGGCGCAAGTCGCGCAATCGATTAGTCGTCATTCTGGAGAGCGCATAGCAGATAAGTCCGCTGACCAGTATCGCGAGTAGCAATCTCAGCCAGTTATTGGCGATGAGTAAGCCAATAATCTGGTGATTGGGTTTGGGAAACATCATTACCATTCGGCGAGGGCTACCATCAAACAGGTTAACGCTATGTGCAATTAGAGGTCCCTCACGGTGCCTGGCGAAAGCGCGTCGCTTGCGTCCGCGCAGCTGGTTTGCCACGGTAGCGACCTTGGCTGGAACCCTCTGTTCCAGCAGGTCACGACCTTGCCTGTCCAGTAGCCACACATTGATATCATGTTTGCTTTTTGCTTTTTCTATAATGGCAGGAAGCTGCTCTGCCGGCGTGTTTTGCATTGCATAGATCAGCCGCAATACAAAGCGTTGAGGAGGATCCTGCGGTGGGCGGTGCTGTTGCTCGGGTGCAGGCAGAGTTTCGATGTAGCTATCGGCCAGTAGCCAACTACCTAGCACTGCGATAGATACCAGCCAAAAGCCAAGAAAAATCTTGATAAATATTGATCCGCGCACTCTAGTAACCGCCATCTACGGCAAACTGATAGCCGAGTCCGCGGACACTGACAATCAGCTCTTTGCCACCGGCATTCGCCAGCTTGCGGCGAATTTTGCTGACGTGGACATCAACGCTGCGGTCGTAGGCCGAAAGTGGTCTTCCCAGGCCTTCTTGACTGAGCGTATCTTTATCAACGATCTTGCCCGCGCGTTTTAACAAGATCATCAACAGGTTGAACTCCGCACTAGTGAGGTTTAATGACACGCCCCGGTGTATCGCAGTGCGATTGGCGCTGTTGAGGGTGGTGCTACCAACGCTAACCTCGGTTTGTGACTCATTTATGTCGGTAAGCTGGGATCTGCGTAAAATCGCCCTCAGTCTCGCCGCGAGTTCTCGCGGGTTACAGGGCTTCGGCAAATAATCGTCGGCGCCCATCTCCAGGCCTACTATGCGGTCCGTATCTTCACCCCGGGCAGTGAGCATAAGTACCGGAGTGTCGGTGAAGTCTCTTATTTTGCGCAACACATCCAGTCCCATCATTCCCGGCAGCATTACATCCAGCACCAGTGTGTCGTATTCCTGCTGTTGCAGATGTGTTACCGCTTCAGCGCCATCATGAATACTGCTGACCTCAAAACCCTGCAGCTCCAGATATTGAGCGAGAAGAGCACAGAGTTCTTTGTCGTCATCGATGATTAGTACGTGATCTTTCATCCTTTCAGTCTGTAGAAGCGCAGCCGGTTTGTCACCTGTCCTTAACATTTCTTTACTAGTTTGATGAGGAGCTTAACCAGGCTTTTGTGTAAATTTATATGCATCGTGCCGCAACAGCTGCCGAATTGTGTCAGGAGATCATGATGAATCGAATACTGTTTAAGTTGATACCGGGAACTGCCTTAATGGGCGTTCTTCTTTTATCTGCTGGTGCCTGGTCAATGGGGCCGCCACCGGAATTTAATATCGATAAAAGACTGTCTCACATGACAGATGAACTCGCGCTTTCCGATACGCAGAAGCAGCAGGTTGAAGCGCTGTTGGAGGGTGGCAGGGAAACTGGCGCGGCTGATTTGGCGCGCCTTGCCGAAATACGCAAGCAGATGAAAGCAATGCATGCTGATTTCGATCCCGGCATCGCTCAAAAACTTGCGGACGAGTTGGGCGAGATTAGCGCTCGAATGGCGTACCAAATGACCAGCACCCATGCTGAAATTTATCAGTTACTTTCTCCGGATCAGCGCGAGCAATTCACAGCAATGTCAAAACAGCGCGACCAGCGAATGGGGAAACGCTGGGCAGGGCGTCGTGACTAGATTAACGTTTTGAGAGATCTGGTTTTGGACGGCACTGCCGCGCATTTTTTTGTTGGCAAAGAGCAGCCGGCTTATTTTCTGCTATCAGAGATGCTCAACATTAAGGCCCAAAGTCTCTCGCAGTTCGGCTGTAGTCTCCAATTGAACGCTGTTGCTTACCACCGCTGTACTGGCCAGTTCTGGTTTTAGGTAGGTATCACCTACGCGGCGCAAATCGTCCAGAGAAACATCGAGTATCCGCTGCCGGAATTGCTCACGCTGCTCGTGTGAGCGTCCAAACTGGCGGTTATGGAAGTGTTGCTTGGCTTCACCGGCGGGAGAGCTGGGCTTGTCCAGACTGCCGACAACGCCCAGGATGCTTTCTTCCAGCGCGCGAGGCTCGTGCTTTTCTTGGAGTAACCACAGTACTGCGGCATCAAAGTCTGCCAGGGTTTCTGCCAGTCGCGGGTCGCGATAAGAATAGAAACGAAAGGCTGCAATTCCCGAATCTTGTGAGGCTCCGCCCCCGTATGCGCCACCTTGCTCGCGAATGGCCCGGTGCAGAATGCCATTGCGCAAAAAGCCACCGAGAACAGTGAGCGCAGCCGCATCGGGGTGCCGAACGGGTACGGTTGGGTAGGCGCGGGCGCAGAAATTCACCTGACTGTTGGCCACCCAGAATTCACTGCGCTTTTCTCGTACCTGCGGCAGGGAGAATTTGTCACTTGTGTTTGCCGAGTGCTCGCTCCACACGCTGGCCTGCTGCTTCGCAATACTGCCTACTGCGTCTGGTTCAGCGATAGCGAGTAGCTGTCGCGGCATGGCGGCAATTCGTTCATGAACTGCTCCCAGTTGCCTGGCAAAGTTGGCGGCGTTGTTATCATCTGCCAGACTATCATCCAGTTCGCGCAAACTGCGGATGCCTGCGAGCCCCGATAACTGATGATTGAGCTTTGCCAGCGGGCTCATGCCCGCGCAAGCGGCGGCCATTGCGAGACCATGGCCATTCCCGGTCACGGATTGTTCGCGTCGTGCTCGCTGTTGGCTGACCAGTTCGCGGATTCGTTCCACCTCGTCGAACCGCGCGCCCCGCATGGTGTCAGCCATAAGCCTTGCTTGATCTTCGGCATTGCGCAGCAGCGCTTTGGAGGAGAGAACAAAATTGGCTGTGATTGATTGTTCGTTATCGGCCTCGCCTCGCATTGAAGTGAAGGCATTGATGGAGCCAACTTCTGCGGATTGACGGTGTTGGGAATCCAGATAACTTCCTTCACCTATGCCTAACTCGGTTAAAAAACTGGTGTATAGAGGAAGCACTGATTGCTGGGCCGAGTCCAGTGCAGGCAGGGCGGCGATCATTTGCTGGTAAACCAGCCCATTGGTGCCCTGACTGTAGGTGGTGACATGCAAGGGGCCGTTGTTATGTTCTTTGAACTCCAGCTCTTGCAATCCGGCGGGTACATCCGACAACTCAACTCTGGGCAAAATACTTTCGTCATCGACCTGTGACTGACGCTCGGAAAGGTCGGTTGCCAGTTGCACAGTGGCCTGTTTTTGCGCTTCGTCCATGGCCGCTTTGATATCGGCCAGTCTTTGCGCTTCCCTCTGCAGTTTTTCTGCTGAGAGTTCCTTGTTGGGTTCCATGACCAGGGTGACCCGATGGTTGTTGTCTAGCAGCAGCTTCTGGGCGAGGCTCTTAATGTATTCAGGGTCCTCTATGCGCTGGCGCAACGAGTCGATGACCGGGTCCAGATTAAGGACTGCGATGGGGTCGCTGTAGTGAGTCGCGCAACCCAGGCCTTGCATAATGAGTTGCAAACCATAGGGGTAACTGTCGCCGCTGATCTCACGCTGATGCAGCTCTAATTGATGCAGCACGGCTTGCAGTCTTTCGTGGCTGATACCGTTGTTAGCGACGTCGGTAATCACTTCCAGGACCAATGCCTCCAGTGCGTCTGCATGCTCTGCTTCACTGCCTTCAATGCCACACACAAATACCAGCTCGCGCATAGAGTCTTCCAGTCCACACAGGGGAGAAGGAGCCTGTCCCAATGATGTGGTTTCCAGAGCTTGCTGCAAAGGTGAGGCGCTATTTTCAAGGAGCACGCTGGTCAATAATTGAGCCTCAAGCATTTGCTCTAGGTCGCTGCTCTCACCTAGCATCCAGCCGACGATCAGGTGAGTTTTACCGCTGGTGTCAGTCTCTTCGTCAAAGGCATAGCTGTCTTTAACTTTTAGCGGTGCGGATAGCCTTGTTTCCGGTGGAACCTGAATGCGAAGATCCTGGCGTTGGAAGCGACTCAGGGCTTTTTCCTCGAAGGTAGCCTGATGCTCTGCCGCGCTGATGTCGCCAAAGGTCATGAAAATGGCGTTGCTTGGGTGGTAGTGACTCCGATAAAAGGCGACCAGTTCCTCGTGGCTCAGGTCTGGAATGTTTTCTGGCTCACCACCACTGTTGTAATGATAGGTAGTAGACGGAAACAGATGCTCGCATAATTTTCCCCATAGCACGCTGGGTACAGAGCTCATTGCCCCTTTCATTTCGTTGAAAACCACACCCTTGAAAACCAGATCGCTCTCGGGGTTGTTAGCTTCTTCGAATTCGACCCTATGTCCTTCCTGAGCGAAATCCAGAGGGTCCAGGCGTGAGAAAAATACTGCGTCCAGGTAGACATCCAGCAGGTTGTTAAAGTCCTTGCGATTCTGGCTGGCAAAGGGATAGGCAGTCCAGTCAGAGCTGGTAAACGCGTTCATGAAGGTGTTCAGTGAGCGGCGTAGCATCATGAAGAAGGGGTCGCGAACAGGGTAGCGCTCGCTGCCGCATAAAGCAGTGTGTTCCAGGATGTGGGCAACGCCCGTTGAATCTTCGGGAACTGTGCGCAGGGCAACGAGGAATACGTTCTCGCTGGAATCTGATGCCAGGTGGTAGTGCGCCGCCCCGGTCTCTCGGTGACGAAATTCCTGTACATCCAGATTCAGGGAGTCCACCCGTTGCTGACGAACGGGTTCAAAGGCGCTGTGCGCCGCAGGGAGTGATGTGCTCATGCAGAGTCTCAGGTCATATTGGAGAAGGCCGCTATTCTAACGCGAATTTTGCTGCTTGGGGTCTAGTTTAAGGGCAGTAGTTCTATTTGATAAAGCCAGGGCCAGCGTTTTCCAGTGACCCAGATACTGCCATCATCAGGGTTGCGAGCAATTCCATTGAGTACGTCGGTTGTTGCTTGTCGATCGCTGGCGGGTAATAGTCCCGAAAGGTCTACGTTGCCCTCGACCTCGCCAGACTGTGGATTGATGATCACCACTCGGTCGGTTTGCCAAACGTTTGCCCATATTTTGCCATCGATCCATTCCAACTCGTTGAGCTTTCGAACAGGACGACCATTTTCTGTGACCGATATGGAGTGGCTGATGGCGCGTGATTGGTTGGAGAGGAAGTGAATTTGGTCGCTGCCATCACTATAGATAAGCTGCGTGCCGTCGTTAGTCAGCCCCCAGCCCTGGCCAACAATGGGAAACCACTCAACTGGCTCCATCGTCGATTTATTGAAAACCAGCATCATGCGCTCACGCCAGGTTAGCTGGTAAATGTGCTCACCCAATACGCTCACGCCCTCGGCAAACAGTCGCGGAGATAATGCTTTGCTGTCTTTCAGGCGCATGTCATCAAAGTGATAACGCATGAGCCTGGATTGCCCGTAATTTCCGCAACTTATGTACAACGTGCCCTCCAGTATTTCCAGTCCCTGGACAAAGTTGGCGCGGTCCTGGGGCTTCTTGTTGAGAATTTTGTAGCTGAATTGTTCGACGCTGTAGGCAGGTACAGCGCACAAAACGCTGAGGCATAACAGTATAAAAAACCGGGGCATGGCTAAATCAAACCCCGCGCCAGGTCTCTGATAAGAAATCGTGACGGCGACAATGCGCGGACCAGTTCGCGGGAAAGTGGCGGCAGTTCATTGCAGATCAGACTTGCAAGAAGCTGTGCACATAGTGGAGCCGAACTGAGGCCTCGAGAACCGTGAGCGGTGTTAATGTAAAGGCCGGGCACGTAATTGCCCCTTTGCTGAATAACCTGCCTCGCATTTTTACGCAACGCACCGTAGGTCTGCAAGAATTCCTCTCTGGCGGGCACTGGGCCTGCAATGGGCAAGTAATCGGGGCTGGCGCAGCGAAAGCCGACTCTGCCTTCCATTTGCTCGGGGTCAAGTTTTTCTAGTTCAGAGGACCATTGAGGCAGGGCTGCAGCCAGTTTTTCGAGGTTTTCTCGATGTTCCTCCGGTCGCACTTCCATGCTGTTATCACGTAACTTGAAGCTGGCGCCTATGCAGTGCCGGCTTTCTCTGGCTGGCGAGATGTAACCTCGATGACAGAAGGCTGCTTTCAGGCTTTGGGTTGCTTCACTGGCGGGCAAGTAGCTGGTTTGTCCCCGTATGCTCTGTAGCGGCAGCCAGCCTGTTTCGGTAAAAGATGCGCTGCTCGCTCCCGAACAAATAATCGCAATATCCGCAGTGGCCAACGCCTGGTTGTCACTGTCGATGGCTTGCCACTGTTCTTCTAATGGCTTTAATGTCACTTTGCCGCAATTTCGTTGCAATTTAATCAGCGGCGATTCCAGCATAGCTGAACACACCGCCGGAGGTCTTAACCATCCTGAATCCGGATACCAATAACCGCCTTCAACAGGAGTTTCTCCAAGGTAATGGTTAGCCTCTTGCGCCGTTAGAGCTTCAGCCAAGTCATTTAGGCCAACCAATTGATTCTTAAGCAGGGCCACCTCTTGAGCATCAGTGATTTGGTGAAAACTCCCGCAAAGGTCTCCATCCAGACCTGGCTCTAATGCGCCTGAGGTGAACATATTTCGGTAGAGGTTGGCTGAAAAGCGGAAACTTTGCAGTGCAAAATCAGTCAGCGCTGAATGACGCTTTGATAAACGCGTGTAAAGCACTCCCTGTTCGTTACCAGACGCCTCACCGGCAAGGTCTCCCTGATCCAGCAGAGTGACGCTGATATTGCGTTGAGCCAGCGCTGCCGCCAGGGTGCAACCCGCTAATCCTGCACCGATGATGAGGGCGTGGCGAGGCTTGGTCACGGGCCGCGATGACATATCCCACGGGGTATCTATTGTTGCCAGTGTTGGTCCGGCCCGCGTTGCAACACCGCGCAAGGATTCACGCTTTTGGCCAAACCCTGGTACCTTGGAAATCTCAAAACCTGCCTGCTCCAGGCCCCGACGAACATGGCTTGCGGCTGTAAAGGTGGACACAGTAGCGTCGGGGCGAGACAGCGCAGCCATGGCCTGGTAAAGCCCCGGCTGCCACATTGCATCGTTGCGCGAGGGTGTAAAGCCATCCAGATACCAAGCGTCGATTGCAGGCCCGCGAGTTGCCAAATCAGCAAGCGCGAGGCGAGAATCATCCCACCACAGATCGAGCATTACCCGACCCTGGTCCAGTTCCAGTCGGTGCTGCCCTGGCAGTCGTCCTGGCCAGGCGTCGATCAGCTTATTTGCCAGAGGGCTAAGGGATTCCCAGGGGGCCAGCGCTTGGGCAAGCTCTGGAGTTGATAGAGGAAATTTTTCGAGCGAGATAAAATGAAGTCTAGGACGGTTGTTGGTCTGCTTTTGCCACGCCAGCCAGGTCAGCAGGAAGTTGAGCCCGGTGCCGAAGCCTGTTTCGAGAATGCAGAAGGTATCGTCTTCAAAACTAGTCCAGCGTTCGGGCAAACTATTGCCCTGCAGAAAAACGTGTTCGCTCTCGGCAATGCCGGCTTCACTGGAATAGTAGAAATCATCGAACTGGGTGGAGAAGGGGACGCCGTTTTCTGACCAGCTGATATCGGCGCAGGGTGCAGCTCCCCAAGGGGTATTGTCCCGTTTCATCCCGGGTTTTGGATCTGGAACTCGTCTGGCAGCCAGGCAGGGATGTGGGCGTTATTCATAGCCATGAGTTCGCCAACAGGGAAAACATGAAATTCTGGCTTCACACCAGGCGGCTTGTAGAGCGTAATTAGGTATTCCTGGCTGTGGCTATCCTCAGGAATACGTACTTCCCAGCTGTGGCCAGAAATGCGAACAGTGGTGCTGCCAGGTTGTAGGTGCTGCTTGAGAATGAAGTGGTGCTTTCCCACGGGCCGCAGACTGCGCTTCTCACCGGCGATCAGATTGCCAAACAGGTACGTTCGGAATGAGCAAATGGGTGCATTGTCACGTCGGCTCTCGGGTATACCCGGGTCGGACAAGCGGCGGGTGATCTTTGCTAATGCCAGGCTACCTTCTTCGCCATTAAGACGCACTTTACTGTCGCTAAAGGGTATGCGGGCGAGCCTTTCGGCGTCCTTGTTAGCCTGCTGTCTCTCGGCGACTTCCTTCTTGGTTGGATCAGACAAGACCGCTTCGGCCTCTTCACTGTGGTAAGCACGCAACATACGCTGTAAGCGCCGCACCTGCGCGTCTTCGACCTCCGCGCTGTAGTCGGGTACAGTTTCTCTGAGGGGTTTGCTCTCAATACCCTGGGGGGGCTGTGACATGGAAGGCTGTGCAAGGCTTATCAGCCCGGGCAGGAGTGCCAGAAGCAGTGCCTTTGTAAAGGGGATATTGTGTGGCCCCTTCCTGCGAGTGTTCACGGTTTGAATACCAATACGATTAGATCCAAAAACTATAACAGAAACAGCTAGCTAGGGGCTACTGTAAAAGTGGCTTGGAAGTCACGCTATTTGTCTTGAAGGCAGCCTAAATCATTGCCTGTCGAGGCTGCTAACAGTAGACTTGCCGCTCTAACGAATACTGAGGTAAACATGTCCAAGATTGAAACTCAGTCCATGCCCAGGGAGCAGTTCCTGACGATCGCTATTAATCTACTGCACCGGGCGTTTATGGACGCCAAGCGGACCGATGCCAAGAACTTGTTCAAAGCTATTTCCGAGGGAAAGCGCGTGGCGCTGACTAATCTCCAGATGGAGGACAAGTCTTCAGTTCGCTTTGATCTCTCCATGGATCACTCTGAGTATGCTGGAACACTAAACTTCGGCGCTTTTCGCAGCAGCCTCACGGCATTGCTGTCTAATCTGGTGGATGCGGTGAAAGAGCAGAGGGAAATTACCACTTTCGGAGCCGAGGGCGATTCTGCGAATATAATATTCGGCGTAACCGGGGTGACAGTTGAAAAAGAGATCCCTTCGGTATTGGTGCTGTCTACGAGTACTGGCGGGCAGGAGGCTGCAGTCATGCTTCGCCTGATGTATCTGGATTATCAGCAGTTTTTGGCATCGCAGCAGAGTGACGGCGACACCGCCTGACCCTGGGGTTCAATCCATAGTTCGAAAGACAGGACTTGCAGGGCAGGGGATGGAAAGCTTGTCGGTCGGTGCAACGACCACAGAGGTTCCGGTCAGCACCAGTTTCTGTTCAGCGTTATAGGCCTTGCAGCTCAGAGAAATAGATTTTCTCCGCTCGTTCTTCTCTACGACTTCCAGTGTTACGTTTATTTGATCACCTATTTTGACCGGTAGGCGAAATTTAAGTGATTGTTCCATGAATATGCAGCCGGGACCGGGTAGTTTCATTGCCAGCGCAGCCGACACAAAGGAAGCAGTGAGCATGCCGTGGGCAATGCGTTCGCCGAAGCGAGTGCCGGCCGCAAATTCAGCGTCCAGGTGCAATGGATTTACATCACCAGAAACAGCGGCGAACATTTGTATGTCCTGCTCTGTTACTGTCTTGGAATAATCGGCGCTTTGACCTATGGTGATTTCATCGAAGGTATAGTTGCTGAGTTGCGACATTCGCTGTTTTCTCGCTGGTTTTGGCTATGAGAAGCATAACGTATTTTTTCCCCGGAATATAAAACACCACCCAATGTCAGATAGCGCCGCCAGTTCAAACCTGAAAATCACATATCCCGAAGAACTTCCTGTCTCGCAGCGAAGAGAGGAGATTGCCGCGGCGATCGCCAAAAACCAGGTAGTGATTGTCGCCGGGGAGACGGGATCGGGTAAAACGACCCAGCTGCCAAAAATTTGCCTGGAGCTGGGAAGAGGTCAATCAGGATTGATAGGCCACACCCAGCCCCGACGCCTTGCCGCTCGAACTGTGGCGCAGCGCATTGCCCAGGAGCTGAAAACTGAATTGGGCGCGGTGGTGGGCTATCAGGTTCGTTTTAATGATAAGGTGTCTGAGCATACCGCTGTCAAATTAATGACCGACGGCATACTGCTGGCAGAGATCCAGCGAGATCGACTGCTCAAGCGTTACGATACGATCATTATTGACGAAGCCCATGAACGTAGCCTCAACATCGATTTTCTACTGGGCTACCTGAAGCGACTATTGCCCAGGCGCCCTGATCTCAAGGTCATTATTACTTCAGCCACTATCGATGTAGACAGCTTCTCCCGCCACTTCGACGACGCCCCGGTGATTGAGGTCTCTGGCCGAACCTTTCCGGTTGAGACTCATTACCTGGACGCCAGTGCAGATGAAGAGGGCGATAATGCAAGACGCATTTCCTCACTGGTGCAGGACATCGATGCCGGGTCCTTCGGTAAACGCGGTGATGCACTCATTTTCCTTCCCGGTGAGCGCGACATCCGCGAAGTGGCGAAGCAGCTCCGCGATGATACTGAACTGGACATTCTTCCGCTTTACGCCCGTCTTAGTCAGGCAGAGCAGAATCGTGTGTTTGATATTTCGAAACGCAGAGGGCTCAGGGTCGTATTAGCGACCAATGTGGCTGAAACCTCACTGACGGTGCCTGGCATACGTTATGTGATTGATCCCGGTGAAGCGCGTATTAGTCGATATAGCTATCGCACCAAGGTCCAGCGTCTGCCTATCGAGCCGATATCGCAGGCCAGCGCCAACCAGCGGCAAGGTCGCTGTGGGCGTGTGGAGGCGGGGGTTTGCCTGCGGCTTTACTCTGAGGAAAACTTCAATCTGCGCCCGGAGTTTACCGACCCCGAGATACTGCGCACCAATTTGGCCGCGGTCGTCTTACAAATGCTCAATCTGGGTCTGGGCGAAATTGAAGATTTTCCTTTCATCAATCCGCCAGACCCGCGAATGGTGCGCGACGGGTACAAGCTGTTGGAGGAGTTGGGCGCGGTTTCCGCCGAGGGTGAGCTGACTCAGATGGGACGGCGTCTTTCCAGGCTGCCTGTCGATCCGCGTCTTGGGCGCATGGTACTGGCCGCAAGCGAACGAGACTGCCTGGCGGAAATACTGGTGATCGCCAGCGCCCTGGCAGTGCAGGATCCTCGGGACAGACCGTCCGATAAGCAGCAGCAGTCAGATCAGGCTCACGCACGCTTCAAACACCCTAAATCAGATTTCCTGGCGTGGCTGCAGCTTTGGCGTTATTACGAAGAGCAGCGCCAGGAACTGAGCCAGAACCAGTTGCGCAAGTTGTGTAAGCGCGAGTTTTTGTCGTTCATGCGAATGCGTGAGTGGAGAGACATACATTCACAGTTGACCATTGCGTGCCGTCAGCAAAAATTACGCCCAGAGCCGCTGCCGCCTGAAGCGGAAAATTATCAGCCAGTTCATCAGGCGTTGCTAGCAGGGCTGTTGGGCAATATTGCGCAGCATCAGGATGACCGCGAGTACCTGGGAGCGCGAAACCGAAAGTTGCAGATATTTCCGGGTTCATCGCAGTCACGCAAGCGCCCCAAGTGGTTAATGGCCGCTGAAATTGTGGAGACCTCCAAGGTGTTTGCCCGCACGGTCGCCAGCATTGATCCGCTGTGGGTCACAGACGTTAATCCCGGGTTACTGAAAAAACATTACTACCAGCCGCGCTGGCAATCCCGCAGCGGTCGAGTCATGGCGTGGGAGCGCTTGTCACTCTATGGGCTCACAATTGCAGACAAACGTCCAGTGCATTATGGACCGATATCACCTGTTGAAGCGCGCGAACTGCTGATCCGGGAAGGGCTGGTAGCTGGCAAGTATCGCCAGCACCCTCCTTTTTTGAAACATAATCAGCGTTTGGTCAGAGAGCTTGAAGAGCTGGAATCGAAAGTTCGACGGCGCGATCTGTTGGTTGATGAGCAGGTATTGTTCGACTTTTATAACGAACGCCTGCCGACTGACTGCTACACCGCAGGTCGATTGCAATCCTGGCTGAAGAAGAACCCAGGTAGCGACAAGGGTCTGCAGCTTGATAAGGCCTTGCTGTTGGCCAGGGATCCCGGGGCTGAGGTGGAAGACCAGTTTCCCGATAATTTACAGTGGCAGGATTTGGAGTTTCGTCTCAGTTACCAGTTCGAGCCGGGTAAGGCCGCTGATGGCGTAACGGTAACTGTTCCGGTTGCATTACTTAACCGGGTCCCACGTTTTCGTTTCGACTGGTTGGTTCCTGGCTTGCTGCGAGAGAAGTGCATTGCCCTTGTAAAAGGCTTACCCAAGGACAAACGTAAACGTCTCGTACCGGTGCCCAATTATGTGGACCAGGCCCTTGCGCAATTAGAAGTTGATGACAGTGACTTATTGGTGGCGCTGTCCCGTGTGCTGGGAAGTCTGGGTGGATTGCAACTCAGTCCAGCTGACTGGAGTCCCGCCAAGCTGGATGACTTCTATCGAATGAATATTCGGGTTGTGGATGCGGAGGGCCGCTTATTGGAACAGGGCAGGAACCTGGGCCAGTTGATCGAGCAGTTTCGCAGCGATACCCGCCAAAGTGTTGGTGTGGATAAAGGTAGCTCTCCTGCACAGGAAGGGATTATTCGCTGGGACTTTGGAGAACTGCCCCGCGAATGGCGTTTTCGTCAGGCTGGCATTGAAATATTGTCTTATCCGGCGCTGGTTGACCATGGTGAGAGTGTAGCGATTGAGCTGGTCGATTATCCGGGCCCAGCTCGCTTGGCCCATCGCGATGGAGTGCTGAAATTGCTGCGATTACACAGTGCTCAATCGGTGAAGTACTTGCGCAAACAATTGCTCAGAGGCAATGAGTTCAATCTGGTTTTAGCGGGCGCAGGTCAGGACCGTTCTATGCTGGTTGAGGACCTTATCGATGCAGCCTTTGTTCAGGCGATGGACCTAGCTCATGAATTACCCTGGGATCAGTCTGATTTTGAGTCTACTCTCAAACGGGGCAAAGGTGAGGTGGTCAGCCGCGCCAATGAGGTTGAGGCGATTGTCTTGAATAGCCTACGGGTGTTGGCTCAAGTCCGAAATAAATTATCGACGTTGCCCGCGGGCAAATGGACTGACAGTGTCACTGATATCGGCGCGCATCTGGCAGCTCTGGTGACCTCCGGCTTTTTAAGCGGTGCGCCGGCCGACTGGCTAAACCAGTACCCCCGTTACATGAAGGCGGCGCTGCAAAGGGTTGAGCGGCTTTCAGGGCAGTATTCCAAAGATCAACAGTATACGGCGCTGCTGCAGTCGCTGGCCGAACCCATGAAACAGGCAGCACACACTAGGGACAAGCTGATTGCTTTATGCCCGGCAGCGAAGCAGTACCGATGGATGCTGGAGGAATTGAGGGTTTCCCTGTTTGCACAGCAGTTGGGTACGCGTCAGGCAGTGTCCCAGAAACGCTTGCAACAGCAGTGGCTTGAGGTGCAGCGCTGGCTAGATGAAAACCCACATTAGCCACAGCGGATTGCGTTTTTTGTAAAAGTGTGAAAAATTAACTGTCGTTTTGCTCGGTCATTGAAACTTACGTGGAAACACTCGGTCTTACCTTGCACGACGCGGTGCCATGAAGAGCATCCTTTGCGTGGTATAACATTAAAATTATTCGGACTAGATACAGGGAATTTATCATGGCTCAATCAAAGAAACCTCTTGCTGTCGCTCTGGGTGCAGCATTTCTCGCAACTTCTATCGCGCCGCTGGCTTGTGCAGAGATGAACCCGTTCTCAGCGCAACAGCTCAGCGGTGGCTATGACCTGGTCAGCTTCAGTAAGCATGAAGAAGGCAAGTGTGGCGAAGGCAAATGCGGCGACGACAGTGCTCACGGCGAAAAGGCTGAGGACGAAGGCAAGTGCGGTGAAGGCAAGTGCGGTGACGACAAAGCCGAAAGCGAAGGTAAGTGCGGTGGCGACAAAGCGGAAGGCGAAGGCAAATGTGGCGGCGATAAAGCGGAAGGCGAAGGCAAGTGCGGCGAAGGTAAGTGCGGCGGCTAATGTCTGAGCGACATAACGAGTTTCGCGGAGCGGGACTCGGATTACGGCGGGCCCTGATGGGCCCGCTTTCGTCTATGGAGAGTGGCTCGGTAGACTTTATGGAAGCGGCGCCGGAGAACTGGATAGGCGTTGGAGGCCGTTTCGGGCGGAAGTTCCGCAATCTAGCGGAGCGCTACCCCATTGTTCTTCACGGGCTATCGCTAGACATCGGCGGCCCGGATCCCCTTGACAAGGACCTGGTAGGCGCAGTCCGCGAGCTGATGAATCAGATTGAGGTTCCCCTGTACAGCGAACATCTGACTTACTGTGCTGCACAAGGGCATTTGTATGACCTGCTGCCCATTCCTTTTACTGAAGAAGCGGTGCACTACGTCGCCGCTCGTGTGCGCCAAGTTCAGGATATTATAGGGGAGCCAATTGCACTGGAGAATGCCTCTTACTACGCCCAGCCTCATCAGGACATGACAGAGGCTCAATTCGTCAGTGCGGTGTTGTCGGAAAGCGGCAGCGACCTGCTTCTGGACGTAAACAATATTTATGTGAATAGCATTAATCACGGTTACGACCCCATCGCCTTTCTCGATTCCCTGCCATTGGAACGCGCTCGCTACATTCATGTGGCCGGGCATTATGATGAAGCCGACGACTTGAAGGTAGACACTCACGGCGCAGATGTTATAGATCCCGTTTGGGACATTCTCGCGCAGGCCTATCAGCGCACCGGGGTGCTGCCAACGCTCCTGGAAAGAGATTTTAATTTGCCTCCCCTGGCAGAGCTGTTGTCTGAAGTTGAACAGGTCAGGCGCCTGCAGAGAGAGGCGCCTGAGCGGCACAAAGTAGCGGTGGGTCAATTATGAGTGCCTCTGAATTGAAAGCATCCCAGCTGGAGATGGCGGCTTACTTACGCGACCCGGAAAAAGCTTCCGCTCCGCGGGGAGTAGAAGAGCGCAGACTGAAGATTTACCGAGATTTGATCTACAGCAACATCGAAGGCTTTATAAGTGGCGGCTTTCCCGTATTACGCAGCCTTTATAACGCCGAGCAGTGGGGAGAGTTGGTAAGGATGTTCATGGAGGGTCATCGTTGCAAATCACCGTATTTTTTGGAAATTAGCCAGGAGTTCATCAATTTCCTGATGTCTGAGCACACGTCGCGCGATTGCGACCCTCCCTTTCTGGCTGAACTGGCGCATTACGAATGGGTGGAATTGGCTCTGGATGTGGCAGAAGACGAAGTGCCTCCTCCGCAGACTATCGAGGACCTGGAAGAGGCTAAACTGTGCCTGTCTCCGCTGGCATGGGTATTAAGTTACCAATACCCGGTGCATCAAATTGGTGCCAGCTATCGTCCTGAGATGCCTGAAGATCCCACTTTCCTGGTGGTTTATCGTGACGCCGGGGACAAAGTGGGCTTTATCGCGCTTAATGGTGCTACCGCCCGATTGCTTGAGTTGTTACGCGAAAACGAACAGCTATCGGTTGGGGACGTACTTAAGACCCTTGCCGCCGAGTTGGAGCTCTCTTTTGAGTCGATTCGGGCGTTTGGCATTGCTCAATTGCGGGAACTGCTCGACAAGGACGTAGTGCAGGCTGCCGGGAGCTTTGGCTGAGGACTTGCTACCCGCAGAAGCCGCTAGTACCATTCCCACTCGACATGCAGAAATCTCCAAGAATGAACCTTCCCCGACTTTTACTTTTTTTGATCCTGGCTTTCCCCGCCGCGATGGCCTGCGCTGAGGATAAAGAACGTAATGTCGATCCGTTTGAGTCTTTTAACCGCGCAATGTTCGTGGCCAACGACAATATCGACCAATATGTCCTTCGCCCTTTAGCGGTTGGCTATGACTGGGTGATGCCGGGTTTTGCCAAGCGCGGTGTGGGCAATATGTTTGCCAATTTCTATGACTTCAATTCGGCGCTCAATGGGGCCTTACAGTGGCGCTGGGCCGGTGTCGGGCAGAGCTCTGGTCGTTTTGTTATTAACAGCACGCTGGGACTGGTTGGCTTGTTCGACGTGGCCACGACCATGGGGGTGCGCCCCTACCGTACGGATTTTGGCCATACACTATCTATCTGGGGCTTTGAGTCCGGCCCTTACCTCATGGT
This sequence comes from Candidatus Seongchinamella marina, assembly GCF_026262685.1. NCBI lineage: Bacteria > Pseudomonadati > Pseudomonadota > Gammaproteobacteria > Cellvibrionales > Halieaceae > Seongchinamella > Candidatus Seongchinamella marina. Next base: position 1,107,435 of record NZ_SHNP01000001.1, read on the forward strand.
GCCATTTTTCGGCCCCAGGACCATTCGCAGTGGCACTGGAACCATTTTTGATGCATATACTTCTGTGCCTACTTACATGCCTAGCGTAGCCGTGCGCAACTCATTGTGGGGGCTTGGCCTGGTCGATGGACGCTCTCGTTTGCTTCAGGCCGATGACCTCATTACCGGCGATCGTTACATTTTCGTACGTGATGCCTATCTCTCCAACAGGGAAGCGTTTGTTAACGATGGGGCAGTGTCGGACACATTCTCTGATTTTGAAGAAGGCGAGGATTTCGAAGAGTTCTAGCGGTAGCCGGGACCTTGCTATCAATTCATGCGTAAAAGTGTGAAATCCTGCTCAAACCCGAGTTTCGACGGTTGCTTGTGCCTGTTCTTGGGCGTAGTGTCTCGGCCAATAGAGTCAACGAATATACCAATGGACCCGATCGGTACCGCCCTTGTCGTCGATCACGATACTGCCCGCCTGGAGGTGCTTGCATCCCTGGTTTCGAGCCTGGGGTTTACTCCTGAAAACTACACCGATGCCAACGCTGCGAGGGAGTATCTGAGCACGCGCCCAGACCTGGACGTGATTCTTTGCGAAATGGATATGGAGGGCCTCACCTGGGATTCTGCGCATCGTTCGCTGCAGGAAATGGATGTTCAGATTCCCGTTATCTTATTTAGTGATGAAGCCCAGGCCTCGCGGATGATGAGAGCCCTGAGGTTCGGAGCCAGCGATTTCTTTGTCCGCCCTGTTGATGATGTTGAGGCCCTTCAGCGTTCATTGGACCGCTGCGTGCGTCAACGGCAGGTCCGTCGAGAGCTGGAGCAATCTCGACAAAGACTGCAGGCTGCCAATACCGAATTGCGCGGTACGATCCAGGTATTGGAGCAGGACCAGCAGGCCGGGCGCCAAGTGCAAATGCGCATGTTGCCAGCAACCCCGCTGGTATTGAATGACTATGTTTTCAGTCATACGGTGATTCCGTCGCTTTATTTAAGTGGCGACTTTACCGATTATTTTACCGTCGGCGACCATTTTGTAACTTTTTTCATGGCGGATGTTTCCGGCCACGGCAGCTCTTCGGCTTTTGCTACGGTGCTGCTGAAGAACCTTTTTGCTCGCAAGCGTTCGGACTTCTTGCGCCAGAATGACGACACGATTCTCAGCCCCCTGGCGTTGCTAAAGCGCGCGAACAAGGAAGTTATGGATCTGGAGGTTGGTAAGTTTGCCACTATGGTCGTGGGCGTACTGGATATGAAAAGCAACAATTTGCGCTACAGTGTGGCGGGACATCTGCCGCAGCCAGTGCTCGTGTCTGGAGACGGTGCCCGTTATCTTCGTGGCGAAGGTTCTGCCGTAGGCATAATGGATGATGCCAGCTACGAAGAGCACATGATTGATTTGCCCGATAGCTTTATGCTCGCGCTTTTTTCCGACGGAATTCTGGAGATTCTGCCGCCAAAAAATCTCATAGAAAAAGAGAAATACTTTCTTAACGTGTTCGAGGAAACAGCCAATTCTCCCGAGGAAATGGTAACCCGTCTGGGGCTTGACCAGGCTGATACGGCTCCGGATGACATTGCCGCGCTGTTCATCAGCAAGCGGAACTGACATGCACGAAGGCAGAATATTAGCGGCTAGTCACAATGGTGCTTACGTCATTCGTATGCTCGGAGACGTGCGCCTAAGCCTTTGCACCACGATTGACGAGTATTTTCAAAAAATGTTTGATGACCCCGAATTTGCCAGTGTCTGGGTCGACCTCTGTCATGTGGAAGGTATTGACTCGACCACTCTCGGACTGCTGGCAAAGCTCGCGATCAAGGTGAAAGAGCGCTTTGACTTTCAGCCGGCCATTTTTTCCCGCGACCCCGGAATCAATCGTCTACTCAAAAGCATGGGCTTTCAGCGCTTATTCGAACTGCGCGAAGAAACCTGCTCCAACCCCGACAGCGCCGATGAAATTCCCCAGGTAGCGGGTAATGAATCAACAGTGAAAGAAAAAGTGATAGAGGCACACCGGGTGCTCATGGGATTGTCAGAAGAAAACAGGAACAGGTTTCACGACCTTATGACAGTGCTCGAGCAAGGTTAATCTTTACAGTCTGAGTGCTTTGTCCCTGGCTGTGTGCTTGCTGCGGATGTAATCCTGATGGCTAACGTAGGTAAGATCAGCAACCTGGCGAATCAGGTGTTCTTCGTACTTGTCGACATTATTGTCCGCCCAGGCGACGACCCACATGTTATCCACTAATTGCAGTTTTTGATCTGCGGTGAAGTGGTCGTTTATCAGCCGGGTAAACTCGTACAGTGAAATAGATTCATCGACCTTTGCAGCTGCCTGCTGCAGCAGTTTTTCAACTTCTTCTTGCGCTAGCTCGAGAGTGGAGCAGAGCAAGGACGTCATCGCTTCCTCCTCGACTTTATCCTGGGTAAAGTCCGCGCGAGCGGTCTCGATGAGCATGGCCGCAGAGGCCAATTGCAGCCGATGCTGTAGTGCCGCTTCCGTTTCACGGACTGGCGCTTCAAACAGTGATTTCAGTGCACTAATCATCTGTCGCTGATCAGCTGTTCCAGCTTTATCTGGTCACCGATAAAGCTGCGAATGCCTTCAGCTAACTTTTCAGTAGCCATTGCGTCGGCGTTCAGGTCGTAGCGGAAGTCATGCTCCTGGGGGCTGTGTTTTGCAACGCTTGTTGTCGCGCCGGCGGGCTCCAGTTGGCGCGGCAAGTCGCCTTCATCGGCGGCTAATTCCTCGAGCAGAGCGGGGCTGATGGTCAAACGATCGCATCCCGCCAGCGACTCGATTTCTCCGGTGTTTCGAAAACTCGCGCCCATTACGATGGTCTGGTAGCCGTGCTGTTTGTAATAGTTGTAAATGCGGCTAACGGACTGCACGCCGGGGTCGTCCCGGGGAGTCACAATTTGCAAGTCGGTATTTGCCTTGTGCCAATCCAAGATACGGCCGACAAAGGGCGAGATCAAAAACACGCCTGCGTCTGCGCAAGCGGCTGCCTGGCCGAACCCAAACAACAGGGTGAGATTGCAATTAATGCCTTCTTTTTCCAATTGGGCTGCAGCCCGAATGCCTTCCCAGGTAGAGGCGGTCTTGATCAGGATGCGCTCGCGGCCGATGCCCGCTTCCTCGTACATATCGATTAGCTTTCTGGCGCGCTTCATCGTTGCAGCGGTATCAAAAGAGAGACGGGCATCAACCTCGGTAGAAATGCGTCCCGGTATGATTCTAAGGATTTCCTTGCCCACGTCGACAGCAAAGCGGTCGCAGCTATTGCTCAGTTGCTCACTATTCGAGCCTCCTTCAGTACCGGCCCAGCTTTTGGCGTTATCCAGTAACTGTGCGTAGTGAGGTAGGGCCGCGGCCTTCAGCAGTAAGGAAGGGTTGGTAGTGGCATCAAGAGGCTGAAAACGGCCGATGGCTTCAACGTCTCCGGTATCGGCCACTACATCAGTCATTGTCTTGAGTTGCTCTAGCTTGCTTGTCACGGGTGCTAGTCCTGTCGAGGTTGTCAGTGAATGTATGTCATGCGGGAGTTGCCTGACGCACTTTTTCAAAAGCGTCGATTAAAACATTCAATCCCGCATCCTTTTTATACGCATTTTCGCTAAGGTGGCGTCTGAACTTTCGTGCGCCCGGAACGCCCTGATAGAGGCCTAAAATATGGCGGGTAATATGGTTCAGGTGAGTACCGAGAGCCAGTTGCTGCTCCACATAGGGCAGTAGGCCCAGCAGAACATCATCGCGGGATTCTGCCACTTTGTCTATCCCGAACAAGCGAGAGTCAACTTCCGCCAACATCCAGGGGTTTTGATAAGCTTCGCGGCCAATCATTACGCCGTCTACATGCGCAAGATGATCTTCGCAGTCTTCAATCGTTTGAATGCCGCCGTTAATTACGATCTCAAGGTCGGGTAGGTCACGTTTAAGTCGGTAGACCCAGTCGTAGACCAGTGGTGGTATCTCCCTGTTTTCTTTGGGTGACAGTCCCTTTAGCCAGGCCTTGCGAGCGTGCACGATAAATACCTCGCAGCCTGCGTCGGCGACTGGGCCAACAAAGTCAAGCATCTGCTGATAGGAGTCCATGTCATCGATACCGATTCGATGTTTGACGGTAACGGGAAGCAAGGTCGCGTCTCGCATGGCCTTGACGCCGTCCGCTACGAGTTCAGGCTGCGCCATCAGACAGGCGCCGAACATGCCTGATTGCACTCGGTCAGAGGGACAGCCGCAGTTAAGATTAACTTCGTCGTAATGCCATTCCTGTGCCCATCGTGCACACTGGGCCAAATCGTTTGGGTTTGACCCTCCTAGTTGCAGGGCGACCGGATGCTCTTCAGCATTGAAGCGAAGAAAGCGTTCCCTGTCACCGTGTATTAACGCCCCTGTAGTCACCATCTCGGTGTACAGCAGAGCCTGCTTGCTCAACAGACGCCAGAAGTAGCGGCAATGATGATCGGACCAGTCCATCATCGGAGCAATTGATAATAACCTGTTGATATGTATAGACATTTTATACCAATAAAGTGATATGTGCACTATTATGTGCACACATAGTGCACACGGCGTAGTCGATAATGGTACAATTCGTAGCTATTTCATGCCACACGAATTGCACACATGGCGACTTACACTAGACTAGCAAGCGGTAACTGGCGGGTACAGGTCCGTAAGGTTGGCCTTTATAAGGCCAAGACCTTCAAGCTAAAACGCGAGGGGCAGGTCTGGGCAACCAGAATAGAGGCCGATATCGACCAAAGCGATGCCGGACTGATCTCCCCGCGTGGGTCGCTCGCAGAGTTGGTTGATGATTATAGGGCAAGTACACCTGCGCGTGGCCGTAGTTGGAGTAATTACCTGGCCGCTTGGAAAGCCGACTTAGGGCATGTCAAATTGTCGAAATTGTCTCGAGTCCATATTCAAAACTGGGCCGATAAAAAGCTTAAAGACGGCACGAAGGCTGTCACTCTGGCAGGCTATTTGTCCACACTGGCAAAAATTCTTGATTGGGGGCAGCACACGCGCCACCTGGATGTCAGTGGAGATATATGCCGATCAGTTCGGTCCGCACTTGCGCACGCCGGACATAAGACTCGCAGTAACGAGCGTAACCGGATACCGAGTGACGAAGAGATAGAACGCCTGCGGGGGTATTGGGCTGAGCAGCCAAAACAACAGATTCCTATGGGGGAACTTGTCGAGTTCGCCATCGCGAGCGCAATGCGGCAGGGCGAGATTTGCTGTATCAGATTCGAGGATGTTGATTGGGACAACCACACCGTCATCATCAGAGACCGGAAAGACCCGAAAGAGAAAGTAGGCAATGACCAGATCGTCCCGCTCATTGGCCGGGCATGGGGAATTGTCGAGGCTCGTAGGGGTGAACGGAAGAATCCTATGGGCAGGGTATTCCCCTACAACAGCAAATCACTGTCAGCAGCCTTCACTCGTACTACAACACGAATGGGGGTTGATGACCTGCGCTTTCACGATCTGCGACACGCGGGGATAACAGGCCTTTTTAGGATGGGACTACCGATAGAGTTAGTTGCAATTTGCTCTGGACATAAAGACTGGAAAAACCTTCGGCGATATACAGAACTAACTGCCGATGATGTCCACGCTCGGCTAAGGGGTCTGGGACAATGAAAGCGAGTAGGATGACCCCGAACGTACTGACTGCGGCAAAATTTTCTGCGTTGTCCGCTTTCGAGGAAAAAGATTATGAGCAACTTGGAGTGACGTTGACCATGCTTCAGCAGAATGCCGAGCCATATCGCTACCGACAGATAAGGACCGAAGGATATTTCGGAGTTGAATCTCTCCAGATTGAAACTCGGCCACTACAACCCTACTGCAAATACCTCGATAAATGTATAACAGAACTGGAATCTTTCAATCCCAAAACTTTCGAAACCTTGATTGAGGACGTGATTTCCATGCTGGGGACTACGGCTTGGATGTCGAAGCAACTAGCATGGCAACAAGACCATGATCGGACAAAAGAAGCTCGGAGAGCCCGAAAATTTGATGATACAAAGATCAGAGAGTGGTTCACAGAACTTACACCCAACGCACAGAAACTCAGTTGTAGAAGTCTGACACAGTGGATGCTCGATAATTGGGAATCAAAATTTGGTGCAGAAAAGCAACCATCTGAGCGCTCGTTGCGCCGCAGCCTGACCCGGATTAAACGCTCCGACTAAAAAAACTGGGCCAACTGTCACAGTGTGGCCCACGTCACGACGCCTTACTCTGTAGCATCATCCCCCTAGGTAATCGCAATTTGGGGAGAAAGCATGCCTAACTCACGACAAGCAAATACTGATCGGCTGAACCCTGTCGAAAAAGTTGACATTGTCTTGGCCAGCCGTCCGGAACCTGATCAAGAGTTGCTGGATAAGCTCGAATGGGTGCCTGAAGAGAAAGTACAAAATCTTGGAAATGTCACCTCGAGCACGACGGAAATGTGGCAGCGCCGTCGTAAGGGGCCTCCACGGTTTCGGTTCGGCAACCGATACTACTACACAATTCCGACACTAAAACAATTCATCCAAGAAAAACTGGAACAGCAGGGTTGATCACATGATGCCCCAGTCCGCTTACTTTCTTGACCAGGTGTGATGATTCTAGCGAGTGACTACGATGCGGCAGAAAGCAGGACATAGTCAATATAATGGTTTGTGGCCAGACATCATCTCACGGTTGGCGCCTGAATTGCGTGCAGCCGTACAGAGTCGACCTCGGCATGTCCTCTGCCCAGTGCACGGTGGGAAAGATGGTCTGCGATGCTTCAATGACTTCGATGAGACCGGTGGCATGATCTGTAACACCTGTGGGGCATTCCCCAATGGTTATTTAGTGTTGGCGTGGACCCTAGATATCCCGATACAGGAGGCGGTTCAACTCGTGAGGAATTTTTCGGGGAGCAGCGCATCGAGAGAAGAGAGGGGTACTTTAGTGAAAGTAGCTAATTCAATACCATTGGTGTATCCCGTCAGCCACGATGGTACCAAATGACTTGATTTGCTAAGAGAGACTTCTGCTACTTTTAAACTGAAGTACAGGAGCATCATCATGAGCATGTCAAACACCGAAAAGACGGTCAAGGATAT